>JBEIOU010000011.1:0-96239 GCA_040377425.1 Micavibrio sp. | reverse complement strand
TCGAACCCCCGACCTGATGCTTAGAAGGCACCTGCTCTATCCAGCTGAGCTACGGGCACAAACGGCGTAACGCCTGCCCTCTTTGTAGCCGATTTCGGGCGGGGGTGCAAACGCTTGCGCGGGCGGATTAAGGGGTAGCCGGCGCCTTTTCTTGCCGCGCCTGTTCCAGCTTGCCGCGCAATTCTTGCAGCAGATCGACAGTTTCATTTGCCAGCTTTTGCACCAGCTTGATTTTCACTTTGTCGGCAGCCTTTTCGGTATCGGCGTCATCCGAACCCCAGCCCCATGAAGAGGCCACGCGCTTTTGTTTTTCAACAACGGACGAGATCGTGCCGTAGGGATAGCCCTGCATCACATCAATAAACAGGCCGTTGCCGACAGCTTCTGTTTCATGAATTTTGGAGGGTACGACAAGGCCGCCGATAATCGTCACATTCGTTGCCGACAATATCGTGTCCTGCTTGGACGCTTTTGTAATCACTTCGTATATCAATGTCGTATGCGTGTGCTGACGTGCGGCGCCCAGGCGAATAATGTCTACGATGTTGTCAGTGCCACGGGAAGAAGACGGTGATCTGTATTGATCGCCCACCATACGCGCCACCATCGGGCTAAGGGGCACAAACGATCCGTATTCGGCGCCCAGTTTTTCGGCGGCGGCATTCCAGATTTCCAGCTCGTCCAAGGGCACCGCCGTTAATGCGCCGTTTTCAATGCGCGCAAGGCCAATAGACGTCGGGAATGTCAGGGTGGGTTCAACCGCCGCGACTTCGCGCAGTTTTTCTTCGATTGTCTTTTCGGGTGTAGCCTCTCCCCCCTTTTCATCACTGCGCACTGCGCCATACGTCGCCGGCTTGTACGACGACAGATATTGCTGACCGGATGATGTCTGCATTGTACGCGAACAGCCGCAGACAAGAAGAAGCGCAGCAAAAAGGCTTACAAGTTTCTTCATGTCTCTCTCCGGTATTGTTCAGACGTATAAATTAAAACTCCAGCACCAAACCGTCGTATGCCAGTTCCACATGCGGGGGCAGCAGTTTGGATACAGTGTCGTAATCGACGGTGTAGTCGAGGTGCGTCAGGTAGGTTTTCTTGGGTTTGTATTTTTCAACCCATGCCAGGCACTTTTCAAGGTGACCGTGCGAATTATCCGTCGGCGCCACGCAGTTGCAATCGACGAACCATGTATCCAGGCCGTACAGATGCTGTTCGCTTTCTTCGGGGAAGGCGTTCACGTCGGTCGAGTACGCAAAGTTACCAAGGCGCATGCCGACCGACTGGATACGGCCGTGCTGCTGCCAGAACGTCTGCATTTTCAGTGTGCCGATCGTCAGTTCCTGCGGGGGGATCATTTCAACCCAGTACGGGCGTGCCGTGCCGGTGTATTCAACGTTGATGGCGGGGTCAAACATGTACCACCACACGCGTTCGATATCTTTGCGCGTAAAGCGGTTGGCGTACATCGGCAGATGTTTGCCGTTTCTATGCGACATGAAAATCGGCAGATGGAACATGCCCGCGATGTGATCCGCGTGCGGGTGTGTAAAGAAAACCGCATCCGGATTGGTGATGTTGTGGCGCAGGGATTGTTCTTTGAAATCCGGGCCCATATCGACCAGCAACTGCGTGGTGCCGTCTTCGATCAAAATCGACGGCGTGGTGCGGCGGTTTTTGGGGTTTTTGGGGTCGCATTTACCCCAGCCACCACCCGCGTAAGGAACGCCATAGGCGGAGCCGCTGCCGAGTACAGTCACTTTCATGATATATAGATCCTGTTATTTAAGTTCAGCGGTTGAGGCCGAGGTTCTTTTTGACGCGTGCGACAAAACCATCGCCACCGCTGCCGTTGTTGTTCGACGGCTTCGGGACTTTGTTGGCATTGGTTTTGTTAAAGCCGTTCTTGGCACCGGCTTTGGGGGCGCGCAGTTCTTTTTCGAAGTACGCGATAGATTCCTTAAAACCTTCGTAGCGTTCCGGGAAAGACTGGCGGAAGACAGTCGCCGCATAATCAAGAGTATCCAGCAGCTTTTGCGATGTCATGGGGCTGTGGAACAGTTTTTCCAGCTTGTTCGCGGCCTTCACCATTTCTTTATCGCCGTTTTCGCGGGCGAACTTGACGATTTCGTCCCCCAGATAAACGGGGGAGTAGCCGGTCGATTTGTAATCTGTCAGCAGCTGCATGAATTCGATCGCGGAGGTGACAACACCATGGTTATCAACAACCGTGCGGGAAATCTGGCCGCGCTTGATGTGTTTGTTGGTGACGTACAGGTTGATGAGCATTTCCTGCATCAGCAGTTCCATACGCTCGCCCGTGCTGTCGCCGGATGTATGTTTGTGTACGAAATCTTTGGTGACCTGCGGCAGTTCGATGGCCTTCTGGCCATAGGTGTCCGTCCATTTGTAATCCGGATCGGTCAAGAACATGCGCGGTTTGATGGTGGTGGGCTTTGCGGGCGGAACGCCCTTCATGGCCATATAAAGATCGAATTGGTAGGTTTTCTTGTCGTGGGCGTCGCTTTCGGCGATAAACATGAAACCGATGCCGCCGTAGTTTTCGACCAGTCGGTCGTGGCATCCGACGATGATGCGGCCTTTGGAGGCGAGGAATTCGTTGACGGCGTCGTAAACTTCGTTGATTTTTTCGGGCTGGATAACAGCAAAGAGGTCAATGTCGGAGTGGGTGTCGGCGTGACCGCGGCCAAGGGAGCCTCTCAAATAGGCTTCTTCCATCAGGCCTTTATCGCGGAGGAAGTCAAAACATCCTTGCAGAAGCTCGGCCTGCGGCAGATGGGTTTGCTCGGTTTTTTCGAGGTGAACCTTCAGGTCGACATCGGGCACACCATCGCTTTTGTCAGCTTTCGCGGCCGCAGTACCCCAGGCACATTTCAAACGCATCTCCACCCTCATCCGTTTGCAGTTATGTGAAAAGTTCAGGTGGCTCTATTTTATATATTGGGGTACTCAAGCTGTCAACGATTCGGCGAAATATGTTCAAAAATATTTACGGATGCGTGAAAAAATGTGCTAAAAAATCGTTTAGCTACAATATATTAGTTACCAAAGCATGCGTTTGGTGCAGGAGTTCGACGTGACCATCGTAATCAAGGTCGGCACCCAGGCTATTTTGGCTGGTGACGGCGCCCCCCTCGGGCAGGTTTTGGATAACCTGACCAGCCAGATTGCCACCCTGATCAAGGGGGGGCAGCAGGTGGCGCTGGTCAGTTCGGGCGCGGTCGGGTCGGGCCGCCACGCCGCCCGCCAATTGCTGCAGCGCGAGTATGGCAAGGCCACGGGCGAAAAGCAGCTGCTGGCCGCGCTGGGGCAACATGAACTGATGCATACCTATAGCCGCCTGTTTGCCCCGCATGGGATTGCGGTGGCGCAGCTGCTGCTGACCAAACAGGATTTTCACACCCGCCAGCATTACCTCAACATCGCGCGCCTGCTGCGTGAAGTAACAGCGCAGAAAAACATTCTGCCCATCATTAACGAAAACGACAGCGTATCGATCGAAGAGCTGATGTTCACCGACAATGATGAATTATCGGGGCTGATCGCGGCGCAGATGAACGCGGACAAGCTCATTATTTTGACCAGTGTCGATGGCGTCTACAGCGGCCACCCCGACGACCCTGCATCGAAAAAAATCGATGTCATCGACCCGCGCAAGGACGCATGGCCCGAGGCTCATACCAGCAAAACCGCGCAAGGCCGCGGCGGCATGGCGACCAAACTGGGCACCGCACGCCGTATGTCAGATCTTGGCATCACCACGCATATCGCCAGTTTAAAAACAGACAATGTGATTACGCGCATTGCTGCAGGCGAAACCCACGGCACCACCATTTTGCCCCGTGCCCGTAAATCAAGCCTGAAGAAATGGATGGCCTTCACCGCCGGCGCCAAGGGCGGGCAGATCACCGTAAATGCCAGACTGAATGATCTGCTGCAAAGCGGCGCGCGCGCCATGAGCCTGCTGCCCGTTGGCATCGAAAAGGTGAACGGCGAATTCATGAAGGGTGATCTGATCGATATCCTGTCACCCGATGGCGACAAAATCGGCATCGGTATCGCCCGCTATGGCGCCGACCGCCTGCGCGAATATATCGGCCACAAAGGCAAACCCGAAATTGTGCATTACGATCACCTGCACATCCGCACCGGAGCATAAGCCATGCAAGACATTATCGCCGCGCTTGAAAAAACACGCACTGCCAGCCGCAAGCTGGGCCTGCTGACAGCGGATAAAACGGCGGCAGTATTGAATGCACTGGCGGACAACATCGAAAAAAATGCTGCCGTTATTTTGCAGGCGAATGCGCAAGATCTGGCGGCCATGCCCAAAGATGATCCCCGGTACGACCGCCTGCTGCTGGATGCACCGCGCCTGAAGGGCATTGCCGATGACGTGCGCACAGTCGCATCCCTGCCCGCGCCCGTCGGCGTGACGCTGGAAAGCAAAACCCTGCCGAATGGGCTCTGCCTTGGAAAACGCAGCGTGCCGCTGGGTGTCGTGGGCGTTATCTATGAATCGCGCCCGAATGTGACGGTGGATGTCTTCGCCCTTTGCTTCCGCGCCGGAAATGCCGTGGCGCTGAAAGGCGGCAAAGAAGCCGACCACAGCAACCGTGCCTTTACCGATGTTATTCACGCAACACTGGCCGCGCATAACCTGCCTGCCGATATCGTATACCTGCTGCCGCCCCTGCGCGAAGCCACAACCACGCTATTGAACGCTGTCGGGCTTGTCGATATCTGCATCCCGCGTGGCAGTCAGGCCTTGATCGACCATGTACGCAATAACGCCCGCGTGCCAGTCATCGAAACCGGCGCAGGGATTGTACATACATATATTCATACCAGCGCAGACACCGCCAAAGCCGCGCAAATTGTACACAATGCCAAAACACGCCGCGTCAGCGTTTGCAACGCGCTCGACACCCTGCTGATCGACCGCGCACGTCTGACCGATCTTTCCACCATTTGCGCCCCGCTGGCCGCAAACGATGTCGAAATTTTTGCAGACGCAGAGGCGCATGCGACACTATCCGGCAATTACCCTGCCGCACTTTTGCATGCCGCCGCGCCGGAAGATTTCGGGCGTGAGTTTTTGTCTTACAAAATGTCAGTTAAAACCGTGGGCGGATTTGATGAAGCCCTCGCCCATATCGCACAGTATTCATCGCGCCACAGCGAAGCGATTCTCGCAGAAGACGCCGCAGTGATTGACACCTTCCTGAACGCGGTTGACGCCGCCGCGGTATACGCCAATGCATCGACGGGTTTCACCGATGGCGGGCAATTCGGCATGGGCGCCGAAATCGGCATCAGCACCCAAAAACTGCACGCACGCGGCCCGATGGGGCTGCAGGCGCTGACCAGTTATAAATGGGTCGTGCGCGGCGACGGCCACATCAGGACATAATACCATGCAAATTTCGTATGTACGGCAGAACTGGCGCATATATGTAATTGCATATCGCCGCGCGGGTGCTTGATTCAAAACGGTTTCAAAACTATTTTGCGCAGCGCCGCATTTTTCCTCTGGCGCAACCGCTCAAAACCCACATAATCCACTACATCTTTTTCCTGATCCTTACCGATTCTGGAGCCCCATAAAATGTGCGGTGTTATCGGCGTTATCGATCCTCAGTCCCACGGGACTCAAGGAGCGACTGCGGCTGCGGCCTTTGACGCGTTTCGCGGACTGCTGGCGCTGCAACACCGCGGGCAGGACGCGGCAGGTATCCTCAGCTATGACGGCGGCACACGCATGTTTATATGCGAAAAAGACCTCGGCCTTGTCAGCAACGTATTTAACCAGCACAACATCGAAAAATTGACAGGCGGCATGGCGATTGGCCACACGCGCTACGCCACCATGGGCGGCGATGGGCGGCGCGATATCCAGCCGATGATGACGGGGGTGCCCTTCGGCCTTGGCATGGTGCATAACGGCAATATCCTGAATTACCCGCAACTGGCACAGGAACTGTCGAACGATTACAGCCGCCAGCTTTTGACCGCCAATGACCTCGAGGTCATGATTCATTATTTTGCCCACTTTCTGATGGATGGCAAAACCGTTGCCGATGCTGACACCTTTACCTTTGGCAACATCCAGTCCGCCACCGCCAAAATGTTCGATATCCTGACAGGCGGCTATGCCGTGCTGGCGCTGATTGCCGGGCAAGGCATGGTGGCGTTCCGCGACCCAAAGGGCATCCGACCGCTGGTCATCGGTCTGCGTGAAACGCCGGATGGCCGCAAGGCGTGGTGCCTGGCGTCGGAAAGCATCGCGGTCAATTATCTGGGCTACGCGTACCAGCGCGACGTCGCGCCGGGCGAGCTGGTTTTCATCGACATGGACGGCAACCTGCAAACTGCCATGGTACGGCAGGAAGCGCAAAAAGCGCCCTGCATGTTTGAATGGGTATATTTTTCGGGCGCCGAAAGCACCATCGACCACCAGCCCGTTTATGGCGCGCGTTTGCGTCTGGGCGAGCGTTTGGCCGATAAAACACGCGCCGCGATAACGGCCGGCGAGATTACGCCCGATGTGGTCATGCCCGTGCCCGACACCAGCCGCCCCGCCGCGATTGCCGCCGCCGAGGCGCTCGGCCTGCCCTACCGCGAAGGCCTGATTAAAAACCGCTATGTCGCGCGCAGTTTTATTTTAAGCGGCCAAGACAAACGCGAATGGGCCGTCGAGTTGAAACTCAGCCCCGTCCCCGGCGAAATCGAGGGCAAAAACATTCTGCTGATTGACGACAGCATCGTGCGCGGCACAACGTCCAAGCGCATTATCGGCCTGCTGCGCAAATACGGCGCCAAGGAAATCACACTGGCCATCACCTGCCCGCCCCATCGCCATGCCTGTTTTTACGGTATCGACTTCCCCGACCCATCCGATCTGGTCGCGCATGGAAAAACGGTTGAAGAAATCGCCGAAACACTGGGCGTGAACAAAGTCATTTATCTGGACGAAACCGACCTGCGGCAAGCGATCGGTCTGTCGCAGCTATGTATGGCCTGCATCAATGGCAAATACCCGACCGCCACGCAGGACGCCACAGAATTTTCCCAAGCCCGCAAGCGTTTGCGGGCCACCGGATAGGCAACACAAACGTCATCAAGCAAGAGGAGAAAATGACATGAAAATTATGGTAGTTTTTGGCAGCGCGTCCGATGCAAATGTCTCTTCTCCTCTCGCCGAAGCCCTCTCCAAACAGGCGGATGTTGAAAATATTGTGCTGTCTGCACACCGCGACCTTGAAGCGCTCCGCCGTAAAATTATGACATGGCAGGGCGATGCGATTGTGGCGGGCGCGGGGCTTGCCGCTGCGCTGCCGGGCGTTGTCGCGGCGATGTCCCCCCTGCCGGTCTTTGGCATGCCGGTAGCGTCGCAATTCGGCGGCATTGATTCATTCGCATCCATCGCGCAAATGCCGCCCGGTGTGCCTGTTATGACGGCAGGGCCCGACAATATCTCCGCGATCGTGTCGTTTGTATCGGGGATGAAAAACACCGTCCCCGCTGCCATGCACATCGTGGCGCCCAATGACGACATTCTGAATAGCGCCGAACTGGCCGCTGACATCGCAAAAGTAAAAGACACGGATATCACCAAAGGCCTTAAACCCGACGCAGCGCGTTTCAATATCTATCTGGCGGCCAACGCGGATGATGTGCAGCCCGGCGCCTTTGGCATTCACGTGCCCTTTTTAACAAAAGCAGATGTTGGCCAGCCAGCCAAATACCTTGAACTGCTGGACATGGCCCATAAAGGCGGCATCTGGGTGGGCGCGAACAACCTGCGTAACGCCGCCGCCGCCATGAAGCGTCTGGCCGCCGCCAAAACCGCAGCCCTGCCGCCGATGATCTACGAAGGATCTGTCAAAAACGTGCGGGGCGTCGTGGGCAAATCGCCCTATGTGTTCGAATTTTCAGATCGCTATTCGATTTTCGATTGGGGCCAGATGCCCGATTTACTCGACAGCAAAGGCGCAGCCCTTGCGTGGATGGCCGATTTCTTTTTCCGCTATCTGGGCGATGCAAAAAACTGGCAAAACTGGCA
This sequence comes from Micavibrio sp., assembly GCA_040377425.1. Taxonomy (GTDB): domain Bacteria; phylum Pseudomonadota; class Alphaproteobacteria; order Micavibrionales; family UBA2020; genus UBA2020. The sequence goes on along the minus strand of JBEIOU010000011.1, from coordinate 88,156 downwards.
GGCGCCCGATGCCCTGCACCATCTGCCGCTGACCCATACGCTGCGTAAACAGGGGATGGCACATCATGCCTTTGGCCTAATGGACGGCCAGCCCCGCTGCCTGAGCGTCGAGCCTGTGGACGTGCTGCGCCCCGATAGCAAAAACGTCATGGGGAAACTGGTATGGAATTACAGCGCCTATGCCGCGAAGCCCGAACACGCGCTCGTACCGCTCGAAGTTATCTTCCGTTTTGGCGTGCCCGAAGGCAGTTCCCTTTTGCAGCGCACGGGCGATGCGGCCTATTGCCGCGATATCGGACTGGATGCCGCACCCAAGGCAGGCGATGTATTCGCATTACCTGTCATTGAATTTTCAACGAAGCTGGAAACATCCGACCGCTATCTGTCGTACGCCGAAGCGCGCGAGATTGCAGGACTGGAGGCGGGCGAATTCGAACGCCTGCGCGACCTGACACGCCTTGCGGCATTGCGTCTGCACGCCTTGTTTGCGGGCATCAGCGTCCAGCTGTGGGATGGCAAGCTGGAATATGCGTTTGATGCGGCGGATGCAGACGGCCTGCGCGGATTTAAACTGGTGGATTCCATCGGGCCGGATGAACTACGCCTGACGCTGGACGGTGTACATCTGTCCAAAGAGGCGCTGCGCAGTGTTTACCGCGGCGGCAACTGGTATGCGCAAATCGAAATCGCGAAAAAACTGGCGGCATCGCGCGGTGAAAAGGACTGGAAACGCATTTGCACGGACGAACTATCCGCAGAGCCCGCAGCCCTGCCCGCCGACATCAAAAAACAGGCCGAGATGATCTATACAGGCATCGCCGAAGCCCTCGCCCGTAAATACGATGGCGTATCGGCATTTCATGGCGCATGGGCGCTGCCGGATGTGGCAGCCGGCTTTAAAACAATAAAAAAGGCAGCAGCATAATGGCGGTCATCGAACTTAATATTCTTCTTTTGGGCGGCGGCGGACGCGAACATGCCTTGGCGTGGAAGATGGCGCAATCGCCCCTGCTGCGCAGTCTGACTGTTATGCCCGGCAGCGATGGCATCGCGCTGCTGCCGCACACACGCTGCGTTTCCGGCGATGCTGCTGATAAGGCCGCTGTGCTGGCCTTGGCAGAGAAAATAAAACCAGACCTTGTTATCATCGGACCCGAAGCGCCTTTGGCGGCGGGCGTATCGGATGCCCTGCGTGCAGCGGGGTACAAAGTCGCTGCACCGTCCAAAGCGGCAGCCCAGCTGGAAAGCTCCAAGATATTTTCAAAATCTTTTATGATGTCGCACGGTATTCCGACGGCCGATTTCAATATCGTGATGACGCCCGAAGAAGCGGCACGAAAAATTGCACAGTGGGATGTTGAAAATGGCGGCATTGTCATCAAGGCAGACGGCCTTGCGGCAGGCAAAGGGGTCGTGGTGACGCACGACCGCACCGAAGCGCTGAAAACCGTGCATGATTTCATGAAAAACCCCGCCTGCACCGTCAAATCCGAGATGCTGCTGCTGGAGCAGAAAATCACGGGCCGCGAAGTATCCGCCTTTGCGCTTTGTGATGGCAAAGATTTCATTACCATCGGTTACGCCTGCGATTACAAACGAATTAACGATGGCGATCAGGGCCCCAATACGGGTGGCATGGGCGGTTATGCGCCTGAAGGATGGCCGTCGGCTGGCGCCCGTTCGTTTATCGAAAAATATATTTTCCAATCCGTGCTGGACGGCATGGCCGCCGCGGGCACCCCCTATACGGGGTTCCTGTTTGCCGGATTGATGATTGATGGCACGGATGTGAAAGTGATTGAATTCAACACACGCTTCGGCGACCCCGAAGCGCAAATTCTGCTGCCCATGATTGATGGCGATATTGTTCCCCTGCTGCTGGCCGCGGCCGAAGGCAAGATCAAAGGCATCCCCGCCCCGACGTTGAAGCAAGGCAGCGCCGTGCATGTCGTCATGACATCCGAAGGATACCCCGAAACATTCGGTACAGGCATGCGTCTGGAACAGCCCATCACCCTGCCCCGCGATTTGCTGGATAGCGGCGAAAATGACAATACCCTTTTGTTTATTGCGGGTGCCCGTCAAAATGGCGGCATATGGCAAAATACCGGCGGCCGTGTGCTGGGCGTCACCGCCACAGGCGCAAGCATAGACGATGCCCGCGCCAAGGCATATGACGCGATCAGCCGCATCCATTTCAACGGCGCACATTGGAGATCGGATATTGGCCGCTGACCACCCCCCACCGCTGAAGCCCCTGCGCGCCGCGGTGTTCGCCTCCGGCAACGGCACCAATGCCGAAAACATTATCCGCACCTGTCAGGACCTGCTGCAAATTGATCTTGCGCTGGTCGTTACCAACAAACCGCATGCAGGCGTTATCAAGCGCGCCGAAACGTACGGCATCCCCTGTGCCGTTATCCCCCGCACCGATAGCAAGGCCGCACAAGAAAAAGCCATTTTAAAAACCCTGCAAGACGCGCATATCGACTGGCTGTTTCTGGCGGGGTTTATGCAGCTGCTCGGCGCGGATTTTCTGCGGCATTTCCATGATCCCGTACGCGGCATCAACCGCGTGGTGAATATACACCCCTCTATCCTTCCCGATTTCGCAGGCAAAGACAGCTACGAACGCGCCTATGTCGCGGCAAAACCCGTGCACGGCGTAACGCTGCATTACGTGGACGACGGCATGGATACAGGCCCTGCAATCGCGCAGGCCACCTATGCCCGCACAGCGGACATGACATTTGAGGCCTTCTGCGCCGCGGGGCAGCAGTTGGAATATCAAATCTATAGCAATTTCCTGCGTGAACTGGCCGCAGCGCACGCACAAACGGCGGAGGATAAAAGATGGGCAAGAGCATGATACCCGCGCAGCGTATCGAGATTAGCGAGCGCAGCGCATCCGCCAGCCTTACCGCCCGCATCCGACAGGCGCAGGAATTTTTTGGTATCCGGTTAACCGGTATCGACGAAATCAAAGTGTATAAAATTACGGGCGCCCCCCTGCCCCCTGCAGCCGTTCTGCAAGAAGTTTTCGCAGACCCTGTTTTGCAGAACCTGCATACGGCGCCGGATACGGATACGGCGAGATCTGCCTACGTCGCAGAGGTTTCTTTCCGCCCCGGCGTCACCGACAATGCCGCACGCGCCGCCGAAATGGCACTGTCCCTGACCGGCCACCAGACACGCGTGGCCAGCAGCAGCCTCTATATGCTGCACGGTGACATCACGAAGCAGGATGCTGAAAAGCTGGTTCAGGAAATGCTGGCCAATCCGCTTATCCAGAAAATCGATGTTATAACCTATGCCGATTTTGCGGCAACGGCGCGCTTTGATAATGTGCAATTGCCCACCGTGCAGCTGGCAGCAGCACATGCATTATTCACGACCGTCGATTTGCACGTACCTGATGCAGCCCTTGAAAAACTGAGCGCGGACCGCTGCCTTGCCCTTAGCCTTTCCGAGATGAAACATATCCGTGATTTCTATGCGAGGCCTGAAACAACCGCCAGCCGTACCGCTGCTAGATTGCCCGCCGCGCCTACGGATGTGGAAATAGAAATCCTTGCCCAAAGCTGGAGCGAGCATTGCAAGCATAAAATATTCGCCGCCGATATCGAATATACGGGTCCGGATGGACAAACGCGCCGCATTTCCAGCCTGTATAAATCCTTTATCAAGCGCGCAACAGCGGATGTAAAAAAAGACCGCAATCTTGACTGGCTGGTATCCGTCTTCAGCGACAATGCGGGTATCGTGCGGTTTGATGACAATATTGATTTATGCATCAAGGTTGAAACACACAACAGCCCCTCCGCGCTTGATCCGTACGGCGGGGCGCTTACAGGTATTCTGGGCGTCAACCGCGACATTCTGGGCGCAGGCCTTGGCGCGAAACCGATTGCGAACACAGATGTCTTTTGCTTCGCCCCACCCCACATGCCGCAAAAAGACCGTGCGGGCGATATGCCCCAAGGGCCCAAAAATCCGCGCCAGATACTGGAAGGCGTACACAAAGGCGTCGAAGACGGCGGCAACAAAAGCGGCATCCCCACCATCAACGGCGCGTTTTTCTTTGACGATGATTACGCAGGGAAACCGCTGGTATTCGTGGGTACGGTCGGTGTCATGCCGCACAAATTGCCAGACGGCCGCGCCTCCGCCGAAAAAACCATTCATGCCGGCGATGTCGTTGTCATGACGGGCGGCGCCATCGGCGCGGATGGCATTCATGGCGCGACGTTCAGCTCCCTTGCGATGGATGAAAACGCGCCCGCAACGGCTGTACAAATCGGCGACCCGCTGACACAAAAAACAATGACCGATTTCCTGCTGGAAGCCCGCGACAGAGGGCTTTACCGCGCCATCACGGATAACGGCGCGGGCGGGCTCTCCTCCAGCGTGGGAGAAATGGCGCAGATGTCCGGCGGCGCGATGCTCGACCTTGCCCGCTGCCCCGTCAAATATCCGGGACTGTCGCCGTGGGAACTGATGATCAGCGAAAGTCAGGAACGCATGACACTGGCCGTCCCGCCGGAGCATCTGGACGCGCTGCTTGCCCTTGCCGCACGCCGGGGTGTAGCGGCCAGTGCGATTGGCACATTTACAAACGACGGGCAATTGCATGTCGAATATGAGGGCAAAACCGTGGCGCACTTGCCGCTGGATTTCATCCACGACAGCCTGCCGGCCCTGCAACTGCCTGCTGTGTGGGATAAACCCCGCGCACGCAGCGCATGGCGTGGCGGCCCGCGCGTGGACGTGCGCCAAATTCCCCCCGCCAACATAACCGATACACTGCTGCACCTGCTGGGCACGCCCAATATTACATCCAAAGAAAAATGGGTGCGCGCCTATGACCACGAAGTGCAGGCAGCCACACACGTCAAGCCGTTTGGCGGATTGCACGCCGATGGCCCCAACGATGCGGGGGTAATCTGGCTGTATCCGCACGGCGGCGCCCGTAAACATACCGCCGTTATCGGCTGTGGCATGGCGCCGCGCGTATCGCTGCATGACCCTTACTTGATGGCGCAATATGCGGTGGACGAAGCCGTGCGTAATGTGGTGGCCGCAGGGGGTGACCCCGATATGCTGTGCCTGCTGGATAATTTCTGCTGGCCCGACCCCGTACAAAGCACCAAAAACCCTGATGGTGACTACAAAATGGGGCAGCTGGTGCGGACATGCGAAGGACTGTACGACATTTGCCGCGCATACGGCGCCCCGCTGGTAAGCGGCAAGGACAGCATGAAGAATGACTTCCGCGGCTTGGATAAATCCGGTCATACCGTCACGATCAGCGTGCTGCCCACACTCATGGTCACGGCGATGGCACGCGGCATAGCGGGCATTGCTTGCGGCAGCGATTTCAAATCGGCGGGCGATGCGATTTATTTGATTGGCGCCCCCGCCGCGTCTTTCTGCGCATCCGAATATGCAGCGTATTTCAAGGTAGATCAGGGCGCGCCCCTGCCGCTGGATATGCCTGCCGCGATGCGCACATACCGCCATATCCATGCAGCCCTGCAATCCGGTCTGCTGCAAAGCCTGCATGACGTATCAGATGGCGGTATTCTTTGCGCGGTTGCCGAAAGCATGATTGGCGGGCGCATGGGCGCGGAACTGTATGACATGGATATGCTGACCGCTTTTGGCGAAGCGCCTGCGCGGTTTATCGCCAGCATCGCACCTGACAATACCCAGGCATTTGAACTGTCGATGGCTGGAACGCCGTTTACCCGCCTTGGCACGGTCACGGGCAATGCCGTGCTGGTGTGCGGAGATGGACGGTTAGACTTGCACCGTATTGTATCCGCTTGGCAAAAAGGATTTTGACGATGGCGCAGCACAAACCTCTTTTTCTGGTCATCACAGGCGATGGCATCAATTGCGAACGTGAAACCGCCGCGGCATTTATACATGCAGGGGGCGATGCGCGCATAATGCATGTCAATGATCTGCTTGCCGCGCCTGAAAAACTGACGGCCTACGACGGCATGGCTATTCCGGGCGGGTTTTCATTTGGGGACGAACTGGGCAGCGGGCAGATACTCGCCCTTAAAATACGCTATCGTCTGGGCGATGCCTTTGCACGGTTTATTGCCCGTAAAAAACCGGTGATTGGTATTTGTAACGGGTTTCAGGTGCTGGTCAAACTCGGCCTTCTGCCCTTCCCCGATGCACCGGGGCGCCTATGCGCCCTTGCCCCGAATGCGCATGGCGGGTTTATGAACCGCTGGACTTCACTGCTGCCGCAAAACAGCCATTGCATATGGACAGCGGGTATCGATGCGCCGCTGCGTCTACCCGTGCGCCATGGCGAAGGTAGAATTGTTTTTGCCGAAGGCCGCGCCGAGGCGCTGCATGCGCAGTTGATGCAAAACGGACAGATACCGTTTTGCTACGATACGGACATTAACGGTTCTTACGCCAACATCGCCGCGCTGTGCGACCCGGCGGGATATGTGCTGGGCCTGATGCCGCACCCCGAAGCCTTTATGCATGCCGAAACCGCGCCCACCGCGCAAACGCAGCAGCCCGGCGATGGCTTTATTTTATTCGACAACGTCATTCGTCATTTGCAAGGACAGGAGAAAATACGTGAACAACGCATCGCCTAAAATCAAACGCGCCCTGATCAGCGTCAGCGACAAGCAGGGGCTGGATACATTGGCCGAAGCGCTGGTGGCGCAGGGGGCAGAGATTATTTCATCGGGCGGCACACTGAAATATCTGGCCGAACGCGGCATTGCAGCCACGCCGATTGAACAGGTCACCGGCAACCCCGAATGTTTCGGCGGACGCATGAAAACCCTTAGCTTCCCTGTTGCCAGCGCGATTTTATATCGCCGCGGCCACGAAACGGACGAGGCAGAAGCAACGGCGCAGAATATACGGGCGATTGATCTGGTCGTTTGCAACCTCTACCCGTTTGAATCCGTTGCCAAAACAAACCCGCCCGAGGATGTCTTGATCGAGAATATCGATATCGGCGGCCCCACACTTATTCGCGCTGCGGCCAAAAACCACGCCGATGTGGCGGTGGTGACCTGCCCCGCGCAATATGCGGAATTGATAGCAGACATAGAAACGCATGCCGGCGCCACCACATTTGCGCTGCGCCAGAAACTCGCCCTTGCGGCCTTCCGACACACGGCACGGTATGACGGCATGATTGCAGCCAAACTGGAAGATATCTGGCAAGCCGATGGCCGTACGATTGTGATCACACCGGATACCGGCACGCCGCTACGTTATGGCGAAAATCCGCATCAGTCATCACACGTGCATGCCGACCCGTTTCAGACGGGTATTGCCGGCACCGCACCGCTGCAAGGGAAAGAGCTTTCGTACAATAACCTGCTGGATGCCGACGCCGCATGGCGCAGCTGCGGCGATGCGGCGCTGGTTGCTCCCGCTGATTTCCCGGCCGTTGTATCTATCATCAAACACCTGAGCCCCTGCGGCGTGGCCGCGGCCAAAACCCCCATCAAAGCACTTGAACAGGCATGGGCAGGCGACCCCGTCAGCAGCTTTGGCGGTATTCTGGCATTCAACATGCCGGTTGATGTCAATATTGCGGCATGGCTGGCTGACCGTTTTGTCGAGGTGATTGTCGCCCCCGCCTTCACGCCCGATGCGCTGGCAATCTTCGCCCGTAAACCCAATCTGCGTCTGCTGGCCCTATCCGTTTATGACGGCAGTTATAAACAGCCCATGGTGCGCTCGATTTCAGGCGGATATGTCGTGCAGCAAGAAGACACCGGCGCGGATGCGGATTTCAAGCCCGCCACCGCCAACCCCTTCCCGCCCGCCAAATCCGCACTGGCGCGTTTTGGCGTTATGGCGTGCAAACACCTGAAGAGCAACGCGATCGGCCTGTTTACCGAAACCCCCGAAGGTTTCAGCATGATCGGCGCCGGCATGGGCAACCCCAACCGTCTGGTCAGCATGAAACAGGCCGTCGAAAAAGCGCATGAAAACGGCCATGCCGGTCTTCAGGACACGGTATTGGTATCGGATGCGTTTTTTCCGTTTGCCGATAACATCGCTATCGCGGCAGCGGCGGGCATTCGATATATCGTGCAGCCCGGCGGCAGCGTAAAAGACAAAGACGTTATTCAAGCCTGCGAAGAACAAGACATCGCCATGGCCTTCACCGGCCGCCGCCATTTCCGCCATTAAGGAGCATACCATGCAAGGCCAGACCAGTTACCGTGACGCAGGCGTTGACGTTGAACGCGGCGATGCCTTCGTCGAGCGTATCAAGGCGAAAGTCGCAACAACCTATACTGACCGCGTCATGGCAGGCGTGGGCGGGTTTGCGGCGCTGTATAAAATGGGCAACGGCCGCCTGCTGGCCGCGGGCACGGACGGCGTGGGCACCAAAGTCAAACTGGCGCAGCAACTGAACATTCACGGCACAATTGGCGTCGATCTGGTGGCGATGTGTGTAAACGATGTCATTTGCACCGGCGCAACGCCGCTATTTTTCCTTGACTACCTTGCGACCGGCAAGTTGGATGTGGAAACGGCCGCGACAATTATCGATGGTATTGTCGATGGATGCCACCAGTCCGACTGCGCCCTGATTGGCGGTGAAACGGCAGAAATGCCGGGGCTGTATAACGACGGTGAATATGATCTTGCAGGTTTTTGCGTCGGCGAAGTGATGGAGCAAGACCTCATCGACGGCAGCCGCATCACAGAAGGCGATACATTGATCGCCCTGCCATCGTCCGGTTTTCATTCGAACGGATATTCGCTGGTGCGCAAATTGGTAAGGCCTGAAGAAATCGACCTCTTGGCCGCATGTCTGACACCAACACGCATTTACTGGAACGCCATCAAGACCGCGCGCGATTGCATCCACGGCATGGCACATATTACGGGCGGCGGTTTTGCCAATATCCCGCGCATGAACGGCAATGTCGATTACGTGATAGATACCCTGCCCGCCCTGACGCACCTGCCCCCCGCATTCGGCGAGATTGCCCGCCGCAGTGGCCTGCCGCGGGCCGAGCTGTACAAGACATTCAACATGGGAATCGGCATGGTTATCGCCACCCGCCAGCCGGACGCTTTGCTAAGCCGTCTGAGCGCCGCGGGGGAGCGTTTCTGGCGTATTGGCCACATCGCCAAGGGCACGGGCCGCGTTGTGGTATCGGAACAAGATGGATTCGTTATTGAATAACGTCAAATAAGCCTAAATCGCGCCGATTACGCTTTACCTACCGCATGTATTATGTCATAAGCATCGGCATCATGCTGACCGTAAAGAACCTGACATACCGCGTAGGCGGCCGGACAATCCTCGAAGACTGCAACGTCAATATCATGGACGGCTGGAAAGTCGGCGTGGTTGGCGCTAATGGCGCGGGTAAATCGACCCTGTTCAAACTGATTTCGGGCGACCTGCACGCGGACGCCGGCGATATTTACATGAGCGAGCGCCAGACGTTCGGCATGGTACGGCAGGATATTCCCGTCACAGACACGCCCATTATCGATATCGTTATTCACGCGCACGAAGAATTATCCGAACTGCTGAAAGCATCCGAGACAGAAACCGACCCCTATAAAATCGGCGATATCTATATGCGCCTGACGGAGCTGGATGCCTATACCGCCCCTTCCCGCGCGGCGATTTTGCTGACGGGTCTTGGCTTCCGCGATGATCAATTGCAATCACCCTTCGGTGCGCTGTCCGGCGGCTGGCGCATGCGCGTGGCCTTGGCCGCCGCCCTGTTCGTACAGCCCGACGTCCTTCTGCTCGACGAGCCGACCAACCACCTGGACCTCGAAGCGATTATGTGGCTGGAAGATTATCTGGCCAGCTATCCCAAAACGCTGCTGGTCATTTCACATGACCGCGAACTACTGAACATTTGCGCAGATCATATCGTGCATGTCGAAAACCAGCAGGCCACGATGTATACCGGCAACTATGACACGTTCGAACGTGAACGCGCCGAACGCCTGATGCATCAGCAAGCCCAGTTTGAAAAACAGCAGGCGCAACGCGCACATATGCAGGCCTTCGTCGAGCGTTTCCGCGCCAAGGCCAGCAAGGCAAGCCAGGCACAAAGCCGCCTGAAAGCGCTTGAAAAAATGGATCTGGTCGATGCGGTTATTGCCAGCCGTACGCTCCGGTTCGCGTTCCCGCAGCCCGAAGAATTGTCATCGCCCCTGATCGCCCTGCGTAACGTTGATATCGGCTATACCGAAAACAAACCGATTTTGAAGCGTGTCAGCAATAATATCGACATGGACGACCGCATCGCGCTGATGGGCGCGAACGGTAACGGTAAATCGACGCTGATTAAACTGATCGCCGGCAAACTCGGCGCGATGGACGGCGAAGTTGTACGTTCGGGCAAACTGCGGATTGGCTATTTCTCGCAGCACCAGACGGAAGAGCTGGATGTATCATCTACGGCCTATCTTGAAATGTACCGCCTGATGGAGCGTAAATTAGGCTCCAGCAACGTCAAGGAATCGGCCGTACGCGCCAAACTGGGGCAATTCCACTTCTCGAAAGATCTCGCCGATAACACCATCGGGTCGCTGAGCGGCGGGGAGAAAGCACGTCTGCTGTTCGCGATCATGAGCTTTGATGCGCCGCATATCCTGCTGCTCGACGAGCCGACCAACCACCTGGACATCGAAGCCCGTCAGGCGCTCATCAACGCGCTGAACGCCTACGAGGGTGCCGTCATTATCGTCAGCCACGACCCCGGCATGGTGGAGCGTGTGGCCGACCGCCTGTGGCTGGTGCATGACGGCGAAGTCAAAACCTTTGATGGCGATCTGGCGGATTACCGCCGCTTCGTTATTCAGCAGCGCCGCGACCGCCGCAGCAAAGAGCGTGCGGAACGCCTGCGCGAAGAAGCCGCCGCAGCCGAGGAAACACCCGCCGCGATAGAAGCGCCCGCGGCGCCCGTCAACCTCTCGGCACTGCGCAAGCGTATCGAAAAAGCAGAAAAAGACATCGCCAAGCTGACCGCCACCCGCGACAAGCTGGAAGCCGATATGGCCAGCCCTGGTTTTTACAACGACAGCGCCCGCGCCGCCGAAGCGCAAAAAGAGCATGCCGCCACCAGCGAGAAGCTTGCCGCCGCCGAAGCGCTCTGGCTGGAAGATCAAGCCCTGCTGGAACAAAACGCACAGCGCAAAGCCTGAGCGCCATCCCCACAAAAACCCCTCACTCCGGCGTAGCCGGAATATTGAAACACGCTGCATTTAGGCAGATAAACGCACACCGGCTTTCGCCGGTGTGACATCTTTTTCTAAAATGCAGTGATATCCTTAGGGCGCCGCGGGGCCCTTTTTATCGCGGCGGCGTGAGGCAATGCCCGCTCCTGCGGCCACAACGCCCAGCGCAGCAAAGGCGCCGCCGCTGATAGAGCCGAAGGTTCTGCCAAAATCATATGCGTCTTGCGCACGGTACTTTTCAGCACGCGCATTTTGGAATTCGTACGAAAGGTCATACGCGGCATCGTCTTTTTCACGGCGGTTATACAGATGCATATTCAGGGTGCTGTCATTGGGCGCCGAAACACCCTTTTCCGCGCGATACACGGAATCCGCGGTTTGATATACCTCCGCATATTGGGTCTTGGCGTTTTGAAGACGCTCTTCATAAATGCCCGTATAAAAAGGACGCGAAGCCACGGCGAATGTCAGGCACAGGCCCGCCAGTGCAAAATCGAAATTGCGCAGGACTTTATAGCCCAGTTTCGCCAGTGTGGAATCGGTATCGTTTTTCATGAAGCATTCTCCCGCTTGTAAATGATGTTGTGTTTTTATGGTGCTGCAGGGCCGTTTTTATCACGGCGGCGTCCCGCAACCGCGACACCTGTCAACAATATGCCCGTTACACCCAAAATGCCGCCGCAGGTATAGCCATAGATGCTGGAGAAATTATACATTTCCCGCGCACGTTCTTTACCAACGCGGGCACTGCGGAATTCATCCGACAGGTCACGTGCGGCATCGTTTTGATCCCGCCGGTTATAGAGATACATATTCAACGTTGAATCTTCGGGTGCAGACACGTTATGTGCCGCGCGATAAACAGAGTCCGCTTTTTTATAAACTTCTTCGTAGCGCACGGTCGCATTTTCAAGCGGCTTTTCGTAGAACGACGTCATGAAAGGACGCGCAGATAGCGCAAAAGTCAGACACAGCCCGGCCATGATAAAATCAAAATTATGAAGCGCTTTGTAACCCAGCTTCGCCAATACAGAATTGGTGTCGTTTTTCATGCGTATCCTCCCGCTTGTGTGACATTTCAGGGGTGAGGACAGCCTATTCGATTCGTGTCTTTTATGTCAATAAAAAAGAGGTATTTAAATACCGCAATTTTATTACTCAGTTTTTCTCCAGTAAGGCCGAGAGCGTTTGTATCTCGGTGGCATAATGCCCGCCGGCGCGCCAGACAAGGCCGATGGCACGCGTATAACGGTCACCGCGAAACGGGACATAGGCAATACCGTCATTTTTGCGGCGGGCCATGGCAGGCATCAGCGTCACGCCCGAATGCGTGGCCACCATATGCCGCAATGTTTCAAGGCTGGTCGCGCGGAAAGAATGGCCATACAGGGCATTTGCAGGGCTGCGCAGTTTTTCACAAATCCCCAGCATCTGGTCCTTCAGGCAATGACCATCGTCCAGCAGCAGCCAATCCGCCTGCTCCAGATCGCCGGGCTCTACGGCGTCCTTATCCGCATAGGTGTGGCCTTGCGGAACGGCCAGATAGAAAGGCTCTTGAAACAGTTTCTTGGTTTTCATCCCCTCGCCCCGCACAGGCAGGCTGACGATAGCCGCATCGATCTTACCCTCTTGCAGCAGGGTCATCAGGCGTTCGGTTTTTTCTTCGTGAATTTGCCAGCTGATATTCCGTGCCCGTGCTTTCTTGCCAACCTGGGCAAAAAAATCCGGCAGGTAATACGGCGCAATCGTGGGAATAACACCCAGATTGATGATTTTCGAGTGCTTGCCTTCGCGGTGCAGGCGGGCATAACGGCGGATTTCACCTGCGTTCGCCAAAATGGCGCGCGCATGATCAAGAATAAATTCCGCCTCTGCCGTTGGCGTCACTTCGCGCGTGGTGCGGTCGAACAGGCGCAGCCCCAGCTCTTCTTCCAGCTTGCGTATCTGGGTGCTGAGGGCAGGCTGGCTGACATTGCAGGACTCTGCCGCCAGTCCGAAATGGCGCTTTTCCGCCACGGCAAGTACATATTCAAGATCACGCAGGTTCATTGTTATGTCTCATAGGTTATATTTATTAGTTTTATAGTATATTTATACTTTCATTTATAGGCGCCACCCGTTACCCTTTCAATACCAATTCACGGAATTTTAATTTCAACTCTTTAAAAATATGGGCGATGGATTGCCGCACATGTACGCAGCGCGCCCGTTTCACAGCCACACACATAACCGGAGAATGACATGAGCAAGACGAACACCGCCGCTAAATGCCCTTTCATGCATGGCGCGATGACTTCCGCAGGCCAATCCAACACCAGCTGGTGGCCGAATGCCCTGAACCTTGACATCCTGCACCAGCACGACAGCAAGACAAAACCCATGGATACGGCATTCAATTACCGCGAAGAAGTCAAAAAGCTGGACTTCGCCGCGCTGAAAAAAGACCTTCTGGCACTCATGACCGACAGTCAGGAATGGTGGCCGGCAGATTGGGGACATTACGGGCCGATGTTTGTACGCATGTCATGGCATGCGGCCGGATCCTACCGCACGACCGACGGCCGTGGCGGTGGCGGTACGGGCAACCAGCGTTTTGCGCCGCTGAACTCGTGGCCAGATAACACAGGCACAGACAAGGCGCGCCGCCTGCTGTGGCCGATCAAGAAAAAATACGGCAATCGTCTCAGCTGGGCGGATCTGATGATCTATGCCGGCACGGTCGCGTATGAATCGATGGGCCTCAAAACCTTTGGTTTTGCTTTTGGCCGTGAAGACATCTGGCACCCTGAAAAAGATATTTACTGGGGTTCGGAAAAAGAATGGCTCGCCCCCAGCGACAATCGCTATGCGAACGTAGACGACCCCTCAACGATGGAAAACCCTCTGGCCGCCGTACAGATGGGTCTGATCTACGTCAACCCCGAAGGCGTCAATGGTAAATCTGACCCGCTGAAAACAGCCGCGCACATGCGCGAAACCTTCGCCCGTATGGCGATGGACGACGAAGAAACCGTTGCACTGACCGCTGGCGGCCACACCATCGGCAAATGCCACGGTAACGGTGACGCGTCATTACTGAGCGCAGCCCCCGAAGGTGGCGACATCGAAGATCAAGGCCTCGGCTGGATGAACAAAACCAAGCGCGGCATTGGGCGCGACACCGTTATCAGCGGTATCGAAGGCGCCTGGACGACAAACCCGACGCAGTGGGATAATGGCTATTTCAAGCTGCTGTTCAGCTATGACTGGAAACTGGTCAAAAGCCCCGCGGGCGCGACGCAGTGGGAACCGGTTGACATCAAGGAAGAAGACAAACCCGTCGATGTCGAGGATCCGTCGATCCGCCGCAACCCCATCATGACCGATGCCGACATGGCACTCAAAATGGATCCGGCATACCGCGTGATTGCCGAAAAATTCCAGAAAGATCAGGCCTACTTCTCGGACGTTTTCGCGCGCGCGTGGTTTAAACTGACGCACCGCGATATGGGCCCCAAAGCCCGCTACATCGGCCCCGAAGTGCCCAAAGAAGACCTGATCTGGCAAGATCCTATCCCCGCCGGCAACAAAAACTATGATGTTGCTGCCGTGCGTGCAGCCATTGCCGGCGCAGGTCTGTCGCTGAGCGACATGGTCGCCACCGCATGGGACAGCGCCCGCACGTTCCGCGGCTCTGATATGCGCGGCGGTGCCAACGGTGCGCGTATCCGCCTTGCCCCGCAAAAAGACTGGGAAGGTAACGAACCCGCTCGTCTGGCAAAAGTCCTTTCCGCATACGAAGGCATCGCGGCGAGCACTGGTGCCAGCCTTGCCGACGTGATCGTTCTGGGTGGCAATATCGGCGTCGAACAAGCGGCGAAAGCCGCGGGCTTTGATATTACCGTCCCCTTCACCCCCGGCCGCGGCGACGCGGCAGCTGCGCAGACGGATGCCGAATCCTTTGCCGTGCTGGAGCCACTCCACGACGGCTTCCGCAACTGGCAGAAAAAAGACTACGCCACCAGTGCCGAAGAAATGCTGCTGGACCGTGCACAATTGATGGGTCTGACCGCCCATGAAATGACAGTCCTGGTCGGCGGCCTGCGCGTGATGGGCACCAACCATGGCGGCACCAAACATGGCGTGTTCACAAGCAAAGCCGGCGCACTGACGACCGATTTCTTTACCACCCTGACCGACATGCAATATACCTGGACCCCGACGGGCCAGAACGTCTACGAACTGCGTGACCGCAAAACAGGCGCAGCGAAATGGACAGCAACGCGTGCAGATCTGGTCTTCGGCTCCAATTCCATCCTGCGTTCTTACGTCGAAGTCTACGCGCAGGACGATAACAAGGAAAAGTTCGTAAAGGATTTCGTCGCCGCATGGACGAAAGTCATGAACGCGGATCGTTTCGACGCCTTATAAAAATACAGCCTATTTAAACACAATAAAAAACGCGCCCTTCGCGGGGCGCGTTTTTATTTTAATCAAATAGCGATGCTTATTTAACGACCAGAACGTCGACTTTGCTGTTGTGGATCATATCCCGCGCGACGCTGCCGACGATACCTGTCAGCAAATCGGATTTGCCGTGCGTACCGATCACGATCAGCTCGGCTTTTGCTTTGCGCGTTTCCGCATGGATGGCCGTGGACGGGTGATGGTCTTCGGCCATAACCACATGCAGACGGGCGAAAGCCTTGGCTTTCTGGGCACCCAGTTTACGGCCCAGATCCGCCAGAATTTTTTCCATGGCTTCGCGGCGCTGGTCGAGCGTGAAATCTTTCAAGTCCCGGTCTTTAACCAACCCGCCGAACGGCAATGCGTAGGCATGCACCACATGCACCTGCGCTTTGGGATATTGCGTCAGCGCCATATGCAAGGCCTTCAGCGCGTGGTTTGAAAAATCCATTCCCACAACAATATTTTTATATTCGCCTTTGACAGGCAACTTGGCCACCAGAACAGGCTTTTCGCAAAAACGCAGCAGCTTTTCGGCTGTCGATTTCAGGAACAAATCGCGCAAGGTGTCTTTCTTGTGCGCACCCGTGACGATCATATCCGCCTTCAGCTTCTTCGCCTGCTCCAAAATGGTTTGCGCAGGACTGCCGGCGGCAACCACAACGCCGTCTTTTGCAGATTTTTTAGCGGCAGCCGCTTTGCTGACATTCGTGCGGGCACGCCCGGCCTGCGCCTTGAGCGTCTTTTCGGCGTTGTCCAGCAGCTCATCCTGCAAATGCGGGGGCAGGTCTTCGTCCAGCACGTGCAGGACGTGCAGACCGGATTTAAACTGCTTCGCCAGCTGCATGGCGCGGTCGAACGCACGGTCGGATCGGCTGGAAAGGTCGCTGGCCATCAGGATATTGCGCATGAATGTCTCCCTACTTAAAAAATAATCTGTCAGGGGGATTATATACACCCTGCCAAAGCGTGCAACCGATTGCATCCGCGGACAAGATCAGTCCGATTTTGACGTCTTTTTGAGCACATAATCCGCAATAACCTGCGCCGCATACTGCGCATCGCGGACGGATAGATCGTGGCCATAAGATACACGTATACTCTGGGATGCGGCCAACGCATCGAGTCCCATGGCCGCCAGCACAGGGGATGTCCTGCCCGTCTGGCTACGGCAGGCCGCACCCGTAGAAAATGTCAGCCGCGCAGACAGATCCAGCATCATATCCGCCGCATCTACCCCCGCGATGCGCACATTCAGAATGTGAGGCACGCGCAAATGCGCGTTTACGCCATTCACGGCAAAATCAATCCCCGCCGCTTGCCATGCAGATAAAAAAACATCCCGGATTTTCTGCGCATGCGACGCTGCACCCTCTGCCGCTAAACGGCACGCCACGCCAAACCCCGCCGCCAGCGCCAATGGCACGGTGCCCGCACGCAAAACCTGTCCGCCCATCACGGGCACCAGCCGCACCGGTGGCGACGGGCGTACATAAAGCGCACCGATGCCTTGCGGGCCATAAATTTTATGGGCGCAGAGCGTCATCATATCCACGCCCCAAGCCGCCGCATCTATGCGCATTTTTCCCGCAGCCTGCACGGCATCTGTATGAAACAGCGCCCCCGCCGCACGCGCCAAACGGCAAAGCGCCGGAATATCATGCGCCACGCCTGTTTCATGATTAACCGTCATAACAGACACCATAAAAACACAGGGTGATAGTAATGCCCCCAGCGCAGCCACCGTGACCTCGCCCGCCGTATTCACGGGAATGGTTTTGATGACGTAACCCTGCGAAGTCAACGACTGTGCCGCGGCAACAACGCTATCATGTTCGGTGGCGCCGATTAATATTTCGTTTCGTTTTGCATCTGTGCGCCCCGCCGCCGCAGCGGCCAAAGCCAGAAAATTCGCCTCCGTCGCACCGGATGTCAAGGTGATGCCTGCGGCTTGCCCGCCTATTAGCGCGGCAATATCCTGCCGTGCCTGATCCACCACCTGTGCGGCGCGGCGGCCTTCGATGCCCGCCGCGGCGGCATTGCCGAATTTTGATGACCAGTATGGCTGCATCGCCGTCACAACATCCGGTGCGCAGGGCGTGGTCGATGCGGCATCCAGATATAATGGCAATACGGTCATGTGGGGGTGATCGCGGCGCCTGTACGCGTCAGGCCAATTGATAACAGCTCCGCCGCAACGGCAATCGCGATTTCGCGCGGATGTTTTCCCGTGACGCCACCGATGCCGATGGGGCAGATCAAGCGCGCCAGATCATCTGGCGCGGCGCCATCGACCATGAGACGTTTTTCGAACCTTGCGCGCTTGGTGGCCGACCCGATAAGCCCCAGATAGGCATAGCGCCCCTGCTGGATGATACTGCGCACAATATCGTAATCCAGATCGTGGTTATGGGTCATGACCAACACATAGGCATTTTTATCGATCTTTCCGGTTTCGGATAGCGGCGAAGATGTGATAACGGGCGTGCAGCACGGCGGAATTTGCGCGGGGAATTCATCCGCACGGCTATCAACCCAGATAATATCAATCGGCAGGGCAGACAGTACTGCCACCACTTCGCGCCCCACATGTCCCGCGCCGAACAGAAAAAGTTTTTTACCTGTCGGGATAAAACTTTCGAGCAGCACACTCACCGCCCCGCCGCAGCATTGCGCCAGTTTAGGGCCCAAGGGGTAATCTTTTACCGCCGATGCAGGGGCCGCATTTTCAAGCAGTTTTCGCGCTTCGTTGATGGCTTCGAATTCAAGATTGCCGCCGCCAATGGTGCCGAACTGGCCATCTGCTGTGACAACCATTTTCGCGCCCGCCTCCCGCGGGGTCGATCCTTTCGCTTCCATCACCGTCATCAGCACACAGGGCACCCGCCGGGATGATAAATCAGCCAATGTCGCCAGCCAGATAAAATCCTGTTGCATCAGATATCTCCCCCGTGGCCATCAAGCGCGCGTAGAACGGCTTCGGGTGTCGCAGGGGCGAACAGTTTTGGCACTTTCACGCCCGCGCGCGCGACCGCATCGCGCAGCGCAAGAAAGACCGAAATGCCCAGCATCAACGGCGGCTCGCCCACGGCTTTGGATTTATATACCGTATCTTCGGCATTCTCGCCGTCATAAAGAGCCGTGCGGAAGTCCGTCGGAACATCGCGGGCCGTGGGAATTTTGTAAGTGCTGGGGGCGTGGGTTTTCAGCGCGCCTTTGGCATCCCACCAAAGCTCTTCGGAGGTCAGCCAGCCCGCGCCTTGTACAAAACCGCCTTCGATCTGGCCGATATCAATCGCGGGGTTAATCGAGCGCCCGACGTCGTGCAGAATATCTGCGCGCAGAATTTTATATTCTCCGGTCAAGGTATCAATCATCACCTCGCTCACGGATGCGCCATAGGCGAAATAGAAAAACGGCCGCCCCTTGGCCGCTGCGCGGTCCCAGAAGATTTTGGGCGTTTTATAAAACCCGTTGGCGGACAGCGATATGCGGTTCATGTACGCCAGATTGACCAGCTCTTTGAACGCCCAGCTTTGTGTGCCCGCTGTCACCCTGCCGTCTGCAAATGTCACATCCTGCGGCGCGATACCGCCGACCTGTTGCGCGGCAAATTCGGCCAGACGGCCGCGGATGGTATGCGCTGCTGCTTCGGCCGCTTTGCCGTTCAAATCCGTGCCGCTGGATGCGGCCGTTGCGGATGTATTGGGCACCTTTGACGTATTGGTCGCGGTAATGCGCACACGGTCAAACGGAATACCGAATACATCTGCCACAACCTGCGATACCTTGGTGTGCAGCCCCTGCCCCATTTCGGTGCCGCCATGATTTAGTTGTACGCTGCCGTCTTTATATACATGCACCAATGCGCCCGCCTGATTGAGCATGGTCAGTGTAAAGCTGATACCAAATTTAACCGGCGTCATGGCGATGCCACGTTTCAGTATACAGTTTTCTGCATTGAACGCATCAATGTCGGCAAGACGTTTTTGATAGTCAGATGATGCCCCAAGCTTGTCAAAAATATCCGCGATGATGCAATCTTCAACATCCATGCCGTAATGCGTCACGGCGCGGTCTTTTCGGGCCCCCATGGCGTCATAAAAATTTACGCGGCGCACAGCATCTGCCGGCAAACCCAGATGACGCGCGATGTCATCCACCACATACTCGATCGCCAGCATGCCCTGCGGCCCGCCAAAACCGCGAAAAGCCGTATTCGATACCTTGTGCGTGAAGCAGCGATAACTGCGGATACGGGCATGCGGCAGATAATAACAATTATCGGCATGGAACATGGCGCGATCGGCAATGGCATTCGACAAATCCGCCGACATGCCGCAATCGACCAGTTGCAACATATCCAATGCCTGAATACGCCCCTGCGCATCAAAACCCACATCGTATTTGATATGCAGGGCGTGGCGCTTTCCGGTCATCATCATATCATCATCACGATCCAGACGGAATTTGACAGCACGCCCCGTTTTACGCGCCAGCAGCGCCGCGACGCAGGCAATCAAAGATGCCTGACTTTCCTTTCCGCCAAAACCGCCCCCCATGCGGCGCACTTCGACGGTGACGTTATGATCGGGAATAGCCAGAACCTTGGCAATTAAATGCTGCACTTCGCTGGGATGTTGCGTAGATGACCAGCAGTGCATTTCACCGTTTTCGTGCGGTGTGGCCAGGGCGATTTGCCCTTCCAGATAAAAATGGTCTTGGCCGCCAATATCCAGCATGCCAGATAGTTTATGCGGCGTAGATTTCAGCGCGGCATCCGTATCGCCCGTTTGCATGACGTACGGATCTCCCACAAATTTCTGCTGCTTCATCGCTTCGTGCACATCCAGAATGGCGGGCAGCGCCTCGTATTCTACCTTGGCCAGATGCGCGGCGCGGCGGGCGATATCGATACTTTCGGCCGCAACGGCCAGAACGGATTGCCCCGCATACAGCACTTCGCCATCGGCAAACACAGGGTCACCCGCGAATACGGGCGCAACATCATTCACGCCGGGAATATCTTTTGCCGTCATCACGGCATACACGCCCGCAATGTGGCAGGCAGATATATCCACCGACAATATTCGGGCATGCGCATGCGGACTTTTCAGGACATAGGCATGCAAACAACCTGCGGGCGCCGCGATATCGTCTGTATAAACCGCCGTGCCCGATACATGCAGCGGGGCGCTTTCGTGCGGCCGCGCCACGCCCGTTACGGGTGTTTTTGCGGTGTTATCCGGCATGACGGTATACTCCCGTTTTCACCTGCGGCATTGTGGTTTCGATAAAAAACCGCTTCAGCAGATTTTTGGCGACACTCTGACGGTATTCGGCGCTGGCACGCATGTCGGACATGGGCGTGAAATCTTGATCCATCGCAGTCATGGCGGCGGCGAGGCTGTCGCGGGTCCACGGCTGGCCCACCAATGCAGCTTCGGCATGTCCGGCACGTTTGGGCGTACCCGCCATACCGCCATAGCATAAACGCGCGGCACGGATCATGCCCTCATCGATCTCCAGCGCGAAGCCTGCACAAACGGCCGAAATATCCTGATCGAAACGTTTGGAGACTTTATACGTTGCAAACAGCGTGCTGTCCGCGCGTTTGGGTACGATGATTTTTTCTAAAAACTCCCCGGCTTTGCGGTCTTGTTTTTTATAAGCAATAAAAAACTTTTCGAGAGGCAAGCGGCGCACCCCTGCAGCTGATCGCAAAACAATCTCAGCCTGCAGCGCCATCAGCGGCGGCGGACCATCGCCAATCGGCGATCCGTTGGCAATATTTCCGCCCAGTGTGCCTGCGTTCCGGATATGGGCAGAGCCGAGACGGCGCAAAAGATCTTCCATGCCTGCGCCTTGTTTGGCCAGCGCGGCGAAGGCTTCGCTATAAGTGACCGCCGCGCCAATTTCCAGTCCCGCGTCGGTTTCGCGCACATCGCGTAGCGCGGCAATATTGCCGGTGTAAACAATCACTGGCAAATCCATATGGAATTTGGTCACCCACAGCCCCACGTCCGTCCCGCCCGACAGCATATAAGCATCTGGATATTGCGCCAGCACCTGCGCCAGTTCATCCGGCGTGACGGGAGCGAAAAATTTTGCATCTGACGTTTCGTAAGAAAACATTTTATCGCGGGCCAAGCCTTGCAAGGTATCGCTATCTACCGGGATATCAACGCGCGGCAATGTCTGGGCGCGGCGGGCCGCATCCAGAATAGGACGATATCCCGTGCAGCGGCAGAGATTCCCCGCAATCGCATCCTGCACAGCGGCATCATCTGCGTCCGGATTATTCTGCAGCTCGTTCGTAATCGCCATCACAAAACCGGGGGTGCAGAAACCGCATTGCGACGCGTGGCAATCCACCATGGCCTGCTGCACGGGATGTAGATGGCCGCCCGTAAAATCACGCAGATGATCAACCGTCACAATCTGGCGACCATCCAGCGACGGCAACAGGGCGATACAGGCGTTGATGCTGCGGTAGCGTGCAGCGCCATCCGCTTCGATACGCGCGGCCATCACGGTGCAGGCGCCGCAATCGCCCTCGGCGCAGCCTTCCTTGGTGCCGCAAAGCTGCGCAGGGCCGCGCAGGTATTGCAGCAGGGTCATCGTGGGCGGCAGACCGGAAATTTCACAAAGCCGGCCATTCAAAATAAAGCGGATAAGGTCAGACACGCGGCGCCTTTTTGGTTGATATTGCGATGAAATATTAGCTGTTTCGCCCGCCGCTGTCCATGCACGGAAAATATGGCAATAAACAGTATATTGTCGCGGCGGCAGCACGGGTGGTATTATCAACAATACATCACAGAGGAAAACATCCATGACCGATATCGTCCAATTCATCCGCGACCTGCCGAAAGTCGAACTTCATCTGCATATCGAAGGCAGTCTGGAGCCTGAATTGATGTTCGAGCTGGCGCAGCGCAACAAAATCGATATCCCCTTCAAATCTGTCGAAGAGGTGCGCGCGGCCTATGATTTTGGAAACCTGCAGGATTTCCTCGATATCTATTATCAGGGCATGAACGTGCTGCGCACCGAACAGGATTTTTATGACCTGACATGGGCGTACCTGACACGCGTTGCAGGCGAAAACGTGCAGCACGTCGAGATTTTCTTTGACCCCCAAGGCCATACCAGCCGCGGCGTCGCGTTTGATACGGTACTGAACGGCATTACCCGCGCCCTGGATGACGCCAAGAAAAAATTGAACGTATCGTCGAAATTGATTATGTGCTTCCTGCGCCACCTGAGCGAGGAAGACGCGCTGCAAACGCTGGAACAAGCCCTGCCGCACAAAGACCGCATTCTGGGCGTTGGTTTGGACAGCTCCGAAGTCGGCCACCCCCCCTCGAAATTTGCGCGTGTGTTTGAAAAAGCGCGTGCCGAAGGGTTTTTGCTGGTCGCGCATGCCGGCGAAGAAGGCCCGCCGGAATATGTGTGGGAAGCGCTCGACCAGCTAAAAATCAATCGTATCGACCACGGCAACCGTTCGCTGGAAGACGGCAAGCTGAGCGAACGTCTGGCGCAGGAAGGCATGGCGCTGACCGTTTGCCCGCTGTCAAACCTGAAGCTTTGCGTCGTCAAAGACATGACAAAGCACCCGCTGCGTACCATGCTGGATCTAGGCATCAAGGCCACCGTAAATTCGGATGACCCTGCCTATTTTGGTGGCTATATGAACGACAACTATATTGCCGTGGCTGAAGCGCTGAAGCTGAGCAAGCAGGAAATTTTGACCCTCGCCCGAAATAGCATCGATGCGACATTCCTTGACGATGCCGACAAAAAACGCCTGCATGACAATCTGGAAGCCTATGCGCTGAAATCTGCGTAAACACGTAAACACCGCAAACAAAAAAAGCCGCCCAGTAACGGGCGGCTTTTTTGCATCCTTGCGGATATTACTGTTTCGGACCTTGCGGGCCGGATTTCCGCACCGGCGCGGCGGTGGCGTTGTCGTTTTGCGGCAACAGGCCTTCGCGGCGGAACAGCGCGTTCGGGTCGGGTTCGCGGCCCTTCGCATCCTTGAAGATGTCCATGGGGTCGCGCGTGCCGCCCTGTGCGTAGATGGTATCGCGCAGGCGGTCGCCCGTGGTGCGGTCGTAGAGGCCTTTTTGTTCGAACTCTTCGAACATATCCGCTTCCAGCACCTCCGCCCATTTGTAGCTGTAGTAGCCCGCGGAATAACCGCCCGAGAAGATATGACCGAAGCTGGTCGACATCGGGCCTGCCGCGCGGGGGAAGAGCCATGTTTCGGCGATCAGCTTGTCTTCCAGCGCTTCAACGCTCTTGATGCTGCTCGGGTCGCCGCCATGCCACGCCATATCGAGCTTGCCAAGGAACGTCTGGCGCAGGCCAACGTAACCTGCATCGAAGTTTT
Organism: Micavibrio sp.; assembly: GCA_040377425.1. Classification (GTDB taxonomy): domain Bacteria; phylum Pseudomonadota; class Alphaproteobacteria; order Micavibrionales; family UBA2020; genus UBA2020. Next base: position 64,089 of record JBEIOU010000011.1, on the reverse strand, counting down.
CCATGTCATCAATTTTCTTGATGAGGTCTTCGGCCAGCAGCTCGCCCGTTTTGTGATGGCGGGCAAAGGTATCCAGCACTTCTTTTTTCTTCGCCCAGTTTTCCTGCAGCTGCGACGGCAGCTCCACGAAGTCCCACTTCACGTTGGTGCCAGTCAGTGACGGATAGTCGCCGCGCGCCAGTAGTGCATGCAAGCCATGGCCGAATTCATGGAACACCGTGCGCACTTCGTCAATCGACAGCAGCGTCGGGTGGTCTTTGGTCGGCTTTTGGAAATTGCAAACGTTGGTCACGATGGCGAACTGGTTTTCACCATCTTCGATACCGCGGCCACGGAAGGTATTCATCCACGCGCCGCCGCTTTTCTCGCCGGGGCGGGCGTAGTAATCGCCATAGAACAGGCCGATCATCTCGCCCGTTTTCTTGTCGGTAACTTCGTAGACTTTGACATCTTCGTGATAGACGGGGTATTTGCCCTTCACTTCGGTCAGGTCGATGTTGAACAGGTTTTCGGCGTGCTTGCGCATGCCGTCCAATACTTTTTCAAGATCGAAGTACGGGCGCAGGGATTCCATCGACAGGCTGAATTCTTCTTCCTTCAGGCGGCGGCCGTAGTACGCCATGTCCCAAGGCTTGAAGTCGGTAATGCCGTCGGTTTTCTGCGCGTAGTCTTTGACTTTTTGCAGGTATTCTTCGGCCGCAGGGCGATAGACTTTTTCGTTTTTGGCAAGGAAGTCATTCACCGCATCCGGCGTTTTGGCCATGCGGTTGTCGAGCACGAATGCAGCATGACTTTCAAAGCCCATGATGTTCGCCGCTTCGTGACGCAGCTTGGCGATTTCCATCGCGTTTTTGGAGTTATCGAATTCATCCTTGTACGCAACGTTGCTGAGCGCACGGGAGATTTCTTCGCGCAGCGCACGGTTTTCGCTATAGGACACGATATCAATCGGAGGGGGCGACAGCTTAATCAGGAACTTGCCCGGCATGCCCGCATCTTCGGCGGCGGCACGATAGGCCGCTTTGGCACGTTCGGGAACGCCCGCCAGTTCATGTTCGTCATCGACGACTTTCTGGAACGCGGCAACCGATTTCAGGTTGTTGTTTTTGTATTCGGTGCGCAGTTCAGACATCCTTTCGCTGATTTCGCGCAGACGCGTTTTTTGGGTTTCATCCAGCAGCGCACCGGAGCGGACAAAACCCTTGTAGGTTTCTTCGAGCAGCATGTGCTGTTCGCTACTGAGTTTCAGCCCTTCGCGCTGATCGTAGACTTCTTTCACGCGCTTGAACAGGTCGGCATCCATGCTGATGTCGTTGCCATGCTTCACGGCGGCGACTTTCAGGTCGCCTTCGATGGCACGCAAGGCATCGCTGCTGCTGGCGGCGGAGATATTGCCGAAAATCGTCATGACGCGGCTAAGCGTACCGCCAGCGAATTCCAGCGCCTCGATCGTGTTCTGGAAGGTCGCGGGGGCTTTGTTGGTCTTGATCGCCTCGATCTCGCGCTTGGCTTCTTCGATACCGATTTTCTGCGCGGGCAGGAAATGCTCTACCTTCACCGTATCCAGCGGCGGTGCGCCATGCGGCAGTTTAGACGGCGAGAGAAGCGGGTTGGTTTCCGGCGTTTTAGACATACAGAAAGCCCTTTCAGCGATGTTGTTATTTTATGTAATCAATTATAGGCCGCCCATAGAGGCGAGACAAGGAGATTGCAGATAGAATAATCCCCAAAAGCTTAATTTTTCGTTTCGTTTTACGGAATGATGAAAGCTTGTTTCTGCACACGAAAAAGGACAGAATGACGCAGTGCATAAACCCCGCAAGGCCGCCCGCATGGACACCTACCAAGCTGTCAAAACGCTGCATATCCTTGGCTCGACCGTGCTGTTCGGCACGGGCATCGGGATTGCGTTTTTTATGTACGCATCGCATTTCGCCAAAAACCTGCACGAAAAACACTTCGCCGCGCGCATGACGGTACTGGCCGATATGGTTTTCACCACCCCTGCCGTGATCTTGCAGCCCGCCACAGGCATCTGGCTGGTCATAAATGGCGGTTATGGCGTGCATGATTTGTGGCTGAGCGTCACCTATGGCCTTTATGCCGTGGCCGGTCTTTGCTGGCTGCCCGTGGTCTGGATACAGCTGCAGCTGCGGGGCATGCTGAAGGTCGCGATTGATACCGGCACCGACCTGCCCCCGCGCTATGCCAAATTATTCCGCATCTGGTTCGCGCTCGGCTGGCCCGCGTTTGTGGCGCTGCTGGTCATTTTCGGCTTGATGGTTACAAAACCGATATGACACAGGAACCCGTTTTCAAAAGCATTTTTGGTGACGACTGGGCACGCCTGCCCCGCGTATTCCATCGCCATTATGCCTGCCGCAGCGGCACGAACGACACCAATGCCTGCGATGGTATCATGGAAATCCGTACATCGTTTCTGGGGCGTATGCTGGCACCGGTGTTTTATCTTTCGGGTACGCTGGTGCCCTATGCTGGTAAAGACATTCGCGCATCCGTACGGTTTGAAAGTACTACTAAAAATGGCCAGCACGGCATGGCGTTTGACCGCGTGTTTTATTTCCCGGGTAAAAAGCCGTACCGTTTTAAATCTGTTATGCTGCCGTCGGGCGGAAATACGATGACGGAGCATACGCGCCTCGGCTTCGGCTGGCGTGCCGCGTTTATCTGGACGGGCGAAAAGATTGATATGCAGCACCGCGGCTATACGCTGAACATTTTTGGACGTAGCATCCCCTTCCCCGCTGAATGGATTCTGGGGCGCGGCAATGCCAGCGAAACAGCGCTGGATGATAACCGGTTTGCCATGACAATGGACATCACCCACCCGCTGTGGGGCTGCGTTTTCGGCTACAGCGGCGTGTTTACAATGAACGAGGATTCCCCCGCATGAGCACGCAAAAACGCATCCTGATTTTGGGCGGCTACGGCAATTTCGGCAAACGCATCACGCAAGAACTGTCCAAAGACGCAGGGCTTGAAATTCTGGTCGCCGGACGCGACGTGGCCAAAGCCGCCGCTTTGGCCGATAGCCTGAAGGGCGCCGCTGCCGATGTAAGGCCCTGCCTGCTGGATATCAACGACGGTATTTCAACCGCGATTGCCGCGCTGGCACCAAATATTGTCATCCACACCTGCGGGCCGTTTCAAGGGCAAGGATACGATGTCGCGCGCGCCTGCATCGTGCTTGGCTGCGATTATATCGATCTGGCCGATGGCCGCGCATTTGTGGCGGGCATCGGCATGCTGGACGCGGACGCCAAGGCGCAGAATTGCCGGATTATCAGCGGCGCCAGTTCCGTCCCCGCGCTGACCGCCGCCGTAATTGATGAGTATAAACCGCTGTTTGCCACCCTCAGCGATATCGACTATGGCATCAGCACCGCGCAAAAAACACCGCCCGGCCTTGCCACAGCGCAAGGCCTGCTGGATTACGCAGGAAAGCCTTTCACGACCATCAAAGACGGCATTCTGCGCACCGTTTATGGCTGGCAAGGACTGCAACGCCGAACGTTCCCGCATCTGGGCACACGTTTGATGGCGCATTGCGATGTGCCGGATCTGGAGATCTTCCCCGCCCGCTATCCGCAGCTGCGGAGCATCAACTTTCTGGCGGGGGTCGAGGTCGGGGCGCAGCAAATCGCGCTCTGGCTGCTCAGTTTTCTGGTGCGCAGCGGCGTTTTGAAAAGCCTGTCGCCGCTGGCAAAAACGCTTTTGAAACTCAGTCCGCTTTGCGACCCCCTCGGCACGGCCCGCAGCGGTTTTTATATGACCCTGCGCGGCAGCCGCGCGAATGGCGACGCGCTTGAGAAAAACTTTTATCTGATCGCCCGCCAAGGGCACGGCCCGCACCTGCCGACCATCCCTGCGCTGGTTATGGCGCGGCGTCTTGTCGCCGACCGCGGCAGCCTGCCCGCAGGCGCCATGCCCTGCGTCGGGCTGATGAGCCTGACCGAATACACCGACGCCATCGGCGATTTGGATATCGAGATCATCCGTTCATAAAAAGCAGTGCAGCATATTTACCGTAAGCCGCCACAACCGCCCCATCTGCGGTTGAAGGATGCGCGGGAACGTAATATGATCGGCCCATGTCCGATCGTCTTATTATTCAGTCTGTTACCAAATTTTTCGGCTCCGCCAGCAATCCGGTGCGTGCGGTCGATGATTTATCCCTCAACGTGCGCGAGAATGAATTCTTCACGCTGCTCGGCCCCTCCGGCTGCGGTAAAACAACGCTGCTGCGTTTGATTGCCGGGCTTGAAAGCTGCGACGAAGGGCAGATCATGCTGGATGGCGTCGACATCGCCGCGCTGCCGCCCAACCATCGCCCTGTTAACACGGTATTCCAAAGCTATGCGCTGTTCCCGCACATGACGGTGAATGACAACATCGGTTTTGGCATGCGCATGCAGGGTAAAGATCAGGCAGACATTCAAAAAGCAACTGCCGAAGCGCTTGAGCTGATGCGCATGCAAAATTTCGGCGCACGCTATCCGTCTGAATTATCGGGCGGCCAACAGCAGCGTGTGGCGCTGGCGCGTGCGCTGGTGAACCGCCCCAAGATTTTGCTGCTCGACGAATCCCTCTCCGCGCTTGACTATAAACTGCGCAAGGATATGCAGATCGAACTGAAACGTTTGCAGCGCGAAACCGAAATTACCTTCATTTTCGTCACGCACGATCAGGAAGAAGCACTGTCCATGTCTGACCGCATCGCCGTGATGGAGCGCGGGCGCATCGGCCAGCTGGGCTCGCCGCAGGAAATTTATCACCGCCCCGTGTCGCGCTACGTCGCCGACTTTATCGGTATTTGCAATTTCATTTCCGCCGGCAGTCTGGGTTTGCAGGAAAGCGGCCATATCGGTTTCCGCCCCGAAGACGCCACGATTTTGATCCGCGAAGGGCAACAGCCCGATACGCCGGGCCCGATTGTACATGGACGTCTGGACGCCCTCGCCTATCACGGTGCGGTGACTTATTACCAAGTCACGCTGGATAGCGGCGAAACCGTCACCGTCGCCGATCATGAAAAACTGCCCGTCAACGTCGATGCGCGTGTGCGCGTTGCGCTGCTGCCCGATATGCTGATCCGGTGCGCATCGTGATGGGGCTGTCCCGCGGCACAACGCTGCTTTTGCCGTTTTTGGCAATTATGGTTGTGTTTTTTGTGCTGCCGCTGTGCATTGCAGTCGGCTATTCGTTTATGGCGCCCGACCCTATGGGCGGCATAAAGCACGAATTCTCCCTTGCCGGATATCAACGCTTCCTGTACTCCCCCGATTTGCAGGGCAACCTGCATATCGATACGCGTTATCTTGAAATCATTTTCAAATCCACCGTGCTGGCCATTTTTGCCACAGGCCTTTGCGTTCTTATCGGCTTTCCTATGGCGTGGTTCATGGCCACCCGTCCGGAAAAGCAGCGCGATTTCTGGATGATCTTGGTCACCATCCCGTTCTGGACGAACCTGCTGATCCGCACCTATGCATGGATTTTGATTTTGCGCGATACGGGCCTCGTCAACTCCATGCTGCAAGAAGCGGGATTGATCGATGAGCCGATTAAACTGCTTTATACCCCTTTCGCCGTCGGTCTCGGCCTTGTCTATAGCTATCTGCCCTTTATGATCCTGCCGATTTATTCCAGCCTCGAGCGTATGGACTGGCGTCAGGTCGAAGCTGCCCGCGATTTGTACGCAACGCGCCTGCAAACGCTGCGCCATGTGGTGCTGCCCGCCTGCATCCCCGGCATTCTGGGGGGCGTGGTGTTGGTATTCATCCCTACGGTCGGCTCCTTCCTTGCGGCGGACATGCTGGGCGGCGGCAAGCAGATGATGCTCGGCAACCTGATTGAAAACCAGTTCGGCATGGGCCGTAACTGGCCCTTCGGCGCCGCTATTTCCGTCATCCTGATCGCAGGCGTCATGATTGGCCTGATGGTCATCGCCCGCCGTGGCCAAGGCCTCAAAGAGGTGGTGGGATGAGCGTCAGCGCAAATAAAAACATGCCGGGTTTCGGCCTGATCACATGGATGGGCATCGCATTCCTGTATGTACCGATTATTGCCGTTGTGGTTTTTTCTTTCAACGCCGGCCGTCTGATTACTGTATGGGAAGGCTTCAGCCTTGATTGGTACGCCAAGGCATTCCAAAACCCCGACCTGCAGCGTGCCGCGCTGAATTCCATGATTGTCGCGGTCACGGCCACGGCAATCGGCACGGTTGTCGCTCTGGCTGCAGCCTTGGCGCTGCATGGCAGCGGTGTGCCGCGCCCGCTGAAAAATACATCCTACGCGCTGATGGCCCTACCGCTGCTGGTGCCTGAAATTGTGATTGCCGTCACGACCATGGCGTTTTTAAGCGCGCTCAACCTGCGCCTGGGCCTTGGTAACGTATTGATCGCGCATATCGTGTTTTGTATCCCCTTCGCGTATGCGCCCATTCGTGCCCGTATTGCAACCATTCCCAAAAGCATGACCGAAGCCGCCAAGGATTTGTATGCCGACGACTGGCAAACCTTCCGCCATGTCACGCTGCCGCTGCTGGCGCCGGGTATTTTTTCGGGCGCACTGCTGGCATTCATCACGTCGCTTGACGATTTCATCATTACGTTGATGGTGGCACCGCCGGGCGCGACGACATTACCTGTCGAAATTTATAACAAGGTTAAACGCGGGATTACCCCCGAGATTAACGCCGCGGCGTCGATGCTGCTGGCGGTGTCTATTTTTATCGTACTACTGTCCTATGTCATTAACCGAAAGAAAGCAGACTAAGATGAAAAAGAGCCCCTCTATCCTGATCGGCGCCATCATCGCCATCGGCCTTGTGGCCGGCGGTATTTTCATGGCGACAAAAAACAGCGGCCCCAAGCTGTACGTTTATATCTGGGATACCTACGCCGACGCGAACCTGTTTAAAAAGTTCGAAGAAGAAACCGGCGTCAAGGTTATCACCGAAATTTACTCCAGCAACGATGCGCTCATGGCAAAACTGAAAGCCGGCGCGCGCTATGACATCGTTGCGCCGTCTGGTAACTACGTACCGCTGCTGATCGAACAGAACCTGCTGCAAACGCTGCCGGCAAATGTTAGCGCCATCGGCGAACATCTGGCCGATAACATCAAAAAACCGGTATATGACCCCGAATACAAATACGCCATGCCCCTGTTTTACGGCACGACGGCGATTGCCGTGAATACCAAACTGGTGCAGGAAAACGTCACCAGCTGGAAACAGTTCTTTGACCGTCCGCCCAGCGAAGCCCCCAGCCTTGGCGTACTTGACGACACGTCAACCGTCATGGCGCTGGCATCCATCGCTATCGGCCGCAAAAACTGCGATAGCAGCGAAGAAACGCTCAAGATGTTGCAAGACACCCTGACCGGCCAAAAGCCGCAAGTAAAAGTATACGGCTCGTCCGGCTATTTCGAACGCATGGCTGCTGGCGAAGTCGCCATGCAAATGGCCTGGAGCGGCGACGTTTACACCGCGCGTCAGGAAAACCCAGACCTGAAATACATTTATCCGACCGAAGGCGTCGAATTGTGGATGGACAGTCTGGCAATCCCCGCCTCTGCACAAAACCCGGAAGCGGCGGCAAAGTTCATCGAGTTCGTGCTGAAGCCGCAAAATCAGGCCGTATATTCGGAATACTCCGGCCAGATTCCGACCAACAAAGATACGCTGACGTATCTGTCTGACGATATCCGCAGCTCGCCGGAATTTAACATTCCCCCGAATGTGCATACGTATCCGTCTTACGCCTGCTCGGCGGATGTCGTGCAAGCATACGGCCGCATCTGGGAAAACCTGCTGCGTTAATCGATACCGATAAAATTAAAAGCCTACACAAATGGCAGGCGGCTGACGGTTCTTTATGTACCCGATGCTTCCTGCCATTCGTCTGCCTCTTTCTCGCGCTTGCCGGCTTCGTCACACAAACGCAGGGCTCGCGCGACCAGAAACGGGCCGACAGATTCCAAAATCGCCACCATCGCAAAAACGATCGTCGCCACCTGCACGCTGATTTCGGGCGCCATGGTTTGCGTGGTGGAGACAAGGCCAATCGCCATGCCCGCCATAGGTGTCAGCATCATTGACGTTGCCGCGGTATGTTTATTGTCAACACCATGGGCGCGCCCCGCCAGATAGAGCCCACCCGCCTTGCCCGCCGCACGGCACAGAACAAGCACCACCGGCAGCAAGCCCACCGCCCATAGATTGACCAGATCAATCTTGGCGCCCGCCATCACGAAGAGGACGATGAAAAATAGATCGCCTCCCTCGCCCAGCCCGACTTGCGATAGCTTATGTTTTGACGTTTCAAACCAGCGCACAGCAATGCCCATGACCAGCGGCGAAAATAGCGCGGACATACTGAGGGCAGAGCAAATCCCCAGCGTCAACATCACACTGCCAATCACAATAGCAAAACGGAAATGTTCGTCATTGGCGCGTAAATGGCGCGCCAGACGCACGGCCAGCCACGCCACAGCAATCCCCACCACCACGGCACCCGCCAGACGATAGACAGGAAAGCCCAGTACCATAGACAGGCTCGCCCCTTCCTTGCCCGCCATGCCAAAAGGCAGCGCCAGCGTGAACAACAAAAAGGCAAACAGGTTGTTCATCGCCACTAATGATTTTGCGCGGTAAGACACCGGACCTTTGGCATCCATTTCTTCAGCAACATGCACCAGCACAGCGGGCGACGATGATACCGAAATCGCCGCAATCAATGCCGACACCAGCATATCGATGCCCATAACCCGCGCAATCGCGAACACGGCAATATACCCAAGCGCCGTTTCAGCCAACGACAGCGCCAGCAAGCGGCGCGAGTGTATCATCGCATTCGGGTGCAGCATGGTGCCCAGTTTATACATGATCAGCCCCAGTGCGATATCGATCAGCACAGACGCCTGTCCCAGCATAGGTTTGGAAATCAGATGCAAACCATTAGGGCCAATCAACAACCCCAGCAACATGAAAGCCGTAATCGTCGGCATCCATGCAATACGGTTCGCCCATATCCCGCCCGCCACGCCAAAAAAAAGAGCCACGCCGAAAATAAGCATGGGGTTTGCGCGGAATTCGGCCTGAAGATAGGTCAAAAGTTCCATGATCGGCACCTGCGTGGGAAAGAGTGAACAAAAGTTTCTTTTCACGCGTTTTATATCAACAACGCCTGAAAGGGAAAGAGGATTGCCATTTTTAGGCACCTTGACTATAATCCGTTGCCATAAAGTCACGCATTCTCCCGCGGGCACGCCCCCGCAATCATACGCCCTTTGCGCGAAAGGAACTGCCATGCGCTGCTGGATTTTCTTCCATGCCGACCCCTATTCCGATATTCCCGGCGCCTATGCCGTGCGCCAGTTCATGGAAACCGCGGCACGCATGGAAATAGACCTTGCCGTCCTGCAGCCGCAAAAATTCGATCTAGTCGTCGACAAGGACAGCAACTGGTCGGCGCTGTACGAAGGCAAGCCGCTCGATAAACCCGACTTCATCATCTCGCGCACCGGATCGGAAACCAGCTATTTTATGCTGGCCGTGCTGCGCCACATGGAACATCAGGGCGTGCGCATCGTCAACTCCCCCGCCGGTATGGAAGCGGCCGCCGACAAAATGCTGACCCAGCAAATTCTGGCTGCCAAAAACCTGCCCGTACCCAAAACCATTTTGGCCAAATTTCCGGTCGATCTTGATTTTGTGGAGCGTGAAATCGGCTTTCCTGTTGTGGTCAAAACCCTGCGCGGCAACCGCGGCAGCGGCGTTGTCCTTTGCGAAACGCGCGAAAAATTCCACGACCTGACGGGCCTCATCGATCAGGCAGCAAGCGGCGCCAATTTCATTTTCCAGCAGTACATCAGCGCCAGCCATGGCCGCGATGTACGCTTGATTGTGGCTTTTGGTGAAATTCTGGCCGCCGTTGAACGCCGCAGCGAAGGCGGCCTGTTCAAATCCAATGCCGAAATGACACTGACGCCGTTTGATGCGCCCAAGGAAATGCAAAAACTGGCGCTCGATACCGCGGCTGCGCTGCAGCTGGATATCGCGGGTATTGATCTGCTGTTCGATGACAACGGCGGCTACCGTATTCTGGAGGCGAATAGCGCCCCTGCGTTCAAGGAAATCGAACAGGCCTGCAACATCAACATCCCCGAAGCGGTTTTCCGCGCCGTGGAAAAACAAAACCCGCATTCGCTGAATTCATTCCTGAGCAATTACGGGTTTTTGTATCGGGGCCTTTAAGGCTTAACGCTTCGCGGCCGATGTCGACCAGCCACCGCCGAGCGATTTGTACAGATCAACCGCCGCATTCAATAACTCCAGACGCACGCTGGCGTGGCTATCTTCGGCACTCAGCAATGTACGCTCTGCATCCAGCATCGTTTGGTAATCGGTGGCCCCTGCATCATACAGATCGCGCGACAAGGCATAGGCCGTGCGTGCTTCGCGCATCGCGGTTGCCAAAGACACTTCGCGCGCCCGCGCCGCCTTGGCGCTTGAAAGGGCGTTTTCAACTTCCTGCATCGAGGTGATAACCGTCTTGCGGTAGGTCTCGGCCAGTTCGGTCTGACGGGCCCGTGCACGCTCTACGCCGCCCTGCAATTGTCCACCTTTAAAAATCGGCGCCGCCGCCGATGCCGCCAGCGCCAATGCCACCGAGGCAGGATCAGACAGCGGCGAGAGTGCGGCAGTCGTATCCACCCCCAAATTCAGAACCGGAAAAAACGCCGCACGTGCTGCGCCAATATCAGCGTTGGCAGCCACCAGCGATTCTTCGGCAGAGCGGACATCCGGCCGCTGCGCCACAACGCTTGATGGCTGCGATACCGGAATTTGGGGGATGGCAATATTCCGAAGACCTTTTTCTTTCAGCTGCAAATCTGCAGGCGCACGGCCCAGCAGAATAGATAGCGCATTTTCCGCCGCGCGTTCCTGATTGCCGAGCGCTGTCAAGGATGCTTCAGCCGACGCCAGCGATGTGCGCTGGCGGGATACTTCAAGCGCCGATGCGGTGCCCGCATCAAAACGCGCTTCGATAATCCGCAGAACCTGACGGGAGTTTTCAAGGTTATTACGGGCAATGTCCATACGCTCGCGCAGATTTAGCAACAAGAAATATCCCTGTGCCACATCACCTTTCACGATCAGCTCCAGCGCGTCTCGGTCATAAACACTGCCGCGTAAATTGGCTTCGGCCGCAGTCACACCCGCACGGTTACGCCCGAACAGATCAACTTCGTAGCCAACCGACACCCCCGCACGTCCACTGTTTTCAGATGTCGTTTTACCGCTGGAGGGGTTATTACGATTCCAGCCCGTGCTGGCTGACGCATCCACGGACGGCAGCAGCGGTGCGCCGGCAATCTTCGCGCTCGCACGCGCCTGATCAACCCGCGCCAATGCAGCACGCAAATCAAAATTTCCCGCCATCGCGCTCGCAACCAGATTATCCAGTTCCGTGCTTTTAAAACCCGTCCACCATGTAGATTCGATTTTTTCTTGTGATGCGGCGGCACCTGCGGCTTCGTCGCGCCAGCTATCGGGCAGCGTTACCTGCGGCTCGGTATAATCCGGCGACAGCTGACATGCGCCCAATATTATCAGAAGGCCCAGCGTTGTAAAATTTCTGTATACGGTCAGATATTTGCGGTTCATATGACATGTACCCTTTGCTTGAAACTTTTTTATTCCGATGCCAATGCGACAACGGGGTCCAGCCGCGCCGCTTTTCGCGCAGGCAGATAGCCGAATAAAATCCCCGTCAATACTGCCGAAGAAAACGCCAGTATGGCAGGCATCGCGGAGAAGACCACATTCACCTCCAGCATAGACACCCCCCAGCCTGCGCCATATCCCAGCGCCAAGCCCAGCAGGCCGCCAATAATACAGACGACCGCCGCCTCGATATTAAATTGCAGCATGATATCACGCATACGGGCGCCCGTTGCCATGCGAATGCCGATTTCACGCGTGCGCTCGGTAACGCTGACCAGCATGATATTCATGACCCCGATCCCCCCGACCAGCAGTGAAATCGCCGCCACTGCCCCGAGCAGGATGGTGAGCGTATTTTGCGTTTGCGTCGCCATTTCCATGATAGAGGCCGTGTTGCGGATCATGAAATCTTCGGTACGGTGCCGCGACAGCAGCAGCTGGGTAATTTCAGATTGCGTGGTTTCGATTTTGTCCAGATCCGTTACTTTGATGGTGATATTGCTCAGGTAATTCTGGCCAAACAAACGCGTAATGCCTGTGGTATAAGGAATAAACGCCGCATCGTCCTGATCCGACCCCCACGGCGTCGCACCTTTGATCGATAGCACACCAATAACTTCGAACGGGATATTGCTGACCAGCACATAATTTCCGACCGGCTCTTCACCATGCGGAAAAAGCGTATCGGCGATGGTTTTACCCAGTACAATCACGGTTGCATTGTTGTTGACATCCCGCTGGTTGAAAAAGCTGCCCTTGGATACCGGCCAGTCGCGCACGATCGGCATCGATACGCCCACACCGGATATAGAACTGGCATAATCGAGGTTGCCGTAGCGCAGCGTGGCTCTGCCACTGCGTTCAGGCACCACGGCTTCGATATTCGACAGTGCCGCCAGCGCATCGGCATCGGATGGCACCAGCGTCGCGATATCGCCGCTGCCGCGAAACCCCGCCACGCCAGGGCGTATCGACAGCACATTCGTGCCCATCGCGCTGATCTGGTCGAGTACTTTTTGCTTGCTGCCGTTGCCGACCGCCATCATCGTAACCACTGCGGCAACGCCAATGATAATCCCCAGCAGCGTCAGGGCCGTGCGGAAAATATTCACGCGCAGCGCGCGGACCGCGGTGATGAACGATTCAGCAATATCTGTCCACAGGCCGACGCCGCCTCCTTCCGCGGAAATTGTGGCACCTGATGTGCTTGGGGCTGCGCCGGTATCTTCGGTAATTTTGCCATCATGAATACGGATCACACGGTGCGCATGCGCGGCGACCTTTTCGTCGTGCGTAATCAGAATAATCGTACGGCCTTCGCTGTGCAGCTGCTTCAGAAGGTTCATAACCTCTTCGCCGCTACGGCTATCCAGCGCGCCCGTCGGTTCGTCTGCCAGAATAACCGGCGGATCGTTCATCAGGGCGCGGGCAATCGCCACGCGCTGCTGCTGGCCGCCTGACAGCTGTGATGGACGGTGATCGCCGCGGTCGCCCAGCCCCAGCCGTGCCAGCAGGCTTTGCGCACGCAATTGACGCGCACTGCGCGAGAGGCCTTCGTACAAACCGGGGATAGATACATTTTCTTCAGCCGTTGCCGTCGCCAGCAGGTTATAACGCTGGAACACAAAACCGAATGTGCGGCGGCGCAGCGCAGCCAGTGCATCACCATCCAGCCCCGATACATCGGTGCCCGCAATGCGGTAATGCCCTGCCGTCGGCCGGTCCAGACAACCCAGAATATTCATCAGCGTCGATTTACCTGAACCCGACTGCCCCATAATCGCCACAAATTCACCGCTGCCGATCTGCAGGGAAACACCGTCCAATGCGCGTACGGTCGTATCGCCGCTTTGGTAATGGCGTTTGATGTTGTCGATGTCGATAAGTACGGTCATGGTTTAGGCTCCGTCCGGATTACAGGCGGGGCATGCCGCCGCGCGGGCCACCGCCGCGGGGCGTATTACCTGCGCCAGCAGGCAGCAGCGCGGTTGCCGCCGCTACATCGTCACCGGGGCTTAACCCGTCACGCACTTCGGCCGTGGTGCGGCTCATCAGCCCCACATGCACAACGACCGGTGTGCTGGCATTGGTGCCGGTGACTTTGCGCACCATATAGGCCTGGCCTTTTTCGTTGTCCTTATCTGCCACGCGTTTGCCCAGCGCCGCGACGGGAATAGTCGGTACATCACGCGCACGGCCAAGGACGAAGAACATCTGCGTGCTCATGCCCGTCATCAACTGGCGGTCTTTGTTATCAACGTCGACCAAAACATTATACAGCACAACGTCATTGATGACTTCGGGCGATGGTAAAATCTGGCGCACCGTGCCCGGCCACGTCCGGCCCTGCGATCCGAGGGTGGTAAAATAAACCTCCATCCCCTCGGTCAAGCGCATCACGTCGGCGTCGGCCACCTGCGCGCGCACGGTCATGACATCCAGATTTGCCAGCTGTACCACGGTCGGGGCAGATTGGCTGGCGTTCAGAGTTTGGCCCTCGCGCACATCCTTGACAACGACTGTGCCGTTCATGGGGGCATAAATTTTTGTAAAGCCCAGATTGGCTTTGCTTTCGTCCAGCGATGATTGCGCTTCTTCCATCTGCGCGCTCAATGCTTCCAGCTGGGCGCGTGCCACAATCAGGGCGGTTTCAGTCCCGTCAAAGGCATCTTTACTGATCGCGCCGTTTTTAATCAGCTGCGTATTCCGCCCGTGCTGCTGCTCGGCTAGTTTGATATTTGCGCGCTGCTGGGCGATTTGCGCGCCCAGCTGTTTGATACGCGCTTCGCCCGATTGCACCTGCGCGTTGTAAATCTTCGGGTCGATTTCAGCGATCAGATCGCCTGCCTTCACACTGTCGCCCAGTTCAACGTGGATTTTCTCCAGCTGGCCGGATACCTGTACACCGACATCGACGTATTCTTTCGGCTCCAACTTGCCCTGCGCCGTTACCAGATCTTCGATTGTGCCCTTGTCAACCTTCAGCACGGTCGATACGGCATCGCGCGCGGCATCAGCGGCGCGGGATTTAAAATAGTATGCCCCGCCAGCTGCTGCGGCGCACAAAACCAGAGCGATCACAAACATCTTCTTTTTGGACACGAAAAAACCCTCTTCCTGTGCGATTGGCACGCAGCCCCGCGGGGGGATGAGCAAGCCTTATGCCGTTGACACGATGCAGCATAGCAAAACCCTGCGCACGATCCCCAAGATTTTGATATGCTTAGGTAAAATTAAGATTGCCTGTAATATAGCCCTTATGTGCCACGCTTGAACCCCGCAATGGCAAAGGCTACACTTCCGGCCAATGGGCGAATACGCCTGCCACGATCGATATAAATAAATGGATAAATAGAGGGACAATGACCAATAAACAGGACGCCCGCCCGCCCGCGGCCAAAATTATTAAACGTCAGGTTGAATTCGACGGTTATCACCGCCTCGAGACCATCACCTGCCAGCCGCGCAGCCTGCGCCATGATGGTGATGCAGCCGAAATGACGCGCGAGGTCATGTTCTGCAAAAAAATTGCTGCCGTTCTGTTGTACGCCCCCGAAAGCGACAAGATTTTGCTGAACCAGCAATTCCGCTTGGGTGCCATGATGGCGGGCTGCAAAGATCCGTTCCTGTTCGAAGTGGCCGCCGGCGCTGTTGATGACGGCGAAAGCGTCGAAGACGCGGCACGCCGCGAAGCGCTCGAAGAAACCGGCGCAGAAATCAGTGATCTGGAATTTGTCGCCAAGGCCTATACCAGCGCAGGCTGTCTAGCCGAAGAATTCCACCTGTTCATCGGCCGCATTCCGTCTGCCGCCGCCAGCGGGTTTTATGGCCTTGAGGATGAAGGAGAGGAAATCAAAACCCATTTGCTGCCCGCACAGGACGCCGTCGCCATGCTTGACCGCGGCGAGATCATGAACGCCCCCGCCGCCGTGCTGATGCACTGGTTCGCGCGCCATCACAACAATATCCGCAGCCGCTGGCTGGGAAAGGCTGCCTGATATGACGACCCAATCGATGCCGAGCGCCCTTATTTCCGCAACCGAACTTCAGAAAATTATCAATCTGCCGACAACCAAAATTATTGACGCCAGCTATGGCCTGCCGGCGCTGCCCGTACGCATTGGCACAGCGGTTGATTTCGACATCGACGATATTGCCGACCCTGCAGCGCCGCTGGCGCATACAATCCCCTCTGCGGCATTGTTTGCGCAGAAAGCATCGGCGCTTGGCATTTCGAATGGCGATACGGTTATTGTTTACGACCGCGGCGGCATGCATATGGCGGCGGCACGCGCGTGGTGGATGTTCCGTCTGTTCGGCCACGATAATGTGCACGTCCTGAATGGCGGCCTGCCTGCATGGGTCGAGGCTGAATTGTCCGTGACCCCCAAGCCGGACGAGCCGGAAAAGATAGCCGCAGGTATATTTACCGCCACCCTGCGTCCGCAACTGTTAAAACTGCAAGACCAGATCACGGACAATATCGCTGCGAAGCAATTCACGCTGCTGGATGCCCGCGATGCCCGCCGCTATAGCGGCGACATGGGCGAGCCGCGCGCCGGCATGGGCAGCGGCCACGTACCCGGTTCACACAGTATGCCGTTTTTTGAACTAATCGACACCGAAACAGGCCGGATGCGCAGCCGCGAAGAAATCGCGCAGGTTTTTGCCGACAAAAATATCGACCTTTCCCGCCCCATCGCCTGCACTTGCGGCAGCGGCGTGACCGCCTGCGTGGTTGCGCTGGCGCTGCACGACATCGGCCATACAGATGCTGCCGTGTACGATGGGTCGTGGAGCGAATGGGGCGCCAACCCCGATCTTCCGAAAAAACAGGGATATACACCATGACGGATAAAAGCTTCGAAACGTTGCTGACCCATGCCGGGTCGAAACCCGACGAATACCACGGCGCGGTCAACGTGCCGCCGCACCGCATGTCGACCATCGTTTTCCGCACCTATGAAGAATTCGAAAAAGTGCCCAACGTGCCCTATTCATATGGCCGTGCGGGCACCCCGTCGAGCGCCGCGTTCGAAGAAGGCATCGCCGCCATCGAAGGCGCTTTCCGCAGCGTGGCTACCTGCTCCGGCCTGTCTGCCATTTTGACGGCGTTGATGGCGTTTACCGAAGCCGGCGATCATATCCTGATGACTGATAACTGCTATGGTCCCAGCCGCAAATCGTGCGAAGAAATCCTGCGCCGATTTGGTGTTGATGTCGAATACTACCCCCCGCTGATTGGCGCAGATATCGAAAAACTATTCCGCCCGAATACCAAACTGGTTTTCATGGAAGCGCCCGGTTCGCTGACATTCGAAGTGCAGGACGTGGGCGCCATCACCGCCGCCGCGAAAAAAGCAGGCATTAAAACAGCGATAGACAATAGCTGGGCGACGCCGCTGTTTTTCCGCCCGATCGAATTCGGTATTGATGTGTCCGTGATGTCGGCCACAAAATATATCTCCGGCCACTCCGACGTCATGCTGGGTGTCGTCTCGTCGAACGAAGAGTCTTGGCCGCAGGTCAAACGCGCCGCCCTCATGCTCGGCCTTTGCGGTGGATCAGAAGAATTATATCTGGGCCTGCGCGGCCTGCGTACGCTGAATGTGCGCCTGCGCCAGCATCAGAAGAACGCACTGGATATCGCGCAGTGGCTTTCACAGCAGCCGCAGGTAAAGCGCGTGCATCACCCCGCCCTGCCGTCCTGCCCCGGCCATGAAAACTGGAAAAAATATTATAAAGGCTCATCCGGCACGTTTGGCATTATCTTGCACCAGACCGACCGCAAGAAAATCGCGGCGATGCTGGACGGTATGGAATTTTTCAATCTCGGCTTCAGCTGGGGCGGGTTTGAATCACTTCTGTTTCCCGAACAGCCCAAACCGATACGCACCGCGCAGGCGTGGACGGAAGAGGGCTTCTCCCTTCGTCTGCATATCGGGCTTGAAGACGTCGAAGACATTCGCCGCGATCTGGCAGCGGGCCTGCAGCGTCTGGAATAACCGCCATGTCTGCGCTTGCCTATTTGATCTATATCGCGGGCGCTGCGGCCGTGTGGCTGCAACTGCATCATTATTGGGCCGTATTACCAGACCCGATTGCCCTGTTTTTCGATGCCGATGGAAAGCCCGGCAAATGGATGCCCGTGCGATCGGTATTCGTCTATTACATCACGGCATTGGGGATTGTGGCGTTTACCTTTATCACAGCAGGCCTGCTGGTGGATAAAAAGCCGCGGTATTTTGCGATCATTCCCAACCGCGATTACTGGCTCTTGCCCGAGCATCGCAGCGAAACGCTGCAATACATGAAAGAATTTTATCTTTGGACAGGCGCCTTTGCGGTACTTTCCATCGCGGGAAAGGCCGAGTTTGTGCTTTCGGCAAACATGAAAATATCCCCGCAAATTGACCCAAGAATATTTTATATGCTGGCCGGCACATTTGCCGCTGGCACACTGGTGGTCTTGCTGGCGATTTTCTGGCGTTTCAAAAAGCCCGCCACAAAGGCGTAATCAACTGCGCAGGTTCTTGGCGACTTTGTCGAGGATGGCATTGACCAGCTTCGGTTCAGACCCGTCATAAAAACCGGCAGTGACATTCAGATAATCGTGAATGATGATACCAGCGTCGATATCGCCATGCGCGAGCAGTTCATACGTGCCTGCACGCAGAACGGAGTCCAGCAGCGCCTCGACCTCGGTCTTGCCGCCCGCAGCCAGCGCGGCGGAAACGATACCGTCCACATCCGTCCAGCGCGTTTGAATGCCCGAAATAATATCGCGCAGCAGCGTTTCTTCGGCGGGCACAAACACATCGCCGTCCAGATTAAAGCCGCTGCGATGGCTGATATATTCTTCCACCGCCGATTGCGCGTCCTGATTGTTGAGACGCATCTGATACAGTACCTGCACCGCCGCCAGACGGGCTGCGGTTTTTTGCGCCTTGGGCGAGCCTTTGTTTTTGCCTGCCGCAGCCTGTTCAGGCGCGCGCGGCGGCACTTTGGTCACTTTCAATTCGCGGAAAGGCTGTTTTTTTGTTTCTTCTTCGGCCATCAGGCGGCTCCCGCTTTTTTGCATACGTTTTCAAGGTCGGCGAGGAAATCGCTGTAGTCCCGCACTTCGCGGAAATCCTTGTACACGGAGGCATAGCGGACATATGCGATAGGATCAAGCCCAGAAAGCGTTTGCATCGCCTTTTCACCAATTGTCTTGGTCGGGATATCGCTATCGCCCGATTGTTCCAGCTGGCGCACGATGTCGTTGGCGGCGCGTTCGATCGCATCGCTTTCAACAGGACGTTTTTGCAAAGACAACCGAAGGGAACGCAGCAGCTTTTCACGGTCAAACGCTTCGCGGCGGCCATCGGCTTTCAGCACCACCAGTTCGCGCAACTGCACGCGTTCAAACGTGGTGAAACGCGCTTCGCATTTCGGACATTCGCGGCGACGGCGGATCGCAGCGCTATCTTCCGTCGGGCGGGAGTCCTTGACCTGCGTTTCCTCGCTGGCGCAAAAAGGGCATTTCATGCTCGTTCACTCGCTTCGTGTTTAAAAATTATTCTTTCGGATAAATCGGAAACTTGGCACAAAGATCTGCCACGCGTGCGGCAACAGACGCCTCGACTTTTGCATTACCATCTGCGCCGTTTGCGGCCAGACCGTCCAGCACCTCGACCATGTATTCGCCCACCAGCTTGAATTCGGCCGTGCCGAAACCGCGCGTGGTTGCTGCGGGCGTGCCCACGCGAATACCCGATGTCACCATCGGCTTTTCAGGGTCGAACGGAATGGCGTTCTTGTTGCAGGTCATGCGGGCGTGTTCAAGGCTCAGCTCCGCCGCGCGGCCTGTCAGTTTTTTAGGGCGCAGATCGACCAAAATCAGGTGGCAATCGGTGCCGCCCGAGACGATATCCAGACCACCAGCCTTCAGCGTGTCGGCCAGCATGCGCGCGTTATCCAGCACCTGCTTGGCGTAGGTTTTAAACGATGGTTGCAACGCCTCGCCAAAGGCAACGGCCTTTGCGGCAATCACATGCTCCAGCGGTCCGCCCTGCAGGCCGGGGAAGACAGCAGAATTAATCTTTTTGATGATCTCTTCGTCATCCGTCAGGATGATACCGCCGCGCGGGCCGCGCAGGGTTTTATGCGTGGTGGACGTCGTCACATGTGCGTAACCAACCGGCGACGGATACACGCCGCCCGCAATCAAGCCCGCGTAATGCGCCATATCGACCATCAGGTATGCGCCCACGCTGTCCGCGATTTCACGGAAGCGTTTAAAATCGATCACGCGCGGATACGCCGACGCGCCCGCGATAATCAGCTTGGGTTTATGCTCCGCCGCCAGTTTCGCGACATCGTCCATATCAATCAGGCCGTCATCGGCACGCACGCCGTACTGTACGGCATTAAACCATTTACCGGACAGGTTCGGCTTCGCGCCGTGCGTCAAGTGGCCACCCGCAGACAGTGCCTGCCCCAGAACCGTATCGCCCGGTTGCAGCAGCGCCAGCATCACGGCCTGGTTCGCCTGCGCGCCCGAATGGGGCTGCACGTTGGCGAATTTGACGCCAAACAGTTTGCAAATGCGATCAATCGCCAACTGTTCGGTCACATCCACGAATTCGCAGCCGCCGTAGTAACGCTTGCCCGGATAGCCTTCGGCGTATTTGTTGGTCAGCACAGATCCCTGCGCCTGCAGCACCGCGCGGGATACGATGTTTTCTGATGCGATCAGTTCGATCTGTTCCTGCTGGCGTTTCAGTTCGTTTGAAATGCCCGCGAATACTTCGGCGTCTGCCGATGCCAGATCGGACGAGAAGAAATCAAAACTGTTCATGGCTGCCTCTTTGCGCTGTGCGTTTGTCATGTGATGCTGCATCCTTTTTGTCCGAGTTTTTCCACGCGGCCGGCATGGCGGCCACCTTCGAAAGCGGTATTCAAAAACGTATCGACGCAGGCCGTGGCGATATCGGGGCCAATCAGGCGAGCACCCAGCACCAGCACGTTTGCGTTGTTGTGCTGACGCGCCAGCTGCGCCGTTGTCACGTCATGACACAGCGCCGCGCGTACGGCAGTATAACGGTTGAGCGCGATAGAAATTCCAATGCCGCTGCCGCAAATGCCGATGCCTGCATCCACGTCGCCTGCCGCGATCGCTTCGGCGAGTTTATAGCCGTAGTCCGGATAATCTACGCGGTCTTCGGTCTGCGGGCCCAGATCTACGACCTGATATCCCTTGTTCGTCACATATTCGGCCAGGCGTGATTTGAGCGCGAAGCCGGCATGGTCAGCGGCAAGGCCGATCTTTTTGATCGTGCGCGGCGCGGCGGCAGATGTGGTGTGCGGCGTGGTATTCATGGGACAGCCCCCTATTGGCTGATAAATATGCCCTGTCTATACCAGATGTAGTATACCGCCGCCAGCGGTATATACCAAAAACAGCGCATTATGGATATTATTTAGGGGGCAGGCGACGAATACCCGCGCGCGGCTTGCCAAGGACCGGGCCATGGACGGATTCCCGCGCTGCCGTGCCACCCAAACGCAGCAGGTTTTCGTGTGCGCGTTCGATGTGGGATTTATCGTCAAACACATCAAAGCCCACCACCGTCACCCCCTCGGCCTTGGTCGCAAGGTTATGGGCGATCTTGGTATAGGTGCGGGCGGCAAAATTGAATTCTTCGGTCAGTCGATAGCCGATCTTGGCTTCGGTTTTGACATGCGCCACCTTGTCGGGCGACAGCAATTGCCATGGGTCGGCGTTCTGTTTTTTTTCCCACGCGTCCCAGGATTGCTTTTGTTTGACCGCTTCGGCACGCAGGGTTTGCGCCAGATATTCGTGGCCCGCTTTTTCGGCGTAATCCCACGGACTTTGGTTTGCCTTATCGGCCACGCCCACCCACGCGCCATGATTAATCAACTGGCGCATCACATCCGTCTCTCCGCGTGCGGCGGCCAGATGCAGGGGCGTTGCGCCGTTGTTGTCGCGTGCGTTGATGTCGGGCCGCAGCGCCAGAAGTGCTTTCAGCCCTTCGTTCTTGTTGCCGCGCTGCGCGGCGGTATGCAGCGGCGTGCGGCCCAGATTGTCCCGCGCCTTGATATCCGCGCCGAAATTGATCAGGTCATCGATTTTGTATTTGCAGGTTGTATAGGCATCATCCAGCAGCGCATCGTGCAGCGCGGTTGCACCGCTGCTATCGGGTGTATTGACAGGCAGCCCGCGGTTGAGCAAAAGCGCCAGAATTTCTTTGCCCGCGTTTTGATAGCTGCCGTAATCTTTGGTGGCCATCACGATATGCAGGGCGGTTTTGCCTTGCGCATCCTGCGCTGTCACCTCTGCACCGTCCTGAAGTGCGCGGCGGGCGTCCTGCACATTGCCCGCCCGCACGGCGGAAAGCAGCCGCTGGTTCAGGCTGTCTTGCTGCGGATCGGGCGATGGCGGCACGGTGTTGGGCATACGGCTTCATCGGTGTTGGCGTGAAAACATATTTTACATACGCCAAAAACAAAGCACCGTCAAACGTGGGAATTTTATAATAAAATTATCGCAATCCCGCAGCGCGTCAGGCGATGATGCCCTTTTTACGCAGCACGTATTCAAGCCGCATCAGGGCGTTTTTCTTGAATGCCGCCTCGCCCGCGCCCAGCGGGCACTGGATGATGACTTCGGTCAAGGTGGCGGTATCCATGGCGCTGACGCGCATGATGTTACCGACTGGCATGAATTCAAAAATGACCTCGCGGCCGCGCATCTTTTCTGTCATATTTTACCCCTACCAGACATCATAGGAGCAAAGCGATGAACGCTCAAGCTGCGACCAAAGCGCCCGTGGAAAAATCCAAGCTGAAACCCTCGTTCAAATGGGATGACGCCCTGCTGCTGGACGACCAGCTGACAGACGAAGAACGCATGATCCGCGATATGGCCCGCGACTTTGCGCAAGACAAGCTGATGCCCCGTATTCTGGAGGCAAACCGCCACGAAATTTTCCACCGCGAAATCATGAATGAAATGGGCGCGCTGGGCTTACTCGGCTCCACTATTGATGGCTACGGCTGTGCGGGCACCAATTATGTATCCTACGGCCTGATCGCACGAGAAGTTGAACGTGTAGACAGCGGCTACCGCTCTGCCATGTCCGTCCAGTCGTCGCTGGTCATGTATCCGATCTATGCATTCGGCAACGAAGAAACGCGCCAGAAATTCCTGCCCAAACTGGCCACCGGCGAATATGTCGGCTGCTTTGGCCTGACGGAGCCGGATGCAGGGTCTGACCCGGCCGGCATGAAAACCCGCGCGAAGAAAGTCGACGGCGGCTATATCCTCAAGGGATCCAAGATGTGGATCACCAATTCGCCGATCGCCGATGTGTTTGTTGTCTGGGCAAAAGACGACGCAGGCGACATCCGCGGTTTTGTGCTGGAAAAAGGCATGAAAGGCCTCTCCGCGCCAAAGATCGAGGGGAAATTTTCCCTCCGCGCCTCTATCACCGGTGAAATCGTGATGGATGATGTCTTCGTGCCCGAAGAAAACAAATTCCCCGAAGTGAAGGGGCTGACCGGCCCGTTCTCCTGCCTCAACAATGCACGCTATGGCATTGCATGGGGCGCGATGGGCGCGGCGGAATTCTGCTGGCATCAGGCACGTCAATATACGCTCGACCGTGTGCTGTTCGGCAAACCGCTGGCGGCGAACCAGCTGATCCAGAAAAAACTGGCCGACATGCAAACAGAAATTACGCTGGGGCTGCAAGGCTGCCTGCGCCTGGGCCGTTTGAAAGACGAACACCGCGCCGCGCCCGAAGCCATTTCATTGATGAAACGCAACAACTGCGGCAAGTCGCTCGACATCGCACGTCAGGCTCGTGACATGCTGGGCGGCAACGGTATCGCCGATGAATACCACATCATCCGCCATGTGATGAATCTGGAGGCCGTGAACACCTACGAAGGCACGCACGACATCCACGCCCTGATTTTGGGCCGTGCGCAGACGGGAATTTCGGCGTTCTAAAAACCAGCCGCCCGATGCAAATACAAAAAACCGGCCCTAGCGGCCGGTTTTTTATTGCGGAATCAAGACCTTAAAAATTCATAATATTTTTAACCCTCTGTTCACTATTGCGCGGTATCCTTGTACGCAAGTTAGGGATACGGTTCACGCAATCCGGAGGGCATCATGGCAAACGTTATTATCAGCAAAACACAGCTGGAAATTGCCGCTGCACACGCCCATCTGGCCAGCCATGTTTATTTTCGCGAACCGGACAGACCGCCGCGCGGCGGCTGGCAGGTTGTCGCCACGTCCGATGAATGGATGCCCGGCAAGCGCGCGTTTTTTGGTGCGCTGTACACCCGCGAAAACTGCAAAACAGGTGAAAAGGAATATGCCGTCGCCTTTCGCGGCACCGACGGCGATGACCTGAAATCGAACTTCATGATTGCAGTCGGCGGTTTGCCATCACAGTTCAAAGACGCCCTCGCCTTCACCAAACTGGCATCGGAAAAAGCGAATGTGCCCCTGCACGATATTGCGCTGACCGGCCATTCGCTGGGCGGTTATCTAGCTCGTACTGTCGGCCGTGTATTGGACGTTAAAAAAGTATGGGCATTTTCAAGCCCCGGCCCAAGCAAGGAAACGCAAGCGTATCTTGAAAAATTGGCGCCCACAGCGCTGCCGAATGATAAAATTGTGCATATCCATTCGCGCCACGACATCATCAGCCTGCTGGGCACGTCGGAGAAAATGCAGCTGGAGCTGAACACATCCGAACAACACCACGCCATCAACAAAATTCGCAACCATCTGGCCAATATGCTGAAGGGCCCGAACGCACCGCAAATTCCGCTGAACCGCAAAGTCGGCTTGCTGGAGCGTGCTTTTAACGTCGTCAGCAAACCGGTGGCCGCGGGCGTACATCTGCTGCGCTCGATCAAAAAACTGGGCCCCTACAAACAACCCCCGCGCCCTGCATTCCAGCTGGCACCCGCAGGTCTGGGCGGTAAGTAAACATCCACGGTAAAAAAACGCCCGCTATCATGCGGGTGTTTTTTATTGGCTTGATGCGTGGCAGATCAGCTGCCGGGCGCGCGGGGCGGCTGCACAATCCGCACTGGCTGCGCTTGGGTGACTTTATCCACGCGGATTTGATTGACCGCTTCGGTGGGGACGGTCATTTCAACATCGTATCCTTCAGCCGAAATAATCACCTTGGTCGTCGCACCGCTGAGTGCCGGACCGCCAGCAGGCGATGCGGGCTGCGCCGTGCCTTGCTGCTGCACTTGCTGCGGCTGACCTGGCTGGCCTGCGGGCGCTTGAGCTTTTTTCTGTGCAGCCTGCTGCGCACGGGCGCGTTCAGCCAGCTCTTCTTCGGTCACTTCGCGCATCGAAATGATATTCGGGCTACCGACCAGACCAAAGGGCAGATGGCCGTAGGTTTTGATTTTGTACGTCTTACCGGTTTCAAACTGGTTATACATCTGGTCTGAATTGAATTTAAGATGCAGCAGCGCATCTTCGTTGCGGAAGGTGCCCTTGTCCGTCACCACGCGGGAGTTTTCGTAGACGCCTTCGCCTTTTTCCTGATCCCATTCTTTGAAATCGCGCAGTACCTGACGCACCTTGACCTCGGTTTCCTGCTGCGTGCCATAGTTATAGTAACCCGGGCCGCCCACCAGCGCACCCGCCGCCAGCGTCAACACCGCCGCACGTTTAAAAGCCGAAACGGCTTTGCCTTTGGCATCCGTCAATTTCTGTCCGAAGGTTTTCTTACGGCCATAGCCGTAACCACCAGTTGCCATTCTTTTTACTCCCGAAGAAGGTCAAATGTAATTTTTTGAATGCGGAAACGTTAGCACCGGACAGAAACGGAGTCCATGCCCTGAATTTGGATAATAAAATTACAATTACTGGCAAAAGCCGCTAACGCGCGTCCGGCAAAACCTGTACCGCGCCGCGGTATCAGGACATCAGGCTCAGACCGCCCGCGCCCATTTGCTCCAGCCAGAAGGCTTCGAGATCGTGAAGGGTTTTGTTCATCGCATCCAGACGCTCATCCGGCAGGCCGGCCGCGCCAAGACTGGATTCATGACGTTGATAAAGACGGCTCATGCCATCGTTCAGACGGCGGCCTTTGTCGGACAGACGCACGCGCACAGAGCGCTTATCATGGATCGAACGTTCTTGCAGCAAGTAGCCGTTTTCGACCATTTTCTTGACGTTATACGATACGTTGGAGCCAAGATAGAACCCGCGCATCGTCAATTCCCCCACCGTCAATTCATCGGTGCCGATGTTATAGAGGATCATGCTTTGCACGTTGTTGATGTCAAAGATACCGGCGCGTTCCAGCTCCACCTTCAGCACGTCCAGAAACTGGCGGTGCAGGCGTTCGATCAGGGTAATTGAATCGTAGTAAACTGAAGGCACCGACTAGGCTCCTTATTGGACATCTGGCGTATTCTAGGCTAAATCCGCACGCCCTGCAAAGGCCTAAACCGCTTAGAGCACCAGATCGCGTTCGCCCAAGCTTTCGAAGCAGGCATCAATATCCTGATCCGACACTTCGTTGATGCGCGGCGGCTGCCATTGGGGCTTGCGGTCTTTGTCGATCAGGGCCGCGCGAATACCTTCGTAGAAGTCATGGCTTTTCATCAGCGCCTGCGACAGGCGATATTCCATAGTCATAACCTGCGCGAAGGGCATATTGCCCCCCATGCGGATCTGCTTCAGCGCCACCTTCAGGCTGGTCGGCGACATGGCGTACATCGCGCTTAACGTTTCGTCTGCCCACGGTGTTCCGTCTTTTTGCAAATCGGCCAAAATGTCTTCGATACGGTCATGCGCGAAGCAGGTGTCGATACGGTCACGGTTGGGTGCCAATTCGGACTCGCCCGTCGGCTCCGACGTATGTTTTTCGATCACGGCATCAATTTGCGGCTTCGCATCTTCGTTGTCGTCCCACGCCATGGCGCAAAGCTCTTCTTTTAGCGCGGTCATGCTTTCGGGCGTCACGTAATGCGTGCCAAAACCGATATAAATCGTATCAATCGCCTTGATGCGTTTGCTGGTCAGCGCCAGATAGGCGCCTGTTTGGCCGGGGCAGCGCGGCAGGAAATAACCGCCGCCCACATCCGGGAAGAAACCGATGTTGGTTTCAGGCATGGCAAACAGCGTGCTTTCGGTCACAACGCGGTGCGAACCATGCGCCGATACGCCCTTGCCGCCGCCCATAACGATACCGTTGATGAGCGAGATATAAGGCTTGGGGAACGTGAAGATGCGGTGATTGAGAATATATTCTTCGCGGAAGAAATCGCGCGTCAGCGCACCGTCGGCTTTGCCCTCTTGCATCGCCTTGCTTTCGATCGCGACAGCTTTCACATCGCCGCCGGAGCAGAATGCACGATCGCCCGCCCCCGTGATGATCACCGCCTTGATCTGCGGATCTTTGGCGAAAGCGACCAGCTGCGCATCCAGCGCGCGAATCATGCCCAGCGTCAGCGCGTTGAGCGCGGCCGGACGGTTCAGCGTCACAAGGCCCATATGGCCGCGGACTTCAAAAAGGATTTCAGCGTCTTGCGTCATTTTTCAAAAAACCGTTTCTTTTCATGGAGCACTCTTTATAAGTGACTTTACCGGCGTTGAAAACCACTAAAGAACATATGCGTCAGGACGCCCCGCGCCCGCCTCCTGCATCGCCCGACACTCACAGGATCAAATGCTATGACAAATCAAGCTCGCCAATTCCGCACCAATCCCGCCACGCTGGCCGATGTGTCGCCGGAAAAGCGCACCCGCCTGCGCCGCAACCGCGTATCGGGCTGGACGCGCAAACTGGTCGCCGAAAATGTGGTGACAGCGGCCGATCTGGTCTGGCCGGTTTTTGTTTTGGAAGGTGACAAGCACGAAGAGAACATTACCTCCATGCCCGGCGTCACGCGCCGTACGCTGGATATTTTGCTGAAAGAAGTCGAAGCCGCCGCGGCGCTGGGTATTTCGGCAATCGCCCTGTTCCCTGTTGTATCGGGCGACAAGAAAAGCCCCGACGGTGCCGAAGCCTGGAACCCGAACAACCTGATGTGCCGCACCATCCGCGCCATCAAAAAAGAAGTGCCGGAGATTGGCGTGATCTGCGACGTCGCGCTCGACCCTTACACCAGCCACGGCCACGACGGTTTGCTGGATGACAGCGGCTATGTCGTGAACGATGCAACCGTAGATGTCTTGTGCCAACAGGCCTTGGTGCAGGCCGAAGCGGGCGTCGATATCGTCGCACCATCCGACATGATGGATCACCGGATTGCCGCCATCCGCGACACGCTGGATGCGCATGGTTTTGTGAATACGGGCATCATGTCCTATGCCGCGAAATATGCGTCGGCGTTCTATGGCCCTTTCCGCGATGCGGTGAATTCGGGCGGTTACCTGAAGGGTGACAAAAAAACATACCAGATGGACCCCGCCAACAGCGACGAAGCCCTGCGCGAAGTCGCGATGGATATCGACGAAGGCGCCGACATGATCATGGTCAAACCCGGCCTGCCCTATCTGGATATCATCCAGCGCGTGAAAGAAACATTCAGCATGCCGACACTGGCCTATCACGTCAGCGGTGAATACGCGATGCTGAAAGCCGCCGCGCAAAACGGCTGGCTGGACTACGACAAGGCTGTGCTGGAAACGATGATGTCGTTCAAACGCGCCGGCTGCGACGGCATTTTTACCTATGCCGCATGCGATGTGGCGAAGCTGCTGAAATAACCCGAAACCGAGGGCAGGTTACGGGCCTTGCTGCCTTTGCTGTTGTTGCTGCTGTAATTGCATCTGCTGCATCTGCTGCTGATGCTGTTCTTGCGCGTCTTCCAGTTTTTGCTGATGCATCATTTTCATTTCGATTTGCTGCTGCGCCTGTTTTTGCATCGCGGACAGGCTTTCGGGCGGGGTCAAAATGTCATGCGCAACGTAGGACAGCGCCAGCGTAACCAGATAAATAAAAACACACATCCACAGGGTATCGCGCGGCGTCCATGTCTGGTTTAGATGCTGCATGCGCTTTTTGTTTTTTACTTCGTAATTCCAGTTGCAGCTTTCCGACTTCCAGAACCCGTAAAGCAGCAGGCACAGGTTACCGATCGCCACCGCTTGCCATGGTACCTGATCGAAAATTTGGGGCATGCGCCCGACAGTCAGCGACGCCACCCACGGCGCGCATTGCCAGACCGCCATGCCAATCACCGCAACTAAACAGGCATTGGCCCAGAAACGCAGATGTACGTCATCGGGCTTCAGGGTGGTGGCTTGCGTGACATTCATATACGCACGGTGCAGCTGGAACAGTACAATGCTGCCGCCCACCAGCAGGAGTAGCGCCACAAGCTCTAGCCCGCGCTGCCAGCTTTTGTTGCAGCCCATTTCGCTGAGCTGTTCATTGACCGTGCACAATAGATCCTGCCCGAGCGCGCGCACGTCGAACGCGCAAACTTTGACCAGCGCAAAGAAAATCAACACCAATGCCCATTGACGCAATTTGGGCCGCGCGGTGTAAATGCCGCGTTTGAACATGAACATCGCAAAGACGATCAATACGGGACTGATTGCAAAATACATAAATTTTGCAAACGGAATGCAATAAAACCAGCAGAGCGCCAGCATCGGTATGCTCCTGCGTTCATGAAATCAACGCTTTACAGTATGCACCAACATAATCTGGATTGCTATTTTTATGCACCTGCAGCAATTGCGATGCGCTTTGACTTTTGATCGGGGCACAGGCATTCTGGTGTCCGTTGCAACAAAACAATTACATAACATGCAGCAAGACAACCAACTGACACTCGATATCATCGGCTATGACAGCGGCTGGGGCTGCGGCGATTACCGCTGCGAAGATGGCCCCATTAAATTCCCTTATGATCAACTGATCGCGAAATTGGCGCAGCAGAATGTACGCACCAACTGGCACGCGCCGCTGGGCATCAAGCATCTGGGCACGCATGACGATCTGCCCACCAAAGACAAAACCCTGCCCGTGCTGATCGAGGGGCTCAAACGCCTTGCCTTGCGGACGGGCGTGGCGGCGGAAAACCGTCATATTCCGCTGGTTATTGGCGGCGACCATGCTTCGGCGATGGGGACATGGCCCAACATCATCAAAACGCACAAAGCCCGCGAAAATTTTGGTCTGATCTGGATTGATGCGCATCTGGATTGCCACACATATGAAACATCATCCGAAGGTAAATGGGGCGGCTGGTGGCATGGGCAGCCTATCCCTGCGCTGATGGGCTATGGCCTGCCGGCGCTGACTGGTATTGGCGGCCGCGGCCCCAAGATATCGCCGCAGCATATATCCATCATCGGTGCCCATAGTTACGAGCCGTCGGAAAAAGCCTTTGTCGAGCGTCACGGTATTCGCGTTTATTACTTCGACGAAGTACAAAAACGCGGTTTTGCGGCCGTATTTGCCGAAGCCCTCGCGCGTGCGCGCGGCGGCACGGAAGGCTTCGGCCTCAGCATTGACCTCGACGGCTTCTCGCCCGGCGATGCGCCCGGCGTGGCCACGCGCGAAGATATTGGCATTATGGCATCAGAGACCCTGCCCGCACTGGCGGGGGTTGGCAAACTGCATGATTTCTGTGGCCTTGAAATTGTCGAATACAACCCGCACAAGGATATCGATGGCAAAACCGCGCGGTTGATCATTGCTCTCGCGTCGCACATTTTCCTAAACGCCTGACACGTCTTTGAAAATCCGGAGTCTTAATTGAAAATTAACACTCTCTGGCCCATACTGGAATTCCGGGACAGGACGTTTCCGGTTTTTTGCGGGTTCCCCGCGAAATTACTGCCTAACCACAGACAAAGTGCAAGGATTGCATGATCAAGATCGTCGGTCATATCGGTGTTGTCGTCGCCACGCTGGGGGGCTATGCAGCTATGGGCGGCAAGCTGGCCGTACTGAACCAGCCGTTCGAGCTTGTGATCATTTTCGGCTCCGCCTGTATGGCGTTCCTGACGGCGAACTCGACGCATGCTATCAAGGCCTCTCTCGCCGACGTCAAGGCGATTTACAAAAAAGACAAATACGGCAAAGCAGAATATCTGGAACTGCTCAGCATGCTGTATCTGGTTTTCAAAACCGCGCGTAGCAAAGGCTGGCTGGCGCTTGAAGTTCACATCGAAAACCCGCACGACAGTGACATCTTTAAAAAATTCCCCGTATTCCACGCAGACCATCACGCCGTCACGTTCCTGTGCGATTATCTGCGCATCATTTCGCTGGGCGCGGAAAAAGCGCATGAAATCGAAGCGTTGATGGATCAGGAAATCGACACGCAGCGCGAAGGCCGCAACCATACATCGCACGCCATCCAGACCATGGCCGACGGTATGCCCGCGCTGGGTATCGTGGCCGCCGTTCTGGGTATCATCAAAACCATGGGCGCTATTTCCGAGCCGCCCGAAGTTCTGGGCAAGCTGATCGGTGGCGCGCTGGTGGGTACATTCCTCGGCGTTTGGCTGTCCTACGGCTTTCTGGCCCCCATCGCCAGCGCGATGAAAGAGCGTAACGATGGCGAGCTGAAATATTACATCTGCATGAAAACATCTATTCTTGCCTTCCTGCAAGGCGCTGCGCCGCAGGTGGCGATTGAATTCGGGCGCAAGATTTTGATGCACGACGTGCAGCCCACCTTTATGGAGGTAGAGGAAGCGACGCAAAACGTCACGGCCTAAACCGCCTACAGGATTGAACGATGGCGAAAAATGACGAAAAAGCCCCGACGATTATTATCAAGCGGGTCAAAAAAGTAGAAGGCGGCCATCACGGCGGTGCCTGGAAAGTCGCGTATGCCGACTTCGTGACCGCGATGATGGCCTTTTTTCTTTTGCTCTGGCTTTTGAACGTCACGACCAAAAACCAGAAAGACGCGATCTCGTCCTACTTCCGCCCCGCGGATCCGATGATTTCTGAATCCACCAGCGGCGCCGGCGGCGTCATGGGCGGCCAGACCATGTCCGAAGAAGGCGCCATGACGGACGACAAAACCCCCGTCGCCCCCGAAGGCATGCCCGCCGAAGGCGTCGGCAAAGAAGACGGCGAAGACGGCACGCAGCCTCCCTCATCCGAAATCACCGAAGAGCAACTGGACAAAGAGCTGGAACGCCGCGACAACAAAGCGTTCAAGGAAACCGAAGATAAACTGCGCGAAGCGATGGAAAGCGTGCCGGAGCTGAAAGAGCTGGCCCCAAACCTGCTGATCGACATGACACCGGAGGGGCTGCGCATCCAGATCGTGGATCAGGAAGGCAAGCCTATGTTTGAACTGGGTTCCGCCAAGCCGATGCCGCAGGCCGAAAAGCTGCTGCGCCTTGTCGCACAGGTGGTACGCGATCTACCCAACAAGCTATCCATTCGCGGACATACAGATTCAAAAGCCTATGGCCGCGATATCACCTATGGCAACTGGGAATTGTCCGCCGACCGCGCGAATGCCAGCCGCCGCGTCATTCTGGGCAGCGGCCTTGAAACATCGCGCGTGGAAAACATTCAGGGCAAGGCCGACCGCGAACCGCTGGTGCCCGAAGACCCCGAAAACGCCCGCAACCGCCGTATCAGTATTATCCTGATGAAGCAGTCCATCGCGCCGGCAACGCCGAAGGCTACGCCGCAGAAAACACCGTCCAAAGCAGCACCGAAAAAAGATGAACCCGCAAACAAACGCCGCGAAGAAGGCGTGATATATTTCCCGTGACGAACGACGCGCCGGATACCACGCCGCGGCGTACAGGCGAAGCGCTTGACTTTTATCTGACAGCCCCCGCGCCCTGCCCCTATCTGACCGGTCTTGAAGAACAGCGTGTGTTGACCATTCTTGAAACACCGGCGCAGGCGGCGGCATTGCCCTCCCTGCTTCAGAACGGGTTTCGCCGCAGCCAGCAGATTTTATACCGTCCGCACTGCGCCACATGCCGCGCCTGCATCAGCGTGCGCCTGCGGCTGCGGGATTTTACGCCCGATGCGGGGCATCGGCGTATTCTCCGTAAAAATGCGTATCTGCACACCAAGCACGTCGATGCTGTATCCAGTGCGGAAATTTATGACCTGTTCCGGCGCTATCAACAAAGCCGCCACGCCGACAGTGAAATGGCCGCGATGGATGCAAGCGATCTGGCGCAAATGATTGAACAGCACACCGGTCACGCCCGTTTACTGACGGCGCGTGACGATGCGGGGCAGCTGGCGGCTGTGATGCTGTACGACGATCTGCCCGATGGCCGGTCGGCGGTTTATAGTTTTTTCGACCCTGACCTGTCAGCACAAAGCCCCGGCACGTGGATGATTTTGCACATGGCCGCGGATACACGCGCCATCCATAAATCGTATCTATATCTGGGATACTGGATCGCGGCCTCACCCAAGATGGCTTACAAGGCGCATTTCCAGCCGCTGGAAATGATGCAAAACAGTCGATGGGTTGATATGGGGAAAGATACGGCCAAAGATAGGGCGGTATCGCCCGTTTAAATCTTACACACGTAAATCTTACACACGGCCCGTAGTGCTGACGGGACGCGCCGCGGCAATCGCCGATGATTTCGGCATTAGCGTCCAGATATGCGGGCGGCTTTCCAGCACGGTTGTCACCTTCATCGCCGCGATTTCAAAACGCGTATCCAGCTTATAGGTATCCTGCGTGCCGCGTGCGGCCGAATAAATCTCCAGCGCCTCGGCATAGGTTTTTTGCGCATCGGCTGCGCTGTAGCGCGGGCCGGTGACAGGGTCTGCCAATTGTTCCATTAACAAAATCGCGCTGGCCTGAAAAAACAGACGCGCCCCGCCCGACTGGCGGGCCAGATTGGCACAAAGCTCTTGGGTCGATGTAATTTTCATGCCGCTGACTTCGCGCGAGAATTCGACCATCTTGCTGCCCAGCCATTCCGCCGGACGGCTGGAAAAAACCGCAGGACCTGCAAGGCAGGCCGCCGATGCCACCTGACGGCAATCGCCGCCATGTTCGAAAATCAGACGCGCCATCGCCACAGGGCCGCGCAGGTACTGCGCACCGGCCATATCGGCATCGCCGTCAAAACGCTCCAGATACCGCGGCCAGCCCGCCTTGAAAGCGTCGTGAAAAATCTTCGTATCCGGCAGACCTGTCTGCTGAAATTGCATTAAATACACCCTGGTTTTTTATATAAACGCCTCACCGAAAAATGCCGGTTAAGGATCGCGCAGACTGGAAACGGGATGTTTTTAAATCACCCTGCCGCAGGTGTCCAGCTTTTCAAATAAGCGCCTGTTATTGCTATATATTCCAGAGCAAAACAATCCACAGAAAAGGCCGCAAACGGACGCGTGAAAGCGACTCCGTCTGTTTATCCGGAAAAAGGAAAGATAATTACTTGCCGTTGAATTTATTGGCGCGCGGGAAGCCGTTCGGGGGCAGAACACCGGCCTGCGCACGCTCGCCGCGCCACGCTTTGAGGCTGGTTTCCACGCGCTCTTTGCCTGCGCTGTACCATGTCAGACCGTCTTTGAGGCGGAAGGTCTTCACATCCGACAGGCCGCCATCTTTGTGACGCTGCAGGATAACCCCAACGCCCTTGGTCATTTCCGGCACCTGATCAAGCGGGAAGATGAGCAGTTTGCGGTTCTGACCGATCGCGGCGACCTGATCGTGGTTCGGTTCAACCGGATAGCACACGCGCGCCTCAACGCCGCCCTTCACCATCAGGCATTGCTTGCCGTTTTTGGTCTGCGACAGGATATCTTTTTCGGGCACGATAAAGCCGCGGCCGTCGTCGGCAGCGACCAGCAGCTTGCGCGCCGGATCATGCTTCATAATGGTGATGATGTCTGCTTCGTTCGACAGGTCAATCATCAGACGCACAGGTTCACCAAACCCGCGGCCGGATGGCAGCTTGTCGCACGACAGGGTATAGAATTTACCGTTGGTGCCAAACACAACCAGCTTGTCAGTCGTTTCGCAGGGAATAGCAAATTTGAATCCGTCGCCGTCTTTGTAGCTGATGGCGTCGATTTTTTCCTGCTCTACATGTCCCTTCATCGCGCGGATCCAGCCCTTGTCGGAGCAGATCACGGTGATGGGTTCTTTTTCAATGAAGGCTTCGACAGGTACATCGATATCCGTCGGCGCCTTGCCGCCCGCCTGCGTGCGGCGTTTGCCAAGCGGCGTTGTGGGCGAGAAGGCTTCGCGGATACGCGCAACCTGACCGCGGATGGCTTTCATTTGCAGCGATACGCTGCCGATCAGCTTTTCCAGCTCTGCTTTTTCGGCGCGGAGTTCTTTGTCTTCGCGGCGGATTTCGATTTCTTCCAGCTTGCGCAAGCTGCGCAGGCGCATGTTCAGGATGGCCTCGACCTGAACATCCGACAGCTTGAAGCGTTTCATCATCACCGCTTTGGGGTCGTCTTCCTCGCGGATGATTTTGATGACTTCGTCGATATTCAGATAGGCAATCAATAAACCGCCCAGAACTTCGAGGCGATGTTCGATCTGCGTCAGGCGGTGGCGCGAGCGGCGCAGCAGCACGTCTTGACGGTGATCGATAAACGCTTGCAGAACCTCTTTCAGGTTCATGACGCGCGGCGTCAGGCCACGGTCGAGCACGTTCATATTGAGCGAGAAACGCGTTTCGAGGTCTGTATTCTTATACAGCTGCGCCATCAACAGCTCGGCTTCGATCGTCTTGCTCTTGGGCGTCAGAACGATACGCACATCTTCGGCAGATTCGTCCGTGATATCGTCGAGGAACGGCAGCTTTTTGTTGACGATCAGCTCGGCAATTTTTTCGATCAGGCGTGCTTTGACAACCTGATACGGAATCTCGGTGATAACGATCTGCCAAGTTTCGCCCTTCTTGACTTCTTCCTTGTGCCACACCGCGCGAATACGCAGCGAGCCGCGGCCGGTTTCGTATGCCTGACGAATGGTCGCCTTGTCTTCGGCCAGAATACCGCCCGTGGGGAAATCGGGACCTTTGACGAATTTCAGCAGGTCTTTAACTTCGCAATCTTTCTGCTCGATCAAATGATCCAGCGCATCGCAAAGCTCGGCCACGTTATGCGGCGGAATGTTCGTCGCCATACCAACCGCAATACCGGACGAGCCATTCGCCAGTAGGTTGGGGAAATTGGCGGGCATCACCACAGGCTCCACCGTTTCGCCGTCATACGTCGGGCGGAAATCAACGGTGTCTTGGTCGATGTCTTCGAGCAGCAGCTGCGCGACCTTGGTCAAACGCGCTTCGGTATAACGCATGGCAGCCGCGTTATCGCCATCGATGTTACCAAAATTACCTTGACCATCGACCAGCGGATAGCGTACGGCAAAGTCCTGCGCCAGACGCACCATGGCGTCATAGATCGAACTGTCGCCGTGCGGGTGATATTTACCGATGACGTCGCCCACAATACGCGCCGATTTTTTGGGCTGCGTTTCGGGCTTCAGGTTCAATTGATGCATGGCATACAGAACGCGGCGATGCACAGGCTTCAGCCCGTCGCGCACATCGGGCAACGAACGGGACATAATGGTCGAGAGAGCGTAGGAAAGATATTTCTCGCTCAGAATCTCGCCCAGTTCGCGGTTTTGGATATCCACCGCGACGACGGTATTGTCACTACCTGATTTTTTGCTCGTTTTCTTGGCCATAGCGCAGTTTTTAGCCCAAATCGGCGGCAAAAACAACCGTTAAGCCGCATCCCCCGCGCCGGCGCTTTCGGCAACTTTACGGGAAAAGCGTTCTTCCAGCCGCAAACGCGCTTCGGGCAGGTTGGTATTGCCAAGGGCGAACACGCGGTGCAGCAGGAAATGTCCAGTCAATCGAAGGCCATCCAGCACGTCTTCGTCTTCAAACCGTGCCTCCCCCCGCAAAAACGGTGGCAGGTGCAGCAGGCGGTCTTTGTACGGCTCCCCCGCCTCGGCACTTACGGCGCAGCCGGATTTGGGGCTCACATAGCGCAAGTTATCCACAGCCCCCGTCGATACGCACTTGGACAGGTCGATACCAAAGCCTAATTCACGCAAAAGCCCCAGCTCCCAGAAAATATAGCTCGCCCCCCAAAGGTCGCCTGAAAAACTATCCAAAAGGGCGCATAGCCCTGCATAAACGCCGGAGTGCTTTTCCCGCTCCGGCAGGCTGCGGTCGGCGATGGCGCAGGCGGATTGCAGCGCGGTCAGGCGTGCGGGGTCGTGCATCACATCGGCGGCATGGCTTTTTTCCAGCTCCAGCGTGAACGTACCCAGCTGGCCGGACGCTTTGGCCTGCCAGCGGGCATTCACGATATTGCCGATTTCCATCACGCCGCGCGTTTTCACCGATGTCGCGCCGTACACATACCCCGTGGCACGGCCGTATTGTTCGGTCAGCAGCGATACCACGCCGCCGTTTTCACCGTGCGGGCGGACAGATAAAATCACACCGGTTTCGCGCCATTCAAGCATGATTATGCGGCAGCACGCGCAGCTTCCGGCGCCAGCGCAGCTTCAATCACGCGCGGGGCGTGCTGGGTGTAGCGGGTATAGTCGAATATTTTATCAAGCCCCTCCGCGCCGAGCGCCTTCACCACCGCCGCATCATCCGCCAGACGGGTTTTGAAATCAGGGCCATCCAGATCGCCCCATACGGCCATGGCCTGCGTTTGCACGGCCTTGTAGGCATCTTCGCGGCGCATACCGCTGTCAACCAGCGCCAGCAGCGCCGCTTGCGAGAACACAAGCCCTTTCAGGCTTTCCATGTTGCGTTTCATGCGGTCAGGATACACCAGCAGGTTTTCAATCACGCCCGACAAACGGTTCAGGGCAAAGTCCATCAAAATGGTCGCATCCGGGGCAATCACACGCTCCACCGCCGAATGCGAAATATCGCGTTCATGCCAGAGCGCGACGTTTTCCATCGCGGGCGTCACGTTGGCGCGGATCAGACGCGCAAGGCCGGTCAGATTTTCGGTCAAAACCGGGTTACGCTTATGCGGCATGGCAGAGGAGCCTTTCTGCCCTGGATTGAAATATTCCTCCGCCTCGCGCACTTCGGTACGCTGCAGGTGGCGGATTTCGGTGGCAAGGTTTTCGATCGAGCTGGCAATCACCCCCAGCGTTGCAAAGAACATGGCATGGCGGTCGCGCGGGATCACCTGCGTGGATACGGGCTCTTCGGCCATGCCGAGTTTTTGGGCGACGTACGCCTGCACACGCGGATCGATGGTGGCAAAGGTACCAACGGCACCCGAAATGGCCACGGTCGAGATTTCATCACGCGCCTGCACCATGCGGGCGCGGGCGCGGGCGAATGCGGTATAATGGCCGGCGAGTTTAAGACCAAACGTCGTCGGCTCCCCATGAATACCGTGGCTGCGGCCGACGCAGATTGTGGATTTATGCTCTTGCGCGCGCTTGGCAAGAGCAGCCAGCAAGCGGTCGAGGTCTTTGATAATCAGATCAGACGCCTGACGCAGCTGGATAGCAAAGGCCGTATCCAGCATATCCGACGACGTCATGCCCAGATGGATATGACGCGCATCGTCCCCTACGAATTCACCAACACTCGTCAAAAAAGCGATGACGTCATGCCTCACTTCGCGCTCGATCTCGTCAATGCGCGCGACATCAAAATTCGCTTTTTCACGGATTTTGGCAGCTACCCCCGCCGGAATAACGCCGATGCTTTCCTGCGCTTCGCAGGCGATCAATTCAACTTCCAGCCATGTGCGGTATTTGTTTTCTTGCTCCCAGATGGCGGACATATCGGGGCGCGAAAAACGGGGGATCATTGGGGCAAACTCCCTTGGGCAAGTTGTTTGAGGGTGATGCGGGACAGCGCCGCCGCACGCAGTTCTTCGCCGCGGCGCAGGGCGTCATCAACGGCTGCGGATGCGCGGATGTATTGCAGGCTGCGGGCATCGGCGATATCGCGGGCACGCAGGGCGTCGATCATCTGCTGCACGGTCGTTTCATCAAACGGACGGGCGGGCAGAAACAACGGACGGCGGCCGGACGTCAGCGCCAGAATACCGCCCGCAACCAACGTACTGCCGATATCGTCAATCACGGCAGACGGCACACGCAAACGTGCGGCCAGCTGCGCCATGCCGATGCCTTTTTGATGCTCATAAAAATGCTCGCCAATTACGGCGCATACCTGCAGTGCCACGCGTTCGCGCAAATGGGGGCTGAGGCGCATATCACGGCGCGACAACGACTGGTTGGACGGGTTTTGCAGGTAATAGCAAATGGCCGCCCCAGCCAGCACGATCAGCCAGCCGACATAAATCCAGATCATGAACAGGATCAGCGCGGCAAAGGCCGAATAAATCGCCGCATAGCTGGCCGAACCCGCCACGAATACGCCAAAGACCTGCCCCAGCACCTTCCACAAGATACCCGTAATAAATCCCGCGACCAGCGCAGGCATAATACGCACGCGCGTATTGGGCATAAACATATAAAGCGCGGCAAAGGCAATGCCGAACAGCACATAGGGCACCACACCAAACACGCCGCTGAAAAAAAGATCCAGCAGTTCGGGACCAAAAACAGGCTCCAGCCATTCGCGGGCTTTTCCGGCATTGCGCAGCGTCGCTGTCATAGCCACGGACAGGAACAACAGCAAGGGGCCAAGGAACAAAACGCCCAGATAATCGCGCACACGCTGCGGCAAGTTGCGCGTTTCGCTGACATGCCAGATATCGTTAAATGCGGTTTCGATTTTGTGCATCAGCGCAATCACGCTGTAAATGAGCAGCGCCATACCAACCGCGCCCAGAACGCCGACCTGAATATTATCGACGAAGCTGACGATACGCAGTGCAATATCCTCGCCCTGCGTACCCAGCGGGGAGAGGAAATCGCGCAAAAACGGCTCGATGTTATTATGTGCGCCGATGCCTTTTAAAACCGAAAAGCAGATGGCCAGCACGGGCGCGAAAGACAGCAGCGTCGTATAAACCAAACTGGTCGCACGCAGGCCCAGATAGCCCTCTTTCAAATCACGCCCGACAGCAAGGCACAACCGCAGCGCGAGGATGGGCCCACGTATAAAGAGCGG
This sequence comes from Micavibrio sp., assembly GCA_040377425.1. GTDB lineage: Bacteria > Pseudomonadota > Alphaproteobacteria > Micavibrionales > UBA2020 > UBA2020. The sequence goes on along the minus strand of JBEIOU010000011.1, from coordinate 24,259 downwards.
GCGCCCCTGCACGCCCGCTCCCCATATGAAATCATCGACCTTGCGAAGCGCGTTATTGATCACGGTGCGATAACGCTTTCTGCCGGTGGCTGTTCAGCGGGCGCTTGTTCTGTGGGGGCTGCATCGGCAGGCGCCGCATCCGCAGGCGCGGGTTCAGCCGGTTTCTTGCTGCCACCCAAAAGGCCGCCCACACCACCACCCAACAAGTTCTGGATAGCGGCACCGGGGTCTTTTTTGATGTCTTTTTTAATGTCCTTGAAGTTCTGCTCCAGCGCCTTGCCCTGCGCTTTTAACGCTTCAGGATCTTTCAGCGTGTCTTGAATGACGGCTTTGAAGTCAGGCTTCACGCGCACGTTGCTAAACGGGCCGACGATATCAACGGGCACACGCACGCCCTTGGCGTTATCCACGCCCGACGATGCGGTCAGCGTCGGCGTCACGCGATATTTCAGGTATTTGCGCGGCAGATCGACCGTGCCTGTACCTGTCGCCTGCACCAGCGGGCCGCGCATGCGGAAATCGTCGTTGCTGACAATACCTGCCACGATTTTGAACGTACCGCCCAAATCCACGAATTCGGTTTTGCCGCCGCCAATCGCTGCATCTTGCAAACCACGCTGGATCATGGTGGCGATATTCACAAAATCGATACCCGTCAGTGCGCCGTTTTTAAATGTCACAGCACCGCTACCGGCCAGCGCACTGATAATGGCTTTCTGGCTGTTACCGCTGGACGTCACGCTTACATTTGCATCGGCTGCGCCCGTCAGGTTGTCGAAGCCCGCAAATTTGACCAATACCGGCTGCGCCTGCACATCGTTCATTTTGAACGTGAACGATTGTCTGGGCGTACCCGACGACGTTGCAAGGGAAACATCGGAGCTGAAACGCCCGCCAAACAAACTGGCATCAGAGGACGACGCTTTCAGGTCGCCGTTTTTCAGGACTGCCGTCAGGGTAGACGCGCCAACTTCAACGCCCTTGACCGAGAAGCCCTGTGTTTGCAAAACAACATCGGCATCAACGGCTTTCAGGCCGCTGAAATCAATCGGGGTTGCATCCCAATCGCCCTGCGGTTCGGATTTGGCAGGCGCTGCACTTGCATCTTTGGCCGCATCCGCGCCGCCGCCCATGAAACGATCAAGGTCAATTTTGTTAACAGACAGGCGCGCGACAATCTGCGGACGAACACCGGCAACAGACAGCGACACATCGCCCTTCGCTTCGATTTCGTCCAGCACCAGACCGGCGCCCTTCAGCGTCAGCTTGTCCGTCGTGAACTGCGCACCGGAAACGAAAGAGATTTTTTCAAACGGCAGATCCCCCGCGGGCGCCTGTATCAGCCAGCCGACAAGGCCGGAGAGGCTTTTGACCTGCGCTTCGATTTTGCCGTCATCCAGCATGGTGCCGGCTGTTGCAAACGTCCCCGCAACAGTCGCATCCAGCACATCGGATTTCACGATCAGGCTGCCGGCGGTCGGCGCGCCCGCCATCAGGGCTTTGGGTTTATCAACGCCCATAACCAGCTGAACGCGCTTACCCAGATAATTCAGCGAACCATCCAGCTGGAAGGCGCTTTCGATATCCGGGAAAGATACCGTGATATTGACTGTATCGGCCGATGTGACTTTCTTCTGCTGGCGATCGTTCAGGGTGACTTTACCTTTGCTGATCACAAATTCATTCAACTTGAACCCCGCAAGCGCGGCATCCGCCGCACTGCCGTCACCGGAAGACTTATCCGCTTTGTCTTCTTTCGCCATTTCGGGGAATTCCCAGTTTTTCTTGCCGTCGGGGGATACTTCCAGATTGATCTCCGGCTGGTTCATCACGAAACGGATAACTTCGATGCGCTTTTCAAAGAGCGGGCGCAGCGCAACGTGCACATCCATCTCCCCCAGACGCACCATGTCCTTTTCCGTCGCCCAATCGGCGCTGCCGAACGTGACATCTTTCAACGTCAAACCCACATGCGGCCAAATACTGATACGCGCATCGGCAAAAGCCAGGTCGCGTCCGGTTTTTTCTTTGACAACAAACTTCGCTTTTTCCTGCAAATAATCCATCGGCGCAAAGGTCATCAGCGCATAGATGCCGCCGCCGATAATGACAGCCAGCACGACAAAGAAAATAGCTAGTTTTTTAAAGAATTTATTCATGGCTTCGTGGCCTCTTTTGCTTCGGTCTTGCGGGATGTTTCCGCGATGTTGGTTTGCCCATGGATAAACTGCGCGGCAGGCATCGCCATCAGCACATCTGCGCGATCGCGCAAAGTATGGGCAAGGGTTAGCGCCTGCGGCATCACGCGCCTGAAGTAAAACGCAGCAGTTTGCTGTTTGGTTTCATAAAATTCACGGCCTGCGGCGTTTTCCGACAGACGTTGGGTGGCCACGGTGGCCATTTTAACCCACATATGCCCCACAGCAACCAGACTGGCCAGACGCAGATAGTCAACGGACACGCCCGCCGCATCACGCAGCACCGCGCCCGCATCGCCGCCCATGCCCAATTTTGATTTAATCGTTTCAAAAATAATCCGGCAGCGCAGGCGGCGCGTGGCGCGTTTCAATGCGCAAACGCCGCGGCGCAAACCGCAGGTCACCGCGCGATCGACACCCGCCGCACGCGCGGCACGGATATCTTCGTTAACGGCAGCCAGATATTTGGGCAGCAGATTTTCTTTCAGAATTTTACGGCCGATCAGATCCAGCGACTGAATGGCGTTGGTGCCTTCATAGATGCGCGTAATCCGGGCATCGCGGGCATATTGCTCTATACCGTGTTCACGGATGTATCCATGACCGCCAAAAACCTGCATAGCGGCGTTGGCATGATCGACAGCGTTATCGGTCATATGGGCTTTGACAATCGGCGTCAGGAAATCCAGCAGTGCTTTGGCTTTTTTCTTCTCGCCTTCGGTCTGCGCCTTGTGCGACAGATCCAGCTGCAAGGCTGTCCAGTATGCCAGCATACGGCTGCCTTCGGTCTGCGCACGGATGGTCAACAATTCGCGGCGGATATCGGGATGATCAATGATCGACACCGCCGGCGCAGCTGCGGCATCGGCTTTCTGGTCAATCGGCTGGCCCTGACGGCGGTCTTGCGCATAGGTCACTGCGTTTTGGTAGGCCACTTCGCTGAGACCAAGCCCCTGCAGCCCCACACCCAGACGCGCTTCGTTCATCATCACGAACATGGCACGCATGCCCTTGTGCGCTTCGCCCACCAGCCAGCCGGTGGCTTCTTCGAAATTCATTTCACAGGTACTGTTCGCGTGAATGCCCATTTTTTCTTCGATACGGCCGCAATAGGCGGGATTGCGCACCCCGTCAATAAATTTGGGCACGACAAAAAGGCTAATCCCCTTGATACCTGCCGGCGTATCGGGCGCGTCAATTTTGGCCAGCACCAGATGGATGATGTTTTCGGCAAGGTCATGTTCACCCGCCGAAATAAAAATCTTGGTGCCCGAGATTTTGTAGCTGCCATCGCCCTGCGGAACCGCACGGGTTTTCACAAGGCCCAGATCGGTGCCGCATTGCGGTTCGGTCAGGCACATCGTGCCCGTCCACTCGCCGCTGACCAGCTTGGGCAGGTATTTTTGTTTTTGCGCGTCCGTGCCATAGGCATGCAGGGCGTTATACGCACCATGCGACAGGCCGGGATACATACCAAACGCCATATTGGCCGAGCAGAACATTTCAGACAGCGCCGTATTCAAAACCGCTGGCATGCCAAGACCGCCATAGGCCGGATCGCAGGCAAAGCCCGGCAGACCTGCCGCGCAGAATTGCTGGTATGCTTCCTTGAAACCCTTGGGCGTTGTCACCGTGCGCGCGTCGCGGTCGTGATGGCAGCCTTCGTGATCGCCGCTGGCGTTCAACGGGAACAGCACATCTTCGGCCAGCTTGGCGACTTCCGCCAGAAACTGGCCGATGGTGGCGTCGTCAATCGCCGCAAAATCGGGGATGGGCGACAGGGTGGGCGCGATCGACAGCACTTCGTTCAGGACAAAGCGCATATCATCAAGGGGGGCCTTGTAAGTCGGCATGGATGCTCCGGCGGCGGGTGGGATAAAGACGGGTTCTTTTATAACACAAAACACCTGCGAAATCACACCGCCGCATACCATAATCCGGCATTATTTATCCATCTGGACAAAAACCTGCGCGCACCTATTTTAGAACACATGAAAAAAGATGATTTCATATATATGGAAGATCTAAGCGTCGGCCTAACCTTCGAGGCGGGCCCTATTCTTGTGACCGCCGAAGAGATTATCGCCTTCGCCAGCAAGTACGACCCGCAGGATTTTCACCTCGACGCTGACAAAGCCGTCGGCACCGCCTTTGGCGAATTGGTCGCCAGCGGCTGGCACACTGCCGCCATGACCATGCGCCTGATCGTCGAATCTATGCCGCCGATGAAGGGCGGCATGGTCGGCCGTACGGTCGAAAACCTGACATGGCTGCGCCCTGTGCGCCCCGGTGACACCTTGACGTACAAAGGCGAAGTCATCGCTGCGCGCGCATCGGCAGGTAACCCGTCCCGCGGTATTCTGCGCACCAAAAACACCACGTTCAACCAGCATGGGGAACCTGTGCTGGAAATGATCTGCGTCATCTTTATTCCCCGTCGCCCCTGACGTTTCCCGAATCCTGTTAAGCCTATTTTAAATACAGGTTGATATCCTGTATGTGCGCCAATTTATTTTGTCCGCGCCTGCCATTCTTTTATTCATCCCCTTGCCGGAGCCGCCGCCCCCATGACCGTTATTCTTACGATCGTTGCCTCCCTTGCCTTTCTGATCTGGTTCCGCAAGCTGCAACACAGCGCCGATACATCGTCGCGTCTGGCCCGCTGGAGCAAGAACCCCGCCGCCGCAACAATCGTCTACAGCATCGGGGGTATCATTTTTGTTTCGGCCGTTTTATCGACCAGTCTTTTTTACGTCGATAAATATGAAACGGGCCATGTGGTCAAAAAATTTGGCGGGCGGAATTTAGGCAACGGCCAAATCATCGCCACCAACGGTGAAAACGGTCCGCAAGATTATATTTACGGCCCCGGTTGGCACCTGACGTGGTTCATCCGCATTTGGGGCGAAGTCCGCGTACTGCCTGTCGTGGAAATTCCGCCCGGACATTTCGGCGAGGTCATGGCGCTTGATGGCCGCAGCCTGCCCGAAGACGCTGTTATTGCCCCGCCCCTGCCAGGCACGTCGCTGGCAACGGGCGCGCCGAAATCCGAACATGATGCATCGATTTTCGATGCGACCACTTTCCTTGAAAATGCAGAGATCAGCGGATACAAGGGCCTGCAGTCCACGGTGCTGAAACCTGGTATCCACAGGCTGAACCTGTACCTGTTCAACATCCGCATCACCGACCGTCAGGGCCGCACCCGCATATACGATCAATACGGCATGCGCACGGAAAATGGCGGCGGGCATCAGCCGACCATCATCACCGAAATTCCGACAGGCCATGTAGGTGTTGTCAAATCCAACCTCGACGAAGGCTGGAACAACAAATGCAAATCTGGCGCCGAAGAAGTGCAGCAGGGCCGCCTGAAAGCCGTGCTGGTGCCCTCTGGCTGCAAGGGCGTTTGGAAAGATATATTCGAGCCGGGTGCCTATTTCTTCAACCCCGAAATCTACGAAGTCACGCAAATTCCCACGCGTGCGCAGCGCTGGTCATATCATGGCGGCTACGAAGATTGCCGCATTGATTTGACGATTGGCGATGACGGCAAATTCGAACAAAACCGTTTCTGCACGCCTATCCCCGTTGACACCAGTGCCGCCGACGAAGCCATTTTCGTGCGTGTCGAGGGATGGGAAATCCCCGTCGAACTGCGCATTCTGGTGCAGATCAACCCCGAAGACGCCGCGCTGGTTGTGGCATCGGTCGGCAGCTTGAAAGAAGTCGAAGACCGCATTGTCACGCCGACGATACGGTCCATCGTGCGCAACATTGGCGGCGGGACGCTGAATGCACCGCTGCTGGATGCCGCGGGGCATATCCGTATGAATCCGGACGGGCAGCCGATTGTGGGTATTCGCCCCACTCGCGCGCTCGACTTCCAGGATTCGCGTCCCTACCTTGAAACCGCATTTGAAACGGCGATTAAAGAAGAAGGCAACAAGGCGGGTATCACCATCCTTGAAGTTAAAATCGACGACCCTGCCATTCCGCCGGAGCTTTTGGTATCCCGCCGCCGCGAACAATTGGCGCAGCAGCTGGCCAAAGCCTTCCGCGAGGAAAAACTGGCGCAGGACGAACGCGTGAATTCACAAAAATCACGCGCCACGGCTGACCAGCAAAAAGATCTGGTGACGGCAGAAATCGGCGTCAAGGTGGCGGAACAATTCAAAGTCCGCCGCGAATACGAAGGTGAAGCCGAAAAAACTTATCTGACGCAGGTGGCCGAAGGCCAGAAAGCGCAGGCGCAGGTCCTTGGCGAAGAAGTCGTTGCCCGCCTGCGTGCGATTGAACTGATATTGGATGCGCTGAAAGAAAAGCCGCAAATTCTGACCGACCTGAAACTGCCGGGCACGGTGGTGATGGGGGGCGGTGACGGCCTCAGCGCGGCAGCCGCCGTATTTGGCAATACCTTTAACAAACCAAATCCGCCGCCGCCCGCACGCTAAGGCAAACGGCATATAAAAAAGAGGCAAGCATCACGGCTTCCCTCTTTTTTTGTACGGCTCTTCGTTTACCAGACCAGATCAATATCCTGCATATAGAACAGCGCATTCCAGACCTGCTGGTTAATAAACAGTGTCATACACGCCAGTGCCCCCGCCAGCTCCCACGGCACGCGGAAAGCTTTATACGCCACGCATCCGGATACAATAAATCCATAGCAGGTGATAATAACGGCGATACGGTCCATTTCTTCGCGCGGCATCACGTCAAACACCATCATCGCCGCAATCGGCAAGGTGACCAGCGTAAACGGGATGCTCACCCAGTTGCCCGTCTGCACGAAGAGCCAGAAACGGTCCCGCTGTTTCAGCGCATAGGCAAAAGCCCACCCAAACCCGAGCGTAGCGAAAAAGCCCAGCAGATAAGCCGCCGTTACCGTGACAAAAATCTGGCTGAACGGATAGCTGCCGTCGTGCATGCCCTGCGGCGGGTACACCCATGCCATGAAAACGCCCAGTGGATAAAGCGCGGCCGGTATCCACATCGATTTCAGCGCGTGCGATTTGGTCCCTTCGGATTCAAACGGCTGAATGCCTTTGCCGAACAGGAAGGTCAGGTCAAAAGCGCCTTTGAGTTTTTCTTTGACGGTGACCATCGGATTCCCCCTCTCGATGAATGTCAAAATAGATAAAAAGCAATCTATCTGTGCCTAAAAACAGAAAGACCGGGGCTGCCCCCGGTCTTCCTATTATAACTCGATTAGCGGAGCGGCTGCAAACCAGCGGCCGTTTTTGCAAGCCGTACAAGGTTTACGAATTCGGTGCGGTATCCAAATTCATCCTTGCCGCGCGCCTGATTCGCCGTTTCGATCACTGCATCATAATCGGCGGGCACGAATTTGCTGCCTTTCAGCATTTGGGCAAACGATGCCACCGCATTCGCAAAGCGGATATCGTCGGACAGGCTCGCGAAAGGTTTTTCATCCGCTTTGGTGATCGGGCGCGTCATCAGCGTGCTGGTGTCGCTATCCGGTTTTTTGTAGCGGATTTTGAGGAAGGCATATTCATCTCCGCCTTCGGCGGTTTTGACCAAATCAGCCTCCGGCTTCGGCTCCGCTTTCGCCGCGGGTTTTTGATAGCGCAGATCATCGACGAGGGGCGGTGCGCCGACGGGCGTGATCTCGTAGATCGCCGTCACGGTATGGCCCGCACCGATATCACCAGCATCGACTTTATCGTTGTTGAAATCTTCGCGGTTCAGGGCGCGGGTTTCATAGCCGACCAAGCGATATTCCTGCACGGTTTGCGGGTTGAATTCCACCTGCAGCTTGACGTCTTTCGCGATGGTGAACAGCATCGACGATGCTTCGTCCACCAGTACCTTGCGTGCTTCGTTCAGGCTGTCGATATAAGCCGCGGTGCCGTTGCCGTTCTGCGCCAACGTTTGCATCATATGGTCGTTATAATTGCCCTGACCGAAACCAAGGACGGACAGGAAAATGCCTTCCTTGCGTTTACGCTCCACAAAGCCTTTCAATTCGTCCTGATTGGTGATGCCAACGTTGAAATCGCCGTCGGTCGCCAGAATGATGCGGTTATTGCCGTCTTTGACGAAATTCTGTTCGGCCAGCTGGTATGCCTGACGGATACCCTCCGCCCCCGCCGTGCTGCCGGATGCTTGCAGATTATCCAGCACGCTGAAGATTTTCTGTTTATCGCTGGCCTTGGTCGGTGCCAGAGCCACACCGCTTGAACCGGCATAGGTCACAATCGACACCGTATCATCGGCCGACAGCGTATCCAGCAGCATCTTGAACGAATTGACCAGCAGCGGCAGTTTGTCCTGGCTGTGCATCGAACCCGACGTATCCAGCAGGAATACAAGGTTAGACTTCGGCTTGGTCTGCACTTCGTACCCTTTGACGCCGATATGGATCAACTTGTTACCGCTTCGCCACGGGCTGTCGTATACCGCCACGGTCGGCAGGAACGGGTCGCCGCCCGCTTCGGGCACGGCATAGTTATAATCGAAGTAATTCACCATTTCTTCGATGCGGATGGCGTTCTTCTGCGGCAGTACACCGCTGTTCAGCGCACGGCGCACGAAGCTGTAAGACGACGTATCAACGTCGATCGAGAAGGTCGACACAGGCTCTGCCTGCACAGCTTTCACGCTGTTTTCTTCGAATGCTTGGAACTGATCGCGGCCGACGTCTTGGTATTGATGCTGGATGACATCCACCGGCGGCTGCACGGGGCTGACAACGGCCATATCGGCTTCTGTTGGCGCCACAAAACCGGGCATGACATTCGACGCCGGTGCAGGAGTAAGCGGCGCGGAGGGTTTTCTTGCCACACGCTCGCTCATCGGCGCAATTTCGCGCATGACTTTGGATTCTTCTTTCGCTTTTGGTGCAGCAGCATCCATCGACATCATCGGGGCGACCTGCATGGTTGCGCCAGCAGTATTATCCGCGCCCATCGGCATGGCCGCAAGACCTTGCGGTTCGGCACGCTCAGCTGATTGCATTTTTTGCGCTTCTAAACGTCCACGGATATCATCGCTTTTCTTGGGTGCAGCCGCATCTGCGGAGGGTGATCCTTCGATAGCCAAAGGCATTGCAGACGCACCCGCCTGCGCGGCACGTTCAGCGGCTATAGCGTTCTGCTCTTCCAGACGCTGGCGCAAATCTTTATCCACCGAGGCCTGCGGCGAGGCATCATCCGTAAACAGGCTGCTCGCACCTTCCAGCTTCAAGCTCGCCGCATCAATCCGCGCATCATCCACCACCAGCTGCGACACCTGAGAATAAAAGAACGGCGTGCCCAGAACGGCGATCAAGGCGCAGGTGGCAACAGCGCCGGTCGTACCCGAAATAACAAAACGTTTCTGCATAAGTTTTCTCCTGACATGGATCAAAATGTTTTCGATGCCTGTCAGACGTTTCGTTTCGGGATTGGCTTGGGTGGTTTTTGACATTTTTTCGTCAAAGGCCGCCATGGCGCGTTCAAGCGCCTGATTTTGCGCGTCTTTTGACGGTTCGGGTGCTTTCAGATGCGAAAGCATATCTTCAAGCTTTCTGTCATCCATGACGTTTCCCCTTTTGTTTCAAATCCATCGCGGCGGCGATTTTCTTGCGTGCTTCGGATATCCGCCACGAAATCGTGCCTTCGGGACAATCCAGAACCTCGCCCGCCTCGCGGTGGCTCATGCCGTGCCAGCAGACCAGCACGACGGTTTCGCGCAGCGTTTCAGGCAGCTCGGCCACGGCACGCAGCACATCTTTATCTGCCAGCTGCTTTTCCGGGTCGGGCGCGGCCGATATATATTCGACATCGTCAAACAGCGGCATTTCGCGGCTGCCGTGGCGGTTTTTGGCTTTGTAAAAATCCTTGGCCGCGTTAATGACGATGCGGTACAGCCACGTGGTAAAGGCAGCGTCAAAGCCAAAGCTTCGGATATTCTGCGCCAGCTTGACCGCGCTTTCCTGCGCGATATCCTGCGCATCGTCACGGTTGCCGCACCATTGCCACGCCACTTTGAACATCAGCCCATAGTGCCTTTCCACAAGCATAGCAAAGGCTTGACGGTCACCCGCCTGCGCGTTCCTGACCAGTGTATGGTCATCCTGCTGCATATGCCCTGCCTTGTTCCTGCCTGTTAGACGGTGCTGGCCGTCTCTTCCTTGGTAGATTTTTTATGGCAGGAAATCAATTACTTAATTTATTGCGCCGCAGGCGAGGCTGTCGGCGGTATAGCAGGGGTTTCGGACGGTGCCGCGCCGGCAATATTCGCGGCCAGCCATTTCTGGATGCCGCCCGCATAAGCCAGCTCCCCCGTCAAGCCGCACAGACCGGAGACTAAAACCCCATCCTGATCCTTGCGCTCGGCAAAAACCATATAGGCTTTGCCCATTTGAAGCCCGTCACCCCAATAAATGTTGCGGCGCACGTTAACGGTTTCCCCATCCGTTACGCCTTTCCATGATTTGCTGACCAGAAAGCTATAGGTCACGTTTTTATCCAGCGCCTCTTCGGATCCGGGGACGATATTCACATCGTCGCGGCGGTCGGCGACGACGACCCCTTCAAATATGGCGGCGGCGCTTTCAAGCGCATGCGGCGTCAGTTGCGGCACCGCGCAGCTGAGCGCGTGCGCAGGCGCACCCGATAGCAAGACAAACAAACCGGTCACGGCAAAGGCGGCGCGAAGCATGGGGATTTCCTCCATTATTTAATAACACTGCAGGTATGACGATGCTCCATGGCGCATCCTTGGACAGAATTACAAAGAAAAATGCAAAAGCCCCAGCGACTTCATGCTGGCATGGCCGCTGCGGGAAATAATCAGATGGTCATGCACCAGAATATCCAGCGCACGGGCTACACGAATAATCTCTTCGGTCATCGTAATGTCGCTGTCGGACGGCGTCGGATCGCCCGACGGGTGATTGTGCACAAGAATAAGGGCGGTTGCGCCCAGCTCCAGCGCACGGCGCACAATTTCACGCGGATAGACGGGCGCATGGTCCACCGTGCCGATCTGCTGCACTTCGTCGGCAATCAATTCGTTTTTGCGGTTCAAAAACAGGATGCGGAAATGTTCGCGCTTTTCGTGCGCCATGGCAACGTGACAGTAATCGAGCAGTTTTTGCCAAGACCCCAGCACAGGTTTTTTGTGCACATCGGCGACCAGCATGCGCTGCGTCAGCGCATGTACGGTCTTTAGAAAAATGGCAGCATTATCGCCAAGCCCCTTGACGGCTTTGAGATCTTCCAGCGATGCGCCCAGCAGACCCGCAATACCGCCAAATTCGGCGAGCAACTGTTTGGCCAGCGGCTTCACGTCACGGCGCGGAATGATGGCGAACAAGATCATTTCCAAAAGTTCGTAATCTTCAAACGCGCCGGCACCCGATTTAACAAAACGGCCGCGCAAACGGTCGCGGTGGCCGGCGTGGTGCGGCAGCGCGGTTTTGGCGACAGCGTCAACGGGGGGCACTTTACGTTCAGGCATAGGGCGGTTTTGTATAACCTTTGGGCGAGAGGGTAAAAATCTCGTATCCCGTTTCGGTAACGGCCAGACTATGTTCGAACTGCGCGGACAGGCTGCGGTCTTTGGTCACCGCCGTCCAGCCATCGGCCAGAATTTTGGTTTGCCAGCCACCCGCGTTAATCATCGGCTCGATCGTAAAAAACATGCCCGGTTGCAAAACGGTACCAGAACCCGCACGGCCATAGTGCAGCACGGACGGCGGCGCATGGAACACGCGGCCAAGACCATGGCCACAGAAATCACGCACCACAGAAAACCGCTGCGATTCAGCATAGGACTGAATGGCATGGCCGACATCGCCCAGCGTCGCGCCCGGCTTCACAGCCTGAATGCCGCGCATCATCGCTTCGTAGGTGGCATCCACCAGCAAACGCGCTTTGACGGGCACATTTTCACCTGCGTAGTACATGCGGCTGGTATCGCCAAACCAGCCATCGATGATGACGGTGACGTCGATATTCAGGATATCGCCATCGGCCAGTTTCTTTTCGCTTGGAATACCGTGGCAAACGACATGATTGATAGAAATGCACGATGCGTGCTGATAGCCTTTGTATCCGACCGTCGCGGAAACGGCGCCGTGGTCGTTAATGTAATCGTGAATACGCTTGTCGATCTCGGCCGTGGTCACATCCGGTTTGATGTAGTCGGTGATGTAATCCAGCACGTCGGCCGCGAAACGTCCGGCCTTGCGCATGCCTTCGAAGCCTGCGGCGTCATGCAGGGGGATATCGGTTTCGATTTCCAGCTCTTCCTCTAAATCCAGATATGTCAAATTCAGTCTCTTTTTTCCTAATGGTTCTCTATGACATGTAAAATGGCGGCAATTGCCCCAAAAAACAAGCGAAAAGGCTGCAAAACTGCTATAACCAGCCCTATAATCTCGAACGACAGGCCGTAAAACCCAAGGATATAAAACCCATGACCGCCCCCTCGCCCACCGCTGCCATTCTTGTGATTGGTAATGAAATCCTCGCCGGTAGCACGCAGGATGCAAATATCGCCTATATCGCCAAGCATATGAACCAGCGCGGTATACGTATCATGGAAGTCCGCGTGGTACCCGACATTCCCGCGGCCATCATTGCCGCGGTAAATGCGCTGCGGGCAGCCTATACATATGTTTTCAGCACGGGCGGCATTGGCCCCACGCATGATGACATCACGGCGGATTGCGTGGCCGCAGCGTTTGATGTGCATATCGATGTGCGTGACGATGCCCGCGCGATTTTGCAGGCCTATTACGATGCGCAAAGCGTGCCGCTGAACGAAGCGCGCCTGCGCATGGCCCGCATACCCGATGGCGCGACCCTGATCGACAACCCCGTCAGCGCGGCACCCGGTTTTAAAATCGGTAACGTGTTTGTGATGGCGGGCGTACCCAAAATCATGCAATCCATGCTGCTGCATGTCGATAAAATGACCGAAGGCGGCGCACCTGTTCTGGCCCGCACCATTGCCTGCAACCAGAAAGAAGGCGATGTGGCATTCGCGCTTGGTGATATTCAAAAACGATATGCGGATGTTGATATCGGCAGCTATCCGCGCAACGGCAATAACCCGAGCCTGCTGCTGATTTTACGCGGCACGGACGAGGCAACCCTTGACGCCGCCGCCGCAGATGTCGCCGCCATGGTGCGTGCCCAAGGTGAAGAGCCGACGATCAGCTAAACAAATAAAAAAGATTAAACCCCAAAACGGCCCATGCCGATACCACTGGCCGCCAGATAGGCGGGTGACGGGCGCACATCAACCTTAGGACGTTTGCCTGCCGCGCGGGCGTCTTCGCCGATTTTTTTGTAATCTTCGGCGGTGCGGCCGCGTTCGTCCTTGGCGGTTGTTTTCGCGCCCATTTCGACCAGCGCGGGGTATGCCTTATCGGGGCTATGCAGCGCCGCCAGCATCAAGGCCGTCTGCCCTGCGTGATTGGTGAAATCGATATAGGCGCCGCGAGATACCAGATGTTTCGCCATATCGTCATGGCCATTCATGCTGGCCGTCATCAGCGCGGTATGCCCCGCAATGCTGGGCGTGTTGATCATACCTCGGTCTACGCTGCTGTATTTATCCAGCAAACGGTCTGCTTCGGCGCGGTTGTTTTGCGCAGCAGCTTCGGTCAACTTGCCCGGTGCGTCATTGAAATAATAGGACAGCGATTTCTTAAGACCATCAAACATGCGAAAAATCCTTGGTATCTGCGGAAACATACAGGATATAATTATACATATAGGCGGCGCGGCGCCCAGCATTTATTGTAAATGCTTATATTATCAACGACTTGGGTTTATGTAGCGTTCCCGCTAAACCGCCCGAATAGCAAAAACGGGGTTTATGGTTTTACTGAAAAGGGTTTTTGACTAAACTGCGCCCATGTTTAATCGAAAGGATCGGCACTATATGTCCCACGCGCACCACGGTCACAGCCACAGCAAAGCGGAACTGATCGCCTATGCGGAGCGTCAGGCCGCGGCGCAGCGCCAACGCTGGACATCGACCCGCGCCGAAGCCTATGACGCGCTGCTGGATCACGACGCCCCCATCACGGCCTATGCCCTTTTGGAATACCTGTCTGTGCGCCACAAACGCGACATTAAGCCCGCCAGCGTCTACCGTGCCCTCGAAGCGCTTTGCGAACTGGGCGTGGTTGTTAAAATCGAAAGCCTGAACGCATTTCGCGCCTGCCGCCACCCCAGGGAAGATCACCAGCACGTCTTTCTTGTCTGCGATGGCTGCGGCCATACCGATGAAATTGCCGATCATGGCATCGGCAAGAAACTGACCAGCGATGCCGCCGAACACGGTTTCCGCACCGCACGCCAGGTGCTGGAGCTGCACGGCAGCTGCCGCGACTGCCAGAAATAGGCCGCCGATCTTTTCTTAAAGTTTTTTGTCTTCGCAGGGAAAACTACTGGAACAGGCAGAGCAGGTATAATCCACCAGCCGCTGCAGGTTATCAATCTCCACTGTCGCGCCCTGCACGCGCAGGCCCGTTTCTTCACGCAGCTTGGCCAGCGCACGCGAAAAGGTTTCGGGCTGCATACCCAGACGGTGCGCCACGACCGTTTTATCAAACGGCAAATGCACCCGCACCGGCGATGTTTTCGCATCGCGGCAGAATTTCAGCAAAAAGCAGCCGATACGCTGCGGGGCACTTTGCACGGTGCGGTGTTCAATCTCCATATCACGCTGCATGCGCTGGCGTGTCATGTTTTGCAGCACGGCCATACCGAACAAACTGTTGCGCATGATTTCTTCAGCCAACAAAAAACGTGGCAGAGAAATAATGTCCGCATCTTCGACGACTTCGGCGCCATAGGGCATCGGATCGTGACCGGACAGGCCAATCTCGCCAAAAAAGTTACCGCTTGTCATGACGTCTGTCACGGCTTCGTCGCCGGACATTGTTTCGCGGAATAATTTCACCCAGCCCGATAATACAAAATAAATCTTTTCGTTCGGCGTTTCGGGCGAGAAGAGGATGGTGCCTTTTTTCTCGCGCTTCTGCGCCGCGTATTCGGCGAAGCCCGCAACCACGTCATCTTTCAGCGCACGAAAAATCGGCTGCGCATGAAGCTGGCTTTGCAATGTATTTTCGAGGCTGTCGTCATTACTACAATCTTTAAATATGGCCTTTAAAAACAGGCATTTTCTTGACTTTAGTCAATCAGAAAGCTTGACCAATGTCAATGTTCACCCCGTTTGCCACTGTTATGTTGCCCGCACGGAACAGAAAGGATAACCACCATGAAAACAAATACGATTCTACCCGTCCTGATGCTGGCTTGTGCGGCACTGGCGGTCACACCGGCAGCTGCTGCCGAATTCAACCCGCATGACTGGCAATTGCGTCTGCGCGCGATCAACGTGGCACCTGACGAGGACAGCAGCACATCGCTGGGCGGCAGCGTACGTGCCGATAACGCCGTTATGCCAGAGCTGGATATCACCTATTTCATTAACGAAAATTTTTCGCTGGAGCTGATTCTGGCGACCAGCAAGCACGATATGGCACATGCAAATCCAAGCCTCGACCTCGGATCCGTCTGGGTTCTCCCCCCGACACTGACAGCGCAATATAGATTTAACAACAAGACCGCATTTGTCCCCTATGTCGGTGCGGGTATCAACTACACCATATTTTACAACGCCGATTCAGGCGCGGCAAACAAGGTGTCGTATGAAAACGGCTTTGGCTATGCGCTTCAGGCCGGTTTGGATTACAAACTGGATCAAAACTGGAGCCTTAACCTCGACGTCAAGAAAATCTTCCTAAACGTGGACGCCCGTGTCACAGGCCCCGCCGCAACGGCTGATGTTGACCTTGATCCGTGGGTGTTTGGCGCAGGTGTAGGATACCGTTTCTAACCCCTACTGCCCGTCCGCAAAAAAAGCCGCCCAGAACAGGGCGGCTTTTTTATGGTAGATTTCCATTATGCGGCCTGCACATGACGGCGTAGCGTTTGTTTGAAATGGGCATCAAAACGCGACGCCACCACACGCACCATCTGGCGGGCAGGCATCGGCACGCGAATCCGCATGCCCTGTACTTCGGTCAGGCCATCTGCCTGCATATCCTGAAGGCTTGCGACCGCACCCTCAAAAAGCTGCGCATCAGCGCCGTGACGCGCAGCGACGGTGGCAATATCCACATCCAGATAGCACATCAGATCGCTGATAATATCCCCCCGCAGCCGGTCATCGGCCGACAACGCGTAGCCGCGCGCGGTGGGCAGCGCCCCCGACAAAACCGATGTGCTATATTCGGTTATATGGGCATGATTTTGTACAAACCCCTGCGGCATGCGCCCGATAGACGACAGGCCAAAACCCAACAACACGGGGCTGGTATCTGTTGTATAGCCCTGAAAATTGCGGACCAGACGCCGCTCCCGCGCCGCGGCTAACATGCTATCCCCTGCCGTGCAGAAATGATCCAACCCCACCGCCTGCATGCCAGCGGCGCTCAGAATATCTTCGGCACGACTGAACTGCCGCAGCCGCGCAGAAGCATCCGGCAAATCCGTATCGTGGATCAAACGCATATGCTTTTTCATCCAAGGTACATGCGCATAGCCAAACAAAGCGATACGCTGCGGTGCCAGCGACATCGCCTTTGCCGCCGTATCTGCGGCATCATCCAATGTCTGCAGCGGTAACCCATACATAAGATCAAGGTTAATGCGCTGAATATCAAACCCGCGCAGGCGATCAACAGCCGCCGCGACAACATCGTATGGCTGTAAACGGTTAATCGCCTTTTGCACATGCGGTGCAAAATCCTGCACCCCCAGACTGATGCGGTTAACGCCGCTTTGGGCATAGGCTTCGCATTTGTCGTGTGTCATACCGCGCGGATCGCCTTCTATTGCAATTTCCGCATCTGGCAGCACGTCAAACATATCGCGTATTTCGTTCATGATCCGGCGGAAATCATCGGGCTGCAGCATCGTGGGTGATCCGCCGCCAAAATGCACATGCGCCACAGGCAAGCGCTGCGGTATATGCGATGCCACCTGCTTCATTTCACGCAGCAGCAATGTCACGTAATCTTCAACAGGCGCATATTTGCGCGTGGCGGTGGTATGACAGCCGCAATACCAGCACATTTCAGTGCAAAACGGTATATGCACATAAATCGATACAGGCTGCACAGGCGTCAGCATACGCAGCCATGCCATATAGTCGATATCTGTCATTGGCGCGAAATGCGGCGCGGAGGGGTAGCTGGTATAACGCGGCACTTGCGTGTTGTAGGTGAGGATTTTTGATATCAGACAATCTGTTATCATTTGTGCAGATCTCCCTCTCGCTCGTCATCTTGTAAAATACGGCTGGCGGCGCCTTCGGGGTCATCGAACTGGCCGCTGCGCAAAGCCCACATAAATATAACCAGCCAGAGAAGCCCCATGACCAGCGCGATTGGTATCATATACGCAAGGACATCCATCTTATCCCCCTTTCAACCGCAGGGCATTCCCCACCACCAGCAAGGATGACAGCGACATAGATACCGCCGCCACAAGCGGCGTGACAAATCCCGCCATCGCCAGCGGCACGGCAATAACATTGTACGCAAGCGCAAGCGCAAAGCTCTGGCGTACAATTGCCTGTGTGCGCCTCGCTGTTTGCAAAAGCGCCGGCACCGATGACAGCCCTTTGCGCTGATACACCACATCGGCAGCATTCTGCGCGATATCCAGTGCAGAAGATGGCGACATCGAGACGGTGGCACGGCTGAGGGCAGCAGCATCATTAAGACCATCGCCCACCATCAGCACATGACGCCCCGCGCTGATTTCTGCATCAATCATGTCATGTTTTCGCAGCGGATCGACCGCACCGTACCATTCGTCAATACCCAACTGTGCCGCAACCGCAGCCGCCACGGCCGGACGGTCACCGGACAGCAAGACAACGCGGTATTCCCTGCGCAAATCGCGTATCACACGCGCCGCATCCGCATGCGGATGATCACTGAAAGTCAGGCGCAGCGGGGGGAGCCCCTGCACGCCGAACCATAGCTCCAGCTTGTCATCAGGCGGGCTATCCGTCACCAGCAGGAACGCCGCCGACCCAAGACGGCACCAGTGGCCGTCCTCTCGCGTGATCTCGATGCCGCGGCCATCCATTTCGGCCGCGCCTGCGGCAGGCTTGGACGGCCATACCGCCGTTACAGCACGGGCAAGCGGATGCGCACTGGCCGCAGCCAGCGCTGCAATCTGCGCTTTTGTTTCATCATCAATATGATCTGGCGGATCCATCACCATTTGTCCGGTGGTCAAGGTGCCGGTTTTGTCAAAAACGATGGTATCAACTTTCTCCAGCCTCTCCAGCGCATCGGCGGACTTCAACAGCATGCCGCCGCGAAAAAGTCTGCCGCCTGCCATCACCTGCGCCACAGGCACCGCCAGCCCAAGCGCGCAGGGGCATGTAATAATAAGCACCGTGACCGCGCACATCAGCGCGGGCTGAAACGCCGCCCCGCCAATCCACAACCACCCCATAAATGTTATCAGCGCAAGTATATGAACAACCGGCGTATACCAGCGCGCAATACGGTCGGCAATACGCACATAGGCGGCACCGCCCTGCTCTGCGCGCTGCATCAGGGCGATGATGTCACCGATCAGGCTGTCCTGCTGTGATTTATCAATACGGATATCCAGCGGCGTCCCTATGTTCACCATCCCCGCCAGCACCGCATCGCCCGCGCACACATGCCGCGGCATTGTCTCGCCGGTAATAGCCGATGTATCCACATCACCCGCATTTAATGCCGTACCGTCCGCGAGAATTTTTTCGCCCTTTGCCGCATGTAATCGCATGCCGGGTATCAGGGCCTTCGACGGTACGCGGCGCATATGGCCGCTGTCTTCGATGATACTGGCCGTCCCCTGCATGACCTGCAGCAAGTCTGATGCCGCAGATTTTGCCTGCAGGCGCACCCGTGCATCCAGATAACGGCCGATCAGCAGCAGGAATAGCAGCATCGCAACCGAATCAAAATAGGCATGTTCCGACGAATGGACTGTTTCATACAGCGATACCGCCGATGCCAGCGTGACAGCCACCGAAATGGGCACATCCATATTCGTGCGCCCATGGCGCAGCGCATGCCACGCGGATTTAAAAAATGGCATACCCGCATAAATGACCGTGGGTAAGGTAATCAACGCCGAATACCAGTGCATCAGGTCACGCGTCGCGGCGCCCATGCTGTCACGGCCGGAAAACCACAGCGCCATAGAAAACACCATCAGGTTCCCGCTGGCAAAACCGGAAACGGCGATACAGCGCAGCAGATGTTTAAGACCCTCGTCCTCCGTCCCGGACTGTTTAACAGGGGAAAGCTGAAACCCCATCGTTTCCACTTCGTCGAGCAGCGTATTGCCTGCGGCTTTATCGCCCGACCAAACAAGCGACAGACGCTTTTCTGTCACATTGACACGTGCCTCTACCCCCGGATAGGCATTCAGTTTTTTTTCAATTTTAAAGGCGCATCCGGCGCAGTGCATGCCTGCGACAATCAAACGCAGATGGTTGGTGCCATCGGCATTTGTACGGACATATGCCGAATAATCCGTGGCGGGCAAGGCGTTTGTCATTCGATCACGATCCTTTTGACGGCTTGATAAGGCCCCGCCGCAGTGTCGGCGAGAATGCGCACTTCCCAAAGCCCGCGCGCAGGCAATGCGGGGCGGATTTCATAGCCGCCGCCGGCAGCAGGCGTCATCACACCATGCACATCCGCTTTTGACTGCGTCGGGCGAAAAAACCAGATAGACACATGTTTGATATCAACAGCCGCAGCGTTTTTTTGCATCAATCCGAAGCGTAGCACTCCATCCGGTGACATTGAAATATCGGCGATATAGCCAAGCATTTCCTGCTGCTTGGCTTTTTCTATGACGCTGTTATAGGCGAGGCCTTTTTTGTAGGCGTCCTCTGTTACTACCCCCGTATGCGTTTTTTGCGCGATATAGGCAAAGCCGCCAAACACAAAACTCAGGAACACAAAAAAAAGAACGATATACCATGGTATCCATTTATCGGATGGCCGCGGCATGGCTTCGCCGGTCATTACAGGGCTCCTTGCGTTATAAAAATTGTTTCTGCGCGGCTGCCCAGTGCACCGCTTGTATTATCTATCGCCAAAGTCATATCCTGCCGCGGCGCTGTGGCATCCGGTGCGGCAACGATCAAAACACGAAACGTTCCGACGCTATCCGCCAGCACAAGCAATTCATCAGCCGCAGCCGATACCGACGCCCCCGCGATACTCACACTGCGCGGTGAAATGCCGGTAACGGATAAGCGGAAGACCTGGTCTTCGTGGGTTTTGTTGATGATTTTCAACGTATAGGTATTACGAATATCGCCGTTTGATAGCTTGACATACAACGGGTTGCGGTCGTGGATAACGCTCAGGTCAACGGCACTGCGGTTCAGGAAAGCGGCCAGCATGACACCGCCGATAAGAACCATGATCGCAATATAATAATACGTACGCGGCCGCCAGATAGACCATACCTGCTGCGCAATCTCGCCGGTTTTCTGCGCCAATGTACGGCGTTCGTAATTACGCTGGGTATCATATCGGATCAGGCCCGCCGGTAAATCCATACGCGCCATCACGTCATTGCAGGCATCCACACACAGACCGCAGGCGATGCACTCCATTTGTAAACCATTGCGGATATCAATGCCCATCGGGCAGACGATGACGCACTGTGTGCAATCAATACAATGGCCGCGTCCATCCCAGCTGGCGCCGCGCTTGTGGTTACCCCGCGGCTCTCCCCGCTCGCGGTCGTAGCCGATAATCAGCGTATCTTTATCAAACATCGCGGATTGAAACCGTGCATAGGGGCACATATACGTACAAACCTGTTCACGCGCAAACCCGGCCATGATGTAAGTCGATGCGGTAAGCCCCAATATCCAGCTGCCCGCCATCCACGATACATTCATGTGCAGGATCTGATCCAGCAATGTCGGCGCATCCATGAAATAGAACACCCATGCCCCGCCCGTGCCTAGCGCAATCAACAACCACACGGCATGGGTGGCAAATTTTTTCCATACCTTATTTAGAGACAGGGGGGCATTATCAAGCTTCATGCGCGCGTTACGGTCGCCCTGTATCCAGTTTTCGACAGCCACAAACAAATCTGTCCAGACCGTTTGCGGGCACGCATACCCGCACCAGACACGCCCAAGCAGGCTGGTCACAAAAAACAGCCCCACCGCCGCCAGCACCATAAGACCGGCAAAAAAATAAACTTCCTGCGGCCATAGTTCGATATTGAAAAAATACGCGCGGCGAGCAGGCATATCGATCATCACGGCCTGATTGGGTGCATGGGCGCCGCGGTCCCAGCGTATCCACGGCACGGCATAGTAAATCCCCAGCAAGACTGTCATCGCCAGCCATTTCAGCCGGCGATAGCGCCCCTTGACCGCACGCGGATATATTCTTTTTTGTTTCTCGAAATATACAACGCCGTCACTCATGGCTCTCCGGCACATCGGGCGCTGTGCCGCCCAGTGAATGTAGGTAAATTGTCAGCGCTTTCAGCGTATCAGGGCTGAGACGTCCCTCCCATGCCGGCATAACCCCTGTATGCGCGTTCATGACCGTATTATGAATGGACGCCTTGTCGCCGCCCCACAGCCATATTTCATCGTTCAGGCGCGGGGCGCCCAGATCCTGCATCCCCTCGCCCGCTGCACCGTGGCAGGCGGCGCAGTTATCAGCATAGACCTGCTGACCGCGCGTGTAGGCGGCTGTCACTTGCGCTTTGTCACCTTCATGCAGCTTATGGACATATTCCGTGACATCGCTGACTTGCGCAGCGGTCAACAGCCCTTCGCGCCCGAAAGCTGGCATTTGCGTACCGCGCGCATCGGCATGGCCGGAATTAACCCCTACGCGCAGGGTTTCATGAATTTTATCAAGCGTACCGCCCCATAGCCAGTCATCGTCGTTCAGGTTCGGATACCCGCGCCCGCCCGCAGCGCCTGTGCCATGGCAGGCCGCGCAGTTTTCCTTGAATGCCGCTGCGCCGCCGACACGCGCAAATTCATATAATTCCGTATCGGTCAAAATCTGCTGCATATCGGCGGCATGAAAGCGCTGCTGATATTTGGCGCGGCGCAGATTGATTTCTCCCTGCGCCTTTTCCAGTTCGCGGTACTGCGTCCATTCCCATTTGCCTTCGGTCGCGCCGGATATGGTCGGCCATGCAGGATATACAACCCAATAACCGACCGCCCATATGACCGTCACCAGAAATACCCAAAGCCACCAGCGCGGCGCAGGGTTGTTCAGCTCTTTCAGCCCGTCCCATTCATGGCCGGTGGTTTCGATGCCTGTGATGCTGTCTTTTTCTTTATGCGCGTCAGACACTATTCCTGCTCCCTGAACGGTATATGGGCATGATCTTCGATTTGTTTTTTATGCGCGGGGCGATACGTCCATGCGGCAATTCCCACGAACCCGATAAAAAACCCCAAAAGCCCCGCAGACGGGCCATGCTGTACAAGCCAATCGATCATTCCGCGATCTCCTCGATATCCGGGTTATAGGATTTCAGGTCAGCCATGGTGCCCAATACCTGCAGATACGCGACCAGCGCATCCATTTCCGTGATTTGATGGCGCTGGCCGTCAAAATCCCGAGCGATGACTTTGTCGCCATAGCGCGATTGCAGGCCGCTGATATCCCCATCGGGATGCGCCTGCAGCATGGCATCGTTATAAGCCTGTTCGATCATTTCATCTGTATAGGGTACGCCCACGGCGCGCAGTGCCTTAAGATGATTGCCAATCTTGGTGAGGTCAACACCTTGATTGAACAAAAAACGGTAACTGGGCATGATAGATTCAGGAACCACATCGCGCGGGTTTTTCAAATGCGCGACGTGCCATTCATCCGAATATTTGCCGCCCACACGCGCCAGATCGGGGCCGGTGCGTTTTGATCCCCAGACAAACGGATGGTCATACATGCTTTCAGCGGCAAGTGAATAATGGCCATACCGCTCCACCTCGTCGCGCAGGGGGCGGATCTGCTGGCTGTGGCAGGAATTGCAATTTTCGCGGATATAGATGTTCTGCCCCGCAAGCTCCAGCGGGGTATAGGGCCGCATGCCTTCGACTTTTTCAATCGTCACATCCATACGAAAAAGCGGCACCACCTCGACCAGACCGCCGATGGATACGGCAATCACCGTAAAGACCAGCAAAAGAATAGAATTCTTTTCAAGTTTCTTGTGTTTATCCAGCATGGGCAGCCCCCTCCGTCAACGGCGCGCGTACGGTTTCGTCACCCTTGATGGTTTTGACGATGTTGTAGACCATCACCAGCGCCCCACCGAGGTACAGAACCCCGCCAAGCGCACGGATGATGTAATAAAGATGCAAATTGGCAACCGTCTCGACGAAGGAGTATTGCAAGAAGCCCATATCGTCATACGTCCGCCATTCAAGTCCCTGCAAAATACCGGCAAACCACATCGACACCATGTAAAGCACAATCCCGATGGTCGCGACCCAGAGGTGCACGCTGATCAGTTTTTTCGAATACATTTCCGGTTTGTGCCACAGCACGGGCACCAGATAGTACACCGCGCCGAATGTAATAAACGCCACCCATCCAAGCGCACCGGAATGCACATGCCCGATCGTCCAGTCAGTGTAGTGACTAAGGGCGTTAACGGCCTTGATCGACATCAGCGGGCCTTCGAAGGTGCTCATGCCGTAAAACGACAGGGCAACAATCATGAATTGCAGCACAGGGTCATCGCGCAGTTTGTGCCATGCACCGGACAGCGTCATCAGGCCGTTAATCATACCGCCCCAACTGGGCATCCACAGCATGATCGAAAATGTCATGCCCAGCGTCTGCGCCCAATCCGGCAGCGCGGTGTAATGCAGGTGGTGCGGCCCCGCCCAGATATAAATAAAAATCAGCGACCAGAAATGTAGAATAGACAAACGGTACGAATAAACCGGACGCCCGGCCTGCTTGGGTACAAAATAATACATCATGC
>JBEIOU010000013.1:0-82577 GCA_040377425.1 Micavibrio sp. | reverse complement strand
CGCGGCGCAGACCTGTCATACGAAATGGAAATCACGCTGGAAGACGCTTTTGGCGGCAAAGAAGCGCCCATCAAAGTCGCCACATGGCAGCCTTGCACCCCCTGCAGCGGCTCTGGCGCAGAAAAAGGCACCAAGGCAGATACCTGCGAAACCTGCCGCGGCGCAGGACGCGTGCGCGCGCAGCAAGGTTTTTTTACCGTGGAGCGCACCTGTCCCACCTGCAACGGCGCGGGCCAGACCATCAAAACACCTTGCGGCAGCTGCGGCGGATCGGGCCGCACGCGCAAGGAAAAATCGCTCAAGGTCGCCATTCCGGCTGGTGTTGAAGACGGCACGCGTATCCGTCTGGCGGGCGAAGGCGAAGCGGGCTTGCGCGGCGGCCCCGCGGGCGATCTATATGTTTTTCTCGGCATCAAACCACACCGTTTTTTCCAGCGCGAGGCATCGAACCTGTATTGCCGCGTGCCGGTACCCATCACAACGGTCGCGCTGGGCGGCAATATCGAAGTGCCCACGATTGACGGCAAGCGCATGAAAGTATCCGTACCCGCAGGCACGCAAACCGGCCAGCAATTCCGCCTGAAGGGCAAGGGCATGACCGTCCTGCGCAGTCCCAACCGCGGCGATATGTTTGTCGAGATCACGGTCGAAACCCCCGTGAACCTCAGCAAACGTCAAAAAGAGCTGCTGCAGGAATTTGCGGGTGACACCAATGAAAAGACGAACCCGCAATCTTCCGGCTTTTTCGACAAAGTCAAAGGTCTTTGGGAAGATCTGAAGGATTAAGCAACGCGCATCAAACGGCGGCGGGTGTGCCTGTCCAGGCCGTACCGTCGACGGCCTGATCCTTTGCCAAAATCAAACGGTAGCCGCCGAATTTTTTACCAATGATGCCGCGCAGCGCGACAAACGTCGCCGATGCACCCATCAACCACCCAAGCACGATACCTGTCAGGGCAGAAATCTGGCTGGCTTCGTCTTGCGTCGCCGTATGCGCGTTGATCACAAACGACAGGCCAAAAATCAAAATCGCCGCCGGTATCAGCAGCGCCAGCACCCACACCAATGTACGCCACGTAAAGCCCCAGAAAATGCTGAGGGCGATGCCGATGGGCGGGTCGTTTTCAATAACACTCGGTTGCATATTCTAAATCCTTTTCATCTGACAGGGCCGCCCGCCGCGGGGCTGGATATGACCGCGGGGCTGGCCTATACTCCCGCTATCCAGTGTTGTTTTTTACCAAGGAAAAATC
Source organism: Micavibrio sp. (assembly GCA_040377425.1). Classification (GTDB taxonomy): domain Bacteria; phylum Pseudomonadota; class Alphaproteobacteria; order Micavibrionales; family UBA2020; genus UBA2020. The sequence continues at coordinate 81,324 of JBEIOU010000013.1, read as the reverse complement.
CATGAAAAAGTTCCTTTTTGCCGCCCTGCCCCTTGCCGCTATGTTTGGCGCCGCATTTTTTCTGATGCAGCCGGCCGCACAGGCAGAACAGGAACATGAAGGCCATGCACAGCACGAACACAGCCACGGCGCAGCCGCCGAAACCCCTGCCACCGCGGCAGACATAGCGGCAGGACATGCGGAAAATGCCCCCGCCAGCGAGAAGCCTGCCATGGCCTATACATGCGATGCGCCCGAATTTACGCTGACACAAACGGGAGACAGCTATGTGCTCAACGCCCGCATCGAAACGCCCACCCCCGGTTTTGAATACGCACTGGAACAAACCGAAGATAAAAATGGCCGCATCAAAGCGACGCTGGAAATCAATGCCCCCGATGGCATGGTCATTCAGGTGATCGACGCTATCAACATCAGCCATACGTTCGAACACGCCGGCATGCTACATATGCTCAGCATCAAAGTTGATAAAGATTTCAACTGGGGCCCCAATACCATCAACTGCACACACGACTGAGACAATAGCCAGATATAGATTGGAAAACACACGATGACCAAAACCGGGACCAAAATCGGCATTCTGGGTGCGGCGGGCCGCATGGGCCAAATGATCGCCAAAGAAATTCTGTCGGGCGCATACGAAGGCGCCGTATTGGCCGCCGCGGGCGAACATGCAGGCAGCGCGGCGCTGGGACGCGATCTGGGCGCCCTCTGCGGACAGGACGATTGCGGCGTTGTGATCAGCGCCGACCGCGATGCCGTTTTTGCCGCCAGCGATGTGCTGATTGATTTTACGACACCCGCAGCCACTGTCGAAAACGCTGCCATGGCGCACCAGACGGGCAAAGGCCTTGTCGTCGGCACCACGGGTTTGACCGCGATTGAAGACGCCGCCATTACATCCGCCGCGCAGCGCGCCCCGATGTTGCAGGCCGCGAACATGAGCGTCGGCGTGAACGTGCTGCTATCGATTGTCGAACAGCTGGCCGCACGTCTGGGCCCCAAAGATTTCGATATCGAAATTTTCGAAGCGCATCACAAACATAAAATCGATGCACCGTCGGGCACCGCCCTTGCCCTCGCGCAGGCAGCGGCCAAAGGCCGCAAGGTTGATCTGGACACCGCCCTGGTGCCCGCACGTTTTGGCCAAGTCGGTGCCCGCCCCGAAGGATCGATCGGCATGTCCGTTTTTCGCGGCGGCGATGTGATTGGCGATCATACCGTCACGTTCGCGGCGCTGGGGGAGCGTATTGAAATCGGCCACCGCGCATCCGACCGCGCACTGTTTGCGCGCGGCGCCGTCCGCGCGGCCCTGTGGCTGGCAGGCAAACCCGCCGGACGCTATACCATGCGCGATGTGCTGGACATCTAAGCTGCTGTAATTAAACAGCAAAAATTCACACGCCGCCCAGCGCAGGTTTTTAACGTTTTCGCCCGTATCATGCTTATCGGGGAGATGTTCTATGTCCAGCCTGCAAGCTTTCATTGCTGCGAACCGTTTTGGCTTTGGCGCCCGTGCGGGCGAACTGGAGATCATTGCGCGCGATCCTGTCCGCTGGCTGACCGCGCAGATGGATGCCCGCTATGCCGCATCCAACGCCTTTGACGGGCTGCCCGATACGCCTGCAATCGTGCGGGGCGCGCTTGGCCAGCTGCGCACCATGCGCAAGACGCAAGAGGGCGGCGACCCCGAAGACCAGCGCCGCATGCTGCGCGAAGCGCAAAAAACTATGCGCGATGATTATATCGAAGAAGCCGCTGCCCGCACCCGCGCCGCCATCGACAGTCAGGCACCGTTTTACGAACGCCTTGTCCACTTCTGGAGTAATCATTTCACCGTATCCGCGACCAAACGCCAGAGCCTGCCGCTGGTGGCCGCGTTCGAACGCGATGTAATACGCCCGCATATCATGGGCCATTTCGGCGATATGCTGCTGGCATCGACGCGCCATCCCGCCATGCAGACATATCTGGACAACGCACGCTCGATCGGCCCGAATTCCCGCGCAGGCAAACGCGGCGGCAAGGGGCTGAACGAAAACCTCGCCCGCGAAATACTGGAGCTGCATACGCTGGGCGTGAACGGTGGATATGGCCAAGGCGATGTCGTTGCGCTGGCCAAAATGCTGACAGGCTGGACGGTCGATACCGAAGGGCGCGGCACAAACGGGTTTATATTTACCCCCCAAACACACGAACCCGGTGAAAAAACATTACTGGGCATCAATTACCCGGACAGCGGCGAAGCGGAAGCCGGAAACGCACTGCGCAGTCTGGCTGTGCATCCGGCGACGGCAACGTTTATCGCAACCAAACTGGCGCAGCATTTTATCAGCGATACGCCACCTCAGGTAAATATCAACACACTGGCGCAAAGCTATATGCGCAGCGGCGGAAAACTGGCCGATGTCTACCGTACGTTGATCGCCTTGCCTGATGTGTGGCGCACGCCCTTGCCAAAAATAAAAACGCCGAATGATTATATCATCTCTCTCCTGCGCGCAGGGGGGATTGACCTTGATAATCGCCGTCTGGCGGGCGCGTTTCGCGAATTGGGGCAGGTACCTTTTTCCGCCCCCTCCCCCGCCGGCTGGAGTGATGCGGGCAAGGACTGGATAGGTGGCGAAGCGCTTTTGCGCCGCATTGAAATTGCGCAAAGCCTGTCGGCCGCGCTGCATACACGCGTGACGCCTGATCAGATGCTGGCGCAGACCATCGGCCCCGCCGCATCGGAGGCCACACGCACCGCCGTGCGTCGCGCGGGCAGCCCCGCCGAAGCGCTGACCCTTATTTTTGCCAGCCCCGAATTCCAGCGGAGATAGATCATCATGACAGATACGATCACACAAAAACCGCTTTCGCGCCGCGTGCTGCTGCAAGGGCTTTGCGGCCTTGCGCTACTGCCCGTATGCGGTGGTATGCGCGTATCGTTTGCTGCGGGCAGCGGCGATGCACGATTTGTGTTTATCATCCTGCGCGGCGCGATGGATGGTTTGGCGGCTGTCGCGCCCTATGGTGACAAAAACTATACCTCGGCACGCGGGTCGATGGCGCTGCCCGCCAGCGCCATGACGCGGCTGGATGATTTTTACGGCCTGCACAAAAGCTTTGCGTCGTTCGGCAAGCTTTATAACGCAGGCGAAGCGGCGATTGTGCATGCGGTGGCAACGCCCTACCGCGAGCGGTCGCATTTCGATGCGCAGAACGTACTGGAGTGCGGCGCCACACGCCCGCATGGCGCGCGCGATGGCTGGTTGAACCGTACACTGTCTGTCATGCACACCACCGCCAAAACGCCAGGGTTGGCCGTGGGGCAAACCATTCCGCTGGCGCTGCAAGGCGATGTGGGCGTGGGCAGTTATAGCCCGTCAGGCGATGGCCTGCCGCCCGATGCGCTGCTGATCGCGCTTGAGGGGATGTATAGCGGCGATGCCACATTCAAAACCGCGCTGTCGCAGGCCGTCGGTATTCATGCCATCGCCGACGATGGCGGCATGAGCAAAGTCAGCGGCGGCCGCGGCAAGCAGGCGATGGCGCAGACCATTCAGGCCGTGGGCAAAATCATTGCCGATCCGAACGGCCCGCGCATTGCCACCATCGAAATTGGCGGATGGGATACGCATGCGCAGCAGGGTTTGGAAAGTGGCGCACTCGCCAATAATTTTGAAACGCTGGATGCGGCCTTTGGCGCGCTCAAAGAATCCATGGGACCGCTATGGGCACAAACCGCCGTATTGGCCGCAACCGAATTTGGCCGTACGGTCGCGGGCAACGGGACAGGCGGCACCGACCATGGCACAGCGTCCTGCGCCTTGCTGGCGGGTGGGCGCATCAATGGCGGACGCGTATACGCGCAGTGGCCGGGGCTGGATACCATGCAGCTGCATCAAAACCGCGACCTGCGCCCCACGACCGATTTGCGGCAGGTGGCCAAGGCGATCCTGCGCGATCACCTCGGGATCAGCGCCGGCGATATCGAACGCGATATTTTCGCGGATAGCAGCAACCTGCGTGCGATAGATGGATTGATACGGGTTTAGAGGGACGGTTAAACCGTCACACCTTCCGCTTTCAGCAGCGCCTTTTTCACGGCAGGGCCCCACGCGTAGCTGATTTTATTGCCGCTGGTATTCACCACGCGGTGGCACGGCACGATCAGCGACAATGTGTTTTTACCCACGGCCGAACCCACCGCACGCACCGCCGTTGGGGCGCCGACTTTGCGGGCAATGTCGGAATAGGTGACGATTTTACCGGATCTTATTTTCAAAAGTTCTTTCCAGACTTTGATCTGGAATGCGGTGCCGTACAGCACCAGCGGCTGCTTGATGCCGTCGGCATTTTGCGGCCAGCCTTTTTTCCAAGCGTTCGCAATTTCGCGTGCCGCTTTTTCGGTCATTTTCTGATCCTGAATCAAATTGGCACCGGCCCAGTTTTTGGCAAGGTCTGCTTCACCGCAATTGATACCGATCCAGCAGATACCTTCGGCAGACAGCGCCAACAGCAGCTTACCGCACGCAAATTCATGCACACCCCAAACCAGCGTCAAATTTTTGCCGCGCGCGGCGCGGGTGGAAACATGGGTAATGACTTTCATGGCAGCATCCTTGTACTTGGGAAACAGAGCGTGTAAAAATCTATACATGAAAAAAGACAAAATCGAACAGTTTTTCGCACGCCTGCGGGCGCAAAATCCGGAACCGAAGGGGGAGCTGAATTACACCAACCCCTACACCCTGCTGGTCGCCGTCACGTTGTCGGCGCAGGCAACCGATACGGGCGTAAACAAAGCGACCGAAAAACTGTTCAAGATCGTTAAAACGCCCAAGGATATGCTGAAACTGGGTGAAGAGGGTCTGAAGCAGCACATCAAAACCATCGGGCTTTTCAATTCAAAAGCCAAAAACGTGATTGCGGCGGCGGAAATGCTGGAGCGTGATTTTGGCGGCAAGGTGCCGCAAACGCGCGACGAGCTGGTCAAGCTGCCCGGCTGCGGCCGCAAAACCGCGAACGTGGTTTTGAATATCGCTTTTGGCCAGCCCACCATTGCGGTTGACACCCACCTGTTCCGGTTGGGGAACCGCACCGGCCTCGCCCCCGGCAAGACGCCGGAAGAGGTCGAGGAGAAATTGCTAAAGGTCATTCCAGATGAATACCTGCGCCATGCGCATCACTGGCTGATCCTGCACGGGCGTTATGTATGCAAGGCACGGACCCCCGATTGCGCAAACTGCATCGTGCGCGACCTGTGCGCGTTTAAAGGTAAAACGGTCTAAGGATTAAACTCAGGCGCGGGACGGTTCTGCGCCGCTGCTGACCAGCGTACGCAGGCAGCGCGACTGGCTATTCGCACCTGCGGGTTCTTCCGCGATGGGGCCGCCCAGTTTCAATTGCTCGCCGCTGCGGAAATCGACATAGCTGACGTCGAAACCGCTTTCACGCTCGCCGTTTTTATAGAAATACACATCAACCACGCAGCCGTCTGTACGGTATTGCCAGATACGGGCATCCGCATCGCGGCGCTCCAGCGAAGGCTTGCCAAAGATATAGCCGATTTCACGTTCGGTCAGCTTGGTCAAAGCCGCCGGATCGCCGGAGAGGTATTTTTGCGCACGCGCGACATAGCCGCGGGCGGGCTGGTAATCTTCTTCGGTGCCAGCCATACGGCTGTCGGGGAAAAGGGCCTGACGGAACTGGGCAGGGATTTCGGCGCTGCCGTAAACTTCGGGCCCGACCGCCGTTTTGCAGCTGCCGACCAGCAGAAACGCCAGCGGCAACAGCGCCATTGCCAAACGCGCGATCAGACGGGCGTTACGGCGCAGATGTGCATAAAACATCATAAACGCGGTATCGACCGAGCCGACCAGCCATGCCCAAGGATCCTGGGACATTGCTTCCGGCGACGGACTTTGCACGCCCGGAATATCCGCGCGCATAAAACCCATGCCGGAAAGGCTATGGTTTTGATTAATCAATTAGAAACCAACGGCCCGGCGGAAAGAGCCAGGACGTTCCTCTGTTGCCGCGGCTTTGTCTGCCTCGTCGTTGCTGGCGTCGAGAGCTTTCTCGCCAGCATCGGCCACGGTCGTGGATTTCGCGGTCACAGCCGTCGTTTCCGCAAGGGCGGGGGCAGGACGGACAGCGATGCGTGCTTCGATACGGCTGCCGGCTTCAATTTCCAGCGAACCATATTCGATTTCGCCCGAAATATGGGCGGTGGATTTGATGGTCAGGCGGCCGGTGACAACCAGCTTGCCGTCAAAACGGCCCGCGATAACGGCGTCTTGGACGTCGGCGGCGCCCGCGAAGCTGCCGGCTTCCAGCAGGTCAAGGCGCTGCGTCGACAGGGTCTCGGCAGAAACGGCGCCCTCGACAACCAGGTGCTGGCAGTCGGTGATCTGGCCGTTCAGCACAATACCGCGGCCAACGATCAGACGACGCTGCTCTTCAACGCTCGCTTCGGGTTTGCCCGATGCGGTGGTGTTGTACGGCATCGTACCTGTCAGCATGGCGCTATGGCCGGGGATATCGGTTCTGATCATTTTTTTCTCGACGTTTTTTTTCTCGACGTTCATTGGGGTGCCCTCTTTTTAAAGCCGCGCCCTCTTTTGCCAAGCCCATCCGACTGCATGAGTCATGTTATGGATTTGTCTTTGGGGTTGTGAATCCGTAGCATGCCCCCGCAGGAGCGTCCAGATTTTATCGCCCTGAAAAGCGCTTAAATACCTGAAAAATAAGGTCGTTAACTATTTTTTAACATGAAATCAATAAGATAACTGTCCGGCTTCCAAGAGCAAAAAAACACCAATTTTTGTCATAATCTGTATATTTTAGAGGCGAGGCACCCCCTGCGCCATCACCCTGTGCGACTCACGTGCGCGGGTTTTCGCCGCCTAGCGGACGTCGCAACGGTACCTGTTTGGACGGGCTGCGCGTGCGCGGTGCGGGTACATCACCGCCCAAATTCATCAGCTGCGCCGCCGCGTGTTCAATCGCCGACGGATCTGCGATGGCGTCAAAATCACGCACGTGTATCGCCATAGACGCGGTCGTGCCGTCTGCCTCGGGTTTTTCTGCAATCACGGTTTGCTGGCGCGTCGCAAAATTGAACACCGTTGTCAGGCGCCGACCTTCGGGCAGGTGTAACGTTTCGCTGACGGCGTCGGGTGCGATCAAATGATAACGCTGCCCTATGCGGCTTTGGGCTTCGGCATTTTTACTGGACGACACGGCAGCGCCCACCTGCACCTGCGCATAGTCAATCAACGCGGCATTCGGATTTTGTTGGCGCAGGCGCGTGATGATGTCGGGGCCATACACATCCAGCTGCGCCCCCCGCGCCACCAGCAGATCGAACATTTCACGCTGGCCAAAAGCAAGCGCGTTATACACAGCCAACCCCGCTTCGTCATTCGGATCGGCGCCTTTGTCGAGCAAAAGGGCTGCTTTATCCACAGCACCCTCCTCCGCCACGCTGCGCAGGGCGGCATTCAGCGCCGGACCATGCCCGTTGAACTTGCCGCTCCAGGCCAGGCCAAAAGCCAGATCTTCTGCCGAACGTCCCGCCAGCCTGCGGATGATGATATTAAAAACCGACACATCCTTGGCATCTGTACGGTCAAGGTGGAAAGCCATGGCATCGCGCCAGCCGGCATCGGCAGCGGCTTTGACGGGCGCTTCGTCGCCGATGGTTGCATGGCTTTCAAGGGCGTTTCGCTCCACGAGTGCCTTCCACACCCCAAGATCGCGGATCACCAGCGCATCCTTGAAGAATTTTTTTATATAAGCGATATCGCCACGGCTGCTATCGTCGAAATCAAAACCGCGCTGTTTCAGAAGCGCATCGAGTGCAGCCCCCGCGCGGGATTGTACAGCCATATCGACCAGCCCCGCGCGATCATCGCGTGATATTTTGTGGTGCCGAAGCAGGAATGACACGCGCCCGGGCTGATTTTCGGCCACGGATTGTTTCAGCGATTTGGCCCAACCACCAAAACCGCCAATACCGGCCGCCCATGCCTTGTCTTCGTCAGACAGGCTTTTTGTGTCGTACTTTTTGCCAAACATTTCATTTTCCAAAAAACAAGACAAAACCTACGCACAATAAGCGGGGCTGTCAATTCATAAGGCGAACCCTGTGGCGGGCCGCAGCGTTCTTGGTGCTGTGCCTGTACGCTGCATATATAATAAGTGCAAATACAATCCCCCCACCCCTGAAGACACTATTTAAAGTTGTGCGCGTATATGATTTGTGTATATTTTAAAATCAACCCAAGGTTGCACGCCTGTTCAACCTGCTTCACTTCATACCTATTATTTTGTCAGAGGATATATTCATGAAAAGAACTCTCGCCGTTCTGGCCGCGCTGGCCATGACGGGATGCGCCACCGTTGTTAGCGGGACGCAGCAATCCATATTTGTCGAAACGCCCTTTACCGAAGGCGCCAGCTGCACTCTACAAGATAGCAAACATGGCAACTGGCATTTGCAAAGTACGCCCGCCACCGTCAGTGTGCTGAAAGGCAACGGCCCGATGAACGTGACCTGCAAAAAACAAGGTTACCAGACGGCGTCTGTTTCCGTGGATGACGAATTTGCGGGGGCGACGCTGGGCAATATCATTCTGGGCGGCGGCATCGGCGTTTTTGTCGACGCCGCATCGGGCGCTGCGCAAAAATATCCGGATAAGATCGTGATCTGGATGAAGCCGCATAAATGGGCATCCGCCGCCCAGCGCAAGGAATGGGAAGAAGCCAAGGCCGCATACGAAAAAGAAATTGCGGAAAAGCAGGAAGCGCAGCGCCGCGCCCAGCAATCGCGCCAGAACCAGTAACACCCGCGCCCAATACAAACAAAAACCCCCCGCAAGTTCTGCGGGGGTTTTTGCTGCGGTTTGGACGCTTACTTGTGGACGTGGCGCATTGTCGGGAAGGCGATCACATCGCGGATGCTGCTGCTGTCGGTCAGCAGCATGACCAGACGGTCGATACCGATGCCAAGGCCGCCCGTGGGGGGCAGGCCATATTCCAGCGCCTCGACGAAATCTTCGTCCAGCATCTGCGCTTCTTCGTTGCCGGCTTCGCGTGCTTCGACCTGTTTTTTGAAGCGGGCCAGCTGGTCGAACGGGTCAGAAAGCTCCGAAAATGCGTTCGCGACTTCCCAGCCGTTGACATAGGTTTCAAAACGCTCCGTCAGTGTGTCGTTGTCGCGGTGAACTTTGGCGAGCGGTGAAATATCTTTCGGCATGTCGATGACGTGGGTCGGCTGTACCAGATCAGCTTCGACCTTTTCGCCGAATACCGCTTCCAGCACTTCGCCCCAATTGCTGCCTTCTTTGATATGCACACCGATGGTTTTCGCTTTGGCGGCAGCTTCTTTGGCATCCGGAATGGCGCCGAAATCAACACCGGTTTTTTCCTGTACCAGTTCCGTCATCGTCTTGCGCGCCCAAGGGGCTTTGAAGTCGATTTCACGCTCGCCGAATTTGATTTTGGTTTCGCCGCCGTGCAGCATCTTGACGGCGCCTTCGATGATGCGTTCGGTCAGTGCCATCATATCGTTGTAATCGGCATAGGCCTGATAGATTTCTACCGACGTAAATTCGGGGTTGTGCTTGACCGAGATGCCTTCGTTTCTGAAGCAGCGGTTGATTTCGAACACGCGGTCAAAACCGCCCACCACCAGACGCTTCAGGTGCAGTTCGGGGGCGATGCGCAGATACAGCTGCATATCCAGCGCGTTGTGATGTGTCAAAAACGGTTTCGCGTTTGCGCCACCCGCAATCGAGTGCAGCATCGGCGTTTCAACTTCCATGAAACCTTCACCCGTCAGGGTCTGGCGGATGAACGACAGAATGCGGCTGCGTTTGCGGAACGTCTCGCGGCTCTCGTCGTTCATGATCAGATCGAGATAGCGCTTGCGGTATTTCAGCTCTACGTCGTGCAGGCCGTGGTATTTTTCCGGCAGCGGACGCACGGACTTGGTCAGCATCTCGACCTTTTCGGTATTGATCGTCAACTCGCCGCGCGGGGTACGGCGGACTTTGCCCGTGACGCCGATGATGTCGCCGATGTCATAGAACGCCATTTGCTCGAGCAGGTCGGCGGGCACGTGTTCTTTGTGGCTGAAAATCTGGATTTTGCCCGTGGTGTCTTTGAGGTCGATGAACATGCCGGAGTTGCGGTTCGACATGACGCGGCCTGCGACAGACACGACATCTTCGGTCGTCTCGCCGTCTTTCAGGCTTTCATATTTCTTTTGCAGGTCGGCGGCGAATGCCGTGACGTCAAAGCGGTATGCGAAGGGGTTCACGCCCTTCAGCTGCAGCTGCTTCATGTTCTCGATCTTCGCCTCGATCAGGGCGTTGGAGTCGGTAGCGTGCTGTTCGGCTGCGGGCTGTTGTTTGGACATGATGTATCGCTCTTCCTTGGGCGGTTTGGTTATTTTTCAAGCACCATATCGTAATGCGGAATTCCGGCATCCATATACTCGGACCCGCGGGTGCGGAAGCCAAGCTTTTCGTAGAACGGCACGGCCTCGGCCTGCGCGCTCAGCTTGAACAGCTGAATATCGCCCGCCTTGGACAGTTCCTGCAAGATGTATTTCATCAAAACACCGCCCACGCCGCGGCTGCGGTGTTCTTTCAAAACGGCGACACGTTCGATTTTGGCGGCGCTGCCCATCAGGCGGACGCGGCAGGTGGCAATCACGTTGCCATCGGCCTGTACCGCAAAGTGGCGCGCAGCGGTATCCAGACCATCCATCTCCAGATTGGCGGGCACCTGCTGTTCTTCGACGAAAACTTTGTGGCGAATATCCATGCACGTTTTCATATCTTCGGGCGAAACGACCGGATAGCAGCGGATATGCATATAAAAGCCCCCTTGGTAATGGCCGCATATGTGCCAAAAACAGGCGTTCAAATCAAGGATTTAACATTAAAATCGCACAATATTGACATAATCTATCTCCTTTGATAGCCTCTGCGGCATGAACAACCCCCGCGCCAGAGCATGCGCCGCGCGTAATATACATTGCCTGAAAGCCGCCCGCCCATGCCGCCGTTTTTCGACCACATCAAAAAAGCCGCCCGCAATACAGGCCGCCTGATCGGCAAAGGCTACACCGCCGAGCAGGAAATGCTGCAAGATATTGCCAACCGCCAGATGCGTTTCGACGCCCTGCCGGACGCCCTGCAAAAGGCGCTGGGCGAAGAGCCGCTGTCACAGCAATTCCGCCGCTTTGCCGCCCGTCTGGCAAGGGCCGCCAATCATCAGCCGATAGAGCTGCAGGACCTCAACGTCATCAAGCTGCCCGAAGATGCTGGTGGGCGCCGTTTTTTTGCCAAGCGCAATACAAAAGGCAACTGGAACGTCTGGCAACGCACCGGCCATGCGCAGGGCGTGGAGCGGATTGTAGATACGCTGATCATGATGGATGTTCAAATCGGCGATGCGCTGAATATCCTTGCCGCAAAAAATCCGCAGGGCATGAAACAAAAAATATACATGCATTGGCACCCCGCATACGTCGCGGCGCGGACGGGTCATATTTTTCCGGATGAACTGGGTCACAAAATTCCGGTGCCGCCAGATTTGTTGCCGCCGCCGCGCCGCAAAGATTATTCACCGAAACGCTGATAACGCTGGCTTTTCCGGCGCGCGGGGCAACACACAAATAATAAACACGAATTACTTTGCTTATTATGCGTATCAACACCTATAGTGACGAATGTCACACAATAGCGCCAATCATGAAGCCTGGACAACACGTCTGCGGCGCACGGCAAGCCGGCTGTATAAAAAGCTGCGTGGCCAAAAATTGACACTCGACGATATCAGCATTATACGCTGCCCCTCGACGCACAATATCGTTTTTGAAGCCTGCCGCGATGGTGGCGCCACGTGGAACGTTTATCGTTTTTACCGCGTATCCTACGGACAAAAGAAAAGCCGGGTTGTTCATGAAATGCTGTATGTCAGCCTGAATATTCATGAAGTCCTCGATACATTTTATCATCTGCATCCGGACATTTTGCACAAACGCGCGCCGGGGGCTTCGCATCCGCTGGCCGTCGCACGTCTGGTTGGCCACGTTTTCGGCAGTACAGATTGATCGTTCTTAATCGTTGTCGGGCGTTTGGGCTGGCGTTAGGCCATAGAATCCGCTACAACGAAAAAGAACAAGCCAAGAACGAAGTTGCGCGAAAGCCCAAGCATCCACATGACCACCCCGCCGCATATGCCGCAAAACGCCGCATCGACGCGCCGCCTTTTGGTGCCGCAGGCACCCGTGCTGGTGCTGGACGGTTTGCGTTTGCTGTGCCTGACCACAGATGGCGAATTCACACCCCTGTCTATTGATGCCGCGCGGCAAATGGTACGCCTGCATATGCCGCTGGTTTGTCACGCCCCGCATCTGGCCGCACATTTGGGGATGGAGCGATTCCACGCCTATGACGTGCTTGAATTATTCGCTTTCGTGCATCCCGGCCTGTTTACCGTACCCACCCCGCGCGGTATGGCGCGGCGTTTAAATTTGCTGGAACCCGCCAGCGCCGAAGACCAGTGCCTTGCCCTGCGCGATATCGCGCGCCATCTGCTGGCCGATCTGGGCATGGCAGGCGCCGATAATGCACGCGGCGAAAAACCCCTGCAAAGCCAGCAGGACATCGCGGCACTGGCCGCCATGATGGGGCTGATGCACGGCCAAGCCGACAATGCCGCGACCGCCGCATCCATCGAAGCCGCCGAGCGATATGGCTGGCCGTGGGCGGCCTCTGTATTGGCGGCCATGGGGCGCAGCGAAACGCCCCCCACCCGCGGCGATATCCGCGCGGCACTGCGCATCTGGGACAAACTGCCCGAATGGGCACAGCACGCGCCCGAACCACCCGCCGGACATTACGGCGTCAGCGAAGACGAAGCGAGCGCACGGCTGCAACAATTGCTGGGCAAACAAAGCCGCGAAGACCGTCCGCAGCAGCGCGCTTTTGCGCAAACACTGTCGCACGCTTTCGCCCCGCGCAACCACCCCGAAGCCCCCAATGTGGTGGTCGCCGAAGCAGGCACCGGCGTTGGCAAAACGCTTGGATATTTGGCACCTGCCACGGTGTGGGCAGAAAAAAATGGCGGCGCGGTTTGGGTATCGACCTTCACACGCAACCTGCAAAGACAGGTAGAAGCCGAACTGGACCGCCTGTATGACGACCCAACGCAGCGCACGCGCAAAGTGGTCACACGCAAGGGGCGCGAGAATTATTTATGCCTGTTAAACTTCGAAGACATCGCCCAATCACAAAGCATCATGACGCATGACCTGAATGCAACGGCGCTCGGCCTCATGGCACGCTGGGTATCCGTCACAGCGGATGGTGATCTGGCGGGACGCGACTTCCCGGGCTGGTTGCCCGGTTTGATCGGCTGGAACCGTATCATGAGCTTCGCTGATCGCCGCGGCGAATGCATTTACGCGGCCTGTCCCCATTTTGATAAATGCTTTGTTGAAAAATCGATACGCAAGGCAAAACGCGCCGATATTGTCATTGCCAACCACGCGCTGGTGATGCACCAGACCGCCGTCATCGGCCCCGAAGATACGCTGCCCTCACGGTATGTGTTCGACGAAGGACATCATTTATTCGAAGCGGCAGATGGCGCGTTTTCGTGCCATCTGGACGGTAACGAAACAGCGGATCTGCGCCGCTGGCTGCTAGGCGCGGAAACCGGCCAGAAAAGCCGCGCCCGCGGGCTTCAAAAACGCGCCGAAGAATTGATCGCGGGCGATGACGAAGCCAAGGCCGAGCTGGACCGCATCATAGAAGCCGCCCGCGCCCTGCCCGCGCCCGGCTGGCGTCAGCGTCTGTGGGATGGCGCCGCCAAGGGGGCTTGCGAACAATTCCTCGCCCTGTGCCGCCAGCAAGTCAAAACACGCAATGCAGAGGCAAACCAGAACGGCATGTACGGTCTTGAAACGCCGCTGCACCCTGCCATTCCCGGCTTGTTCGACGCCGCCTATGCGCTGTCGCTGCGCCTGCGCGACATTCAAAAGCCGATGCAGGCACTGGCGAAAAAGTTTCTGGCACGGCTGGACGACGAAGCCGACACACTGGATAGCAGCATGCGCGAGCGTTTGCAGTTTATGGCGACATCCCTAAACCGCCGTGCGCAGCATGTGCTGGGCGGCTGGATATCGATGCTGGACGGATTGCGCGCGGGCGAGGTCAGCGATGTTGTCGACTGGCTGGAAATCACCCGCGCCGAAGGGCACGAATACGATGTCGGTTTTTACCGCCATGCAATCGACCCCGCCGCATTGTTTGCAGCCAAGTTAAAGCCGCATGCACAAGGCGTTGCCGTGACATCGGCTACGCTGCGCGATATGACCGACGAAGACGCCGCGGGCTGGCAATCGCCGTTTGCACGCAGCGGCATTGGCGCCCTGGCGGTACCTGAAACGACGAGATCGTTCCACGTGCCGTCACCGTTTGATTACGCCGCACAAACGCGCGTACTGGTTTTAAAAGACGTCAAAAAAGAAGACCCCGACGCCGTGGCCGCCGCCATGCGTGAACTGTTCAAGGCATCGGGCGGCGGGGCGCTGGGTATTTTTACCGCTGTGCAGCGGTTGAAAATGACCGAAGAGCGTATCCGTGCGCCACTGGCCGAGGCAGGTCTGCCGCTATACGCGCAGCACGTCGATCCGCTGGAAACCGGCACCCTGATCGATATTTTCCGCGAAGAAGAAAACGCCTGCCTGCTGGGCACGGACGCCACGCGCGACGGCATCGATGTGCCCGGCCGCTCGCTGCGCCTGTGCGTCTACGACCGTGTGCCGTGGCCGCGCCCGACGATTTTGCACAAGGCGCGCCGCGCACATTTCGGCCGTGCGTATGATGACATGCTGACGCGGTTTAAAATCAAACAGGCCTATGGCCGGCTGATCCGCCGCGCGGATGACCGCGGCATTTTCGTGATGCTGGATAGCGCATTGCCAACACGTTTAACAGCCGCTTTTCCGGATGGCGTTGCGATTGAACGTATCGGCCTTGCCGAAGCTGTCGCCATCACACGCGAATTTCTGAAAGAAAACGAATAACCGCGCGAAGGTTTCCCCGTGCGCGGTTATTGTCAAAATATACCGATGTGAAAGATCAGCCCTCCATCAGGCTTTTCTTGGCTTCTTCCAGATGGACGTTAAACTGGTTTTCAAGGTGATGCAGCGATACATCCATGCCTTTCAGCGCAAAGTCTTTTTGTACCTTGCGGAAAACGTCCTGGTTGCCCGGCTCTTCGAAATCGGCATCAACCACTTCGCTGGCATAGGCTTCGGCTTCGGCGCCGGACATGCCCAGCTGCTCGGCCGCCCAGAACCCCATCAGTTTCACGGCGCGGGCGTTGACCTTGAAGCGGAACTCTTCGTCCATTTTGAACTTGTTTTCGAAAGCCTGTTTGCGATCATCGAGCGAGGTCATATACACCCATCCCCTTTTGTTTGTGTTGTGCATCCAAGTACCAGATTATAAACAGAAATAATGAAAAATGATTGAAAAACAAGACACATCACCCCTGAACTTCTGGCTGGAGGGGGATATCGCGCTCAAGGACTTACCAGAAATCCGGCGCGGTTTGCGATATTTGCGTAAAGAAAACCCGCTTTTGGCCGCAGGCTATGCTCAAAACGGCATTTTGCCCTGGAAAAAGCAGCCGGAGGGGTTTGAAGGGCTGGTAAACATTATTCTGGCCCAGCAAATATCGACGGCGGTTGCCACGCATCTGGTGCGGCGGATGAAGGCCGCCCTGCCCGAGCTCACCCCGCGCCGCCTGCTAAAAAAAGACGACGATGCCTTCCGCGCCATGGGTATCAGCCGACAGAAAATCCTTTACCTGCGCCACCTCTCCGAAGCGATCGTCAGCAAGCGGTTCAATCCGGCCGATATTCCGGATATGGACGATGCGGATGCTTTTTATACGCTCACCAGCCTCAAAGGGATTGGACTTTGGAGCGCGGAGATTTACCTGATGTTCAGTCTTGGCCGGGGTGACCTGTGGCCGGCAGGGGATATTGCCCTTCAAAAGGGGCTGCAAAACCTGCTGGGACTGCCCGCACGGCCAAAGCCTGACGAAACCCGCCTGCATGGGGAAGCCTTCGCCCCCTACCGCAGTGCGGCATCCCTTATTGTCTGGCGCACCTGAGGTGCCGGATTTATAGTCTAGATATTCTTACAAAAGGATCACACGGCCATGACCGACAAGCCCGCCCGCAAGAAAAAAACGACTGTCGCCAAGCCTGCCAAAACGGCTGCCCCGCGCCCCGCGCGCAGCGAAGCAGAAGCCGCCATTCGCACCCTGCTGTCGTGGGTGGGCGAAAACCCCGACCGCGAGGGGCTGCGCGATACGCCGCGCCGCGTGATCAAGGCATTTGATGAATATTGCGCGGGGTATAGCCTGAACGCGGGCGATATTCTGGCCAAAACGTTTTCTGAAACCGGCGGATATGACGGCGCGGTGCTGGTCAAGCATATCGAATTTGAATCGCGCTGCGAACATCACCTCGCCCCGTTTTTGGGCAAGGCGCATGTATCGTATATTCCGAACGGCAAAATCGTCGGCTTGTCCAAAATCGCCCGTCTGGTCGATATGTACGCCCGCCGCCTGCAAACGCAGGAACGTTTGACCGCCGAGATTACCGCTGCCCTGCAAAAACACCTGAAGCCCAAAGGCATCGCCGTCATGCTGGAGGCTGAACATTTCTGCATGAAAGTGCGCGGCGTCCACAAAGACCACGCTGTCACCGTCACCAGCATGTTTACCGGCGCGTATGAAAAAGATGACGATCTACGCGAAGAATTTATGTTGCAGGTCCGCGGCTAGCAGCACGCTGTCATTCCGGCGTCGGCCGGAATCCAGTTGTACCGTTGACAGGAAAGCCGCGCGTTGCCGCCGTACATCGATAGCGGCAAAGCGTATAATTGTTTAAGGCTTCGGCCCCTTTGGGCGCGGGGGCGGCGATATGGCGGCCTGCACCTGCGCGCGGGCTTTGAGTTCATCCCAATAGTTTGATCCCTGCACACCATAATTTTTGAGCGAGCCATCGGCGGGCGGTGTCATGGGCACAATCGCAACGGCGCCCGTTTCGGGTATTTGCTGCATCTTCAGCGAACCCGCAGGCAAGCCATGGTCAGCGGCGGCAAGGTCGAGCATGCGGCCCGTCATTTGCGCCTTTTCACCCGCAGCGCCCATCACAACGTCACTCAGAAATTTGGAAAAAGCTGTCATGGCGGCAAAGCTCCGGTTTGCTGGCGAATACCCTACATCATAGCCGATAATAAATAATCCCGGGTTAATTTATCGGGCAGGCTCCACACAAAAAAAACACCCCGCATTTGCGGGGCGTCTTTTTTGCCGTCTTGACTGGTTATTTACTTGCCCATCACCATGCGGGGCGCCGCAACCACAGGGGCCGGTTTGTTTTCCGGCTTGGCCTGCGCCAGCATGTAGTCGGAGGCATCGCGGATCGTGTCGAATTTTTGCGAGAACAATTTGGCATCGCAATCACCCGTCAGCAGCACCTGCACCAGACGGGACACGTCCGATGCCAACTCTGGCTGGTTTTCGTAGCGGGTGGCCACAATGTTCGCCACATCTGCCGCGAAATCACGCAGTGAACGTGCTTCGCCCGTTTTGGCGTCTTTGCCAAACGCGACATCCATGAATTGACCGCCGTGGTTTACCACCGCCTCGCGCGCACCTTTCAGCAGCGGCGCATCGACCGTGGGGTTGCCGGTAAATCCGTATTCTTTGAGCAAGCCATCAAACGCTTTCGCCTGCGGGCCTGCGGGTACGATCGCCGCGGACAGCAAGGCTGCCATCACGGGCTGGTCGATGCCGCTGTCAGCACCGCGCACTTCCATACGTTTGCCAACCACATTACCCGCTTCGTCGCGCAGGTTGCAGATCTTGATGTCGTTATACAAAAAGGTTTCCGCGAGTTCATAGTTGGACTGGTTGTTCAGCCCCTCAGCCGCCAGACCTGCAAACGTAATCGGCTTTTCTTTGCTGGCCGGGAACAGGTTGCCGTCTTTGTCATACGCGAAGTGCATGGGCGCGTCGAAAACTTCACGGATGTGGTTTTCGATGAATTCTTTGCCGTTCGTCGCCTTCAGGAAGGCTTCGGACAAGCCGCCTGCGCGGCCGTAGCCTTGATAATATTTCGCGCGGGGCAAGGTGCCGATTTTTTCGTCTTCGTTCACAACATAACCGCTGAGCGTATTGCAAGCAGCCATCAGAAGCGGCGTCAGCGCATAGGCACGGCGCGCCATATCGAACATTTCATTTTCGTCTTTGGGGCTAAAGCTGACCTGCACCGCAGACGTCAGCAGCGGTAGGCGCAGCGTATCGGCGGGGAAGATTTCCTTCATCGCGCCAATGCTAACCTGCAAACGCGGGCGCGATACGATTTTATCGAGCGCATCCTGTTCGGTCGTCGTGGGGACAATCGAAAACGGCACGCGGGTGAAACCGGCCTCTTCGGCTGATTTGGTAAACGTGCCCAGTTCCTGACGCAGCACATCGACCAGACGGGCGACAGCGGGTGCATCGGGGGTGGTTGCGGGGCTGGCGTATTCAAGAACGCCTGCGGGTTCCAGCTGCGCATCGAAGCCTTTGGCGCGCAGGACGCCTTGCAGTTTTTCCATTTCGGCGGCGGTGGGCACTTCCGGTTTGCCGCGGCGGGCGTCGATGAGAGGCATTTCGACTTCAACGCCCATCTTGCCAGTGAATTCTACGGGGGGGGCGGCATAAAGCACCTTTGCATCGTCGATGCTGGCGATCAGGCGGCTGTTATTTTTCTGCACATCAGTCATGATTTTTTGAACCCTTTATAAATTGTCGTCGCCTGCCTTGTTTTCCGGCGGCGGATTTTAGATCGGTATCTGTGGGTGAATGCAGGCCGAAACCTGCGAATAAACGACGAACTGGCTTAGTGCCAGTGATGATGCAGATGAGCGTGGCGGATGCCAGCGATGATGATAAATGCCGTTTTCATGTTTTACATCATGACTGATTCATAATGATTCTGTCAATAAAATCTTGATGCACCGCATAAAAAACCGCCCCTCTCGCGGGAAAGGGGCGGTTTTCTCGGAGGAAACATCACAGCTTAGATACGCAATTGCGCAGGTTTCGACTGCAATTGCGGTGCGGGCGTCTGTTGCAGGGCGGCGGTAATTTCGCCCAGATCGCGGTATTGCGCGGCGAAGGTTTTCGCATCGCACTGCCCCGTCAGCAGCAGATCGGCCAATTTGGACACGTCCGCCGCCAGCGCCTTGTCGCGTTCGTAATGCGCAACGACAATGCCCGCCACATCGGCCGCAAATTCACGCAAGGAACGCGCTTCGCCCGTTTGTACGTTTTTGCCGAAGGCCACATCCATGAACTTGCCGCCATGGTTGACAGCCGCATCACGCCCCGCCTGCAGCAAGGCCGCATCGTCTTTGGGGATACCCGTGAAGCCGTAATCACGCAGCAGCGCATCGAACTTATCCGCTGTTTTACCATCGGGCACCAGCGCCGCGGTCAGCAAAAGCGCGCTGACGGGTTGATGCATGCCGCTGTCCGCCGCGCGGACTTCGAGGCGTTTGCCCACGACGTTGCCCACTTCGTCACGCAGGTTGCAAATTTTGATATCGTTGTAGATGAACGTTTCGGCAAGTTCAAAGTTCGACTGCGTATTCAGGCCGCGGTCCATCAGCTTGCGGAAGGTCAGCACATCGTCTTTGGTCGAACGGATGAGAGAGCCGTCGTGGTCATACGCAAAGAACATCGGGGCATCGAATACCGCCTCGATATGGTTACGGATGAAGCCCTGCGGATCGGCCGCCTTGGCGAAGCTTTGCGCCAGACCGCCCGATGCGCCGTACATTTCGTAGTATTTGCCGCGCGGGTGATGCGTTAAACGCTCATCGTTATTTTCAACATATCCCGCCGTGCTGTTCATGGCCGCAACCAGCAGCGGCGTGAGCGCATATCCGCGGTGCGCCATACGGAACATTTCATCGGGGTCTTTGGGGCTGAAGCTGGTCTGAACGCCCGTGGTCAGCAGCGGGATACGGTTCAGGTTCGGGTTCAGCGCGGTTTCGATCACGTTCAAAGACGCCTCGAGACGTTCGCGCGGCACGCGGTTATCAAGCGCGTCCTGCACCGTCGTCGTCGGCAAAATGCTGAAGGGCGCACGGGTGTAGCCGCGCGATGCCGCTTCGTCTTCGAATGCCTGCATATCGGCCTTCACACGCTCGACCAGCGGGGCGAGGTTATCAAGCGCGGCAGGCGGGCTTGCGTATTCTAGCACCCCTGCGGCTTCCAGCTGCGCATCGTATCCTTTGGCTTTCAGCGTCGCATGCATGGCCACCATGTCTGCGGCATTGGGGATTTGGGGTTTGTTTGCACCCGCGCGGTACAGCGCCATTTCGACTTCAAGGCCGGTTTTGCCGGTGAATGTTTCCGGCGGCGGCTGGAAGAACGCAAGCGCGTCTTCGACTTTGGAAATGCGGGTGTCCTTGTTTTTGACAACATCTGTCATGACTGTATTCCTTCGCCCAGGCTTTTTACCTTAGGGTGCTATTGTCGTGATGGGGTACTGAGGGTGGCAGCGCATACGGCTGTAAAAATGACAATGGCGACTAGGCGCCAAAATAAGCGTAGCTAAAAAAGAAAACAGCGATGTGTTTTGCGTTTGTCATGATGGTAATGACAATACGGCGCGCGCGTTGATTCTGTCAAGCGCTTCGTATGAAAAATCGAAAACCATGTGATTTATAAAGGACTTAGCACATGCGGCGGCGCGTCACGGCATGAATTGTTCTTTGATCATCCGCTCATCCAGGTTCATTTCGGGGTCGAACAACAGGTTGATGGATGCGGTTTGGTCTTTCCAGACCTCGACCTTGACCACATCGCGGAATTCGGTGAAGTCGGCAACCGCGCTGACAGGGCGGTTTTCGGGGTCTTGCACCGTAAACGTCAAACGGCTTTTTTGCGGCAGCAGCGCCCCGCGCCACCGGCGCGGACGGAAGGCGGAAATGGGCGTCAACGCCAGTATCCCCGCCTCCAGTGGAATGATGGGGCCATGGGCGGAGAGATTATAGGCGGTGGAACCTGCGGGCGTCGCCACGATCACGCCATCGCAAATGAGTTCGTTCAACCGCAGGATATCGTCGATGTGAATGCTGAGCTTCGCCGCTTGCCGCGTTTCGCGCAAAAGCGATACTTCGTTGACTGCCAAGGCTTCCTGACGTTTGCCATCCAGCGTCGTCACGGCCATGCGCAGCGGTTTTAGCGTCACGCTTTGCGCCGCGGCCAGACGCTCGCTCAAGCCTTCGGCGCGGTATTCGTTCAGCAAAAAGCCGACCGATCCGCGGTTCATGCCAAATACGGGTTTGCCATGCTGCATGCTTTCGTGCAGCGCACGCAGCATCGATCCATCCCCGCCCAGCGCGACGCACACATCGGCGTCAGCCATCGCATGATCGCCATAGACAGCAGATAATTCGCTGTATGCGGCCTGCGCACCCTTGGTATCGGCGGCGTAGAAATGGATTTTCATTCAAACGGCTTTCGCAGCGGGGGTATCCAGTTGTTCGACAGTCGCACACAGATCTTGCACAACCGATTTCACCAGCGCGGCATCATCGCCCTCGGCCATCACGCGCACCAGCGGTTCGGTGCCGGATTTACGAATAAGAATACGGCCGCTATCGCCCAGCTTCGCTTCGGCCGCCTTGATCGCCTCGCGCATCGCGGGAACGTCCAGCGCCACAGGGCTTTGGGTACGCACGTTTTGCAGCAATTGCGGCACAGGCGTAAATACGCGGCAAATTTCGCTGACCGGACGCCCCGCCCCGCGAATAACCGCCAGCACCTGCAGCGCGGCAATCAGACCATCGCCCGTCGTTGAATAATCGCCCAGAATAATATGGCCGGATTGTTCGCCGCCAATATTGCAGCCGCCGGTGCGCATATAATCAACCACATAACGGTCACCGACAGGCGTGCGGAATAATTCCAAACCTTTTGCTTTCAGATGGCGTTCAAGGCCGAGGTTGGACATGACCGTCGCCACCACGCCGCCGCCTTCCAGTTCACCGCGGGCATGCATGGCGGTTGCGATCAACGCCATGATCTGGTCGCCATCGACCACATGGCCATGCTCGTCACACAAAATCAGGCGATCCGCGTCACCATCCAGCGCAATGCCCAGATTGGCGCCATGCTTCACGACATGTTCGCACAGCAAATCGGGCGCAGTCGCGCCGCAATGTTTGTTGATGTTGGTACCATCGGGCGCCACGCCAATCGGCACAACATCGGCGCCCAGTTCGTACAGAATGCGCGGGGCAACTTTATACGCCGCACCATTCGCGCAATCGACCACGATTTTCAGGCCATCCAGACGCAAACCCTTGGGAAACGTATTTTTGACGTATTCGATGTAACGTCCGCTGGCATCTTCCAGACGCGCGGCGCGGCCCAGTTTGGGCGCAGGCGCCAGACGTGTCGACAGGTCGGTTGCCAGCAGGGCTTCGATCTCGGCCTCGGTTTCATCGGTCAGTTTGTATCCGTTCGCGCCGAACAGTTTAATACCGTTATCTTCATACAGGTTATGCGACGCCGAAATCACAACGCCCAGATCAGCGCGCAACGAACGCGTCAGCATCGCCACCGCCGGCGTCGGCATCGGGCCGACCAGTACGACATCCAGCCCCATGGATACGAAACCCGCCTGCATCGCAGGCTCCAACATATACCCTGACAGGCGGGTGTCTTTGCCGATCACGACCTTGCGGCGGTGGGTACCGCGTGCCAGCACCTGCGCGGCCGCCATGGCCACCTTCAATGCCATTTCTGCGGTGATGGCGCCGGTATTCGCTTTGCCGCGGATGCCGTCTGTGCCGAAAAGTTTACGCGTCATGATCTGTTGTCCTTTTGCCTATTCAAACCCGGGGAGGGCGTGTTCATAACCTAACCGCCCGCCGCGCAAACGTCTATGCCCTGCGCAGGGTTTCGCGGCATTTTGGGTATTTATACCGTTCACTTTGTATGACGTTTTGTTACGTTTTGGCGTGGATTCGGGGTTATCCGGCGCTGTCCGGCCCGCGCGGACGGCTGGGCTTGCCCAGTGGGCGGGCATGGATGACCCCCTCCTCTGCCGTGCCGCCCAGTGCGCGCAGACGCGTCAGGGCATCTTCGATGGGCGCTTTTTCGGCAATTTCATCAAACCCCTGCGTCTGGGCAGAATCAAGACGCGTTTCGAGGTTGTGATAAATGCGCGTGCGTTCGCGGGCGGCGAAATTAAAAACCTCGGTAATTTTATACCCGATCGGCGTTTCGACCGTCACATGCGCGATGCGGTCATCGGCCAGCTTGCGCCAGCCCTCATCCTCGTGCACCGCAGCTTCTATTTGCCGCGGTTCTGCCGCACGCGCCGCTTCGATCTGGCGCGGCATGGCGGGTTTAGGCAGCGGATTTGCATCATGGTAAGCTTGCAGAATTTCGATTACATCAGGGTGCGATTGTTTTTGTGCCAGATACAGCGGCGTGCGGTTTTCTTTGTTCTTCAGCGCAGGGTTCGCGCCGTTATCAATTAAAAACGTCACCATTTCCGCATAACCCGCATGCGCGGCGGTATGCAGCGGTGTATTCCGGTGGTCGTCTTCGGCAGATATCATATACGGATAGGTCTTGGCCAGCAGATCGGCCACGGCCATATGCCCGCGTGCCGCCGCCACATGCAACAGTGTGCCGTCTTCGTAATTCATCTGGGTATCCGCGCCCGCAGCGATCAGCAGTTGCAGCGCCGCTGCACTGCCTTTGCGCACCGCCAGCTCCATCGGCGTACGGCCGTATTCTTCGCAGGCATTGGGGTTGGCTTTTTTCGTCACCAACAGATGACGCAGATCGTCGATACGATCTTCGCGGATGGCCTCGGCAATACGGCTGGCGGCGAACCATACCATGCTCAGGCGGCTTTCTGGCGGGCAGGCGTTGTCACGGCTGCAATCCTTTTGAATGAGTACCCATTTTGAAACAGGCCGATCATAGGGGGCGCATGCCCCGCCTGTCAATTCTGCAGGCGGCGACCACCCACGCCAACAACCCATTTAAAACAATCGCTTAACAAAACCGCAGCGCAACATGAGCACAAAAAAAGCCGCCCATATGCGGGCGGCTTTTTTGCAGATCAAGCGGGGTTTACGCCTGCGGCGCCGGATCGGGCGCTCCGAGGTCGATGCCCCCCGCCGTCGGGACGGAGCCTGATTTCGCGCGTTTGCGGCGCTCTTCGGCTTCTTCTTCCGGCGTCGTGCGGTTGAGCGGATCGCCTTTGATCACTTTCGGAATTTCTTCGCCATTCAGCGTTTCATATTCCAGGAGTGCTTTGGCAAGCGCATGCAGTTCGTGCAGGTTGTCCGTCAGCGTTTTTTTGGCGCTGACATAGGCATCTTCGACGATGCGTTTCACTTCGGCATCCACCTTGGCAGCGGTGGATCCGGAAATGCTCTGCGGTCCGCCGACGCTATGGCCGAGGAACAATTCATCGCGGTCGTTGCTATAGTGGATGGGGCCCATCTCGTGGCTCATGCCCCATTCGGTCACCATGCGGCGCGCCATGCTGGTCGCCATTTTGATGTCAGACGACGCGCCGGTCGTGACTTTTTCGGCGCCGAAAATCAGCTCTTCGGCAATACGGCCACCCATGGCGACAGCCAGATCGGCATGCAGCTTTTCCTTGGAAATCGACAGGCGGTCGCCTTCGGGCAGGCGCATAACCATACCCAGCGCACGTCCGCGCGGAATAATGGTTGCTTTGTGGATGGGGTCAGACGACGGTTCATGAATGGCCACAATCGCGTGGCCGGCTTCGTGATAGGCCGTCAGTTTTTTCTCCGCATCGGACATCACCATAGACCGGCGCTCCGCACCCATCATGACTTTGTCTTTGGCGTCTTCCAGTTCGGCCATGCTTACCACGCGCTTGGATCTGCGGGCGGCCAGCAGCGCGGCTTCGTTCACCAGGTTCGCCAGATCGGCACCCGAAAAACCGGGGGTGCCACGTGCAATCACGCGCGCATCCACATCGGGGCCCAGCGGCACTTTGCGCATGTGAACCTTGAGAATTTTTTCGCGGCCGCCCACATCGGGGTTGGGCACGACAACCTGACGGTCGAAACGGCCGGGACGCAGCAGCGCAGGGTCCAGCACGTCAGGACGGTTGGTCGCGGCGATCAGAATTACGCCCTCGTTCGCTTCGAAACCGTCCATCTCGACCAGCATCTGGTTGAGGGTTTGTTCGCGTTCATCGTTACCGCCGCCATGACCGGCGCCGCGATGGCGACCGACAGCGTCGATCTCGTCAATAAAGATAATGCAGGGCGCATTTTTCTTGCCCTGTTCGAACATGTCGCGCACGCGGCTGGCGCCAACACCCACAAACATTTCAACGAAGTCAGAACCCGAAATGGTAAAGAACGGCACGCCTGCTTCGCCCGCAACCGCACGCGCAATCAGGGTTTTACCTGTACCCGGCGGACCGACCAGCAAAACGCCTTTCGGAATTTTACCGCCCAGACGCTGGAATTTCTGCGGATCTTTCAGGAATTCGACGACTTCTTCCAGTTCCTCCTTGGCTTCTTCAACGCCCGCAACGTCGGCGAACATCACGCGGCCGTTTTTCTCGTTCAGCAGCTTTGCTTTGGATTTGCCAAAGCCCATGGCTTTGTTGCCGCTGCCCTGCATCTGGCGCATAAAGAAAATCCACACACCGATCAACAGCAGCATCGGGAACCACGACAGCAGAATACTAAACAGCGTGGGCGAGCCGCTGGTATCCGGCTTCGCCTCGATCACGACCCCCTTGCCCTCGATACGGCTGACCACATCGGTGTTTTGGGGAATGATGACGCCGAATTTCTCGCCGCCCGTTTTGCGCACTTCCATCAACGAGCCCGCAATGGTGACGCTTTCGATTTGTTTGTTGTCGACCTGCGTGATGAAATCACTGTAGGGCATCGACTTCAAACCAGCCATGCCTTGCGGGTCGCGGTTGAACATATTGAATACGGCGACCAGCATCAGCAAGATCACCATCCACACAATCAGGTTGCGCCCCATGGGATTGGGGTTGTTGTCCTGCTCGTTGTTGTCGTTTTGATCTCTCATGCCCGCCTCTATTCTTTGGGAAAATATAGTTACTCTTTCAATTATATAGCCTTAGGTGCCTGCGAAACAATCGTCCGCGCGGATGTGTTCTGCCTGCGCTGGCAGAAACTGCACCTCTACCTGCGCCAAATCGGCACCGTACGTGCCGCTGCACCAGCTAAGATGCGGAACAGACACGAGATTTTCACCCGACCAGAGCGCCGGTAGCACCGCCCGCACCTTGCCCGGCAAGCCCTCCAGCGCGGCAAGAATATTTTTATCGCCGCCCGCGTGTTTCCTTAACGCCGCCACACCTGCCGTCCCAAGCGGGGCCAGCATCAGGGATTCGGCTAATGCGGATGGAACACCCGAAATCCTGAAACGCCCATCCCAGACAATATCGCCCGCATGCGGCAAGGTTTGCGGCGTCACTGCGGCGTATTCACGCACCACCAGAATGCGTGCATCCGCCAGCGGCGAAAGATCGCATCCATACGCCGTACGCCCTGTAAAACCCCCTGCCCGCATATCGGCGAGCAGCGCGGAAACGCTATCAAATCCCGGCGGATAATCTGCTGGCGCAACAGACGATAAAACACGCGACAGCACACGCCGCGCCAGATCATCCGGCAGTGCACACAGCGCAGCGGCATCAATCATGGCGTAGCCTTCAGGGTACAAATGCGCCACGGCTGCAAATTTTTCGGCGGCGGCGTATTCCAGCGCGGCCCGTGAATCATCCAGCTTTTGCAAAACCTGCGCAAGGCGCTGAGGCGTCAGACCTTCGGCCGCCAGCAGATCTTCGAACGCGCGCAGGCGTGGACGTAAATATTTCGCATGATGGTTTGACGGGTCTTCGGCCCATGTCACACCCGCCGCACGGCAAATCTGGCGCAAAGCGGCACGCTCAAAACCCAGCAGCGGCCGCGCAATCACAATGCCGCAGGGCATCACGCGGCGCGGGGGTATGGCGGCCAGACCATCCAACCCGCTGCCATGCGAAAGACGCATCCAGAATGTTTCCATCTGGTCTTCGGCCTGATGGGCGGTCAGCAGGGTGGGAAAACCGTCGCGGCGACACGCGGCGGACAGCAGCGCATAACGCGCATCGCGGGCACGTTCCTGCACGTGGGTTTGCGGCTTGTCGCCCCCCCATGTCAGAATGTCGTGCGCGATGCCCAGCGCCGCCAGACGCGCACCTGTCTCGACGGCTTCGCTGCGGGATTCTGCACGCAGGCCATGGTCGACCGTATAGGCTTTCAGGCGTACGCCGCGCGGCAGCAGCACGCGGGCGGCCAAGACCGCCATCGCGATGCTATCGCCACCGCCCGATACCGCAAGCGCCAGCGCATCGGCATCGGCAAGACCGCACGCCGCCAAAGCCGCATCAAAGGCTTTGATTTGCGCATCCATACCGGAAGCCGCAGGGGGAGAAAAATTTTTAAGGGGCGTCATGCGCGGCGCGGCTTATTTGCAACCGAGGCGTTTCGATTCCTGATCGGCGCGGCGTATAGCGGGACTTTGGTCACCCGGATATTCTTTTTTCAGCTGCGCGAAAGACAGGCAAGCGTCTTCTTTTTTGCCGATTTGCGCCAGCGACAAACCCAGTTTGAGCAAGCTGTCGGGTGCCTTGGCGCCCTTGGGATAGGTTTGATAGCCCTGCGCGAACATACGTGCCGCCTGCTGGTAATCGCCGCGCACGTAATAGGTTTCGGCCAGCCAATATTGTGCATTTGCCGCTAGCGTATGGCTGGGATACATGGCCATAAAACGTTTGAATTTGTCTTCGGCCTGATCGTATTTCGCTTCGCGGATATCGCTGAAAGCCTGATCATATAAAATATTTGCCGGATCGCTGGCGCGCGAACCGCCGCTGGCAGCACCGCCCGCCGACAGCGTGCCCAGATTACGCGCACCGCTGTTACCGCTGGTACGGGCATCGCCGCCAGATACCTGCTGCGTAACATCCTGCGCATATAATGTCGTATCGGTCGCAGGCGCCGCACCCGCCGCGGCACTGCCTGCTGCTGCGCCCGATGCACCGCCGCGTTCCAGTTGCTGGAAACGCTGGTCGTTGTCGGTTTGCAAACGATCAAGGCGTGTTTTGATCTGCTGGACATCATGATTCATGCGCTCCAGCTGGCCGATCAGCGAACGCTGCTGGTTTTCCAGCTGGTTGAGGCGCGTATCAAGGTTGGCCATGGCGGCCGTATCGGCGGCGCCACCGGCGGAGAGTGCGGCTTTGTCAGCCGGGCTTAAATCTTTGCCGCGATAGACTGCGCGGCTCAGGGTCTGGATCTGGTTTTCCAGCTGGCTGATACGGTTCATCAACTGCCCCGTATCGGCGCTTTGGCTAAAACCGGCGGTCGCTTCCGCCGTCATAAACACGGCAAACAGAGCCCCTGCGACAAGCAGGAGCCCTGTTTTATTGCCTTTACCGTGATGACGCGTTGCGTGTGCCACGTCTTTCGCCTTTCCGTTCAGGCCGTTCGGATTACTGGACGACCATCACGCCGCGGCGGTTTTGCGCCCAGGACGTGTTGTCGGAACCCAGGATAACCGGACGCTCTTTACCATACGAAATGGTTTGAACGCGGTTCGGCGTGATGCCGTTGGCGATCAGGTAGTTACGAACAGCTGCTGCGCGTTTTTCGCCCAGCGCCAGGTTGTATTCGCGCGTGCCACGCTCGTCGCAATGACCTTCGATGATCACGTTAACGTTCTGGTGGGTTTTCAGCCACTGCGATTGACGCTCAACCGTTGCGCGTGCTTCAGCCGTCAGGTCAAACTGATCGTAGCCGAAGAAAACGCGGTCACCCACATTCACAACCAGATCCTGCTGGCTGCCGGGGGTCACGCCGCCTTGGTTAACGTCTTGAGAAACTTGGGTGCGATCATCTGCCGTCAGGCTGCCATCACCTGCAACGCCAACTTGATCTTTTTTGCCGCAAGCGCCGAGCATCAGCACAACGGCCAGCATGCTTACGATTTGAATAGTACGACCACGCATTATATTAACTCCTATGGGATGTAAAAAGCCCGACTTGGGCGTTCGTCATATTTATCCTGCTGTTCCCGAGCTTACAAGGCCGTTTTGGAAAAACAGGCGTTTTTTTAAAGATTTTCGTCCCCCCCGTCTGCTATAGACGAAGACAGAGAGGGGAATCCACGCAGTCAAACCGTCCGGCGGAGTCCGGAGTTCCCCCATAAACCCAAAAAACGACTTTTGAAGCACACCATGTTACCCTCGGCGAGCGACCGTTTTTCATATCTTGACAGCCTGAACCCCGCCCAGCGGCAGGCCGTCGAAAGTCTGGATGGCCCTGTTCTGGTGCTGGCCGGTGCCGGCACGGGCAAAACACGCGTACTGACGACGCGCCTTGGCCACCTGATGACCACCGGCCGCGCCGGCCCCGCGCAGGTGCTGGCGGTGACCTTCACCAACAAAGCTGCGGCCGAAATGAAACACCGCGTGTCGTCCATGCTGGGCGGCCGCCACGTGGAGGGCTGGTGGCTGGGCACGTTCCACAGCTTGTGCGCACGCATGCTGCGCCGCCATGCGGAGCGTGTGGGGCTGAAAACCAATTTCACCATTCTGGATGACGACGATCAGGTGCGGCTGATCAAGCAGCTGGCTGAAGCGGAAAACATCGATGCCAAAAAATGTCCGCCGCGGCTTTTGCTGTCCGTCATTTCCCGCTGGAAAGACCGCGCGCAAACGCCCGACCAGATTTCGGCCGCCGATGCGGGCGAGTTGGCCGATGGCAAGCTGAAAAAATTATACGAGCAGTACCAGCAGCGCTTGCTGATATTGAATGCCTGCGATTTCGGCGACTTGCTGATGCATTGCGTGACCATGCTGCGTGACGCCAAAAACGCCGACGTGCTAGAGGATTACCAGTCACGTTTTAAATATATACTTGTCGATGAATATCAGGACACGAACGTCGCACAATATATGTGGCTGCGTTTATTGGCGCAGAAACATAAAAACATCTGCTGCGTCGGTGACGATGACCAGTCCATTTATGGCTGGCGCGGCGCGGAAATCGGCAACATTTTGAAGTTCGAACAAGACTTCCCCGGTGCCAGCATTGTGCGGCTGGAGCAGAATTACCGTTCGACCAAAAACATTCTATCCGCTGCAAACGGCGTGATTGCCCACAACCGCGGACGGCTGGGCAAAGAACTTTGGAGCGCAGACGAAGATGGCGAACCCGTGCATCTGCGCGGCGTCTGGGACGGCGCACAGGAAGCACAAAGTACTGCATCGGATATCGAAAGCCTGCAGCGCAAAGGCGTCAAGCTGCGCGACATCGCCATTCTGGTGCGCGCCGGTTTCCAAACCCGCGAGTTTGAAGAGCGTTTTATACGCGAAAGCATCCCTTACCGCGTTATCGGCGGGCTGCGTTTTTATGAACGTCAGGAAATCCGCGATGCGATTGCCTATATGCGCGTGACGGTGCAGCCGGACGATGATCTGGCTTTCCAGCGCATCATCAACCTGCCCAAGCGGGGCCTTGGCGATGCGACAATGCAGGTACTGCACCGTTTTGCCCGCGCGCAGAATATTTCGCTGTTTGGCGCCGTGCGCCGGCTGATTGAAACGGACGAGTTCAAACCGAAGGTCAAACAAACGCTGACATCCCTGGTCACCGATTTTGACCGCTGGCGCCACCAGCTGCGTGAATTGACGCAGGCGGAACTGGCGGGGATTATTCTGGACGAAAGCGGATACACCGGCATGTGGCAAGCCGACAAATCGCCCGAAGCGTCCGGACGATTGGAGAACCTGAAAGAATTTGTCGCTGCCCTTGAAGAATTTGACAGCATGGAAACCTTCCTTGAGCACGTTGCGCTGGTCATGGAAAATCAGGAACAGGCGAGTGGTGACATGGTGTCGATCATGACCCTGCACAGCGCCAAAGGCCTTGAATTCGACGTCGTGTTTTTACCTGGCTGGGAAGAAGGCGTTTTCCCCAGCCAGCGCACCATGGATGAAAACGGTCTGGCCGGACTGGAAGAAGAACGCCGCCTTGCCTATGTCGGTATCACCCGCGCACGCAAACGGGCAACCATTTCATTTGCCGCCAACCGCGTGATTTACGGCAGCTGGACTTCGTGCCTGCCGTCGCGTTTTATTGACGAGCTGCCCAAAGATCATGTGGAAGCCATTGTCGAAACCGGCCTTGGCGCACAAAGTGGCGGCTTTGGCGGTGGATACGGCAATAGCGGTTATGGGGGTGGCAGCGGCGGTTATGGCGGCGGCAATCCATCCTTCCGTGGCCGCCGCGCCGATTTAATCGACAATTCGATTTCGCAAATCAGCCCTCATCTGGAATCCGAAGGCGGCTTCGCGCCCGGCGAGCGCGTGTTTCACCAGAAATTCGGCGCCGGTACGGTTGTATCGACAGACCGCGATAAACTGGACATAAAATTCGACAAGGCAGGCCGCAAAAAAATCATGGACAGTTTCGTGACAAAAGAAACAAATTAACCATGGCCGCGCGATATCACGCGCAGATTGATATTGATATTGAAAGACCAAAGCCTATTTCTTTACATGCATTTATCCGGGGATCCTACATATGACCGCAGCGCGTAAAATCATCACCATTTTTGGCGGTACGGGCTTTATTGGCCGCTATACCGTACAGCAGCTGGCGCGCACGGGCGCACAAATCCGAATTGCCACACGCAGCCCGGCCAGCGCCTATTTCCTGAAGCCTTGCGGCGATGTCGGACAGATTGTGCCGATCGCCTGCGACATCCATGATACCGCCAGCGTCGCGCGCGCCGTGGCAGGCAGCACGCATGTTATCAATCTGATCGGCATTTTGTTTGAAAGCGTCCGCAAAAACAGATTCGACGCCATTCACCATCTGGCCGCACAGCGCATCGCACATGCCGCAGCGGAGGCTGGCGCGCAGCAATTTATTCACATCTCGGCGATCGGTGCATCAAAACAGGCTACCGCGCATTATGCCCAGAGCAAGGCGGATGGCGAAGAGGCCGTGCTGCGTGCATACCCAAGCGCCGTTATTCTGCGTCCCAGCCTTGTGTTCGGTGCCGAAGATAATTTCTTTAACCGTTTTGCAGCCATGGCGCGGCTGTCGCCAGTATTGCCGTTGGTCATGGGGGGCAAAACACGTTTTCAGCCTGTCTATGTCGGCGATATCGCCGATGCGATTGCCAAGATCGTCACCTGCCCCGCCGCATCCAAATACGCCGGACAGATTTTCGAGCTGGCCGGGCCGCAAACAGCCACCTTCCGCGCATTGCTGGAACTGATGCTGCACATGACCGGACGCAAACGTCTGTTTGTGCCCCTGCCCGCGCCTGTGGCGAAAATCATCGGTGCCTTGGGCAGCCTCTGCCCGACGCCACCGCTGACGGTCGATCAGGTGCGCAGCCTTGCCGCCGATAACGTGGCCAGCGGGCACCACCCCGGCTTGGCCGATCTGGGCATCACGCCCACGGCGATGGGGGGCATCTTGCCAACGTATCTGCGCCAGTATCGCAAGATTTAACAAATTTTTGCCACTTTACGGAAATTTGTCCGGCTGGTATTTCGCCGCGCTTGCCTATATGATGCAGGCTGTTTACATACTCATTTCGCCTTTGACCGAAGTTTAGGGATTCATCGCCGTGACCGTTTCGCTCCGCCTTGCCATTTTCGCCACCTGCGCCGCGCTGGCTTTTGCCGCGCCGGTTATGGCCGCGCCTGAAAAAACCGCCAAGCCTGCCCAAGGCAAAACGCAAAGCAAACAATCATCCGGCTCGCGCATCGGTATTGCGACCGTGGTAAATGACGACGTGATTACTTTCAGCGATATCGAAGACCGCATGAGTCTTTACATGCTGGGCGCGCCGCCCAACCTGCCGCAGGAAGCAAAACAAAAAGTATTGCAGCAGGCTGTTTATCGTCTGGTCGACGAAAAGCTGCAATTGCAGGAAGCGAAGGCGCTCAACATCGCCCCGACCGACAAGGAAATCGAAGACGGCTTTGCGATGCTGGCCGCGCAAAACAAAGTCACGCCGGAGCGTTTCCGCGAAGGCCTGCAGCAATCGGGTATCAACCTGAACACAATCCATGAACAAATCCGCGCCGAACTGGCATGGACGCAGGTTATCCGCCGCAAGTTGCGCCCGCAGATTGTCATCTCGGAAAACGAGATTGATACAGAAGTCGACCGTTTGCAGCGCAGCTCCGGCCGCACCGAATACCGCATCGCTGAAATCTTTTTGTCATTCGACGGCGACGCGAGCGAGAAAAACGCACGCGAACAGATAGAACGCCTCAGCAGCGACATTGCCAAGGGCCGTCCGTTTTCGCAGGTTGCTCGTGAATATTCCGAAGCCCCCGGCGCCGCCACAGGCGGTGATCTGGGCTGGATCGAAGAAGGCATCCTTGCGCCCGAATTGAACGCCGCCGTTGTCGGATTGCAGCCGGGCCAACTGAGCGCGCCCGTGCGCACCAGCAAAGGTTATCACCTGCTGTTCTTGCGTGACATGCGTCAAAAAGGGCTCCCCGGCGGTAACGCAGCAGCTCCCGCCGCGGCACCGGCCCCCGCCGCAACAGATGCAGCACCGGCCGCAGCTGAAAAGCGCCCATCATTGGTCGCCACCGACGCACCGGCGCCTGAACTGCCGAAACTGTCGGCCGAAGCAAACGTAAAGCGCATTATGCTGCCGCTCGCCACAGGCGAAGCAGAGGTGCTGGTGCAGAGCAAACTGGCACGCGCCGAACAGCTGCGCCGCGAAATCACATCGTGCGATGCCATGGATGCACGCATGAAAGATTTCTCTGCCACCGGTACGGGCGATCTGGGCCGCATGGATACCACCGCGCTGCCCGATGCCGCCAAAGCTGCGCTTGATGGCATAAACGATGGCAGCCTGAGCCGCCCTGCACGCATCGACGGCGGCATCGCGCTTTATATGGTCTGCGGCCGCGATACAGCACCCGCCCCCAAAGTCATCGACATGGCCGAAGCCCCCGCGCCTGCGCCGGAAAAACCGGCCGCCGCCCCCGCGGCAAATAACGCAGAAGGCGGCGCGAACGAAATGCAGCGCGAAGAAATCGCCAACCGCCTCGGCACCCAGCGTCTGGAACAGATGGCCGAGCGTTACCTGCGCGACCTGCGGGCGACAGCCTTTATCGAACAGCGTTTCTGATCGATGAGCCAAACCCCATACCCGTTTGACACATCGGCTGTGGAGGCTTTGCCGCCGCTGCGGGAAACCATTGCGCGCTATGAACTGAATGCCAAGAAAAACCTAGGCCAGAATTTCCTGCTCGATCTTAATCTCACGGCGCGCATTGCCCGCTGCGCAGGCAACCTGCAGGGCGTGAACGTGATTGAAATCGGACCGGGGCCGGGCGGTCTCACACGGGCGCTTGTGCAAACCGGCACACCGCATGTATACGCCATCGAACGCGACGACCGCTGCGTCAATGCGCTGCAAGAACTGGCCACCGCTGCCAACGGCCGCCTGACCATCATCGCCGATGATGCGCTGAATATCGATTACGAAGCTATCTGCCCTGCACCGCGTGCATTGGCCGCAAACCTGCCTTACAACATCGCAACCGTTTTGCTGCTGGGGTGGCTGGAAAAGGCGGCGTCATTCAAAAGCATGACGTTGATGTTCCAAAAAGAAGTCGCGGAGCGGATCACCGCCGAACCGCGGACCAAAGATTACGGCCGCCTGAGCGTTATGACGCAGTGGCTTTGCGATGCGGAAAAAATGTTCGATATCCCGCCGTCTGCCTTCACCCCGCCGCCCAAAGTGACATCCAGCGTGGTGCACATCGTACCCAAAACCGTGCGCACCAACAGCGTGCAGATGAAAACCATGGAACGTCTGACCGCCGCCGCATTTGGCCAGCGCCGCAAAATGCTGCGCCAGAGCCTGAAATCGCTGGGCGTAGATGAAACAAAACTGCTGGAGATGGCCGGTATCGACGGCACGGCCCGCGCCGAAGAAATCGACATCGCAGGCTTTGTCCGCATGGCCGAAGCGCTTGAGAAAATCAGCGTATAATCTGGCTTTATAATTACGGCTTCAGCGTCGCCACAAAGGCATCGACATCCGTCAGACGGTGGCGGCGTGTGCGCTCGGCTTCCAGGATCGCACGCACCTGCGCAATGGTATCTTGCAGGTCGTTGTTGACGATCACGTAATTGAATTCTTTGTAATGCGAGATTTCATCACGCGCTTTGCCGAGGCGGCGTTCGATTTCTTCTTCGCTGTCCTGCTTGCGGCCATGCAGACGGTCGGCCAGCGCTTTCCATGACGGGGGCAGCAAAAAGACCGATACAACATCATCCGCCGCGACTTCGGTCAGCTTGCGGTTGCCCTGCCAGTCGATATCGAACAGCACATCGCGGCCTTCGCTCAGCGCTTTTTCAACCGGCTGTTTGGGCGTACCGTACAGATAGTTGTTATAGACCAGCGCATGTTCCAGCATATTGCCCTCGGCAATCTGCTGTTCGAAATTCTCGCGCGTGACGAAATAATAATGCGTACCATCCACTTCACCGGGGCGCATCGCGCGGGTGGTGGCGGAAACAGAGATGGTCGTCTGGGGATCTTGCTCGGCAATGGCGCGGCTGACGGTGGTTTTCCCCCCGCCTGGCGGAGAAGCGAGGACCAGCATGATCCCCCGGCGTTTCAGCGTCGAAGCTTCGGGTGCGGGAAATGTCGTGATGCTTGCTGCGGCCATCATCTTTCTTTTACACTTATGCTGAGAATCTGTTGAAGCCCTGTTATAACCCGCACCCCCTTGGGATACAAGCTTCCACACCCGCTTATGCCCTGAAAGTTTTACGATATGTCAAATAATAAAACAGTTCTGATCACTGGCGCCTCCAGCGGTATCGGTCACGCGCTTGCCAATGCCTATGCGGCGCAGGGCGTCACCCTGCTGCTGACCGGCCGCGACGTGACGCGGCTGGAGCGTGTGGCCAGCGATTGCCGCACCCGCGGCGCGGATGCTGAAATCAGCACCGTACCCGTGACCGACCGCATCGCCTTCGAAGAACAAGTCGCCACATGGGACGACGCCCACAATATCGATATCGTCATCGCCAATGCCGGCATTTCCGGCGGCAGCAGTGGCGGCGCCGGTTTTTACGGTATCATGCACACCAATCTGGATGGCACGCTGCACACGGTGATGCCGCTCATCGACCGTATGAAAGCCCGCAAAAGCGGACATATCGTGCTGATGAGTTCCATGGCAGGATGGCGCGGCATGCCGAATGCGGTCGCCTATAGCACCAGCAAGATGGCGGTGCGGGCATTGGGCGAAGCGCTGCGCCCGCTGCTGGCGCCCGATGGCGTCAATGTATCGGTGATCTTCCCCGGGTTTATCAAAACGCCGCTGACGGATGTGAACAACTTCACCATGCCGTTTTTGATGACCGCCGACAAAGCCGCAGCCTGCATTAAAAAAGGCATCGAAAAAAACCGCGCCCGCATCGCCTTCCCGCTGCCCATGTTGATTTTGTCGCGATTGATTGCCGCGCTGCCGCTGTGCATTGGCGACAGCATTCTGGCGCGTGCGCCAAAAAAGCCTGATTAAATACAGGCCCACAAAAAACCGCGCCGTTTGACTGGCGCGGTTTTTTGTTTAGGCCGTATACGAATTAACGCACCAGAATATTGCGGAACTGCCACGGATCGCTGGTGTCGATATCTTCAGGGAACAAACCGGGGCGGTTTTGCAGTGGCGTCCAGTCGGTATAATAGCCCGCCATCTTTCCCAGATATTGCTTTTGAATATCGAGGCAGCGGCGGAAATCCATCTCGTCCGTCTCGACAATCCCTGCATTCGGGTTTTCAAGCGCCCAGACCATACCCGCCAGCACCGCCGACGTTACCTGCATGCCTGTTGCATTCTGATACGGCGCCAGCGCGCGCGTTTCTTCGATCGTCAGTTGCGAACCGTACCAATAGGCATTCTTGGCGTGACCATACAGCAGCACGCCCAGTTCGTCCGAACCATCGACAATCTCGGCTTCTTCCAGAATGTGATGTTGTTTTTGCGGGTTGCCGCAGCTGCCGAACATTTCATGCACGGATAACACCGCGTCGTTCGACGGGTGGTATGCGTAATGGCAGGTCGGACGGTATGTGGGCGTATCACCACTGCCGACGGTGAAGTAGTCGGAAATGGAAATCGCTTCGTTATGCGTGACCAGAAACGCGTATTGCGGGCCGGGCGTGGGGCACCAGCTTTGCACACGCGTATTTGCGCCGGGTTGCATCAGGTAAATTGCAGCTTTGCAGCCTGTTTCATGGCGATGGCCGGTGGCCGGAAACCATTTTTCATGGCTGCCCCAGCCCAGTTCGGCGGGCTGCAACCCTTCGGAGATAAAACCTTCGACAGACCACGTATTGACAAAAACACCCATTTTCTTGGGGTTCTTGCTGCGCTGGGTATCGCGCTCGGCAATGTGGATGCCCTTGACGCCGACCTGCTGCATCAACGACGCCCAACCCTCGCGCGTGGTCGGCACATCGCACTTCACGCCCGTTGCGGCGGCAACGTCGATCAACGCCTGTTTCACAAACCAAGACACCATGCCGGGGTTCGCACCGCAGCAGGAAACCGCGGTCGTGCCGCCCGGATTATTACGGCGTTCAGCCAGTACCGCTTCGCGTAGCGCATAGTTGCTGCGCGCAGACGTATCCAGCGTTTCATCGAAATAGAAACCCAGCCACGGCTCAACAACGGTGTCGATATAAAGCGTGTTCAACGCGCGGCACAGTTTCATCATGTCGAGGGACGATACGTCCACCGACAGGTTGACGCAGAACCCCTGCCCGCCGCCAACCGTTAACAGCGGCGGCAGCAGATCGCGGTAGTTTTCTTTGGTGACGTGTGTCTGAATGAAGCGGATGCCGCGTTCATTCAGGATCGCGATATCATCATCCTGCGGATCGATGACAACGAGACGTTCCTTGTCGTATTCGAAATGACGCTCGATCAGGGGCAAGGTGCCGCGGCCGATAGAGCCAAAGCCGATAATAACAATCGGACCAGAAATTTTTGCGTATACTTGATACGGGGTCGAAGACACGGGAACGTGATCGGTCATGATTTATGCAGAACCTCCATGGTTGCGCTGATTTTAAGGAAATGAATCGCGTGTGCAAAAGCACGCCGACCTGTTTACCTAATACGGGGCACCCTTTCAATCTTTTTTATCTCGGCCCCCTTTTGTTTTGCGCCGCAAAATAAATTGCCATTTATTTTCAAACGGATAAAAGAAATATAAGAAATACTTCAAGATCCTTGAAGTATTAAATGCACGTCCCTATATCTTTTCTTATGTCTCGACCCTTTCACCATCCGTCTTTGCATGACGTATCCATTGACGACATTCTGCGTGCGCTGGCCGATCCGGCACGCCGCGATATCGTCGCCAAATTACTGTCGTGCAATGGCATGAGCTGCCGTGAAGCCTGCATGGATAATACGCCCGCCTCTACTATATCGCACCACCACAAAGTGCTGCGGGCATGCGGAATTATCCGGTCGGAAAAACAAGGTGTCGAAGTCATCAACACCGTGCGCAAGGACGATCTGGAGCGATATTTTCCGGGTCTGCTCGATACCATCCTGCGCCACCACCAGACGCCAGCTGCCAAAAATAAACCTTCTTCTGCGGAATAGAGAATAAAAATGAAAAGCATGTACCTCCCCCTGCTGGCGCTGGCTTTGGCGGCCTTTGGTATCGGCACGACAGAATTTGTGATCATGGGCTTGCTGCCAGATGTGGCACGCGATCTGGATGTCACCATCCCCGATGCCGGCATGCTGATTACCGGCTATGCCCTCGGCGTTGCGATTGGGGCACCGATCATGGCCTTCGCCACGGCACGTTTCCCGCGCAAAAAAGCGTTGATCGGCCTGATGGGTATTTTCATTGCTGGTAACGCGTTTTGCGCCATGGCCGAAAACTATGACCTGCTGATGATCGCACGCATCGTGACAGCGCTCTGCCATGGCGCGTTTTTTGGCATCGGTTCAATTGCCGCGGCCAATCTGGCACCGCCCAACCGCCGCGCATCGGCGATTGCCATGATGTTTATGGGGCTGACAATCGCCAACGTGCTGGGCGTGCCGTTTGGCACATTGCTGGGACAGGAAATGGGATGGCGCGCCACATTTTGGGCCGTGACGGCCATTGGCGTTGCGGCTTTTGCGGCGCTGGCCGTCCTGCTGCCGCGCGATAAACCCGAAGCCCCGCCCAGCTTGCTGACTGAAATAGCTGTTCTGCGCGATGTGCGGGTTTGGATGGCGCTCGGTTTGACGATTTTTAACAGCGCGGCGATCTTTGCCCTGTTTACTTACATCGCCCCCATTCTGGGCGAAATCACGCAAATCACGCCGCGGGCGGTAAGCTACACCCTGCTGCTGATCGGCGTCGGCCTGACGGTGGGTAATTTCATCGGCGGCCGCATGACAGACAGGCACCCGCGCACCACCTTGCTGGTCACATTCATCGCGGTCGGTTTATTCCAGCTGATTTTCTACTGGAGCGCGCGATCGTTCATCCCCGCTGAAATCACACTGTTCCTGTGGGGCGTTGCGTTTTTTGCCAGCTGCTCTGCTGTACATTATAACGCCATCACGGCGGGCAGCCGTGCGCCCAATCTGATTTCAACAATTAACGTCGGCGCTTTCAACACGGGGAATGCTCTTGGCGCCTGGGCAGGTGGCAAGGTGATCGAGGCGGAGCTGGGCCTGCGCGCCGTGCCGCTGACAGCTGTCGGGTTTTCTGTTTTGACTATCCTGCTCTGTCTCGTGTTTCTGCGCACACGCGGCAAAGACTCCGGCACGCAAACACCGCAAGAAGAGAGCGCTCAAAACACCGATCTGCAACCCGCACCGCACGCCATCTAACCACGGCATAACCCCAAAGGAGAATATACATGGAACACAGACTACTCGGCAAATCAGGCCTGAAAGTGCCGGTCCTGAGCCTTGGCACCGCCACATTCGGCGGCAGTAACGAATTTTTCAAACGCTGGGGCGACACCGATGCAAAAGAAGCATCGCGCATGGTGGACATCTGCCTTGATGCGGGGCTCAATTTTTTCGACACCGCCGATATTTATTCGGCTGGCGCCTCCGAAGAAGTTCTGGGCGCCGCCATCAAGGGCCGCCGCGACAAAACCCTGATTGCAACCAAAGCCACGTTTTCGATGGGTGATGGACCGAATGACAAAGGATCGTCCCGCTATCACCTGATCCGCGCGGCGGAGGCAAGCCTGAAGCGTCTTGGCACCGATCATATCGATCTTTATTTCATGCACGGCTTCGATGCACAAACGCCCGTGGACGAAACCCTTGCCGCGCTTGACCATCTGGTACAAAGCGGCAAGATCGGGTACATCGGCTGTTCCAACTTCTCCGGCTGGCATTTGATGAAATCGCTGGCAACGTCCGAGAAATATGGTCTGGCGCGCTATGTGGCGTATCAGGGTTATTATTCGCTCATCGGGCGCGATTACGAAGAAGAGCTGATGCCGCTGGGCGTCGATCAGGGTGTTGGTTTGATGGTCTGGAGCCCGCTCGGCTGGGGCCGTCTGACCGGTAAAATCCGCCGCGGCCAGCCGCTGCCCGAAGGGCGCATCAAACAGGGCGGCGCCGAAGGCGGCCCGCCGGTGGATAATGAATATCTGTACAGCGTGGTCGATGCGATTGACGAGGTTGCACAGGAAACCGGCAAGACCGTGCCGCAGGTGGCGCTGAACTGGCTTTTACAACGCCCGACTGTCAGCAATATTGTCATCGGCGCGCGCAACGAAGAGCAGCTGAAACAAAACCTCGGCGCTGTTGGCTGGAATTTGACCGCAGAGCAAGTCAAAAAACTGGATGCCGCGAGCGAGAAAACGCCCGCCTATCCGTATTGGCACCAACGCGGATTTCAGGAACGCAACCCGCGCCCCGTTTAAGCGAAAACCTGCAAAACACAAAAGCCGGTACATCGCTGTACCGGCTTTTTGCTGAGCGAAAAAAATCAGCGGTTCAGATTGCCGAAGTTTTTCTGATCGCGCGATACGCGCTTGCGGCCCTGAATCTTGCGATTGTTCTTGCCGACGCCTTTTTTCAGTTTGCGCTGCGCATTACCCGCCATACGCTGCGATGTCGCATCTTTGGGAGCGATTTTTTTCAGATCAATCTCGAACGAGCGCTTTGTATTATTGCCCGCCTGACTGCGCATGTACTGGGTTGCGGTTTGCTTGGTGACTTCGGCCTTGGCGGTATTTGTGCCTGCCAGCATAAAAATGCCCGCCGCCGCCAGCAACATAATGCTTTTTTTCATCGCGCAATCTCGCTTTCTTCCGCAGGCTTCGGCCCGCGTAAAACAATAATTTCAATTCCGTCTGTGGTCGGGGTGACGCTTTCGATTTTGTGCCCTGCGTCGCGGCAGAAAGCCTCGAAATCGCGGGGCGCTTTTTCATCGGTCACCGTGATGTACAGCATCGCCCCTTCAGGCAGGTGTTGCAACACTTTTCGCGCCCGTAAAACAGGCAGCGGGCAGACAAGGCCGCTGGCATCCAGAAAATGGCGGTGCCGCCCCGTCATGCCTCTGCTCCTGTTTTGATCCGATCCGCTTTGTCGTCGCGCAGGCGCAGCGCTTTCATGACGTCATCGACAGTGATATCAGCGATGTCTTCGGCCTGAATAACCGTGACCGCATCGCCGATTGGCGCGGATAGCGCAGGATCGGTCACGCCCGAAAACAGTGCCACAACAGGACAGCCCGCCAGCGCCACCAGATGCGACGGGCCCGTATCGTTGCCGACCGCCCCCGCCGCGCCCATGGCCAGCGTTGCAATATCATACAGCGAGGTGCGGCCCGACAGGTCAAAACATTCAGGCGCAACGGATTTTATTTTGCTGATCGCATCATGTTCCGCCGCTGTACCGATCAGCGCAACATGATACCCTTGCCGCTGCAGCTTCAGGGCGATGGCGGCAAATTTGGCGGCAGGCCAGCGTTTATAAAGGTGCTGCGGCGCACAGCCCGGCATCATCAAGACATAGGGCGATGGCGGCAATAATAGCGACACATCGGTGCGCATCCAGTTTATATCGGGCAGCGCAATGTCGATACCATGCTGCGCCAGCATGACTTTGTGACGCTCAAACGCGTGCATTTGGCGCCAATCAGGATTTTCTATCGCATAGTTATGCGATGCCCCCGCGACAACACCCGACCAAAGGGGTTTTTTGCGCATCAGCCTGTAATATAACCCGCTGCGGCCATTCATTTGCAGGTCATAGACAATATCGAATTTTCCCGCGTTCAGAAATTTCGATAGCCGCAGCCAGGTACCCAGTTCAAAAAACCGCGCACGCGTGATGACTTCGACGGTATTGAAATACCCGCTGCGCTGCGCCATGTCGGCAAAGGGGCGCGTGGTTAAAAACGTGATATGCGCATCGCCGTGGTGGCGGCGGATCGCGGCCATGGCGCCCAAGGCGATCAGGACATCACCCAGCGCGCTCAGCTTGATGACCAATACCTTTTTTGGCGTACCGGCGGTATGTTGCGGCGTGCCGGGCATAGCGCTTAACCGGCCGCGCGGTCAGCTTCGGACGCGCTGAAGCTGTCATTGGACGGCAACGCCTTCACGGCGCCGGCGGTGCCGAGCAGTTCGGCATAAACATCCAGCGTACCCTCGCACATCTGTTCATTCGTGAAATGCTGCGCCACATGCGCCATGCCGCGCGTGGCCAACATGGCACGGCCGCGTGCATCCAGACTGATGGCTTCGTGCAGCGCACGCGTCAGGGCATCGACATCGCCAGGCGTCACCAGCCAGCCGGTTTCGTCACGTATAATCGTTTCGCGCGTACCACCGTGATCGGTGGCAATCACGGGGCGGCCCATGGCCTGCGCCTCGATCGGCACACGGCCAAAACCTTCGGGCACCAGCGAGGGGCACACAACCACCGTCGAAATCATATAAGCCGCGGGCATGTCATCGCAGTTGGTAATAATGCGCGACGATGCAGCAAGCCCCTTGCTTTCGATATAATCTTCCAGCTCTTTGCGGTACGTTTCGTTGCCGATGTCAGAGCCAAGGAACAAGCAGAACAAATCTTTTTTGCCCAGCGCCGCGATAGCATCCAGCAAAAACATATGCCCCTTGATACGGCTGATACGCGCGGGCAGCATCACAACCGCCGCGCCCTCGGGGATGCGCATCTGGTTGGATACCTTGATCAAACGATCCGGCGTGACAGAATTGGGATGGAATTTTTCAACCGCGACCCCGCGGTGAATAACGCGCAGCACATTCGGATCGACTTTGTAATTCTGTTCCAGATAATCCGCCAGAAAATGCGATACGGCGATCACGCGCTCCCCTGCTGCAATCGATGCGTTATACGCACGCTTGAACATGCCGCCGATTTTATGCGCGGCGTGGCAGCTGGTGACGTATCTTGCCTTGGTACCTTCGACGGCGCGGCCGGCGCTCCATGCGGGGGCGCGGCTGCAGGCGTGGACAACATCCACATTCATGTCACGGATCGGGCGGCGCAGGCGACCGATGTTGGCGGCCATCACTAACGGGTTTTTGCTATGCACAGGCATTTCGATATGGGTGCCGCCCGCCTTGGCGATTTCATGCACGCGCAAACCGCCCGACGACACGACAATCGATTTACCGCCCGCACGCACAATCGCGGCGTTGATATCGATCACGCCCTGTTCGACACCGCCGGAATTAAGCGCGGGCAGAACTTGCAAAATAACGGGCGCATGGTTCTGCTCGACAAAGCGGCGGAAGGTCAGGCTTGCGCTATCCCATGTTTTGATCATTTTTCGGCTTTCCCGTTGTCAACATCGCAAGGCGGCAAAAAATACGCAAAAACGCGCAAGGTTGCAGCATGGCATTGCTTTTACTCTCAAAAACGCCGGATTTCCAGCAAAATCGCGGGGAAACCGCTTGACAGCCGCGCCCCGCAGGCGGAGATTATAACCTTGTTTTTTAACCCCTTAACAACGGATTCTTGAGATGAAATCGGCACCGCAGGACGCAAACCAGAAGGATATTCAGCTAACCCTCCCCGATGGGAAGGTACTGACCTTCACCGCGCCTGTCACGGGCGCCGACGTCGCGGCGTCCATTGGCGCAGGGCTGGCCAAGGCCGCGCTGGCCGTGAAGCTGGATGATGAAATTTTCGACCTGAACCGCGCCATCACCAAAAGCGCGAAGATCGCCATCATCACCCGTAAATCCGACGAAGTGCTCGAACTCATCCGCCACGACGCATCGCATGTGATGGCCGAAGCCGTGCAAGAACTGTTTCCGGGTACGCAGGTCACCATCGGCCCCGCGATCGACAACGGCTTTTATTATGACTTCGCCCGTGCGGAGCCTTTCACGACCGAAGATTTCCCCAAGATCGAAGCCAAAATGCGCGAGATCGTCGCCCGCAACGAAAACTTCATCCGCGAAGTCTGGAACCGCGACGACGCGATGAAGCACTTCGAGGGTATCGGCGAGAAATACAAAGCCGAGCTGATCCGCGATCTGCCGACCACCGAAGAAATCAGCATTTACCGCCAGGGCAAATGGTACGACCTGTGCCGCGGTCCCCACCTGCCATCGACCGGCCATGTCGGCACGGCGTTCAAACTGATGAAAGTCGCCGGCGCGTACTGGCGCGGTGA
Source organism: Micavibrio sp. (assembly GCA_040377425.1). Lineage (GTDB taxonomy): Bacteria > Pseudomonadota > Alphaproteobacteria > Micavibrionales > UBA2020 > UBA2020. The sequence continues at coordinate 36,421 of JBEIOU010000013.1, read as the reverse complement.
TTCAAACAATGCGCAGCTGCAACGTATTTACGCAACCGCTTGGCGCGACCAGAAAGAACTGGACGCCTACCTGCTGATGCTGGAAGAAGCCGAAAAACGCGACCACCGCAAAATCGGCCGCGAAATGGATCTGTTCCACATGCAAGAAGAGGCCGTGGGCAGCGTGTTCTGGCACGACAAGGGCTATACGATCTGGCGCGTGATTGAAAACTTCATCCGCAGCCGTATCCGCCACGCAGGTTATCAGGAAGTGAAAACCCCGCAGCTGTACGACAGCGCCCTGTTCAAGGCGTCCGGCCACTGGGACATGTACGGCGACAACATGTTCAAAGTCCGCGACACGCATGGCGACGGCGAAAAAATGATGGGCATTAAACCCATGAACTGCCCCGCGCATGTACAGATTTTTAATCAGGGCCTCAAATCCTACCGCGACCTGCCGATCCGCATGGCGGAATTCGGCTGCTGCCACAGGAACGAGCCATCGGGCGCGATGCACGGCATCATGCGCGTGCGCCAGTTCACACAGGACGATGCCCATATTTTCTGCCGCGAAGATCAGGTGGAGCAAGAAGCGCTTGATTACTTCAAGCTACAGCTGGGCGTATACCGCGACCTTGGCTTTGAAAAAATCTCGGTCAAGCTGGCGCTGCGCCCCGGCGCGAACGAACGCCTGGGCAGCGACGAAGTTTGGGACCGCGCTGAAAACGCCCTGCGTGCGGCGCTGAACGGTGCCGGATTGCCGTTCGACGAACTGCCCGGCGAAGGCGCGTTCTATGGCCCCAAAGTCGAATTCCACCTGACGGACGCGATTGGCCGTACGTGGCAATGCGGTACGCTACAGCTGGACTTCAACCTGCCGGAGCGTCTGGATGCCAGCTATATCGGCGAAGACAGCCAGCGCCACCGCCCCGTGATGCTCCACCGCGCGATCTTGGGCTCTCTCGAGCGCTTTATCGGTATCCTGATCGAACACCATGCGGGCCGCTTCCCGCTCTGGCTGGCGCCGGTTCAGGCCGTGGTGGCAACGATTACCTCGGATGCGGATGATTATGCAAAGCGCGTCGTCGAACAGCTGAAAGCCGCCGGCATCCGTGCCGAGATCGACACCCGCAACGAGAAAATTAACTATAAAATCCGCGAACATAGCCTGCAAAAGACGCCCCAGATCTGGGTTGTCGGCAAACGCGAGGCGGAGGAGCAAAAAGTCGCTATCCGCCGTTTGGGCAGTGATGCCCAAGAAGTGCTTGCACTTGACGAAGCTATTCGTAAAATCGCGGATGACTCAAAGCCCCCCGTTTGATACCCTGCGCACGAGCGCACGTATCCGCATGCCCAAACACGGGACGGCCCAAAGCTTTTATTTTTGACAACCAAACGGAGAATATCCCATCGCTACCTTTCATAAACCGACGCCGCATCAAGACGGCCCCCGCATCAACAACCAGATTCGCGCCGACAAAGTCCGCGTTATTGACGAAGACGGCGAGATGGTGGGCGTTATGTCCGTGCGTGAAGCCGTACAAGCCGCCGAAGAACTGGGTCTGGACCTGATCGAAATTTCGCCCAATGCCGAGCCGCCCGTTTGCAAAATCGGCGACATCGGCAAATACCGGTATGAACAGCAGAAAAAAGATGCCGCCGCGCGCAAGAACCAGAAAATCGTACTGACCAAAGAACTGAAACTGCGACCGAATATCGAAGAGCATGATATTCAGGTCAAACTGCGTTCAGCCCGCCGCTTCTTTGAAGATGGCGACAAAGTACGCTTCACCATGCAGTTCCGCGGCCGCGAAGCCGAACACAAAGAAATCGGTTATGCCATCATCCGCCGTATCAAAGAAGAGCTGCTGGATGCGGGCAAGATTGAGATGGACGTTCGCGCCGAAGGCAACACGGTCATCATGATTATGTCGGCAAAAACAGCCAGCTAATCAACCCAAGACAACAAAAAGCCCCGCATTCATTTGCGGGGCTTTTTGTTTGGGCGATAGGCGCTGGCTGTCTTAAACAGACGCGGCGCGCGTAAATTAAACAGGTGCGGCGCGCACCAGATCAATATCATCCGCGCCCGTCACCAGCATCACCAGACGGTCAAGGCCGAGGGCATTGCCGCTCGACATCGGCAAACCGTATTCGATCGCTTTCAGGAAATCTTCATCGACCGGATAATCATCGCCATATACCGCCTTACGCTGCGCAACGTCATGCACAAAACGGTCACGCTGCACCTTTGCATCTGTCAGCTCGCCAAAGGCATTGGCAAGTTCGATGCCGCAAACATAAACCTCGAACCGTTCGGCAAATCTGGCGTCATCCGGTTTGGGGCGTGCCAGTGCGGCCATGGATACGGGGTAGTCGTAAATAACCGTAGGGACACGCATGCCCATTACTGGCTCGACTTTATCCATCAAAACCTTCAGCAGTGCATTTTCCCAATCGTCATGCATTGATGTGTATACGCCGATGCGTTTGGCTTCGGCGCGGATATGGCCTAGATCGCCCAGGTTCTGTTCGATATCAATATCCGCATATTTGCGCAGCGCCTCGACCACAGTGATTTTTTCCCACGGCGCGTGCGGGTCGCACGTCTGGCCGTTTGCTGTCAACATCCGGTCTGCCCCCGCCGCCGCGCGCACCAGATCCGCCGTTTCATCCATCATAGCGGTATAATCCATGCCCGCCTGATACCATTCAATCATGGAAAATTCGGGGCTGTGCCACGACGATCCCTCGGCATTGCGAAACACCGTCGCCAGCTGGAAAATTTTGGGCAGGCCCGCCACCAGCAGTTTTTTCATCGCGAATTCGGGGCTGGTGTGCAGGTACATCGTGCGGCGCGACTGGCCATCGGCACTTTGCAGTTCGGTTTTGAAGGCCTGAATATGCGGCTCCATGCACGGCGCCGTTTGCAGCGCAGGCGTGTCGACTTCAAGGTATCCGCGCGACGTCATGAAATCGCGCACGCGCTGCAAAATCTCGGCGCGGGCTTTTAAATACGGCACTTTGCGTGCGAACTGGTCAGGATACCACCACATGCGCCCATGTTTAGCACAGGCGGACCGGCGATTAAACCCCATTAAACAAGCCACTTACTATAAAAATAATCAGATATCCTTTTCCAGCGCACGAATGATCTCCAACATTTCTTGCACGCCTTGGTCGTTGCAATATTCACGGGGATTCTGCGACGGGAATAGATCATGTATCTGAATGAGCCGGATTCTTACTTGTTCTATGGCCGTATTTTTTTGTTTTACAGAGGTGAAATCATCCCAATCCCGCTCTCCGCACGACCCGTCAAGGAAAGCCCTTATCAAACGCACTACTTCTTCACGCGTATACTCGGGCATTTCAAAAACTCCAAAAACCAAAAAATTGGATAAACCATTTAGGACATGAATTTCGCGACTGGCCAGCACCTCTTTGGCGTGATGTGGCAAGAGACAATATCATGACGACTTATAGACGTTGAAATTTCAAGGCCGCGGTGATGCGTTTCGGCGGCGGATGTTCATGCTGGGCACGGATACATCGGACGTCAAACCGCCATGCACGGCGTCGCGGATGGCGTTGTCGGCGGCCTGCTGTCTGGCCAGTTCAGCAGCTTCGGCTTCGGCGGCTTTGTTTTGCTGCCATTCGCGCATATGCGTCAGAATTTCACCTGCGAAGGGGAATTGCCCCGCGCGTTCGCGCCCCGTGGCCATGACGTTGCGGCCGGATGTGTCGGCAATGTTCACATCACCGCCCCGCTCCAGCATGAAAATCACGCGGTCGGTGCGTTCTTCGCGCAGGTCAGCGTTAAACGCCACATGCATCGGCGTCAGCCCCAGCATGGCGTATTCATCACGGGCATTCACCTGCGCACCGGCAGCGATCAGCTTATCCGCAATATCAAAATGCCCGCCCGCGATCGCCTGATGGAGCGCGCCGAAGCCTTCTTCGTCCAGATGGTTGGGGTCGGCTTTGTGTGCCAGCAGCAGGTCCACCATTTCAAGGTTCCCCTTGTCGGCGGCGAAAAACAGCATACCGCGATCCATGCCCGCCTTGGTATTCGCATCCACACCCGCCTTCAGCGCACGGCGTGCCGCATCGACGTCATTGTCGATTTTGACCGCATCAATCAGGCGCGTGGCGTGGCTCATGGGTGATTCCCTATTTTTGATTTTACATGTCTTTTTATCATAAATATGACATACAGGTCAACAAATTGTGGTATATTAATACCGCGCTTCGCCGCTCCCCCTCCTGCCGCATGGGAATATCGAACATAAAAGGGCGGCAAATCTTGACTCTTTCGCCATAACGCCGCTATAAAACCCTAAGTTTTTGCGGCCAAGCCGTTATCCACACATGGATGAGGTTTTAGCGCTCCGCGTCCCCCAGTCGGCGAAATTACGCTCACTGGGGCTAAAGTGTTATGAGTTTTGGTTTGGAGAACAGAAGATGTTCGACAGTTTGACAGGCCGCCTTGGCGGTATTTTTGACGGGCTGATGAAGCGCGGCGTGCTGCGTGAAGAAGACGTGGCCGAAGCGCTGCGCATGGTACGCGTCGCCCTGCTGGAAGCCGACGTCGCCCTGCCTGTCGCCAAAGAATTCGTCGAAAAAGTCAAAGCCGAAGCCGTGGGCGAAAAAGTCCTGCGCGCGGTAAAACCCGGCCAGCAGGTCGTGAAAATTGTACACGACGCACTGATTGACACGCTCGGCCATGCCGATAGCGAGATCAACCTGAACGTCCCCGCCCCCGCCGTCATCCTGATGGCCGGTTTGCAGGGTTCGGGTAAAACGACCACCGCCGGTAAACTGGCAAAATTCCTGCAAGATAAACAGCGCAAGAAAGTCCTGCTGGCATCGCTCGACATTTACCGTCCGGCGGCACAGGAACAGCTGGAAATTCTGGCGAAAAAAGTCGACGCCGGCAGCCTGCCGATTGTTGCGGGTGAAAAACCCCTCGACATCGCCGCGCGCGCGCTGAAGGCCGCGAAGCTGGAGGGATATGATATCCTGATCCTCGACAGCGCGGGCCGTTTGTCGATTGACGATGCGCTGATGAACGAACTGGCCGCCGTGCGCGATATGGCGAAGCCTGTCGAAACCCTGCTGGTCGCCGACAGCCTGACCGGACAGGACGCCGTCAACACGGCCAAGAATTTCAACGAACGCATCGGCATTACCGGTATCGTTCTGACGCGCGTAGATGGTGATGCACGCGGCGGCGCGGCGCTGTCCATGCGTGCGATCACGGGCAAGCCGATCAAGTTTCTGGGTATGGGCGAGGGCATGGATGCCCTGCAGGCGTTCGACGCCAAGCGTATCGCCGGCCGTATTCTTGATATGGGCGACGTTGTCAGCCTGGTTGAAAAAGCCGTCGAGACGATTGAAATCGACGAAGCCAAACGCGTCGCCGAGAAAATGGCGCAGGGCAAATTCGATCTGGGCGATTTCCTGACACAGCTGCGCCAGATGAAAAAGATGGGCGGTCTTTCGGGCCTGATGGGCTTTATGCCCGGCATGGGCAAGCTGAAAGGCATGATGGACAACGCCAACGTCGATGACAGCATCATCAAACGTCAGGAAGCGATTATCTTGTCGATGACGCTGAAAGAACGCGAAAAACCCGATACGCTGAACGCGTCGCGCCGCCGCCGCATTGCCGCAGGCAGCGGCACCACGGTGCAGGACGTAAACCGTCTGCTGAAACAGTTTCAGGAAATGCAAACCATGATGAAGCGCATGCAGAAACTAGGCGGCAAAGGCATGATGCGCAACATGGGCGGCCTGTTCGGCGGCGGCCAGATGGCCGAATTCGAAGAAATGGCCAAGAACATGCAAGACCAGATGGGCGGCGAGCTGGGCCCCAACCCGTTTGAGAATCCCGACTTCCTGAAAGGCAACAACCTTCTGGGTGGCGGCAAGAACAAGAAATAAGGTTTTTAAGAATTCCCCCGCGCGGCACATGGTTGCACCGCACGCAGGGACACAAACAACGCAACCGGATCAAAAACTGGAGAGATAACCAATGCTGAAAATCAGACTCGCGCGCGCAGGCGCAAAGAAAAAGCCCTACTACCATATCGTTGTTGCGGACAGCCGCAACCCGCGCGATGGTAGCTTCCTGGAAAAAGTAGGCTCCTACAACCCGATGCTGCCCCGCGAAAATGCTGACCGCATCAAGCTGAACGGCGAGCGCATCACCCATTGGATCAAAAACGGCGCGCAGATGACCGAACGCGTTGCGATCTTCGTTGGCAAAGCTGGCCTCGCGCCCGTGCCCGCACAGCGCAACAGCACGCAGAAATCCCAGCCCAAAGCAAAAGCTGTCGAGCGTGCAAAAGAAAAAGCCGCTAAAGCCGGCAAAGAAGAAGCTGCCGAGTAATCGGCTATATTGATCCGGTTCAAGCATGCGTAAAACGGGTGCATCGTCGGAAACCACCAATGACCTCGTCCTGATGGCCGAGGTTGTCGGTGTGCATGGCATCAAAGGCGCCGTCAAGCTGAAGATTCTCAGCGACGACCCCGAAGCCCTGCCCGATTATGCCCCGTTTTGCGATGCGACCCGGAAAAAAACATTCGAGATTTTATCCGTGCAACAGCACGGGGGGACTTATCTGGCCGACATCGACGGCGTCACCGACCGCAATGCGGCCGAAAAAATGCGCGGCACGAAGCTTTACGTTCCACGTGACCGCCTGCCGGAAATTGACGAAGAAGAAACCTTCTATCACGTCGATCTTATCGGTCTTGCCGCCCGCTGGCCGGATGGCAAACCGATGGGCAAAGTTGTCAGTGTTGCCAATTTTGGCGCCGGCGACCTGATCGAAATCCGCCCCGTCAAGGGCGCCAGTTTCTATGTCCCCTTCACCGGCGACGCCGTCCCCGAAGTGGATATCAAAGGCGGCACCATCACCATCGACCCGCCACCGGGGCTTTTGGACTGATAACAAAGTCACGCAAACAAAAACAAACGGCGGCCCGCGAAGGCCGCCGTTGTTTTTTTGTTTTTTTATATTTCTTGTCTGTGCCTCACCCCGTGATGATGTTTCATCCCGCGGTTATCTTCATTATGCTGGCTGCATGCTCAATCCCAGACGGGGCGATACATAGGTGAAAGCTTTTTCGCCCTTCACCGCCGTGCGCGTTCTGGCATGTGCAAATTTGTGTTTGAGCGGCGATACCGAGAAGCTTGCCGCCGCTGGCGCCTGATGCAGCGCGTGTGCATGCGGCTTGGCATGATTTTCCGCATCATCTTTGTTGCCGCGGCCCAGCAGGGCGCCGACGACTTTTTTAATCAGCGAACCGCCGAGTTCTTTGGCCGTTTCGCGCAGCAGAAAGCCCCCCGCCGCCACCGCAGCCGTCGCAACCGCACCGTTCAGCAAAACCGTGCCCAGCAGACCCGGCGCAATCAACGTGCCCCCTGCCAGCGCCCCCAGCAGCAAACCGCCGCCCAGCAGCGCCGCGCCCGCACCCAGCGTAACACCCGCCCAGAAATTACCTTTGGCGCCCATGGCTTCGGCCACATCATCCGGCAAACCGGATTTTTTGAGAATGCCGGGAAGGATACTGGTGAGTGCCTTAAACGCTGTTTTCACCACACCACCTGTCACTGGTCCGACCGCCATGATTCTGCCCTTTCTTGAACAATTGGACTAAACATAACACTGCATTCATTAATTTTTCATTAAACGGGACACAATCATATAAAAAATCGCATTTTTGTAAAACAAAACGAAAGAAATTGAGTAAATATAAGGCCGTATATGTCGTCCACGGTTTCGTGTCTGTCAAAAAACAGGCTGCGGCAGGGTGTATTCGGGGCACCGATTCTGCCCGCGGCGTCCGGCGCAGGCTGCCTGTTCTGAGCGCATGGCTTGTTCATTCTTACAAACAAGACCGTCAAATATTGACCCTGCGCCCGGCGCGTGCGATTTTGAAGGCATCATGACCTTACGCCACGCCGCCCCCTTTCATGCCCATATCATCACCCTGTTCCCCGAAATGTTTCCGGGGTTTTTGGGGCAAAGCCTGTCGGGCAAAGCGATGGAGCGCGGCATCTGGTCGTTTGACACCGTCAACCCACGTGCCTATGCCACGGATCTGCACAAAACAGTCGACGACGCCCCTTTTGGCGGCGGCGCAGGCATGGTGATGAAGCCGGACGTGCTGTCGAAGACGCTGGAGGCGCACATGCCCCTCGGCCGCTTTATATACATGAGCCCGCGCGGCAAGCCCCTGACCCAGCCGCTGGTGCAGGAACTGACGCGGGAGCCGCGCCTGACCATTCTCTGCGGCCGGTACGAGGGTATCGACCAGCGCCTGCTGGATGCCTATGGCGCGGAGGAGATTTCCCTCGGCGATTATGTCCTTTCGGGCGGAGAGCAGGCGGCGATGATTCTGCTAGATGCCGTTATTCGGCTATTGCCCGACGTTATCGGGAATATGGAAACCCATAACGAAGAGAGTTTCACCAGCCATTTGCTGGAATACCCCCACTATACCCGCCCCGCCGAATGGATGGACCCGCAGGGGATTATTCGTAAGGTTCCTGAAGTACTTACCTCTGGCCACCATGCCAAAATAGAGGGCTGGCGCCGTGCCCAGTCCGAACAGTTAACGGCAGAACGCCGCCCCGACTTGTTCGAGAAATACCGTGCGTTGCACAAGAAACCGGAATAAAATATTGAAATAGGACGCTGTTTTCTGTATGAATCTCGCCCAGCACTGCTGACTCGCGGGTGAGCAGGCCTTTCGGTAATAACAAAATGTGAACCGCCGGCACGCGCCGTTAAGTAACAAAAGCGTGACCGAACTTTACGGGTTCCGACAAAGTAAAAGGCTAAAGACCATGAACGATCTTCAGAAATTTGAACAGGCGCAGCTGGAAAAGCAGCTGTCGACCGCGAAAAAAATCCCCGAATTCCAACCCGGCGACAGCGTACGCGTCAACGTAAAAATCGTTGAAGGCAGCGGCAAAGATCTGCGTCACCGTATTCAGGCGTTCGAAGGCGTTTGCATCGCCCGCGGCGGCAGAGGCATTCAAGCCACGTTCACCGTTCGCAAAATCAGCTACGGCGAAGGCGTCGAGCGCGTATTCCCGCTGTACAGCCCCAGCGTTGACAGCATCGAGCTGGTCCGCCGTGGTTCTGTACGTCGTGGCAAACTGTACTACCTGCGTGGCCGCAGCGGCAAATCTGCACGTATCGCAGAGCGCGAGCGCGACACCGACACGACCAGCAGCGCAGCAGCACCCGCTGTCGAGAAAAAAGCAGTCAACGCGTAAGTTCGCGCATGATATGCACATGACACAAAAAACCCCGCAGCAATGCGGGGTTTTTTATTGGCCAAACAGACCGACCTACGCAACAACTGCCGAGGTCAGAGCACGCAGGAGCGCACGATGAACGACCACATCGAACCCGTTGAAATGGGTAAGGCCTACCGCCTGCTTAACCATGGCCCTACCGTGTTGGTATCCAGCCGCCATGACGGCGTGGATAACGTGATGGCGGCGGCGTGGTGCTGCGCTCTTGATTTTTCGCCGCCCAAGCTGACCGTCGTTATCGACAAAGCCACCAAAACACGCGCACTGGTCGAACAAAGCAGCAGGTTTATTATTCAGGTCCCCACCGCACGGCAACTGCAATTGACTAACGATGTCGGCACCGTCAGCCTTGAAGAAGACCCGGGCAAACTGGCCAAATGCGGCGTGGATTTGTTCCGCATGCACGGCGATGACATGCCCTACGTCGCGGGCTGCGCCGCATGGCTCAGCTGCAAACTGGTGCCGGAGCCACACAATCAGGAAACCTATGACCTGTTCATCGGCGAAGTCACGGGCGCATGGGCGGACAGCCGTATTTTTAAAAACGGCCATTGGCTGTTTGAAGAAACCGGCCCCGAATGGCGTAGCCTGCATCATGTGGCGGGTGGGCATTTTTATGCGATTGGCGAAGCCCTGACCGCACGCAACCGGAAATAAAGCTGCAGGCCCCAGCAGCTCTTTGCCCCGGCATTGACCGCCGCGCCTGTGGCGGCCTATGCTATAGGCGCTGTAATAGATATTCAAAGGCGGCGCGATGTCGAACGTCACAGGCACTTATTCAAAAATCATAGCAGCCCATACCGTGCATACGGATGCGGCGGGCCATACAATTATTTATATCGACCGCCATATCCTGCACCCCCATATCAGTGCGCAGGCGTTTGACGGTTTGCGCCTTGCACAGCGCGAAGTGCGCCACCCCGAAGCGACCTATGCCCCGCACCTCGAAAACGCACCGCATGACCCTGTGCAGGCAAAGCTGCTGGATACGCTGGATGCGAATGCACACGAATATCATACCGCACGGTTTGAACCCGCCGACCTGCAAGACGGCCTGATCCAGCCCGGCATGACCGTCGCGGGTCACCGTAATGATATCGCACGCTTTGGCGGTATCGGCGCGGTCTGTTTTTTCAGCACACCCGCAGAATGCGAACACGTGCTGGCGACACAAACGCTGCGCCTGCCCTTGCCGCCCGTATTGACGGTACACATCGGCGATGATGACAACCTGAAATCACCCGAACAAATCGTGGCGCATCTGGTAACAACGCAGGGCCTGCCCGTGCTGCGCACCCATGCTCTTTACCTGCACGGTGCCGGCATCGCGGCGCTAGATATCCACACGCGCATGACGGCAGCAGACAAAATTGCGGTACTGGCCCCGCACGGCGCCATCATGGCCGTCGACAGCCGCACAATTGAATGGTTCAAGGGGCGCACATACGCGCCGTCCGGCCGCGACTGGCCCCAGGCCTGCGCCTATTGGGAGACGTTGTAGCCATGGAAAAGTTTACCGCCATCAAAGGCATCGCCGCGCCGATGCCCGCCGACCGGATCGCCGCTATCGATATCCTGCCGCTGGATGCACAGCAAAAAGCCGAACGCACCGGCCTTGGCAAATTCCTGTTCGCGGCAGAACGGTATAACGACAAAGGCCGCGAAAACCCCGCATTCATCCTCAACCAACCCGCATGGCGCAAATCGGCCATATTGGTGACAGGCATGCATTTCGGGCATGGCGACGCCAGTGACCATCTGTTTTGGGCACTGACCGATTTTGGCATTCGCGTCGTTGTTGCCGCAGTATTCGATGGCGCCTTCCGTGCCGGCTGTTACCGCCACGGCATTTTGCCAATCGAAATATCGCCCGCATATATCGGCACGCTGATGCAGGCCGCCAGCGATAAAGCCATTTTTACGGCAGATCTTGAAAAACAAACCCTCAGCATCTCCGGCGGAAAAACATACACGTTTGACACGCCCGCGTTCGAGCGGCACTGCCTGCTGTCCGGCCTTGACGATATCGGCCTGACGCTGGAGCATGCCGATGCCATCGACCATTTTGAAAAGCAGCACAGAAAGGAAATGTTCTGGCTCTACGCCTGATAAAGACGCATTCCGGACCGCATCATGTCACAGCCAGTTACCTCCGCCGCCAAAGTGCGGTTATTTCCTCTTGCGACGGCGCTTCGCACCACGCTTAAAACCTATGACCGCCAGACGCTGCGCGCCGATATCACCGCAGGGTTGATCGTATCGCTGATTGCGTTGCCGCTGGCGATGGCGCTGTCGATTGCGGTCGGTCTGCCGCCAGAACACGGGCTTTACACTGCCATTGTTGCGGGGATCGTCACCGCCATTTTTGGCGGCTCGACTACGCAGGTGAGCGGCCCCACAGCGGCTTTCGTTGTCATCGTCGCGCCCATCGTCAGTAAATACGGCCTGCACGGTCTAATCTGGTGCCAGATCATGGCGGGGGCGATATTGATTGTGCTGGGCATGCTGCGCCTTGGCAAATTTGTCAATTATGTGCCGTATCCTGTTGTCACGGGATTTACCGCGGGGATTGCCGTGACCATTGGCACGCTGGCGCTGAATGATTTTTTCGGCCTCGGCCTTGCACAGCTGGAGGGGCATTATATCGACAAAGTCAAAACCATCGCCGCCGCCTTGCCGGATTTACGCTGGCCCAATCTGGCCGTTGGTGCCATTACATTGGCGGGCTTGATTTTGACGCCGCGTATCAGCAAAAAAATTCCGGCGGCGGTTGCGGGCATATCGCTCGGCTTTGTCACCGCGTGGGTGCTCCAGCAATCGGGCATTAATGTCGACACACTGCTGTCGCGTTTTAGCTATACCGATACGGCGGGCGCGTTGCAGGCGGGCATTCCGCCCATGGCGCCGCGTTTGCACCTACCGGGCGATGGCGCGCTGTTTGCTATTCCGGATTATGCCGAATTTAAAATGCTGCTGATGCCTGCGCTGGTGATTGCCGCGCTGGCGGCACTTGAATCGCTGCTGTCCGCGACCGTGGCCGATGGTATGGCACGCACGCGCCATGACCCGAATGCCGAATTAAACGGCATCGGCCTTGGTAATATTTTCTCAGGCCTTGCTGCCGGCATTCCGGCTACGGGCGCCATTGCGCGTACGGCCGCCAACATTCAGGCCGGCGCGAAAACGCCCATGGCCAGTATCTTTCATGCGCTGTTTTTGCTGCTGTATGTGCTGACGCTGGCGCCCTACATCAGCCATATTCCCATGGCGTCGCTCGCGGCGCTGCTGCTGGGCGTGGCGTGGCGCATGTCGCACGCGCCGCAATTCATCATGGTATTAAAGCTTGCCCCACGTAGTGACAGCGTTGTGCTGCTGACATGTTTCCTGCTGACCGTTTTTGTGGATATGGTCGCAGGCATTGCGGTTGGCATGGTCATGGCGTCGCTGCTGTTCATGCGCCGTATCGCCGTGTTGACGGATATCAGCATTCACAGCGCGGACACAGACGATAGCATTCCCGCCGATACATTGGTTTACCGCATCGACGGCCCGCTGTTTTTCGGCACAATCGGCAAAACGCTGGAAAGCAGCATCGCCACCCTGCCCGACCCCGAACGCAAAATCGTTGTCGACCTGACCCATGTGCCCATGATTGATATGACAGGCATGATGGCCATGACGGTATTTCTGAACAGTCTGGTGCGCGGCGGACGGCCTGTGGTGATTTGCGGCAAGGCACATGTCACGGACAAGGTACTGCTGAAGCTGCGCGGCAGCGGGGCGGAGGGGCATGTACATGCCGTCCGCCGCCTGAAAGATGCCTGGCGATAAAAACACCCCTATGTTTCCAGAGTCCACGCCCTATACGCTTGGCGCACCCCAGCAGCTTTGCTAGGGTATGGGCGTTCGCATTTTACCGGAGAATCAACACATGCCGCAGAACCGTAAGGTTTACGATGTTGTCGCGCTGAGCGCCCTTTGCGTGGATATTCAGGCGGCTGTACCGGACAGCGAGATCGAACGCCACGGCCTTAAAAAAGGCCTGACGAATTTAGTATCCTCCGACACCGCGCGCGCGATTGAACTGGGCGACGACGCCATCAAAACCCCCGGTAGCCCCGGCGGCAACGTGGCGGGCGGCATTGGCCTGCGGGGCGGCAAAGTCGCCTTGATCGGCAAAATCGCCAACGACGATGCGGGCGCATTCCTGACCGGGCGTCTGAATAAGCACGATGTAGATTTTACACCCGTCATCAGCACCAATCCGGAAACAGCCACCAACGCCGTGATGGTTCTGACCACGCCCGACCGCGAACGCAGTTTTGCCTTCGCCAGTGGCGCGGCGTATGAACTAACGCCCGAAGACATCGACGAAACGCTGATCAAGCAGGCGAAAATCACCTATCTGGATTCTTATTTGTGGTTGAGCGACAGCGGGCAGGATGCTGTGGCGCATGCCGCCGCGCTGGCCAAACAATCCGGCGGCAAAGTCGCCATGGCGTTGAACGATGCCGCGCTGGTCGCCCGCCATCAGGAAAAATATCTGGCCCTCGCGGCTGCGCACGCCGACATTCTGGTCGGCGACCGCAAGGAATTTATGGCACTGTTCGCCGTATCTACATTCGAAGAAGCCGCCGCGAAAGCATCCGCGCACGGCTTCACCGCCGCCATCACCGCAGGTGCCAAGGGTGCCGATGTGATTGAAAACGGCATCATCACCCATGTACCCGCCCACAAAGTCGACAAGCTTGTCGACACCAACGGCGCCGGCGACCAGTTTGCCGCCGGTTTTATCTATGGCCTTGCGCAGGGAAAGACCGCCGCCGACAGCGCGGCGCAGGGTGCACTTTGGGCATCCGACGTCATTCAGCACCGCGGGGCAGAGCCGCAAGTGGGCAAAAACGCCCCCAAACCCGCCGCACCCGTGGCACCCAAACCACCCGGCCTGTCATAATACCCACCAAGCCTTGCCGTAATCCCCCGCCAGAAAGCCATCCAGTTAACCGGATTTTATAGGTTTGCAGGCAAGATTTTGTTATGATTTCAGCATTATCGCTTTCCTTCGGGGGTCGCATGCTTTTGATGAAAAAATTCCTTTCTGCCCTTTGCCTCGCGGCCGGACTTTTGCTGTTCATGGCGCCGCTGCAGGCCAAAAGCGAAGACGACGCCAAACCCCTCGCCTATGTGCTGGAAGTCAAAGGCGTTGTCAGTCCCGCCATGCACGACCTGATTGGCCGCCACCTGCGCTACGCCAAAGAAAAAAACGCCGCCATCGTCGTTTTGCAAATGCATACACCGGGCGGACTTTATAACAGCATGCAGGAAATCATTCAGGACATTCTTGAATCCCCCGTGCCCGTCGCGACCTATGTCGCGCCCGCAGGTTCGCACGCGGCCAGCGCGGGTACGTATATCCTGTACGCCAGCCACATCGCCGCCATGGCACCCGGCACAAACATCGGCGCGGCCACACCCGTACAAATGAACGATGGCGGCGGTCAACCGCAGCAAGGCCCGCAGAAACAGGGCGACGTGCCGCAGCAAGGCTCCGCCATGGATCAGAAAATGGTCAATGACGCATCCGCTTATATCCGCGGACTGGCGGAAATGCGCGGCCGTAACGCCGAATGGGCAGAGCGCGCGGTGCGCAGCGCCGAAAGCCTGACCGCCTCCGAAGCTTTGAGCAAAAAAGTCATCGACATCATCGCAGACGACCTGCCGTCGCTGATGGATAAAATGGATGGAAAAATAGTGAAAATGCCGGAGGGGAAAACCCACACCCTGAAAACCCGCGGCGCCGTCATTGAATTTGTCGCCCCCGACTGGCGCCACAAACTGCTGGAAGTCATCACGCACCCCAACGTGGCGCTGCTGTTGATGTCGATCGGCTTTTACGGCCTGGTGTATGAATTTGCGAACCCCGGCGCGCTGCTGCCCGGTATTGCGGGGGCGATCTGCCTGCTGCTCGGCCTGTTTGCGCTGAACATTCTGCCCATCAACTATGCGGGTCTTGCGCTCATCTTTATCGGTCTTGCACTGATGGCGGGCGAAGCGCTGACGCCGTCGTTCGGCATCATGGGGATAGGCGGCGCCATCGCTTTCTTTGCCGGATCCATGATGTTGATCGAAAGCGATACGCCCGATTACGGCGTCGACATTCTGGTCGCGGGCAGCATTACGTTTGTCAGCGTGGCGTTCCTGTCTGTGCTACTGGCCTTGGTCCTCAAGGCGCAGCGCCGGCCGAAGACCACAGGCACGGAAGAGCTTTTTACGTCCGTCGGGGAAATTCTGTCGTGGTCGCAGGGCCGCGGCGAAGTGCGCGTAACGGGTGAAATCTGGCGGGCGATTTCCGATGGCGATGCGATTTTGCAAAAAGGCGACAAGGTAGATATCCTCTCTCTCGACGGCCTGACGCTGACAGTCAAGGAACACAAAGAATAACCAACCAGACAACCGCGCAGCGGCACAAACGCCCCCGCGCACAAACGTTTATCTATAACGAAAGGATCTAATCAATCATGGGTATCGGTATCGGCTTTTTAGGCTTTTTGCTCCTCGTCGGCCTTGTCTTTCTGGGCTATGCGTTCCGCGTCTTGCGCGAATATGAACGCGGCGTTGTCTACACCCTTGGCCGTTTCACCGGCGTCAAAGGTCCCGGCCTGATCATTCTGGTCCCCGGCTTCCAGACCATGGTGCGCGTCGATATGCGTGTACGCACCATCGACGTTCCCAGCCAGGACGTGATTTCCAAAGACAACATTTCGGTCAAGGTCAACGCGGTTGTCTACTTCCGCGTTGTATCGCCGGATAACGCCATCAACAAAGTTACCGATTTCATGCGCGCAACGTCCGAACTGGCGCAGACCACCCTGCGATCTGTTCTGGGTAAGCACGAGCTGGACGAAATGCTGTCGGAGCGTGACAAGCTCAGCGCCGACATCCGCGAGATCCTCGACGGCCTGACCGACCAGTGGGGCATCAAGGTCGCCAACGTTGAACTGAAACACATCGACATCGCCGAAAGCATGATCCGCGCGATTGCCCGTCAGGCCGAAGCCGAACGCGAACGCCGCGCCAAAGTCATCAGCGCCGAGGGTGAATTGCAAGCCGCCGGCAAGCTGGTCGAAGCCTCCCGCCTGCTGGCGACCGAGCCGGGCGCGATGCAGCTGCGCTACCTCGCCGCCTTCCAGGACATCGCAAACGACAAGAGCAGCACCATCGTGCTCCCCCTGCCGCTCGATATGCTCAAGAAACTGGGCAACTAAGGCGCCGCCGGACAAAAACCGGCATAAACCATTGTTTTGAATACACTAAATTACCCTTGATACGGAAACGTATTAAGGGTAATTTGTTGCTCCGTATCCGGTAACCGCGGATACTTTGGTGCTGATTCACGGCCTGAAATGCTGCCCCGCGCATGCCCTTTCACTTCCCGCAGTCCCATGACAACCCAGCATTCTAGATGCGGAGAGGTGGCCGAGTGGTTGAAGGCGCTCGCCTGGAAAGCGAGTAAACTGTAACAGGTTTCGTGAGTTCGAATCTCATCCTCTCCGCCATTTATCTGGTTGCAACCATATCTCAACTGTAATGCGACCACGCATGGACGACAGCGTCACAAGCGTTTATTTGCGATTGTTTGTGAACTGCTGATACGATTTTCTTCGTGTACTTCACGCCTATTTCTATCTCTCAATCACGAAATCTCTGAGTAATTTTTGGTACTTTTGACTCTGAAGTACCAGTTTTTAAGCGATTCATTTTGCTGGTGAATTCGACTTCTGCCATAATCTATTTCGTAACTTCAACTGCCTAACCAAGATATCATGTAACCCTCCACAAGCGTGGATTTGGCGTTTTGTGATATTAATTCTTTGTTTAGTATGAATGCAGAATTTATTAATGGAGAGTACGAATGAAAAAAATCTTAGGTACTGTTTTTATTTTACTAATAATCGCATTTGTAGTCGTTATTAAATTTTCTGCTGTGGAGACCAGTTTTGAGTGTGATGGTAAAATTACTGCGGATAATACGTCCCAACAGTCTAAAATTTATTTAAGGCTGAGTGAATATAGGCCTTGGGTAGGATTGTGGAGTGACGCCGACGGTGACCTAAAATTTGAAATTCCAAGTCAGTATCTCGGTTACTACACCCCTATTAAAAAAGTAGGCGATCAATTGCAAATTTATGATGGTGGTAAGATGGCTGGGCACTTCTCTAAATTAAGCAATGCGGTGGCATTAAAAGTGCCTCCAGGATTCTTTGATGGAACCTGCGCTCTCATAGAAAGATAAAAAGAGAAAGTCTTAAATGACATTAGATTTTTCAATATCTGGCGATATAGACCCAGTTGCGTTATATGCAGCTATTCTTTCGACAGTCATTGCTATCGTGGGTCTTTACCAGTGGTGGGCACGCAATCGGATTTCCGTGAAATGTAATGGAAATATGGTGATGATACCGAGTGTGGACGATCATCGATATATCTCCGTAACAGTGACAAACACGGGCGTATCAGCAACAACGATAACCGGACTATATTTCCATTATTGGGAATCCCCTTGGAAAAGAATATTTCGATCTAAGGCAGCTCAGACTTACTTTGCCCATAAGGTAAAAACGCCTCATGTACTTCCGCCAGGTGAGCAATGGCAAGCACAGGTACCACAAGACGGGGGCGTCGACAGTTCCTCCGACGACTTTGAGGGAATGGCTAGCAAAGGTCTGCTGTACGCGGTTGTCGCTCACTCGATGGGTGGAAAAAATGGAGTTTTATGCAGGGTAAAAATTCCATCTAACTCCTGAGCCGCCATTGGAAAATACCGCTTGTTTCTTCCCAGAAACCCCCAGATAATTCCAGACAGGCCCCGCCGTAAGGTAATGCACGGTTCGCCGTGGGGTTGTTTGCTCCGCCATTTATTCTTCACGAACCGTATCTCTGGTGCAAACAAGCGTCACGCGAACAACAATGTGATAAGCTTTTATTTGCAATCATTCGTGAACTGTCGGCGTGGATTTTTTACGTACTTCACGCCCGCTCTTATCTCTCAAATAGAAAACTCTGAGAAACTTTCAGGTACTGGAGAGCAGGAAGTACCATTTTTTAAGCGATTCATTTAGCTGACAAATGCGGTTCCTGCCATAATCAATTTCGCTCCATTAACTTGCTTAGGCAGGTGGATTGTAAGATACTATGTTACTGATCAGAAAAGATTATTGTTCCCTTGGAGAAGGTTAAAATGAAGAAAATTTTTCTCGTGACGTTAATTGTACTTTTCACACCTTTTTCTGTCTCAGCACAAAGCAATCTTGATCCGCTGTTGGGCGCCAAAACAATTCGATGCACGATTAAAGAAGGCGGCACATCAACATTTAATGGCAAAAAGACTTCTTTTGAAAGGGGCGCTTTCTCAAAAAATCCAGAAGACAGCGTTGCCACCTATACAAAAATAGATATTAAACATGGCACGGCGCTTATCATAGGCAATGCTGGCACAGATGATGTTGCAGTCCGAGCAGGGGAAGTCGGCCTAAACTTTATAGACTTTACTGGTGTAGGCGCTTTAATAACGGCAACTATTTTTTCCAACCGAGATGCCGATGGAAATTATTTCTATGCAACCTCACGACACACGCAATTGTCTTTTGGTGAAACGACAAGCATGCCGTCTCAATGGACTGGCATATGTAAGATTATTGAATAATACACAAAAATATAATTTCAGATAAATGACTTTTGATTTTACAGCATCAGGCAATATAGACCCTGTTGCGGTATACGCAGCCGTTCTATCAACACTCTTTGCTATTATGGGTCTCTAACCGTGTAGTCTCTAAAAAACACGCCGAGATAGCAATCGTTCTCAACAGACATGAGAGCCGCCCCTGAGGGTCAGAACCTATGCACAACTATACACAAATTCTTATTCTTCTGGGCATTGCGGGCCTGACGATCCCTCTGCTTCACAGGATGAAGATTTCTCCTGTGCTGGGTTTTTTGTTATGCGGCATATTGATGGGCCCGCATGGTCTGACGTCGTGGCTTGATACGCAGGCAATCCCGTCTATTGCAGACAGCGAGATGATTACCGAATTCTCGGAGCTGGGTATCATTTTTTTGATGTTTATGATTGGCCTGAAACTCTCGCTGAACGAGTTGTGGCAAATGAGAAGACACATCCTGGGGCTGGGCAGTTGCCAGATCGTTCTGACGGGTACCGCGGTATTCGTCATCGCCTATTATTTTGGAAACGCGCTTGAAATGTCTATTTTGCTGGGGGCCTGCTTTGCGCTTTCATCGACGGCCGTTGTCATGCAACTGCTCGATGAAAAAGACACCCTCAACAAACCTGTCGGCAAACTGTCGTTTTCAATCCTTCTGATGCAAGATCTGGCAGTTGTCCCCATTCTGGTACTGCTGACGGCATATACAACAAAAACGGATCAAAGCCTTTTCTTTGTAACCGGCAGTGCGCTGGCACTGGCCACCGTGACGGTTGCCGGAATTTATTTGATCGGCATGCGCCTGCTGAGACCCCTGCTACGCCACATCAACCCCAGCAAGCGCAAGGAATGGCTCACGTCCTTCGCGCTCTTTGTCATGATCGGGGCGGCATCCTTGACGGAGAAGGCGGGGCTGTCGTCGGCGCTGGGCGCCTTCCTTGCGGGGCTGCTGCTTGCGGAAACAGAACATAAAAACGATATTCAAAGCGTCATCGCCCCCATTAAAAACCTTCTGATGGGTGTGTTTTTTCTGTCGGTCGGCATGATGATAGATGGAAAAATGCTGATGGATAATGCGCTGTGGATATTTGCATCGGTCGCGGGTATCGGCCTTCTCAAGGCGGGCATTCTGTTTGCGCTTTGCCTCTTGTTCAAGGTAGAGAAAAAAACGGCCGCCGAAACCTCGATCCTTCTTGGGCAAAGCGGAGAGTTTGTTTTTGTGATCGTTACAATCGCCCTCGGCTATGGCATCATTCCGGCAGCAGACGCCCAGTTTTTCATGATTGTAACGTCTATGTCATTGCTGGTGACGCCCGTGGTCGCGGCAGCCTCTCCCGCGATTTCCCGGCGGGTGGCCAAATTCCTGTCATGACCCGCGTAAAAATGAAAAAGTTCTCTGTATTTCCGATGATAAAAAGTAGAATATTCTGCCATCTTCGGGCTGCGCCACCCCCGAGAATTGAGCCGCCGCACCCTTACTAGAAATTTATCTTTTGGATAATTTAAAAATGACACAAGAAAAATGGCCGCCCTGCCCCGCCCCCGCCGTTTCGGATACGATCCGCTGGCGCGAGCCGATTTGGGCAAAACCGAACAAACCGCGCGGGAAGCCGGATCAAATCGGGGA
Source organism: Micavibrio sp. (assembly GCA_040377425.1). GTDB lineage: Bacteria > Pseudomonadota > Alphaproteobacteria > Micavibrionales > UBA2020 > UBA2020. The sequence goes on along the minus strand of JBEIOU010000013.1, from coordinate 15,753 downwards.
GCAGGCGGTGACCGCAAAAGTCCTCTCGCTCGGCGAGACAGTCGAGCTGGAGGTCATCGCGGTCAAGCGGCTATCGTTGATCGAGAGCGCCGAAGATACCCCCTCCAAAATAAATGCGGGCGATATGATCCGCCGTAAGTTATCATCGATCAAAATGGGCAAATGCCAGAAGCTGGTAAAGGAAGATTAAAATGCCGACAGGAAGTATTATTTCGTTCAAACAAGATCGCGGCTACGGCTTTATCCGCCCGCAAGACGGGGGAGATAACGTTTACGTGCATATCTCGGCCCTGAGCGCCGCGGGTATCGAACAAGTCGACGTTGGCCAGCGCCTGTCCTATGACCTCCATACAGAAAACGGTAAAACGTCGGCAGTAAATATCGCGCTCTTGCCGTAAAGGTTTTCAAAGCGCCGCGCAAAAACGCATAAAAAAAGAGAGCGGGTAAATGCCCGCTCTCTTTTTTTATGCCGCCTATTTACGGGCGATCAGAAACTCCAGTCTTCGTCTTCGGTCACCACGGCTTTGCCGATGACATACGAAGAGCCGGAGCCGGAGAAGAAGTCATGGTTTTCGTCCGCATTCGGCGACAGCGCCGACAAAATCGCCGGGTTGACGTCAGTAACGGCTGCCGGGAACAGTGGATCGAAGCCAAGGTTCATGAGCGCTTTGTTCGCGTTATAGTGTAGGAATTTTTTAACGTCCTCGCTCAAACCAACACTGTCGTACAGGGTTTCAGTGTATTTAATTTCGTTATCATACAGATCCATCAGCAGTGCATATGCGAAATCTTTGATATCGGCTTTTTCTGCATCTGACAGTTTTTCAAATGCACGCTGGAATTTGTAGCCGATGTAATAACCATGCACCGCTTCGTCGCGGATGATCAGGCGGATCAGATCGGCCGTATTGGTCAGCTTCGCATGGCTGGCCCAATACATCGGCAAGTAGAAGCCGGAGTAGAACAGGAAGCTTTCCAGGAACACGCTGGCGATTTTGCGTTTCAGCGGGTGTTCGGATGCGTATTCTTCCAGGATCAGCTGTGCTTTTTTCTGCAGCTGCTCGTTTTCCTCGCTCCAGCGATAGGCATCGTCCACATGGCGCGTCATGCACAGCGTCGAGAAGATAGAGGAGTAAGAACGCGCGTGCACCGCCTCCATGAAGGCGATGTTTGCCAGCACGGCTTCTTCGTGCTGGGTGACGGCATCGGGCATCAGCGCAGGTGCGCCGACACTGTTTTGAATAGTATCGAGCAGCGTCAGCCCCGTGAATACGCGAATGGTCAATTGCTGTTCGGCCGGCGTCAGGGTATCCCACGATTGAATATCGTTCGACAGCGGTACTTTTTCAGGCAGCCAGAAGTTGCCGGTCAGACGGTTCCAGACTTCCAGATCTTTGTCGTCTTCCATACGGTTCCAGTTAACCGCGCGAACCGTTTTATGGTTGCCCAGCAATGATTTGGCTTTTTCTGCGTTGGCGTTGGCGGATTTTACAGACTGCATGATACACATCCTTGTACTTCGGTGCCTTCCAGCGCCATTTGGCGCAGGCGGATATAATAAATCGTCTTGATGCCTTTCTTCCATGCGTAGATTTGCGCACGGTTGATATCGCGGGTGGTTGCGGTATCGCGGAAGAACAGCGTCAACGACAAACCTTGATCGACGTGCTGCGTGGCAGCCGCATAGGTGTCGATGATTTTTTCGGGGCCGATTTCATAGGCATCCTGGAAATATTCCAGATTGTCCATGGTCATGAACGGCGCGGGGTAGTATACGCGGCCAATCTTGCCCTCTTTGCGGATTTCGATTTTCGACACAATCGGATGGATCGACGAGGTCGAGTTGTTGATATACGAAATCGAACCCGTTGGCGGGACAGCTTGCAGATAGCGGTTATAGATACCGTGTTTCTGCACCGCGGCCTTCAGTGCTTTCCAATCCTCTTGTGTCGGGATATGGATGCCGGCGTTATCGAACAGCGCACGGACTTTTTCGGTTTTCGGCGTCCATTCCTGTTCGGTGTATTTATCGAAGAATTCGCCGGTGGCGTATTTCGATTTATCGAAGTCGGCGAAGGCCTGACCGCGCTCTTCGGCAATCAGGTTAGATGCGCGGATGGCGTGATAGGCGACCGTGTAGAAGTAGATATTCGTGAAATCGATACCTTCGTCGGAGCCGTAGAACACACGCTCGCGCGCCAGATACCCGTGCAGGTTCATCTGCCCCAAACCGATGGCATGCGATTTTGCGTTGCCATGCGCGATGGAGGGAACGGACTGGATATTGCTCATATCCGATACCGCCGTCAGGGCGCGGATAGACGCCTCGACCGTTTTGCCAAAATCGGGCGAGTCCATGCTGAGCGCGATGTTCATCGACCCCAGATTGCACGAAATGTCCGATCCCATATGGTCGTAGCCGAGGTCGTCGCTATACGTGCAAGGATCGTTGACCTGCAGGATCTCAGAGCAAAGGTTGCTCATGGTCACGCGGCCATGGATGGGGCTGGCGCGGTTCACGGTGTCTTCAAACATGATATACGGATAGCCGGATTCAAACTGAATTTCGGCCAGCGTCTGGAAGAATTCGCGTGCGTTGATTTTCTTTTTGCGGATTTTCGGGTTATCCACCATCTCGCGGTATTTTTCGGTAACCGAAATTTCCGAATAGGCGACGCCGTATACTTTTTCGACATCATAGGGCGAGAAAAGATACATATCTTCGTTATCACGCGCCAGCTCGAACGTGATATCGGGAATGACAACGCCCAGCGACAGCGTTTTGATACGAATTTTCTCATCCGCGTTTTCGCGTTTGGTATCCAGGAATTTCATGATATCGGGGTGGTGCGCATTCAAGTACACCGCGCCCGCACCCTGGCGGGAGCCAAGCTGGTTGGCATACGAAAACGCATCTTCCAGCAGCTTCATGATCGGAATGATACCCGACGACTGGTTTTCGATGTGTTTGATGGGCGCACCGGATTCACGGATGTTGGTCAGCATGAACGCCACACCGCCGCCGCGCTTGGACAGCTGGAGAGCGGAGTTGATCGAACGGCCGATCGATTCCATGTTGTCTTCCATACGCAGCAGGAAGCAGGAAACCAATTCCCCGCGTTGTTTTTTGCCGGCGTTGAGGAAGGTCGGCGTTGCAGGCTGGAAGCGGCCCGACATGACTTCATCGACCAGCATTTCGGCCATTTTCGCATCGCCGCGCGCCAGCGCCAGCGCCACCATGACCACGCGGTCTTCGTAGCGTTCCAGATAACGTTTACCATCAAACGTTTTCAACGTGTAGCTGGTATAATATTTGAATGCGCCCAGAAAGGTCTGGAAACGGAATTTGAATTTGTACGCACGGTCATAAAGCGATTTGATAAAGGCCATGTCATACTGCGCCAGCACGTCGCCTTCGTAGTATTTGTTGGTGACCAGATATTCCAGCTTTTCTTCAAGGTTGTGGAAGAAAACAGTATTCTGGTTGACATGCTGCAGGAAATACTGACGCGCCGCCATGCGGTCTTTATCGAACTGGATGTTGCCATCCATATCGTACAGGTTCAACATCGCGTTCAGCGCGTGATAATCACCGCGGTCGCCGGTTGCCTTTTCGGCGGTGTCCTTGGTATTGGTCATAGGCTCTTTTTTAGCAGCGCCTGCGTATCCCAATTCGACGACTCCCATAACTTCATCATTCCTTGCTTAACGTTGTTGATATCTTCTTCGGTGCCCGACAGCTCGAACTTGTACAAAAGCGGCACATCACATTTTTGAGCAATCACATTACCCGCATGGCCATAAAACTGGCCGAAGTTCCGGTTGCCGGAGGCGATGACCCCCCTCAACAGTTCCCTGTGTGCAGGGTCGTTGAGAAATCGGATGACCTGTTTGGGAACCGCGCCGCGGCCGACATCATCGGCATAGGTGGGCGTGATCAGAACAAACGGTTCATCTGCACGGGGCATAGCCTCCTGCGGGGAAACCGGAATGCGCATGGCGGGAATGCCCAGACGTTCGGCAAAACGGTGTGTGTTTTGTGAATGACTGGAATAGTAAACGACCCGCGCCATGGCGAAAATTAACCGAGCGCGCTGATCATATCCGGACGGAAGCCGGACCAGTGCTGTTCGCCAGCAAATACAACGGGCACCTCGCGGTAGCCCAGTTCGCTGATCTTGCCCAGCATGGAAGGATCTTGGGACAGGTCGATAATGTTATAAGAAACGCCTTTGCGGTCGAGCGCGCGGTAGGTTGCGGTGCATTGTACGCAGGACGGTTTGCTGTAAACGGTAACTGACATGTGAAATCCTCGCTTGTGAGATCGGCACACGATCAAGGATGTCAGTGAAAGGCGTCCCGCGAACCGGATAGGACATCCGGCGCTGTCGGCTGATTTTCTCTTCGTCTTCGATGTGCCCCGATGATGGGTGCGTGAGTGTTTTTATCGTTGACCAGAGAGAAGCAAACCGGGCTTCAGGCAAAAATCAGGCATTCCGAAAAATATGGTTTTTCGGCAAATCTATGGTTTTTTGCGTGAAAAAACGCGTTTATCAAGGCCAAAATATGCGGCAAAACCGATATTGGTTGATAGCGGCGCGTCGTTAACCCCTGCCCCCTCCAGCTACTAGATATAGTATGATTGCGTTTACTCATTGTCAACATCTTGTCCCGCAGGGGGATCTAAATGAGAGTCGCTTTCATCTCGCTTAGGGAAAAACCAGGGCAAAAAGGGTTTAAAAAACAAGCCCTCGGGACGTCTTAAAATTTTTCAAAAATTTTACGCTTACGCAGCGGCGCAAAAACCATAAAGCGGATTGACCACATATCCCCGTCCATGGCGATAGCGCATGCTTTGCGTCTGGTGGTTTCACACTCGGCCGTAGTGATCTGAAAGTTTTCAGCTTTTTTAGAAAGACGAATCAATGGCCTAATAGCGGGCCTCGGCCACTCGATTTATACACGGCGCAGGCATTGACTATCCCCCGGCCTGCCACATCTGTTAGCACAGCACATAGACCGTATCTTGAAGGAAAACAAAATGCCCGCCCTGTTTAGCCCGTTTCAACTCAAAGACGTCACACTGCGCAACCGCATTGCCGTGCCGCCCATGTGCCAATACAGCGCCGTAGACGGGTTCGTCACCGACTGGCATCTGGCGCATTACACCGGCATGGCCCGCGGCGGCGCGGGGCTGGTGATTGTCGAGGCCACGGCTGTATCGCCCGAAGGCCGCATCACGCCCGCCTGCACAGGCCTGTGGAGCGATGCACACACATCCGGCCAAAGATCGCAGGCGCGATCAAAGCCGCCGGCAGCGTACCCGGCATTCAAATCGGCCATGCGGGCCGTAAGGCCAGCGCCAACCTGCCATGGGAAGGCGACGATCATATTGCCGACGGCGACCCGCGTGGCTGGCAGACCATTTCCCCCTCGCCCCTCGCCTTTGGCGGCGGCCTGCCCAAAGTGCCCAAGGAAATGACGCTGGACGACATCGCCCGTGTCAAAGCCGATTTCGTCGCCGCAGCAAAACGCGCCCTTGATGCCGGGTTTGAATGGCTGGAGCTGCACTTCGCGCATGGCTATCTGGCGCAAAGCTTTTTCTCCATCCACGCCAACCAGCGTACAGATCAATACGGCGGTGATGCGGCGGGACGTGGGCGTTTTATGATGGAAACACTGGCCGCCGTGCGCGATGTCTGGCCGGAAAGTCTGCCCCTGACCGCCCGTTTCGGCGTCATTGAATACGACGGCCGCGACGAAGAAACCCTGACAGAAGCAATCCAGCTGGTCCGCGGCATGCGGCAGGGCGGGCTCGACATGCTGAATGTCAGTATCGGTTTTTCGACCCCGGCCGCGAACGTACCCTGGGGCCCCGCCTTCCTTGGCACTGTCGCGGCACGCGTCAAACATGAAGCCGGCATTCCCGTAGCCGCGGCATGGGGCATTGATGCGCCCGCCGATGCCGAACGCGTGGTGAAAGACGGCCAAATGGATCTGGTCATGATCGGCCGCGCGCATCTGGCCAACCCGCATTACGCATACAAGCTGGCGCTTGAATTGGGGCAGGACAAACCGGACTGGACGCTGCCCGCACCCTATGCGCATTGGCTGGCACGCTACGGCGGCGCAGGTAAAAAACGCGGGTCATAAAAACCGCACAACCGCAAAAGCAAAAGCCCGCTGACAGCAATGCCAGCGGGCTTTTGCTTGGTTTTCATCTATCAGGCTTGCGGTTTTTGACGCGCCGCACGCTTTTGCGTGAAACCTGCCCATGTGTTTATCCATGCCGCCCACAAATCCTGGCACATGGCACGCACACCAATATACCGGAACATGGCATACAGCAGCATCGTCAGGTTCAAAAGCGAATAAACCACAGGCGACCATTCGTCATCCAGCGCGTTCGCAATCACCATATATGCGCAATAGCCGATCATGCCCAGTTCCATCAGGTAATACATCGCCGGCGCGCCGGTACGGTTTTTCACCTTGGGCGTGCGCGCAAAAGGAACTTTGCGGCCTGTCAAAATTTGCTGCATCTGTTTCAGAACACCCGCCGTAATAATCGGCAGCAGCATCAGGTTGAGCGAGATAACGCGGAACACGTCGGTATAGCGGTAGCCGCAAACCTTGAGGTCACGCGAATACAGCAGCAGCAGCGGAATATTCGCATAAATCAGCAGTGGCGTGCTGAGACGCGGGCTAAAGCTGTAGAACGCAAACAGATACATCACCGCCACGCTGAGCGTCGTCATCGCCAGATAGTTAAAGCGCATAAAAAGTTCTTTGAGCAGGCGCAGGTTCTTGGGCGCCTGCATGGCATAGCGGATCAGTTTTGGCAGAATAATCAGGCCGCCATTCGCCCAGCGGCGACGCTGGATAAGCAGAGAGCCGAAATCCGCCGGCGTTGCGCTAAAGGTCATGCGTGCAGGATAGTTATACAGCAGCCACCCTTTTTGTACGAGGTCGATGGTCGATTCCGTATCTTCGATCACCGTGCGGTCTTGAATATAAATGGCGAAGGTTTTGCCATCGACATTGGCGATTTCCTTGATCGCATTCAGCGCGGTCATACGTAGCATGGCATTCGCGCCCACCCAGAAACTGGCATACCAATAGGTATAGCCCTGGTGGGTATGATACTGCACGTCAATCACGGCACCCGCGATGCGTTCGATTTCAACGGGAGAGCCAGGAATGGACGAGCACGGCGCCTGCGCCACGGCAATTTTGGCGTGGTCGGGCTGTTCCATCAAATAAACCAGACGCGACACGTAATCATGCGTCATCAGGCTGTCGGCATCGATGGTGTTGATATAATCGGTATTCGGCACGCTGAACGTTGCCTCTTCGGCTGCGCATTGCTCCAGCACCAGACCTTGCGGCGTTTCGACTTCTTTCCAGGCATGGCCGATCAGCTGGATATAGCTGTTCAGGTTCATCGCCTTGTTTGCGTCGTGCGACAGGTTGATGTACCGCTTACGCTCGAAGCTTGCAAACTCGACGTTAAACAGACCCGCCAGAATGGCATAATGATGTGCCAGCTGTTCAGCATCTGCCGCCATCAGGGCGCGGCAAGCTGCGGCGCGTTCACGGTTCAGCTGCGCGGGTTTCAACAGGATGGTTTCGACAAAGAATTTGATATCAAAATGTAGCGCATCAATCGGCGTGCCGCCCGATACGTCCTGCGCCTGCGCATCAAACCATGCCGCCACAGATTCATAAAGCCCCGCCAGACGCGCGCCTTCTTCTGCGGCATTCAAGCCGCCGGCAGCCGCGCGGGCTTCAAATTCGCTTTGTGCATGTTTGTAATATGCGGCCTGCGCGGTAAATGTTGCCTGCAACTCGGCCGGCAGGGCACGCGTCACCGCCAGCTGCTGGCGGTCTTCTTCCTGCGACGGGAACGGCGGGTTATCGATGAGCAGCACCACACGCTTGGCCGGATATTCGGACACAGCCGCCGAAATCATGGTTTGCCAGATCACAATGCGCTCTTCTTTATATGACGGGATCAGAACCGTCAGCGCAGGTGCTGGTTTGTCGAAAAGGGTCAGGACTTCCTGCGCTTCGGGAATGCGCTCGCGCATCTGGCGCAGGTAATTGCCGATCAGGCAGACGTTATACAGCATCGCCGCATAGAGCACCAAAAACAGCGCAGCCAGAAAAATCAGCCCGCCATAAAATGGCCCGGGATTGGGAAAGAAATAGCTGTCGTACACCTTGTGCGCGGTGCGGTCGATCAACAACCAGTAAATGCTGAGCGTAACAATAAGGCAAACGATTGCCAGAGCAGCTTCGCGCTGGGCATTCGGAACGGACATAGAGGAATGTGAGGGCATCTTTGCGTGTTTCGTAAGGTGGCGTGACGGGTTGCGAACCGGTGGCTTTGAGCCCCTGACATTTACGCACCCAGATGGGCACATATATGCGACAACTCGCGGCAGGATGCAACTGTTTTTACGTATTACATCAAGCAAGTTCTTGAAGAATAGGAAAAACGCCGATATCCGCGCCACCGACTACCCCCAAACGGGCGCCGCCTGCAAAAGTTCCCGCCGTCCGGTAAAAAAGGGTACGCCGCGCAACGCTATAATATTCTTCGTAAATTCAGCCGCTTATTATTGCCGCTCTCGGGGCCGTGCGGAGATGGCCCGTATCGTGATATGGTGACTGCCGCTTACGCGCCGCCGACCGGAAAGGATTCGTGATTCTATGCGCCCACAAACACCCGACCAGATCCTCGCGGCGCACCGCCTGACCCGCTGTGGCGACGATACGCAGCTGGCGCAGGGATTTCTGAATACCGTTCATGTCGCACAAGACGCCGCAGGGCAGAAATACGTGCTGCGCATCGGGCGCGATGAAAACCGCGAAGATATCGAACAGTACATTACCCGCCAGATCAAATTCCTCGGGGCGGCTGATTTGGGCGGCGCCTTGCATTACCGCAGCATTCCGGCGCAGGCTGAATTTATGCAATCGCTGACGGATGCGGGTATCCATACCCCCGCCATTGCCGCACACGGCGGTGACTGGATGTTGATGCACTTCGCCGAAGGCCGAAGCCTGAGCAAACGCTTCGCCGCCGAAAACCCCGAAGCTGCCGCCAACGCCGCGGGCGCAGTCCTGAATGCGCTGATCGATGTGCACAAAAAAGGCATCTGCCTGTGGGACCGCTGGGGCGGGAATGAATTGATTGATGACAAGCTGAACGTTTGCTTCATCGATTTTGATTTGCAGATATCTTTCCCCGGCAACGTACCCGTCAAAACGCAAACAGCGCTTGACCTTGCTTTCATGCTGCGCGGCTGCCTGCAGTTTTCACTTGATGCCGAGGTGACGGCGGCAGCACTTGCGGATACCATCACCCGCCGCAGTGATTTTGCACAGATATACGATGTCAAATCGCTCGTCCGCTTCATAGATGGGCAAGTAAATTTTTATGATGCCGAATATTGTAACAAGCGCGAAATAGCCCCCGATACCGCCCGCAAACACATGTCTGAAAACAAACTTATGCGTGAATTGCAAAACCATATCCATGCACATGCGCCCGCCACCACGCGCTTCACGCCGCGCAAAAATACACCGTAGATATAAACGCCCACACGGGATGGCCCCGAACGCGAGGGCACTCCTCACATGGATTTAATTGATACAAAAATACAAAATACCTCATGTATTTTTAACTACGCATTAAGGGTATGTAAGACATACTAGACAGATTGCACAGCAAGCATGTTAAGCAAGCGAAAATTTCTTCTACGAAATAAAATATAAATCACGTTTCTCATTCTATACACATCTTACATACGCATAAAAAAGGACTTTTTATGGTTCGTATTCTTTTTTGTTTTTTTCTGCTAATCTCGACATTCAGCCCCGCACAGGCACAGGTTCCTTTAGTAAGCGGGGAGACTGCCTCGGGTGGCCTTAGCCCAGGTGGCACAGCAGCATATACATTTACAGCCAGTGCCGGCCAGGCAATGATTTTGCAAGGCAACGCAACATATAACGTTAGCATCGCTATTGCCAAACCCAGTGGCGGCGTTATTAACACATACAATAACCGTTTCTCCATCGATTCGCTGCCTGAAACAGGCACTTATACAGTTGTTATTTCTACGAACGGCGGCCAAAGCGGCCCGTTTACGCTTTATTACGTTCGCGGTGCCGATACCGTATCCAACGGAAACCTAACTAGCGGCACAACCTTCACAGAAAATCTAAGTCGCTATCAGATCCGGAGTTATAATCTTAGCGGTAATGCCGGTCAGGGCCTTTTGCTTTATGCGCGTGGCATGTCAGGCAGCATCACCCTTACGCTGCTCAAACCTGACGGCAGCTTCCAAGTATCTTTTGCTAACCGTATTGATACGGTCTTACCGGACACTGGAACCTATACATTATTAGTTTCATACGCCTCTAGCGGAGCAACTGGCGATTTTGCGCTTTCTTATCAACGAGGCGCGGGCAGCGTGTCTGAAACAATACCGCCAGTCAGCGGTATGATTATGCCCGGATGGCTAGATGTTGGCCAGATTAAAAGCTTTACGGTAGAGGCTACGGCTGGCCAATACGTTATGATATACGCCAATAGCGCAAACAGCATGCTCATTCGAGCATATCATCCAGATGGAAGTCCCTGGACAAACTACTCTACTCGCTTCGCAGAAACATTTCCGCAAACTGGTACGTATACGTTTGCAATTGCTTACTCAACATCGGTAAGCGGACCATATATTCTCTATAACGTTCGTGGTGCGCGTAGCGTCAGTCACGGCTTTCTGAACAGCGGCGCGACTTACGGCGGCTTTCTTTTCGCCACTGGGCTCAACAGCTACAAATTCCGTGGCATTGCGAACAGCCCCATTACAGTCAGTCTTACAGCATCTTTTTCCGCCGGTATGACCTTCATACATCCGGACGGCACGTATTGGCGCACGACCTTTACCTCAACAACCCTGCCACCCGCTTCGGGCGACTATACACTGGTTCTCAGAGGCAGCACGACTTCGGCTTCGGGATCTTACTCGATAAGCGTCACAACAGCTACGCCCAGCATTTCGCCATCTGATCCAGAAATAGAAGACTCTCCGCAACCAAAAAACAATGCGGAAGGGTGCTCCATCGCACAAGAGGGTGTAGCTCCTCAGAGTATCGTTGGAAACCCCATCAATTTTGACCTCGGCTACAAATCACAAACCGAACGCGATTACCGTGGCGGCAACCTTGCGTTCACTCGCATTTATCGCAGCGACAGCACATGGACAAATAACACCGTAGGCACACTCTGGCGACATAACTATGCCCGTACCCTGACAGTCACCTCGACTACAGCCGAAATCATTGATGGCACAGGATCTAAAACTACCTACACATTGAATGGCAGCAATTGGTCTGCGGATGCATCCAACATAACCGCGAAATTCGCCAATATCACAGGCGGATATCTCTATACCCTGCCCGATAACACGCGCGAAATCTATGACAGCAACAAACGCCTGAAACGTATTGAATACTTGGGCGGCGGGGCCATTAACCTTACGTATAATGGAAGTGGGCTCCTGCAAACTGTAACCGATGAGAACAACCGCAGTTTGACATTAACCTATGCCAGCGGGCGCGTTACAACAGTCGCAACCCCGGAAGGCACGTTCACCTATTCTTATGATGTGAACGGAAATCTGACTGAAGTCACGAAACCTGGCAGCGTTACACGCGAATACCATTATGAAGATACTAGTTTCGTCAATGCACTGACTGGCATCACGGACGAAAATGGCCTGCGCTTCTCAACTTACGGCTACGACGCCCAAGGCCGCGCGGTACTATCTAAGCACATTGGCGACGTAGATTCATATGAAATTGACTACAACGCAAGCAGCGTAACAACCACAAATCCGCTAGGAAAAGAAACCACATATTTCTTTGACGATATCAAAGGCGTAAACCGGATTACGCAAGTAAACGGCCATGCATCGGCAAATTGCGTCGCATCCAACCATTTGTATAACTATGATGATAATGGCTGGGTACTCAGCAAAACTGACTGGGAAGGAAATACGACACGCTTCACGCGGAATAGCCGCGGCCTGATTGTACGTGAAACCGAAGCCTACGGCACACCGCAAGAGCGCGTGACGATCAACGAATACGAAAGCTCTTTCAACCTGCTGAAGAAAACGACGACAGGCAACCGCGAAATCAGTTATGCCTACGACGTTTTTGGCCGTATGACGGCAGCTTCGGTTAAAGACCTGACGACAAACGAAACCCGCACAACCACATACACCTACTATGCCAACACCACGGACGGCGACGGCAATACCATTTTGGGACGCGTTGACACCGTGACAAACCCTCTGGGCGCTGTCACCAAATACACTTACAACGCCGACCTGCTGGTACAAACCGTGACGCAGGCACATGGAGAAACCTATGCGCAGACCACGTCATATACCTATGATGTAGCCAAGCGGATTGCCACCATTACCGAGCCAAATACGGCGGTCACCTCCCTGACCTACGACGCGCTCAGCCGTATCCTGACATCGACACGGGCTGATGGTACCGCGCTTGAGGCGGTCACCACCTTTACGTACGACAATAACGGCAATGTGACCAAGACGGAAATGCCAAACGGCACGGAGGTATCTTATACCTACGACAATGCCCAGCGTTTAACAGGCGTTCAAGACGATCTTGGCAATACCATCACTTATACACTAGATGATGCAGGCAATACGACAAAGACCGAGTATAAAGACGCGACGCCCGCGCTCAAATACACCCAAAGCCAGATGTATGACGAGCTGTCACGCCTGATCAAGGACATCAACGCCACCAGTGACGAAAGTATCTACGCTTACGATAAAAACAGTAACCTGACGTCTTTTATTGATGCCAATACCAATACAACAGGATACAGCTATGACGCGCTGCAACGTCTGGTCAAAGAAACCGATGCACTAAGCGGTGAAACTGACCAAACATACAACACGCTTAACGATAATACACAGGCCATAGATGCACGCGATAACACGACCCAATATACTTACAATGCTTTCGGCCAAGTCAGCGAAGAAGTCAGCCCCGATCGCGGTTATTCTTCGTACGTATACGATCTTGGCGGTAACATCATATTACGAGATACGGCTGTGGGTACGGTTGCAGATTATACTTATGACGCACTCAACCGCGTGATTGCCATCAACTATCTGCTCGATACCAGTGAAAATGCCACCTATACCTACGATAGCTGCACAAACGGCGCAGGCCGCGTTTGCAGCGTAACCGATGCCAGCGGTACCACCGCCTATGCCTATGACCTGCTGGGCCGTGTCACCACCGTGACGGAAACGCGCGGTGCGCTGACATTCACGACGGGCTACGCATACGATCTGGCCGGTGTGCTGACGGGCGTCACACTGCCGTCCGGCCGTACGGTGACCTACGCACTGAACGGCAATGCGGAAGTCACCGGCGTTACCGCCCCTGTGGCGGGCACACCGGTATCACTGGCGGGCAGCATTGGTTATCTGCCCTTTGGCCCCGCAACGTCGATAACCTATGGCAACGCCCTCGCCTTTACCGCTGCGTATGACCAGAATTACTGGCCGACGTCGCGCGCCGTGGGCGGTATTTTTAGCAATGCCTATACCACCGACGATAACGGCAATATCACAGGTATCGGTAGCACCGATTACGGCTACGACGCCCTCAACCGTCTGGAGGAAGAAGACAACGGCACCCCGGCGGCCTATACCTACGATGCCGTCAGCAACCGCCTGACCAAGGCCAGCGGCACGACAACAACGACGACCGTGCCCGCGGGCAGCAACAAAATCAGCGCCGTGGGTGCGAATGCCTATACCTATGACGCGGTCGGCAACATTACCAACGACGGCACGCGTGAATACGTGTGGGATAGCCTCGGCCACCTGCGCGAAGTCAAAATCAGCGCCAGCACCGTGGGCGCCTATACTTATAACGCCAGCCACCAGCGCACCAAAAAAGTCGCCGGCGGCAATACCACGCACTACGTCTATGGTGCGGGTGGCCTGCTGTATGGTGAATATACGAACGCAGGCGCGTTCATCCGCGAATACATTTACCTGAACGGCGAGCCGCTGGCGCAGGTGAATGCCGGATCGCCCGAGACGGTCACCTATCTGCACACCGACCACCTCGGCACGCCAAAATTCGGCACTAGCGCGGCGGGTGCGCAAGTATGGGCATGGGCGCCCGACAGCTTTGGCAACGGCGCCCCCACCGGCAGTGCCACCGTCAACCTGCGCATGCCCGGCCAGTATTTTGATGCCGAGAGCGGCATCTTCTATAACTGGAACCGCTACTACAACCCTGAAATCGGCCGCTATATCTCCTCCGACCCCATCGGGCTGGAGGGCGGGATGAATACGTTCCTGTATGCAGGGGCGAATCCAGTGATGGCGGTGGATCCGGAGGGGTTGATGACGCGCTGCTTCACTGGCAGCTACGACATAACATGTCCATCACGCGGCGGTATGCTCGTAGGCGGCGGTGCAAGCACTAGCGCACAAGCAAAAAGCGCCCTCCAGAGAATGCTTGACGCAGCACGTCTGGGACAGGGTGCAGGCAGTGTTTTACAAAACACGTCGGCAAATGATTCGGATAACAAAACCTGCAGCATCGAAGGCTCAGGCAACACACCCAATTCCGAAGACCCTAATAATTTAGGCCCCTACAAAGATAATCCAAACAGATCGCCACAACAGTTTAGGAACATCCGCTCGGGACTTAAGCAGCATATCGATGATGGGTCTATTTGGTCAAAAGACCGCACTTCTCATGGTGGCGAGCAATGGAAAAGATGGGATAATATTAAATCATACGAACGTGGAGATAGACCTACAAGTATATGGGCAGACGGATGGATACGCAAATGAGGATAAACATGGAAAATTTCGATACGCTGCTAGAAAAAGCCTTACGAGAGTGGCCCAATCAAATTGTATTCGGCACCCTTGATATTGATACCAACCCCCATTATCCGCGGGATTCCTTCTCAGTTGAAGGCCTCTATGACACTTACGAAAAGATTATAGAAAAATACATTAACCACGAGCATGAGATTATATGGGCCAATCTTCATTACTCCATATACGGGGTGGTACATGACGCTGCCAAATATGTAAAAAAAATAGATTTATCGAATCTTAGAACATCAGAGATCAAATACGACTTTGAAAAGAAAATGCAGAGTTTTATAGACAACAAGCACGGAGATTGCCATCTCGCGGATATAGAGCTTGCTCAGGAGTACTTTAAAATAGAAAGCGAATTGCTTAAAAAAAAGACTTAAAACTGCCGTAGCAACTTGCACTGGAAACCCTGCGAAACACCATAACCCGAAGCATAACGCATGGAAGAAAAAACCAGGAATGGTAGCCCAAAAACAAACACAAGTCGGGCAAAACGTTGAAGCACAAAAGCTCGTTAATACACAAGTGACATCCGTTCAATTTGCCATGGATTATCTAAACTTGGGCTCACTTCCCCTAACTCCGAAATCGGTCGCTACATACCCATATTCGAGATTTTAAGTTCTGACTTGTTACCCGCCATCACAGGCATTCTCAAGACATCACTATTTTCGGATAACAACCGCAGCAATTGTTGCATGCGAGGGCACCGAAAACGGTAAGGCCCGATTGAGCAGGCGCATTGATCCGCGAATACATTTACCTGAACGGCGAGCCGCTGGCG
>JBEIOU010000008.1:0-105490 GCA_040377425.1 Micavibrio sp. | reverse complement strand
CCTCCTGCACCGCCGCCGGCGCCGCCTGCGCCGCCGCCGGCCGCTGCAACGCCTTTTACGGGTGATGACCCACCGCCGGGCCCCGAAGAAAACTGCGACACGTCCGATGCTCCGCTGACCGGTAGCTTCGCCGTCGATCCTTGCACGTGGGCACGCGACAGCGCGTTCCTCGGCGCATGGGGCCAAACATACTATGAAGACGACCTGACAGATCACCAAGCCGGTTGGCAGGTTGTGGAATACGTCCGCAACTGGTGGAACGACCAGTTCCGTCCTGCCCTGCAAAACATGACGGCGCAGTGGCACGCCAGCACGGTTGACCAAAGCCGCCAGCTGGGCTCCATGATGGACTCGCACAGCATCACGCGCTCTGCCCGCAACCTGCAGGAAGCCGAAGTAGAAGCGAAAATGCGCCTGATGCCGAACGAGAAGACCTGTTCTGCAGGTTCGGCGCCTGTTGCGATGGCCAGCGGCCAGTCAACCGCCAACGCTGTTGCTTCGGCACTGACCAGCGAAATCACCCGCGCCGTTAACTCCAGCACGGCTTCGCTGGCGGCCTCGCCTGCACCGGCGCCTGCTCCGGCACCTGCTCCGGGCCCCGGCCCTGCGCCTGCGCCCGCTCCGGCTCCTGCTGCGGCGTCGCCTGCGGAAACCAAGGGTGCGGATCTGGCGAAGCGTTTTGAAACGTTCTGCCAATACTTCCTGAACCCGCAGATGAATGACGGCGAAAACCCCTGCCCGAACCCGACGACCGCGGGCGAGATCGTGGACGGGGATATTGATATCGAAAACTTCCTGTTCAAGGACACGATCGACTTTGCGGAAGAACCCCAGTGCATCGCCGCGACCAGCCTGCTGCGTAACCTGATCCAGCCGTATGTTGTACCGCAAGTACAGCAAGACCTGATCGATGCGCCGCCGGTACAGGAATGGATTCTGAAACAGGAACACCTGAAATCTATCCGTACTGTCGCAACCGACATCGTGGCGTCTATCATGTCGCGCCGTATGGCTCTGCCCGAAACGGGCGAGGCTGGCGTGCACATGCCCCCGCCGCCGCCTGCAACACCGCCGGTCGGTACGACGCCGGGTGGTGGCAGCTTCGATGCGTTCCTTGCCCGTCTGGGTAAAATGGAAGGTTCGGGCAACTGTGCGATCCGCGGTGGTGCCAGCAACGGTTACCTCGGCCTGTACCAGATGGGTCACATGGCTATGCAGGAAGCCGGTTGCATCAGCAGCCCTGCACAGTTCACACCCGAACGCTGGAACTGGACCGGTCTGTGCGGTAACTCGATCCAGCAATATCTGGGTAGCTGCTCTATCCAGCGTGCCGCGGTTGAGCGTTACCATGGCAGACAGTGGAACTACATCGGCTCTTGCGCGAAAGGCAAGATCGGTACCACGGCGGCTGACGGTACGCTGATTACGCCGTCGGGCCTGCTGGGTGCGGCGCACCTGGTTGGTGCGGGTGGCGTGCGCTGCATGGTTGGTTGTGGCAGCTGCTCTTGCTGTACGCTGAACGCGCAGGGTATTCCTATCGATAAATTCAGAACGCCTGCAACGAAATATCTGGCGAACCTGTCTGGCTACGAGATTCCGTGGGATGCGTCCTCCGGCTCTTTCCCTGGGCAGTCGATGGGTCCGGGTAATACGTCCCCGCCGCCGGATCCGCGCCCGATCAACGAGATCATTCAGGAAATCCGCCGCAAGGCTGGCGTTCCCGAAGATCAGATCGCGGAATTCCCGAGCTATAACGAAATCATGCAGGCTTTGACGCAAGAGCGCTACTTTGATCCGGACTACTACATCCGCATGGCCAATAACTTGGGCGCGCTGATTCAGGAACAGACCGTGGTCAACGCTTACATTACGATCCAGCTGCAGGATATCTATAAACTGCAAGAGCAGATCAACTCCCTGCTCGCGGCGCGTGCCGCTCTGCAAATCAACGCGGAACCTCCGGTTGATGTCAGCAGACAGGTACCTAACCGCCGATAATTCAGACAACCTTACGGGCAGGGAACCATCCTTGCCCGTAAGTGTTTGAATCTCAACGAAGCCTATTTCCCGTATTGCCGCAATCCAGCAAGGATGCTATAGTAATGTATCTTGATATTTCAGGGATGATCATGTTCCAAAAACACCTTCGCAAAGACTTTTCGCGCGCGCTGTCCAAGGCCACGTTGATTGTTATGTTGCCGCTGACGCTGGCTGCATCGCCTCTCGCTGCGCAAGAAACCGCACCGTCATCGTCTGCGGCCCCCGCGACCGCAACGGAGCAAGTGCAAACCACCGCCCCCGCCACAACCGACACCGCGGCAAACAATGGCAGCATCATTCTGACCGAAGGCAACGTCGTCACCGTATTGCCGGAGCAGGAATCCAATCTGGATGATCTTGAAAAACGCTATCCCGTTCTCAAACCCATCCTGAGCGATGTACGGGGCTACAACGAAGAATTCAAAGATACGCCGACCAAGGTGATGCTGACCACCGTGCGCGACACCGCGCAAAAGGTCGATCTTCTTTTCGTATCGGTTCAAGGCCCGCTGACCTGCGGCGCCAGTGAATGCCAGATGAATATTTTTGCCGACAACGGCGATGGATATAAACAGATCAGCGCGGGCCCCTCGCCGCTGCCTGTTCAGGTTCTGAAAGAAAAAGGCGAGATCTCGCTTTACTTCTGCTCCACCGAAGCCGGGCGCGCGCAGTGGGTCTTGAAGGGCGGAGAGCTGCAGCACGTGGGTATCGTGCGCCAGCCGCAAAGCGGTCCAACCTGCCCCGATCCGGCAGTTGTACCTGCACCGACAGGGCCGAAGTAATACAGACAACGACCACAAACAAAAAAGCCGCCAAATCCTTGGCGGCTTTTTTGTTAACGCAGATACTTGGCCGGATTCAAACTTTCGATGCCCTTGCGCACTTCGAAATGCAGCTGCGGATTGGCAACCGTACCCGTGGAGCCGACCGTGCCAATCGCCTGCCCCCGCTTCACCGTATCGCCGCGCACCACATGCACACGGTCCAGATGCGCATAGGCCGTAACCAGGCCATTGTTGTGACGGATAAGCACAAGGTTGCCATAGCTGGCCAGACTGTCACCCACGTAGGTCACCGTGCCGTCAGCCGCCGCCACCACCGCGGCACCGCGCGGCGCGGCAATATTGATGCCATCGTTGTGCAGGTGCCCCGGCTTGGGCCCATAGCTTGAAATCACTTTGCCGCGAATGGGCCAGACAAATCCCTGCGGGCTGACGGCGCCTGTCGATACCATGCTGGCCGGCGTTTTGGCCGCAGAGACTGGCGCCGCAGAAAAGGCCCCTGGCGCGGCTTGCTTTTGCGCGGCGGGCGGCGGATATACGCGCGCGCTTTCGGGCGGCACCGGCTGCGGCGGTGCCGACGTCAACGCGGTTGTGACCGGTGCGGCAGAGGTGGCCACATAGGTATTCGGGCGTGCCATTTGCGTATTATTTGTGCCGGACGGTACCGGATTTGTACTGCGCGGCGCCGCTGTATTCACCGCCACCTGCGTGCCGGCAGCACGCGCCGCCGCGGGGATGCGCAGCACTTGCCCCTCTTTCAATCGATAGGGCGCGGCCAGTTTATTGGTGGACACCAATTGCGATGCGGGCACGCCGTACATACGCGCAATGCCTGTAACGGTATCGCCGCTGGCCGTCTTGTATTCCTGTGGCGGCGGCAATTGCAAACGCTGCCCCGCCTTCAAATGATACGGCGCAGTCAAACCGTTGATGTCGATGATATCACGCAGCGGCAGGCGATAACGTTCGGATATGCGCCAGACGGTATCGCCGTCGCGCACCATCACGGCGCCGGTGCTGCCCGCGCTATCCAGATGCGTGCCGAAATGATGTACGGGCGCAGCCTGATGTGCCGCGCACCCCGCCAGCGTCAAAAGCGCAATACCCGCGCATAAAAAAATTTGAATATGTGGCTTTGCGTACATCACCGCAGGGTCAAGCCGGTTGAAGCGCGAAGCCGCCCATAAAGCCAGCAGCGTCATCATCCACGACCGGATCAGGTTCGTCCCGCGCCACATTGGGCAGCAGCGGCACAAAACGCACCGGCATCAGCTTTTCGGTTTCATAGCTGTCTTCGGACGTGCGGGTGATGCGGTAGATAAACTGGCTGGCCTTATCGCGGCCCATGGGGATGACCATGATGCCGCCCACCGACATTTGCGCGAGCAGGGCAGTCGGCGCCTCGTCCCCCGCGGCGGCGGTCACGATGATACGGTCGAACGGCGCCTGTTCAATCCAGCCCTTCATGCCGTCGGCGGCCTTGCAGGTAATATTGCGTATGCGCAGTTCATTGATGCGCTGTTCGGCCGTCGCCAGCAGCGGACGGTGACGCTCGATGCTATACACGCGGCGGCACAGTTTGGCCAGAATGGCGGCCTGATAGCCAGACCCCGTGCCGATTTCCAGCACCTTATGGCGGTCATTCAGTTTTAGTTCCTGCGTCATGCTGGCCACCACCAGCGGCTGGCTGATGGTTTGTCCGCGGCCGATCGGCAGTGCGGTATCTTCGTAGGCCTGATCGTGGAATTGCATCGGAATAAAAATCTCGCGCGGGACGCGTTCAATCGCCGCCAGCACGTTGGTATCGGTGATGCCGCATTTGCGCAGCTTCATGATCAAACGGATTTTACGGGCGATGACGGTCACGTGAACATCCCTTGCAGATCTTGCAGTGCGGATTGGTGCGTCAAATTCAACGACAGCGGCGTGATTGTAACATGTCCCGCCTTCAGCGCGCCGATATCGTTGCCTTCGTCGATATCATCGCGCGGCGGCGGCGGACCAATCCAGAAATACGGACGGCCGCGCGGGTCGGTCAGGCGGTTCATTTCCTGTTTTTCCATGCTGTAATGCCCTTGGCGTACCGCGCGGATTTGCGGGATAACACCCTGCACCTTGCGCGGAAAATTCACACTCAGCAGGCTATACGGATCCAGCGACTTGCCCGCAAAGGCTTCCAGAATACGCGGCAGATATTCGCGCGCAATCGACCAATCCGGCTTGCCGCCGTGTTCGTCGTAATCCTGGCTGCAGGCGATGGCGGGAATGTGCATCAACGTGGCTTCGATCGCGGCGGCGATCGTACCCGAATAGGTCACGTCATCGGCCGTGTTCTGGCCGTGGTTGATACCCGTCAGCACCAAATGCGGGCGGAAATCCTTCATCACCTGCTGCACACCCAGAAGTACGGAGTCTGTCGGCGTGCCGGATACGGAATAATGACGTTTATCATACTCTTTCAAACGCAAAGGCATGTGAATGGTGAGCGAGTGCCCCGCCGCTGACATTTGCGTTTCCGGCGCGACCACCCACACGTTAGGGGTAATCGAGCTGATGATTTCTTCCATCACCTTGATGCCATCGGCATGGATGCTGTCGTCATTCGAAATCAGGATACGCGCATCGGACAGTTTTTCGGGGAAGGTCAACATTCGATCAAGCTACCTTTCCGGATTTCAGCTGTGCCGCAGGCTCCAGCTTTTTAATGCCGCCCATATAGGGCAGCAGTGCATCGGGGATAATCACACTGCCATCGGGCTGTTGGTAATTCTCCAGAACCGCGATCAGGCAGCGGCCAACGGCCAGACCCGAACCGTTCAGCGTATGCACATAGCGCGTTTGCTTGTCGCCTTCGGCTTTGTACCGTGCCATCATGCGGCGCGCCTGAAAATCCCCGCAGTTGGAGCAGCTGGAAATTTCGCGGTAGGTATTCTGCCCTGGCAGCCAGACTTCGATATCAAACGTCTTCTTGGCTGAAAAGCCCATATCACCCGTGCAGAGCGCCATGGTGCGGTACGCAAGGCCCAGTTTTTTGAGAATATTTTCCGCACATCCTGTCATACGCTCCAGCTCGTCCATCGATTTGTCTTCGGACGTGATGCTGACCATTTCGACTTTATAGAATTGGTGCTGGCGGATCATGCCGCGCGTATCGCGCCCCGCCGCCCCCGCTTCGGATCTGAAGCACGGCGTCAGCGACGTCAGGCGCAGCGGCAGGTCGGCCGCATCAATAATGGTATCCAAAACCGTGTTCGTCAGCGACACTTCGGATGTCGGGATCAGCCAATGGCCGGTATTGGTGCGGAACAGGTCTTCGGAAAATTTGGGCAGCTGGCCGGTGCCATACAGCGCCTCGTCACGCACCAGCAGCGGTACGGAGAGTTCGGTATAGCCATGTTCCTGCGTGTGGGTATCCAGCATGAACTGCGCCAGCGCACGCTCCAGCTTTGCCACGCCGTTTTTCAGAAGAACAAAGCGCGCGCCGGACATTTTGGCGGCGGTTTCAAAATCCATCCCGCCCAGACCTTCGCCAATATCGGTGTGGTCGCGGGCGCTGTTGATGCGCGGCGGCTCGCCATGGCGGCGGGCTTCGACGTTGTCTTTTTCGTCCTTGCCATCGGGCACGGTGGTATCGGGAATATTCGGCAGCACGGCAAGGAACGCCTGCAGTTCGTCCGCTGTTTTCTTTTCGTCTTCTTCCAGGCGGGCGATGCGCTCTTTCATCTCCGCGACTTTGGCCATGATCTCGCTGGCGTCGCCGCCCTTGGATTTGATGGCGCCGATGTCTTTAGACAGCGCGTTGCGGCTGGCCTGCAGGTCCTGCATTTCCGTTTGCAGGGCGCGGCGTTTTTCGTCCCATTCGATAATTTGCGGCGTCTGCGGGCCCAGGCCGCGACGCTTCCAGCCGGAATCATAAAACTCGGGCATATCCCGAATGTGTTTAAGGTCGAACATGTTTTTTCTCTGTGATGAAGGGCGCAACCACCCGGAAACCCAATACGTTTATATTATTCGGTTTTTTATGCGCGGTCTATATTTATTGGGCGTTTGGCGCGCTGTCGACAGGCGCAGCGGCGTGCTGTTTTTTCTTTTCTGCCCTACGTACAAGCCAGATAGAAATTTCATACAATCCCATCAAAGGCACTGCGAGCATAAACTGACTTAACACATCAGGCGGCGTCGCCACGGCTGCCACGCTGAAGATACCTACAATCGCATAACGACGTTTATCCGCCAGCGCATCGGCGGATACAAATCCGGCATAACCGATAAGCGTCAACAAAACAGGCAGTTGGAAGCAAATGCCGAATGCAAGGATGAGCCCCATCACAAAATCCAGATACTCGCTGACGCGTGCTTCCAGTTGAATGGGCAGGCCGCCCGGCGCCGGTGTCAGGTTTTCAAACCCCGCAAAAAACCGCCATGCCGCGGGCATCACCAGATAGTAAACAAAAGCCGCGCCCGCCACGAACAGCACGGGTGTTGCAATCAGGAACGGCAGAAAGACCTGACGTTCATTCTTGTACAGCCCCGGCGCAACAAACTTCCAGATTTGCATCGCAAGGTATGGAAACGCAATAAATCCACCAGCAAAGCAGGCAATCTTCATGTAAGCAATAAACGCCTCGCCCATGCCGGTGTAGATCAGGCGACGGTTTTCCCCTTCCAACACCGCGGCCAGCGGACGGACAAGGAATGCGTAGACATCTTCGGCCACAAAAAAGCAGGCACAGCTGAGGAGCACGAACACGACAAGCGCGCGGATCAGACGCTGACGCAGTTCGGTCAGGTGCGCGACCAACGGCATGGTCGTTTGATCTTGATTATCAGCCGGATGCATCTTTTTCCCCCGGCTTTTTATCAGCTTTGTTTTCGCCTGTTTCCAAAGATTGCTCCGGCGGCGCATTTTCATCCAGCGGGAAAGCTTTGGCGGCAGGCGTCAGGTCGGGACCACCTGCTTGCGCACCTGTTTTACGGGCTTGTTCTATTTGAAATTGACGGTCGATTTCGAACTGCAGATTGTCGCCGCCCGGACGGTTGGCGTCACGGATGATATCATTCAGCTCTTCTTCGCGCATGATGTCATCAATTGATTTCTGAATATCGCCCGTGAAGCGTCTGACATTGCGCAATATTTTTCCCGCGCCATACAGCACGCGCGGCAAATCCTTGGGGCCGATCAGCACCAATGCCGCGGCCAGAATGACCAGCATTTCTGCCCAGGCAATGCCGAACAAGATACTTACTCTGCTTTGTTATCGGGGGGCGGCAGGTCTTTTTTGTCGTCTTTGCCGTCGGCACCGCTGATGCCGTCTTTGAAGCTGCGCAAGCCTTTACCCAGATCGCCCATGATTTGCGGAATTTTACCGCGGCCGAACAGAACCAGGACCAGAATGGCCACAACCAGAATGTGCCAAATGCTAAGACCCATTAGCGGCGCTCCTCATCATCTTCATCGTCAAAATCGTCGTCGTCGTCTTCATCGTCTTCATCGTCGAAGTCGTCCCCATCATCATCGCCGTCTTCGTCGTCTTCATCATCGGACGCATCTTCGTCATCACTGTCATCACTGTCGTCGCTGTCATAATCATCGTCAGCGTCGCTATCGTCTTCGTCACCGTCGTCGTCAGAATCCGCATCATCATCGGAATCCTCGTCGTCGAAATCTTCGTCATCGCCGTCTTCATCGTCGAAGTCGTCTTCGTCGGTATCGTCGCTGGCATCGGATACGGTTTCGTTTTCCGTATTATCAGAACTCTCTTCGCCTTCCGGCAGGACTTCGTCGTTCGCATCCGGCTTGCCGAGCAGATCTTCGTCCGTGACTTCGTTGGGGTCAATGTCGGGCTTGTTCACGTCTTCATCGAACAGATCCGCGGTCGGCATCGCCTCGATCGCGGGGCGTTTATCCAGCAGGCCCGCGGCTTTCAGTTCATCCATACCCGGCAGGTCTTCCAGTTTTTCCAGACCGAAGTGATCAAGGAACGCCTGCGTGGTCAACCATGTCACAGGGCGGCCCGGCACTTCGCGGCGCTTGCCCGGCTTGATCCAGCCCGCTTCCATCAGCGCATCGAGGGAGCCGGAACTGGTCGCCACGCCGCGGATGTTTTCAATTTCCGCGCGTGTCACCGGCTGGTGATAGGCCACGATCGCCATGGTTTCCATGGCGGCGCGGGTAAATTTCTTGGGCTGCTCTTTTTCAAGGCGCAGGTGATGGCCCAGATCGGTCGCCGTGCGCAGCGCCCAACGTTTTTCACGCTGCACCAGCGTCACGCCGCGCGCGGCATAATGCTCTTTCAACATGTCAAGTACATCGGGGATCAGCATGACGCGGTCTTCGGGGAAACGCTCCGCGATTTGCGATACCGTCAGCGCGGTCGGCGCCGCAAACAAAATCGCCTCTACCAAACGCAGGTCGTCTTGTGTGATGGCGGGGATTTCGCGCTCGCCCTCTTCTTCAGCGCCTTCGGCGGCGGCCTGTTCAGCCTCCGCATCTTCCGCGTCTTCAGACACATCTTCTTCAAAACCATCTTCGATTGCATCGGCTTCGGCGGTTTCTTTTGTATTGTCGTCAACAACGGCGCTGGCAGATTCTTCAGCGTCAATGTCGTCTTCGGCTGCGTCGTCTTCGGTCACGTCCGCATCATCCGCATCCATTTCTTCGCGGGTGATTTCTTCGGCCAGCGCGTTCAGGGTTTCCTGTACGTCTTGTTCGTTTTTATGTTTTGCTTTGGCCATATCGGTCATGCCTCTTGTTTGTCGGTATCTTGGTTATTGTGTTCTTGGGCTTTGCGTTTTGCTTCTTCTGCGGCGGCTTCTTCGGCCAGCAGGGCTTCCCACTCTTCCTCCTCGGTCAAATAGACCTTGGCGGCGGGGGCGGCTTCAGGCGCGGCCTCGGCGATTTCCTCGGCTACGGCAACATCTTCCAGCCGCGCATCAACGAAAATGTCTTCGGTCTGCAGGGTTTCTTCGGCCAGAACCTCTTGGGTCAAAACAGCTTCGCCAGTGGCTTCAAGTGCCTGCCCTGACGTTTCGCTCTCCGTCGTCAGGACATCTGTATGATCTTCGGCTTCATCGTCATCCGACGACGGGGGGATATAACGTGCGGGCTTGGCTTGCGCGGCGGCCAGCGCTTCTTCGGCGGCGATGCGTTCGGCTTCTTTGGCTTCTTCTTCGGCTGCCTGTTCGGCCAGATCTTTTTCAGCAAACGCGATGTCTTCGGCGCTGATACCGCTTTCTTCTTCGGGCGCGGCCGGCGGCGGTACGCTGTCTTCTTTATCGCCCGGACGGCGAATAAAGATAGGGCCGTAATTTTTTTCCTGATGGATTTTCAAAAGCCCGCGTTTCGCCATTTCAAGCGCGCCACCAAACGTTGATGCCACGGCAGATCGCTTCACAATCTTTTCTTTCACACCCGCCGGCAGGAACATGAACAGCGATACCCACTCCTGCGGGATTTTGCCAAGCATGTGTTCCATACGTTCAATCGCTTCTTCGAGCGAGAACAGCTTCACCGGATTGAGTTTATAAACCGCGTTCTGCTGGCGCTGTTTAATATCGCCATAAGATTTCAACAGGTCATAGAACGTCATTTCATAGCGGGGCACGTAATCGGTCTTGAGGCCTTCCGGCTCCCCCCGCACAAAAACGTTATAGCCAAGGCGCGGCAGGTGGAACAGGTCATTCGATACCTTGCGCATCGCTTCAAGGCGGCGCAGCTGGAATTGCAGCGCATCGGCCAGATCCTGCGCGGTCGGCTCGGCCTGTTTCTTTTCTTCCTGCGGGATCAGCATGCGTGATTTCAGGTACGCAAGCCATGCCGCCATCACCAGATAATCCGCGGCCAGTTCAAGGCGCAGCGCGTGCGCCTTTTCGATGAAGTCAATGTACTGGTTGGCCAGCGCCAGAATGGAAATCTTCGCCAGATCCACCTTCTGGTCGCGCGCCAGCGACAGCAGCATGTCGATAGGACCGTCGAAATCACCGAGATAGAGCATCAACTGCTCGCTCTCGCTGCGATCCTTTAGCAGGTCGTCTTCAAACTTGGGTGATTCCGCTTCGCTCATATCCGTTTAGCCGGTCTTTCGTTGTTGCAGCAATGCTGCCAGTTTTTCGTGCAACTCTTCGCGTGCGCCGTTGTCATTCCCCATGGGAAAGGCTGTGCGCTGCGCTTCTGCTTTTGCCAGACGTGCGGCGGCTGTCCCCGATACCATCGGCGTTGCGGCCAGCGCCGTCACGCGGTCTTCAAACGATGCATTGCAGATCATGGTCAAATCCATACCCGCATCCATCGTCCGCGCCACGCGATCTTCGATGGTGCCGCCAAGCGCCTTCATAGAGATATCATCGGCGATCAGCACCCCGTCGAAACCAATATCTCCGCGGATCACGTCACGGGTGACGCGCGCGGAGACGGTTGCAGCAGAATCAGAATCTAGCTCGGAGTATACAACATGCGCCGCCATCGCCCAAAGCGCCGTTTTCATATTGGTTTGAGATAGATATTTGAAGGGCTTGAAGTCCGTTGTTGACAGAATTTCGGCCGAAACATCCACCATCGGTAGGCCAAAATGGCTATCCACGCGGGCGCGGCCATGACCGGGAATATGCTTGATAACGGGGGTGACCTGTCCCGCCAGCAGGCCACGGCAAACCGCTTCGCCCAGCTGGCCAACCATATCGGGGCTGTCACTATATGTACGGCTGCCCGACAGGAATTCGTGGCAATCCGGTGCAGGTACGTCGACAACGGGCGCACAGTTGACGGTGATGCCCATCTCGGCCAGATCGAGGGCCATCAGATACGCGCTCATGCGCGTGGCTTCCATCCCCTGCTCTGTCGCTTGGGCGGCGATTTCACCAAAGATTTTGGCGGCGGGGTATTCGCGGAATTCGGGTGCGCGCAGACGGGCGACCGTGCCGCCCTCCTGGTCGATCAGCACGGGCAAGTCGGCGCGGCCAACAGCTTCGCGTACAGACGCCACCAGATCGCTGACCTGTTTGTGCGACACACAGTTACGTTTGAACAAAATAAAACCGGCCGGTTTTTCGGCGGCGAACAGATCACGCTCCGCCGCTGTCAGTTCCGTGCCCGTCGCATCGACGACGATTGCCTTCAGGTTTGTCCATTCGGTCATATGATTATCTCACCACGATGCAGTTATTTGCGTCGGCTTTCAGCGCATCGCAAATTTCTTTGGCACGCGCCTCACTGACTTTGCCAGCTTGCAGACGGTTGAATACGCCCTTGTCGCCAAGGTCGACACGCTGGGTACGCATATCAAGCCCCTTGAGCAGTTCAGGGTGCTTTTGTTTCAGCTTTTTCCAATCCGTCGCTGCGCCGTCCGTGCTGCGGTATGATCCCAGCTGGATATAGACATTACCGCCCGCCGGGGCAGAAGCCTGCGCAGCAGGTTTCGCGGCGGCGGTTTCTGTCTTGGCCGCCGGTTTCGTTTCGGCCTTTACTTCGGCTTTTTTGGTTTCGGTTTTTTCCGCAGTTTTTTCTGTGACGTTGGTTTCCGTTTTAGCTTCCGTTTTCACTTCTGGCTTTTCTTCGGCTTTCGGTGCTTCGGCAGCTTTCGCCTCTATCTTTGCGGGTTCTTCCACTTTTGTACTGGCCAGCTTTTCGGTACCGGCGGTGCGCGGTTGTTCCTGCGTTTCGGCTTTCAGCACTTCGTCTTTGTTGACGGGCTCTTCGGTGCCCGGCAGCAGTTTTTCAACGCGGCTGGCGTCTTTTTTATCCAGCGGGTCAAACACCGTGCTGTCCTGATGCGGCACTTTCATTCCGCCCGGATCGTCCGGCGTGAATTTATATGCGGATTTTTCCGCCAGCACCACAGGCACATCGGCGGCATCCTGCGCTTCTTCGGCGGTCGGATACGCATACCAGACGATCGCCGCGAAGGCGAGTAGCGCGATGACGCTCAGCCCGCCCTTGGGCAATACACGCTCCGGCGACGGCGGCGGACGGCGGCCGATATAAAAAGAACCGATGTTTTCGTCTTTGGGTTTTTGTTCGTCGTTTGTCATCCGTGCAACTCCTCCAGTGGGGTCACGCCCATAACGTTGAGGCCGGAGGCAATCACCGTCGCCACCGAACGCACCAACGCCAGACGCGCCATGCTCAGTTCCTTGTCGTTTTCATGCAAGAAGCGCAGGCTATTATCGTCGCGCCCCTTGTTCCAGAATGCGTGGAATTCCGCCGCCAGTTCTTGCAGATAGAACGTGATGCGGTGCGGTTCGGCCGCCTCTGCCGCCTGCTCGACGTGGCGGGGCCATGCGGCCATCAGGCGGACGAGTTTCAGCTCATCTTCGCTATTCAGGCGCGCAACGTTGGCGCCGGTCAATGCAGCTGCCGCGGTATCGAGACCTGCGAACATTTCCTTGGCATTGCGCAATACCGAATGGCAACGCGCATGCGCGTACTGCACATAGAATACGGGGTTGTCTTTGGATTGTTCGACCACTTTGGCGAAGTCGAATTCAAGCGTCTGGTCGCTGCTGCGCGTCAGCATGATAAAACGGATCACGTCTTTGCCAACCTTATCGAGCATATCGCGCAAGGTGACAAACGTGCCTGCGCGTTTGGACATGCGCACCGGCTCGCCGTTATCAAACGTGTGGACGATCTGGCAGAGTTTGACATCCACATCCGCCGTGCCGCCCGATACGGCCTTGACCGCCGCACGGATACGCTTCACGTAGCCGCCATGATCGGCACCCAGAATATCGATCAGATGTGTCGATCCACGGTTGTATTTATCCCAATGATACGCAATGTCATTCGCAAAATACGTCCACGAACCATCTGATTTTTTTAGCGGGCGGTCGGTATCGTCGCCGAATTGCGTCGCACGGAATAACGTCTGCGGACGCTCTTCCCAATCGTCGGGCTTTTTGCCCTTGGGCGGTTCCAGCACGCCGGTGTAAATCAGCCCCTGATCTTCCAGCACCTTATACGCCTTTTCAACCGCGCCGGCGTCAATGACAGCCTGTTCGGATGAAAACACGTCGTGGTGGATACCCATGTCGTTGAGGTCGAATTTAATCTCGGCCAACATCATTTCAAGCGCGGCCGCTTTGCAGACAGGATGCCATTCGGCTTCGTCTTTACCCAGCCACTTGTCGCCGTCGCGTTTGGCCAGCATTTGGCCAACATCTTTCAGGTATTCGCCCGGATAAAAACCGGCGGGAATGTCGCCGATGTTCTCGCCCAGTGCCTCGCGGTAGCGGAGATATACCGAACGGCCCAGAATGTTGACCTGATTACCCGCGTCATTGATATAGTACTCGCGCGTGACGTCATAGCCCGCTTTTTTCATCAGCGACGAGAGCGCATCACCCACTACCGCGCCGCGCGCGTGACCCACCGTCAGCGGGCCTGTGGGGTTGGCGGATACGTATTCGATGTTGACCTTTTTGTTTTGGCCCATGCGGCTGTTGCCGTAGTCGACGCCGGTCGACAGCACATTCCCAATCGTTGCCAGCCACGCCGATGCATCCAGACGGAAATTGACAAAGCCGGGGCCTGCCACGTTCACGTCGGTGACACCGTTCAGTGCCTTGATTTTCTCGGCAATCGCCTCGCCCAGCTGGCGCGGATTTTTACCGGCGGGTTTCGCCAGCAACATGGCGGCGTTGGTGGACATGTCGCCATGCGCGGCGTCGCGCGGCGGTTCCACCGTGACGCGCGAAAAATCTGTCCCCGCCGGCAGGTCACCGGCTTGCGCCATCTGCGAGAGGATATCAACGAGGTGGTTTCTGTATTCCTGAAAGATGTTCATTTTGTTTTTCTTATCTCATCACTTGGTAGGTATCAAAAAGCTCTTTGTGTTCCAGCAGCGCAAGGCGATCGGTCATGCTGGCGATGTAATCGGCGACAGTCCGCGCCTGCCAATCTTTAGCTTTCCACCCCTTGGGCGGGTTTTCGATTTGTGCCTGCCATTCGGGCGGCAGGCAGCGGCGGTGTTCCATGAACACGCCGAACAAATCCTGCACGCATTGGAATACTTTGCGGCGCACGCGGCTGACCTGATGATGGCGGTAAAAATGCGCCCACAGGAAATCGCGCAGTACGCGGTCTTTTTTGCGCAGATCATCCGACATGGTTGCCGTCGCGTCTTTTGCGTGGCGAATATCATCGGCCGATTTCGGTTTGAGCGCCGCCAGGCGCGTTTTGGTTTCGCCCAGCACACCCACGACATAGGTACCCATCACATCGCGGATGGTTTCCTGCGTCAGGCGATAATTGTCGATATTCGGCCACTGCTTGCGTTTGGCATGGATAATCTCGCCAACCCAGTCCACCTGCGCCAGATCCTTGAGCGTGAACATGCCCGCCGACAAGCCGTCATCAAGGTCATGGCTGTTGTAGGCGATATCGTCGGAGATACCAGCGATTTGCGCCTCAAGCGACGCATAGGTGTCGAGCTTGAGGTCGAACTTATGGCGCAGTTCGTCCAGCGTAACTTCGAAATGGGGCTTCTTTTGCCCCTTCTTGATCACGGGGCCGTTGTGCTTCACGAGCGCCTCGAGAGATTCCCACGTCAGGTTCAAACCATCGAAATCCGGATATTTCTTTTCAAGCTTGGTGACCACGCGCAGCGTCTGGTCGTTGTGATCGAAACCGCCGTATGGTTTCATGCATTCGGCAAGGGCATCTTCGCCCACATGCGCAAAAGGCGTGTGGCCGACGTCATGCGCCAGCGCGCCTACTTCGGCCAAGTCCTGATCACACTTCAGCAAACGCGACAGCGAACGCGCGACCTGCGCAACTTCGATGCTATGGCTCAGGCGGGTGCGGAAATGGTCGCCTTCGTGATACACGAAAACCTGCGTCTTGAATTTCAAACGGCGAAACGCCTGCGAGTGGATGACGCGGTCGCGGTCGCGTTCGAAATCGCCGCGCGTTTTGCTGGGCGGCTCGCTGTACATGCGGCCGCGGCTTTCTTCGGGACGGCTCGCGAAAAGGGCAAGGCCATCAGACGCCATCATGCCTTGCAGCGGATCCGCCTGCTTCGCGGGTGCAGGCGCGGAAACTTTCGCCGGTTTGGCGGCTTTTGCCTTTTTCGCAGATTTCGTTTTGGCGCGCGTTGCCATCGGCCTCTCCCGCATGCAAAATAGTATTGATTTACAAGGTTTTTAAAGCATATTTCGGGGGCGAATAAAAGCGCAATCTGTTCACTGCAAGGGGCATGCAACGCTTCTTTTGTATTATGAATAATTAGTATTGATTTTCTGCAGTTTTACGCCATATTTGTGTCTATTAACCGCTTGAAAACGCAAGCCACCAGAAAGGCGCTACCATGACCGACATGCAATCCACCCCCGCCAGCCAGACCGTCCCTTCGGCGCGTGCGAACGGCATGATTGTGCACCTGACCGACAGCGCAGCCCGCCGCGTGCTGGTTTTGCGTGAAAAAGAAGCGAACCCGAACCTGATGCTGCGCGTCACGGTTTTGGGCGGTGGCTGCTCCGGCTTTCAATACCAGTTGGACGTGACCGACGACGTGAACGAAGACGATGTCACGTTCGAAAAGAACGGCGCGGTTCTGGTCACCGACGATATTTCGCTGCCATTCATCAACGGGGCAGAGATTGATTTCGTCAGCGACATGATGAAATCCGCATTCAAAATCCGCAACCCCAACGCGGCATCGGGCTGCGGCTGCGGCAAATCGTTCAGCGCGAAGTAATTTTGACATTCCCCGACGCGGCATCGACGGACAGCACCAGCGGCTGATTTTCCAAAGACGTCACCTGATCGAAAAATTCATCGCCCAGCCCCGTCACGCAGGGCACGCCCATATCACGCGCCACCACGCAGGCATGCGACAGCACCCCGCCATGCGCATATAAAACAGCGCCCGCCTGCGAAAAATAAACCGTGGTTTCAGGACGCGCATGTCGGAACACGAAAATGCGGCGATCGTTCCGCGGTTCGGGGTTATCCTCTGCCCGTATAATCACTTCGGCGGGTCCCTGCGCCCTGCCCGCGAATACGGGCTGGCCATGGTATAAACCGCCCAGATTTTCCGAAGGCGCGGCGGGAGTGCCCAGCATAACGCCTGCTTCGTCATCCCAAAAAAATGGTGCAGGCGGTGCGGCATCCGACGTCGGCACATCCAGAAACAATTGATGCCACGCGGGCGACAGCGCCGTGCGGCGCATTTGCAATTCCTGCAGCCAGCTGAATGTCTGGCGGTGCATCACGGGCGCGGCGCTGGGATTAATCAAATACTGCGGCATTTTCGCAATGGCCGCCGCATCCAGACGCATCAACAGCACCTGCACAGCAAGACCCAGCGCGAGGCTTTCGACCAGCGGGTCACGATCAGGCGTCGACAATCTGCGCAGCCTGTCTTGCACAAAACGCGTCACGCGCCATTGCTGCACCATCACGCGCGGCAGGCTCAGCAATTTGCGCGGCGTCACAAAACGGTACCCCCGCGCCGCATCCGGCACCGCAACGGCCGTACCGTCAGTGATAATCACGGCCAAGGCACTACCGTTGATGTAAGGCACACCATCGCGCCAGCCAATCATTTGCACATCCGCAGGCGGTGCCGGCATTTTAAGGATATCGAGCGCCCGCAGCCACGGCGATACCGGATCGCCCGCATCGAATATTTTTGCAAGCCGCCCCTGCGCAGACGCATTGAAACGCCGCCCCGACAAACTGTCATCAGGGAAAGCAAGCCAGAGGATTTTCATCGGGATATTTGCCATGAAATTATTCTACAAACTTCCGAGGCCGCCATAAACATAAATGCGATAGGGTGCAGTCACATAAATGCGGTCACCCTGCACCACGGGGGCCGAACTTGCGCCCGACAGAACCGGACGGCGGCGAATTTCCTTGCCGGTTTTAGCATCGCGGATTGTGAATACACCATCCGCAGTGGTGGCGGCCACCAGCGGTGTTTTACCATCGCCGCGTTCAATCACAATCGCTGCCGCCATAAACTGGGTGCCCACTTTGGCCTGCCAGCGGATATCGCCTGTACGGCCATCCAGCGCGACAATCTCGCCGGTTTTAAGCGTCAGTATCGCAAGGTCTTCGGATGCCAAATAATCACCGGGGTCAATCGCCATGCCCTGCAAATCACGCTGCCACAAAATGCGGCCATCATCCGGCGACAACGCCATCGCCCACCCCGCATCGGTATCACGCGCAACGCCAATTTGCCCGCGGCCTGTGGTGGTAATAATACGCTGCCCGTCGGCACTGAGGACAGGACAACCCCACGGCTGCCCCTGCAATTTCGACGTCCATTTAACCGCGCCCGTCTTGGCATCCAGTGCGTAAAATAGGCTCTCCGGCACCGCTTCGTCCGGCTGCGCAGCCGCATAAACCATACCGCCTGCCAGCAGCGGCGTCGCATCGGTATGGCCAATATCGGCATGCCAGACCACACGGCCATCGACCGTATGGACAGACCAGATACCGCCCGCCCCGGCGGGGAAAAACATCTGGGTGCCGTCGTTGGTTAAAGCAGGCGGCGATTCAAGATGTCCCAGAAATTGCCGTTGCCATTCGATTTTTGCATCGGGCATGGACAGTTTTGTCATCATGCCCGCGCGGGTATGGTGCAGGCCTTCGGCCACGTAAACCGTATCGCCTGCGCCTTTGCCGATGGTGAAAATCGGCTCCCGCTGCTGAATCAGCCAGAGGGCTTCGCCGGTCGCGATATCAAATCCCTCCGCTGTATTCTTATAGGTACCCAGCACCAGCGTACCCGCCACAATCGCAGGCGTGGCCAGAATAGGGTTTTTAACCTGCACCGAATAAACTTCGTCGAATTCATTCATGGCGGGCGGCACCGCACGCGCCTTTGCGGACAAATCGGCATAGCGGATCACTTTGTCGTAGCTGGCAGGTGGGATTTCCTGCGTCCCCTCGTAGCGCACAACTTTATCGGGCGTACGGATATAAATGGCCGTGGCAATCCCCGCCGCCGACAGCACCCCGACCACAGCCGCACCGATCACAATCGCGCGGCGTTTGCGGCCAATAGCGCCCGCAGCCGTCGCCAGCGCCCCCACCCCCGCCAGCACAAGCGGTACAATTTCCACCAGCGGCAACAGCGCAGGGAAAAAGTGTAGTTGATGACGATAACGGCGGAGCGAGAATGGACGGCGCACGTGAAATATCCTTTCGTATCATTATACAGCGTTCTGGCAGGTTTGACGATGGCACGGCGAATTTCCTTGGGAACATTTAAATCGGATCAATTTAGCCTTGACCCCTCCGCCCCGCCCCTTAGGATACCCCTATGTCCAAGGAAAAATTCATGCGTTTGCCCCTTTTTACCCTGCTGGCCGCTGCCGGCCTGATACTTGTCTCCGCCTGCGCGGTGCGCGTGGTCGATCCGGCCAATCCGGCCTACGACCGCAGCACCTTTACGCTGGCCGATTATAAAACGTACCGCCAGAATAATCCCAGCTTGCCGCGCAGCTTTGCAAACGACTGCGAAGCCTATTTCCCCCTGCTGATCCGCAAAGGGATGAGTCAGAAAGAAACCGAAAGCATTCTGGTGAACAGCGCTGGGGCAATGACGCGCAAGATGAAGGGCAATACTGTTCGCTATACTTTTATAGACGATGGCCTGTGGGCGACAAATTATCTGGATATCGACGTTACCTATACCAAGGCGCACAAGGTCGACATGCTGACCTGCAACGACGATACACAAACGCCGCCCAAGGAAAAACCCCGCCTATGAAAATCGCCACATGGAACGTGAATTCGATCAACATGCGTTTGCCGCATGTGCTGGACTGGCTGCAAAGCCACAAACCGGATGCGCTTTTGCTGCAAGAACTGAAATGCACAGACGATAAATTCCCGCTGGCCGAGATTGAAGCCGCCGGATACAAAGCCGCCGTGCATGGACAAAAATCGTGGAATGGCGTTGCGATCCTGTCGCCGCACGACATGACAGACATCCGCCGCGGCCTGCCGGGCGATGATAGCGACGAACAATCGCGTTACATCGAGGCAACCGTAGGCGGTTTTCGCATCGCATCCATTTACCTGCCCAACGGCAATCCGGTGGATACAGAAAAATATCCGTACAAGCTGCGCTGGTTCGACCGTTTGATTGCGCATGCACGCACGCTGCTGGCCGCCGAAATGCCGACCGTGCTGGCGGGTGATTACAACATCATCCCCGAGGCACGCGACTGCCACGACCCCGCCGTATGGGCGGATGATGCGCTTTTCCGTCTGGACAGCCGCCGCAAATTCCGCGCCCTCAGCCATCTTGGCTTTACCGATGCTTTCCGCGCCGTCAACAACGATGCCGAACAATATACGTTCTGGGATTATCAGGCCGGCGCATGGCCCCGTAACCACGGCATACGCATCGACCACTTGATGCTCTGCCCCCGCGCCGCGGACCGCCTGAAAGATTGCAGTATCGACCGCGAACCCCGCGCCGCCGAAAAGGCGTCGGACCACACCCCGATTTACGCGGAGTTTATGACGCAATAAACCAATAAAATCAAAATGTTAATTTTTAAATTATGAAAATTGACATTCCCCTCCCCATCCGATAGGATAATCGAGCATTTAACATGACGGAAAAGGCCATGAGCGAACCTCGCGAAAAGAAGACATTCACCGAACGACTGTCGCGCATTTTCAGCCGCAAGGCCAAACCCGCCCCCGTCCCGCCGGAAGTGTACAACGACACCCGCGTACAAAAAGCCGTATACAAGGCACGCCGCCGCAGCTTTATTAAACGTCTGCTGGTATCCAGCGTTGCCGCCGCCGCGATTTCGACAGGCACGCAATATTATCCGGACACCGTCAGTACCCCGCTCGATACCTATATGGCTGAAAAAGGTCACGCGTCCAATTTCTCCGCACATTTCCACGCGGCTAATATCCGCGTGTATGACCGCTGGAACCCGCTATACCCCTTCCATGTCGCGGGCCAAGGCGCCAAGCTGACATGGCAACAGATCGACGCTGACAAGGAAATTGACGGCCCCGTCAGCAAGGGGTTGTCCAAAGCGCTCAGTACAGCGGTTATTTATCCAAGCATGCTGTTCCAGGGTTTTAGCACACTGCTGATGCCGAACGCGCTCGATGCCTATGCCATTCCGAATGATGCGCCGCACGCCACGCGCGAGGTTTTTATTCGCCCGCCGGGCCAGATCAAAATTGCCGATTTCATCAGCGATTTTGGCCATGTCAATTCAGATAAACTTTACTTCCAGAACAAACCCAAAGATCTGGAGCGTGTTTTGTATGAATACGTCATGCTGCACGAAGCCCGCCACGGCGATCAACGCACCGACGTTGCCACATCACTGAACGAAGCGGACGCTGACCGCTACGCCTTCCGTGTTCTGGAAGCGCGCGGCAATAAAAAAGAACTCCTCGACGAAGCGCGCGCGATCATTATGCATAGCCGCACGATGGCCAGCGTTCTGGGCGGCGGCACGTCGCACACCACCAGCGTTGCCCTGCTGCGCCCGCAACAAACGCCGTATGCGTCGTACAAAGACGAAGCCGCCTTGCAGCGCCTGCACAAAGTACTCAGCGACGCCGATGTCATGAACAAAGATGTCTTCCCCGAAGACATGAGCCGCGGCAACCGCTTTATTTATCTGGCAGGCGCCATGAACAAGCAACACATCGCCGACAAAGACCCCGAAATGAAGCTGGCGCTCAACATGTTTGTCAGCGCGGCGGTTTATTTCAATATGGTTACGGGCGGCGGCATGATTGATACCGATTTTGATTTGAAAAAAATCAAGATCAGCTACCTGCAGCAGCAATACAAGCCGGTTGAAGACAAACTGCAAGTGCCGCCGCAAACGGCTTCTGCACCGCTTTTCACGAACCAGCGCCCGGCACAAAAACCCGCGGAATCCAAAAGACCCGCGCCGCGCCCTGCGCCGTAAGGCTGTAAATTTTTAGAGATCCAGTTCCCAGTATTGACCGGTCAGGTCTTTGCCGAAGCGGTGGTGCTGTTCTTCGCGCACCACGCGCATGCCTTCGTCTTCGAACAGGTCGCGGGCATGGCCATGAATGCTTTCGGTCCACATAATCAGTTTCTTATAACCGACATGCCGCACAAAACGAATGGCTTCGGCCAGCATGCTTTTGCCGATACCCAAATTACGCGCATGCGACGCAACAAACGGCAGGCGCAATTCGGCAGTATTGTCATCGACAAAGACAACGCACAAAGACCCGACAATGGCGCCGTGGCTGTCGGCCAGCCAGCAGCGTTCTTTGGCCGGGTTATAATTGCGGATGAATTCGGCGGTCTTTTCGGCGACCAGTGCCTCGAATTCTTCGTTCCAGCCATAGTCTTGCGCAAATTGCACGGCATGCGAATGGATAATCAACCCCATATCGCCGGGGCGGTGCGGACGCAATACCCACTGGTTTTCGGCCAGAACCGATGCCTCGATATCACGGTTAACGATGCTATCGATGGTATCCATGGCGTCCATCAACCGGCGCTGGTCTTCGTCGGATACCGGCATCAACATTTCACGGACTTTGACGCGCGCTTCTTCCAACACAGCTTCGCCCACCTGACGGCCTTTACGCGTCAGGGTAACGACGCGCTGGCGTCCATCGCGTTTGGATTTTTCCTTGACGATCATGCCTTCGCGTTCAAACCCCTGCAGGATACGGCTGGCATAACCACCGTCCATACGCAGTTCGCGGCAAAGCATACTGGCCGTCACATCCTTGCGGGTGCACAATTCGTTCAGGACGCGCACTTCGGCCAGTGAATAAGGACTGCCAAAAATACGCTCCGCCAATGCACCGATGCGGTGCATGTACATGCGGTTGAAACTGCGGATACGTTCGACGCGCAGTTCGGTCTCCGGATTCATATCTGGCAAAAGTTTTGCCACAGTATGTCGCTTTCAAATGAAGCCGCCGAAGGATGTCGGCAAAAAAATCGAACGCTGAAATTTGTTTGTTAGTATGGATAATTATACTGACCAACCGACAGCCTCGCAAAGGCTTATGGTCGGATTCCTACAATTTTATCATATTTTATGAAAAGTAAACCGCCGGATTGTTGAGATATGCAATCTTTTTCGTCGCTGCGCTGCAACATTGACGCAATATCAAGCACAAATCCCCTGCCCGCTTGCCGCCCGCAAAACATATGCTTAAGGTTGGGGAATATCATGATACCGCATACCCACTTCCGCCCCCGAAAGGACTCCGATGACCGCCAGCCCTGATAGCCTCATTTTCGCAGACGGCCCCGCAGCAGTTGCAGGTATCGTGATGAAGCGCATCAACCGCCACGGGCTGGTGACAGGCGCGACGGGAACCGGCAAAACCGTCACCCTGCAAACATTGGCCGAAGGCATGGCCAATGCCGGCATCCCCGTTTTTGTGACCGACGTCAAAGGTGACCTGTCGGGTATCGCGCTGCCCAAAACAGCGGGCAGCATTTGCCCGCCCTGCGTGTTCTGGGATTTGGCAGGCAAACACGGCCACCCCGTGCGCATTACCATTTCGGAATTTGGCCCCGTTCTGATGGGCGAGCTGTTAGACCTCAGCCCCGCGCAGCGCGGCGTGCTGGAGCTGGCCTTCAAAGTTGCGGACGATGGTGGCCTGCTTCTGATCGACCTCAAAGACCTGCGTGCGATGCTGCAACATCTGGCCGATAACGCGAAGGATATCAGCGCGGCATATGGGCTTGTGTCCACATCCTCCCTCTCCGCCATTCAGCGCAGCCTGCTGTCGCTCGAAAACGAAGGCGCGGATGTTTTCTTTGGTGAACCAGCGATTGATCTGCACGATTTTATGCGCACTACGGCCGATGGCAAAGGGCAGATCAACGTACTGCACGCCGCAGAGTTGATCCAGAAACCAAAACTTTATGGCTGTTTCATGCTGTGGCTATTGGCCGAGCTGTTTGAACAAATGCCCGAAGCGGGCGACCTGCCTGTGCCCAAACTGGCTGTATTTTTTGACGAAGCGCATTTGATGTTTGATACAGCGCCCAAGGGGCTGCTGGAAAAAATCGATCAAGTCATGCGGTTGATCCGGTCCAAAGGCATCGGCATTTATTACGTCACGCAAAACCCCGCCGATATCCCCGAAGACATTCAAGGACAGCTGGGCAACCGCATCCAGCATGCCCTGCGCGCCTTTACACCGCAGGAACAAAAGAAAGTGAAAGCCGCCGCGGAATCACTGCGCCCCAATCCGGCATTCAATACGTTTGATGTCATCGGCACGCTGTCCGTGGGCGAAGCATTGGTATCGCTGATGGATGCCAGCGGCGCCCCGACCGTAGTGGAGCGCGTGAAAGTCCGCCTGCCCGAAAGCCGTCTGGGGCCGCTGCAGCCGCATGAACGCCAGCAGCTCGTCATAACCAGCCCCCTTGCCGGAAAATACGACACGGCGATTGATCGCCGTTCGGCGTACGAAGATTTGCAGCAGAAAAAACAGGCAAATACGGCGCCCGCCCCCACCCCGTGGGGCAAACCGGCACCCGCCACCACGCATGCGCCCAAAAGCGAAAAACCCGCAGGCAAACCGGGGCGGCCCAAAGATACCCTTATCGATACCATGGTCAAAACCACGGTGCGCTCGGTCAGCTCCACCATTGGCCGTCAGATCGGCCAGCAGATTTTGCGCGGACTGATGGGGTCTATGTCCAAACGCAAATAATGCGTGGGTCCAAACGCAAATAATGCGTGGGTCCAAACGCAAATAACCGCGTGAGGCAATTTGCTCTGGTGCATCGCAGCAATTCAGGTTAAAACTCTGCTGCACGCCCCGAAAGGAGAATTGCCGCCATGGATATCCATACGTTCTATGCTTTGTTCGGCTTTATGCTGGCCGCCTATGCGGTAATCGGGAATGACTCGGTGCAGACGCTGGGCACCTTTATCGCGTCCAACAGCCGTATATTCAAATGGTACTGGCTCTGGCTGGCGGCATCCGCTGTATTGGTTATCACGCTGGTATATGGATGGGTGATGTACGACGGCGATATATCGTTTGGCCGTCTGAACCGCGTGCCCATCATGACCATCGAATGGTACCACGCCGCCGCCCCTATCGCGCTGCTGATCCTCACCCGCCTTGGCATTCCGGTATCGACGACTTTTTTGGTGCTGTCCACGTTTGCAACGGGCGTGCTACTCAAAGATATGCTCGTCAAAAGCTTTGTCGGCTACGGCGTTGCCGCTGTGTCCGCCTATGTTATCTGGATTGTACTGTCGCGTTTTATCAACGAAAAATTCAATACGGTCAAAAAAGAAAACCGCGCGTTCTGGCGCACGGCACAATGGCTGTCCACAGGCTTCTTGTGGGTTACATGGCTGATGCACGATATGGCCAATATATCGGTCTTTCTGCCGCGCCAGATGCCGCTTTGGATGCTGATTGGCGCGATCGTTATTTTGTGCGGGTGGCTTGGCTATATTTTCAAAAGCCACGGCGGCAAAATCCAGCGTGTGATCCTTGAAAAAACAGGCTCCCGCTTCATCCGTTCGGCAACGATTATCGATTTTGTTTATTGCATCATCCTGTTCGTGTTCAAGGAATTGAATGACGTGCCGATGTCGACCACATGGGTTTTTGTCGGTGTTTTGTGCGGCCGCGAACTGGCGATTGCCAGCACGCATGCATCGTACAAACTGGGATATGTCTTTCCGCTGGTCGGCAAGGATTTCCTGAAAATGATGGTCGGCCTTGCCGTTTCTGTCGCGATTGTGCTGGCCATTCACTACGGTACAGGCTCGCTTGGCCCGCAGCCGTGACACCAACAGGCTGATATTTAAGCCAAAATATTACCCGCACCCATTTTGTTTATGTTAACAGCATATTAACCCGATTACGCTAAATTGGCATCATGGCGGATCGTGCAAAAGAGTCATTTAATACAGCTGCCCGCCGGCGCGGTATCATCGCGGCGGCCGTGATGGCGGTCGGCGTGTCTGGCGTGCAAGCCGACGACATGCAGACGCAATACCAATTGTCCCTGCGCCACAGCGGTGGCAACGAACAGCAGATCATCCCCCCCGGCAAAGCCGAAACCATCAGTCCGCCGCAGGCCGACAGGCCGTCGATTGGCGAGATATGGGCCAAGCGCGGGCTGGATAGCGACAAGATCACCGCCGCCCTTTCGGCATTGACGGCAGACCAGCAGCAAAACCTTGCCCGCAGCAGCGATGCGATGTTCGCGCAGGAAGGCTTCGCCGACGTCATCCGCCGCATGGAAGGCAGCAAGCAAAAGAAACTGAACGAGCTTGTCCAAAAACTGGCCGAGATACCGGATGGCATG
Organism: Micavibrio sp.; assembly: GCA_040377425.1. Classification (GTDB taxonomy): domain Bacteria; phylum Pseudomonadota; class Alphaproteobacteria; order Micavibrionales; family UBA2020; genus UBA2020. The sequence continues at coordinate 79,380 of JBEIOU010000008.1, read as the reverse complement.
CGCATCATCACCACCAATTATGTGCGCATCGACAAAGAGCAAAACGATATGGTCTGGCGCGAATTTCAAGAGAAAGCCGAACCCGCTTTCTACAAGCACCTCGCCGCCACGCGGGAGGCCGAACTGCGCGATGCCGGTTTCTGCGATTACGCCATCGACTGCCTGCGCCGCGGGCTTGGCCCGACCAACGCGCAAGGCATCAGTTATAACGTTGATATCGACCACCTGACAGAACGTGCAGGCGGCGGGGTCATGTGCACCGAAAAATCCGTCGACCCTGTGTTGGGCGGCGATGCAATGTTCCCCATCAACCACACATCCAACCTGTGCCTGATTATGCGCGACGTGCATGTACAGGTAAAAAACGAAATTAACGCGCTGCAGAATATATCCGAAGTGCCGCACGGTGAAACGCGCCGCATTATCATGGCCGTACCGACCGAAGACAAACAACTGGTGATGATCCACAGCCAAAACCTGCGCGCCGACACGCAGCCGCCGCCGGAGACGTCATACTTCGCCCTTGGCCCGTCACTGCTGCTGACTGAACGCATGGCGCGGATGAAAGACACCATCGTATCTGCCCCCGCGGACCAGATAGCGCAATATTTCAACGCCGATCTGGCACAGGATTTCAACCATACCCTGAAGCTGTGGGAAACACTGGCGCAGTCCCTGCAAACCGCCCGCGCAAACGGCGATTTCAAGGCACGCGATGCCGCACGCACGCAGAAAAACTGCGACGACTTCCTGAAACCGCTCGAAGCCATGATGGCAGAAACCCGCATGCCGCCACAGGCCATCGAAAAGCTGGCAGAAATCAGCACCCGCATTTATAATTTCCTGGATGCGCCGGCAGACAGCGGGCGCGCGCCGCCCAAACCAGAAAGATCTCTGCATGGCCACGCCTGATAAAATCAAAAAAGCGGTCGATATGCTGCGCCACGCCGACGCAAAATCATACATGCGTGATGGCGCGAATGAAATCTCGCTGAAAATGGCAAGTGTTGAACTCGCCCATCATGGATACCCCGCGCTGCCCGATGATTACACGGAACTTATTCGCCATGCCTATGGCATCATGGGCCCCTACTTCACGCTGCTGGGGATCGGCGGCATGGAAATGGCGGGCGGCGGCCATCAACCGGGTATCATCGAAACATCCGAATCTTTCAACCGCTGGAACGACGACGACGAGGCGAAAACACTTGTGATTGGCAAAATGTCTGGCGGTGTTGTCATCACACACAAAGACGGCCAATACCACATCGTCGATGAAACATCCCGCGACGTCTTCCGCAGCTATGCCGACATCGCCGACTTCATCACTGACACCATCACCCGCCTCGACAAGGCGCGGCAGGGTGCCCTCGGCTAAACAAAACCATCTTTAAACATTCACAGCACATCCATGCATGCACCGCGCAGACAGGCGTATGTATCTTGCTTACAAAGCACAAAAACGCTGACATAGGCGCGGCCAAACATGCGATAATCGCTTATTCAATTTAAGCATCAACAGGCAGGATCATTTCATGACCAAGATCATCTTCGCTTTCGCACTGCTGGCAATGACTATTCCCAGCTTCGCCCACGCCCACGGCGGCGGCTGCCGCAAAAGCTCTCCACCCGGCCAATGCTGCCATATGGATCACAAAACAGGCGTGGTGCACTGTCATTAATCCGGACAAAGCCGGACAAGAACAACTATCGATTTTTTAAAGCCAGTCAATAATGCGGCGGTTTTTCGTTGGTGCCGGATGATAGGCGGTCGGCGGTTTCGGTGACGGTGTCGATGTCGTTTTGAAGCTTGCGGATATGCTTTTTCAAAAGGTCAATCTCGCCCCACTGCTGCACGACCATTTTGCTGAGGTCACTGATCTGCTGTTCCTGATGCATCAGGGTTTCTTGTATCTGGGTGATTTTTTCGTCGGACATGATGTGCGCTCCGCATTGGATTAAAATCTGTCTGGCAGATTTGGCGTGGCAGCAGGGCCACGGGCGCAAAAACAGCTCAACAACAAAATCATGGTAGTATAAGCTGATAGGCAATGACAAGTTTGGCGATGTCCCGGGCAGCCAAAAACGCAGAAGGCACAGACATGAACCTTTTTGAAAAAATTGATCTGGCGATTGAGGCTTTAAAAAAGGCGCCACAAAAATCAACGCTGTCGCCCCGCGTATCCAACGAAGATCTGGAGAAGATGAACAACCTGCTGAGCGAAGCGCAGTTACCGCAGATGCCGCTGGATGTCATGTATTTTTTAAGCAAGGTCGGCGCATGCAATGGACCTTATTGCGATATATACGGCGCCGAAGGCCTGCAGGGCGCCACCGACCCGGAGGATATCACAGTGATTGGCGCATCCGCCGATATCAACCGCGATGAAGATGACGATGAGCCGCAGGGATTAGTGATCGGCTGTATACGCGAAGCGGGCCTGTTGCCGCATTACATCGTTTATAAAAACGAACAGTATTATCAGGTCGAAGATGAGCGCGGCACTTACACATATTTCATGGAACAGGGAAATCTAGGCGACGTGATTATTCGCGCCATAGAAAACGCGGAAAAGAGAAAAGCGCAGAGGGACATGGCGCAAGCGAGAAAAGACGTCGAAAAATGGTCTGAATAGCCGCCCCCTTAAAAAGACTGCGTGCATCATGCAAAAAAAGCCTCCGCCCTTTCAAAAAAAGGCGGGGGTTTTTTGTATGGACAGTGCAACGCGTTAGGGCTTGGGGGCGTTTTTGCCTGCGGCAGGTTTTTTGTTTGCGCTCAGCTCCGCCACGCGGTCGGGCGCAACGTCAGCCACGAATTTGCCGATTTCAGCTTTCAGCTGGCCCACATCGGCGATGACGGGGATCGTCAGTTTATCGAATTTGCTGTTAGGCGCCATTTTATCCATACGCACAACACGCGCCGAGAAGCGGATATCATCGACGTAATCGTCCATGATGATCATCAGGCTGTCATAGGTCGGCAGCATCGGCCCCGGTTTGCCGCGGTAATGGATATTGACGGTCAGGCGCGGCGCTTCGACGGGGACCAGTGCATAGCTGGCTTCGATCTGGAACATACGGCCGTCACGTTTCGGCAGCGCGGCCAGCTGGTCGAGGATGGGCACCAGATGCTCTTTGAAAAACACGTCCTGTTTTTCGATATAGGCTTTGGCATGGGCTTCTTTGCGCTTTTCGTCAGCGGCAATATCCTCTTGGCGCAGACCGTTGCGCGATGCCTGCTGCTGTGCGGCCTCCAGGAATGAACGGGTGGTGTTGACTGAACGGGGTGTTTCTCTTTTTTGGGCCATGATTTTCCTCTGCTTGTTATTAGACGGATTATATGTGCGTTTATATATCGGCTTGTCGCCGGCGGATATTTGCGCCGCGTAACAAGCGTTCGATGTCAGTTCGATGTTTGTGACAAAGGGCCATTCACGCCGCGCATGGCGGACATGCGAAATACCCGTGTCTTGTTACAAGGTGCCGCGCAGGAGAATGCCTGCTTCGGTCGTTATTGATTTTTGAGAAATTGTTGTCGGCTCCGTGCCGATGGTTACCAGTGCGGAAAAGGGAGGACTTTGCACTCCCTGCACACGGCACATTATGAATAAATTAAAACCGGAAACGTGGCAAATATTTTCTTCGCCGCCGGAAATTTACCTGCGCGCGCATCACGATTGAAAATATTGAAAGAAAAGAAATGGTCGGACTGAGAGGATTTGAACCTCCGACCCCTTGCACCCCATGCAAGTGCGCGACCAGGCTGCGCTACAGTCCGACATTGTCTGTAAAAAGACAGAGCATGTTATATCAGCATGCCCATAAGAATGTAAAGCGGGAATTCGCAGGAAACCCCGCGTTTATCGCAGCACAATGAGCGCCGCATCTACTTTATAAATCATATAGTTAGCGTTAGAAAACCACCCGCAGCCTGCCGCCGGCCACGTGGGCATCGCCCTGTTTTTGACGGCAGGCGCGGCATAAAAAAACGCCGGCTGTAAAAAGCCGGCGTTTTTTATAGATCGTGATGACCGATATTAATCGATCAGCTTGCGCATGGCGCGCAGCTCGTCGAGCATGGACTGCAATTCGTCCTTGTTCTTTTCAACGGCGCGGGCGATGGGCGATACGGGGGCAGCTTCGGGGGCGGCAACATCTGCGCCGTCCTGTACGCGCTGCGTCAGGTTGCCACGCGTGGCGCTGAGCAGTTTTTGCACACCCTTGATTGTGTAGCCTTCGCTATAGAGCAGGTGGTGGATGTTTTTCAACAGCTCCACGTCCTCCGGACGGTAATAGCGGCGACCACCGCCGCGCTTGAGCGGCTTGATCTGGGTGAATTTCGTTTCCCAGAAACGCAGCACGTGCTGCTCGACGTTCAGTTCGCCTGCAACTTCGCTGATCGTGCGGAAGGCGCCTGCGGATTTCTGAACCCCGCCCTTCGCCTTCATGGGGCGGCGGCCGGGGATGTTCTGGGTAATTTGCGGTTGGGCTTGGGTCTGCGAGACGTGGTCCGCCTGCATGCCACCCTTGGCATTCGGATTGTTGGTCGTGTTCATGTATTGAGGTCCTTAAATACGGTTTGCTTCGATGATTGTGTATTAAGGGTCGTCTTTATTCGGTGGCGGCCGCTGCGTCGCTGGTGCCTACGTTATTGATGCGCTCTTTGAGTACGTTGCTGGCGCGGAAGGTCAAAACGCGACGTGGCAGGATTGGCACTTCTTCCCCGGTCTTGGGGTTGCGGCCAATGCGTTGACGCTTGGAGCGTACCTGGAAGGTACCGAAGGAAGAGATCTTCACCATCTCCCCGCGTTCCAGCGCCTTGCAAACTTCTTCCAGCACCGTTTCCACCAGTTCGGCGGATTCGTTGCGGGACAGGCCAACCTGTTCGTAAACAGCCTGGCTGAGGTCTGCGCGGGTAATGGTTTGGTTATTAGTCATGAATGCACCTCGCTCTTGGTGAGTCTCACGGTACTGATTCACATTTCATTAGTCAATACAAAGAGTTGAGACGGCCTGTTACAGTAAATAAACCGGTCAAAAACACGCCCAATAAAGGGTTTCGCCGGAGTCGCAGATTTCGCCGGAATATCACCAGCGGGCGAGCGCCGCGCCCCATGTCAGACCGCCGCCCATCGCTTCCATCAGAATCAGGTCGCCCCGCTGGATTCGGCCATCTTCCACCGCCGTCGCAAGCGCGAGCGGGATGGACGCCGCGGATGTATTGCCATGATCTTGCACCGTCACCACCACGCGTTCGGGCGGCAGGTTCAATTTCTCGGCCGTCGCATCGATAATGCGGCGGTTGGCCTGATGCGGCACCAGCCATGTGACTTCGTCGGGGGATACGCCGCTGGATTGCATCGCCTCGACGATCGCCTCGCTCATGCGGGTGACGGCATTGCGAAAGACTTCTTTGCCGTTCATGCGCACATATCCAACACTGCGCGTGCTGGACGGGCCGCCATCGACATAAAGCAAATCGCGCTTCGCGCCTTCGGAATGCAAATGCGTGGTCAGAATCCCGCGGTCGGTTTTATCCCCTTTGTTGCCGTCTTCGGAAGCTTCGAGTACCACGGCACCCGCGCCGTCGCCAAACAGCACACATGTCGTGCGGTCATCCCAATCCAGCAGACGGGTGAAGTGTTCGGCACCAATCACCAGGGCGCGGTTAATCTGTCCGGATTTGATGAAGTTATCGGCCGTTGATAAAGCATAGATAAAGCCAGAGCATACCGCCTGAATATCAAACGCAAAACCGCGGTCGCCCATGCCGATATTATCCTGCACCGTCACCGCAGTTGCGGGGAAAGTCTGGTCGGGCGTTGTGGTCGCCAAAAAGATCGCATCAATATCCGCGCCCGTCAGGCCTGCGGCCTTGAGCGCTTTTTCGGCCGCGCGCGTCGCCATGTCGGAGGTCTTTTCCCCCTCGCCCGCCATGTGGCGTTTGCGAATGCCGGTGCGCTGCGCGATCCACTCATCCGTGGTGTCAACAAGCTTGGCAAGGTCGTTGTTTGTTAAAAATTTTTCCGGCAGATACGAGCCGCAGGACAACATCACGGAACGGCGCATTAGCCCTCTTCTCCCGCAAGGCGCGCGGGGGCTTCATCTGCATTAACAGGACGCAACACTTCGGCACCAAGGCGCTGAAGTTCTGCTTCAACTTTGTTCGTAAACTTGTTGGCGGCAAGACCTGCGGCCACACCAATCGCATTGGCAAAACCGATACCGTCGGTGCCGCCATGGCTCTTGATGCAAAGCCCCTTGAGACCCAGCAGGCTGGCGCCGTTGTAATAGCGCGGATCAATACGCTTGGAAAAATTCTTCATCGGGCGATAGCACAAAAGCAAACCGGGCGCCGCCAACAGCAAACCCAGCTTGACAATCCACGAAGATTTCAGCGCTTCTTTCACCATGTGTTTAATCAAACGCGCCGTGCCTTCGATGGTTTTCAGGGTCACGTTACCGGTGAAGCCATCGGTGACAATCACATCAAACGTACCCGCGCCGATATCGTCACCTTCGGCGAAGCCCTTATACACGCCCGGCAGCTTGGCGCGGGACAACAGATCGGCGCTGTCTTTGACAAGCTCGCTGCCTTTCATCGCTTCGGATCCGATATTCAGGATGCCAATTTTCGGTTGTTCGATACCAAAAGCTTCGCGGGAAAAAACACCGCCAAGCACAGCAAATTCCAAAAGATTATACGGATCGCATTCCGCGTTCGCGCCCAGATCCAAAAGCACCGTGCCATGTCCCGCCACGCGGGTGGGCAGATAGGTCGCAATGGCCGGACGGTGAATGCCCGGCATGACTTTCAGGCTGAATTTCGCCATCGCCATCAGCGCGCCGGTATTGCCGGCGGACACGACGCAATGCGCTTCGCCCTTTGCCACGGCATCAATCGCCAAACGCATGCTGGAATTACGGCCGGTGCGCAGCACTTGCGCGGGTTTGTCTTCGGCGGTGATGCGGTCGGGCGTGTGGCGGATGTCCATGACATCGCCAAGGCCCGGATATTGCGCGATCAACGGACGGATCTGCGCTTCGTCACCGAAAATAATAAAGCGCGCGGACGGAAAACGGCCACGCGCGATATGCGCCCCTTCGACCACGATATGCGGCGCATGATCGCCGCCCATACCGTCGAGAGAAATGACGAGGTTATTTTGCTCTGAGTGCAAGAGACGGACCCCTGATATCGTTTCGCCGCCTATGTGCGGCTGAAGTGCGGCACAAAACGGCGGCGCTGCGAATACGTTTGCCAACGCAAAGGGAAGGCATGCGGCCGCCAGCGGGAAGCCCCGCCGGCAGCGGCCGTAGCGTTCTTAGTCGATATCGATGATCTGCTCACCTTTGTACGTGCCGGTTTTCAGGCAAACGTGGTGAGGACGAACCATTTCGCCGGTCTTTTTGTCTTCAACGGCCGTCGGCGCGCTGAGAGCGTGGTGCGAGCGGCGCTGGTTGCGGCGGGATTTGGACGTTTTTTTCTTGGGAACAGCCATAGCTAGTTACTCTTTCTAAGTTTGAAATCCGAATTCTGGTGTTGTCTGCTTTTCTCTTGTACCCGCGCGGCGCATGGCCACAAAGGCGCAGGGGTCATTACATAACCAAAAAGCGCAGCGGGTGCAAGAAAAATCAGCCTGATTCATAGCGTTTCTGACAGATTTTACAAGCAAAAACAGGCAAAACACCCGCCAGCCCCAAAACAGGCCTTGGCGTTGATTTTATTCGCCTTTTTTGTTTTTACCGTCTTTCAGGGCGGCCAGAACCTGAAAAGGGCTCTGTTTTTCCGCCGCGCCGGTTTCCCGCAGCTGGGCTGCCAGACTGACACCGGGGGCGCGCGGATAGGGGTTCAGTTCCAGCGACAGATACTGTGCGACTACCTCGCCCAGATCAATCATACCGTTGTGCACCATCTCCGCCGCATCCAGATCGTCATCGAGGGTAAAGGAGATTTCTTCGCGGGCTTGTTCTGAATCTTCGGTGAAATAGGTATCCAGCGTACCGTCCACATGGCCATGTACGTCCTGCAGCGACACCACGCAAGCCTGTACAACATCCGCCGAAAACGTGCCTTCGATGCGCACGGCGGTGCCGCCGGGCACGCGGCGAATATTCAGATCTGCCGAAACATTCGACAGCCTGCGCAGCCCCATGCGTGCCGCCAGTGCTTCGCATTCGGAATCGTCGGCCTTGATGCTTTCTTTGCGGGTTTTATCGGGGGCGATACCGTCGATCGCGATCAGACGGGTAAATTCGGGCTTGGCGTTGGGCTGTGCGGTCATGGCAGTAACTGTTTTCTATAACTGTGTTTAACGCATGATTTTTTACATCATTCCGCGGGAAAAACAAGCGGTTTCCTTATTACGCGCCCCCTGTTATAGTGCCCGCAGGCTGGCCATGGCAAACAATTCTGCCGGCCGTCCCCGCTGAAACCGAGGTTTTTAATGAAACTTGCTTATTTGAAAAAAGCCCTGCTGCTGGCTGGCGTCGCGGCTCTGTCCGCCCAGATCGCGGCCTGCACGCCCCGCGTACAAACGCACGGCAATTTGCTGACCCAAAACAAAATCGCCGAAGTCACGCCGCAAACATCGCTGCGCGCGGATGTCGAGCGTATCTGGGGCCCGCCGTCTGCCGTTGCCCCTTTTGACGAAAAGACATGGTATTACATCGGCGAAGTCACATCCCAAACAGGTATCTTCGCACCCGAAGTTGAACAGCGTCAGGTGGTGCAGGTCAGCTTTGATGAAAACGACGCCGTCACGCTGGTTGCCACGCTGGACCCGCGCCGCGCGCAAGACATCGAATATGTGGCACGCCGCACGCCCACCGCCGGCCGCGAATTTACCGCCTTCCAGCAGTTCGTTGGCAACCTTGGCCGTTTCAACCAGAACGTCCAGAAGAAATCCAGCATCCCCGGCGCACCGTAATCACCCGCGCATAGATGCACATACAAAAACCCCCTTCGCGCGAAGGGGGTTTTTGTATGCGGCCAGCATTTATGCCCCCCTGTTTTTTGCGCAAGAATCAGGGCTTGTTTTTAACGCCTGAATGCCGGGTATCCGCAAGATATCTGCGCGGCCTGCGCCCGCCTTTTGCCGTATATCGCAAGACGCGCAAAAAAGCCTTTAAAACCCTCATAAATTCAAGCCGCGAACAGGTGCTTATTTACAGAAAAATAAACCGGACGAAGCCCAGATGAAACATTGTGATAACGCCCAGAAAATGCTAAAAAATAACAGCTTTTAACCATGCCAGAACCGCCCGCTCCGCGACGCCAAAAACGGCCGCGCCAGACCGGTTTCCGGCCAGATAAAACAACCCAAGGGAAACAACCCGTGACCGCAGATAACACCGCTCCCAAGCAAGGCATCTCGCCCATCACTATCGAAGAGGAAATGCAAAAATCCTACCTCGATTACGCGATGAGCGTTATCGTCAGCCGCGCCCTGCCCGATGTACGCGATGGCCTGAAGCCCGTGCATCGCCGCATTCTGTACGCCATGCGCGAAGGCGGATACGACAGCGGCAAACCCTATAAAAAATCCGCCCGTATCGTGGGTGACGTCATGGGTAAATACCACCCGCACGGCGACAGCGCGATTTACGACGCGATGGTACGTCTGGCGCAGGATTTTTCGATGCGTCTGCCGCTGGTGGATGGTCAGGGTAACTTTGGCTCGATGGACGGTGACCCGGCCGCGGCGATGCGTTACACCGAAGCCCGTTTGAACAAAGCGGCCGAAACGCTGCTGGAAGACATCGACAAAGAAACCGTCGATTTCCAGCCCAACTACGATGAATCCACGCTGGAGCCGACGGTACTGCCCGCACGCTTCCCCAACCTGCTGGTCAACGGTGCCGGCGGTATTGCGGTGGGTATGGCGACCAATATTCCGCCGCACAACCTGGGCGAAGTCATCGACGGTTGCTGCGCGTACATCGACAACCCCGATGTCACGATTGACGAACTGACAGAACTGATCCCCGGCCCCGACTTCCCCACCGGCGCACAAATTTTGGGACGCAACGGCATTTTGGGCATGCAGCACACGGGCCGCGGTTCTATCATCATGCGTGCCAAAACATCGATCGAAGAAATCCGCAAAGACCGCGATGCGATCATCGTGCATGAAATTCCGTACCAGCAAAACAAATCCCGTTTGCTGGAGCGTATCGCGGAATGCGTGCGTGAAAAAATCATCGAAGGCATCGGCGACCTGCGCGATGAATCCGACCGCGACGGCGTGCGTATTGTCATCGAACTGAAACGCGATGCGATTGCCGATGTTGTTTTGAACCAGCTGTACAAACACACGCCGCTGCAATCCAGCTTTGGCGCGAACATGCTGGCGCTGAACTATGGCCGCCCGCAGATGATGAACCTGAAAGAGTTTCTGGCCGCGTTTGTGAACTTCCGCGAAGAAGTCATCACTAAACGTACCATTTACGAACTCGGCAAAGCACGCGACCGCGCCCATATCTTGGCCGGTCTGGCCGTGGCGGTTGCCAATATCGATGAAATCATCCGCATCATCCGCACGGCATCCGATCCGAACGACGCCCGCGAAAAGCTGACGGCGCGCGATTGGCCCGCCGAAGACGTCGCCCCGCTGATCAAGCTGATCGACGATCCGGAATACCCGATGGCGAACGACAACACCACCTACAAGATGTCGGATACGCAAGCCCGCGCGATCCTCGACCTGCGTCTGCACCGCCTGACCGCGCTGGAACGTGACAAAATCGGCGACGAGCTGAAAGAGGTTTGCGCCTATATCACCGAATGCCTGCGCATTCTGGGCAGCCGCGAAGTGCTGATGGGCCTGCTGCGCAGCGAACTGGTTGAAATCCGCGAAAAGTACGCAACCCCCCGCCGCACCGAACTGATGCCGGACGAATTTGAAACCGATCTGGAAGCACTCATCCAGAAAGAAGATATGGTCGTCACCGTCAGCCACACCGGCTACGTCAAGCGCGTCCCCCTTGCCACCTACCGCGCACAAAAGCGCGGCGGCAAAGGCCGCACGGGTATGCAGACCAAAGACGAAGATTTCGTCACCGATCTGTTTATCTCGAACACGCATACGCCGGTACTGTTCTTCACGTCCAAGGGCATTGTGCACAAAATGAAAGTCTACCGCCTGCCGCTGGGCACGCCCCAGTCGCGTGGCAAGGCTTTCGTGAACTTGCTGCCGCTGGAGAAAGACGAGAAAATCTCCGTCGTCATGCCGCTGCCGGAAGACGAGGATACATGGGATAAACTGGACGTGATCTTCGCGACCAGCCATGGCACCGTGCGCCGCAACAGCCTTGAAGACTTCAAAAACATCCGTGCGAACGGGCTGATCGCGATGAAGCTGGAAGGCGACGAGCAACTGATTGACGTACGCACCTGCCCGCCGAACAGCGACCTGCTGATCTCCACCCGCAAGGGCAAGGCGATCCGCTTCGCCATCACCGACGACACGCTGCGCATGTTCAAATCGCGTTCGTCCACCGGTGTGCGCGGTATCAAACTCATGGATGGTGACGAAGTCGTTTCCATCTCGATCCTCCGCCACGTAGAGGCCACGCCGGATGAACGCGCCGCCTACCTGAAACGCGCATCACAGCTGCGCAATCAGGTCGAAGACGCCGAAGAGGCAGGTGGCGACGAAGAAGAAACCGTCGCTGGCAACGTCGTCCTGACGGACGAGCGTTTCAACGAACTGGCCGCGCAAGAAGACTTCCTGCTGGCCGTGACGTCGCGCGGCTTTGGTAAACGTACGTCCGCGTACGAATACCGCACCACCGGCCGCGGCGGATCGGGCATCTGGAACATGAAACTCTCTGCGCGTAACGGCCAGATTGTCTGCTCCTACATCATCACCGACAACGACGAAGTGATGCTGGTCACCAACGGCGGGCAGATCATCCGCATGCCGGTATCCGACGTCCGCTTCGTCGGCCGCCAGACGCAGGGGGTTACCCTCTTCCGTATCGAAACCGGCGAAGAAGTCGTCTCCGCCGCCGTTATCCGCGACGCGGGCGATGGCGATACAACCGAAGACGAAACCGCCGAATAATCGGGTAGGCTTTTACCATCAAAAAAGGCGCAAGGTTTATATCCTTGCGCCTTTTTTGTTATTTCATCCGTCATTCCGGCGCAGGCCGGAATCCAGAGGGCCTCACCGTCTGCGCCAACGGATAGATGGACACCGACTTGCGCCGGTGTGACGGGCAGGTTTAACGGATAGTCACTTATTTAATCAGCTGCCACTTGAGCGGCGGCAGCACGGAGGGGTCGGTCATAGTAAATCTGTGGACATCCAGCGGCACGCCATCTGCGCAGCGCAGATGCCCGCCTTTGTCCATGCCCACGAATGTAAACCCGAGTTTTTCAATCACGCGGCGGCTGTTGTGGTTACCGTCGTAGTAGTTGATATTCACCCGCCTTGCATCCAGCGCATCGAAAGCATAACGGATAGCGGCATTGGTCGCTTCGGTTGCATATCCCCTGCCGCGCTGGCACAAGGCGCACCAATAGCCCGTCGCAAACACACCATCACCATCATCCATGATGCCGCCCATCACGGCGAATTTGCCGTTGTCTTTGGCATAGACGGCGGCAACATCAAAGGGCTTCGCGGGGTTCAGCCCCGCGATAAAGGCCTCCATCGCGCTTTGGGGTTTTTGGTCGTCGTAGGCCCAGCTCATCCATGTTTGCAGCTCGCCCCAGACTTCTTCTTTGGCGATCTGAATTTCGGGGATATCGGCAAGCCGTGGCATGCGGAGGATCAAACGATCGGTTTCAATGCGCATGATTAAACCTCCCTGAAAGCGCGAATATAATCGGTGATAATGCTGAAGGGAACGCCTTCGGCTTCGCAAGCTTCGGCCATACGTTGATACGCATCCAGACGGGCTGCGGTCATTTGTTCGAACAGCGCCCAACAGTTAATGCCGACGCCGTATTTCTCGGCCAGCATGACCGTATCGGTATTCAACGTTTTGAATTCGGGATGGAAATACCCCAGCACGGCCCCTTTGCCGGATTGCGCCCCCCACAGTTCCATCACCTTGGCCACATGCATCGCGTCATAGGGCATGTACTGACAGGCCAAATCATCGCGGCGGTCGGCATAGATAGGACGCGCATCGGGCTTGTCGTTGAACAGCATGCCATAGCGGGCATCCGGCATAATACGCGACATGGCGGTGATGTTTTGCAGAGCAAACGATGAAAACACCACACGCCCCGCCGGAATGCCGGATTCAGCCACCACCGCGGCCAGACGGGCGATGTAATCGTTGGCTTCGATGGGCTGATCCGATCCTTGTACGCCCTTGATCTCGATATTCACATCCCACGGCAGGGTCTGGGGGCTGCGTTTGGCGACGATGGCCAATATCTCCGCCAGCGGCGCGATGCGGCCGTTTTCGTGGCGGCCGGTTTTGAATGTAACGATGTCGGCAAAGGGCAGCGTGTTCAGCGGCGCGGTCGGAAACGAAGCACCAAAGAAATGATCTTTCACGACCACATTGTGCAGCGTGAACAGTACGCCATCGCCCGACATCACGGCATCTATTTCCACATAATCGGCACCTGCGGCAAGCGCGGCATCCACACTCTCTGCCGTGTTCTCCACGGGCAGCTGCGCGATATCACGCAGCTTTTGGTAAAAATCATGGTCGGTGCAGCCAAGGCCGCGGTGCCCGCCAATGGCCAGCCGTGGTTTGTCCCGGGTTTGTTTGTTTACCATTGCGCTTTGCCTCAAACTGTTTCAATCTCGTGGTGCAACAAAACAGATGGTAGCAGTCATCATGAAAAAAACATCCAAAAAATCCGACAAATTGATCGGCGTATATCCGGGCACGTTTGACCCCGTCACCCTCGGCCATCTCGATATCATCGAGCGTGCGCTGAAGGTCGTTGACCATCTGGTGGTTGCGGTTGCCGATAACCCGGGCAAAGGCCCCCTGTTCACGACCGAAGAGCGCGTGAAAATGATGGAAACCGATCTGGCCAATAACAAAAAGATCAAAGGCAAGTCATGGGAAGTGCGCCCGTTTAACAAACTGCTGATGGCGTTTGTTTTAGAGATGGATGCCCGCGTCATTGTGCGCGGCCTGCGCGCTGTTTCGGATTTTGAATACGAATTCCAGATGGCCGGCATGAACGCCTATCTGAACAAAGACATCGAAACCATGTTTTTGATGTCGCAGGACAAGTTCCAGTTCGTATCATCCCGCTTCGTCAAGGAAATCGGGCGTCTGGGCGGCGATATCGGCCACTTCGTCACCCCGTCGGTGGACAAGGCGCTGCGCAAGCGTTTCAAGCAATCTTGATCGAACGGGTTCCGGCTTTTAATCCGGACGCGCCGGCTTCCACGCCGGGCGCGGAAGGGCTGGTTTTTGCAAGCTTTCCAGCAAGCCCATACGCGCGATAACATCGGGCGCAGAGGCATCGGCAATCGATATATATTTCGGCTCGCCCAGATTGTGCGGGTCGGCATCGGCCTGCCGCACGTTCAGCAGCTTGTTCTGGGCATTGATCTGCTCGACCTCCGCCTGCACTTCCAGCGCGGCATCCAGATTGCTGAGGCGACTGGCCAGCGCAGGATCGCGCTTGCCAGCGGGCGTCAGGAAATCGATGACGCTCAGGCTATTGAACGCCGTAATGCGATCACCGCGCAGCAGTCCCGCAGGGGCGCCGTTCACGATTTTATCAGGATATTCATCCACCAAGGTATTTACCGCCCCTGTCACGCGGTCGATGCTGTGAATGCGCAGGCGGTCGGCGTTCTGGCCGTTATGCTTCACGTCAAAATCCAGCTCTGCCGCGACAACACTGCCGTTTCCGGCCGCGAAATAGGCGGTGACTTTGCGGTGCTGCGCATCAAATACATAGCTGGCATGAAATTGCACCGGCACGCCACTCTTGCCAGACCTGAACGTGGCATCAATTTCATAAATCACATCGGTCGCTTTGGTGCTCAGGTAACCCTTTTGCGCACGCCCCGCCTCCAGCGACAGACGTGCATGACCGAACATGTCGGTAATGACAGACAGCGCGTGTACGGATTCGCTGGGCACGCCAATGCTGGGGCGCGTATCGGCTGTGCGGTTCTTGCCCCAGATGGCTTCAAATCCAAGCGGACGCAGGCCGCCTTGCGATTGTTCAATTTGCGGCATGACTTCTTTTAGACGGTCAAACACAGGGCTGAAATTAATGACCGTGTTCATACTGAGGTAGCGTTTGCGCAGCTCCGGTTCAATCTCCCGCGCTTCACGTAAGTGTTCGGTCAGGGGTTTTTCGGTTAGCACCGCCTGTAAATCGGGGCATGCGGCAAACAGCTTACGGAAAGCGGATATATGCTGGTCGTCGTTAAACGCCATCACCGCAATATCGGGTTTACATGCGGCCAGCGCATCATCCATATCCGCATATGATTTCACGCCGGGCGGCAGTACGTTGCGCATATCGTCGCGGCGGTCAACGGCGGAGATATCAAGATGGATGCCACGCGGCGCCAGAACTTTTTCGGCAATCTCGATCAACGATGCGATATGCCGCTGCCCCATCACCCCCGCCCCCAAAACAAGCGCGTGATAGTTTTTCTGTTCCGCCCTCGCCTGCGTATCAAAAGTGCCGGAGATATGTTTATCCATCATGCCCACTCTGCTGCTATGCCATGTTTATCATAATAGCGGGCGGTTAATTTTTGATAAAACAAAAACGCCGAACGCGAAGCGGCAGCTTTCGCGTTTTTCAGAATAATTGTGATGTTTATGAGGAAGAAGTGGTGATCCCGCTGGGATTTGAACCCAGGACCCTCTGATTAAAAGTCAGATGCTCTACCGCTGAGCTACGGAATCACGATATCAAGGATTTGGACATTAAGGTTTTTAGCCGTGCGGGTCAAGGTGATTAGATAAAATTTCGCAATTATCTTTTAACCAGCGTGCCCCGCCCCTGCGGCGGCTGATACCGCAGATATCACACGTTCATAAAAAATCCTATTTTTCAAAATCTTATTCCATTCTATCCCGTTGCCGCCACCCGCCGCTGACTGGCTGATATTAAAACAGATGTTCAAACCACTACCACCCCGCCCCGCTTTGGCGGCGGGCAAGGCACCTTATATATGCACGTGAATATATGCACGTGAAACACGGCGCTGCGGTCTACCTATAAAGCAAAATTCGCCATGTTTTTGAACAGCTTAGAGCAAAAAACGACCGCAAGCCTTAAAAAATACCATTTGTTTTCAATGATTTGAAAAACGTACCCTCATTTCCGACTTCAATGCGTCCCATATCCGGCACGGCGCCCCGCCGCGCGGTGAAAGGGACACCGGCGTCCCTTGTTTTCACATCATGCAGTAACCTGTTTTACACCTGCGCGCGACGATGCGCAGACATGATACGTGCTGCGCTCGCGGCGCGCATACCGCACATGCGATGTGCGACCGGCCGCGCGATCTGCACACACAAAATCATTCCGCATGCATGGCTGGTCATCATCACGACGACATCCGCGATAACCGCGCACAGGCATCATGCAACAAACGCCATCCCCCTTCGCGATGCGCCGTGCGATGTTTGTAACGTGATGCGCATGCGGCATAGCAAAATACTCCGCACCCCTACTTGCACTCGGAACAAAGGAGCGCAAGAATTGGTTGGACGTGACGACTCGCAAAAGCCGCACGTCACCATCCCCCGCACACCGCACCCGCCCTTCCGGAGAAAGATCCCATGAAAAAATACCTGAGCCTTGCTGCCCTCCTCGGTTTGATCGCGTTTATCAGCGTGTCGTACCTGGCGCAGGCGCAAAACGAGACCAGCACAACGAAAACAGCCATCGAAGAAGCCATGAAAGGCGATGAACCCAGCATGGCCGAAGACGCAGAAACCCCTGCAAATGTTGAAGCGGACGCCGTTTCGCCCGAAGTTGCCAAGTTCATGCAAAGCGTCGAGGCCTGCGAAGGCATTCTGGCCGCCGAAGCCGAGAAACTGGAGACGGCGGTCACGCAAGAACAGCACGATGCGGCCTTCACCGCCTGCATGGTTGACCATGGACACACCGAAGAAGAGGTCAAAGCGCGTTACTTCGACACCGAACCCGCTGTACCGGACGCAATGCCCGCCGATTAATCGCACGGCGATGCATGTGATACGCAGCTGCAAAGCACTCTCATCACGTCGCATCATCATCACATCCGCTGCGGTCATCGACCGCAACCTAAATGACACAGCAAGACGGACTCTGCATCATCGCAGGGTCCGTCTTGCTAATTATGTTTTGACAACCCTGAGAATCACGTTCTAGAATATAATTATGATTGAACGAGTGAGTGAGCAATCTTCATTCGGACAATGTGTCAACTTCATATAGGGAAGAAAACAAATGGCTACGAAAAAGAAAACCGTGAAAAAAGCAGTTGCTAAAAAACCCGCAGCGAAAAAAGCAGCAAAAAAACCTGCTGCTAAAAAAGCAGCAAAAAAACCTGCTGCTAAAAAAGCTGCGAAGAAGCCTGCTGCTAAAAAAGCTGCGAAAAAACCCGCAGCGAAAAAAGTTGCTAAGAAGAAGTAAGTTTTACGACTTACTCTTTTTGCTTTTAGAAGGGCGCCCGGCTACGGCGCCCTTCTTCATTTTGTGCAATAAAAACGCGCATATTTGCATTTAACACAGCACACATGTGTATATATTTTTCTGTATATATTTTTATTTTTTTCACAGCAGATTTCTTTGAAAATTTTCACGCTGTTTTTGATGTGCAAACGCGTCACTTCTTCAGGCCCGTTCATCACGCCCCATGCCCCCGCATATCTTCTTCATGCCACCGTATCGGCGCCACGGTTTTGATCATCAAACAGCGGCTGAGGCATCCGCAAACTGGTACGCCTTGCAGCCCTCTCATGACCGCTTTGCATGTGCAGGCCCGCGCCATGTTGCGGGCAGTGCGTGCGCGAATCATACCCGCGACTCAAGGCGGCATCGCGGCCCCTCGACAACGTATTCGGGGTTATCTATGCTGATCGCGGGTTCATCTTTAAGATAAAGGTACGATGCCATGACCGTTCTTCGCTTTTCTCCCGACCCCCTTGCGCATGCCGAACGATCGGCGATTGATGCCGCGAAAGTCGTATCGGGTACACCCGATCACGCATTCGATGTCACCTATACCAGCCAAAGCGGCGAGATGAGCGCGGGCGTATACGAATGCAGCGCCGGAAAGTGGCGCGTTTCCTACAGCGAAGATGAATTCTGCACCCTGACCGAAGGCACCGTGCGCCTGACCGATGACAACGGAAAAACCGAGGAATTCCGCGCCCCCGAAAGCTTTTTGATCCCCGCCGGCTTCAGCGGCACATGGGAAGCCGTCACGCCGGTGCGAAAATTCTTCGTCATCTATGAAAAAACGGTTTAAAATGTGTTAAAATTATAATGACACGATACCGATCAACCCAAGCGCCCAAGCGAGATCATGACCAAGCAAAAACCCGTCGTCCTCATCCCCAGCAACATCATTTATAATAACGGGATGCCCTGCCACTTTGTACGCGATACCTATGTACAGGCCTTGCTTGAAATTGCCGACTGCACCCCCCTGATTATGCCCGTCACCGCAGGCACGCTGGATTTCGACAGCCTGACAGACTTTGTGGATGGCGTTTTGCTGACGGGGTCGCCCTCCAACGTCTGCCCCAGCAACTACGGGGCGGAGCGTGTGTTTGATGAAAAGCTCCTCGACCTTACCCGCGATGCAACAACGTTGCCGCTGATCCGCCGCGTAGCCGAAAAAGACATCCCGCTGATCGCGATTTGCCGCGGTTTTCAGGAAATGAACGTCGCCATGGGCGGCAGCCTGCATCAGAAAGTGCAGGAAGTGCCCGGCAAGCGCGACCACCGCGAACCGCAGAGCGAGAATCTGAAAATTGTCTACGAAACCGCCGCGCACAAAGTACGCACGGAAAAGGGCGGCCTGTTTGAAAAAATCAACCTGCCCGCCGAATTCGACGTCAATTCCCTGCACCAGCAAGGCGTTGACCGTCTGGGTACAGGCCTGCACGTCGAAGCTTATTCCGAGGATGGCCTGATCGAAGCGTTTTCGGTTCCCGGCGCACGTTTCATTCTGGGCGTACAATGGCACCCCGAAGGCGATTATAAATTGAACGCGGCGTCAAAAAAGATTTTCGAAGCCTTTGGCGAGGCCCTGCGCAGCAAGAGCGGCTGCGGCGGCAACGTCTGCAATCTTAAATCCGGAACCTGATCTCCACCATACCGTTAGTTTACGGATTCATTGCTTGATTTAACCCATCAAGGCTCTATCTGCTATGGCACGGCCCTACAGGGTGATATACTCTGGCCACAACGATTTCGCGTGCTATACGCACGCATTAAACCCCAAAGAAAAGGATGAAGAACATGAGCTCTCTTCTGCTTGCAACGATTGTGATGTGCATGGTGGCGATGCCCGCCTTTGCCGCTGACCAAAAAGAAGGCGTTGGCTTTGAACTGCCCGCCCTGCCCTATGCCACGAACGCGCTGCAGCCGGCCATTGACGCCAAGACCATGGAAACCCACCACGGCAAACACCACAAAGCGTATGTCGATAACCTGAACAAGCAAATCGAAGCCACGCCCGAACTGGCCGGCAAAACGCTGGAAGATATCGTGAAGAACGTATCCAAATACAACGCAGCCGTACGTAACAACGGCGGCGGTCATTGGAACCACAGTTTCTTCTGGCAGATCATGGCGCCTGCTGCGCAATCCGGCAAACCGTCGGCTGAACTGGAAAAGGCGCTGACCGACACCTTCGGCTCGGTTGATAAATTCAAAGAAGAATTTGAAAAGGCTGGCGTTGGCCGTTTTGGCTCGGGCTGGGCATGGCTGGTACTGACGGCGGATGGCAAGCTGGTTGTCACCTCGACCGCCAACCAGGACAACCCGCTGATGGATGTTGCTGACGTCAAGGGCACGCCGATTTTGGGTAACGACGTGTGGGAACACGCCTATTACCTCAACTACCAAAACCGCCGCGCGGATTATCTGAAGAGCTGGTGGTCGGTTGTAAACTGGGCGAAAGTGTCCGAGATCTATGCCGCTGCGAAAAAGTAATTCGCAAAACGCACAAAGCAAAAACCCCCGCAAAGTTTGCGGGGGTTTTTTGTTAGCTGCATTTCATCTTTTCGTCATACCGGCGCACGCCTGTATCCAGCCTGACAATCTGGATGCCGATTTGCATCGGCATGACAGCCCTTATTTCGGCGCAGCCGGTGCGGGGCGGCAGGCCTGCACGGAAATGCGGGTTTTGTCCCACACGCCTTGCAGAATATAGGGTTCGGTTTCGAGCCACGCGTCAATTGCGGCTTGGTCCGGCAGGTCAACGACCAGCATCGACCCCGCCATATCGCCGTTATCGTTCAAAAGGGCGGCGGCATAAAGCACCTTACCCTCGGCTTTCATGCCCGCCAGCGCATCCAGATGCGCCTGACGTGCGGCCATACGCTTGTCGAGCGCGTTCGGGAAATCGTGTGCGGTGATGATGAAGGGCATATGACTTACTCCGCCCCGTTACCGCTGACAATAGTATCCATGGTTTCTTTGCGGGGCATGGCGATGATGTTGAATCCGCAATCCACATAGTGATTTTCTCCCGTGACCGCCGATGACAGGTCGGACAGGAAGTAAAGACCGGTATTGCCAAGCTCTTCCAACGTCACAGGGCGCTGCAGCGGCGATGCCTGTGTCGTGAATTTGAACGTATGGCGGGCATTGCCGATGACGGCACCCGCCAGCGTGCGCATGGGGCCTGCGGAAATGGAATTGACACGGATACCCTGCGGACCCAGATCTGCCGCGAGATAGCGCACGGATGCCTCCAGCGCCGCCTTGGCCACGCCCATGACGTTATAGTTCGGCATGACGCGTTCGGAGCCCAGATAACTCAGCGTAATCATGCTGCCGCCATTGGGCATCATATCTTTCGCGCGGCGCGCGACAGACGTAAAGGAATAGCAAGACACGTGCATTGAGGTCAGGAAATTGCCAAGCGTGGTATCGACATAGGCGCCCTTCAGTTCGTTTTTGTCTGAAAACGCAATGGCGTGCACGACGAAATCAATCGTGCCCCATTCTTTTTTCAGATAGGCGAACAGGTTATCGAGGCTTTCTTCGCTCGACGCATCGCACTGGATCACATGTTTTGCGCCGATGCTATCCGCTAGCGGGCGCACGCGTTTGCCGAAAGGCTCATCCTGATAGGTAAACGCCATTTCGGCGCCGTTTTCATGCAGCGTCTTGGCGATGCCCCAGGCGATGGAATGGTCGTTTGCAACGCCCATGATCAGCCCGCGTTTGCCTTGCATCAGTTTGCTTGTCATTTTTTTGTTCTTTCTTTGCGCGTTTCAGCGTGATCAGATTTTGGAGAAGCCCAGCGTTGCATTGGTGCCGCCGAAGCCGAAGCTGTTGGAAATCGCATGCTGGATATTCACGCCGTCTTTGCGCGTGCGGACCAGCGGCATGCCTTCCGCTTCCGGGTCAACGGTTTCAACGTTTGCGGATGCGCAGATGAAATTGTGTTTCATCATCAGAAGTGTATAGATCGCTTCCTGTACGCTGGTCGCGCCGAGGGAGTGCCCCGTGAGCGATTTTGTCGAGCTGAAATCAGGGATTTTATCGCCGAAGACTTCTTTGATTGCCTTCAGTTCCTGCCCGTCGCCGACCGGCGTGGACGTGCCGTGCGTGTTGATGTAGTCGATAGGGCCTTTCATGGTGGCAATCGCCTGTTTCATGCAGCGCGTCGCGCCCTCGCCCGAGGGGGCGACCATGTCATAACCATCCGATGTTGCGCCATAGCCCGTCACTTCGGCGTAAATTTTCGCACCACGCGCTTTGGCATGTTCGTATTCTTCGAGCACCAGAACGCCTGCACCGCCGCCAATAACAAAGCCGTCACGGCCTGCGTCATATGCGCGGGATGCTTTGGTCGGGTTGTCGTTGTATTTGGACGACAGCGCCCCCATGGCGTCGAACAGAACAGTCAGCGACCAGTCAATTTCCTCACCACCGCCAGCAAACACAATGTCTTGCTTGCCCCACTGGATCTGCTCCACACCGCTGCCGATGCAATGCGCGGACGTCGCGCAGGCCGACGTGATGGAATAGTTCAAACCTTTGATCTGGAACGGCGTGGCCAGGCAGGCCGAGTTGGTCGACGACATGCAGCGCGTGACCATATAAGGCCCGATACGCTTCGGCCCTTTTTCGCGGCTGACGTCGAATGCTTCGAGCAGGTTCTTGGTCGACGGACCGCCGGAGCCCATGATGAGCCCCGTACGTTCGTTGGAAACGTCTTTATGTTCCAGACCGGAATCCGTGATCGCCTGTTGCATGGCGATATAATTGTATGCGGCGCCTTCGCCCATGAAACGCAAAAGCTTGCGGTCGATGATTTCTTCAACGTTGATGTTCGGGCGGCCTTCCACGTGGCTGCGGAAACCCATCTCGGCATACTTGGGCGAGAATACGATACCCGATTTGCCATCTTTGAGCGACTGCGTGACGGTATCCTGATCGTTGCCGATGCAAGAAACAATACCAAGACCGGTGACAACTACTCTTCTCAAACTCATGACAGACCTCTTTTCTGTGCTGTACGTGTGGGCATAAACACCGCCCCTCTAACGCCAATGCCGCGGGGAGACCCTGCGGCATCGGTGCGGCGCAGTGTGGCGCGGAAAATTAAAGAGAACGCGGATTTTCGAACAGGCCGACTTTCAGATCGGTCGTTTCATAGATGACTTTGCCGTCAACTTCGACGATACCATCGGCGATCCCCAGCACCAGCTTGCGGTTGATCACGCGCTTGATGTTGAGACGGTAAGTGACTTTTTTCGCTTCGGGCAGGACTTGTCCGGTGAATTTCACCTCGCCAACGCCCAATGCGCGGCCGGAGCCGAGCGCACCCGTCCAACCGAGGTAAAATCCCAGCAGCTGCCAGACCGCATCAAGACCCAGACAGCCCGGCATGACCGGATCGCCTTCGAAATGGCACTGGAAAAACCACAGGTCAGGCTTGATATCGAATTCAGCAACCAGTTCGCCCTTGCCAAACGCGCCGCCTTCCAGCGACACATGCGTAATGCGGTCGAACATCAACATCGGGGGCATCGGCAGTTTTGCATTGCCGGGGCCGAACAGCGTGCCCTTTGCGCACGAAATCAGATCGTCGTAGGTGTAGCTGGATTTTTGCTGATGGGTCATATTATTTTCCGCGATATTCCGTTGTGTGTTTTGCATTGATAAAACTTCCTTCGGTTTCGGGTGGGCCGTTACCGGACGCCGAAGGGGAGCGACATCATGTCGCCGGTTCATCCCTGTGACGTGCGCCCAGAATCATGCCGGTTTTCGCCAGCGATTTTGCAATACTGGGATGTATCTGTCCAACATCTTCGACGGTGATGACGGCAACCATACGGCCGACCGCTTTGGCCACCGCAACCGCGCGTCCCAGCGGGTTTTCAAGGCCGATCAGGTCAAAAAACTCTTCGACCTGCGGGCGCAGCTTGTTCAGATATTCTGGAATATCGTGGTTTTCGGAGTCGTTGGCCGCGGCCAGCGTTTTCCAGTTTTTAATGCCCGGCGTTTCATGACGCAGGGATTCACGCACCATGACATTCGTGATTTGGGTGTCTGCATCTTCGGGCAGCGCCATAGCTGTATCGGCGGCGGTCATATAATAACCGGCAGCGGCGGCGATGGCCACAATCCCCTCCGCGGGGCTATGGCCGTCGGCGATGAATTCTTCGATCAGCAGATCACAGAAATCCTGCGTCGCCATTTCAAACGTGAGCGCAAGGATCACCGTTTCAATCAAAAGGCGCAGCGTTTCATGACGGCCAAAGCCCTGATCTTCCCACAACGGGAAATCGCTGATAACCAGCGCAATCGCAATCTCGTGTACATCATCAAGCCCTTTGGGCAAATTCTTTGCGACGCCGCGTGCCAGATGACGGCCCAGTTCGGTATCGTGATCGATGTCATACGCAAGCGGCATCAGGCCCATGTCATCATCGCCCACAGCCGGCTCGGATCTGAGCAAGTCGGCAATGCGGTGAAACGCCTGTTCCATCACGACATCGGGCTCTTCGTACTCCAGCAGCGTTTCAGTGATCATGCCCGCATAGACGCATACAGTGCGCGCGATGCGCACCTTCAGATCTTCATTCTTGATAAGCGTTTCCAGCTTGGCCTGAATGGCTTTAGCCTCTTCTTTCAATTTTTCTTGCGTATCGACCGTGGTCAAAAAAGATTACTCCTTGAACGCTTCATCGGGATAAACGCCCCAGATGGTTTCTTTCTTAATCCAGCCGTCGTAACCGCTGACATTTAATTCACACCAGGCGCCTTTGCAGGTTTGCAGGCGGGCAATCACGCCCGGCTCCAGCTTCGCCACTGGTTTGGCGCCGCTATCCGCTTTGCGCAGCAGTGTTTGCACCTGCGTTTTAATCACAACGCTGCGGCGGCCGGACAGCATGCTTTTGTGCACCCAACCTTCGTCGCCGTCGATGTCTCGCACCTGACGCCACACGTCAAATTCACGCACCACTTCGACCGGCAAACCGCTTTTGCGCACAACCAGTTTTACCGGATAACGCATGCCGGGACCTGTACGCAGGTTCACTTCGCCCGTGGCCAACGACACGAAACGGGGCACGGGCAGACTGTCAGACGCCCCTGCACCGCCGTCGGCGGTAGCAGCGGCCTCTTCAGCCGCCGCGGCATCCTGTGCCTGCGCCGCCTGCGGGGCGGTCATCAGCAACGGCAAAAATGTCATCAGAAACAAAAGCGATATTATTGTTGTTCTTGTCATGGTACTTCGCAAAATTCGGATATTTGACAGAGAATAAGCATAAACCCCCGTCGATCAAATGTTTTTTCATCCCTGCGGCGGAAAAATCCAGACTTTCCATGCCTTGCGTCCCAAACCGCGCCGATGCAAGGGTAAAAACATAAATATTTTCATGTTTATCATAATATTGAACACTTTTTGACAGACATGCCTTATATGCTATCTGCCCGCCCCGCTGGCATCGCTTACGGCTTTGCTGGACTTTTTAACCATAATCATATACAAAACGCCCCATGAAACCGATAACCGCGACATATGCCGCCGCCGAAACGGCCGCGCACAAGACGATAGATGGTGTAGACCGCCGCGTATCTATCGCCCCCATGATGGGCTGGACGGATCGCCACGACCGCTATTTCATGCGCCTGATTTCGCCAAACGCACTTCTTTATACAGTTATGATTACGACAGGTGCGCTGACGTATGGCAAAAAACTGCATGTGCTGGATTACAGCCCCGAAGAACACCCCGTTGCCCTGCAGCTGGGCGGATCTGACCCGAAAGAGCTGGCGATCTGCACCAAGATCGCGGACGACTACGGATATGATGAAATCAATCTGAATTGCGGCTGCCCCAGCGACCGCGTCCAGCGCGGACAATTCGGCGCCTGCCTGATGGCCAGCCCCGCATTGGTGGCCGATTGCATCGATGCCATGAAGCAAGTCACGGACAGACCCGTCACCGTCAAAACCCGCATCGGAATTGACGAGCAGGACAGTTATCAATTCCTGCTGGATTTTGTGGGGCCGATTGCCGAAAAAGGTTGCCGCACGTTTATTATTCACGCGCGCAAGGCATGGCTGAACGGTCTTAGCCCCGCTGAAAACCGCACCATCCCGCCGCTGAAATGGGAAACGGCGTATCAGCTGAAAAAGGATTTCCCGCATCTGGAGATTATCCTGAACGGCGGCATCAAAACGACCGGACAAATCAGCGAAGCCATGCAGCACGTCGATGGCGTGATGATCGGCCGCGAGGCGTATCAAAATCCATACTTCCTTGCGCAGGTTGAACGCGACATTCTGGGTACAAGCAGCGTGCGCAGCCGCCGCGAAGTGATCGAAGCGCTGATGCCCTATATCGACACCAGTTTACAGAAAGGTATTCCGCTCAAGGATATCAGCAGACACATTCTTGGCCTGTTCCAAGGTTTGCCCGGCGCGCGGCGCTGGCGACAAATCCTCAGCAGTGAAGCCTATAAACCCGATGCCGGCAGCGACCTGATTTTGACCGCGCTGGGCAGCGTAGGCGGCGCGGATTAAAACGCGTTCCGGAAAAAGGAACGCCGTTCTGGCAAGTTCCTGAAATTCCTTCCAAAGCGCCAAAAGAAATCCTGTTTCTTTGATATTAAGATTGATATACTTTAATGCGGTTAAAGGGGACCCATGCAACCACTCTGGACAAGATTGAATCGGGACGACGCGCACCAGGTTTTAAACCGCCTGAGCGGCACACGCGACGCTGTTGTCTTTTCAAAAGAAGCGACGGAAGTATCCTGGCGCTCTTTGCCATTCTATTCAAAATACAAATTGTATCGTTTGATCAACTACGCAACGATGCCCACGTTCAGCCTCACCTACCTGAGTGACGGGGATGACTTTATCACGCTCGATGGCACAGCCAATCCGATCTACACCGTGAACGAAAAAGATCCGGTGCGTCTGAACGAAATGAACGCGATCAGCTATCTGGATTTCTTTTTTGGTAACGTACAAGGCAGCGAAGGCGACGTGTTCCTGATCAAGGATCCGAAAAAACTTCCGTTCCTGAGCGCACTCACGCGCGAACAGCGCGAAAGCGTATATAGCGGTTTTGTGCCTGTACAGGTGTCGCAGAATGCAGCGGCAAACCATTTCCGCGTCACGGGTACGCTTTACTACGGCGGCGGCCTTATTTCCTCCACCATCGTTTTGATGGCAGATGGCAAACTGACGTTCCAGGATCAGAGCCTGCTGCTGAATGGCATCTACTTCCCCTATAATCCCTATAGCCAGTCGTGGCTGGAAGGCTAATCGCCTCGCCGCGGATGTAAAAGGATAGCTGCTATGACGTCATCACCCCTGAACGATCTTCTGAAACCCGGCCAGCCGCTTCCCAGCGACGAGGTTATGATTTCGACCGCGCTCGACATTCTGAACCACAGCGGGCATGGACAACAACTCGTCGACTTCGTACGCGCACAAAACATCGCGCTGCGCATTATGTCGACGCCCCAGCCCACGACCTACCTGCCCGAACCGAAGCTTGCGTATATCGGCTTTAACCGCAACAACCCCGTCTCCCCCAGCCGCTTTGTGCTGATGCTGGCAGGCGTTGTGCGCGAAGCCCAACAAGAAAGCGCGGGGATCAAAAACCCCAACCTGCAGGCACCGCTCGAAGAACACATGAAAATCAGCATGGCCAAGCATGAAGACAAGCTTTGGTTCATGTGCACCGTCGCTTGCGAACTCAATGACATCCCCACGTTTATGGAATACAATTTCCTTGACGAATTAAGAAAAATGGGACACCATGAGTCATTAGAGCTTTTCCTTAAGCAAGAAAAACGGAAATAAGGGTGGGATATCATGATTTTGAAAGCAATCGAAGGCTTCTCCGCACTGGCTGAAGCACGCGAAATCAAGGCACATATCAACTTCCGTATCGGCGGCGGCGCAATCGCAGAACTGTCCGCAAACGCCAGCATGGAACGTGGCGGCCCGAAACACGACGCCCCTGCAAACGCCTAAACCGGCCTGACATCCATTTTTGCCGCAAAAGCCGCAGAAATGCTGGTTTTTTTGAGGCGCCCTCTTCAGACGATTCGTATGATTCGCTCATTCAAATGAGAATCATTCACAAAAGCGCCCCTTCGGGGGCGTTTTTTACGCCCCTAAAACCGCCTTAGAAAAATTTTATAACGCGTTAAGATTTAACAACAAATTAACTTCATCCACAGGCATTATGGCTTATGCCGTTTGACAGCCCCGCCGTTATTTCGCATTCTAAAGACGTAGGGCAAGTTGTTTTCCTCCAAAGAAACCAAGCAAACCCGCAAAAAAAGAAAAACACGAATTCACGAGGTGCCGCCATGACTTTGAACAAATTCGACTTCGCAGCAACCACCGAAGCAAAGGCATACGGCGCCGCTATCACCGCCCGCGTAGAAGCAGGCCGTGAAGCCATCGAACCCGCAGCAAAGCGCGCAGCCGCGCCACAGCCGGGTGTTACGGCATAAGTTTTAACATCTCCCTATTGATGTTTGACAAGGAAGGCCCGGTTTTCATACCGGGCCTTTCCTGTTGACGCGCCTTGCCAGCGCCTCTAACCTGTTTAAACACAGGAAAACAATGATGTTTGGCAAATACGCGGACCCGGATGCAGCGAAAGATGTATTCAAGGCTGTTCAGGATGAAGACCTGACCAACCTGCGTTTTTTCCTGAGCGATGGCGCAGACATCGACCTGCGCAACGAACACGGGCACACCCTGCTGCACGTCGCTATCCTTGAAAACCGCCTGCAGGCCGCCCGCTTGCTTTTGGATGCGGGCGCGGATGCCGACATGCACGGCGGCAGCGCGGGCTACACGCCCCTGCACTTCACGGCGTATAAAAAGAACAGCGATATGACACGTCTGGTGCTGGAGTATACCGAACAGCTGGAGCGTACCGACCACCAAAACATGACCCCGCTGCAAATGGCGGCTTTCATGGGCTGCAAAGATGTCGTGGCCGCACTGGCCGAAGCCGGGGCAGATTTCAGGCGCACGGATACTTTTGGCAACACACCTGCCGCCATTGCCCAGCAACGCGCCGGCGAAGACTGGGGCACCAGCGCTGGCAAACCGTTTATCGATACCTCGACATATTTATTCAACCTGCTGCAAAATGGCCTGCCCGAAAAAACCAGCCACCCGCAGGCACCCGCCCTGCCCCCGCATAAGCCGGAGCAGTTCGAGCGTGACAAAGCGGCACTTGATAAACTCAATCCCGATCCTTCACGCTTTCGCCTGCAAAGCCGCAAGCAAACCCCGAAACATCCACAGCCTTGAAATAAACCGGAAAGACAAAACATACCATGACCGCAAACACCGCCGCAGCCCCTCACGCCCCCTACTGCCGGGCATGCAACGCAGCCGTCGATCCCGCGAATTACCGCGGCGAAAAGAATGGCTATAAACTGCTGGCCTGCACATCTTGCGGCACACTGACCGTCGACCCGTTCCCCACGTTAGAGCAGCTGATTGCCTACTACCAATCCTACAAAGGCTCGCGCATGTACAAGCCGAAAGAGGCAAAAAAAATCCGCCGCGCCACGGGCCGCATCCGCCGTTTGAAAAAATATATTCAGGCGACATCTTTTCTGGACGTCGGCTGCAATTGCGGCTTCACCGTCAAGGCTTCTTTGAACGAAGGTCTCGCTGGCCGCGGCATTGATATTGATGCCGATGCGGTGCAATACGCCAATGAAACCTATGGCCCGCATTTCACGGCCATTGCCGTCGAAGATTACGCGGCGCAAGGACATAAATCCGATATCGTCTATACAAGCGAAGTCATCGAACACGTCCCGAACCCCGACAGTTTCGTTAAGGCGATTGCAAACATTCTGCCCAAAGACGGTATCCTGTACCTGACAACCCCGCAGGGCAACCACTGGTCTTACCCCAAAGACATGTCCAAGGTCGACATCGTGCAGCCGCCGTCGCATATCACCTACTTCTCGAAAAAAGGGATTACGCTTTTGCTCGAAAAGAATGGCCTGAAAGTCGAAAAGTTTTTCTTTTCCCTCAAGCCCGGCATCCGCCTGATTGCGCGCAAGGTAAAATAAGCAGCACGCCATGTCCACGCCCCGCAAATCGCCCCGCACTGATTTTAACAAGACCATGACGCGTGAACTGTTCAACGCGATCAATAGTTTTGATGCCGAAATGATTACGGCATTGGTCGATGCGGGCGCCGATATCGAAGCCCGCAACGAAGCCGGCATAACGCCCCTGATGCTGGCCACCGATAATCGCGCGGATGATGCAGTGACCATTCTGCTGCAGCTGGGCGCGGATAAAAATGCGCAGTCGACCAACGAAAAATTCACAGCCCTTCACTACGCGGCTAAAAATTCGGATACGGCAACCCTGAAGGTTTTATTGCTTGTCAAACCAGACCCGAACATCAAAGACCAGAAAGGCCAGACACCGCTGCATCATGCCGCGATCGAAGGAGATGACGACAACGTTGATCTATTATTGGCTGCGGGTGCGGATGTGCTCAGCAAAGACAATCTTGGCCGTACCGCCGCCAAGCATGCGGAGCGTAAAGCCGCGCAAGACAATATGTTTATGGCCGAGCGTTATCACAAAATCGCGCTGACCCTGTCGCTCAAAGAAATTGCGGCGACAAAAGAGATCGAACGCAAAGCCGCCGAAGAAGCCGACCGCAAGGCCGTACAGAGCGACCTTGAAAAACTGCGTCAAAGCCACGACCCCAGCCGTTTCCGCCTGAAACCTCCGCCCAAGAAATAACCACAGACCATGACACATTCCACAGAGACAGCGGGTGATTACGATGTCATCGTCATCGGCGCCGGCGCCGCAGGCATGATGTGCGCAGCCGAAACCGGCAAACGCGGGCGCAAAACACTCGTCATTGATCATATGGATACGGCGGGAGAGAAAATCCGTATCTCCGGCGGTGGGCGCTGCAATTTCACCAACCTGCATGCATCGCCCGCGCAGTTTTTATCAGACAATCCGCATTTTTGCAAATCCGCTCTCAGCCGCTATACGCAGCATGATTTCATCAAGCTTGTCCAAAAACATGGTATTGCCTATCACGAAAAAACACTGGGGCAACTTTTCTGTGACGGGTCGTCGCAGCAGATCATCGACATGTTGCTAGATGAAATGGATGATGCCGGCGTGCTTTTGTCGCTGAAAACATCCGCCGCCGGCCTGTCACATGACGGCACACGGTTTTTGCTGGATACCAGCCACGGCATACTGTCGGCGGCATCCGTGGTCATTGCATCGGGTGGGCTGTCGATCCCCAAAATTGGTGCGACGGGTTTTGGGTATGATATTGCGCAGCAGTTCGGGCACAGCATCGTCCCCACCCGCGCCGCGCTGGTGCCGCTGACCTTTGCGCCCGAGATTTTGGCCGCGACCAAACAGCTATCCGGCATTTCGATTGATCCGTCCGAAATCCGCCACGGCAAAACCGCCTTCCACGAAGGAATGCTGTTTACCCACCGCGGGCTCAGCGGCCCGTCTATTTTGCAAATATCGTCGTTTTGGCAAGATGGCGACGCCATCACCGTCAATCTGCTGCCCGATACGCAGGACCTGCTGGAGAAGCTTAAAACCAGCCGCAAGGAACAACCGCGCCAGATGCTGCACAACGTGCTCTCCGGCCTTGTCCCACGCCGCGTCGCCGAATGGCTGGCGGGCGACATGGGCATCGACGCGCCCATGGCCGATTTGTCGGACAAAAAGCTGATAGCCACCGCCGAACGCCTGCAAAAATGGCACATCACCCCCGTCGGCAGCGAAGGATACCGCACTGCCGAAGTCACCCGCGGCGGCGTGAACACGCGCGAGATATCATCCAAAACCATGGAAAGCGCCAAACAAAATGGCCTTTATTTCATCGGCGAAGTCGTCGATGTCACGGGCTGGCTGGGCGGGTATAATTTCCAGTGGGCATGGTCGTCCGGCTGGGTTGCGGGGCAGAACGCGTAAGGATTTCTGCTATCGCCGCAAGCGGATAGGCAGTCACTGGACACCGGCGTTCGCCGGTGTGACGAAATAGAAAAACATAATATCCATTTCATGCGTATCGCCATTGAGCGCAAGCGCGCATAATCTTGCATGCACCGCGGCGAGAAAAACGGCGCCCCCCCCTAGCCGTCACACCGGCGAATGCCGGTGTCCAGTAGCGTCCGTTCCATTGAACGCCACCTTCGCCAGAATAAAAAACGCGGCCACCATGTGCCGCGTTTTTTATGATCCCATGACAGGGCTTATCGTACTTTCGGCGCCTTCGCCGCAGGCTTTGCCTTTTCGGCATAGCTCGCGCCCGGCAAGTCATTCAGGCGGCTGCCGAATTCATCGTCGCATTCGACAACCACAATGCCCTGATGTGCGTTGATCTGCACCACAGCGGCCTGCGTATTCATGTTTTCCTGTAAAATACGCTCTTCGATCTGACGGGCCAGTTCGGGCGCGGCACGTTCGGCATTGCCATTTGTGAAGGCATTCTCAGTCACGACATGCCAACGGCTCGCGCCGATTTTGTTGAACTCATGTTTCAATTTATTTCTCCTTGAGGGCTAAAACCTGTCTACGCCCACCTGCGAAGCCTGTCAACACGGAGGTGCAGCGCAGCAAGCAACCTTCGCGGCACCTCGCAAAACAAAAAAAGCCGGCGCGGGTTTCCCCTGCGCCGGCCTTTGGTATCATAGCGTATTATACTTTGAACGATTTGCCGCAGCCGCAATGGCCGGTCGCGTTCGGGTTGTTGAAAATGAAACCCGCTTCGAATTTGTTTTCGAAATAGTCCATTTCCATGCCCGCGATGTACAGCTGCGCTTGCGGGTCGATGAAAAGCTTTACGCCTTTGTCTTCGACCAGCAGGTCCATCGGGCTTGCCTGCTTGGCATACTCGAGGCTGTAGCTAAGACCAGAGCAGCCCGCGGCGGTCACGCCGACGCGCAGGCCTTCGAATTCTTCACCCGCAGGCGCACCGGCCATCAGGTTTTTGATATGCGCCGCGGCGCTGTCGGTCAGGGTCATCAGTTGGGGCATTGTTTTTCTCCTTCGGGGATTCTTTTACTATTTTAAATCAGAACATGTTCAGTTGCAATTTGGCCGTTTCCGCCATTTTGGACGGGTCCCATGGCGGGTCCCATATAATTTCCACAATCACATCACCCACTTCCTGCACGGTGCGGATGGCGTTTTCGATCATGCCGGGCATTTCACCCGCCACGGGGCATGCGGGGGACGTCAGGGTCATCTCTACATAGATATTGTTCGTATCTGCGGCAATGTCCACTTTATAGATCAGCCCGAGTTCGTAGATATTGACCGGAATTTCAGGGTCATACACCTCGCGCAGGGCGGCCTGTACACGCGGCCACAAGGGGTGTTCGCGCGAAGCCTCCAGATCTGGCGGCTGCATCATTTGCTCCATCTCTTCATCGCCCATGGCGTTTCTGAGCATTTCTTCGTCGGCGACGTGCTGCATTATTCAAACAACCTTTTCGCTTTGAGGATCGCTTCGGCCAAACGCTCCACGTCTTCGGGGGTATTATAAAGGGCAAACGATGCACGCAGCGTCGCCGTGACGCCCAATACACGCATCAGCGGCTGGGCGCAGTGATGGCCTGCCCGCACGCAAATGCCCAGTTGGTCAAAAATCGTCGCCATGTCATGCGGGTGTACGCCTGTCAGTTCAAACGACAGAATACTCGCCCGCTGCGGCGCGTTCGAGAAGATGCGCACGCCGTCAATGGCACGCAGTTTTTCTTCGGCCATCGCCAGCAGCTTCGCTTCGTGCGCCAGCGCGGCGGGTTTATCAATGCCGCCCAGCCAGTCGATCGCCGCGCCAAGACCAATCGCCTCGACAATAGCGGGGGTGCCTGCTTCGAAGCGGTATGGGGGCTCTTTGTATGTGACGTTATCAAAGGTCACTTCGTCAATCATCTCACCGCCGCCCTGATAGGGGGGCATGGATGCCAATACATCGGCCTTGCCGTACAAAATACCAATGCCGGACGGGCCATAAAGTTTATGCCCCGTAAAGACGTAAAAATCTGTATCGAGCGCAGATACATCCACATCCAGATGCACGGCGGCCTGCGTACCATCCACCAGGGTTTTTGCGCCCACGGCATGCGCCTTGGCGATTATCTCCGCCGCAGGGTTGACGGTGCCCAATGCGTTCGACATATGCGTAAAGGCAACCAGTTTGGTTTTCGGCGACAACAGCGCGTCATAGGCCGCGATATCAAGCGACCCGTCTGCCAGAATGGGCACGACCCTGATCGTGACGCCTTTGCGCACGCGCAGCATGTGCCACGGTACGATATTGGCATGATGCTCCATAGCGGTCAGGATAATTTCGTCCCCCTCGCCCAGGAACGCTTCGCCCCAAGTCGCCGCGACCAGATTGATTGCTTCGGTTGCATTACGGGTGAAGATGATTTGTTTGTCAGACTTTGCGCCCAGAAAACGTGCGACTTTTTCGCGGGCGGCTTCAAACGCTGCACTCGTTTTCGCCCCAAAACTGTAAACACCGCGGTGGACGTTGGAATAATGGTCGGTCATGACCCGCGCCATCGCGTCAATCACAGCCTGCGGCTTTTGCGCACTGGCCGCGCTATCCAGATAGGCCACGGGGCGTCCATTCACCTTTTGCGCCAAAGCAGGAAAATCCGACTTCAGCGCCAATACGGGGCGCGGGGTCGGTTTCAACGTTGCGTCGCTATGGGTGATGTCGGATGCGGTTTTCATGATTTATGCGGCGTCTTCCTCTGCCATGCCTAAGCCTGCCATATCCGCCTCGACTTCGGCGCCCAACCAATCGGCGATACGCGCAGCATACAGCGCACGCGCGTCATCATGCGTGAGTTTTTCAAGGACTTGATTGAGGAAAGAGCGGATCAGCAAAGCTTTCGCTTCAGCTGCCGGAATGCCGCGGCTTTGGAGGTAAAACAATGCTTCGGTGTCAAGCATCCCGGCGGTTGCGCCGTGGCTGCATTTAACATCGTCTGCGTATATTTCTAGTTCCGGTTTTGCGCTAGCTTCGGCTTGGTCGGATAGCAGTAACGCATGATGAGATTGGTAGCCATCTGTTTTTTGTGCAGGACGATGTACGTGTATCTTCCCTTGGAATATTGCACGAGCTTGATCATCAATAACCCCTTTGAAATGCTGGACGGACGTTCCGTCTTCATCAAAATGATCTGCAAGAATAGTGAAGTCGTGGCTTTGCCGACCCTTGAGCATATATATGCCGCCGATACTACTCGAAATCCCGCGATCCAGCAATTGCAATCCAAATTCCTGACGCCCTGCTGCAACGCCAGAAACCGAGCTAAACCCCTGAAAGTCCGAAGCTTTATGACTGCGCACAATCGTGCGGCTGACATGCACGGCCGCATCGTTGGCATCGATAAAGCGGTAATAACGCCCACGTGCTGCCTGTTTCAGGACGACACCTGCATAAAGATTCGTCAGGTGCGCCCCTGCCCCGCTGTGACGCTCCAGCAGCGTGGCGCCGCTATTCTCGCCAAAACGGTACAGCACGCGCGGATAGGCTGCGGGCGCATCGCCAGCGGCGACAAACAGAATTTCGATCGGGCGCGCAATGTCGCGGTGCGGGGCGATATCCAGCACAAAACCATCGCGCATGTACGCGCAGTTGAGCGCCAGCAGCGGCGATGCCGCAAGATCACCCACGGTTGCAAGCTCTTCTTCCGGCTCGCGCACGTCCATCAATGCCGTCAGTTTAACACCATCGGGCAGCGCCGTGCCCAGATCGGGGCGCAGGCGGCCATTAACAAGCACAATACGGTGGCTGTCGGGCAGCAGCGTTTCGGGCAGGTCTTGCGCACGTACATCACCACCGGCATCAAAACGGAACGCAGCCGCCGCCATCGGTCGCAGGTGGGTATATTGCCAGCCTTCCCATGCGGGCGTCGGCAGGCCGGTTGCGGCAAAGCTGGCCGCACCCGTATCGCGCAGCGCCGCAATCCATGCGGGCGCCCCATCACCCGATAACGTCTGCGCAGGCGTCAGCCAGAGCAGCGCATCGGCATGCGGCAGGGCAGTCGCTTCGGTTTTAAAATTCTGCACTGCAGCCTGCATTTTATGCCGCCTCGCCATAGAAATCGGCATAGCCGTTTTTCTCCAGCTCCAGCGCCAGTTCGGGGCCGCCGGTTTTCTGGATTTTACCCTGCGCCAGTACATGCACCACGTCGGGTTTGATGTAATCCAGCAAACGCTGGTAGTGCGTAATGATCAGGAACGAGCGGTCAGGTGAGCGCAGCGCATTCACGCCGTCAGCCACCACCTTCAGCGCGTCGATATCAAGGCCGCTGTCGGTTTCATCCAGAATGGCCAGTTTGGGTTGCAGCATCGCCAGCTGCAGCACTTCGTTGCGTTTTTTCTCGCCGCCGGAAAAACCGACGTTAACGCCACGTTTCAACATCTCGGCGCTCATGCCCAGTTCGGTCAGTTTTTGTTTTTGCAGTTTCAGAAAACTCGCAGGGTCGAGTTCTTTTTCGCCGTTCGCCTTGCGGATCGCGTTCAGCGCGGTTTTCAAAAACGTCGTCGTCGTCACGCCCGGAATTTCGACAGGGTATTGGAACGCCAGAAACAGGCCCAGCGCCGCACGTTCTTCCGGTGCCATTTCAGAAATATCCTGTCCCATGAATTGCATCGAACCGTCGGTGACTTCGTACCCATCGCGGCCGGACAGCACATAAGACAACGTCGATTTGCCCGAACCGTTGGGGCCCATGATGGCATGCACTTCGCCCGGCTTGATATCCAGCGAAAGGCCTTTCAGCACTTCACGGTCAGCCACAGTGGCGCGGAGGTTTTCGATTTTAAGCATAGGCAGAATCCTTAAGTTCTTTTTTCATGTAAATAAATGACGTCCCCGCGGCATAGCCGGGGCGAACGAATTCGGTAACGTAGCCGAGCTTGCTGTAAAAGCCCTCGGCCTGAAAGTTCATGGTCTCGACAAACGCAAAACCGCAACCCTGTGCGCGGCCATAATCGTGCGCTTCGTGCATCAACTGCGCCGCGTATCCTTTGCCGCGCGCGGTTTCATCGCATAGCACATTTTTGACATGCAGCTGGCCCCAGAAAATCCGCGCCACAACACCGGCGCGCAGAGTGCCCGCATCATCACGAATAACAAAAGCCTGCGCGGCACCGTTTGCGCCATCCATCCCCGTTTGCGCCACGGCATGACGGCTGAAGCCTTCATCAAAGAAAGCTTTATGCTCGTCACCCACAGCTTCGCGGAGAATGGCGGCGGCAGCGGTCATCCCACACTTCCTTCCAGCGAGATGGCGACCAGTTTTTGCGCTTCAACCGCGAATTCCATCGGCAGGTGCTGCAATACTTCGCGGCAGAACCCGTTGACGATCAGCGTCAGCGCTTCTTCGTCGGGAATCCCACGGGAGCGGCAATAGAACAGCTGGTCTTCGCTGACTTTGGACGTCGTCGCTTCATGCTCCAGCGTTGCGCTGGGGCTACGGTTTTCGATATAGGGCACGGTATGCGCGCCGCAGGTCTGGCCGATTAGCAGGCTGTCGCACTGCGTATAATTACGTGCGTTTTCGGCCTTGCTCGAAATACGCACCAATCCGCGGTATGTATTATCAGACTTGCCCGCCGAAATACCCTTGGACACGATGCGCGATTTGGTATTTTTACCGATATGGATCATCTTGGTGCCCGTATCGGCTTGCTGGTGGTTGTTGGTGATGGCGACCGAATAAAACTCGCCCACGCTGTCATCGCCCAGCAGTACGCAGGACGGATATTTCCACGTAATGGCAGAACCCGTTTCAACCTGCGTCCACGAAATTTTGGAGCGTTTGCCTTTGCAGATGCCGCGCTTGGTCACGAAATTGTAAATACCGCCGCGACCTTCTTCGTCGCCGGGGTACCAGTTTTGCACGGTTGAATACTTAATCTCGGCATCGTCCATGGCGATCAGTTCGACCACGGCGGCGTGCATCTGGTTTTCGTCGCGCTTGGGCGCCGTGCAACCTTCAAGATAAGATACGTACGACCCCTTCTCCGCCACGATCAGCGTGCGTTCGAACTGGCCGGTCTTGGCTTCGTTGATGCGGAAATAAGTCGACAGTTCCATCGGGCAGCGCACGCCTTCGGGGATGTAGACAAACGTGCCGTCGGTAAACACCGCCGCATTCAGGCAGGCATGTTTATTATCGGTATAGGGCACAACGCTGCCCATGTATTTCTTGATCAGATCGGGATATTCCTTGATCGCTTCCGATATCGAGCAGAAAATCACCCCCGCGCTGTGCAGTTTTTCGCGGAAGGTCGTGACAACCGATACGCTGTCAAAAACCGCATCGACCGCAACGCCCGCCAGCATTTCCTGTTCACGCAGCGGAATGCCGAGTTTTTTGTAGGTCTCCAGCAATTTCGGGTCAACTTCGTCGAGGCTTTTGGGGCGGTCGATGTTTTTAGGCGCGGCGTAGTAATACGCGTCCTGATAGTCAATATCGGGAATGCGCAGTTTCGCCCATTTCGGCTCCACCATCGTTAGCCAGTGCTGATAGGCTTTCAGGCGCTGCTCCAACATCCATTCCGGCTCGCCTTTTTTGGACGATATCAGACGGATGATATCTTCGTTCAAACCCTTAGGCGCCAGATCCATTTCGATGTCGGTGACAAATCCGGCTTCGTATTTTTTATCCAGTTCGGCGACAGTCTGGCGGGTTTCGCTTGAAATCGGCATGATGCCTTAACCTTCTGTATTGCTGGCGCCGCTGGCGGCGATGGTTTTGGTGTCGGTGATTTGCGTCAGCAGGCTGGCATGGTGGCCGCACGCAGACGAACGCGCCATGTCCGACAGGCGAACCGCCTGCAGGGCGGCACGAATAGCATGGTTCACCGGCGTCCATTTGCCCTTGGCGGGGCATTTGGGCTGCGCACGGCAGGTATCGTTGGCACCCGCGCAGGAAACGATGGCGATCGGGCCGTCCAGCGCCTCGATCACATCGCAGATCGACATGTCGTCGGGCGTCTTGGCCAGGCGATAACCGCCCGCCGCGCCACGTACAGACTCAACCAGTTTTTTACGGGCGAGTTTTTTGAGAACTTTGGCCACCGTCGGCTCGGGGATGCTGGTACGTTCGGCGAGCTGATGCGCGCTGCGTGCGGCGCCATT
The DNA here is from genome assembly GCA_040377425.1 of Micavibrio sp. GTDB lineage: Bacteria > Pseudomonadota > Alphaproteobacteria > Micavibrionales > UBA2020 > UBA2020. The sequence goes on along the minus strand of JBEIOU010000008.1, from coordinate 40,555 downwards.
GCCTTCGCGCGACAACTGCACCATCACGGCGACGGCGTAATCTGTTAATTTACCGAGTTTGATCATGTTCTCTCTCCCATCCCTGTCCGGCATACGGATAGGGAACCTTTTCAGTCCGATTTAATATGGGATTTTATATATGTTTTTCAACAAAAATCGTGTGCGGAACATAACGAATTTTGCCCCCGCAACAAAGCAAAATCGGCAAAAGAGCGGTATTATAACACCGCATTTATACCGACCCGCCGTAACTACCTGAAAACAGAAGATTTTACTTATATACGTTTATTATCATCCGATAAAAAACATCTATCCAACCACCTGTTCCTTGGTCGCCAGGAAGCGGATATCCGGCCAATTCTCGATCGACGTGTCCAGATGCCACCCGTTACGGGCCAGAAAAACCGGCTGGTTGTCGTGGTCTTCGGCAATATTGGGCAGGTTGATCTCGATGAATTGCTCCAGCTTGTCGCGCTTGTCGCTTTCCAGCCAGCGGGCGGTGTGCAGCGCGGCTTGTTCAAAACGTACCGGCAGGTTGTATTCGGTACGGATGCGGTCAGCCAGAATGTCGAACTGCAGCGGGCCGACAACGCCGACGACCCAGCTGGAATCCATGCGCGGTTTGAAAATACGCGCCGCGCCCTCTTCCGCCAGTTGCAGCAATGCCTCGCCCAGATGTTTCGCGCGCAGCGGGTCGTCCAGACGTACGCGCTGCAAATGTTCGGGCGCAAAGCTGGGGATACCGGTTGCGTGCAGCACTTCACCTTCGGTCAGCGTATCGCCGATGCGCAGGTTACCGTGGTTGGGAATACCGATAATATCACCCGCAAACGCATCTTCGGCCACGTCGCGTTCTTGCGCAAAAAAGATCAGCGGGTTATGCACGGTAATCGCCTTGCCGCTACGGATATGCTGCAGTTTCATGCCACGTTTGAAGTGGCCGGAGCTAAGACGCGTAAACGCAATACGGTCACGGTGTTTCGGGTCCATGTTGGCCTGAATTTTAAACACGAAACCGGTGACTTTTTTCTCGTCAGGGTCGATCAGGCGTTCGGCCGTCGGCTGCGGGCGTGGCGGCGGGGCCAGATCGCGCAGGCCGCCCAGCATTTCACGCACACCAAAGTTGTTCACGGCGGAGCCGAAGAACACAGGCGTCATCGTGCCTTCCAGATAGGCTTTACGGTCAAGCGGTTTGCAAAGCCCCCGCACCATATCGACATCTTCGCGCAGTTTTTTGACGGCGTAATCGGGCAGCAGCTGGTCAAGCTTCGGGTCATCCAGGCCCTTGCACGGCTCGCCCTCGTCCGGACGTTCGCCCTTGGTGCGTGCCATCAAAATCAACTGGTCGTTGAGCAGGTCGTAGCAGCCGAGGAAGTCGCGGCCCATACCAATCGGCCAGCTGGCCGGCGTCACATCCAGCGCCAGCGTCTGTTCGATTTCGTCCAGCAGGTTAAACGGGTCCTGCCCTTCGCGGTCGAGCTTGTTGATGAATGTCGTAATCGGCATATCGCGCAGGCGGCAGACTTCAAACAGTTTGCGCGTCTGGGTTTCAATCCCCTTGGCGGCGTCGATCACCATGATTGCGCTGTCGACGGCGGTCAGTGTGCGATAGGTATCTTCGGAAAAGTCTTCGTGACCCGGCGTATCCAGCAGGTTGAATTTCACGCCGCTGTATTCAAACGTCATCACGGACGACACGACGGAAATACCGCGTTCCTGTTCAACCTTCATCCAGTCGGAACGGGCATGGCGGGATTCTTTGCGCGCCTTGACCGCACCGGCCAGCTGAATGGCGCCCCCGAACAGCAGCAGTTTTTCTGTCAACGTGGTTTTACCCGCGTCTGGGTGCGCGATGATGGCGAATGTGCGGCGGCGTTCGATTTCGTCTTGGATGCTCAGCATGTCTTTTTATACCATTTTTATATGCGGCTCTTTGTAAAGCAGCCGCCGCCCCTGCGCAATACATAATATTTTCAATGTGATAAAAGCCTTCGCCAAACCGGTGAAAAGCCGCTAAAACAGGGGCATGGACCATGTACCCGTATACAAAATGACCGAAGATGAACTGCAATCGCGAATCCTGTTCCGCGACCAGCTGGTATTGGTCATGAACAAACCGGTTAATATCCCTGTGCACCCCGGCCCCAAAGGCGGCCCCAGTTTCGAGGATTATTTCGACCGCTTGCAATTCGGCTACAAGGAAATGCCGCGTTTGGCGCACCGTCTTGACCGCGACACCAGCGGCTGTCTTGTCCTCGGACGTAACGACCGTGGCCTGCGCCGCATGGGCAAGCTTTTTGAATCCGGCCAGATTGAAAAAACATATTGGGCCGTAACATCACGCGCGCCGAAAAAATCCGAAGGCATTATCGATACCCCCTTGCGCAAAGTAAAACTGCCCAAAGGCTGGAGCATGCAGCCCTGCGGCATCAACGACCCCGAAGGCCAGACGGCTATCACCGGATACAAAATCCTTGAAACCTATGCCGATGGCCGCACGCTGCTGGAAATGACGCCGCAAACCGGCCGCACACACCAGATCCGCGTGCATCTGCAATCCATCGATTGCCCCATCGTAGGCGATTGGCTGTATGGCGAAAACGCGGACAGGCCGGACAGCGGACAATTCCCCCAGCTACACCTGCATGCCCGCCGGATTGTCATTCCGCTATATCAAGACCAGCCCAAGCTGGACATCACCGCCCCCGCACCTGCGTATTTTCCGATGCGCGATTAAGCCCTAGATTTTATGACGCAGATGGAAACCCTTCGGCCGCGTCAGGCTTTCGAAGCACAGCACCGACAGCGATGCGCCGCGGCCCGTATCTTTCACGCCCGTCCACGGCAATGCGGGGTCGACGTAATCGCAGCGGTTCATGAAAACGGTGCCGGTTTCCAGCTTATTACCCATGTCTTCGGCCACATCGATGTCTTTGGTCCAGACAGACGCTGTCAAACCAAAATCGCTATCGTTCATCAGCGCCAGCGCCTCGTCATCCGAAGCGACTTTCATGATGTTTACCGTCGGGCCGAATGTTTCTTCGCGCTGCGCACGCATGCTGTGCGTCACATTCACCAGCACCTGCGGCGCCAGATAGGGCGTGCCTGCGCGGCTTTCGGGGAAGAGTTTTTCGTCAATCAAGGCTTTTGCGCCCTGTGCCACCGCATCGGCTGTTTGCGCGCGCACAAAATCGGCCGCCGCCGTGCGTACCATGGGGCCTAGCGTGGTTGCAGCGTCCAGCGGGTTGCCCAGCACGTATTTTTTGGTCAGCTCCACCGCGCCCTCGACAAAATCATCGAACAGGTCGGCATGCACATAAATGCGTTCGGTGCCGCAGCAGCATTGGCCGGAATTGAAAAACGCACCATCGACCAGATTTTCAATCGCGTAATGCAGATCGGCATCAGGGCGGACATAGGCGGGGTCTTTACCGCCCAGTTCAAGCCCCGCGACGATGAATTTTCCGCTGATCGCGCGCTGCACCGTATGCCCCGCACGTACACCGCCCGTGAAGTTCACGAAATCGACACGCGGATCAGCCATCAGTTTTTCGGCGTCTTCATGGCTGAGATCGAGGTATTGGAACACACCCTCCGGCAGGCCCGCTTCCTTGAACGCTGCCGCAAAGCGGTCAGCACAGAGCGGCGTCTGGGCAGAGTGTTTCAGCACCACCGCATTCCCCGCCAGCAGCGCGGGCACGATGGTATTCACAGATGTCAAATACGGATAATTCCACGGCGCGATAATCGCCACCACGCCCACGGGTTCACGGCGGATAAAGCGTTTAAATCCTTCGCGCGCTTCGGGCACGATATCGGCCAGCGCCTTGGGCGCCAGATCAACCATATAGCGGATACGTTCACACATCGCGCCCGTAATTTCATAGGGCGTATATTTCACGGGACGGCCCATTTGCCATGTCAGTTCGGTGCCAATTTCGGGCGCTTTGGCGACCAGTGCATCCATGAACTTCAGCATGATTTTTTGTTTATCCGCCATGGGCACATGGCGCCATTCGCGCTGCGCGGCTTTGGCGCGGTTCAGCGCGGCATCGGTATCAGCCGGCGTTTGCAGCGGACGTTCGACAAAAACGCTGCCATCCACGGGCGATATCGTGCGCAGCATAGAAGATACATTCTGGGTCATATCGGATACTCCTTAATATTCAATCAAACACCGCGGTTCAGCCACCAAAAGGCGCCATTCAGCAATGCGGCAAACAGCGTCCAGCAAACCGGCGGTATCATCAGCACCGCCACGCGGCGCTGTGGTTTCCAGCTGATCGCAATCAACGCAAGTGCGGCGACGTTTATAACCAATATCCACAGAAAGCCGATAAACAGCTGTTCCTGTGTGAAGAAAATAAAACTCCAGCTCCAGTTCAGCGCCATATAGACCATGAAAATTGATAGCCGCTGCCGCCCCGCCACGCCGTCTTTGCGCGACTGCCAGACATAAAAACCCGCTGCGCCAATCAACGCATACAAAATCGTCCACATAATGGGAAAAGCCAGATTGGGCGGGGTAAACCATGGACGCTGTAGCCCGGCATACCATCCATCCACCTGCGGCTGCGTCGCGTAACCGATAGAGGCAGAAATGATTTCAAACACAACAACCCAAATCGCAAGCCACAAATACGTCTTCATGATATATCCCTTCGCCTGCGGTTATACCATGCCCGTACGGCGCAGGCCAACCCCCACAAAAAACGGTGCGTGTATCGTGCAAATACAGGATGTTAAATAAACACGGTCAGGGGCGTGGACGCGCAGCCGCTGCAGGCGTTGCTGTCTGGATATTCAATCCGGCATCTTGCAGCGCTTGCGCGGCAATGCGGCGTGATCCGTCTGGGGTATAATGCAGGTTATCAGCAGCCCTCTTCGGCACGCGGTCAGCAACGACAGAGTAGTTAATTTTGGCATGCTGCGCGGCAGATTGAATGGCGGTATTCACCCGCGCCATGGTTTGTATCCAGCCTTGCAGATATCCGGGCTTGCCCCATACCGGCATATTGCCCGTGTACGGACCCGTTGGTGCCTGCATGCCGATAATAACCGGCGTCATGCCCCGCGCCTGAAGGCTTTGCGCCAGACCGACCACGCGGGCCGCGTAATTATCAATCACCGTGCGCGGCTGCCCCATCAGGGTGCCGACATCGTTGGTGCCAATGCTCATGAACACAACCGCATTGTGCGGCAGGCTGTCCAGTGATTGCGGACGGTTGGCTATCAGCAGCCCAGACCCATCCTTACCCAGATTAGTCACAGACGGATACTGGCCGGAAATACTCTGCCCGATCGCATTGCCAATCGAATCCCCCCACGTCACAATCGGGCGGCGTGTCGCGGCCGGCGGCGGGGCGGTATCGGCCACGGCCTGCTTCACGGCCGTTTCCTGCGCCGTCACATCCAGTGGCAAAACGATTGCCGAAAGGGCGATAAAACCCTTCAGCACGGCGCGGCGAAAATGGGGCGATAAACGGAATTCAGACATAGGCATACGATAACACAACGGCCGTAAAAACGCTACCGCGCGATCGGTGGACGGGCGCCAAAATCCCGCGCATCATGGCCATATACCGGATTCTCCACGTGGAAAAAGCGGTCCGAAATAAATACCGTCGCCGCAAAAATCAGCACCACGGCGGCGGCTTTTATCGGCAAACTGCGCAGATTCTTGAAAAAAAGCTTATGGCCGACATAAACGCCCAAATAGGTCGTGGCCGCCAAATATACTTCGGCCACCAGCAGGTTCGACATCCAGCTGAAACAACTTTGGAGAATTTTGACCATGAGCGGATGCACCTCCACCGCGATACCGTTCAAAATCATCCCGTACATTTTGACATTCACAAACGCATAGGTACACGCATAGCTGCGAAACATCCAGCGGCGGTGCTGTACTATGTTTTTCTGCCGTGCATAGGTATATGCCAGATAGGTAAAACCAAACCACGCTATCGCCAGCAGACCAAAGCCTGCGCGCGGCCACGCCCCTGCCGGATGCGCAAACGCCAGCGGAAAGCTGGTGGCCGCGCTGATCAGACAGGTAAAAATATAAATCTTGCCCAGCGTCCGGTGCAGGGGCAAATAATCCCTGCGGAGCGCCGGATGAAAAAGCCACGGCCCCAAAAACAGCGGCACAATCGCCAGCAAGACGTGGATGAGCAAAAGAATATTGTTTAAAAGTGGCCGCCCTTCAAAGGCTGTTGCGGCAATCGGCTCCGCCGTCGTCAGCGGCGCGATCATCAAAAAGAAAACCGGCGCAACCGACAACGTCGCCGCGCCCAGCATCAACAATTGCCAAGGCAGATTTTCGTTGAGGATATATTTCCCCGAAAAATTCCAGACAGATTTTATATGCTGACGCATAAAGCCACATGTAAAAAAAACACGAGTATTCTTCCGGAAACCATATCACGCCCCCTGTCAAACCCCAATAAAAATACCGCCCCGAAGCGGGGCGGCAGTTTAGGTGCGTGGAGGTGTGCCGGCACGGTCAAAGCCGGCAGCTATGAAAAGGTTAATACCGCTGATTTGCAGGCGGGGTATGCCCCGCGGGCGGCACGGGTAAAAATTCTCGATAAATTCAGCATGCCAGATATCTCCTCGGGGTTAATCAGGCTTGATACGATATCGCCTGTGACGCCAGAAACGCTTCGGCATTCAACAGGTCTTTTACCCGCATAAACTGGCGGCGTGTCGTGGCGGGCAGATCCGTAAAACGTAGCACAACCTGTGCATTCTGGCGGCGGATGACGCGGCCGCTGACCGGCACACGGATAATTTCACCCATGACGCGGAACATCATCGTCAAATCTACCTGCTCGCCTTTGTCCATCGCGGGCATGGGCTGCGCTTCGAAATAGATACCCGCAACATTGCTGTCATCACGCGGCGCGGCAAAACGCAGGCCCGCCTCGCTCCAATCCGAAACACGGAAGCTTTTACCCGCGACAATTACGCTGGCCCCCGCATCCTGACGGCGCGTCTGGCTACGGCGTATATAACCGTGCGCGGACGGTGCGGCGATATTTTGAATGGCGGCCATCTGACTGAACATGGCATGTCTCCTTGTGATTTTTTTCGCGGTTATTTTTATACCGATAAGTACATTATGCGCAGGGAATCGTTAGGGGGTCAACTACTTTCTGTACCAATAAGTACATAAATATACAGAAACCAAAAATAGTTACAAATAATCAATATCTTAATTTATAATATATATGTACATATCAGTAATTTTACATACAAACAAACATAGACGCGATTTTTAAATTCATGTAATATATACTTATAGGTATTCAATAAGGAGCAAACACATGTCCGCCGGCCGCCCCAGAGAATTCGACACCAACGCCGCCATCGACAAAGCGCTCGAAGTCTTTAAACAAAAAGGCTACGAAGGCGCCTCTCTGCCAGACCTGACAAGCGCGATGGGCATCAGCCGCCCCAGCCTTTATGCGGCCTTCGGCAATAAAGAAGAACTCTTTCAAAAAGCGCTTGAGAGATATAACCAAAAAATGTCCGAAAGCATCGGCGAGGTTTTAAACGCGCCGACCGCCCGCGCCGCCGTTGAACAGCTGTTGCTGAATGTCATCGACAATAACAAATGCAAGGGCGCCAAGGGCTGCCTGAATGTGCAAGCCGCGCTTGTTTGCGGTGACAATGCTGAGGGGGTCAAGCAAGAGCTTTCGTCCCGTCGCGCGCGCATTGAATGGATGCTGCGCCAGCGATTTGAACGCGCCCTGGCCGAAGGCGACCTGCCCGCCGGCACCAGTGCCGCCGATCTTGCGTGCCTGATCGCCACCGTCATGTACGGCATGGCCGTGCAAGTCAACGGCGGCATCGCCCCCGACACGCTGCGCGGCATGGTCAACATGACAGTCGCCGCGATACCCCAGCACGCCAGCCAAAAGAAATCCGCATAAAACCCGCCGAAGACTGTTGAGTTGCGCCGTTTTTTTACGAGCGTTATTGCCGCCGCCCCGGCCCCCGTCAGCCCGCCCATAGATCATCTGTGGCGAACCACCTGCACGGGGTATGAAGTGCGTTTTGTATTTTGGCTGCTCCGCCGCAGCGGACGCCAAAAATTGACTTTCATTATGAAAGCAACGTATAATACAGTATAAGTAAAAAATCATTTAACACTTTTAAAAACCGTTGTTTCAACGACAGCCCCACAATTGCGGCTACAAGACTCTGACAGGGAGGCACGGGATGGAAAAAAAGAGCTTTGAGAAAATGCCCTGCTCGGTTGCACGCGCACTGGAACACGTAGGCGAGTGGTGGAATATTCTTATACTCCGCGACGCCATGATGGGGCTGGCGCGGTTCGATGATTTTCAGACAAGCCTTGGCATCGCCCCCAACACTTTGACCCGCCGGTTAAACGGCCTTGTAGAATCCGGCCTTCTGGAGCGCCGCCCTTATAGCGAGCGGCCACCACGCTACGAATACGTTCTGACTGCACGAGGGCAGGATTTCCTACCCGTCATCGCCGCCCTTTCGGCATGGGGAAACAAGCATTGTTCGCCAAAAGGCACAGACACCCTTGTTGTCAGCCGCAAAGGCAAAAAACCTATTGAGCCGATCGTGGTTGATAAAAAAACAGGCGCGGAATTATCCTACAGCGATGTTCTTTTTGCCGCAGGGCCAGCTGCGACAAAACTTAAGAAAATGCATTTTTTGAAAATAGGTCTGCCGGTAATCGAAAGCTGAACAACCTGTTGTAAAACAGATATCTGCCACCCCTTCCCTGCGTGTTAAAAACCGCCAAAACTGACAGGCTTTCTTTCAGCGCCGCTTGACGCTTGCCCGTATTCACACAAAAACCGCCGCCATCTATAAGATGGGCCATAACGCACGCGCTTGACTAGTTACTTGCATAATGATAGTTACTAGGCTATAATAATCTTATGGACAACATGACGACTAACGACCGCTTTACAGACGGGGCAGAGGACTTTTATGAACGAGAACAGCACAATTCCCTCCGCTGCGCGCCATAAAATTTACATCGCCCTCGCTATTGCGTTGCTGGCCATTCCGGCTGCTTTTTTAATTCTGAACAAAAGATCGGAAAAGCTGGATACGCCTGCCCTGCCGCCTTTGGTGCGTGTTTATATGCTGGACAGCAACAGTGGCCAACATTTCCAATTAACAGGCACAGTAGAAGCCCGCGTAGAAAGCCATCTGGGCTTTCGCGTACCGGGCAAAATCGTCAAGCGTCTAGTGGATCAGGGACAAGATGTCGTGACAGGACAGTCGCTGATGGAACTCGATGCCATAGACCTTGAACTGGCGCAAAAAGCCGCAAAGGCCGCCGTCGTTGCGGCCAAAGCAGAAAACCTGCGCGCCCTTCAGGACGAAGAACGCCAAAAAGCCCTTGTCCGAGAGCATGCTGTTTCACAAAAAGAATACGATCTGGCAAAGGCGCTTGCAGATTCGACCACCGCAAACCTGCACGCCGCGGAGGCCACGGCACGGCAGATAGATAATCAGGTTCAATATGCCATTTTGCGGGCGGATAGCAGCGGCGTTGTCACCGACGTTTCGGCCGACGTCGGACAAGTTGTGGCCACAGGACAAAACGTTGTGAGCATTGCGCAGGATGGTATGCGCGAAGCTGTTGTGCACTTGCCCGAAACAATGATTTCATACGCTAAAGATGCAAAAAATGCTTTTTTGTACAGTGCCCCGTCAAAACGTATAAACGTTACGCTAAGAGAGCTTTCGGCGATCGCGGATCAGGCAACGCGCACGTATCAGGCGCGCTACACCCTCGAAGGCGATGGGCAATCCGCGCCGCTGGGATCGACCATCACTGTTTCATTTACCAAAGCAGACCGCGGCGATACCCCCACCTTTCGCGTGCCTATCGGCGCCTTGTACGATAAGGGCAGCGGAAGCAGTGTGTGGTTTATTCAGCCGTCAACGTCAACCGTGCAGGCACGTGCCGTTACAGTGACCGATCTTGGCGAAGAATATGCACAGGTTACGGGCAATCTCTCCGCCGGAGATCATATCGTTGCACTGGGCGTTCATTTACTCAAAGAAAATATTAAAGTGCGCCCCCTCGATGTGAACACGGCAGGCGAAAAATAATGACCTTTAACCTTTCAGCCTGGGCCGTACGGGAACAAACCATTACGCTATTCTTTATTCTGGCCATATTAGGCGCAGGCGCTTTTGCATTCCTGCATCTGGGCCGGGCGGAAGATCCTAAATTCACAGTGAAGGTTATGACCGTTGCCGCGGCCTGGCCGGGCGCCACCGCACAGGAAATGCAAGAGCAGGTAGCAGACCGGCTGGAAAAGCGTTTACAGGAACTCGAATATTACGACAGGGTAGAAACAACCGCATACCCTGAAAAAGTCCTGATGAAGCTATACCTGAAAGACGCCATCCCGCCAAAAGACGTTCAGGAAGAATTTTATCAGGCACGAAAAAAACTGGGGGACGAAAAAATAAATCTGCCCAGAGGCGTCATCGGGCCGATACTCAACGATGAATATTCAGACGTTTACTTCGCCCTCTACGCCCTAAAAGCCGAAGGCTTGCCGCATCACGCACTGGTGCTGAAAGCAGAAGATATCCGCCAGAAGATTCTTTCTGTATCCGGCGTAGAGAAGGTTAACATTATCGGCGAACAGGAACAGCGCATATATGTCGAAATTTCCTATCAAAAACTCGCGACGCTGGGCATTCCGGCAAGTGCGTTTTTTCAGGCACTACAGCTGCAGAATGATGTAACCCCCTCGGGATTCGTCGATACCAGCGGACCACGCGTTTATCTGCGTATGGACAGCACCGGCGGCGGGATTGAAGCTGTCAAAAACATTCCCGTTGTGAATAATGGCCGCGTAATAAAAATAGGCGACGTTGCAGAAGTCAAACGTGGATACATCGATCCCGCCGCTACGCGCATACACCATCAGGGGGATCGCGCCTTGATTCTGGGTGTCGTCATGAAAAAGAATTACAATGGCCTCATACTGGGAAATAACCTCAAAGAAGCCAACAGCCGGATCGACGAAACACTTCCCCTCGGCGTAACATTCGTAAAAATATCAGATCAGGCTGCCGTAATAAGCGAAGCCATACATGAATTTATGATTAAATTCTTTGTCGCGCTTGGTGTTGTAATCATCGTCAGTCTGGCGACACTGGGGATGCGCGTTGGGATTGTGGTAGCGGCCGCTGTTCCGTTAACTCTCTCGGCTGTATTTGTGGTCATGATGATGACTGGGCGCGATTTCGACCGTATCACCCTTGGCGCACTTATTCTGTCACTCGGGCTTCTGGTTGATGATGCCATCATCGCGATTGAAATGATGGTCGTGAAAATGGAAGAAGGATACGACAGGTTTACTGCCGCAACCTATGCATGGTCGTCTACGGCAGACCCTATGTTTTTTGGCACGTTAGTCACAATCGCCGGCTTCCTTCCTGTGGGTTTTGCAAAATCCACCGCGGGGGAATATGCCGGAAATATTTTTTGGGTTGTTGCCTTTTCACTGATCATGTCATGGATAGTCGCTGTGACGTTTACCCCCTATCTGGGCGTCAAGCTGCTACCGGATATAAAGCCGGTCAAAGGTGGCCATGACGCTATTTATGCGACCCGCAATTACCAGAAATTCCGACGTCTGGTGCGTATTGTTGTCAACCGCAAATGGATAGTTGCCGGCGTTACGATGGGTTTGTTTTTCGGCGCCGTTGTTGGCATGGGTTTCGTCCAGCAACAATTTTTTCCCAACTCTGACAGACCCGAAATCATACTGGACATCAACCTGCCCCCGGGTAGTGCCTATTCCACAACCGAAAGCACCGTCAAACGCATTGAACAAAACATAATGAAAGACCCGCTGGCCAAAATAGTTACCAGTTATATCGGTCAGGGCATACCGCGGTTTGTGCTAACAACGAATCCTGAATTACAAAATACAGCCTATGCACAAATTGTTGTTCTGACCGACGGCCCCGGACAGCGCGATGATCTTATGCGCCGCTTGCGTAAAAAAGTTGCAGATGGCGCATTCCCCGAAGCCCGCGTCCGCATCAAACAATTTGTTTTTGGCCCGCCTGTCACTTATCCGGTTCTTTTTCGTGTCATCGGCCCGAATATTGACACGCTGCGCAAGATTGCCGCGCGCGTACAGGATGTTATGCAGCAGAATCCGAATTTGATGGATACCCATCTGGACTGGGGAGAACGCGCCCCTATCGAGCGTCTGGTTTTCGACAATGACAGACTACGCCTGATCGGTCTGACACCGCAGGAGGCCGGATTACAGCTGCAAGCTATTCTGGCCGGCGTCTCTGCGACGCAGCTGCGCGAAGGCATCAGAACGGTAGATGTTGTTATTCGCAGCCCTGATGCCGAGCGGCACACGCTTCAAGACATCGAAAACATTACGCTGATGACCAAAGACGGTAAATCCGTACCTTTGTCACAGGTCGCCAGATTGCAAGCCGGTACAGAAGATCCGCTGCTCAAACGATATAACCGCGAATCTTTTATTGCCGTTCAGGGAGATGTCGTCGATGGTATGCAGCCACCGGAAGTGACGATGCAAATCATGCCGCACTTGCAGGATATTATCAAATCGCTGCCGCCCGAATACCGGATTGAGACCGGCGGCGCGATCGAAGAAAGCGAAAAAGCCAACAGCGCGCTGGCAAAGCTTTTTCCTCTTATGCTTCTTCTCATCCTTGCCTTTATCATGTGTCAGGTACGATCGTTTTCTACGATGTTCATGGTTTTTGCAACAGCGCCGCTTGGCCTTGTCGGCGCGGTACCGGCCTTGCTGCTGTTTCATCAGCCCTTCGGTTTCAACGCCATCCTTGGTTTGATTGGCCTGTCGGGCATTTTGATGCGCAACACCCTCATTCTTGTTGACCAGATCCACCACGATAAAACATCCGGCCTTGATGATTACGATGCCATCGTTGAATCAACGGTACGCCGCGCACGCCCTGTGATACTGACCGCTTTGGCTGCTATGCTTGCTTTCATTCCCCTCACCTTCTCCAGCTTCTGGGGATCGCTTGCCTTTGTGCTGATTGGCGGTGTCGGGGTTGGCACCTTGCTTACCCTGTTGTTCCTGCCGGCGCTGTATGCGCTGTGGTTTAAAGTAAAGCCACAGGAACATAGAGATATTCACATTACAGACGCAGCGGCGGCTGAACATAGCTCCGCTTTGACACAATAACAAACCAGAACCGCGAGAGGAAAAAAATGACACAGCCGCAAAATGAAAGAATTGTTGTGACCGGTATGGGCCTTGTTACCCCGCTGGGCGTTGGCGTTGATGCCGTCTGGAAACGACTCATCCACTCCACTTCCGGTATTCGAAAGCTGCCAGAGGGCATGGTGCCGGATGTCGAAGCTAAAATCGGCGGCATGGTCCCTTCGGTAGACGAGGACGCAGATGGCTTTGATATCAACCGCGCTATTCCACCCAAAGAGCAAAAAAAAATGGACCGGTTTATCCACTTTGCGTTGGAAGCCGCCCGGCAGGCGATGGCGCAAGCAGACTGGTCCCCCGAAACAGAGGAAGAAAGAAACCGTACTGCAACAATTATTGCTTCGGGCGTTGGCGGGTTTCCGGCGATCGCAGAGGCTGTTAAAACCGTCGAAGCCAGAGGCAGCCGCCGCTTGTCCCCCTTTATCATTCCCTCGTTTCTGGTTAATCTGGCGGCAGGGCATGTGAGCATCTGCTACGGGTTCAAAGGGCCCATAGGTGCCCCCGTTACCGCCTGCGCGGCAAGTGCACAGGCGATCGGCGACGGCATGCGTCTGCTGCGCAGCGGCGAAGCAGACATTGCCCTCTGCGGCGGTGCAGAGGCATGCCTTGACCGCGTCGCGCTGGGCGGATTTGCCGCAGCCAGAGCCTTATCCACCCATTATAATGACCACCCCGAGAAAGCATCACGCCCCTTTGATCAGGCACGCGATGGTTTTGTCATGGGCGAAGGCGCCGGCGTGATCATCATCGAAACGCTCACGCATGCCCGCAAACGCGGCGCCAACATACTTGCCGAGCTGGTTGGCTACGGCACAAGCGCGGATGCATATCACATTACCTCCGGCCCCGAAGACGGCGCGGGAGCGCAGCAATCGATGAAACGCGCCCTAACCATGGCCGGAATAAAGCCCGCCGATATTGGATATATCAACGCACATTCCACATCGACCCCCGTGGGCGACAAAGGAGAGATTGCCGCAATAAAAGCGATATTCGGGGAGAATAGCGGTGTGTCTATTTCATCGACAAAATCGGCAACCGGTCATTTGCTGGGCGCGGCAGGCGCGGTGGAGGCTATATTCAGTATCCTTGCTTTGCAAAGCGGCATTTTGCCGCCCACCCTTAACCTTGAAAACAAAGACAGCGAAGCAGATGGCCTTGATCTGATAGGCCCGATCTCGCTGAAAAAAGAAATCAAATACGCACTATCAAACGGATTTGGCTTCGGCGGCGTAAACGCCAGCCTGATTTTTAAAAAAGTTTAATCAGGCGCAGAGCATGACGAAAAAACAGCTTGCCGCGACATGCGGGCTTGGCCGGGTTGTTGCTTGACTGCCGAAGCTGAAGACGGCAAAGCTTTGCCAGCTTAAACATCATCCTCTCGCGCTGCATCCGAGAGAAGAAACTGAATACTGTTATTCTGGCGGCCCTCGGTACGCAGCTTTGCGTCATGCTTGGTTTTGCGCCCTGTCACACGTTTTCGCCAAAGACGGTAGCTTGAAGGCTTGAGGCTTCTTTTCATCAGGGAAATGACTTCTTTTTCGAGCAATCCGTATTTTCGCCGGATATCGTCAAAGCTGACGTCATCTGCCCAGGCCATGCCGATAACATCGTTCACCTCGGCCTCGGTGAGTGTGGTTATATCCCTGTGATAACCGGCTGCAAAAAACATGTTCAGACCTCTTATATATTTGCCTCAAAGATCTAAAACTCTATTTATCGGTATCAAGGGATCTCGACATTATTGGGAATTTAATATGTCAAACAAAAAGAAGGCTTTCTTTATAGCTGGCGTTTTAATTGTAATAAGTGCTGCCTTGTGGGGGCCCATCATGAGTAATGTCGAGCAAGCAAAATATAGCGTTATTGAAAAACACGGTAACATAGAAGTTCGCGAATACGCGCCGATGATCGTCGCAGAAACATCTGTTTCAGGCGACAGGGAAACGGCTATCAGCGACGGTTTCCGCGCGATAGCCGATTATATTTTTGGGAATAACATCAGCGCCCAAAAGGTCGCCATGACTGCACCTGTTATTCAACAGCCTGCCAGCGAAAAAATTGCAATGACAGCGCCCGTCACGCAAAGCACTCAGGGGAAAGACTGGCTGGTGCGTTTTGTCATGCCTGCAAGCTATACAATCAAAACGCTGCCGCAACCGGTCAACGCGGCCGTGGTGCTCAAAGAAGTTCCGGCCAGCCGCTATGCGGTTATCCGTTTCTCGGGGCTGGGCGATCAACAGAATCTCAAAAAACATACGTCAGAACTTGAAGCTTTTATCAAAGAAAAGCATCTGCAAGCCCGGTCCGAGCCGACCTACGCCTTTTTTAATCCGCCCTGGACATTACCGCCCCTGCGCAGAAACGAAGTTATGATCGAGATTCCTGCCAAACCTTGATTTCACCGAAGGCTTACTTTCCTACATAAAGCCTTGCTGAAATAATAGGAAAGCGCATCACATATTCTTTTTTTATTTACTCTTTGCCGCAATCAATTGTTGTAGGATAGCTTTTTCCCACCGTGATCCGACCGGTTTCCCCATGGCAGACGATTGCAGTCAGGAGCGGCATCAGCATCTTTGTGCGCGCTGCCAGATTTGTATCGGCAATCTTGATTTGTTTTAGCATCTCCTCATAGCGGGCGGCCTCTGCAGGATCTTGCGGCGGCGCAGACGGCATAGAACGGCTTTGTTCGTTGTCATTTGGAATGTCAGAGCCCAACGCATCGCGGATACTATTGCTATAAACTTTTGCATCTGCACCATAGGCTGCAATCGCCCCCAGAAGTAATAATCTTCCTTCGTCATCCGTAACACGGAGTTTTTCGACCAGCACAGGAATAAAACGCGGCGCCGTAGTTTTGTCGGCCGTGAGCCTCACCAGAATAGATTTTTGATCCTCTGTCAGGGCATAGCCGATGTCACCTTGAAAACGGATAATTTCCCAACCGGTTTTTTTGGGAGAGGCCGGATAAGCAAACACCAGCAGATCTGCAGCGGCCCCTTTCACGTAGGGGTCTTTAATGCTGCTATGCTCGACCGCCTCATCGAGGGGGCCAAGATGTTTTTTAACCTCATCAGCGAGTGTTCCACCCGCAATGTATTCTTTCAGCCTGCGCGCTGCGCCGACGTTACGCAACTTGCCGTCCAGAAGCGCCTGCACCATTTCTGGTATCGCCCGGGCATCAGGCTGCGCAGGCGCTAGCATCATGCTTGTCTGCGGCAAACGTTCAACGCGGCTTCGTGGCTTGACGCCACAAGCAAAATCGCCGTGGTCACCGGCATCGCAACAAGCGTAGGAAGGGATCATCTCTATAGTTTCTTCAGGTTTTAACTGGCAGATGAAGTCATATCCCGCGTAAGCAAGATGTTCGGCTCCGGATAGGGTTCTGAAGTTTAGCAGACATCCGCCAATATCTCCGTCGCTTACATGGCGCGCTGGCCAGGTTGTGACGACCGTTCCGGTTTCTGCTTTTGGCGCATTGAGAAATACGCAGTCAGCTGCCGCGGTTCGGTCAGGAAAGTGCAACACAACCAACAAAAGCAGAAGGGTTGAAAAACGGAACATTCTTGAAACCTTTTTTAATAACAGCGACAAGCATAGCGAACAAATCGGCAGCCCGTCAAATAGCTGAAAAAGGCGAAATCCATATTGCCCCCACTACGCACACCTTTCTGCTTTACTTGCGTAATGGGCCATTAAAACATTCAGCCCGCCCCCGCAGAAAACGTACAGACATAAAGTACATTTTCCTCACCTGGGCAAATATACTAAGCATTGATAACCTGCGTTGCTAGACTTGGGCCGGATAAGGCTTTCTAGATAGTCGGCATACGCCTGCATCATTTTACGCCGATCATCCAAAAATTCGGCCCGATCATAAGCGGCAACAATCTTATTTTTCTTGGCATGTGCTAGTTGTCTGTCGATTACTTCATGGCGATATCCCAATTTTTCTTTAAGAGTAGTCATAGCCAATGGCCGGAAGCCATGACCGGTCATTTTGTCCTGATATCCCATCCTGCGAATAGCGTGGATGATCGTACCATTACTCATAGGTTTAATAGGGCGCACTTGGTTAGGAAATACCCACGGCCAGTTACCGCCCATCTCTTTAAGCTCTTTTAAGATAGCTATGGCTTGGTCTGAAAGCGGAACAATATGATCCCGGCGCATTTTCATACGAGCTGCAGGAATAACCCAGCTTTTCTCCTCTATATCAAACTCCTTCCACTGGGCGTTGATAAGCTCACTTGTACGCACAAAGGTAAACATCAACAAACGCATGGCAAGCTGTGTCTGCTTGTAAAGACGCATCTCGTTTCTATCGAGCACTCGTAAGAATTCTGGGATTTCTTTGATATCAAGAGTCTTAAAATGCTCCATCTTATAAGGACGAATAGCATCTTTAATATCATGGGAGCAGTCTCGCTCAGCCCTACCTGTCGCAACGCCATAGCGAAGAATTTGTCCGCAGGTTTGCTTTATTCGACGCGCGACATCGTAGGCAGACCTAGCTTCTGCCTTTTTAACGACTTTTAAGATCATTTGAGGCGTTATCTTACTGACAGGCATAATTCCAAGCGTAGGAAATACATCTATCTCAAAACGGCTTAAAATAGCTGCAGCATGTTTCGGAGTTTTATCCTGCTTCCAGTTGTCATGCCAATCTCTGGCAAGCTTTTCGAAGGTATTTTCCGCATCTTCATAAGCTTTAAGGCGACGCTCTTTCTTGGCCAGCCCCGGATCAACATCTTGGTCCAATAATCTGCGGGCGTCATCGCGCCGTGCTCTTGCCTCTTTTAGAGCTATAAGCGGATATACTCCTAGCGCCAGAAGCTTCTCTTTGCCCCCAAAACGGTACTTTAAACGCCAATAGCGGGCGCCAGTAGGGCGAATCTCAAGGTACATGCCATAGCCATCCGCCAGTTTATAAGGCTTTTCTTTGGGTTTGGCGGCTTTGCATTCGAGGTCTGAAAGCTTCATTTGGGGGTATCCGTTTTTTAACATGGGGGTATGTCCCCTAAAAATACCCCCACTTTTAGTGGCTGCAGGCGAAAACAAGCGATTGGGAACGGACAAGTGTATGCAGAAAACGCCTTATTTTTCAAGGCGTTTTACGCTATCTGCGAACGTGTATGAATGATGATGAAAGGGAAGTTGGTTGCGGGGGCAGGATTTGAACCTGCGGCCTTCAGGTTATGAGCGCAAACCATCCATCCCTAAGTATCTGATATTTCACCATGAAATACCCTGTTCTTCATACTGGGTAAGTTTTGGGTAAGTCGGGAAAAAGACTGCCCAAGTATACTTTTTACACTTTACGACGGCATAGATACAAAGGCAATGCGGTAATTATTCGCCGCAGATGTCGCGGCGAATAATACCTTTAGACGTCGTGCTAGCTCAGCTCTTTAAATCCCGCACAGGCTTTGTAAAGTCGATAAGAAAATTCTCAACTTTCAAATTATGACTGTCTATAAGTTTTTGTACATGTTTTGTTGATAAGTCCTTCATATCCGCGGCTTCAAGTTCGGAGAAAAACTCTCTAACTCGTTTCGCCATCGTCTTCAGCCCAGGCTGCTGCATTACCACAACAGGGAATGTAAGAGCGGCAGAACTACCTAAAGTCCTAGTTGGATGGATGAGAATATTACGCACCTTGCTTCCCGAATAATGCTTTGAGAACCATGCGCAAGAACGGTTCATCTGCTCCGCTTCGGTTTTATGAATTTCCGCGCGATTAATATCAACTTCATTCTTACATTCCCACAAAATGTAATTTTCTTTGTCCAAAGACCAGAGATTATCCGGCCCCTCTTTCCATTCCTTATCAGGACGATCTCCATTAAAGCCTAAAGCTCCGCTCAATTCATTGAGCGCATTTTCAAATTTTTCAGCTTTCGCTCCGAAAACTAGATTGCTCAATATGTCATTGAGCGCCACGTTGAGCTGTTCATAGTCGTCAAATTGCTCGATCCAATTTATAATTTTCTCCATTCGCCCTTGGCTGACTGGCTCTAACTTCGAAAATGCAACACCTGCTCTGGGTTTTAATAGGCGATGATTGGCGTTATAGGCGGCTAACTGTAGCTCTTGGGATTCCAATTTACTTTGGCGATATAGAAAACGCGCCATTTCTTGCAAATACCACCCTTGGTCGGCAGTCGGCAACAACCCCTTATCCATTGAAGATTGCATACTTTTTGCCGCGCCCGCATTGTCGCCCGTCATATATTTCCGCTCAGCCTCCAACTCTGCCGCGTAAATTTTAAGCACCTTGTCGTCAGGGGCTTTCGGCTTAACTTGATTCATTTGGTCAGCATAGAATTCCTTCCACGCTTGGTCTCGACCTGTACATTGTTTGATTAAACTCTTCAGTACCTCGATCGGCGTACTTCCTCCAACCAAATCGCTTTGCGCCATGTCGGCAATTTCTATGCCAATTTGAATCTGCGCGGACATTTGATTTGAGAGAAATTTTTTAGTACTTTTATCTCGTATGAATCTGGTGAGATCGGCTCCAGTTACAATAATAACTGAGTAGTCCTTCTCACCACGCACACTCCTACCAAGACCTTGTTCAATTGTGCGTACAATCTTGATAAGAGTGGCTTCAGCATTAGGTCGGCAATCTTCTTGATAAAGGTCAATCAAGCTTTCCGAATACGGCTTGCCTGCAAAAATTAAAATACGGCATGCCGCATCAGGCAAATCAATTCCATCATATCTATTTACGAGCACTAACGTATCTTGGTAATTGCCCGCCCTCAAAACTTCGACTGCTTTACCGACACCATCCCCCATAGCAACTTTTGCACCCGAGACACTCCATCCTTTAGAGTTCTCTTCACTCGGTGCAAGTACTACCCTGCCGAATTTGCGGGCAGCGTCCTTTTGAGCAAATAAATGTACTATCTCTTGTTCGTTCAGTTCATCGTGGATGAGTGATGGGATAAGAATCATCTTTTCGCCAGACCAAGACTCCTTTTCGTAAATCAGCGGTTTCGTAATTGTCTCCGGAGAAAGCTGAAGTCCCTTAACTAAAAATGAATCATCAGTAACAGTTGCAGACATGAAGATCCGATGCGCAGCATCAGTATAGCTCTTAAACATATGTGTGGGAGCTATAGAAGATTCAATTTCTATTGCTCCTCCAGACACAACAGATTGGCACTGAGGAAGAAGGTTCTTTAGTAGCGGCCAAGCGAATTTAATCGAATTCCGCTCAGTCCCCGCTGCTAAAATTTTGGCGACCTCCGCCTCCTTATCCAGCCATGCCCAATAAGGAACAGGTAAAAATGCATCGTATTTCTTTGAAGCAATCTCAGCGAATGTGCCAACACCTTGAGCTTCTAACTCAGAGGCAAACAAAGTGAATAAAGACCTATATGCTTCATCATCTGATGGAAGCCGAATCCGACATTGTGAGCGGATTGCATCGACGCAGGCGTGTGCATCATCCATCAAGATAGTATCTATAGATATTCCTTTGTTATTTATTCCAAATTTGGTTCTGCCGTTAAATAGCTTATGCACAGAGGTAACGAATATTTTTTTTCCGTTAAGAAAATCAGCAGGGAGCTCATCATTCGTTTGGCATGTGGCGATACCAAAACTTTTTGCCTGCTCACAGGTTTGCTCCACTAGAAAATTGTTTGGACAGAGGTATAGTACGGGTTCATTTTTTTCATTAAGCCTAGACTGTAACATCAGCAATCCAATCAAGGTCTTACCTTGTCCGGTGTGTAGCTTTACAATTACATCCTTCTGATCTCGGCGATTTTTATGCCACTCGGATAGAACAGCTTCTTGAGCGGGCCTCAAAGGCCCCTTATCTGATGTACGATCTAATGTGTCATACAGAGCTACAGGGTCAGTAACAATCTTTGTCTTATTGCCCGGAAGGCGCCCCTTGAAGTCAACCATAAATTCCTCGTGAAAATTGAATTATTCTGAAAGCCATAACCATTTTTAGTACTGCAAGCTGCTGATTGCATCGTTTAGTGTATGAAGCCGTAATCACGCCAACGTTCACGAACGTAACTATTAAAGATTTTTCCTCCCTCTAGGTTCAAATTATCGGCGTGGTCAGTGACGATAATTTGCGGCTTCTGCCCTGTTTCCTTTTCAGTGAGTTCACAAAAGTCCGCAATTTCACTGAAAAATCTTTCAACAGATTTAACGTCATGGTCAACCTTAGCCTGCTTGTCTGCAGGCACTAGTTCCTTTGCGTCAAACTTAGCCTTTGTATCTAGAGAAATATTGGGGAAATAAACTTGGGTTGGTTGGTCGAGAAAGAGAATTGGAGGAATTTTGCAAGCCTGCCTTAAGGAGCAGAACAATTTATGAAGTGCCATGAACAAAACTAAATGGCAGTATAGCCAGTTTGCCCCACTACCCATAGACCGTAAATATACTTTCCTATCAAAACGGTTGTTCCAAAGGTCGAAAGTTTCCAAGGAAAATTCCAATTTGACAGGCTTATAAGACTCCTCAAAATCTAAACGGCTTCCAATATCGTTCATCGTCTTCGCAATGAAAGATTCTGCGTAGACCATTTTTTCCTTGATACCGTACCTGTCAATTTTTTTCTGAATTCCCTTAATTTCCTCTTGTTTCTTCTCAATTAGATTAGCAATGTCAGTTGACTCGCCATCACACAAGTCCTCTAGAAAATTCTCAACCCGTAGCTTTGCTTTTAAGGCCAGCTCGAAAAGAGATTGCCTCTGTGTTACGGAATGGATTTGCGATCTCAGATGACTAATCTTTTCTTCAATGGAGCGAACCTCAACCTGCTTCTTTTCGATGGCTTTGTTCAGTCTTCTTTCTTCTGATTGAAAAGACCCCTTCATGTGCGGCGAGCGTGAAAGCTGGTCGTTAAGCCAATCAATTGCAGAGGTCAGATTATTCGCTTCCAATTCGATCGCATTGGTGGACTGTCTGCAAAACGGACATTCAGTTACGTAATCGTCTGCTTTATGGGGGTAGTCGAGTTTAGAGATTTTTTGCGCATACTCCTCCGCATAATCAATGGACGAGCGAATTGCGCTCCGATCTCTCTCTAATCCCCTTAACTCAGACACCAATCTTGCCCTGATTGCTTCCGAGTTTTTTATTTGGGTAGTGTACTCGTCAGAGGCGCTATCAAAAACCAGTTGCTGACTTTTAATATGTTCCATCCATTTAAAAGGGTTATTGAGAATTGCGGCTGGGAGCTCATCCAACAGATGCTTGCCTGTTATGGATGAGAATTCATTTAGATATGCCGTCAATAATTCTAGACGCTGTGCGTCCTCCTCATTCTTTTTGGGCAGAGCATATTCGAGTTTCCTTAGCTCGACCTTAGCATTATTTAAATCCTGAGATAGTAGGAAATAACTTTGGTCAGCGAATCCCAAGAAAACCTTTACATGATCAATTGTCTGCTCTCTTTTTTCTTTTTCATCAAAGCGATAGAAAACTGCGTGTTTATTTGCTACTAAATTTTGATGCTGTAACATGAATGATGTGAAACTTCTAATTGACGGAGATGGACTTTTTTTACCACGAAAATCCTTTTCCGCTTCGTCGAGGTCTACGTCAGTAATTGTCAAACCAAAATATCCAGCAAGTTCCTTCTTAAATTTAGTAAGGGTTAAAAACAGCTTTTCTTCAAAGAACCCTTGGGGAAAAACTGCCGGATTCTCCTCGTCCTTGAAATCTGCCACTTCTCTTATAAATGCCTTAGAAGAGTCTGGCTTTCTTGCAAGCACGATTGTTGTTTTCAGAAATCTTAGTGATACAAAATACATATCCGCATTTTCTGTGATGACGCCAACAGGCACTGTGAAGTCAGAGCTTCCAAAGCAATAATCGAATATTTCCATTAATGCGCTTTTGCCTGTAGAGGACTTGCCTGTAATAATATTAAGTCCAGGCTTCAAATTTACGGAGTGAACTCTTCCTAACTTGTCGATCACTCCGATATAAGTAATGTAGCAATTCATAGCTCTCTTACCCCTAATATGCGGTAACAAGTTGGCACATCATACTGATTTAAGACCATCCCGAAATTTCGCGCTGCACGAACTTGGTCTGAAGTGCAGGCCGAAGAATCTAATTTTTTCGCAAGAAAAGTAACTGACATATCATCGTCGAGCCTAAGAGATTTTGTTTTAAATAGCAGCAATAGAGAGTGGTTGGTTTTATCTTTCATTTCGCTAATACGCTCTTCAATACCTGAAAGAATTTTTGAATCCGCTGTAAGCGTGTGCAACGTGCTAGTACGATTTGCGTTTCTAAATTTGGTCATAGATTTCGGCGTTAGTAGAAGGGGAAATAGAATATAGGCCAAAAGCACGTTATTCTGTCTTGGCGTAATACCTTCATAGAAATGCTCCAATAGAGGCGCAAGAATATAAGGGCTGTAGTGCAGAGTGCATATGTTGTCGATAACCGACCGCATTACGCGCCCTCCTTCTCTAGATGCCACTTCATTTCCTTTGTAGCGTCATCCATTTCAAGATGCAGAACGCCATTTTTGAAGCTCTTTGGAGGGGATTCGTAACCTGAGAAAGTGGGGCATTGAGCTTGCATGCACGCATCGTAAAAGTCCCTAGAAGAGTGTTTAATTTCATTGGCAATATTCCTGCATGCCGTGCGATATTTGGAGTTAAATTCGCTTAACACTTCGGATCGAAAATTATTGCAGCGGCTTTCAAGAATACCCTGATTGAATTCCTCTAAGATGGTGGATGCCGCGTATAGATAATCCTTTTTTGCTTCATCTACTACGGCTTTATAGTCAATCTGCAAGATCTTTTTTACGAAAGCAGAATCATCGGCGCTCTGATTTGGCGAGACATTTGAGTTCTTTGGCGGAAAGGTTCTGGTAGAACTTGCAAAGCCTGTTGTCAAATTTTGTAACTCATTTTTAAAGTCTTCATATTTTATTGCCCAGCCAGCACCAATTATAATTTTCGGAGTGAGAACAAATCCGAGTAAGCTGTTGATGAGAGATTCCGCATACCTCTCCAAAACATGCTTGGCATTTTTTTGGACGATTTGCTTATATTCCGTTTCAGGCAGAGGAGATGAATCTAAAATTTCAAATTTCGGCAGTACGCTTTCAAGTAACTTTGCTTCTTTACTTATAACGTAATCCATGATTATTAGCGACTTTGGTCGCTCATTTGTCTTATTCGCGCCACCGCTCTCAGGCGGCCGCCTCTTTTCATATCGCTCAATGGCTTTCGAGTGAATTTCTTTGAGGATTTCTAACTTGGAAGCTGGCGATTGAGCGTTCCAGTCGTGCAATTTTGAGAGCTTCCCGATGTTCTGCGTGGTAACGAGAAGTAAATTATTATAGGCACTATGATCGAAGGCGTCATTCAGCCAGTTCGATAAGGTCTTCCATAGATTTTCGTGCGAATCTGTCAGACTGTCGTCGTAGGCTTTGATTTCAATATTTTTGTCACCAACAATCGCCACATCTCCATATCTCTCAATGTAAAGCGTTTGCCCTTCAACGAGGTCAAAACACCACTTCAGGGCATTATAAAATTGATAAATTGTTCCCATGGTGGAACTTGTTGCATCTTGAGGTAACTTATCCATCTTTCCGCTGCCCTTGTGCGCTGGTCACTCTCTGGCCAGTCTAATCTCAGCATCACTAAATCTTTTCAGCTGATTCCTTAAAGAATTTTGATTATGCGAGATTCATAATGCTGTTCAAAGTGTTTAATCTATGCAGTTTCCGGAAAACGATGGCACGGTCAGAGATGCATATCGAACCGAAGTTTTCAAATTCTACCTTCTCTAGGTACACTATGCCCCTTCCTTACTTCTGTCGCCCCTTCGCCCACTCCGCCGACCATCTTTCCGCCTGTTCAATGACAGTTCGCACAGCCTCATCTTGTAAGTCCGGCGGATAGCCGTATTTTTTCAAAATACGTTTGACCAGCACACGGATTTTTGCCCTTGCGCTGTCGCGCTTTTGCCAATCAACTGAGATATTTTCACGGATAGACTGCATCAAGTCATGAGCAATCAATCGTAGTTTATCATCACCCATGATGTCCACGGCGCTGTCATTCTCGGCCAGTGCGTCATAGAAGGCGATTTCTTCAGCGGCCAATCCGTCTTCTTCGCCTCTTGCCCGCGCTGTGCGGATGTCTTTGGCTATCTTGATAAGTTCTTCCAACACCTGCGCCGTTGTCAGCGCGTTATTGTGATAACGGGTGATGGCGTCTTCCAGCCGTTCAGAAAAGGCACGGGATTGGACGACGTTAGTTTTTCCCGTGGATTTGATTTCACCATTCAGCAGTTTTCGCAAGGCTTCCAAAGCTAAATTTTTCTTATCCATGCACTGCAATTCAGCCAGAAACTCGTCTGACAAAATCGAAATGTCAGGCGTTTTAATACCAGCTGCGCTAAGAATGTCGATAATCTCCGTTGATACCACGGCACGGCTGACGATTTGCTGGATGCCTACCTCAATCTCTGCTGGAGATTTTCGCGTTCCCTCTGCAGTGGATTTAGACAGCGCCGCCCGCACCGCTTGAAAAAAACCCACTTCGTCACGAATTTTACGCGCATAATCGCTGGCCGCGGCCAAGGCAAACGCTTTACCCAAGGCCAGAACCGCGTCATTATAACGGCGGCGGATTTGCTTTTTGCGGTCTTCGGTCTTGGCTTCCTGCGCTTCTTTATGAAGTAAGGCTAAAATCCATTCCATCGCTCCGGCCATAGCTTGCAAGCGTTGTTGCGGTGTACCAGATACGCCAAGGGAATAATCAAAGCCGTGATACATATTTACTACGACTTCATAGCATTTTTGCAAGGCTTCAACGGCTGCTTCTTCGCTGATGCCAGTTTCGCCTCTGTCACTGTCGGAATAATTCAGCAAGGCAGATTTCAAGCTGTGAGCCACGCCGATATAATCTACAATCAGGCCACCTGGCTTTTCTTTGAACACACGGTTCACCCGTGCAATAGCTTGCATTAACCCATGGCCTTTCATGGGCTTGTCGATATACATGGTGTGCATACAGGGCGCATCAAAACCTGTGAGCCACATATCACGCACCAGAACCATCTTTAATTCATCGGCGGGGTCTTTGGCGCGTTTGGCTAGAGCGTCACGGCGGCTTTTTCCGCTACCCTTGCCAATATGCTGTTGCCAATCTTCAGGGTCGGAGGCCGAACCTGTCATGACGACTTTAACAACACCTTTTTTATCGTCCTCGCTGTGCCAGTCGGGACGCAGAGCGATGATCTCTTTATAAAGCGCAACGCAAATGCGTCGGCTCATGCAAACAAACATAGCCTTGCCGGGATAGCCTGCAAGCCTTGCTTCCAGATGGTCAACCATATCTTTGGCGATAATCTTGAGGCGTTTTTCCGCGCCAGCCAAAGCTTCTACTCTCGACCACTTGCTTTTCGCTTTTTCGGTCAGGTCTTGCTCTTGGTCTTCGGTCAGTTCTTCGATTTCAGCGTCAATCTTAGGCTTTTCGTCTTCGTCGAGGTCAAGACGTGCAAGCCTGCTTTCGTAATAAATCGGAACTGTCGCCTTATCCTCAACAGCACGGTGAATATCGTAAACGTCAATATATTCGCCGAACACGGCGGGAGTATTCACGTCCGTTCCTTCAATCGGCGTTCCGGTAAAGCCTATATAAGAAGCGTTGGGCAAAGCATCGCGTAGATATTTTGCGAACCCATAGGTTTTCTCGCCCGTCTTTTGATTGACCTTGGCCTTAAAACCATACTGCGTCCGGTGCGCTTCATCGGCAATCACAATGACGTTGCGGCGGTCAGTGAGCAGAGGAACATTTTCCTCGTCCTTTGCCGGAAAGAATTTCTGAATGGTTGCAAAGATAATGCCGCCAGAATTGACTGACAACAGCTGCTGCAACTGCTCTCTACTTTCTGCTTGGCGTGGTGTTTGGCGCAAAAGGTCTTTGCAGTTTGAAAACGTGCCGAATAACTGGTCATCCAAGTCGTTGCGGTCAGTGATGATAACCAATGTGGGGTTTTGCATGGCGGGATGCTGGATGATGCGCCCGCCATAGAACGTCATCAACAAACTCTTTCCAGAGCCCTGCGTATGCCAGATAACGCCGGCCTTGCGGTCGCCTCCGGCTTCAGAAGCGGAAACGGTGCTTTCAACCGCCTTCTTGACAGCGAAGAATTGGTGATAACCTGCTATTTTTTTAATAAGGCGCGCACCATCATCTTCAAAAACAGTATATCCGCGTATAAATTCCGGCAGATTTTCTTTAGAAAAAAGCCCTTTAATCAAAGTTTCAAGTTCCGGCGTTCCTTTTTTGGCGATGGTCGCGCCGTCCGCCGTGCGCCAAGGCATAAAACGGTCTTTGTCGGCGGTGAGTGAGCCATACCGCGCCTCGATACCGTCCGATACGGCAATCAATCCGTTGGTGCGGAACAAGGATGGGATTTGGCTTTTGTAAGTCTGCGTTTGCTGAAAAGCGCGGTCATTCGTCGCCTCCGCATCTGCCGCATTCTTGAGTTCAATCACCGCCACGGGAAGGCCGTTTATAAAAAGGACAATATCAGGGCGACGGTCGAAACCGTCCTCAATCACTGTAAACTGATTGACGGCCAGAAATTCGTTGCGCTCTGGACACTCAAAGTCAATCAGCCATACTTTTTCACCACTGATAGAGCCGTCATCGCGCATAACCTCAACATCCACGCCATTCACGATAAGGCGGTGTAACCGACGGTTTTCTTCGATGAGAGAGGGCGTTTCCGATTGAAAAATCTTGCGCGTAACGTCTTCAAAAAGATTGTCCGGCAAGGTGGGGTTGATAGAGTGTAAAGCACGGGTCAGACGGCCTTGCAAAACCACGTCAGCATAGCTCGCGCGTTCCGGCCGCGCCCCTTCAGGCGATATAGCCGCACCGTAGAGGGTTTCCCAGCCAAGTTCGCGTAGCCACTCCAAAGTGGCTTCTTCAACGTGGTTTTCGGTAACGGTCATTGGTGGGGTTTCCTTTCGCCACTCTTTAATACCGTTTCGGCAGGCTTATTTCTATTGACGTATTCTATGATTGCCAACACGTATCTTGAGAAATCTATGTTCATTTCGCTTTTTATAACAGATGGATTCACATACTCAATCCGGATTGAATCCATTTTATAGGTATGTTTATCAAAAGAAATCCACCCGTCTTGAAAAACTTTTTCCCAGACGTGCCTTCCGTCGCCCTTGTTTTCAAAAAAACTTTTTCCCTCTAGTTCGTATAGCGAATACCGAAAGCCAGATGCCCCGTCCTCTATGAATGTCGCGTTATTCTGAGCTTGGTAAGAAATCACATCACCAAGTTTAAATCCCTGCGCGAGCAACCATTCCTTATTAAGACGCGGCTCAACCTTTACTGTGCGGGCAGGGCTTGAAACATGAAAAACGATATTAACTTCCCTTAAATATCCATCCCAATCTTTGTCCATCTGCTCTCGTACGATGAGAAGATCGATTTGGTCTGAAGAGGCCTCCTGTATCGCGTTTCTAGAAAATCCGCTTTTGGACGCCATCAAACCTTTTAAACCGCTAATATGTTCTATTTTACGTGCAAAATCTCGCACCTCTTTAATATCGACACAGCTTTTATGGTTCTTACATTCAATAGCAGTTCTGTGGACTATTCCCGCAATCTCATATTCCCAATAAATATCGATTTCTGCAGGGGTGCCACTTTTTGAAGTTATTTTTTTCTTTCTTTCAATTTTTACAGTTGAAACATTTCCTGCTTTTTTTTCAGCGGTTAATATTGCCTGATATACGTGCTCGACAAAATTTTCGTAAGAATTTCCCTTCGCAAGATTACTCATACTAATGTTGCCTACTCTCTACTGCGCTATTAACGAGCCTCGCCCTTCTTAAGAGTTCAGCGCTTTGTTGAAATCTTGCTATCCGGCGATGGTTGAGCCTGTCACGTTCTTTTGTAAGGTCGGCAACAGGGTGATAATTGGGGTCGTTATAGGTTTTTTTCTTGATGCCGTATTTTTCGCATAACTCATCAAGTAGTTTATGCGCATGTAATCCCCATTGGGCATAATGGAATGCGCGTTCTTCCATGCCGATGGCGCGGTCTTTGGGGTCAATATCCCAAGCCATCTGAATCTGAGGGTGGAAACCTTCAATATCCGTCGGGAAGGAAAGCAGCTTATACATGAGTTCGGGCTCAATGCTTTTCCAGTCGATGTCCGTTGGAAAGACCAGCTCCGGCAAAGGGATTCTCTCTACTTTGCCACCATCAAGCGTATAAAGCCCCTTATCTTTAACGACTTCAATACAATCTATTAGAAATTTATCCAGAACACAGACAACACGGATGGCGAGATATTGCGCCGCTTTTTTCTTTTCTTGGCGCTGAAACCAATGGGCTTGAAACCATGTAATACCAGAGCCGACAAGTACACCGACAAATCCAATAAGCGCCTCTTTCATACCGCCTCCCTTACCCGCGCCTGTGCATCTTGGATGCGAAGTTCGCCGGAGATGAGTTTAGGAAGAAGCGTGTCACGTATATTCGACAAACAAATGTTCTCATCTTGATTAAAAGAAATTTTATCAATAAGCGGACGGAAAACACTTTCATATTTGTTGAGCAGAATTAATGGAGGGACAATCAGACTTAAATCACCAAGTCTAGCTCTACTCAATTCAGTCTGACCTGTACTGCCCTCTCCAAGCCCTTCAATCTCTGATTGCCTCAGGAGAAGATTCTGCCCCAGATATATAGGGGTTATCTTATTTTTTTCTGCCCGTACAACGGTAACATGGCTATCTACTATTGTGGGCTCCTTGAGTGACCAAATTTGAGCCACCCGACCTAACGTCCCAACACCCGTAGAATTAACCAAAACATCACCACTTATTATCTCTCTGCCTTCTACGGACTTGGAAATATGGTCATGGCGACGAGAGGGGGCAAAAGAAACAACTCCACCTCTAATACACTTTTGATTTATAACTCGAATACCGCCACAATCTATATATTTTGGAGATATACCACGCCTTAGCTCAGACGTTACCTCGGACAATTTTTTGAACAACCACCCCTCCGGTAAGCCCTCTTCGTTGAAAGCGGCAGGAAAGAGTGTGGCGGTGTCGGCATCCATACCTTCTGGTTTGCGGCCTTCGGCCTTGGCGCGGACAGGATCAAAGTCCACAAACCAACTCTTGAACAACGCCCTCGCCATCGCCTCTAGCGTTTCATTCATCCGCTGGTTCAGTTCGATTTTGCGATTAATTGGATCAACAACACCAGAGGCCAGTTTCTGGACGCCCACAGGTGGTAAAGTAAAGGTATATGCCGCGATTATATCCTGAGTAACAGCAGGGTAAGCCGCCCCCTTTTCATTTCGGACAAGATAATTCACAAAGTCTTCGGAGCATATCAACGCGTAAAGATAAATGGGATCAATGAACGATGGTTTTGGTCGAATAACCGCAAACCCCGTAGAGATAACCGCATCTTCTAATTCTTTAGTCACATAAAAACGGCTTTTTCGATTTGGCCTTACCGTTGAAATGACAATATCATTCCTTTTTATAAGTCTTCTTGCCCTAGAGGGCGCGTCCTTGAACATCATATGTTTGGGAGATTCCGTTAGCTGCCCTATGCCAACGGAAGAAATGTCTATATATCGGATATTTTGTGGCTCATTATTCTTACTGATTGTTTCAGAGTTTATGTCAGCGATAAAGCCGAGGCTAACTCTTGGCCATTCCAGCGGAACCCCATCCTTACGGATAATCTCGCGGAAACGATCTTCTACAGCCTCCCACTCAACAATATCAACCTTGAACGGAAGGGGCGATTCATCAAACGCTTCAGTTAGCAGTGCCAATTTACGCGAATCCAGTTTTTCGCCTGTAACGCATAAATCTAGGTCAGAGCTATTTTTTGCTGTCCACTTGGCACGTGATCCAAACACAAGCACTTTCCGACCCGGAATATTTTCATACAAAATATCCGTGACAGTCTTGTGATGCTCTGGGTTTAGATCAATGGACTGGCTCATGTTGTAGGCAGCCGTTCCTGTAACTTACTGATAAGAAACATGGCTTCTTCAAAAAGATCTGGAATTATGGACATAACCTCAATAGCTTTATCCTTATCATATGTATGCGATGTAATATTCCTGGCTCTTCGGTATCCAGCCCAGACATCCCAGCCATTCAAAAGCAAACCCTTTTCATCTCCAGTACGAATTATGTCTTGAAAGGACATTTGATCAAAAACCTCAGGGTTTGCCTCTGTCATTTCTAAAAAACGTTTAAGCATTTTGTGACTGAGATCGTAGGTAAACTCGAATCTCTGTATGCACGAGTCGCGGACAAACTCGTTACTTGTATCCTTTGCATACTCTTTCAATGCGACGTCCAAAGAGGATATAGACTTAGCAAGTGGCGTTAAATCTAATGTCATAGCTGGCATCCGACTTTCTTTAGGTTTTCCCTGATCTTCTGTTCCAGTTCACTTGACTGCGCGAACTGTTCCGCGAGTTGCGCAGTCAGGCGTTGCATCTTATCATTAAAGGCTTCGCCATCGTCTTCTTCGTCCACTGCGCCAACATAACGGCCTGGTGTCAGGATATAGCCGTGCTCCTTGATTTCATCGAGCGTTGCAGACTTGCAAAATCCAGGGACATCTTCGTATTTGCCACGGCGCTTGATTGCCTCTTTTTCCCCACGCCATGCGTGGTAGGTGTCGGCAATCTTCACAATGTCTGTTTCTGGATCATCTGGCGTGAATGAGAAATCACGCAGGGTCCGGTCAACCATGTGACCCATTTTTCGCGCGTCGATGAAAAGCACTTCACCTTTCCGCGACCGGAAGCCGTTTTTACACTTGTTCCTCGCAAGAAACCACAGGCAGACGGGGATTTGCGTTGAATAGAATAACTGCCCCGGCAAGGCAACCATACAATCCACAAGGTCAGCTTCCAACAGCGCTTTTCTAATCTCTCCTTCTCCCGAAGAATTGGAGGACATAGAACCGTTGGCCAGCACCACCCCCGCATAGCCGCCGGGCGCGAGGTGATGGATGATATGCTGCACCCATGCAAAGTTTGCGTTGCCGGCCGGAGGTATGCCATAGTCCCAGCGTTTGTCTTCACGCAGACGCTCACCACCCCAATCACTCACGTTAAAGGGCGGGTTAGCGAGAATGTAATCCGCTTTCAGGTCTTGATGTTCGTCCTTGTGGAACGTGCCTTCGCTGTTCCAGCGAATATCCGCGTCGATGCCGCGCACGGCCAAGTTCATCTTGGCCAACCGCCATGTGACATGGTTTATTTCCTGTCCATAGATAGCAATATCGCCGATGCGTCCGCCGTGCTGTTCTACGAACCGTTCAGACTGGACAAACATTCCACCAGACCCGCAGCACGGGTCATAGATGCGTCCTTTATACGGCTCAAGCATATTCACCAGCAGGTTAACGACGGAACGCGGCGTATAGAACTCCCCGCCCCGCTTGCCTTCCGCTCCTGCAAATTCGCTCAAGAAATATTCATACACACGCCCGAAACGGTCTTGCGCTTTGGCTTTTTCGCCTCCAACTTCAATCGTGCCAAACAGGTCGATAAGCTCACCCAGCATGGTCTTGCTCAAGGCTGGATGCGCGTATTCCTTGGGCAGCACTCCCTTGAGAGAAGGGTTATCCTTTTCCAGTATGAGCATGGCGTTATCTATCAGCTTGCCGATGGTGGGTTGTTTGGCGCTAGCTTGCAGATATGACCACCGCGCCTCTTTCGGTACCCAAAAGACGTTTTCAGCCAGATATTCATCCTTATCTTCGGTATCCGCGCCTTCGGCTTTCAGCTCAGCGTGTTTTGCCTCGAAAGCATCCGAGATGTATTTCAAGAAGATAAGTCCAAGGGCGATATGCTTATATTCGCTGGGCGATACGCCCGAGCGCATTTTATCCGCTGCTGCAAACAGCTTGGCCTCAAAGCCCAAAATCGCGCCGTTGTCCGTCTTGTCCTTGGCTGGCTTTGCCTTGGCCATGCTTTTCATCCCTAAAATAGTAAATTCATGAGGAAACAGAATAAGATAGATAGGCTTTGGAAGCAAAGGAAACATAATATGGTGAAAAATGACGACTTTACGGAACCGGCGCGGGTGCATGCAGGGGGTTTAGGGGGCAAAAAGCCCCTTAGCGGCATCCAATCGGCGGACGGTTGGCGGGGCATCCAAACCGCGCAGGGGTGGCCTGGTATCCAAAGGGCAGGAACGCCCTTTCGATCATGGCGGGTTTCGGGGGCTAGTAGGAACGCTCCCCCGGCGGGCGGATTGAACAGGCCGTAACGGTTCATGGCCGGAAGGCCACATGAGGCCATGCCGCATATCGGCGGTCATGGCCTCAGCCACGGAAGCAACCCCCGCGCCGGACAATCCCCAGAGTGTCCGGTCGCGTTGTGCGGTGCGGAAGTGGTTGGGGGTGGTAAACCTCATGCGGAGAAGCATGAGGTTTTGAGGGCGGCTCTGCCCTCCTGCTTTCTTTTACGGGGAGGGATGCAACGGGAGGGGTAAACAGGCAAGCCTCTGGCCTGCGGCATTACCCCTTCCCTTGCCAAGGTCAGCCTCTAGGACAGATGACGAATCGCGCAGCGAGGCGGCGGCTGTCATACGGGGCACACCTTGCCCCCAAACCCCGAACGGGGGCTTCCGCAGGAAATTTTTCGACTTTGAAAAACGTACAAGACTCAATCGGTTGGCGCAAGCCTCTCCTAGATTGCTTCATTTATGAACGGGACGTTAATTTTTGGCTGATAGCCTGAATAGATAACAAACCACGCATAAGCACAAAAAGGCGCGAAAGCTGTTTCGCGCATGGGGGGTGTTACGTGGAGACAGACAAGCCGAAGTACGCTGTGCCGTACTCGTTCCGGATGACCGCCGAAGAATATCAAAGGCTCTGCGAAGCGGCAGGCTCACGAACGATCAGCGACTATATCCGGCGTCAATTATTGGGCAATAATATTGCGCCGCGTGCTTCCCGCCGCCGTCCGGTCGAGGGGGATGAACTCCTCAGCATCATGCTGGCAGAACTCGGACGGTCACGGCTTTCCTCCAACCTCAACCAGCTGGCGCGGGCGGTGAACAGCGGCTCCCTGCCCGTCTCTCCAGAGACCGAACAGGCCATTCTCGAGGCTTGCGCCGAGATCAAAGCCATGAGTAATAATCTTACAAAAGCGCTCGGGGTAGATTCATGATCTTCTCCGCCAGTCAACGCGCAGGTGCGATGGAGCTGGCGGCGCATTTGCTGAACGGCGATGAGAATGACCATGTGACTTTACATGAAATTCGGGGGTTTCTGGCCGATACGCTGGAGGGGGCGTTTCGGGAGATTGAGGCCATCAGCCGGGGCACAAGGTGTCAAAAGTTTTTGTTTTCCCTGTCTTTGAACCCGCCCGATTATGCCGATGTGCCGATTGAGGACTTCGAGGCGGCTATCGAGGAAATCGAGCGCAAGCTGGGGCTATTAGACCAGCCCCGCGTCATCGTATTCCATGAAAAGAACGGACGCCGGCATTGCCATGTGGTCTGGTCGCGGCTCATGTATTCAGAACATACAAACCGAATGGTCGCCATTCGGATGAGCCACTTCAAACACAAGCTCATGGAAATCTCCCGCTACCAGTTCCTCAAACACGGCTGGAAACTGCCTGAGGGCATGAAACGCGCTGCCGACCGCAGCCCATGGCATTTGAGCCGTGAAGAACACCGCCAAGCCGTGCGCCTGTCCGAAGACCCGCAATCCATCAAAACCCTGCTGAAATCCGCATGGGAACAATCGGACAGCAAAGAAACCTTCGCCCATGCCCTGCAGGAGCGCGGCTTCCTGCTAGCACGGGGCGACAGGCGGGGCTTTGTCGCGCTTGACGTCACGGGCGGCACCTATTCTCTTACCCGCTGGCTGGATATCGGCACAAGGGAGCTCAAAGCCCGCCTCGGTCTGCCGGAGAAACTTCCCGACATTACCGCCGCCAAGGCCTTCTTGGCCGAGCGCATGGGTAAGAACCTGAAGCGGTATATCGCAGAAGCCAGACAACGCGCCAAGGACGTGCGCCAGCCGCTTGTGCAGGAAATCCGCGCTCTGGTCGCTGTGCAGCGGCATGAGCGCAATGTCCTGCTGCGCCAGCAGCAAAGCCGCTGGGCGCAGGAAACCCGCGCAAGGGCGGAGCGCCTGCCGCGTGGGTTTAAAGGGATATGGCACAAAGCCACGGGCGCATACAAAAAAGTACGCGCCCAAAACGAAGCCGAAACCAAAGCCTGCCTAGAGCGCGACAGAAAAGAGCTACACGCGCTTGTGCGGTCGCACCTGATGGAGCGCCAGCAGCTCCAGAAAACCGTCAAAACCTATAAAGAGGAACATAAGGCCGAAGCCCTGCGCATCCGGCAGGAGATTGCGCGGTACGTCGCAACGGCAACCGAGCCACCTACAGCGCCGCAGACACTCAAACCCGCCGAAGACCCGCCGCCGCTTGCCGTGCAAATGGCCGAGGTCGAAACCAAAATCGCCCTGCTCTCCGGCGATTTATCGATGTTGCAATCCGCGCTTGAGAGCCATCTGCTCTCCGATGAAATGCGGGCGCGTTTACGCCGCATCGTAGAGAAAACCCTTGAAACCCTGCATCTCAAGGTCACCCAAGAAAAAGTACATCAGGAAAAGCGGCAAGAAAAAGAAATCGCCGAGAAACAAGCCCAGCTCAATACCTATATTCAGCGGTATGCAGAATTGCAGCTCAAGCGCGAAGAAGAAATCAGAAAGACCGAAGCAAACAGGCAGTTCTATTCCGTGGTCATGAACATGGGCTATGGCCTGAACGGCGTCCCGCGCTGGCCGATTGCGGTGATGTCTCCGCCACCGGAAAAGCGCCTCAACGAAAAAACCTTCACGGCCACCCTGCGGCAACAGGATAACCGCACCTTGGCCAAACCCGTGCTGGCCGCATGGAGTCGCCCGTCTCTCGACCCGCCAACGGCAGCCCCAGCCCTCCGCGCCAGCGTGCTAGAGGTCAAAGAACTCCTGCTGCGCGGCGGCGGCATCAGGCCTGACGGCGGCGGGATACGCCGTATCAAGCCGGAACAAATAAAAATCGCAAAAGCATCAGTAAAATTTAACGCACAGCGGAGGCCGCAATGACGTGGGAAAAATCAGGCGAGTTTGTGGAATCTGACGTTGTGGAATGGACGGAGGCAATCTGGCCTCCCAATCATTCCCGCCGCCGCAAAAAATCCCGTCCGTGGGGCAAGCAAAAAGTCACGGCACAGATTACCGCCGTAGATGGGGATTTTGTGAAACTCACCATCCTGAAATCAGAAATTACCGAAAACATCATCGGCTCGGAACTCAAGCCGCATAAAGCCGGAACGACCATTACTAAGAAACGCCAAACCCTCCTGCGCGGCGAGCCGGAAAGGCTGTTGTGGTCGGAAGAGGATGTGAGAAAAGCCCTTCTTTCCGAACCACAATCCCTTTGAAACTCTTGAGAAATACAGCATATTATATGTTATAGCATATTTAATCATTTTAATATATGCTACAACATATGAAAGAGAAACGCCTCATAGAAGCCCTTAAAACCGCCCGCCAAGCCAAAGGCTTGAAGCAAGCCGAACTGGGCGCGAAGCTGGGACTGCCCCAAAGCCACCTTTCCAACATTGAAAGGGGCGGGATTGACCCGCGCCTTTCGACCGTTACAGAAATGGCAAGGTTACTTGACCTTGAACCCATGCTGATACCGCGCGAACTTGTTCCCGCCGTGCGGGGATTGTTGCGCGGCAGGAGCAATGATGCGCCGGCATGGGTCGCGGAAGAGGATGATGACGCATGACGCAAGTTCTGGATGTTTTTCTGCACGAAGAAAAAATCGGCACGTTGACGCTGCTCCCCAACGATACAACGCTTTTTGCTTTTGAAGAAACCTATATCAATGATTTCAATCGCGCTACCCTAAGTCAATCTTTCATCCGCCCTGAAAGCGGAGAACTGATTACAGATACACGCCCCTATCGGCAAAAACTGCCCCCGTTTTTTTCCAATCTTCTGCCCGAAGGCCGGATGCGCGAGTATCTGGCACAGCGTGGCGGCGTAAAACAAGAGCGCGAATTTTTCCTTTTGCGCTTGCTCGGCGATGACCTTGCGGGGGCGATTACCGTACGCGATTCCGTCGGCATCGGCGCAAGAACGGCGCAAGACGCTATCGAGCATAAATCCGAAACCGCAGGCACATACCATTTCTCCTTGGCGGGCGTACAACTTAAGTTTTCCGCGCTTATGCGCCAAGGCGGGCTTACCATCCCCGCGCACGGCGTGGGCGGGGATTGGATTGTAAAACTGCCCTCCGCGCAATTCGCGCATATACCGGAAAACGAATATGCCATGATGCAGTTGGCGCAAAAAATCGGCATTGAAGTGCCGGAAACGCAGCTTATTCCTATCGAGAATATCACGGGTTTGCCGGACTTGGGCGTATTGCAGGGCAAGCAAGCTCTTGCCGTCAAACGCTTCGACCGCACAAAGAACGGCGCGGTTCATATCGAAGACTTCGCGCAAGTCTATACCGTTTTCCCTGACGAAAAATACGCCAAGGCCGGATATAAAAGCATCGCCAATATGGTGTGGACGTTGACGGGAGAGGCCGGATTATCCGACTTTATCAGCCGCCTGACGTTTACCATCCTGACGGGTAACGGCGATATGCATCTGAAAAACTGGTCGTTCATTTATCCCGATAAAAAAACGCCGCATCTTAGCCCTGCCTATGACCTTGTTTCCACTATTCCCTATATCCCCGAAGACGGGCTTGCGCTGAAATTTCTGGATACTAAGGATATGCGGGTTATAACGCTCGCAACTTTCGAGCGTCTGGCACGGAAGGCAGAGCTGCCCACATCTGTTGTCCTAAACGCCGTCAAGGAAACGGTCGAAAAAACGCGGGCGGGTTGGGAATCCGATAAATCGCACTATGACCTGCCCGCCGATATTCGCAAGCGCATTGACGCACATATGACGGGCTTGGCATTGAAGCAAGGAGATACTCTATGAGGAAAGTTCCACTTTCCCTTCTATAAGAGAAATATTGGCCTTGCTCACCTCATATTCCTTCGCCAATTTGCTCCAGCCGGACAGGGCGGATTTAGTTTGCTCAATAATTTCTTTCGCCTTCGCCTTTGGCAGCTGAGCTTCTGCCCCCAGCTTAGCCAGGTGTTCCACACCGGGGGTTTTCCCCTCGCCCATTATCATCGTACTTTGCTCCCCTCGAACACCCGATGAAAACGTCAGGTCATAAGCGGGGGAAAGTTTCCATTCACCTTTTTCATCCATGAGAAAGCTGAAATTCTTCGCATGGTCGTCGCGGTTATGTGACAAGACGTTGAAAACGGCAAGCCGGAACATCTTTTCCGTCTCGCGTATATCTCGGGTAAGCCTTCCCGTGAGCGCAATCAGGTCTTCGTAATCTAGAGAGGGTAATCGAAAATTCGAATGCAGCAATCCTCCTGCTGTGTGCATATGCATGCGATTATTGCCGCCACGGTCAAAGCGCTTAACGGCAAAATACCCTGCGCCCTTCTTGGCCGGAAACAAGTGGGTATCAGGCATATGAACGCCCGCATCTCTCGCCATAAGAGCATAAACGTATTCGATTGCCCCCGCATCTATGCCATCTTGCGTATTGGCAAATTTCACCAGCCATGGCTCATAGCCCTTCGGCAGTTTTGAAACGCCATGGATAATTTTTTTGCGCGTTTTATCTACACCAATCAGCGCCTTCGGCCTTGCCCCTGCCGATGAACCGTTTAAGGCGAGCAATTCTTGCAAAACTTCTTCAGAAGTTCCATTCAGCACCTCTTGGGATTCTTGGGCTAGAGTATCCAAATTAATCGCGTCTTTGCCCTCTTCAATACGGTAATCCGGCTCATAAACAAGCGCCCCCATACCTTGCTTGCCGACGTATGCGAGCCTGTCCAAAGGCGTCATGCTCGATGCCGCAATCCCTTGAGACGTCATAAAACGTTCAAACAGCAGCTTCCCCCAGCCATCCGGCAGACTATCGCTGAATACTCCCGCCAAACCTTCAAAAGGGTCGGGATCAAAACTGCTTACACCAGATTTAAGCGGCAATCGAAGTGGCGATATTTCCAAGCCGCTCCCTACAAAGGCAGCATCATACTCAAAGTAGATTTTCTGGCCACGTATCGCCAAACGTCCAACAGGCGAGACGCCTGCGCCAAAATCTATCCCAACCTTCACTTCATCAATGGGTTTATAATTTTTCATTTGCGCCGCCCCCTCTTGCGCGTAACACGGCCATCGGCCTTTAGCACATCATCAATCGATGAGAAGGCGGCAGGCGTTGCTTCAGTCGCCTTTACGACTTCTTCAAGCCCGCCCACCACCATTAAAATCTTCAAAAGCGATTCCAAAGAAACCGCCCCCTGCTGTTCAAACTTGCGCAGCGTTGGCAAAGCCACGCCAGAGCGTTCTGCCAAACCTGCTTGCGTGAGCCCCATGTCCAAGCGCCGCAGCCGTACATTTTCTGCCAGCTTGGTTTGGGCTTTAGATGGCGTTATAAGTAATAACATTATATTTCTTATCCTATAAAATCATTCATAAGTAATATTATAGTATTAATTACAGCTGCAGTCAAAATGTCTTTTTATCATTTAAAATCAAAGCGTTTAAGCATTGCGCCGCAGCCCATAGCTGCGGCGCAATTTTTTACAGCCTAAACCCGCCCCGCGTTTTCTGCGCGGGGCGGGTTTCCTTATGCGGGCGGTTTATGCCGCCGCTACCTTCTTCCCCTCCTGCAAGGATTGCAAATAATCCGCCGCCCGCTGCGCATGCGCCGCCGCGCTGAAGATGGCGCGTTTGTCTTCCTGCAGGACTTTGAGCCAGTGGCCAAGATAGGCCGCATGGTCGTCCCTGACTTCGGGCGTGATGCCGAGGTCTGCCGAGAGAAATGCCGCGCCAAGCTCTGCGACCAGTTCTTCCCGCGCATAGCCATGATCGCCAAACCGCTTGGCGTTAAAGCTGCGGTCTAGGCGGCTCTTG
Organism: Micavibrio sp.; assembly: GCA_040377425.1. GTDB lineage: Bacteria > Pseudomonadota > Alphaproteobacteria > Micavibrionales > UBA2020 > UBA2020. The sequence goes on along the minus strand of JBEIOU010000008.1, from coordinate 222 downwards.
TGGCTCGTCCAATGCGTAAGCTCATGCAACAGCGTTGCGTAATAGCTTTCCTTGTCCTTGAAGGCTTCAAAGGGCGGCATTTGTACAAGGTCTTTGCTCGGCGCGTAAAAAGCGCTGTTTCCACCGTGACGAATATCTGCGCCTGTATTGGCAATAAAGCTTTCCACCTGTTCCAGCCGCTCCGAGAGCGGCAGCGGGTTCTCCGGCTGGCCGTAGTAATGG
>JBEIOU010000020.1:0-48916 GCA_040377425.1 Micavibrio sp. | reverse complement strand
GACAGCCTTGCCGAGCGGCTTGGACGCCGACGGGGGTACAAGGTGGTCATCGTTGGCATAGATGTTCAGAACGGGGCAGGTGATGTTTTTCAGGTTCACCGTATGTGCGCCGACTTTGACTTCGTTTTTCAGCAGTTTGTTTTCCTGATAAAACTGCTTCACGAATTCGCGGTATGCTTCGCCGGCCTGATCGGGGCTGTCGAAAATCCATTTTTCCATGTACATGAAGTTGCAGACCTGCTGCGGGTTATCGAGGATATCGACCATGTCGATATATTTTTGCGCCAGCAGACGGTACGGCTTCAGGTTCAGGAACGTCCAGTTCATCAGGTCGCCCGGAATGTTGCCCATGCTGTCGACCAGCTGGTCAACGTCGATGTCGCGGATCCAATGCGCCAGCATGTTGTCTTCGGTCTGGAAATCAACCGGCGTCACCATGGTGATGAGGTTCTGGATTTTGTCCTGATGCAGCGACGTGTAACAGATCGAAAACGCACCGCCCTGACAAATGCCCAGCAGGTTGATTTTTTCGACGTCATGACGTTCGCGGATCACATCGACGCAGCGGTCGATATAGCCGTTGATGTAATCATCCAGCGTCAGGAAACGGTCGGAGCGGTCGGGGTAGCCCCAATCGATCAGATACACATCGACGCCCTGCGCCAGCAGACCGCGGATCATAGAGCGGTTTTCCTGCAGGTCGGTCATGTACGGGCGGTTCACCAGCGCATACGAAATCAGCAGCGGCGTTTTGTTGGTCGCCTTGTCGCCATTGGGGCTTTTGTAGTGGTACAGGGTCAGCTTGTCTTCGGTATAAACCGCTTCGCGCGGGGTTACGCCCGTGGGCAGGTCGCCAACCTTTTGCAGGTTCTTGATGCCTTCGCCCAGTTTACGATTGAAGTTGGTGACTTCGCTCAGGATCTGTTCCGGTTTCAGTTGAAGTGCGGGGATCATTTTTTACCTGCCTTTTTTGCGGCCGCTTTTTTGGCGGCGGGTTTTGCTTTGGCGGATTTAACGGGCGTGTGGATCGCTTCGGCCTTGGGCGCTTTGGGTTTCAGGCCCAGCGCAGCCTTGATGTCGGCGATGTCTTTTTTCAGCTGCTGGTTTTCGCGGCGCAGTTCATGCACGCGCTTGTGCAGGCTGTCTACTTCGGCGCGGTTCGGCAGGCCGAATTGTTCCAGCGTTTCGTCGGCGACTTTGTTCTGCTCTTTCTTGAAAGCCGTCAGCGCATTCACCACATCGCCGTACATGCTGATATAGGCATCGGATACGGCGAATTTGGCAAAGACCTCTTCGGATACGTCGACAAATTTGACGTAAACGTCTTTCAGCGATTCAAGCGGCTTGGCGCCTTCGGGGGCGGGGCTGAGGATATACTGCTGGAATTTTTGCAGCGCTTCGATGGCCACTTTGGTCATTTCGATGTTATAGCGGCGCATCTGCCCTTCGTATTCCACCCACAGGTGATACAGATGGTTCAGGCTGTCCTGTTTTTCGCGGCTGTAACCGATACCGGGCATGGAGGCGTAAAAGCCGAAGGGGTCGTACATACCCGTCGTTGCTTTGCCGGATTTGAAGGCGTCGCCAAAGAAATTGGGCATGCCGCCAGCAAAGCTGTCGGTGAAGGCTTTGAACTGCGCCGACACGTCAAACGGCTGCGCGTTTTGTTGCAGCAGGCTGCCGTAGAATTTTTGCAGCTGGTCCATCCAGACCTTCAGCGTATCTTCAGCGGCCAGCGGTGCGCCCGGCTGATGGAATTTTTCGAGAAGGTCGAGGAAGCCTTTGCCCGCCTGCGTGAAATACGCGCGGTAGCTGTCGGCACCCGGGGTGGCGGCGCCGGTCGTCAGGTTTTGCCATTCGCGGAAAAACTGCTCCCACTGGCCGGACAGGCCGGGGGCGGGGTTTTGCGCGTCAAAAAACTGGCGCTGCCCCTGAAGGAAGGTATCCCAATATTGCTGCTGTGCCTTGAACCAGTCCGCGTTATAGGCGGTTTGTTCGGTTGCCATGTGTCACCTCTAAAAAGGGTTTAAATGAAAGCTTGTACTTTCAGTATATCACGTTTTTGTGCGTTGCAACATAAATTGCTGCGGTGCATCTAAAGTATAGGAAAATCGCCCTTTGTTTGCAAGAAAGGCTTGCACGAAAATCCCCCCGCGAGTAACTTTATGTCCAGTCTGAAGCCTCCGCGTGGGGATAGGTACTTGTGCGTCGCAAGGCCCACGAAAATGGGGCGCAGGCAAAGGTTTTTTGCAGCGGATATATTAATTTCTCCGGCCGCGGGAACCGAGGGTGTAACGCGTACTTTTATTTCCATGATATTCATTTTTAACCGGAGACAACAAACATGACGACCGCAGTGCAAAAGGCCCAGAACGTGCAGCAAAATAACGAAAACAACACGCCGCCCGCGGCGCAGGCCGTTCCCCGTGTTTGCCTGGTGACAGGCGGGACGGGCGGTATCGGCACCGAAATCTGCAAGCGTCTGGCACGTGCGGGCCATGTGGTCGCCACGACCTATCGCAACGAAGAAAAAGCAAAAGCGTGGAAAGCCGGTTTGGCGGCCGAAGGGTACACACTGCATATCTACAAATGCGATGTGGCCGATTTCGAAGACAGCCAGCGTGCCGTCAAGGCCATCGTGGCCGATCTGGGCCCCATCACGGTGTTGGTGAACAGCGCGGGCATTACGCGCGACACCACCCTGCGTAAAATGAGCCACGACCAGTGGCGCGAAGTCATCAGCAACAACCTCGACAGTGTATTCAACATCACGCGTCCGGTGCTGGATTACATGCTGGAAAGCGGGTTTGGCCGTATCGTGAATATCTCGTCCATCAACGGACAAAAAGGCCAGTTTGGCCAGGCGAACTATTCTGCCGCCAAAGCCGGCATGCACGGCTTTACCAAGGCACTGGCGCAGGAAGTCGCTAAAAAAGGCGTGACTGTTAACACCGTTTCCCCCGGTTATATCGATACCGATATGATCCAGGGCGTGCCCGAGCCGATCCGGCTTGGCATCATGTCGCAAATTCCGGTCGGCCGTTTCGGCAAGCCGGAAGACGTGGCGCATGTTGTGTCGTTCTTGGTGGAAGAGGGCTCCGGTTTTATCACCGGCGCCAATATCGCCACCAATGGCGGCCATTTTATGGACTAACCGCCCCCGGCGTTTCTTTGCCGGGGCCCAACAATAAGGTAACAGGAAATGCGGATTATCAAGAAATACCCGAACCGTCGTCTCTATGACACCGAGAAAAGCTCTTACATCACGTTGTCGGCTGTGTACCAGCTGATCCGCGAGGGGCTGGACTTCAAGGTGGTGGACGCGGAAAGCGGCGATGATATTACCCGCTCCATCCTGATCCAGATCATCATCGAACAGGAAAATGGCAATAACCCCATTTTCACGACCGAGATGCTGACCAAGTTCATCGGCTTCTACGACGATGCCGCCAAAAACCTGTTTGGCGAGTTTCTGGAGAAGAACCTGCAAATCTTTACCGAACACCAAAAGCGTTACATGGCCGGCATGATGGACAACCCCATGTCCCGCGTCATGCAGGATATGACCGAACGCAATCTGGATTTCTGGAAGGGCATGCAGCAGCGTTTCTTTGATCTGGCCACCACAGGTATCCGCCCGGCGGACAAGCCCGAAACGGGCGATAACGCCGATGCCGATCTGAAGAAAAAGCGTCAGTAAATAGCTATCTATTTCAAATCATTGTGATTTGTCCCGTTCGCCCCCGCTTGACAAGTGGGGGCGAAACGCTATATTGTGCATTGCAGCAATGTTGCGATGCAACAGCTGATTCTTTTAACCATTACTATCGGTACTATTCATCAACTCTCAATTAAGGAGATGACACATGCAGACCGAAATCCTCGAGAACCTCAACAAGTTCAGCCAACAAACGCTGGAAAGCTGGAAAAAACTGGGCGAAGCCAACCTGAAACTCAGCGAGAACCTGCTGAAGCAGCAAGTTGAACTGACGACCGCGCTGGTTGAATCGACCACCGCGAAAGCAGAAGCGCTCGCGCAGACCAAAGACGTTAAAGCCTTCGCAGCGCTGCAAGCTGAATGGGCACAAGACGTCAGCAAAAAACTGACCGAAACCAGCCGTTCCTACACGGACATTCTGGCGGAAGCAGGCAAGACCTACAACACGCTGTTCGAAGCTGCGCTGAAAACCGCCGGCAACGACCTCGCGAAAAAAGCTGACAAAAAAGCAGCTTAAGGCCTGATTGTGAAAACGGGGCGCATTTTGGCCATTGGGCGAAATGCCCCCGTTTTTTCTTTGGGATAAACGGCGCCCATTTTTTTGCGCATGATAGGCGCGCATACTTAGCCTATTGACGTACGGGCGTCTAATCCCTGAAACTAACCGCCATCATCGCCGCCGCGCGGGTCCGCGCCTTCCAGACGGCCAGATGACGTCACTTCTGACATCGTAAAAAATTCAAACCGAAGCGGGATGATCAACATGACAAAGAAAATTGCATTGGTAACGGGCGGCGTTGGCGGGATCGGCTCTGTGATCTGCCGTGAATTGGCGCAAAAAGGCTACCGCGTTGTGGCGGGCTACCATCCGGCCGAAGAAACCGCCGCCAAGGCAAAGAAAGCGGAATGGGAAGTCGAAGGCCTCGACATCCACATCGTTTCCGGCGACGTGGCGTCGTTTGCATCGTGCGAGAAAATGGCGGCCGATATCCGCGCCCAGCATGGCACGGTGCAGGCTCTCGTCAACTGCGCGGGTATCACGCGTGACAAGACACTGAAAAAAATGACCGAAGACGACTGGAACGCTGTTCTGAACGTCGACCTGAATAGCCTGTTCAACGTGACCAAGCAATTCATCGACGGTATGACAGATGCGGGATTTGGCCGCGTGGTGAATATCTCGTCGGTGAACGGCAAGAAAGGCCAGTTCGGCCAGACCAACTATTCGGCGGCCAAGGCGGGTGTGCATGGTTTTACGATGGCGCTGGCGCAGGAAGTCGCACGCAAGGGCGTGACCGTGAACTCGGTATCGCCGGGCTATGTCGAAACGTCGATGACCAAAGCGATCCCGGCCGAAATTTCGGCGCAGATCGTGGCGCAAATCCCGCTGGGCCGCATGGCGCAGCCGGACGAAGTCGCCTATGTGGTCGGCGTTCTGTGCGATGACCGCGCGGGCTATATAACGGGTACCAACATTTCCGTCAACGGCGGTCTGTTTATCTCATTCTAAGATATTACCCAGCGACAAATACAAAAAAACCGGCCGCGAAACCGCAGGGCCGGTTTTTTATTTTATTTGGTCAGGCCTTAGAAAGAAATTCGCTGGCCTGTTTCGTGACTGAGCTAATCGGTGACCTGCTCCAGATCGTTCGGGTCTTCGATACGCATGGGCAGGGATTTGAACGAACCTTTATGCAGGTGCAGGGTATATTTGCTGCCGTCCTGCTCGTCGATGGGGATGCGGCGGTGGATCACGAAATGCGAATAGGATTGCGTGTCGGTGCCCTGAATAAGGATTTGCAGGCTGCGTTTCACCGAAATAATTTTCTTGCCGGCAGAGAAAGACGCCACAATCGGCTTGCCGGGTTTGAAATGGTAATTCTTGGTCAACGAATTGCCGAGCAGGATGTCGGCGGGCACCGCGATGCTCCAGGGGGTGCGCTGTTCCATGACCAGTACGCGCTGGGGCGTGAAATCGTGCACGGGCAGGTAGCACAGGAACTGTTCGGTTCCGGCACCGCTGGCGCGGACTTCTTCGACCGTCAGCATGACATTCACCGTTACATCGACCAGGTCGGACGTGTAAAAGTTCGACATACGCACCAGCATATACGGGTTCGCCGGATTCCATGTCGTGCTCAGCACCCCGCGGGAGGAGGTGAGCAGGCGTACCTTCGGCCGGATAAAACGGGCGGTGATGACGGCGCTGAAAAACACGTTCAGCAGGATCAGCCCGATCGACAGGGCCGCAATGACCAGCACGACCGAGAACATGCGGCCTTCGGCTTCCGCCGCGCTCAGATCCATGTCATTGGGCAGGTTGATGCCAAAAGCGGTAGAGAGGGTCTGCACCAGATCCAGACGCGCTTCGGGCAGGACGAATTGCAGTACCGTCCAGCACACGTAGAAAATCAGAATAACGCCAATCGTGTACAGCGCCGTTAGCTTGAAGAAGTCTTTCTGGAACATCTATCCCATCCCCCTAGGTATGCCGCGCTGCCAGAACGGCGCGCGAAACGCTGTCAAAGTAGCGTAATAAAATAACAATACACCTAAAATATTTTAAAATTCTCTAACATTTTCAAGATTTTTCGGGGCGGGCAAATGGCGGTGATAATTTTGCTTTCGTTAAGGGAAATCAATGTGTTATGAATCGTATATCGAAAACTCTGGAAATTAACCGTAATTTAATTATTATAGAAAATAATGTGAGTGTCCGGTTTCAGGACTGGCGCCCACAGAACGCTATAATACTAAGGAAAGGTTCTGGCTCGCGAGATGCTCGATAGCCTGAAAAAAGCGGCTGATAATCTGTTCGGCGGAGAGGAGATGGATCGTATCCTTTCCCTGCCGATCACGCAGCTGCGCCTTGAACTTAAAGCGGCCACCAAAGAAAAGAAATTCACGCAAGAACAATTCAATGCCTTCACCGTCAAGCTGGCGGGGATGGATGCCGATATTGCGCCGCAAATCGCCATAGCGAAGCAGGCAGCGGTCGACCGCAAGGTTGAAAACGAACTGGATATCGAACTGAACACGCCCGCCAAACAGCTGCTCTGGGCGGCCACGCTGGCGCGGATGATGGATGCGGGCAAAGAACCCGTGGAACGCAGCGAGTTGTGGCGGCAGATTCAGGGCACCATTGGCCTGCATAACGAAGCGATCGGCGTTGCCAAAGTATTGTCGGCATCGCTGCAAAATGACGATGTGACGTTCGATTGGGGCGCGCCGGGTTCGTGGTTCTATCACGACCCCATCAAAAACCATATCAACCTTGATTTGTACTATATGATGCTGACGGGGTTTGAACACATCCGCGCCGTGCATCTGCATGAAATCGGCCATAGCGAACTGTCCGCCGGCAGCTATCCGGCGCGTATGCAGGAGCTGTACAAGGTTGTCGAAAAACTTGTCGATCCGCGCACCGTGGGCGACGACAACAAAGCGCCGCCCAAAAAGACCAAGAACGAGCAAAAGAAACTCGCGCTGGAAGTCGCCGAGTGGAAGCTGTGGCATCAGGCCTGGAACTCGATGGAAGATATCTGCGTCGACCAGTTCGCCATCGACATGAAGCACAAATTGCCGCAAGACATGGGCTATTCGCTCAACCACGTGGCGATGATCTTGCGCGGCTATGCCGAAATCCTGCGCGGTGACGATGCCAAGATGCCCGTGAAGGTCAAAACCGACGTCGCGCCTGATGGCGGCGAGGGCGGTTCTATCCTCGACAAGATCATGCAAAAAGCGCAAGAGGCGGAGCGCGAAAAGCGCCTGAAAGCGCTGATCGAGTTGATGACCAAGCCGCTGGACCAAACCAACATCGACAATATCAAAAAAGGCGAGATTTCGGTCGAGCTGGCGAACCGTATGTACAACATGGTCACGCGTGCATCGCTGCTGGCCGGATACGAAAAGAACGAACTGTTCAGCAACAAAGACAAGAATTGGGAACGCTTCCGCGTTTTCCCCGACGACTTGCGCAAAACGGTCGATATGTCCAAAGTGCCCGATGCCAAAGGGCGTGATGCGTTTGAATATCTGTGTGATCTGTCCGCAGGTTTGAAAGACAGCGTGCGCGTGTCGCAGCCGCAGCCGGCCGACCGACTGATCGCCAAACCGCCGCATGACAATGCCGAGGCTAGCTACCGCGCGACCGTGGCCGAGATGGCCGCCAAGCGTGCTGTCATCATGGGCCAGATCTGGGATGTGTTTATCAAACCCTATGCCGATGTGCTGATGAAGGAATTCGAGCGTCAGGTTGAAAACAGCCTGAACCAGAAAAACCAGCCGAACCAGCAAAACAAAAACCAGCAGGGTCAGCAAGGACAACAGGGGCAGCAAGGCGGCCAGCAGCAATCGCAGCAGGGCGGCCAGCAAGGCGAGTCCCAGTCCGGCGAAGGCGGAGAGCCATCCCAAGAAGGCGGCCAGCAAAGCAATAGCCAAAGCGGCAATCAAAGCGGCGGCGGAAAACAGGGCGGGCAGAAAGAAAGCGGCTTCCCTGACGATCCGTCGCAAGGCGGCGGTACGCCGGGCAGCGATGATCAGGACGGCGACCCGCAGCAAATGCCGGGCGGCGGTGAAGGCGACGGCGAACCCGAACAGGGTGACGACGACCAGAATGCGGCAAAAGGCGCCGGTGCAGGCGAGGACGACGGCGAGCCGCAAGATCTGGACAAAGACCTGCAGGACGAAATTGCCGGCATGGCCGCAACACCGAAAGACAAAGAGGCGCTGGATAACAAACAAGGCGCCGCCAGCAATGATAACGCCGATAAAGACGGCGACAAAGGACCTGACGGTAAAGATGCCGAAGGCCGCGGCGGCAAAGGCTGGGACCGCGACGCTGAATCTGACAAGCCCAAAAACCCGAAAAAAGTCGGGGACATGAAGGGGCAGGATGTCATTGACGAAAAGATATCCGACGAACAAAAAGAGGCGATGAAGCAAGCGGCGCAGAACATGCCAAAATCCAGCCCGCAGGATTTGTCGTCCTCGCAGGGCGGCAATAACCGCGGCGTGGATCTGGCATCGCTGGCCAAAGGCAGCTGGAACGATTTTAACCGCCGTATGATCGAACTGGCGCCCGTCGTCAACCGCACGGCGGAGGCGTACAAAAACATCCGCGCCGAACAGCGCCGTCAGGTGCTGCGTCAATCCAAAACGCTGGATTTTATGGCGGAAGATGGCGATATCCTCGACCGCCTGAACCGCGACAAAATGCTGGAAACCAAATTCCGCAAGGCAACGGGCCAGCGCCTGTCGCCGGATGATTTCAAAAAATTCGAAGAAGACAGCATCCATAGTGCCGACAGCACAATCGAGGTTGTGTTCATGATCGACGGTTCCGGCTCTATGCCTGGCGTGCGTCTGGCGAATGGCGTGACCGCGATGGAAGCGGCGCTGCAAAGCGCGGCCATCGGTTACATGGCGTGCCGCAAGGCGGGTATTGATGCCTATATCGTCATGTGGGGCGATGCCGTGCCGCTGGTGGTGGCCACACCCGAAAGCAATCCGCGTGAAGTCGGGGCGAAGCTGGAAACCCTTCGCAACGGTACGCGTAGCGGCACCGACCTTGCGCCCGGTATCATCAAAACCATCGAAAGCATGGCGGGCCACCGTAATAAAAACGGCACGGTCAGCGGCACGTCGCATCTGCTGGTTTTCTCGGACGGCGATATTTTTGACAAGGCGCAAGCGACGGCTGCGCTTGAAACCGTCAGCCGCCGCGGCAAAAACCTGTCGATCGACGTTGCGGTCTTGAACAACCGCGCCGAAGGTTCGACCGAAATGGAAAAAGTATTCAAGGGCGTCATCGACCGTACGGGCGACCGTATCGTGGGTGTCATGCATGGCAATGACCCGCAGAAAATCCCCCTCGACCTCGCACGCCTGATGCTGAAGCGTGTGCGCAGTTTCAAGGTCAGGTCCGAAGCGGACAGCGCCAAGCGCAAAGATCTTAAAAAACTACACCGCGATTTAACGGCAAAGCCGTAACCCCAAATACACAGATAGAAAAAGAAGCACGGATAGAGAAGAACAGGAGATAAAGATGGCCACGGAAAACAAGACATCGCTCAGCGATAAAAAGATTTCGGAGCTGACGTCGGAGGAGTTGAAATCCCTGCGCGTGCCGATCGGCTTCCCCGGTCTTCCGTATCCCATGGCCGAAGTCCGCAAGGGCAGCAACGGCACGATGGAACACGTGGTGCAGGTGGTTGAATCTGCGGGCGCCATGGTGGTGCATTCCGAACAATCGATGGAACGCGTCAATGGTACGCTGTACCGCCAGATGCCGACGCCGTCGATGATGCTGATGCTGCGCGATCTGCTGGCCAAGATCCGCCCCGAAAGCAACAACCGCATCATGACTATCTTTGGTGATGCATCGTCGGGTAAGTCGCACATCTTCCGCATGGTGGGCAATATTGTACATCCGCAAGGCCCCATCATGGTGGACTGCGGCGGCATGAATATGCGCGAATTGTTTTTCCGCACCGTGATCGACTACGGCAAGGGCGTGAAAGAACAGTTTGAAGAGCGTGTGACCAGCGGCAAGGCGAAAGCCAAAACCCTGAGCGACCTTGAAGAAGCTTTCCCGGGTTCGGTCATCCAGAACGGTGACAAGACGCATATCAACTGGGATGCGATCGGCCAGCGCCGCGTCGAAGAAGCCGACGGCAAAAAGTCCGCGACCGAAGACCGCGGTGAAGCCATCGTGCGTGCCCAAAAAGTCATGGAAGCGATCTATGCCAGCGAAGGCATTCAGGTGCAAAGCAACGCATTCGGTATTAAAACCGTACCGGGCGAGGTGTTTGAATCCCTGCGCACGGGCCGCCCGTTGTTTTTGGATGAATTCAACAAATCCAAACGCGGTACGCTGGATATGTTCCAGACGTTCCTTGAACTGGCAAACGGCCAGCGCGACAGCGTAACTATTTATAATCCCATGGCTGAAGCAGGCGATGGCGACAGCCCGAAATCGATCACCGTTAACCGCGGCGATTTCAAAGTGGGCTGGCACATCGGCATTGCCGGTAACGACGCAACCGACGGTGATACGACGCAGGATCTGTCCATTTCGATGGAAGACCGTTTGAAGCCGCACCGCATCGGCGAGCCGGAACTGCGCGACTGGAAACACCGTATTTCGCAGGTCTGGACGGGTCTGCCCGTGGTGACGCTGTATAACCTGTTCGAAGATCAGGCCAAGGCGAAGCCTGCCGAATTCGGCGAATGGCTGGTGCAGGTGCGTAAACTGGGCCTGAACGCGGCCGAGCAAAAGGCGATCCCGCCGCATGAAATCTATTTCCTGCAAAATTTCCAGGAAACGGTGACGGCGATCAACCAATACGCATCTTATCTGCATGACCGTCAGGAACTGTCCAATCCGGAATCCGAAAAACTGGCCAATGCCAAGTATGCCGATATGGCGGACGAGGTTGCGGCGGGTGCACGTAAAGTGCGCGTCAGCTTCCGTACCGTGATTGATGATTATAATCAGGCCGTACAGTCGATGCCCGAAGTGCGTCCGGCAAAAATGGCGACGCTGTCGCTGAACCTTGCCGAAGCATTCGAAGGTCTGGACCGCGGCGCGATTGGCGATACCGCGCCCGGCTGGCACCGCTTTGGCGCCAACCTTGCGCGTAAAGTGCAGGAAAGCATTGTGAACGATACGGTCAACATGCCCGTGACGCGTGCAACACTGATTACGCTGTGCGAACAAAACGGCATCTTCCCGCCCGACCACAAAGAAGCGAAGATGAGCGCCAACGTGAAGCCCGTTGCCGAGCTGCTGAAATACGACAGCCTGAAAGACATGGGCGGCACGGACGAGCTGCTGGAAATCCGCGATGTTCTGATGGCCAACCTGAAGAGCCTCTATGGCAAGATCGAAAAGGCGGATGATTTCGTGATCCCGCTGGAAAACCTTGGCCGCGCGATTGGCAGCATGAAAACAGTGGCGGATAGCGCGCCGAAAGCCTTTGTGCTACCGAACGACGACCTGAACAAAGTCAACGGTGCGCCGCTGACCGAAGGTCTCGCCGTGCCCAGCTATGATATGGATGACAGCATGGTCGAGCCGGGCGGTAGCCACACGCTGGTTGATTATCGCAGTGTGCTGGCCGCGCTGGCCGTGCCCGCATACGGCAGCCAGAACCGCGCCCGCATCTGGCCGGATGAGCTGCTGGAGTGCATCGACGAAAGCGAACACCCCAAAGCCGAAGAAGACATCGAAGCCTATAACAGCCTGCAGGGCCGCAGCCGTATCGGTTTCGACCTGACGGTTCTGGCGATTGGCAACACCAAGCAGGAAAAAGATTACATGTACTTGCTGGAAGATAAAAAACGCGACCAGATGATTGTGATCGGTCAGGAAGAAATCGCGCCGCAACTGAAATCTGCCCTCAGCAAAAACGGGGTGCAGTATGTGGTGCGCGGTGACGAAGCCGCCAGCAACGCCATCAACGAATTCGTATCCGACGGCGCGAAAGTGCGCGGCGATACGGGCGCCCTGCAAAGCGGCCAGACGCAAAACGTGATCGAGGGGCTGATCAAGGCATTCTCGGCCGTGTGCGAACTGCGCGATGTCAAAACCGACAACGGTCAGATGAAGGTGAAAAAGGGCAGCACGCTGGGGCAGATCATCCACAGCGACCACGCACCGCCCAAGGTTTATACCAACATCATCAAGCCGCGCATCTAATCAAGGCGGAGGTAACGCATGGCCGTTAATACGCAGCAGGCAAAAGAAATCCTTGAAACCCTTGCGTTTCAAGAAGCGGCAGAGGGCGCGCAGCAGGGACGGCAACATTACAGCCGCCTTGCGCGTCTGCCCGCCGGCAGCTGGCAGGCAGAGTTGATCCGCCAGTCCGCCGACGTGACGGTGGCAGAATCGCCGGAAACGCTCCGCCGTGCGATGGAAGCCGCGGATACCACCGTGATTTTTCTGCCACAAACCGCATTTGTGACGTCGGCGGTGATTGAACGCATCTGCGCGGAAAGTCCTTTATCTAAAATGATAATTTGGGAAACTGACGCGGCCTGATACGCGGCTGTTCGGGTGTTTCCGATTTTGTATCTTCCCATATGCCACAGTTCTGTGTCATAGTGGCCACTATTCAATATCAACCCCAAAGCAAGAGGAGGAGATGAACCATGGTACTTTGCAATTCATTTAAAGCTTCATTTCCGGGCCTCTTCGGCTGATGAGCCGTCGCCGAATGCCTGAAATAAATACACGTTCAGGCGGCGATATATCTGGCAACAGCCCTTTCCGGCACTTCAGATACTTCTATCATACCGCTGCGATGCGCACGACGCGCCCGTCTGGACAACAAACGTCTTAGCAAGAGGACTGCCCCTGCGCCCGCGCGCCATGGGCAGATATGAACATGAGCGAACTGGAAGAAGAAAAAAAACAAAGTAATGTCAAAGGGCGCGATGTCGTGCGCTTTGCCATGCATTACTGGCGTCCGCGCATGAAACTGGGTATACCGGCGGCGCTACTGATGCTTGCCTCGGTATTGATGGATGCAATTGTGCCGGTGTACACGGGGCGTATTGTCGATGCCATGACCAATATCAAAACCGATGGCGATGCGGCTATGCAGGCGGCGTGGTGGGCGTTCGGCGGCTTTGCCGTGCTGGCGCTGCTGCATCAGGCTTTGCGCCTGATGTCGCTGTTCCTTTGGAACAAGTTTGCAGTGGATAACCTGCAGGCCATCGTCACGGACGGTTTGCAAAAAGTGCAGCGTTTCAGCGCGGATTGGCATGCCAATACGTTTGCGGGCGGTACAGTGCGTAAAATCACCCGCGGCATGTGGTCGTTTGACAGTTTCGAAGATACCATTTTAATGGGTCTGCTGCCTGCCATCACCATCATGATCGGCGTGACCGTCATGCTGACGATTTCGCTACCTACGGTTGGTGTTGCGGCGGCTGTGATGATTTTGATCTATTGCGCCGTCAGTATCTGGATGTCGGTTAAAATTCTGGCGCCGCGTTTTCGTGCGTCGGCTGAATTTGATACCAAAGTGGGCGCTTCGCTGGCGGACATCATCACGGGTAACCCGACGGTGAAAGCATTTGGCGCCGAAGCGCGTGAAGACCAGAATTTCCGCGATACGGTCAAATTCTGGCGCGACAAATCGCTGAATGCATGGCAAACCGGCGTGGGGGCGGACGGCGTGCGATCTGTCATGCGTTTGTTCATGATGATCAGCATGATCGCAACCACGATTGTGCTGGGCAAAAGCGGAGAGGCCACGCCGGGCGATATCGTTCTGGTGATTACCACGTTCTTTATCATTGGTGGTTACCTGCGCGATATCGGGATGCACATTTCACATTTGCAACGCTCTGTCAGCGACATGGAAGATGCGATTGGCTTTTGGATGCGTGAAGACGACGTGGCGGATGCGGCAGGTGCGAAAGACCTGACGGTCAAGCGCGGGCAGCGTCCGGATATGATTTCGTTCGATGCGGTCGGGTTCCAATACCCGAACACGGGCAAGAACATATACAGCAATATGTCGGTCGATATCCGTGCGGGTGAAAAACTTGCGCTGGTCGGCCCGTCGGGCAGCGGCAAGTCAACTTTCGTCAAGTTGATACAGCGTTTGTACAACGTGACAAATGGCGTCATCCGTATCGACGGTCAGGACATCTCGCAGGTCACCCTCGAAAGTCTGCGCCGTTCGATTTCGCTGGTGCCGCAAGATCCCATCCTGTTCCACCGCTCGTTGTCGGAAAACATTTCCTATGGCAACCGCGCGGCAACGCAGGAAGAGATCGAGGCGGCGGCCAAGAAAGCCTTCGCGCATGATTTCATCATGACCCTGCCGCAAGGCTACGGGACATTGGTGGGCGAACGCGGCGTAAAACTATCGGGCGGCGAGCGTCAACGCGTGGCGATTGCCCGCGCTATTCTGGCCGATGCGCCGATCTTGATTTTGGACGAAGCCACATCCAGTCTGGATTCAATATCGGAGCATTATATCCAGCAGGCGCTTGAACGCCTGACGGCAGGCCGCACGACGATTACCATCGCGCACCGTTTATCGACCATCCAGAAAGCGGACCGCATTCTGGTGTTCGACAAAGGCGAAATCATCGAGCAGGGCGACCACGCTACGCTGATGAGCAACCCCAAGTCGCGCTACAAGGCCCTGTACGATATGCAGGCACTAGAGCTGATCCCGGAACCAAGCGAAGGCGAGGGGGCGGAAACGCCGGTACAGACACAGACCGCGCAAGCGTAAGCAGGCCAAAACAAAACCCCCGCGGGAGAATCACCCGCGGGGGTTTTTGCCTTTAATGACAGGGCTTTTCTAAAATTTCTTGACTATGGGAAAGTGCGCCCATACTATTATTTTTTCGGGTCTTACAAGATCAACAAGGCAAAGTGCGAGAGAGGGTTCGGACAAGAAATGGAATTCCACGAGATCAAGGCATTTACCCGCAAGGGGCTAAACGTCATCGGCAATCCGGCAACGGTTGCGATCGTGGATGAATTTCCGTCTGACGAGGATATGGGCCGCGCCGCGCGCAAGCTGGCATCGCCCATGACGACTTTCGTGCGCCCGACCGACACCAAGGGTGTTTACGACATCCGCCATTTCTCCCCCGATGGGGACGAATGTCACGTTTGCGGCCATGCTACCATGGCGGCGGTCGAGCTGCTGCTGCGCGAGAACCCCGAGTTCCGTCAGGGTGGCAAGCTGACCATGAAAATGAACCCGACATTCGGCGTCAGTGCGAAAAGCGAGATTATTGCCGATATCGACGGCGACAACATTTCCTTGCACATGCCTGCGATTATCGATTTGCAGCCCCTGACCGACCCCGCGTTCTACAAAGAACTCGCCGCGGGCCTGCGCGTGCCCGAAGACGAAATCGAAAAGCCCGTTTACTTTGCGCCGCGCGTGCGCGATCTGGTGGTGCGTTTCAAAAGCGCGGAAACGCTGCTGGCGCTTGAACCCGATTTCCCGCGCCTGAAGCAAATGGCCATCGAAGGCAAATACCAGCACGAAGGCCTGATGGGTACGGCGAAGTCGATTATTGACGGATATGATGTCATCAACCGCGTGTTCCTGCCTGGTATCGACGTGGACGAAGACATTGCCTGCGGTTCGGGCAACTGCTCGGTTATTCCGTATTGGGTGGTCAAAAGCCAGGACGGCTTCGGACCTGAAAAACGTGATTTCAAAGTGATCTATCCCTATCCGCCGGGCGGCGAGGGGACATGCGGCGGCGTGCAGGATTTGCACCTCGACGTCGACAAGGCCGAAATTACCCTGACGGGTCAGGCCTTTTATGCCAAAAACATCAAAATCGATCTTCCCCAGCAAGAAAGCGGACGAGACCGACAAAACGGCCCGCGTCCCTGATACAGGGATGACGGGTCGTCACGGGTTCCGCGGGTCGCATGGTGGCCTGTGACCTGCTTGTCTACCTCGCCGCAACATCGGCTTGCTATACATCTATAAATTATGTATAATTAGCTTGTTTCGGCAATTAACCCACTGTATTTACTGGGAAGATTGAAATGCTTTTTAAGTCTGAAAGATGTGCTTACCGCGAATTCGGCACCGATGCCGAAGGGATGGGCTTTGCCGAAAAGTTTCCGAAGCTGGCGGACGATATCCGCGAACATGGCGTCAATTACCTGATGTCCAAAGAATACGAGGGGCGCGATCAGCTGGCCTCCGCCATTCGCCGCATGCCGGAATATCTGTGTTTCCTCAAAACCACCTGCCGCAAAGACTTTTTCTTTGCCGCCTTTGACCAGACCGCGATTGTACGCGGGGGCGAGCCGGGCGCGAAAAAGACGGGGCAGAAAGACGTTGAAAAATTTATTCTCGAACGCCTTAAAAACCAGCTGGCTGAACCGCGCACGGATTTCGAATTCGTGGTGCAGGTCGGGCCCAAAGTTGTTGGCTATGTCGAGCTGTTCGACCGCAAAACCTATGACGGCGGCGTGCAGTGCGAACGGGGTTTGTTTATCTCCCCCGACGAACAGGCGAACGGCTACGGCAAAGAAGCGATTTTGGCCGTCACAGATTACGCGTTTAAAGTGCTGGGCATGGACCGCATCTTCACGATGGCAGATCCGAACAATTTCCGCTCCGTTAACAATATCGTCAATAACAGCGGCGGTTTGAAGATGGGCGAGACCGAAAGCAAATACGCGCATCTGGATGGCGGCGGACAGAAACGTTATCTGTTCCACATCTATCCTGAAAATTTCTATGCGGCTGTCGCTGAAAAAGGCAACCAGTCATACATGATGACACCCTTGCCCGAAGCGCCCAAACCCGCAGCCGATGGCGCTACACCAGCGCCCGTAATGCGCCGTGCACCGCCGCCGCGTCCACAAGCTTAAAATATAAACAACAAAAAAGGCCGGAGAAAATCTTCTCCGGCCTTTTTGATGACATGCTGCGTCAGATGTCGAGAATGCCGTAAATAGCGGTCTTTTCACCCACCAGCCACGCCCATTGATGGTCGCCGTGGCTGTAGTGCCACCATTCGGCGGGATAGTTGACAAGGCCGGCATTCTCCATCGCGGTTTTCAAGATTTCGCGATGTTTGATCTGCTCCGGCGTCAGGCCGGGGCTGTCGGTTTTGGCTTTTTCATGCTTCTCGTGCATCTTGGTGCCCATGTCGAATTCATTGCCGTCGGCATCGCAGAGCGTCAGGTCAATCGCGCAGGCCGCCATATGGCCGCTGCCGATACCGTCATACGGGCAGGCGGTAAAATTCTCGCACATTTTAAAAAGCGCCTCGTCATCCATATCGGGGTAACGTTCACGCATTTGCTTGTTCGTATTTGCCCACAGTTTTTCCTGCTTGGCGAATGAACGGTACGTTTCAAAAATCATCATGTGGTATCCGGCGGGCAGGCTGTCTTTGGCTTGCTTCAGCTGCGCATACACGGCGGCGCGGATGCGGAAATCGTCGTTGCGATAGCTGTTAATAAAAAAGCCGTCTGCTTCGGATACGGTGGCAATTTCCGGCGTGCCCTCTTCGGGGATCAGCTGGATAGATTTCAGGTCCATGACAAAAGGTTCGACCATTTATTTTTGCGCGCTTGGGGCGCGTCCTCCGGTATGCGGGAATAGGGGATCGGGCGGGTGCGGCCTTGTGCAAAAACACCTGCACAAAAAGGCGAAAACCACCGTGAACCAAGATTAAACCAAAAATATGCCCCGGCAAACCGTTTTTCTGGCAAAGGCTGGATTTTAAACGGTTATCAACGGGTTAGGATTGGGCTAGAGTAATCGTATACAGATTCTCCGCTTTTTCTCATGTATGAGGTTATCGCGATGCGCTCCATGGTTTCCCGTTTCTCCCTGCTGGTTGTTTCTGCGGCTGTTGTGATGCTGCCCCTCGGGGCGTGCAGCAACACCAAACATGATGAAGTGTCTGAGCGTGCGCTCAGCGCCGAAGAAAAAATGGCACCCGCCGAAGGCCTGCGCCTGACGCGTTTGTTTGATGCGCCGGTAAAAGGCTCCGAGGCGCGTTTCCAGCGTCTGGAAGCGGCCGTACAGACGCTGCGCGATGACGTAGACGTCTTTGCTCCCAATATCGAACAGCGTCTTTCTACGGTTGAAAAATCGGCGGTGGCGAAGCCGGAGCTGACCGAAGAGCAGCTTGCCAAGCTGGTCAAAAAGGAAGTGAAAATTGTGGGCGATGTATCCGCCGTGCGGATTGGTGACCATCTGGATAAAACGCGGATTGTTCTGGATATGACGAATGTGCCCGAAGGCCGCAGCCGCATGGAAAACGACGGCAAGCGTCTCGTTGTCGAATTGCCGGCATTCAACTGGAAAGCCGCCGAGAGCTATAAAGCCGACAGCGGTGCGCTGGTATCGGGCTGGAGCTATGCGAACGGAGAGCTTCGTGTAGATCTGCTGTCCGCCGCGACGGTCAAAGAACAAGAGGTGATCCCCGCAAAAGGGAAGGCGCCGTCCAAGCTGGTCATCGACCTGTTTGCAAAAGGCGTTCACCAGTAAGGGCTTAGCTGTCCCGCGTGGGGGCTAATGCTCAAAACGTTGATATATAAAGAAAAAACCCGCCAGTGTGCGGGTTTTTTTCTGGACGCGTGCGTTTCAATATGGTAATAAATATGCATTCCATTTCAAGGGGATCATCATGACCGACCAGCCCGATCAGAACAAATCGTCCAAAAAACCCGCAGCGCGTATCGTTCAAAAAGACCGCGTGTTTGACGGGTTTTTCAAAATGGATGAACTGACGATCGAGCAGGACACCCACGATGGCGGCAGTATGACGGTCAAACGCCTGATTTTCGAACGCGGCCATGCGGTCGCCATTCTGGGATATGATCCCGCGCGTGATGAAGTGCTGCTGGTCAACGAAATGCGTCCCGGTTTGCTGGCGGCGGGGGATGACCCGTTTAATGACTCTCTGCCTGCGGGCATGATTGACGCCGGCGAAGACGAAATCACGGCCGCCAAGCGCGAAATGCTGGAAGAGACGGGCATGGTGCTGCAAAACCCGCAGATGATCCATCCGGGCGCCTATGTCAGCTCTGGCGGTACGTCAGAGCGTCTGGCGCTGGTCTTTGGCACCGTCGACATGAGCAAGGCCGGCGGTGTGCATGGCCACGCGTCCGAAGGCGAGGACATCAAGACCGTCATCCTGACATCCGATGAATTCATCAGCCGTGCCGAAAGCGGGGCGCTGAAGGACATGAAAAGCCTTGTTTGCGCGTTCTGGCTGGCCAAGAACCGCGACAGCATTCGCACCGCGCATGCCGCGGATAGCGCACGCAATGATAATCCGGCCCAAACGTCGGCACAGCGCCAGCCCAAGCCTTAATCACGCCCTTTGTTCGCTTTCTAAAATAGGGGATTGACTTATGCTCTGCGCGAGTATAAAAAATACTCATTAAGAGCATATTTAAGGAGAATCATCCGATGACCGAGCCCACCCAAGACGGCAAAAAACTCGAAGCCCGCGTCAAAAGCGTGCGCAACGAATTTAACGGCTTCCTCAAGATCAACCGCTATGAAATCGAAGCCGATCGTCACGAAGGCGGCAAGGAAACGTATGAACGTCTGGTAATGGAACGCGGCCACGCGGTTGCCATTCTGGCCTATGACCCCAAGCGCGATGAAATCGTGCTGGTCAACGAAATGCGCCCCGGCATTCTGGCGGCGGGTGAATACCCCTATACCGACACGCTGCCCGCAGGCGGCATTGCCAAAGGCGAGACAGCCGTCGAAGCCGCTATCCGCGAAACCAGCGAAGAAACCGGCCTGACGCTGAAAGACGCGCGTCAAATTCAAGATGCCTATGTTAGCGCGGGCGGCACGTCCGAAAAAATTTCGATCGTTGTCGGCATCGTTGATACGTCCGCCGGCAGCGGTATTTTCGGCAACGAAAATGAAAAAGAAAACATCAAAACGCGTATGGTATCGGCCAAGGATTTTATCAACGAAGTCAAAACCGGCGTGAACAACGATATGAAGACGATTATCGGCGGCTATTGGTTGGCCGAACACCGCGACGCCCTGCGTGCCCAATATGCCCCGCAAGCGCCTGCGCCCAAAGCGCCCAAGCCGCCAGCGGCATAAACGAAAAACTTTTCTCCACACACAAAAAAGCCCCGCAAAACCTGCGGGGCTTTTTATTGATACGTTGTCCGATTAAACGTCGAACTTCACACCCTGCGCAAGGGGCAGGGCCGTGCCGTAGTTGACGGTGTTGGTCGATCGGCGCATATAGGCTTTCCAGCTGTCGGATCCGCTTTCGCGGCCGCCGCCGGTTTCTTTTTCGCCGCCAAACGCGCCGCCGATTTCAGCCCCCGACGTGCCGAGGTTGACGTTGGCAATGCCGCAATCCGATCCGGCGGCCGAGGTAAACAGTTCGGCTTCGCGCACGTCATTGGTGAAGATGCAGGACGACAAACCTTGCGGTACATCGTTTTGCATCGCAATGGCGTCTTCGATCTTGCCGTATTTGACCACGTACATGATGGGGGCGAAGGTTTCATGCTGCATCACTTCGTGATGTTTGGGCATTTCAACAACGGCGGGGGTGACGTAATAGGCGTTCGGGTATTCTTTGGCGAATACACGCTCGCCGCCCGTGACTTTGCCGCCCGCGGCCTTTGCTTTTTTCAATGCGGCCTGCATGGCATCGAACGCGTCTTTATCAATCAGCGGGCCCAGCAGGGTATCGGCATCCAGCGGGCTGCCGATTTTGTTATCGCTGATCGATTTGTACGCTTTTTTCACGCGCGCGGTGAAGCTTGCCGCGATGTCTTTGTGTACGATCAGGCGGCGCTGCGACGTGCAGCGCTGACCGGCCGTGCCGACCGCGCCGAACACGGTCGCCATCAGGGCGAGGTCTTGGGTGGCGGACGGTGTCAAAATCATGGCGTTGTTGCCGCCGAGTTCAAGGATGCATTTGCCAAAGCGTGCGGCCACGCGCGGCGCAACCTCGCGGCCCATGCGGGTCGATCCGGTGGCGGAGATAATGGGGATGCGTTTATCGTCCACCATTTTTGCGCCAACTTTACGCTCGCCAATCACCAGTTCAGACAAACCTGCGGGCGCTTTGCCGAAACGGCGGGCGGCTTCCAGAAACAGTGCTTGGCACGCCATGGCGGTTAACGGTGTTTTCTCGGACGGTTTCCAAACCACGCTGTCGCCGCAAACAACGGCCAGCGCGAAGTTCCAGCACCAGACGGCGACGGGGAAGTTAAAGGCAGAGATCACACCGACCACGCCCGCGGGGTGCCAGTTTTCCTGCATTTTGTGCATGGGGCGTTCGGATGCAATCGTCAGGCCGTACAGCTGGCGCGACAGGCCGACCGCGAAATCGCAAATGTCGATCATCTCCTGCACTTCGCCGAGGCCTTCGGTCAGGATCTTACCGCACTCCAGCGTGACCAGCTTGCCAAGGTCATCTTTGTTTTCGCGCAGCACTTCGCCGAATACGCGGATCAGCTCCCCGCGGATCGGGGCAGGCACGGTGCGCCAGTTCAGGAAGGCGTCATGCGCCGCCGCGATTTTCTTTTCCAGCTGCGCGGGCGTATCCATCTTGACGATGCCAATGACAGAGCCGTCGATGGGGGTGGTGACTTTCAGATTGCCGGCCGAAAAATCTTTACCGTCCACGCCCAGTTTCTTGAGCAAATGGGCGGCGCTGTCGGCGAGGGAAATCACTTGTACGTTTGATACGTCAGCCGATACGTCGGCGGTTTTTTTGCGGGCGGTCATGGCGCTCTCCTGATCTGAAACCTGAATGTTTGGGTGGCATTAATATGCGCCAAACCGATTGATTTCTCAATAGATTACCGGCTTTTTATTGACATAAACCTTGATTGCGGTTATTGTGTTTTGCAACAAAAAATTCATAACGCAGGTGTCCCATGTCCCAGCCGCAAAAACAAACCGCCCCAGCATCTGAACGCGTATCGAAGGGTGGCGTATTCGCTTATGTCGCAGCAAGTGTTCTGGCGATAGGTGCGGCGGGCGCAACGGTGGCGTTTAACAGCGCCGTGCAAAAAGCGCAGGACAATGACCCCGTATTCGTGATGCCGACCGCGCAGCAGCGTATCGAAGACATGGGCTTCAGCAACGTGCGTTTTGTGGCGTTCAACAAAGCGGCCGACAAACCCGCGCAACTGACCTTCACAGCCGAAAAAGACGCGCTGCCCTATAGCGGCGAAGCGCATTGCACCAGCACATCGTGCCCGCGCATTACTGTGAAGCTGGATCCTGCTGTCAAACTCGGCAGCTGATAAAAATTATACCGTCCAGTCGAGGATCACCTTGCCCGTGCTGCCTTCCAGCATAGCGTCGAACGCCTTTTGGTAGTCTGCGGCGGGGAAGATGTGGGTGATCACGCCCGATACATCCAGACCGGATTGCACGACCGATTTCATTTTGTACCAGGTTTCAAACATCTCGCGGCCATAGATGCCTTTCAGCGTCAGGCCCTTGAAAATCACATGGTTCCAGTCAATCGCGGTGTCTGCGGGCGGAATGCCGAGGATGGCGATTTTACCGCCGTGGCGCATGGTTTCCGTCATCTGGCGAAACGCATGGGCATTGCCCGACATTTCAAGGCCCACGTCGAAACCTTCGGTCATGCCAAGCTCTTTCATGACATCGCGCAGGGAATCTTTGGCCACATTCACGGCACGCGTCGCGCCCATTTTACGGCCAAGGTCGAGGCGGTATTCGTTCACGTCCGTAATCACAATATGACGCGCACCCGCATGCTTGGCGATGGCCACCGCCATGACGCCAATGGGGCCTGCGCCCGTGATCAGCACATCTTCGCCGACCAGATCGAACGACAGGGCGGTGTGTACCGCATTGCCCAGCGGGTCAAAAAACGATGCGACATCGTCCGAAATTTTTTCATCGCTGATGGGGAAGACGTTGAATGCGGGCAGTGCGAAATATTCCGCAAAGCAGCCCTGACGGTTCACGCCAACACCCACGGTTTTGATGCACAAGTGCATTTTGCCGCCGCGGCAGTTGCGGCATTTGTGGCAGGGCAGGTGCCCTTCGCCCGAAACGCGCTGGCCGACGTGCAGGCCGGATACGTTGGCGCCGATCTTGGCAATTTCCCCCACGTATTCGTGGCCGGTAATCATGGGGACGGGCACGGTTTTCTGCGCCCATTCATCCCATTTGTAAATGTGCAGGTCGGTGCCGCAAATGGCGGTTTTGCGGATTTTGATCAGAACATCGTCGGGGCCGATTTCCGGCACCGGTGCTTCGATCATCCAGATGCCTTCTTTGGCTTCTTTTTTAGAAAGGGCGCGCATGGTTGTTTGCATGATTATTTAATGACTCCCAGTTCACGGCCAATTTTTTCGAACGCGGCGATGGCGCGGTCGAGGTGTTGTTTGTCATGCGCCGCTGACATTTGCGTGCGGATACGTGCCTTGCCCTGCGGCACGACGGGGTAAGAGAAGGCGATAACGTAGAGGCCTTCTTCCAGCAATCTATCCGCCAGTTTTTTGGCCAGCACAGCGTCATAAATCATCACAGGGATAATCGGATGTTCGCCGGGGATCAGATCAAAGCCGAGGGCAGTCATCTTCTCGCGGAAATATTTCGCGTTTTCGCGCAGTTTGTCCAGACGCTCCGGCGTTTTTTTGATCAGGTCGATGGCCGCAATCGATGCCGCGGCAATCGACGGCGCCAGCGTGTTTGAAAACAGATAGGGGCGGCTGCGTTGGCGCAGCCATTCGATGATTTCTTTCTTGCCTGACGTATAGCCGCCCGACGCACCGCCGAGGGCTTTGCCGAAGGTACCCGTGATGATATGTACGCGGTCTTGGACACCCCAATGCTCCGGCGTGCCTGCGCCGGTTTTACCGGTAAAGCCAACGGCGTGACTGTCGTCCACCATCACCATGGCATCGTATTTTTCGGCAAGGTCGCAAATGGCGGGCAGGTTGGCAATGATACCATCCATCGAGAAAACACCGTCCGTAACGACCAAACGGTAACGCGCGCCGGATGCTTCTTTCAGCTTTGCCTCCAGATCGGCCATATCGTTATTTTTGTAGCGGAAGCGCGATGCCTTGCACAAACGGATACCGTCAATGATGCTGGCGTGGTTCAACTCGTCACTGATCACCGCATCTTGCTCGCCCAGCAGGGTTTCAAACAAACCGCCGTTGGCATCAAAGCAGGAGGTATAAAGAATGGTATCTTCCATCTTCAGGTATTCGCTGACGGTACGCTCCAGCTGTTTGTGCAGGTCTTGCGTGCCGCAGATAAAACGGACGGAGGCAAGGCCGAGACCGTGCGTATCAAGCGCCTTGTGTGCGGCAGCGATCAGATCGGGGTGGTTGGCAAGGCCGAGGTAGTTGTTGGCGCACAGGTTGATAACCTGTTTGTCATCGTTCTGCGCCTGATGCACGGTGATGTCGGCCTGCTGGGGAGAGACGATCACGCGCTCCGACTTATACAGCCCCTGCGTATGCAGCGCGGCGGTTTCATCGGCGAGGTGTTTAAGGATGGTCTTGGTCGTCATATCTCTGAGTCTCCCTGTAAATAGAGGGAGACTCTAGCACATCAATCCGGCAAATGGCAGGATGCCAAACCGCGCTTTTCCAAATATTGCTGGTGGTAATCTTCGGCCATAAAGAAAGTTGCGGCGGGGGTGATGTCGGTGACAATCTCTTGCCCATATTTTCCCGAAGCGGCAAGGCGGGCGCGGCTGGACTCGGCGGCTTCCTGCTGCGCTGCGGAATAGGTAAAAATCGCGCTGCGGTATTGCGTGCCCACATCGGGGCCTTGGCGGTTTAGTTGCGTCGGGTTGTGGCAACGCCAGAACAGGTCGAGCAGCGCGTCATAGCTGATCACGTTCGGGTCGAATTCGACCAGCACCACTTCGGCATGGTTGGTGTCGCCCGCGCAGACTTGTTTGTATGTGGGCGCATCAGTATGCCCGCCCATGTATCCGGCAGCGGTATAGGTCACGCCCTCTAGCTTGCGAAAGGCCGCCTCTACGCCCCAGAAACATCCTGCGCCAAATGCCGCTTTTTCCATCGGAAACTCCTTTTCTTTGATATAAGGTAGGTAAATAAACCCGAGGGGGCAAGGGACATGGAAAAAATCATCGCAGGCCTACGGCAGCGTATCGAAATATTACAGGACGAGATTGAACAGGAAATCGACCGCAAACGCGACGAGTTCCGCTACAAAATCGAACAGCGCCGCGTGGTGTTCGAACAGGAAGTCACCCAAAGGCACCGTGCGCTGCGGATGAAAATATCGCAGTTTCTACGTACATCCAAAATTCCCTATATCCTGACCGCGCCGCTGATTTACAGCCTGATCATTCCCTTCGTCCTGATCGACGTATTTGTGACGGTCTATCAGCAGGTATGTTTCCGCGTCTATGGCATTCCGCTGGTGAAGCGCAGCGAATACGTGGTGATGGACCGCAAATATTTGCAGTATCTGAACTGGATTGAAAAACTGAACTGCGTTTATTGCGAATACGGCAACGGCGTGATTTCGTATGTGCGCGAAGTTGCTGGCCGCACCGAACAATTCTGGTGCCCTATCAAACACGCCAAAAAAGTAAAAGACGCGCATAGCCGATATCTTGATTTTATCGAATACGGCGATACCGATAATTTCCGTGCGCAGCTGCAAGTACAGCGCGACCGTTGCCGTGCCTGCGAACAGGGCGGCGGCTGCGCCAGCGGAGGCGGTGATAAGCCGCAGCGCCCGATCACTATTCAAATGCCCAAGCAGGACAACGATAAATAATGATCGGGACGATACAGCC
The DNA here is from genome assembly GCA_040377425.1 of Micavibrio sp. Taxonomy (GTDB): domain Bacteria; phylum Pseudomonadota; class Alphaproteobacteria; order Micavibrionales; family UBA2020; genus UBA2020. The sequence goes on along the minus strand of JBEIOU010000020.1, from coordinate 22,896 downwards.
GCAAAAACGTATGAACCCGCGCCAGACGCTGTTTGCCTGTCTAATGATTATGGGGGTGGGGCTTTGCCTGTTTCCATTCACCACGGCGCCCATGGCGTTGGCGGCAGGGGCGGTGATTGCGCTGGCGATCGGCAATCCGCTGCAAGATAAATGCATGAAGACCGCGCAGCGCGTGCTGATTTTCTCCGTTGCCGGACTTGGCGCGGGCATGAATTTGACCGAAGTGCTGCGTGCCGGTGCCGCAGGTATGGGATATACCGCCGCAGGTATTGCGGCCGCGCTGGCGATGGGGGCGGGGCTTGCGTACCTGCTGCGTACCGACCGCGATACGTCCCTGCTTGTCAGTGTGGGTACTGCCATTTGCGGGGGCAGCGCGATTGCCGCCGTGGCCCCAGTTATACGCGCACGGCAGGAAAGCATTGCCATGGCTTTTGCTGTGGTATTTGTTTTAAACGCCGCGGGGCTTTTGATTTTTCCGCCGCTTGGCCATTATTTTGGTCTCTCACCTGAACAATTTGGTTTGTGGGCGGCGCTGGCGGTGCATGATACCAGCTCGGTCGTGGGCGCGGCAGCGGCTTATGGCGGCAATGCGCTTGACCATGCGGTGGTGCTCAAGATGGCGCGTGCGCTTTGGATTTTCCCGCTGGCGCTGCTGATTGCCTATGCTTGGCCGCGGCCGCGCGAAGCGGGCGAGAGTAAAGTGCCGCGCATGAAATTCCCGTGGTTTATTCCGGCCTTCATCGCGGTTGCTGCGTTTTTCACGTTTGTGCCGCATATGACGGCGGCCGCGGGTATTGTCGAATTCGCCGCGCGCCGCGGCATGTGCGTGACGCTGTTTTTGATTGGCAGTACAATCACCATCGCCGCACTGAAATCTGTCGGCTGGCGTCCGTTGCTTCTGGGGGGGTTGCTGTGGGCTTTTGTCGCCGTAGGCTCGCTGGCGGTCATCCGCGTCGGATGGATCGTCGGCTGATTTATTCTTCGCCGCCTTCGGGCGCATACGCCGCGCCAATATGCTGCTCGCCCCGCGCTTCGGCCAGTGCGATTTGTTTTTGACGCTCCGCTGACCGTGCTTTACGCTCTTCGCTCAGGCTGTCGTGGCAGTGGGGGCAGGCGATGCCTTCGATATATTTCGGGCTTTGCAGGTCTTCGGGGCCGACAGGGTGACGGCAGGATGGGCAGAGGATATAACTGCCTTCTTCCAGCCCGTGTTTTACTGCGACGCGCTGGTCGAACACAAAACATTCACCTTCCCACATACTTTTTTCGGGCGGCATTTCTTCGAGGTATTTCAGGATACCGCCTTTGAGGTGATAGACTTCTTCGAACCCCAGTTTCTTCATATAGGCCGATGCTTTTTCGCAGCGGATACCGCCGGTGCAGAACATAGCGACTTTTTTGTTTTTAACGGGGTCGAGGTTTTTTTCGACATAGTCCGGAAACGCGCGGAAGCTTTCCGTTTGAGGATTTACGGCGTTTTTGAATGTACCGATTTTAATTTCGTAGTCGTTGCGCGTATCAATAACAACAGTTTCCGGATCTGAAATAACGTCGTTCCATTCTTGCGGCGAGACGTAGGTGCCGACCGTTTCATTCGGGTCGACGTCAGGCAGGCCGATGGTGACGATCTCCTTTTTCAAACGCACTTTCATGCGGTAAAACGGCTGTTCGCTGGCAGCGGACTCTTTGTGTTCCAGGTCCTGAAAACCGGGATAGCGGCGTATGTGATGCAGCACTGCGTCAATACCTGCGCGGCTGCCGGCGATGGTGCCGTTGATGCCTTCACGTGCGATCAGCAGCGTGCCGCAGATGTTGTTGTCATCGCAGACGGCGCGCAATTCCGACTGCATCTGTCCGGTATTGTCGATACGGGCAAATTTATACAGGGCGGCAACAACAAAAACGGTCATGGTTCATCATCCTTCGCGCAAAAGACGCGCATTCACATGCGCGTATCCTATGCGATACGTGAACAGATTTCATCTGATTTTAAGGGGGTGCTAGTTCTTGTGTGCAACAACCACAAGATCAAACAGGCAGCCCATAGGCGATGCGGGGCCGGTTGCGGATGCTTCGGTGCCGTTAATCACATCCCCTGCCTGTACATCGTTTTGGCTGCACAGTTTATAGGTGCGGGTTTCTGCCTTTGCGCTGCGCGCGGGGCAGGGCATGGTATTGCCGTAGCGTGCCTTGCGTTCTGTCACATCCACGGAAATATGCGTTTCGTTTTCAATGATGGCCGATGGGATCATTGATTTTTTGACACTGATATCCGACACCGTACCGCTGATTTCGCAGGCGGGCGGCGTAACAGCATGGGCGTCTGCTGCTGCATAGGCGTGGTGCATGCCTGCCGCGCCTGCAAACAATGCTGCGCAAAGGCCGATGGTGTAAAAAAATGTCGATGTCTGTGCCATGTATTTTCTCCGGCCGCGTCCGGCGCGTGCCCTATGTCCACAGAATAGCGCAAAATCAGGCTGTGCGGCGGGAAAATAAAATCCTTTTATATCATCTACTTAATTTATTTGACAAGATTGAGATGATTGCTTAAATTATCCATAATTTAAGCAATCATTTATGGGTGTATTATGAACTACAACGGAATTGGCTGGGCGTTTAACATTGTGGCAGCATCTCTCATCGGTCTCGGTGGGCATACTGTATACGAAGCGATGAAACATCCGACGCAGATGCCGCAAAACGAGGCGCTGAAAGTGACCGTGCTGCTAAGCGGTGCTCAGGATGCAGTCCTGCAGTCATGTGAAAACAAACTGGCGCGCAACCAGCCTTGTACGGCGGATGAAACCAAAGCCTATGCAGCCATTAAACAGAACGATGCACGCGCCAAAATGGGCGTGTTTTCGGTTCTGTTCGGCACGCCGCTGCTGGTGGGTGGTGCCATTATTGCAGCGGGCAGCCGCCGCGAAAATAAGGCGAAGCCTGCTGCGCCCAAAGCCTGATGGTGCAATAGACAAACAAAAAAGCCCGCCGTGTATGGCGGGCTTTTTTGTTGTTTGAAAGCGCGGCGGTGATTACGCCGCGAGGCTTTCGAGATCAAGCTCATGCTGTTTCAGGTCAACCGAAACCAGCTGCGATACGCCGCGCTCGCTCATGGTGACGCCGTACAGGCGGTCCATGCGCGACATTGTCATACGATGGTGCGTAATGACAATAAAGCGTGTGCTGGTTTCTTTCGCCAGGTCTTCCAGCAGCGTGCAGTAACGGTCAACGTTGCTTTCGTCCAGCGGGGCGTCAACCTCGTCCAGCACGCAGATGGGGGCGGGGTTGGTCAAGAACATGCCGAAGATCAGTGCGATCGACGTCAGGGTCTGTTCACCACCGGACAGCAGCGACAGAACCGTGAGCTTTTTGCCCGGCGGCTGCGCGTAGATTTCAAGACCGGAGTCGAGAATGTCGTCCGCTTCGACCAGTTTCAGATAAGCCGAACCACCGCCAAACAGGCGCGTGAACAGTTTCTGGAAGTGGGTGTTGACGGTATCGAAGGCCGCCAGCAGACGCTCGCGTGCTTCTTTGTTGAGTTTGTTGATACCCTCGCGGAGTTTGTCGATCGCGGCGATCAGATCGGCGCGTTCGGTTTCCATCGTGGTCATCTGGTCGGTGATTTCCTGCGCTTCGACTTCGGCACGCAGGTTCACGGGGCCCATGTTGTCACGTTCGCGCAGCAAACGCTCCAGCTTGGATTGCCAGCTGTCGATGTCGCCGATGTCTTCGGTGTTCAGCTCCAGCTTGGCGACCAGTTCTTCGGGGGTGCAGCTGAATTTTTCGAAGATGGTGGCTTCGATGCCGGACTGGCTGTGCTGCGTGTTGCTGACGTTGGCCTGTGCCATGGCGCGGGCTTCGCGGGCATCCGATAGGGCGGCTTCGGCGGCACGCAAGGTGCGTTGCAGTTCGTTTGCGCTGTTTTCGGTGATGGCGAGGGCGTCAGCGGCTTGCTGGCGGCGCTCTTCGGCTGCGGTGATCTGCTCCAGCAGTGCGTTCTGTTCCGCCTGAATTTTCGCAGGGCGGCCGGACAGGTTTTCAAGCACTGCGCTGGTCTGCGCGATGCGCTCTTCCAGTTCCAGCAAACGCTCACCCACGCGCTCCAAACGTGCGTTCCAGCTTTCGACGTCATTGGTGATCTGCTGCATACGGCGGGCACGGTTTTCACCGGCGCGGCGTACATCGGCATAGATCGCCTGCTGTTCGGCTAGTTGCTGGCGCTGTTCGCTGACAATGGCTTTCATCGCGGCGATGCGTTCGCGGCTTTCGGTCGTTTCGGGCAGACCAGCGAGCGTATCGCGCGCTTCGGCCAACGACGTTTCGGCCGCTTCGATATCTTGCGTGGCGGCTTCGATAGAGGTCGTCAGGCTCGACAGTTTCGCGGTGACTTCGGTCAGCTGGTTGCTGAGCGCGGTGTGGCGGCGGCGCAGGCCATTCAGGCTTTCTTCGGCCTGACGGTTGGCGGTGCGGGCGGTCGCCACGGCGTCAATCGCGGTGGTGCGTGTTTGTTTGGCGGTTTCGGCGTCGCTGCGCGCGGTATCCAGTTTGGATTGCAGCGCGTCGATTTCCGCTTCCAGATCGGCCAGACGGTTTTTCTGTTCCAGGCGGATCGCGGCGGCGTTTTCTGCATCGGGCGATACAACCAGACCATCCCAGCGCCATGCGCCGCCGTCACGGGTGACGAGGCATTGGCCGGGCTTCAGCTGCGGCATCAGCGCTTCGGCTTCGGCGGTGGTTTCGACGATACCGATTTGCGACAGGATACGCGCCAATGCCTTCGGCCCTTGAACCGAAATCGACAGCGGACGGGCAGAACCGGGCAGGGATGCGGCTTCGGTATATTCCGGCAGCTCGCGCCAGAAAATAGGGGCGTTGCCATCCAGCGCAGCTTGCAGGTCATCGCCCAGCGCAACGGCGAGGGCTTTTTCAAGACCGGCGTCAACGTTCAGAAGGTCGATGACAGGCTGATACCCTTCCTGCGGGTTGCGCAAGATACGGCGTAGCGCATCCGCTTCGGCGGTCAGCTGGGAGAAGCTGCGTTGAACCGCTTGCAGGGCATCGTAGGTTTCCTGCGCGCGCAGATCGGCTGCAGCGCGGTCTGCTTCGGCAGTATCCAGCGCGGCGGTTGCTGCGGCATAGATGCCTTCGGCGGATGTAATCTCGCTGCCGATAGTGTCGAGTTCCGCTTTGCCCGGCGTGTTTTCAAGCAAACGCGTATGCTGAGATTCCAGATCGGTCTTGCGCGATTGCAGGTTTGCGACGCGGCGTTCCAGATCGCCCATCTGGCGTTCGGCCGCGTTGCGGGCGGCTTCCTGCGCAGCGGTTTCTTCGGTCAGCAGGGTTAGTTCGGTTTCGCTTTTCTCAACGTTGTTTTGCAGCTCGTCACGCAGGATACGCGCTTCTTCTTCGCGTTCGCCCTGACGCGCGGCTTCGTCTTCAAGCGAAGTGCGTTCGTCACCAAGGCGGGCGATGGTTTCGCCAGCTTCGGTTTTTTGCGCGTTTTCGTGGCCGATGTCGCGGGTGTACTGCGACAGCAGGTTTTCGGATTTCACGCGTTCTTCTTCAACAAGGCGTGCTTCGTTCTCCAGCGTGCCATAAGCCAGTTTAAGATGCTGAAGGGCAGCGGCCGCTTCGGCTTCGTTCTGGCGCAGTTCGGGCAGGCCCGTTGCGGCTTCGGTTTGCTGGGTCGTCAGGGTGGCGACCTCCAGCGTTTTTTCGCGCACGATGCTTTCGGCTTGTTCAAACGATGCCAAGGCATTCGTCACGGCCAGCAGGCTGGATTGGAATTTCAGGAACAGCAGCGAACCTTCGGCTGTCTGGATGTGGCCGGACAGATTGCGGTAGCGTGATGCCTGACGCGCCTGTTTCTTGAGGCCGTCCAGCTGCGTGTTCATGGCGCCCATGACGTCTTCGACGCGCAGCAGGTTGGTTTCGGCGGCGCGCAGTTTCAGTTCGGCTTCGTGGCGGCGGGCGTGCAGGCCGGAAATGCCGGCGGCTTCTTCCAGCACCATGCGGCGCTGGGTCGGCTTGGCGTTAATCATGTCCGCAACGCGGCCCTGCGATACCAGTGCGGGGGAGTGCGAGCCGATGGAGCTGTCGGCAAACAGGATTTGCACATCGCGCATGCGCACGTTCTTGCCGTTGACCTTATAGGTCGAGCCGACGGACCGTTCGATTTTGCGGGATACTTCCAGTTCGTCCGCATCGTTCAGTTCCGCCGGGGCGCGGCGGTCGGCGTTATCCAGCAGCAGCGATACCTCTGCCGTGTTACGGGCGGGGCGGTTATCGGTACCGTTGAAAATAACATCATCCATACCGGACGAACGCATACGCTTGGGCGAGTTTTCACCCATCACCCAGCGCAGGGCTTCGGTCAGGTTGGATTTGCCGCAGCCGTTCGGCCCGACAATGCCCGTCAGGCCCTGACCGATTTCAAGTTCGGTCTGGTCGACGAAAGATTTAAAGCCGGTAAGGCGAAGACGGGAGAACTGAACCATGTGCTTACTGTCCCATGTTCAGCAGTTTGTTGACCACGTCGGTCACTTGGCGCGGATCTTCGGGGCCCACCAGCTGACGGACGTTTTCTGCGTTACGCAGGTTAAAGATCAGCGTGGGGGTCGACATGACTTTGTACAGGGTACGGCCATCTTGCTGGCGTTTCAGCAGGGCGCTTTCCAGTTCGGCATTGGTCATGCAGGACGCGATGAAGTCATCATCCATACCTGCCAGGTTGCCATATTGCGCAAGGGCTTTGAGCGGGTTGTCGCTCTTGATCCATTTATCCTGGTTCTGGAACAGCACTTCGATCAGATCGAAATATTTATCGGTCTGTGCGCAGCGGGCCATCATCGCAGCTTTCAGCGCATAGTTATCGATGGGGTAGTCGCGGTAGATGATGCGGGCCTTGCCCGTATCGACCAGCTCGCGCTTGACCGTGGGCAAAACTTCGATGTGGAATTTGCGGCAATGCGGGCAGGTCAGCGATGCATATTCGATAATCGTGACGGGGGCATCGGCGCGGCCGATCACGCGGTCTTCGGTTGCGCGCAGAATATTAACCGTCAGGGCTTTCGGGCTGCTCAGCAGGCTTTCGGTTTCTTCGGCATCGGCCGTGCGGGCTGCCGTATCATCCGCAGGGGCGGTAGCGGCGGCGTCAGTCTCCGCTGCGGCGGGTGCATCGGCGGCTGCTTGTTCGCCTTCAGCGTTGGCAGCATCGTCTGCGGGGGTGGCGTCGGCGGCAGCTTCTTGTTCAGTGTCCTTTGCCGCGGCAAGGCGTTCTTCTGCCGTCATCTCTTCTGCGTCTTCAGAAGGAATTTTAGCGGCGTCGATGGTGGCGGCCGTTTCGGTGCCAGTGTTTTGTTCGACTGCCGTTTCAACCGCTGCCGTTTCGTTTTGCGGAACGGCGATCTGCTGCGGCGGTTTGACAAACATGAATACGCCAAGGGCGATGACCAGCAGGGCGACGACAGCGATAATCGCGGCTTTGCCTTGCATGTTTTTGAAAGAGGGTTTGTTCGCTTCGCTTTGCATGATATTTCCCTTCGCTGCGCACCGGTTGTGCCGGCGCATTTTTAATGTTTTCAAAGCTGTAAGAATCTGCGGTGATTATAAGCTTTGAAATTCGAAAAAGGCAACATAACTTCATATGTTATGTGCAATTTTTTGAAAAAAATTCAATATTTTAGTTGAAGCAAAAAGCTTAAAATCTTGTACGGAAAACAAAAAGCGGATATACCCTTTTTATGAGAAAAACATTCTTGAAAATGCATGGTCTGGGCAACGATTTCGTCATTTTTGACGGACGCGAAGGTGTGCCCCTGTACTTATCCACAGACGCCATTCAAAAACTGGGCGATCGGCATACGGGGGTGGGGTTTGACCAGATGGTCATCCTTGATCCTGCAAAAACCGATCAAGCCCATGTTTTTATGCGTATTTTTAACAATGATGGCAGCGAGGTCGGCGCCTGTGGCAACGTTACGCGCTGCGTGGCAGACCTGCTGATGCGCCAAACCGGTCGCACCGAGCTGACTGTACAAACCGCCGCGGGTTATTTGCATGCCCGCCGCGCCGGGCCGGGCCGGGTGTCGGTCGATATGGGCAAAGTTCGCCTTGGCTGGCAGGAAATTCCGCTAAGTCAAGAACAAGACACACTTTCTGTCGCCGTATCCGAGGGGCTTTTGAAACACCCTGTCGCCGTCAACGTCGGCAACCCCCATGCTGTTTTCTTTGTCCAGCACTTGCAGGATGTACCGCTCGAAAGGCTGGGGCCCGTGATTGAAACCCATCCGATGTTTCCCGAAAAGGTCAACGTCGAGGTGGCGCGGATCGATAGCGACAGCGCCGTCACCATGCGCGTCTGGGAACGTGGGGTGGGCATTACCCGCGCTTGCGGCACCGGCGCTTGTGCCGTTGCCGTCGCCGCCGCCCGCCGCGGGCTGACGGGACGTAAAGTGTCGGTCACGCTCGAAGGGGGCGTTCTGGATATCGAATGGCGCGAGAGCGACGACCATGCCGTGATGACCGGTGACGTGGCCGAAGTGTTCAGCGGCACGCTGGCGGATGGTTTCGTCCTATGACCGCATCGGCGCGTTTGCCGGAAGTGCATCGTCACGGGCTTGGTATTTTGCTGATGCTCGGCTCCGCCCTGTCGTTATCGGGGATGAATGTGGCCGTTAAGTGGCTGACGATGGCGGGCTATAATACTTTACAGATTGTGCTGCTGGACTGCCTGTTCGGCTTTGCGGCCATTTTGCTTTGGTTGCTGGTATCGGGGCGTATCCATTGGGCGCGGCGGGTCAGGCCGATGTTGGGGCTTTATGTGCTGGCGGCGATCTGTTCGTGCTTTGCGCTGTTTTACGGGTTCGGCCATGGGCAGCTGGCGCAGATCAGCTCGGTCGTGGCGGGGGCGCCGCTGCTGGTGGCTGTCCTGTCGTATTTCTTTTTGGGGGAGCGTCTGTCGCGTTGGCAGGTCACCCTTGCGCTGGCAGGTTTTGGCGGTATTTTGCTGGTCTTGCAGCCGGGCGGCGATATGGCGGCGGAATGGCCGCTGTTGATTGTGCTGGCGGGTACATTCGCGCTGGCGGGCAGTCAGGTGCTGGTGCGTGCCCTCAGCCGCAGCGTGCATACCGCGGCCTTTATATTGTATTTTTATTTGGGGGCGGCGGCGGTATCTGGCGTTCTGGTTGTGACGGGCGGGCTGTGGCGGCCGATCAATCCGGCGGATATTCCGGTTTTTATGGCCTGTGCGGTCATGGATGTGATGGCGCTTGTATTTATGTATTCGTCATTCCGCTGCGCTCCGGCATCCATGGTGACGCCTTTCCAGTACAGTAACATTGTCTGGAGCGCGCTGATGGGCTATGTCATCTGGCAGGAGCAGCCGGGCTTATGGACCGTCATCGGCTCCGCCGTGATTATCGCGGCAGGTATTTTGTTTACCCGCGTGGCGCTGCTGCGCAAAACCGGCCTGGCGCCGCAAACCTGAAAAGACAAGTTGTTGCATATGGACGATCTGAAAATCATCACCAAGCCGCATGACCACCGCGAAGAAGCGCTGGAGCTGCCCGATGCCGAAACCCAGCTGGCGCAGCAGGGCAAAGACGGTCCGCGTGTGGTAACGTTCGGCTGCCGCCTCAACATTTATGAATCCGAAGTGATGAAGGCGCACGCGGCCAAGGCGGGACTAAAAGACGCCATCATCATCAACACATGCGCCGTGACGTCAGAGGCGGAGCGTCAAGCCCGTCAGGCGATCCGCCGTGCCCGCCGCGAAAATCCGGATGCAAAAATTATCGTCACGGGCTGTGCCGCGCAGGTAAACCCCAAAAGCTTTTCGGATATGCCCGAAGTTAATCAGGTCATGGGCAACGACCTGAAGCTGAAAGAAGACAGCTGGCTGTCGCCATCCACCGAACGCGTTATCGTCAACGACATCATGTCGGTCAAGGAAACCGCGCGTTTTATGATTTCCGGTTTTGAATCCCATGCCCGCGCTTTCGTGCAGGTTCAAAACGGCTGCGACCACCGCTGCACGTTCTGTATCATTCCCTATGGCCGCGGCAATTCACGTTCGGTGCCGATGGGGGAGATTGTCGACCAAGTCCGCCGCCTTGTCGAACATGGTTATCACGAAGTTGTTTTGACGGGCGTGGATATTACATCCTACGGCCCCGATCTGCCGGGGCAGCCGCGTCTGGGTCAGATGATCCGCCGTCTGCTGGCGTTAGTGCCTGATTTGAAACGCCTGCGCCTGTCGTCGCTTGATCCTGTTGAAATCGACGATGATCTTTGGAATTTGATCGGGTCCGAAGAGCGTTTCATGCCGCACCTGCACCTGTCGATGCAGGCGGGGGATGATATGGTGCTGAAGCGCATGAAGCGCCGCCACCTACGCCCCGATTTGATTGCAGTGTGCGAAAAAGCACGCGCGCTGCGCCCCGATATTGTTTTCGGCGCGGATATCATCGCAGGCTTCCCGACCGAAACGGACGAGATGTTTGAAAATACTTTTAATGCCGTGCGTGAATGTGATTTGACATTCCTGCACGTCTTCCCGTATTCGCCGCGCCCCGGCACGCCTGCCGCGCGTATGCCGCAGGTGGATGGCGGCTTGCGTAAAGAGCGCGCCAAGCGTCTGCGCGATCTGGGGGCGCAGCAGGTTGAAAAACATGCCGCCAGCTTGGTTGGCCGTGAACTGTCTGTATTGGTCGAGAAAAACAACCGTGGCCGCACGCCGTATTTTAGCGAAGTTGCGCTGGATATCGATGTGCCGGCAGGCCAGTTGGTGCGTTTCCGTGCGGACGCCGCCGAAGACGGTTTGTTGAAAGGATGCGTACTGTGATCTGGTTTTTTAGCAAAAAGAAAAAAGAAGAACAGACCCAAGAGATCAAAGAGAGGCAGACAGAGCAGGTTGCCGAAGCCCCCCTTGATGCGCCTGAAGACACGCCGGTTGAAGACATCGTGACCGAACCTGACGGTATTCTGGCCGAGGCCGTCGTGGCTGAACAGAAAATTGAAGAGCTGATTTTACAGCCCCTGGCCGAAGAGGCCGAAGCCGAAAAAGAAATCATCGCCCCCGAAGAGGCCGCAGACGAAGCCGCCGCGCTGAAAGCTGCAGAAAAACAAGATAACGCGGACGAAAACAAAACGGGCTGGTTCGCGCGTTTGAAATCCGGCCTGAGTTTATCGTCGAATAAAATCAGCGACGGCATCACGGGCATTTTTACCAAGCGCAAGTTGGATCAAGCCGCGCTGGATGAACTGGAAGAACTGCTCATTACCGCCGACCTTGGTCCAGCAACCGCAGCCAAGCTGACGGCGGCGATTGCGCAAAACCGTTTCAACAAAGAAATCACAGGCGATGAAATCCGCGCCGTGCTGTCGTCTGAAATTCAGAAAATTTTGGCGCCGGTAGAAAAGCCGTTGTTCACCGTCGATGCCAAACCGTTTGTTATTTTGATGGTGGGCGTCAACGGCACAGGCAAGACGACCACCATCGGCAAGCTGGGCCAGCAATTCACGCGCGAAGGGCGCAAGGTCATGCTGGCGGCGGGCGATACTTTCCGCGCGGCAGCCGTTGCGCAATTGAAAGTCTGGGGCGAACGCATCGGTTGCCCTGTGATCGCCAAGGACGAGGGGGCAGACGCCGCCGCGCTGGCGTATGAGGCGATGGATCGTGCCGAAGCGGAAGGCGCCGATATCCTGATGATCGACACCGCCGGCCGCCTGCAAAACAAAGCCAACCTGATGGAAGAGCTGTCCAAAATCGTGCGCGTCATACGCAAAAAAAATGCCGCGGCGCCGCATGCGATCTTGCTGGTGCTGGACGCCACCGTCGGCCAGAACGCGCATAGCCAGCTGGAACTGTTTAAGGAAATGGTTGACATAACCGGCCTGATCGTCACCAAACTGGACGGAACCGCCAAGGGCGGCGTGCTGGTTTCACTTGCCCAGAGATTTCAACTGCCAGTTCATGCTATAGGTATAGGAGAGGGCATTGATGACCTGCGGCCTTTTGCCGCCGCCGATTATGCCCGCGCCATCGTCGGTCTCGACGCTGCATCCACACCGGATGCCGCCGCGTAAATCCGGCAACGCATTTTAAGGGGTACTATCTTGCTCGGTAGCAAATCGCCATCTCCCATCCGCGACGGTCTGATGACCACCCGCAGCTTCAACGATGCCAACAAAGCACTGAACTGGGTTCGCGAAATTTATAACCAGAACGTGGCCTACCTGCGCCATACATTCGGCCAGTTCGCCAAAGGGCAGGGCGATGAAGACCGTGTACGCGCACACTACCCGTATATCGAATTGACCACCACGCGTGGCCCCAGCGTCGACAACCGCCTGTCGTATGGTTTCCTGTCGCGTCCGGGCACGTACCGCACGACGCTGACGCGCCCCGATTTGTACAACAGTTATTATCTTGACCAGTTCACCCTGCTGTTGAAAAACCACCCCGAAGCAGAACTGGAAGTGGGCGTGAGCGAAACGCCGATCCCGCTGCACTTCGCGCTGGGCGATCAATTCCATCTGGAAGCAGATCTGACGGTGGAACAAATCGCCAAACTGCCGCAGATTTTCGACCAGCCCGATCTGGCCAACATGGACGATACCATCCCCGATGGCACGCATGTGGTGAAAGAGGGCGATGCCGCGCCGCTGGCGCTGTTTACCGCGCCGCGCGTGGATCTCAGCTTGCAGCGCCTGAAGCATTACACCGGTACGTCGGCCGAACACTTCCAGAAATTCGTGCTGTTCACCAACTACCAGTTTTACGTGGATGAATTTGTGCGTGATGCACATGCGCTCATGGCGCGTGCGCAGGACGGCGAGACCCTTGACGAAAGCCGCACCGATTACGTCGCGTTTGTGGAGCCGGGCAACATCATCACCCACAACGCCAATCTGCCCGAAGTGCCCGCCAATACCGGACAAAAACCGCCGCGTCTACCGCAGATGCCAGCCTATCACCTGAAGCGTGCGGATGGCACGGGCATTACGCTGATTAACATCGGTGTTGGCCCGTCCAACGCCAAAACCATTACCGACCACGTGGCCGTTTTGCGCTCGCATACCTGGTTGATGCTGGGACACTGCGCTGGTTTGCGCAATTCGCAGAAAATGGGCGACTACGTTCTGGCGCACGCGTATATGCGCGATGACAAAGTCCTAGACGAAGCGGTGCCGCTATGGGTACCTATTCCGGCATTGTCGGAAGTGCAGGTCGCGCTTGAAAAATCCGTATCCGAAGTATCGGGGCTGCGGGAATACGACCTCAAGAAAATCATGCGCACGGGCACGGTTGCCACAGTCAGCGACCGTAACTGGGAACTGTGGGAACAGAGCGTGCCCGTGCTGCGTCTCAGCCAGTGCCGCGCTGTGGCGCTCGACATGGAATCCGCGACGATTGCGACCAACGGTTTCCGCTTCCGTGTGCCCTATGGCACGCTGCTGTGCGTATCCGACAAGCCGCTGCACGGCCAGCTGAAACTACCCGGCATGGCCGATCGTTTCTACCGCGAACGCGTGGATCAGCACCTGAAAATCGGCATACTTACCATGGAAAAAATCCGTGCACTGGGTGTTGGCCGCCTGCATAGCCGCAAGCTGCGCAGCTTTACCGAGGTTGCGTTCCAATAATCTGGATAAGATATATTTTTATGTCGATGTGTTCGGCACGCGGCGTTGAACCTTTGCAGGCTTTAACACCGTCAGATCTTGCTGCGTGTTACTTGCAGGTGGCGCGGCAGCAGGTGCAGGAGGGGACACCGCGATGGCCGTCGGTGCCTTTTGCCTTTCTGTATTGCGGTAACGTATGTAGTCTACGACTTCTTTGGCGCCTTCGTAGTCCATGGATTGTCCGTAGAAGAGGGCTTCATCCACCTTTGTCGCGCCGCGTGCCATCAGAATATCGATGAAGGGTTTAGCGCGGCCCGAGAATCTGGATGTATAGGCAAGCGCCGTGATGCCGAAGCCATCCGTGGATTCCGGCAGATCAGGGCTGACGCCCAAATCCAGCATTTTTTCAAACGCCTTGACGCTATTCGCATTGATTGCGGCAAACAGGGATTGGCCATGGCCGTCATCCCACGTCAGCGCATCCGGATATTTTTTGGCAAGGCGTTCAATCGTTGCCGGATCATCGCGCTTGATGGCGCTGAAGTATTTCAGCCGTGCTTCTTCCCACGTTTCGTCAGGGTTGTTCGCGGCGTAGCCGAAAGAGATGCCAATCTTTTTTAAAAAATTCGTCATGTTTTTCTCGACAATAAAAATCAGGTCGTGGGGCCGGCATTGCGCCGCTGTACTTGTGCGGGTTTTAAAACTTCGATGGACGCATCGTCTTCTACGCGCGCAGCAGGAGCAGCCGCCTGCGATGCCATTTTTTGCATTAGTGCCATGGTTCGTTTTTGCTCTCGATATTCTGTACGTATTGAGCGGGCGCGTTCGAGCAGGTCTAAAATTTCAAAACGAACTTCTTTGGGTGGAAGGACATCGCGACGGATGAGGTCGTCCTGCTGTTGCAGCAATGGAACGATATAATCTTTTTCGCCGGCTTTGATGGCTTTCTCGATAATATAATAATCGTCATAGGCTGCAAAGAAGGCGCGCAGTCCGGTCAGATTTTCCTGCTGCCGCGCGTCGGCGCCTTTTTCGAGAAGATATTTGAACGTATCAAGATCACGCTTGTCAAAAGCGGTATGTAAAGGTGGCGTTCCTTTTTCATCGCGCCATTCCACGGCCTCCGGATATTTTTGGATAACGGTTTCAAGTGTCGCCCTGTCGCTTGCCTTTAATGCCTGAAAGAAAACGGCGCGGTGTTCTTCCCAGCTGGCGGATGCGCTGTTGAAGGGTGCGGATGCTTGACTCATCATGACCTCAACAAAAAAGCATAAAAGATACGATATTATGGCAAAATATAAGGAATTTGTCAATTCCTGCGCTGTTTTCTCAGCCTTTGTAATGCTGTTGCGATGACGTCGCGTATCCTGAAAAACCGCCGCGTTCTAAAATAGGCATCAAAATCTTTTTCGGCCGGCATGCTGTAATAGGTATGGGGGATATCATCGCGCTGTTCGGTTACTTCCAGTTTTTCACCACGCGCCAGTTTGCGTGCCGCCGACACGGCCATGCGCCCGCCAATGACGGCCGCTTTGATAAGAACCTGATGCTGCGTGGTGTCGTGCCAGACCTTGAAGCGGCGGCGGGCGATGATGGCGCCGGTGTCGATCCCTTCGTTAATCCAGTGCAGGGTGACGCCCGCGGCGCCGTCATTATTTTTTAAAACCCAAAAATAATTCATCACGCCCTTATAATCCGGCAGCCATCCAGGGTGGATGTTTAAAATGCCCAGCCGCGGAATCGCGATGATATTACGCTTTAAGATGCGGTTGAAAAATGCAGATATGATGATGTCCGGCTTTAAATCGCGGATAAAGGCCTCGGTTTCGGCGCTGTTGACATAGCTGCATTCGCGCACGGGGATTTGTTTTTCTTGCGCCAGATACCACCCAGGCAACAATGTTTTTTTCCAAAGCCAAGGGCGCAGCAAAATAGCAAATCCAAAAGCGACCATTTGCACCACGCGCTGCCAGAACAGCAGCCAGCTGAACCGCCAGCCCATACGCCACATTTCTTCGGACAGGCCTTTTGTTTTCAGGGGCGGGGTGCGGATAATGCCAACGATATCGATATCGGGCGCTTCGTCTGCAATATTAAGAACGATGGCGCTGCCCGCATGGCCAGCGGAATAAAGGATAACAGCGCGCAGCGGTTTTCTGGTTTCAGCAAAGGTCATGTATCACAACATGCCCTAAAACAAAGCCCCCGCAAGTGCGGGGGCGAGTTGAAGTCGAAAAAGAACAACCAACCGTGAAAAAGATATCAAGAGTGTCTTCAAAAACTTATACAGTCACGTCCAGCGTTTGTCCGCGTGTGCCTGTGTCGCGGCTTTCGCGCGTCCCTGTATCGTCATTTGCTGTTCTGCCCGCATTCCCACGCACATTGTTATCTTCGCGGGGCGAGAGGCGTGCCTCGAAATCGCCACGCTGGCTATCCGCCGCTGGCGCTTCGCGTTTTTCAACGCGGTTTTCACCGCCACGTTGTTGTTCCTGCACGGGATTTGTCTGCTGCTGATAAGCATAGGACTGATAACCGCCAGTGCTGCCGACAGTACTTACCATTGTTGTCTCCTTCGCTTACGCACAAAACAAAGGTTAATATAAATATCCAGTTCTTATCCTAGCACGGAATTTATGAACGAAGTGTTAATGCTGAAAAAGGGGTGGGGTTTATGCTCAACCCGAGAATCCAAAACACGAAGAATCACCCGCAAATGCCGGATATGTACGCATGGTACTTGTGGCAAGCGTTTGATATTAAACGGTTCATCTATTCTTTATCTTTTTTTAACGTAATTTGCGTAAAATTTTAAGTAGGTGATAAAAAAATGCAGGCGTATTCGGAGGGTTCGCCGCACCTGCACAGTAAAACAAAAAAGGAATCAACAGATGGATCATCCATCTAAAGATATGTACAGGGGAGTGAATATCTTGGATCCCAGAGAATTGCTGTCGTGTGCGCAAGACAATTCCGATGCCGGTCGCCAGAAATTGGCCAAAGCGGTATCGGCATTTTTTGACGATCGTCAATTGAACGAGAACGAGCAAAGCCTCGCCAGCGAGATCTTGCTTAACCTGATCCGCCAGGCCGAACTGGACCTGCGCGAAGCCCTGGCAGAGCGTCTGTCTGTCCAAACCAATATTCCGCCCGAAGTCATGGTCTATCTGGCCAACGACCATATCACTGTGGCAAGCAAAGTGCTGATGCACAGCCCGCTGCTGAACGACGTTGACCTTGTATATATCATCTCGTCCAAAGGCGAAGATCATACGCGCCTGATCGCGCAGCGCGACCGTATCAGCCCGCTGGTGGCAGACCGTTTGATTGATACGGGTGATGTGCAAACCATGCTTAATCTGGTCGATAACCAGCGCGTGCATTTACAGCGTGCATCCATGAAAAAACTGGCAAAGGCCGCGCTGCGTTCGGAAGAGCTGCAAGCACCGCTGCTGCGCCGCCCCGAAATTGACACCGATATTGCGATTGATCTTTATATGGTTGTATCGAACGCGCTGCGTAAAGAAATCAGCGAAAAATTCGTGATCCCTGCGCAAGTGTTGGAGCAATCGCTGGAAGATCTGATCCACGAACTGAGCAACGAAGCCAAAGGCATGCGCGAAACGTCGCAAGACATGGTGCTGCTGGCGCGCCGCTTTGAAGAGCGCAAAGATATCTCGGCCGATCTGATGATCCGCACGCTGCGCCGCGGGCAGGTGGGGTTCTTCCTTGCCTTGTTTGCGGAACGTACGCAGATGACGCCCGATCAGGTCGTGCGGATGATCCAGAAAGACGGTGGCAAGCCGTTTGTGGTCGCGTGCCGCTTTATCGGCATGATGAAATCCGAATTTGCATCTATTTTCCTGCTGAGCCGTGGTATTCGCACGGGCGATAAAATTGTCGATCAGCGGGAATTGGCGATGGCCCTGAAAAACTTTGACGCTATCCGTGATTTCGACGTTCAGCGCATCATGAAAACATGGCTGAATAATCCGGATCTGATTTAACCGGATCCCATTTTAAATGTGACCTTCCCAAAGTGACCTATGCGGCGCGGCCCTTCCCGAAAGAGAAGGGCCGCGCTGCATTTGTGTATAGAAAAAATTAATCAGCCGTTTGCGGCGCTGCTGGCTGGCGCGCGGGATTGTGCGGCGCGGTCCATCAAAATTTTGACGCCGGGCAGGGCTTTACCTTCCAGCCATTCAAGGAAGGCGCCGCCTGCCGTGGACACATACGTCATTTTATCTTCGGCACCGGCTTGTACCAGTGCTGCTACGGTGTCGCCGCCGCCTGCTACGCTCACCAGCGTGCCTGCCGCCGTCAGTTCAGCGACTTTGTGCGCCAGTTTCACCGTGGCGGCATCGAACGGAGCGGTTTCAAACGCGCCAACAGGGCCGTTCCACAAAACGGTGCGGCAATTCGCCAGAACACCTTCGATGGTGGCCACACTGGCGGGGCCGATATCCAGCATCATTTCATCCTCGCGCACAGAATCGCTGCTACGGATTTGCGTGGGCGGGTTCGCGCGGAATTCGGTGGCAACAACGGCATCGGTCGGCAGCACAATTCTGCAGCCTGCACCTTGCGCAGTTTGCATGATGGTGCGCGCCTGATCTTGCATATCGCGTTCGCACAGAGATTTACCCATCGGGCAGCCTTGCGCGGCCAGAAACGTATTCGCCATGCCGCCGCCCAGAACCAGATAGTCGATCTTGGTGACAAGGTTATTCAGCAAATCCAGCTTGGTCGAAATCTTTGCGCCGCCAACGATGGCAACAACGGGCTTTTCAGGTTTTTCGAGCGCTTTTTCAAGCGCGGTCAGTTCCGCTTCCATCAGACGCCCGGCATAGGCCGGCAGCAGCGTCGCAATTTTATGCGTACTGGCATGGGCGCGGTGTGCACAAGAAAAGGCATCGTTGACGTAAACGTCACCAACATGCGCCAGTTCACGCGCAAAATCTGCATCGTCTTTTTCTTCTTCGGGATAAAAACGGACGTTTTCCAGCATGATAACGTCGCCGTCTGCCATCCCGCCGACGGCTTCTTCCGGAGCAAGGCCGACACAATCCTCGACAAAGCGGATCGGTTTACCAAACAGCTGCGCCAGCGCAGCCGCAACAGGGGCAAGGCTCAGGCTGTCATCTTTACCGCGCGGGCGGCCAAAGTGCGAAAGGATCACCACGCGTGCGCCTTTATCGCTGAGTTCCTTGAGGCCCGGCACCAGACGGCTCAGGCGCGTGGCGTCTGTTACCTGCCCGTCCTGCATAGGGACGTTCAGATCGGCGCGCAGCAGGACCGTCCTGCCTTTGGGGGAGAGGTCATCAAGGGTCAGAAAGCTTTTCATGATATGTTCCGTTACACGGCTGGGGTGTTTGTCAAAAAACAAACGTATCATGACGCAGCACTGCCCCCTGCGCAAGCGCAAAAACAGCTGCGTATGTATGTATAAACCGGCAGGAAAAGGTTGTTATTTATAGATGATCGGGTTTTCCGGCTCTTTCGGGAATTCAATCTGTTCCTGAAATTCCAGCGTCATCATGGGGCCGTCGTTTTCTTCGACCCATCCGCGAATACGGATATATTTTCCGATGAATTCGGGCGGGGCGAAGCTGTGCACGCCCGATCGCATTCTAAACGGTTTGATACTTTTGGTGTTGAATGAAATCGTGAAGTCTTTTTTCGGGTTGTCATCAAAATTGAAGTAAACGTATTCGTCTTTTGTACGTACGGTTTTGATGGTGCCTTCGTATACCTGAAAGGTGTTATAGGTATTGTCGAGAATGGTGTTGTTGTTACGCACAGCAAAATCCGGCAGACCCCACAGGCCCAGGCTTTGCGAACGGGCAAGGTCTTCGTATTTGAAAAGGGGGACCACCAGATGCCGGCTTTTTGCATTGCCGGTTACCCATGCCAGTCCGCGCGACACCATTTGCGCCTGAAGCCATCCGCCGTCTTCGGTCACAACATGCGCAAGCGTATGGCCGAAACGATCAGACCTTGCGGAAACATCTTTACCGACAATATAAAAGCCGATTTTTTTGTGAAGGATCGTTTTTTCAAGAAAGGCAATGGCCTGCTGATCCATTTGCAGCGGCACGCGGATGTTGTCAATTCTGTATATCTTGCCGCTTTCGACGCGCACCAGATCGGGCTTGATGATTTTATCGACAACGCCGACCGCGGTCAGCTCCAGATCAAGGGGGCTGGTCTGTATGCTTTCGGGCACATATTTGATCTGTGCAAAACTGGCCGAAACAAAGAAGGCGCAGCAAACCATCAGGAAAGCCGCCGCCGCGAAGGGGATGTGTTTTTTGATCTTGTTCATATCCAATTATAAAAACGCCTGCATTTTTTTGTCAACCGCCTGAAAGTTACGGTAAACAAAAAACGGCGGGAAACTTGTTCCCGCCGTTTTTTGTTTAGGCTTCCGTAAAAAGACTGGCCTGACTGATGCCGGCATCGCGGACTTTGACCAGCAAAGACGCCTTGAGTTTGTCCATCGCGCGTTGTTCCAGCTGACGGACGCGTTCTTTGCTGATGCCCAGCTGTTTGCCAAGGTCTTCCAACGTGACGACATCATCGCCCATGCGGCGCTCTTCGATAATTGTACGCTCGCGCGGGGAAAGTTCGCCCAGTGCCTCGCCCAGCCATTGCGAACGGGTGGCGTTATCGCGCATGCCAATAACGACTTCTTCGGGGTTCGGGCTTTGGTCTGCCAGAAAGTCCTGCCATTCGTCTTCGCCGGCTTCGCCAACAGTGTTGTTCAGGGACTGATCGCCGCCGTTCATGCGGGCTTCCATCTCCAGAACTTCTTTGGGCTGTACGCCCAGCTCTTGCGCAATCTTGGTTACTGCATCGGTGTCCAGATAATCGCGTGCGGACTGGCCGTCAATTTTCGCACGCAAACGGCGCAGGTTAAAGAACAGGGATTTCTGGCTGGCTGTTGTACCGGTACGTACAATAGACCAGTTGCGCAGAACGTAATCCTGAATCTGTGCCTTCACCCACCATGTGGCGTAGGTAGAAAAACGGTTTTCCAACGCGGGTTCAAAACGCGCTGCCGCTTCCATCAGGCCGATATTACCTTCTTGTATCAGGTCGCCGATAGGCAAGCCGTAGTTTTTGAATTTGGATGCGATGGCCACGACCAAGCGGGTGTAAGAACGTACCAGCTCGTGCAGCGCTTTTTCATCACGGTTGTCTTTCCAGCGGCGGGCGAGTTCAAGCTCGTGCTCTTTTTCAAGCAGCGGCTCGTGCATCGCGGCGCGGATGTAACGCATGTTCGCTTGTTGTGTTGTCGGATCGTCAAGATATGCCATGATTGCCTTGCTTCCTTTCCGCCTTCTGTTTTGAAGTCAAAAGACTTTCGTGTACGGGCGTATATTGTTTATACGCCGTTACGCGAGATTTGGATGTCAGGATTTTGCAATATTACTCAATTGTAATCTTTCTTGGTCATAATTGCAAATAATGCGTGTTTTCCTGCTTTTTTCGGGCGTAACTTATATAACGACTGCCGCAGGGGCACGGTTCCGGCATGTATCTTATATTATAAATGGTTATAAATTGATTTGTTTTATTTATGGTACCAGCCGTCCGTGGAATCGTCCGCAGTGTTAGGCCGCCTGCATCGCCAGCACATCGCCGGATGCAGACAGCTGTGCACAGACCAGCTGTCCGCCGCGGCCGCATCCGCCATCCAGACTCACCGAAATCGGGCTGACTTTCACGCCGCCGCCATCGGGGTCGCAGCCGCGCACAACGGTGCGAAAGGGCAGATAGGGGGCTTGCATATTACCAAAGCTGCGTGAGGCCCACCAGAAACGATCGCCCTGCGCCGTGAGCGGCAAAGACGGATCCAGCCCTGCATGCACGAAAAGAATATTATTGTCGTTGGTGCCGGCATGTTCGGTGAAAGCGGCGCGGCGCAGCAGAGTAAAAAACTTTTCATGGCCCGGGCTTGCACGCATACGCTCACGAAGGGCAATCGTCCATTTGGTCAGCGGCACAACACCTTCGCGTGCTGTGCGCGCGGCCGCGGTCAGAGAGCTGCCATATGTCGCCAGCAGGCTTTCCATTTCGGGGTGATGCGTGCCGATCCATTCTACCACCGCGCGGGCGCTGGGGGCGAAGTGGATTTGCAGAAGCTTGCTCCAAAGTTCTTCCTGCACGCCGCGCAGATAGACGAAATCTTCGGGCACCATGCCGGGGCGTGCGAGCAGGCTGCGGCGGAAATATAAAAGCTCGTTCAACACTTCGGGTGCGGCGGCAGATTGGCCACAGAAATAATTCCCTGTATACAGCACACGGTCACCGGGCGCGCAGTTCTGATAGATGTAATTGTGAATAGCCGCCAAGCGGTCAATCTGCCCGCGAATGGCCGATACCGTCCAGATTTTACGGGGTTGTCCCAGATTGCAAAAGGAAGTCTTGAACGACATCGCCTATACCCTTCGCCTACAGGCGATATTACGGCATATACTAGCCCCAAAGGCGGGCTATTCCAATAGGCAAACTTAACCCTTCAGTTTTGCCGCAAATGCCGCTTCGTCATATCCCAGCAAAATGGTCTTGCCCGATACGATCAGCGGACGTTTGACGAGGGACGGGTTATCGAGCGCGGCGGCGAGGGCGGATCTCTCGTTCATGCTTTCCCGCACCGTTTCCGGCAGGGCACGCCATGTCGTGCCTTTACGGTTGATGACAGCTTCCCAGCCGTGCGCTTTAAAGGCGGCCTCTAGCGCTGCCTTATCCGCGCCGGATTTTTTGTAGTCCTGAAAGTCATAGGCGATGCCGTGTTTGTCCAGCCAGACGAAAGTTTTTTTCATGCTGTCGCAATTTTTGATTCCGTAAACTTTTGGGATGGGCATCGTGGCCTCCTGAGGACATGAAAAAAGCGGCTGGGGTACCAGCCGCTTTTTTGTATCGTTTTGTATTCTACGTCAAGATCAAGCGACGTTGGACAGGACAGCTTCAAGTTTCTCGGCTGCTTTCTTCTCGTCAATCTTCTCGATCGCCGCAACTTCGCGTGCCAGACGCTCCAGCGCAGCCTGATAGATCTGGCGTTCGCTGTAAGACTGCTCGGACTGGTCGCCTTCGCGTTTCAGGTCGCGCAGAACTTCCGCGATGGAAACGGGGTCGCCGGAGTTGATTTTTGCTTCGTATTCCTGCGCGCGGCGGCTCCACATAATGCGGCGGGTTTGCGAGCGGCCCTGCAGGGTCGCCAGCGCATCCTTCAGGCGGTCTTTGGAAGACAGTTTGCGAAGGCCCGAT
>JBEIOU010000001.1:0-351081 GCA_040377425.1 Micavibrio sp. | reverse complement strand
CATGATACAAAGATGTCCAGATAGCTAAGATTCTTGACATATTGTTATCCGGCGGTCAATGCTCAAAAGCCTGATCTGACAAGGTTTTTCTGCGTGCGGCGCACCATCGGGGGCGGGCAGGTCGGCCCCGGTTCACATCGCGTAACATGATAACAGGATTATGAAACAGCGCGCCGCCCAGCGACAACGGCGGTGCGGGCTCATGTTGGCGCGAAAGGGGGGTTACGCGCCCGGCGTGTGGGGTTGTACGCGGCGCTTCACGTTCATCGATTTGCCGACAACAATATCGTGGTCGGTAACGATGCTGAGATCCAGCGGGTTTTTTTCCAGTGCGGCCAGCCATGCGCCGCGCAGCACTTGCTTTGTGCGGTTTTCCTGCTTCACCATCGTGAAGGCTGTATCACCAAAGCGGTTTTTAATCGTGATATCCGCGCCGTTCAAAATCAACAATGCCGCGGTATCTGCGCCGTGCGATTGTTTGGCGGCGCGGTGCAGGGGGGTTTCCTTCTGGTGGTCGGTCGCATTTACGTTGGCGCCCAGTTCGACCAGAATATTGATGGTTTTGCTAAATCCGCGTTCGGCGGCGATATGCATCGCGGTGCGGCCTTGTTCATCGCGGCTCTCCAGCGATGCGCCCTCTTCGAAATAATGACGAACGCCTTCGAAATCGCCATCTCTGGCGGCTTTCATGAAAGCCACATGCACGGAGGAGCCTTGTTTCTTGGCCATGCGCGATCGTCCTTTTTAGAGGCAAATCTTAGAATGATGCATCGTACAGATTCATCAAGATTATGTCTATGTTTGATTTATTGTAATTTAATTACAAAAAACCTTAATAAAAGCCGATCCACGGGGGCCGCGGCGGCTTCGGGCTATAAGGCTTGGGCGATTTTTTCAGCTGGTGCTGTTTGAACAGCTCCAGTACCACCGATTTGCGTTTGTCATGCGCCAGATCGTACGAATTGGTGCCGTAATGGTCTTCGGCCAGCGGGTCCGCGCCCTTCTCCAGCATTTTGCGTACAACATCGGCGCTGACATAGTTGTTTTGCAGCAAATGGTACAGCGGGGTGCGGCCCATGTTGTCGGGTGCATTCGGGTTTGCACCTTTTTCCAGCAGCTTTTGCGATTCGCGCTCCAGCCCCGTGCCGCAGGCCATGTGCAGCGGCGTCAGTTTTGAATATCCGGCGGCAGCATTTACATCCGCCCCCTTGTCGATCAGCAGGTTTACCAAATTCAGATTGCGCTGTTGCAACGCCAGATGCAGCGGTGTATGTCCCTGCGCATCCGCCCCGGTCGGCGCCGCGCCGTGCTTTAGCAGTGTTTCGGCCAGCACGCTGTTGCGCTCTTGCAGGGCGCTAATCAACGCCGTCCTGCCGCCGCCGCTTTTGGCATTCACATCCGCACCGCCGTTGATCATCGCTTCGATCTGCGCGGCGGGGATGTTGCCCGCGCAATAATGCAGAACCGTTTGTCCATGTTTATCGGTCAGTGCGGGGTTAGCGCCGCTTTCCAAAAGCAGGCTCACCAGCAGGCGGTCGCCGTTTTTCGCTGCCGCCATCAGCGGGGTTTGGCCATCGCTGTTTTGCGTGTTCACATCCGCGCCAGCCTCCAGCAGCATATTCAGCATCGCGGTGCCGCGCTTTTGCTGGATGGCCAGCACCAGCGGCGTATTTTTGGCGCCGGGGGTTTGACGCCCCACGTTCGCGCCGTTTGCAATCAGATATTTCACCATCTTGGCGTTGTCGGACAAGATCGCTTCGTGCAGCGGCGTTGCGCCGTTTTTGTCAGCGCGGTTGATGTCCGCACCGGCTTCTACCATCGCGCGCACCAGCTTTTCATTTTTGCTGCCAATGGCGGCATGCAGCGGGGTGCGGCCGTTCAGGTTGACGGTGTTCACCAGCTGCGCGGCTTCGGTGCGCAGCAAAAACAGGGCGACTTCAGGATCGGCGCGCCGCGCGGCCAGATGCAGGGCGGTGTCGCCTTCCTGGTTTGCGCTGAACACGGCGACACGCTCGAACATAATCGTCTGCACCACATCGACGCCGTTACTGTCGGCAGCCAGATGCAGGGGCTGGGTGTATTTTTTGTCGGGTGCGTTGGGGTTTGCGGTTTCTTTCAGCAAACGCTTGACGATTGCATGTGTGGCCGTCGCGGCGGCGTGGTGCAGCGGCAAACGGCCTTCGTTATCGGGGATATCTGCCGATGCGCCCAGTTTAAAAAGCGTAGTCAGCACGCGCAAATTTTGCGGCGCATCCAATGCATCGTGCAGTGGCGTGCGCAGCGTTTTGTCGCGGCTGTTGATTTGCGCGCCAAATTCCGCCAGCAGGGCGATCATTTCGATATGCCCCAGCCGCGCCGCGTAATGCATCGGCGATTTACCTTCTTTGGTCGATTTATTGACGTTCGCGCCGCTTTGCAGCAGGTGGCGTGCCGTGTCGACATCGCCCGACAAAATGGCGTCGATCAGCTTGGTGCGGCCGGTTGACGGGTCTGTGATCTTGTCCGGCTCGCGCAGGACGCGGCCGTTAAAGCCGCTGCGGGCGGCGGGCAATGTCTTCGCGCCTTTGCGGGCGGGCGGGGTTTTGGCCGGTTGTTGATCCGGTTGCGGCTGTCTTTTTTTCACGTCGTCGTCCTTTGCTTGGTCTCACCCTTTATCGACCGCCGGCGTGAATTTTTTATTTTACGGCTTATGGTTGCCGTTTTTCTTTTGTCGCTGCTGCGCACGGTATTGGTCTTCGAATTTTTTGGCGGCGGCTTTTTGCTCCGCCTCGATCAGCATGGTTTTCGGCTGCGGCGCTGAAAAACCCATCATGGGGTCATACAGGCTGCGGTTGGTGGATGGGTTATCTGCCGCAATTTTGGCCGCCGTCTGGTTGAATTTATTGGCCAGCAGCGGGTCGGCTTTGTGGGCCAGCAGCATCGATACGCCATCGCTATTGCCTTTGCGTGCCGCGATCATCAGCGCGGTTTCGCCGTTTTCCTGCGCATTTCGCGCATTCGGGTCCGCGCCGGCCTTCAGCAACGTTTCGGTCATGCGGCGGTTGCCGGCGTCAATGGCGATCATCAGCGGCGTGCGGCCCTTGGCATCGCGCAGCTCTATGTCCGCGCCCAGACGCAGCAGCATGTCGGTGACGGTGCTGCGGTGGTCGCTTTGTGCGGCCAGATGCAAGGCGGTTTGGCCCGCATGCGCCGTGCCTGCGCCGCCGCGGCCGTTGATGTCGGCACCCAGACGCACCAGTGTATGAATCACACCCGCCGCGTCATTGTTTACGGCCTGCATAATCGCGGTAAATCCCGTATCGGGCGCGGTGCGGCGCATATCGGCACCGGCCGCCACCAATGCCGGCAGCTGGTCGTATTGATATTTCTGCACGGCCAGATTCAGCACGGGCATTTTTTCAGGGTCGCCGCGGCTGTCGATGCCGGTGTCGTTGACATGGCTGGCGCCGCCGTTTTTCAAAACAGCGTCCATCATTTCGCTGCGGCCGCGATATACCGCGCCGATAACAGCGTTATATGTTTTTCCTTGTCCCGCATCGTGGCGGGCGCGCGCACCATGTTTCAGCAGGTAGGCGGCGGTTTCGGCATTGCCGAATTCAACGGCATAGCGCAGGGGTGAATATCCGGCGTTGTTGCGGGCGTTGACATCTGCACCCAGTGTGCGCACGGCTTCGGCCACCAGCGCCAGCGGTGCGCCACCCCGGCACAGCGCATGCAAATACGTATTGCCGTAGAGATCCACCGCACGGTTGATATCGGCGCGGGCGGGTTTGGTCAGGCGGTCTTGGCTTGGCGGATGCACGGTTCAGCCCACTTTCCTGCACGGGGTGAATGAAAACGGAAATCGTTACCGTTCAGCATTATGGCTGATATCCGCCGTCATTAGAAGGCGGTTTTTTGGGGTACGGACGGCGCAGGTTGTTTTGCCCGCCACGTTTGCCCGCGCGGGCAAATTTGCGGCGCAGGCGGCCATTTTCCAATACAGGGCGCACGCCTTTGCGCCATTCGTCCTGCGCCTTTAAAACCAGGGCGCGGGTAAATTCCTGCACGGGGGACTGGCAGATCATGTCGGGTGTGCGGCCACGTTTGTCACGCACCAGCGGGTCTGCCCCCCGTGCCAGCAGTGTTTTGACCACGTCGCGCCGGTTGTGGTGCGCGGCAATATGCAGCGGTGTCTGGCCGATGCGGTCAACCGCATTCACATCCGCACCCGCATCCAAAAGCACGTTGATCGTATCGACGGTATAATGATGCGCTGCGAAATGCAGGGCGGTTTCGTGGTAATTGCTGCGGCGGGTCGCATCCGCGCCTTTGTCCAGCAGCAGGCGCATGGCTTCGGGGAAATCCGCCTTGGCCGAAACCATCAGCGGCGTTTCGCCCCACAGGTTCGCGGCTTTGTCGCCATCCGCGCCGTGACGCAGCAAAAGGCGCACCATCGGCAAAGCCTCCGCCCGCGTTTTACGGTGCATCAAAAGCCAGTGCAGCGGTGTGTGCCCTTCGCTGTCGCGGCCATTGATATTGACGCCGTGGTCAATCAGGCGCTGGACGGTTGCCGCATGCCCGGCATGCAGCGCCAGACGGAACGCATCGGCATGCGTTTTACCCATCTCGCAGGTGTCGTTCATATGCGCGTGGTCGGGGTGCGCCAGCAATGCATCTATCAGCGCCGGATTGTCGGACTGCGCGGCACGGTGCCATGCATTCATGCCGCGTCCTTGCGGCGGTGTTTTGATTTTGGGATCGGCGCCAGCGGACAGCAGCAGCATCAGGCAGAAAACATTGCCGCCTTCAATGGCGCGGTGCAGCGGCGTCTCGCCCCAGCCGCAAGGCGGCAAGGCACTATCGGGCGCGCCGGCCCGTGCGTTTATATCCGCGCCGTGTTCGATCAGGATTTGCGTGGCGGCGGGCATTTTTGCCTCGCCCGCCAGATGCAGCGGTGTATCGCCGCGCGCATCGCGCGCATTCACATCCGCGCCCGCACCGATCAGTGGCAATACCATTTCTTCCCAGCCGGCGCGAATAACGGCATGCAGCAAGTTGCCGTCATTGGCAACGTTGCCCGCGGCGAAGCCCTTCAGCATGCGGTTATCCAGCGCCTGCGCAAAACCAAGGCGGTCGTTATTGTCGACCAGCTGTTTGAGCCACGCGGTGCTCAAAGGTTCCACTCGCCGCCGCGGGGTTTTGGTTTGCGGCGGGCTTTCAGGTCGGGGGCCAGTTTTTCTTCCAGCAGGGCGGCGACTTTGTCGGGGTTTACGGCGCCGGCATATTCATTCACGATATTGTCGCGCGCGTATGACAGCGCCGATTTGCCGCGGGCGTCATACAGACGCGGGTTCGCGCCCGCCTCCAGCAAACGGCGCACGGCATGCAGGTCATCCGCTTTGGCGGCGGCGATCAGCGGCGTTGATGCGTCTTTCATGTGACGGGCGTCGGGCGGTGCGCCCGCCGCCAGCAGCGCATCCATGCCGCGGCCATTTTTCAGGGCGTGGAATACGGCATTCATGCCGCTGTTATCGCTCAGATCCCTGGATACCGGATGGCGCAGCAATGCTTGCAGCGCAGGGAATCTGTCGTATTCACCCGCCAAAATCATCAGCGGTGTGCGGCCTGTGCCTTGTTCGCGTGCATCTGCATCGGCACCGCGCGCGATCAGCAGATCGACAATGGCGGCGCGCTGTTTTTCGTCGCGCAGTTCGGATGCGGCCGCGGCATAGACCAGCGGCGTGCCGTGCGCATTGGCGCGGTTGATGTCGGAACCGCCTGCAATCAATAGCGATACCAGTTCGGTGTCGCCGCGGCGAATGGCATGCTGCAGCGGCGTATATCCATCGGCGTCTTCTGTATTCAGCATCGTGCCCTTGGCGATCATCTTGCGGGCGATCGACGACTGGCCACGTTCAACGGCCAGCTGAAAGGCATTGCGTTTTTTATCGTCCGTGCGCACGTGGATGTGGTTCATCTCTTCGGTTACGCCCGGGAAATCCAGCAGCATTTCGGCAACCGCGCTTTGGGCGCGCATCACCGAAATCAGCAGGGGGGTGGCGCCGTTTTCGGTCGGCTCGTTCCCGTTCGCGCCGGCTTTGAGCAGTGCTTCGACCAATTGCGGTTTGCCTTTTTCGCAGGCGCGGTGCAAAAGGCTCCAGCCGTTGATGGTATTGCCCGGCATGTATCCGCCGTGGCGGGCCAGCAGTTCGGTCATCTCCGCCTTGCCGAAATTGACAGCATCGTCGAGCGGCAGGTGCTTGGGGTCGTCTTTTTTACCGATGCGGGCGTCGGCTTTGTGTTCGATCAGCAGCGCGGCCATATCGGTTAGGTTACCGCGCGCACAGAGGTGTAGCGGTGTATCGCCGTTTTTATCATGGGTATTCGCGCCAAACCCCGCTTCGAGCGCTTCGCGCACGTCGGCCAGTTTGTTATTTTTGACGGCGCGGAAAAAACGGTCGGTATCGGTCGGTTTGCGCGTGGGGTCGATGTTGGTGACTTTGTCCCACATGTTCGATACACGCCCGAAGATCTTGTCGATCGGGTCGTTGTTGTCGTCCGGGCGTTGCGGGTCGTTGTTATTCGCCATCCATGTCGCGGCCATCGCTTGGTTTGCACTTTGCGCCGGTCGCGCCTCCGGTATTTGCGGTTGCGCCAATGGGTTCGTCATATCGAAATTGATCTTTGGGGTATAGCACGCACGGGCGGGGGCAGCAACCGCTTATGAAAAAATTGCGCAGTGCAAACAAACGGACAAGCCGAATAATTTACAAGATGGGTCATTTATAAGATGGGCAACTTTACGGCTGCGGCGCGGGCGGCGGCGTTGTTTTTTCCATAGCCTTGAAATTTTTCGCCGCGATATCGAGTGCGGGGATCATCTCCGCCAGACCGCGCTGGCGGGCGACGTCCAGGGCGCAGCGGCCGAATCTGTCCTGCATATGGGGGTTCGCGCCGCTCTGCAGCAGCAGCGTCACCATGGGGCCATTATTAGCGTTGATGGCGGCGTGCAGCGGCGGTTCAGACGTGCCCGGCATGTTGGGGTTTGCGCCGCTTTGCAGCAGCAGTACGGCGGCGGGCATCATGCCGCGCTGCGCGCATAGCAGCAGCGGGCTGAAATCTTGCCGGTTCGTGATGTTCACTTCCGCGCCTGCCGCAATGACTTTGGCCGCCATGTCCGACCGGCCGCCTTGCAGCGCGGCGTTCAACATATTTTCAGTGCCGTGCAAGCGCAGGTTTACATCAACCTTGCCGCTGTCCAGCATATGCTCGGCGACGTCGTCGTGCGCATAAAACAGCGCATCGTACAGTGCGTGCGCGCGGGACATCGCGGCGTCTTCGGCGTTCGCTTCGGCGGGGGTTTCATCCAGCAGCAATTTGACGCCTTCCAGATGGCCGTTCCATGCGCAGATATTCAGCGGGGTGCGTTTTTGTTTATCCAGCTGATGCGCATCCGCACCCAGATCAATCAACAGGCGCATCACATTTTCATGTTTGCCAATCGCCGCCAGATGCAAGGGGGCATAGGTGCCTTCGGGGCTGTCATTCATGGTGTTGATATCGGCATGGCCGAGGGCGACCAGCGTCAGCACCAAACCTGCATGGCCCATCTCGGCAGCGATATGCAGGGCGCTGCGGTTGTTGCCATCGGGTGCATTTACATGCGCGCCGGCGGCGATCAATGCGTGTACGGCTTCTTCGGCCCCGGCCTTCACGGCGGCATGCAGGGGCGTCATTTTTTCGCCCGCGCTCATGGCGTTTTGGATATACAGGGCACCGCGCTGCGCGATCAGGGTGTCCAGCGCCGCGGTGTCGTTCGCGGCGGCGGCCATGTGCAGGATATTTTTATGTTCGCTGTTTTCTGCGGCGATGTCTGCGCCCATTTGCAGCAGTGTTTGCATGGCCTTCAGGTCTTGCGCCATCCAGGCCCGCATCAGCGGTGTGTGGCCGTTGTTGTCTTTTGCATCCAGCGCCGCGCCGCTGCCTACCAGCAGGCGCATTGTTTGCGTATCGCCGCGGGCGGCGGCGGCGCCCAGCAGGGTGCCATCTGCAAACGGATTATCAATTGCGGTTTTGTTGTATTCCAGCAGCAGCGACAGCATCGGCAGCTGCGCCGATTTTGCGGCGATATACAGCGGCGTTTCGCCCGAGGCATCCGGCAGGTTCACCAGATCGACATCCGATTGCTGCAAAATCAATTCGGCGCGCGCTGTGTCGCCTCCGCGCACCGCGGCAGGTAAATGATTTGTGGCGGCGCGATGATTGAACCGTGTGCGTGTGGTCATGCCGCCGGCCCCTTTGGTGCAGATGGTTTTGGTGCGGGCGCCGGTGCGGGTGCGGCGGTGTCAATGCGGTACGCGGGCGCATGCCAGTCGCTGGCGTCAAAGCCCGCAGCACGGCGCAGATCGCGCAGGTCTTCAAGGCGTGCGGCGGTATAGGTACTGACAGCCTTCAGGCGCGGATCGGCAATGTCGGTATGCGGCCTGTTTTTGTCGATGTACAGCACGTCGTGCCCGTCCAGACGCTGCATCAATTCATCATCGCCGATGCGTCGGGCATAGGCGGTTTTGTCCGGCATGCCGGTATCCGATGTTTGTTCGATACGCGACATGACTTTGGCTTCGTACGTCGCACGCAAATTGATATCGTAGTAAAACGCGCGGAAACACGCGGCCATGATCTTGTCGTGTGCGATGCCGTCCGGCAGCTGCGGACGGATTTTATCAACCAGCGCGGGCAGGGCGCCGATGTCTGTTTTATGTGCGGCGATATCCAGCAGGCCATCAAACCGCACAACATTCGCCGCCGCAGGAAATTCCAGTTCGATCGCGATTTTGATTTCGTAGGCGCGCGCATCGGCTTCGATCGCCATAAATTTTTTCAGCGCATCCAGCGGGTGGTCACGGATGACGTTGATTTTGATATCGCTGTTCACCGTCTGGCTGACGTGCGCCAATTCGTGGCCGAGGGTCAGCGCCAAACGGCGCGGATCTTCCGTGCGTGCCAGAAACACCAGCTTTTGTTCGGTGTCCACATAACCGCGCAGGTTTTTGTCGGCGTCATCCATGAACACAATGCCGTAGTCGGCGGCAATCGCTGTGCCCATCAAACGGCGGCCAGTCGCGCTTTGCGACAGAATGAAAATCGCTTCTTCGGCGGTTTGTTCATATCCGCGGACTTCGGGGGTGTCATAGACCGTAATGTCGACAATTGCGGCCGCATCGCCTGCGGGCCGCACATAGGGCGCAGATTCGCCCCTGCCATCCTTGCGGGCGGCGGCGTCAAAAGCGGGTGCGGCGTTGCGGGTCTGGCGCATGGCGTCGTGTGGGCTTTCACCTGAGATTTTGATAACTGTGAAAAACTAGCATAGGCCGCCAAGATATGTAAAGCCGTTGACGTCAAACACACGATGGTGGCAAAACCCGCAAAAGAAAGGGGGCGATTTGGACGGTTTTTTACGGCCGCCCGCTTTGGCCACCGCGATTTTTAAACTATATGGAATATAATAGGGGGTAAAAAGCCTATCTGCTGTTGTGCCTGGCCCCGCCTTGGGGCGTTGTGGCGCGGCAGGGCAGAAAGCCTGTTGCGGTAAGCCGCTGAATAAAATAGTATTTCACTCTGGGGTTTGGAGCTTTCGCCGCAAAGCGTGTTCACCTTACCCCGCAGGGATGATCGCCCGCGCAGTTTGGGCTGCGTTCGTTAAGACAGAAGCAGGGGTATATATAGGTATGGCTGATACAAGCGACAACGCCACCGGCAATCCTGAACAGCAGGCCGATAACCTGCCTGATGTGGATGTTAACAACCCGATGGCATCGCTGGGTAAAGTGCTGGGCAGCAAACCCGCCGCGCCTGCTCAAAAAGCCGTCGCTTCCAAAAAAGCATTCACCTCTGCCGCGCCCGAAGAACCCGCAAAGCCCGCGCCCATGCCGGGCGGCCCGCTGGTATCTGTTGTGACGCGCAACGAATTTTATCGCGACGGTTTCCGCAACCTTATCAAGATCGTGATTCTCGAAGGCATTGTCATCGTCGGTCTGATCCTGACGCTGATCGTGCATATCAATAACGCCGTATCGCATGACCGCTATTTTGCGACCACGGCGGATGGCCGTATCATGCAGCTCTCGCCGCTCAGCGACCCGTATCTGACGGAATCCGCGCTGGTGTCGTGGGTGGCACAGGCCGCAACCGAAGTCATGACCTTTGGTTTTCACGATTATCAACGCCGCCTGCAACAGGCATCGCGCCACTTCACCAAAGCGGGCTGGGAAAGCTTCTCTGCCGCGATGGAACAGGCCCGTATTATCGAAGCCGTAACCGCGCAGCGACAGGTGGTCGTCGCCTCGCCGCGCAGTGCGCCGGTTATTCGCCAGCATGGTGTATCGGGCGGCAAATACCGCTGGATCCTCGAAATGCCGCTACAGGTTGAATACCGCGCCAAAGAACAGGCCCGTACCGATAACCTGCGTCTGCGTCTGGTGGTCGAGCGTGTCTCCGCGCTGGAAAACCCCAACGGGGTTGGTATCCAGCAGTGGGTGGCTATCGCGACCAAGTAAACTTGCGTGCGCGGCGGCGCTGTCGTCCCGCGCGGCATAAATAAACGGTAGCTGATTTCGGACAAGGCAGGGGCCCCGAGTGACGGAAAAAACAGAAGAACAGATCAACGCCGACGCGCTCGATGCGCTGATGAGCTATCGCGATGGGTACAAGAATA
Source organism: Micavibrio sp. (assembly GCA_040377425.1). Lineage (GTDB taxonomy): Bacteria > Pseudomonadota > Alphaproteobacteria > Micavibrionales > UBA2020 > UBA2020. The sequence continues at coordinate 340,385 of JBEIOU010000001.1, read as the reverse complement.
TGTTCCGCATTTCGATGGCGCTGGCGCTGGTGATTGTGGCGCTGGTGGTTGCCGTCTATTACCGTGTGAGTGAAGTTATTCCCCAAGACCGCTATTTTGCCGAAACCGCTGCGGGCCAGCGCATGCAAATGGTGGCGCTCTCCGAGCCGTATATCAACAACGCCCTTTTGCTGGACTGGGCGGCGCAGGCGGCGACGGAAATTCTGACATTCGGTTTTAACGACGTGGATGCGCGCTTTGCCCGCTCCAGCCAATATTTCTCGCCCGAGGGCTGGGAAAGCTTCCGCATTTCGATGGGGTCGTCCGAAACACTCAAGAACGTGCGTAACTATCAGCAGGTCATTACGGCAATTCCGATGGCGCCGCCGTCGATTTTGGCAGAAGGCCGCAGCGGCGGCAAAATGGGCTGGCTGATCGAAGTGCCGGTTGTCATGACCGTACGTGCGCCGGGCGCCGAGCGCCGGATCCGGTCCTTCGTGCGCATGTTTGTCGTAAGGTTGCCAACGACGGTCAATCCGGCAGGTCTTGGCATCTTCACCTGGTCGGTCTGATGACGGTAAGTCGGAATAGTGATTGTGCGCCTTGCGGCGAGTAGGGTATAAATATTTTGTTTCTCCGGCGTCAGGTGACACCACGGCCATTCGGGTCGCGCCACGCAAGAGAGCGGATTTTTAAGGAGAGAACTGCGATGAGGCCTTTGGTTTCAAGTGTTGTTTGCGTGGCGCTGATCGGTATGGCGTCGCCTATTGCCTTAGCGCAGGGGCTTAACGAGATTGAGGCCTTCAAGCAAGCGCAAGGTCAAGCGCCAGCTGCTGCGGCCCCCGTGACGCCGGCACCTGCTGCCGCGCCGATCAACCCGATGGCCGACATGATGGCGTCCGATCCGCTGATGGCAAACCCGCTCGGCCCCGCAGGCACGCTGCCGGTTGGCCCCATGACGGGCAATGCCCTGCCGATGGGCACCGGCACCAGCAATGCCGAAATTCAGGCGCTGATGGAACAGGAAGCGGGCGAACAGCAGCGCAAGCTGGAAGAGCAGGCTTTTGACGCCGCGCTGAAACAGCTGCTGCCGCTGGAAGCCGAGCAAATCCGCAAAACACTGGAAGTTTTCAAAGTCAAACGCGAAGCGGCCGAAACGCCGATCACTGTGCCTGAACCGCGTCAGGTTGTTGAAACCCTGTCGCTGGACCCCAGCGATTCACCGGCTGTCATTAAAATGGCGCCCGGCCACGTTACGACCTTTACCGTGCTGGATTCAACCGGTGCGCCCTGGCCTATTCAGGATATCAGCTGGGCAGGCAAATTTGATGTGATCACGCCCGAAGATGGCGGCCACATCGTGCGCATCACCCCGCAGACTGCACATGGCGTCGGCAACATGTCGATCCGCCTTGTGGATCTTATCACGCCGGTCACGGTGCGTATGACGACGGGCATTGACGAAGTACACTACCGTTTTGATGCACGCATCCCCCGCCCGGGTCCGCTTGCCAAAACGCCGATCATCCAGTACGGCGGCCTCAAGGCTGTTGCCGGCCGCGATGATAACATGACCGGTTTTCTTGACGGGACGCCGCCGCGCGATGCCCTGCGCCTGAAAGTATCCGGCGCTGATGGTCGCACCACGGCCTGGAAGGTTAACGAGCAAATGTACCTGCGCACGCCGCTGACGCTGCTGTCGCCGGGTTGGGATTCCAGTGTGTCGTCTGCCGACGGCATGAATGTTTACGCCCTCACCAACGCGCCTGTGATCCTGCTTTCTGACGAAGGCCGGATGGTGCGTGCCCAAATCGCCGCTGATGACGAGGTAACAAGACCATGACGAACAACGATAACGATATCGATATCGACAACCAGGACGACGATTTTGGTCAGGATTCGGCGCCGAAGGCGTCGATGAAAGAAGCCTGGGACAATAACCCGCTGATGAAAATCGGTGCTGTTGTTCTGGGCGCCGTTGTTCTGTTCGGCCTTTACGTTACCTTCAGCCCCAAAGAAGAGGCGGCGCAGGGTAAAGCCAATACCAACATCGGCTCTACGTCTAACGTCAAGGCCGCGCCCGGTTCGGCGGATGATCTGGACGAAGACTTGAAAAACCGTCTGGAAGAACAAAACCGCGTGGCCGCGGAACGTGCAGCCCAGCAGGGCACCAGCGCGATGCCGCTGTCGATTGACGGGACCCGCAGCGAGGATATTTCCATTCCCGCCGCACCCCAGACAACGCAGGAAGATCCGCTGGGTGAATGGCGCCGTGCCGCTGAAGCGCGTGCGCTTCAGGAAATGAGTGCCCCACCGTCGCAGGATTTGCCGGCCGAAAAAGATCCGGAAGTCGTGCCGATGCCGACCCCCATCCGTCCGCAGCAGGCGGCCATGAAAATGGATCCGAACGTGGCGAAGGCGCTGGCAGACCAGATGCGCGTCATTATTTCGGCGCAGGCACCGTCGGTGGCAAAGCTGAAAAGCATCACCCGCGAAGAATCGCCCTATATGATCCAAAAGAAAGAACTTAAAGAGATGAGCACGTCTGGCATCTCTGCGGGCAGCATGGGTGCGGGCTCTCCCGGTGTGATGGGGGCAGGTTTGCCGACGGCCAGTTCGGCCGCGGGCATTGCGCCCGGCATGGGTCCGGATGTGACGCTGGTGGGCGACACCAACGCGAAAAGCAAAAAAGACACGCTGCGCGTGATCTCTCCGGCGGGCTCTATTCTTTATGCGCAGCTGCTGAACGATCTGAACTCGGATATCCCCGGTCCCGTACTGGCGCATGTCCTGTCCGGCCCGTTCGCAGGTGGCCGTGCACTGGGTAAATTCAGCGTGCAGCAGGAATATCTGGTGCTTGAATTCAGCGTCATCGTGAAAGAAGCTGTCGGTTATGACATTACCGGTATCGCGCTTGATGAAAAAACGACGCTGGCCGGCCATCAGACCGACATTGACCACCACTACTTCCGCCGCGTGATTCTGCCGGCTGCTGCGAAATTCATCGAAGGTTATGCGAGTGCGGCATCCGAACAGGTGACGACCACGACTACGACCACAGGTGGCGGCGTTGTGCAGAACGAAGAGCCCCTCGATACCAACAAAGAACTCATGAAGGGTGTCGAAGAAGCGGCTGGCGAATTCTCAAGCGTTCTGACCGAACAAGCCAACCGTCCGATCACCATTCACGTCGCCAAAGGTACGACCTTCGGTATTCTGATGATGTCGAGCGTCCTGACGGATACGGCGAGCATTCAGGTCAAGGCGAACTAAGAAATATAGATATTTAAGGTAGTACACACGATGAGCAACAAAGACGAATTTGACGTTGATATCGACGAAAACGCTGACGAAGGTTTCGACGAGGTATCTCTCGATGAAGAAACGGCGTCTGGCGAACAGCAGCCCGCAAAGAAAAAATCGGGTGCGGGTCTGGTGTCTGTCATCGCGATTCTCGCGGTTCTGGGCGGCGGTACCTTTGCGGCCGTCAAATTCCTTGGCGTTCAGCTTCCTTTTAACATCCCCGGTGTGACACCGCCGGCGCAAGTCGCGCAGCCTGAAACGGCGATGCCTGCGTCGGACATCACGGCCAGTGCCGATCTGCCGCAAGACAGCTTGCCGCCGCAGCCCGACGTACCCGCAACCGATAATGCGGGCGACGACATTGGCTTTGGCGAAACGGCAGCCGCGGATATGGCTGGTACGGCGACCGAAACAGCACCGACCAATGATTCATCCTTGCCGAACCTCGGCATTTCCGGTGATACAAGTCAGGATGCTGCGATCAATCCCCCGTGGGATGGTGCGGCAGGCACAGGCAGCGCCGCGTCCCCCGCTGCGGATACACAGGCCGTTGATACGGCGGCAACTGCACCTGCGGATAACGGCAATATCGTTGACCCGTTCGCGATGGCTGGCGCACAACAAGATGTAACGCAAGCTGTTAATAATGCAGCGCCGTCCACGGCCACCACGCCGGCGGCGGAGGTGGTTGATCCTTTTGCAGCCGCGGGTACGCCCGATGCGGAGGCAGTCGCCACCGAAACAGCACCTGCGACCACCGAAACGGCAGTCACGCCCGCGGCAACCGCGGCAGATCCTGCACAGGCGGCCCGTACGGCTGAGCTGGAAAAGAAAGTCGCCGAGCTGGAAAAATCTCTGGCGGCGGCCGATAAGGCGCTTAAAAAAGCGAATGATGACCTCGCCGCGTCCCAGAAACAGCTGACCGAAAAGACGGATGCGCTGGCAAAAGCCAAATCAGACGCTAAAGCCGATGCAAAAACGGATGTGAAAGAAGCATCGCCGGTCAAAGCTGATCCTGTGAAAACGGCCAGCAAACCCGCCGCGGCTAAAAAAGAAGCCGCCCCCGCCCAGCGCAAGGCGTGGGTACTGCGTTCGGCCAAGCCGGGCATGGCTTGGGTATCTGAAAAAGGCTCCAACGAAATGCGTACGATTGCCGTTGGCGACACGCTGTCGGGTATCGGCAAAGTGACCGCGATTACGACGGATGCACAGGGCCGCTGGGTGGTAAATGGTACCCGCGGAACCATCAATCAGTAAGAAGTTCTGAGAATGATTCGCAGGGGTTTTTGAGTTTTTCGAAAAAAAAAGACTCAAAAACCCCTTTCGATTCCCGCTTTTTGTACGCTTTTTTTTCGATTTATATCTTTTAAAATCAAACAGATAGAAGATATACACTTTTCCGCGTGCAACTGCCTGTTTGCACAGTTCCCTAAAAAATGATGTAATTAATATATGACCTCTTACCTGCCCTAAGGGTGTGTTGCATGTTGAACCGTAATTTCTGCAAGACTGCGCTTCTCGCCACACTGTTTACAGTTGTTGCTTCGGATGCTGCGTTCGCTGGCGGCGACAAGCTCGGTGACGTCTTTACGAACCTGGTGTCATCCTGGAACGGGTTTACGAATATCTTCTCCATGCTCGCCTACTTTGCGGGTGTGACGCTGGCGATTATTGGCGTATTCAAATTTAAAGACCACGTCGACAACCCGGCGCAGACCAAACTGAGCGAAGGCGTCAAACGTATGCTGGCGGGCGGGATGTTCCTGTCCCTGCCGTTTATGATCCGCGCTGTTCGCGGCGCGCTGTTTGATGATGCGGCACTGGGTTCTGACTCGATCACTGTCACCGGCTCCACCAAGGCGTCGCTGAGCGCGGGCGGCCTCGACAAGATGGTCGTCGATCTGATGACGAACGTGGCCGGTCCGGTCGAGGCGATGCTGGGTGCCTTCAGCTACCTTGCGGGTATCGCGCTATTGCTGGTCGGTATTTCGCGCCTGACAAAACGCCTGGAAGAGGGCCCGCGCGGTCCTGCGGGTATGGGCACCATGATGACGTTTATCGCGTCGGGTGCGCTGTTCTCTTTCGGTGACTCGATGGGTACTTTCGCCAACAGTTTGTTTGGCGACGACGGATCCGAACTTAAAACCCGTGCGCTGGTGGCGAATACCGTTATCAGCGATACGGATGATCGGGAACGTATTCAAACAGTTATAGAAGCGGTAATGACCTTTGTTATGCTGGTCGGTTACATCGCTTTTATCAGAGGATGGTTCGTCTTACGAGCTTTTGCTGATGGCCAACAAGGGGCCACCATTGCACAAGGTCTGACGTTCCTATTCGGGGGCACTTTGGCAATCAACCTTGGCGAGCTGATCAACGTGATCATGCGGACCGTGGATGTCACAGGGCTCTCATTCACCTAGTAGACACGATAAAAGCGTGCTACTTTAACTATGTGTGTAAGTAAAAGGAGAACTACAAATGAAACGGTCAAAACTCTCTCACAAACTCGCAGCTGCAGCAACGGTTGGTATGGTAGCAGCAAGCGCTCCGGCGTTCGCTGGTAACTCCAGCAACACCCAGCTGGTTGACATGACGAAGAACGTTATTACGGCTTCTTCGGGCTTCACGAACCTGATCTCCACCCTCGCATACATCGCTGGTGCTGGTCTCGCTCTTGCTGGCGTATTCAAACTGAAGCAGCACGTTGACAACCCGGCTCAGGCTCCCATGAAAGACGCTCTGATCCGTCTGGCTTGCGGCGGTCTGTTCCTCTCTCTGCCTTTCCTGCTGAACGTAATGCAGGGTTCGATCTCCGATGGTAACGCCGATCAGGTGAACATCGACGGTCTGAAACTGGAAGGCGCAGCTGACGTATTCAACTAAGATTAGTTGAAGAAGTAGCTTATATGGCCTACTTAAGGATATCGCCCGGCATCAGCGGATTGTCCGATGCCGGGCGTATTCTTTCTCCGGATGTGCATGTGCCATCGGAGGAAGTCCGCGCCCAAGTGCTGGATCGTGACCAGCACACCTGTCGTTATTGCGGTTTTCAATCGCGCAAATATCAGGAAGTTAATTACATCGGTAAAAACGGCCAGTCGGGCAGCGTGGATGACTACGCGGCCTCTTGTACGTTTTGCCATCAGTGTTTCCATCTGGAGCGTGTCGAACGCATGCAATCCGGCGCCGTGATCTGGCTGCCGGAACTCGGGCAGGCGGCGCTTCATCATATGTGCCGCGCGATTTATGTGGCGCGTATTTCCCAAGGGCCGATGGCCGATGCGGCGCGTGACGCGCTTGAGGCTTTGCTCGCCCGTAAAGAAGAGGCGCAGCGCCGTCTTGGTACGGACAGTCCGCGTATCCTGGCCACCGTATTGCAGGATTTTCTGGAAGCGAAAGAGTACAAGGATCGCTTTTCGCGCCTGAAAGGCTTCCGCATTCTGCCGCTGGATCGCCGTATTATCAAAGAAGGCGATCTGGAATTTAACCAGTTTCCGCAAATTCTCGCGTATTGGCGATCCAAAGACGGGCCGTTTGGTGATGTACCGCCGCGCCGCTGGGTGAATTTGTTCTATAGCCTGCGCGATGCCGCGCAAGGCAAGTAAACTTTACCAGAATGATAACCAAACCCAGCGCCGATGCCGGATGACCCGCATCGGCGCTGTGCTTTGCGAGGCTATCGGGGGCATTTATAATACATAACACTGACGCGCCTGCTTCGTTTTTGTTATAGGTACCGCCCTGCCGGCGCCGGGCTGCGGGGCTTCAGGGTTTGTTTACCCGTCTGTGGCATCATGGCGTGGTTTGTACATAACCGTGCATCCCATTGCCACGGCTTTGTTTTTTGAACAAAAGACCTGTTTTTCCAAGTTGCGAGTAGTGTATAGTTAAACGCTGCGCTCAATTGGGGATATCAGCAAAATCAGGGACAAAATATGAGCTTTCTAGACGGTCTTTTGAAACCTTTTGTCAGGCTGCTGCGCCAGCCGATTGAATCTTTCATCCGCCTTGAAACGGCGGACGACGAGATAACGCTGGTGGCCGAAGACGGCTCCTTGCTGACGGTTGTGCGCGTAGATGGCGCCCGCCAGATTATCGGTGACGCCGAGTACAAAAAAATCCTGTCAGATTCCGTGGTCAAAATCGGTACGCGTTTCGACCGCCCCGGCCATGCGATGCAGATCTATTTCAGCCGCAACCCCGAACGCAGCTATAACGAGCTGAAAAAACTGATCCGCCCGAACTATATGGCGTCGAAAAATATCGGTCTTGAGATCGACGATATTTTCGAAGAACGTGCCAAGCACCTCAGCCACTATCTGGCATGGGAAGAAATCTATTTCGTTTTGTGGACGCGCCCGTCGGTCTTGAGCAAATCCGACATTGCCCGCGAAGCAGAACGTGCCCGCAGTAAAAAATGGGTCAAGGCAGATGACGCGCAGTATCCCTTTGCCGCGATCGAAGGTTTGCGCACGCGTCACAACAGTTATACGACCGCGACGGTAACGGCGCTGAAGGAAATGGGTATTCAGGCCGCAACGATGGAAGTGCACGACGCACTGGCTACCATCCGCGCCAACCTGCTGCAGGTGAGCATTGACAGCAAATGGCGTGCAGTTCTGCCCGGCGATAAAATTTCGCCGCGCGCGCCGGAAAAGAAAAGCGACATGTCGGACATTCTGTGGCCGTCGCTGCGCCAGCAGCTGACCATGTCGAATGCCCGTGTCATCAACGATCATATCGTCGAGATGGGTAAATACGTTTGGGGCGGCTGCGACATGGTTCTCGGCCCCACCGATCCGATCCCGTTCCCCGCGTTCCTTGAGCGTATGTCCGAAGCGCGCATTCCGTTCCGTATGTCGTTCCTGCTGGAAGGCGGCGGCATTCAGGGCATGGCGATGCAGCAGTTCCTGTCGTCCATTTTTGCGGTGACCAACGCCGAAAATAAAATGGTGAAAGACGCGCTTGAAAGACTGAGCGAGATTGCCCGTAGCGAACCCGTTGTCAAATTCCGCCTGTCGTTCGCGACATGGGCGCCGCGCGATGATATCGAACTTCTGGAAGACCGCCTGTCGACATTGACGCAGTCCGCGGAATCGTGGGGCTATGCGCAGGTATCGCAGATTTCCGGCGACCCGCTGGATCAGGTAATGTCATCGGCGCTGGGTATTCACTGCGCATCGACCGCCCCGCCGGCGGTTGCGCCGCTGTATGAAATCATGAAACTGGTGCCATGGCAGCGCGCATCAAGCCCGTTTGAACAGGGTGCGATCCTGTTCCGGACGCCGGATGGCCGGGTATGGCCGTACCAAACCGGTACCAACGTGACGACGACATGGTTTGACCTTGTCTTCGCGCAGCCCGGTGGTGGTAAATCGGTTTTGATGAACACCCTTAACCTCGGCACCTGCCTGACGGCGGGTGTGTCGAACCTGCCCTATATTGCGGTCATCGACATCGGCCCGTCGTCGGCGGGTCTGGTATCGCTGCTCAAAGACGCCCTGCCGCCGAACCGCCGTCACGAGGTGACATCGTATCGCCTGCAGATGACGTCGCAATTCGCGATCAACCCGTTCGACACCAAGCTGGGTATGCGTACGCCCCAGGTGTCCGAGCGAAGCTTCCTGATCGAACTGCTGACACTGATTTGTACTCCGGCCGGTCAGCCCGACCCGTATGACGGTATCTCGCAGCTTTGCGGTATGGTCGTCGATGAAATGTACCGTTGGCGCGATGATAACACCGCAAACGCCGAGCCGCGCCCCTATCTACCGCGGATCGATACGGTTGTTGACGAAGCCATCCGCACGCATGACATCAAAGTCCAGCCGGGCGCGTACTGGTGGGACGTTGTCGACATCCTGTTCGACAAGGGCCTGACCTACGAAGCCGCGATGGCGCAGCGTTATGCCATGCCGACACTGGGTGACGCTATTGCGGCGGCACGCCGTCCGCAGATCAGAAACCTGCTCGAAGAAACCTCGATCGGCTCTTCGTCCGAGGGTGTGATCCATGCGTTCGAACGTATGGTGACATCGGGCGTTCGTGAATTCCCGATCTTGTCGTCGGTCACGAAGTTCTCGCTGGCGGAAACGCGCGTTTGCGCCCTCGACTTGGCGGACGTTTGCCCGTCGGGCGATGCGACGTCTGACCGCCAGACAGCTGTCATGTACATGCTGGCCCGTCAGGCGCTGGTAACGCCGTGGTGGATTAACGAAGAAGCGCTGGCGCAAATGCCGCCGAAATACCGCGCGTATCATGAAAGTCGTCTGCAAGATCTGTCGGAAACGCCCAAGCGTCTTTGCTATGACGAGTTCCACCGTACGTCGAAAACCAAATCGGTACGTGCGCAGATTGTGCGTGACGTGCGCGAGGGCCGTAAACGCGGGATTCAGATTATTCTGGCATCGCAGATGCTGGACGACTTCGATGATGACATGGTCGATCTGGCAACCGGCGTCTGGGTACTGGGTTCGGCGATTTCTGACGGCGCGGTAGATGCCACGCAGAAACGTTTCGGCCTGACCGATACGGCGCGCTGGGTCATGCGTAACAAGCTGACGGGTCCGAAAGCCGGCGGTGCGCCTGCATTGCTGGTTCTGGGTACCACGGACGGGCGTTACGAACAGCACCTGATCAACACGCTGGGCCCCATTGAACTTTGGGCCTTCTCGACCTCGACCGAGGACGTGGCCATTCGTAACCGTCTGTATGCACGCCTTGGTGCATCACAAGCGCGTAAACTGCTGGGTGTGAACTTCCCCGGCGGTTCGGCGCGATCCGAAATCCGTCGCCGCGTGGCGGCCCTGTCGGAAAAAGGCGACATCGACAACGCATCCATCGGTGCGGTGATCGAAAAAATCGTGGATGAGCTTGTCGGCAGCACGAAAGTGAAGCTGGAAGATATCGCGGGTAACGACGCCAAGCCCGCGGCCTAACGCCGGACACCGATAAACAAAAACGCCGCATCATTGAATGCGGCGTTTTTGTTTGTGGTGCATCTGCGCATCAGGGGCGCGGGGGGCGGGGGCGCAGTTTAAATCCTTGCGCCTTTTCCTGCAGCATTAATTGGTCAATCGATGTCAGCACCTGCGTGATGTTGATATCGGCGCGGTGCGCGGCTGGCAGATGTTCGGCATGCAGTTTTTCCGCCTCTTCGCGGCGGTGCGCCCACAGGCGCGGGTCGAACACGCGTGCCAGCTGGTCTGTTTGCGCGGCCAGCAGCAGCACGGTTTGGCCGATGGGTGTTTTTTGCAGCAGGTCACCGGTGGTCAGTTTTTCGCCTGCCGCCAGATACGCATCGCGTACGATATCGAAATGCCCCGATTTGGCGGCCAGATGCAAACCCGTTTGACCGCCATAAAGGGGCAGGGCTTCGCGCAGGGTTGCCGGTGTTTTGCCAATAAAAAATTCACGTGTCGCGGCGGCGCCGTTATTGCCGCTGCGAATATCGTCGGCGACGGTTTTCATGCCCAGGCTGATCGCCCAATCAAGCGCGTTCATGTCGCGGTGATATGTCGCGGGATCGGCGCCATAGGCCAGCATCAATTGCGCCGCTTCGGCATGGCCATGCGCGATGGCGATACACAAAAATGTGCCGGTGCCGGCATTGGGGTTTGCGCCCGCTGCCAGCAGGGCGCGCACCACCTCAGGGTTTCCGCGCGGGATGGACAGCCCCAGCGATGTTGAATCGTCGTGCGCGGCATTCGCGCCAAGGGCAAGGAAATGATGAACCATTTTTATATCTGCTGCGGCGGATGCTTCGCCCAGTGCATCGTCCAACACGGTTTGCGTCAAATGCAATCCGCGTTCGACCAACAGATCGACAATCTTGTGATGGCTTTGGCCGAGTGCGGCCAGCAGTACGCGGCCTTCGCGGTAATTCACATCAACGCCCATATCCAAAAGCGTGGTCACACGCCACGTGTCGCCATGGCGCGCAGCCTTGCACAAAGCGTCGCCCAGCTGCGATGCGTTTTGCGAACGCACCTGCATCAGCCATTTTTCGTCATCATCATCAATATCGGTTACCGACATATTTGCCTTTCCGAACGGGCGAAGCTGCCCGATTCTCCGACAGGTATCCTGTACGTACAGACGTACGGGGTAAAAAGCGGAAATTCAAAGCCTAGCGGGGCGTACAACGCCTGTTTTTACGAAACATTGTATTTATAAGGGCTTAGGCCCATGGGGTCAACCGCAGGGGGATTTCACGGGGCAGAAAAATTAAGACAATATTAATAAAGTACTGATATTTAATAAGAAAATATACTTTCTTGCACGGTTTTGATTGAAGGCCTCTAAAATTTTATGTAATATAAAAGTATGGAGATGGATGAATGAGCAACAAACCGCATTTTGATTCCAAAGCCAGCCGCCCCGCCGCCGAAGCATCGGCCGCTCCTGCTGCTGGTCCTGCCACAGCAACCGAAAATAAAATCAAAGTGGTGCAACACCACGGCCCCGGGTTTATGCGCCCGCAGTGACGAGTTTATTGTTGTGAGCCCCTTCCTTCCAAACCCGGCCCTCGAAAGCCGGGTTCATTTTGTCGGGCGCGTGTATTCTGAAAATTTGTGGATAATTCTTGGCGATCCGGCCCCATTTGTGGTTTGATAGAACTGCAAACGGCGGCCCGGTGGGTGTGGCTCATCACAGAGTCCTTCAGGGTTTCAGGGAGTTCTTCCATGTCTCGTTTGCCGGCACGCCTCACGCCGTTCTTTTATGATCCCAGTCAACCGCCAGCTCCGCCCGAAAAACCGCCGGTACCACCTTCTATCAATAACAACGGCGAATGGTCAGAGCCTACCCCCGCGGGCAAAGCCCGAAAAACGGTGGCGGTGAATTTTATCGGAACGGTCGTTCATGAACGACCGGACCCTTTTGCGACCGAAGAGCAAAAACAAAACCGCCAGACGCACTGGGAAAAAGTCGCGGCGCGTAATGAAAAAGTTTTAAACGAAGCGCTGTTCATTCTGTCGCAAAGTCCGACGGGCCGCGACGTGCTGGAGCAGATGACCAAAGAAGGTTATCGCGTGGTGTTCGACGACAAACGTACGGGCGACCGCGGCGCGGGCGGTTTGTGCGACCCGTCCGACAAAACGATTATTCTGCGCGGCCACACGAATGCGGCGTATCTGGCATTGTTGATCGGCCACGAAGCGGTGCATGCCGTGCAAAACACGCGGCATGATATTTTCCCGTCAACGCGGCATAAACCCGAAGTGGGTATTAAACTGTCATTCGCTATCGAAGCAGATGCTTATGCGCAGCAGGCGCAAATCGCGCTTGAACTGGCGTATGGCGATCCCGCCGGCCCTGCCGATCAAATCCGTTTTCAGGAACCGCTGAAGCAAATGCGATCGCGCTTTCCGGATATCATGAAAGCGGCCGAGCGTGTTTTCAGCCGTGAAAAGAACATGCAAAATGGCGCCAGCGTCGCCGCGGCATTCGAAGCGTTCTATGATAATTTTTATCTGCGCACCTTTTATGAAGACGCCCATATCGAATGGGCAGATACCTATGCCCCGCACCTGAAGGGAAAATTTCCGTGGGTGCAAAAACATTTCAGCAAGGATGTGGACAGCCAGTGGATCAAAGACCGCATCCAGCACCGCGGCAAAGCATACCTGAACGAACACGCACCGAGGCTGTCATTCAATGATGCACGCCACAGCGGCCTGAGTGAAGTCACGGCGAAGAAGGTCGATAAGTTTTATCGTGACCATTTGCCGAGCCAGCCGATGCCCAAGCTGAAAGCCTTTGGCGTGCATATGAAAGACGCGGTGCATTGGGTTTTGGGACTGGCGGGGGATACACACGTGGTATTCAAAAAAGATGACGATCCGACCAAACCGCCCCTGAAGCCGCCGCCCCGCCGTGACGGCCGCGGGCACTGGGCGTAAGAGTGGGTCTATTAATATTATAAATCAGCATGTTAGCCGATAAATCGGTTGTTGACAGGGGCGCCTTCTTTGCATAATCTTCCGGCTTACCTTTGATAAAGAAGCCGGAAGAATCGCCATGACCGACACCCCGAGCAAAAAAGAGATCTGGCAGCAAACGCAGCGCAAGGTGCGTACGCTTTTCGCCCAGTTGAAAGAAGACGCAAACGGCGATGTCATCGTGCCCGATGACGTCAAAACCGCTATGGCCGCGCTGAATGACAAATCGTGGGACAGCAACCGCCGCGTTTATACATTTGGTACTGGCAATACACAGCAGAATGTATTGGCCGCGCGTGCAGGGCTGGTGCCGTGGTGGAGCGTGCTGACGGGCGCCGCGTTTTTTGGTGCGCTTGATGATTTGCGCTACATCAAAACCGAAGCGGACAAACACGCCAAACCCGGCCAGCAGCCTGATATGAGCTCGGCCCTGACATGGATCACTTTTTCGAACGAGCTGATTGATGGCGTACGAAACAAAATCGAACCCGATGTGATCAAACAGCTTTTAGAGTGGGGGGCTGATCCCAACCATGATAACGGCAAATGGTTTGCAACTGTCATGCGCAATCAGGGTACGGATGTGATTAATCTTTATCTGGATCATGGCGGCAGTCTGGACACCGTATCGAAAACGATGCTGGAAAACAAAAGCAACACCGCCCTGCAGGGAAAGATCGCTGCCACGCTGGTTGGCCGCACGTTTGATACGCGCGTGGGCGAAGCGATGCTTGTGCAAACGCAGATTATGCCGGATACGGACGGCACGGCCGTGCTGCGGACGGTGTTCAATTTCCGCAGCCAGCGCGTGCATGAAATATACGAAGGCCCGCGCACCGCTGCCGTTATGCAGGTCACCGATTTTGAACAATATAACAGTGCCGCGCTGGGCGATGCTTATGACACGCTCAAAAAACTGGGCGGCAGTGCGCCGGATATTTTGCGTGCAACGGGCAAGCCGCTGGCTGTTCCATCGGGCCTGAAGCGCAAGACCGCGGGGGATATGCAGCCATGACCGAACCGCTGGCGCATATTCCGCACGCGGATGATATCGATGACGAATTGTTCGAGGATACGAATGATGCGCACGTCTGGACGCGTGCGGCTGAGCGCATATCGGATATATTTTCGCATCTGGCGCCAACGTTGGCAGCGCTGCCCGCGTATGATGACGCCGAAGACGACGACATCACATCCCTGCGGGATGATGCGCAAGCGCTGGTGCAATCATATACAGAGCGCATGGATAACGAGGGCTGGGAAAACAGCCGTAAATACTACACTTTGGGGCAGGTAAAAACCGCCACGCTGATCGCCGCCGCCGCGCAGGAGATGCTGGATTGGGAAGACGTGCTGAACGCCAAGGCGCTGCGCGGCACGGGCGAAGACATCAAAAATATCCTGGGCGCGATGGCGCATGCAGAGACCAGCCCCGATCTGGGCAACGCGCTGGCATGGGCGGCAGAGCCCGGAGAGCTGGCATCCGGCATGTATCACGCAGGCAATGTACAAACCGCCGAAGCCCTTTTGAATGCGGGGGCGCTGCCCTCTTATAATGGTGGCGATCTGTTTATGGATGCGGTGCGCACCGGCAATGCCGATATGGCGCGCGTGTTCTGCCGCGCTGGTATGGATGATACATCGTTCAATCTGGAATATTGGAACAGCGAAGCGCGCAGCTATGTGCAAACGGCAGACGCGCGCAAGCTGCTGCATGACATGTACTGTGAATATGGCCGCTACGAGGTTGTCGATCAATCTACGTTGGCTGAACGCAAAAGCATCAAGCAGGGCGGGCACCTGCGCGTGCTGTTCGATTTTGCGGCGCGCCGCGTGAGCGAGATTTACACATCCCACAACAACACGCACGCGTTTAAAACCGAAGTATCTTTTGACGATTACGGCCCCGCGGCGCTGCGTACTGCCCGTGCAAAACTGACGGAGCTGGGCGGCAACCCGCCCGCAGATGAATTGCCCGCCGGACACCGCGGCATGGCCAAGCCGAAACTGCCCGCGCCGGGCAGCCGTTAAAAACATAAGGATTATTTTATTTATCGGTCGTTTATTTACGGGTGGCCGGTTTTTTCAGCCGTACGTAAAACGCCCCGTCGCCGCCGTCTTCGGTACGGGCGGCGGTAATCGCCAGTACATGGGGGGCAAAGGGTGTTTCCGCCAGCCACAGCGGCAGCAGGCGGCGCAGGACGCCGCCGCCCTGCAAACGGCTACCCTTGCCGGTGATGACCAGCAGGGTGCGTTTTTCCTGCCGCCGCGCCAGATTGAAAAACCGCACCAGCGCATCATGTGCGGCGGTTTGCGTCATGCCGTGCAGGTCGATGGTTTTATCAATCGGCCATTTTTTCTTTTTCAAATCCTTGGCCGTGCCGCCATCCTGCACGGCGGCAGCGGGGCTTGCGGCGGTCAGGCTGGATTTGGCAGGGGTGGGGCGTGCCGGCATCGGTTTGGCGGCAGCAAGGGCGGCTGTGATTTTGTCCGGTTTTTTGGTTTTGGGCGGCGCGGTATTGCGCGGCGTGGCCTCGGCGCTGGCACGTTTTTTTTCATAGGCACGGACACTGCGTGTTACGTGCTGCCATAACGCGCGATCTTCGTCCGATGTTCCTGATTTTGAGCCTTTTTTCATAGCCTGCAGCTGTTTAAAAATGTTAACCGTGGTATGTTATACTATGCTTGTCGGCGGCGAAAGAGCCGCTATTGTTTGCCGCGCCTGTTTGTGGCTGATGAGAAAACGGGGGATATCCGACGTGAGACTTGTGCAAAAAATTTCCAGCTTTGTGACCGCATTTGGCGTAACCGCCTTGTTGGCGCTGCCGGCGCAGGCGCAATGGGGAACGGGAACAACGGGCATTGATTACCGTCCGCGCATTTCATCGGCCGAAGAAGTTGCGATTACCCAGCACTGGCTGTCGGGCGATGCGCCCAGCGCCGAAGTCTGGGCCCGCGAAAGCAAGGAATACAAAGAAGCCAACGATTTTTCGCGGCAGTCCGTGATTGAAGAAAAAAAACGTGAATACATCGATAAATTCCGTTTATTCAGCAAACCCGAAACGCTGGTCATCAGCACGAATGTAAAAATCTCCCGCTATAGCCACGAGAATAAAGGTTTCGTTATCGAAAGCTTTAACAACCAGACTTTTTTCGCCTACAGTTTTGGCGGACAGAATTACGCGATTATTATTCCCAAGCTGATGGATTACCAATGGGTCGCGCTTGAAGGTGACAACGCCAAACGTATCGATGACTGGGCGCCGCTGTACAAAAACACGGTCAACGCCGTGATCGAGGTTGAACCCAAGACCGCCGATAAAACACCCATACAAATGGGTGATAAAAGCTATTTGCTGATGTCTGCCGAAGTGGCGACATTGTCGATTTATTTGCAAAAAACCGAACGCCCGCTGTGGTCGCGGACGGGTACAGGAAAAACCACACGCCGGAGCAGTGGTAACGAGCTGCTTGAATTCTACGGCAAGTAACCAAGAGAAAAAATCATGTTCTCCGGCGCGGGCGAATTTTTCAGGCCGGTTGAGCTTCGCAAGGATCTGCCGCCGATTGCCCAGCCGCAGCCTGCCAAAAAGACCGGTGAAGAAAACCACCGCGAACGCGGCGCGTTTCCACGCCGCCTGTCCGACATCGTTGACGAAGCCGATTTATCGCAGCCGGACGATGATTTATCGGCCCTATCCCAAGAGCCATCCTTTGGTGAAGATTTTATCGAACTATCGTTGATGGCGCTGCAGGCCACGCTGGCAGGGGATAAAACCGTTTATGCTTATGGCCGTCCGCCTGTACAGGCGGCGCCGGATATCGAACCTGCGCTGGCGGCGTATCGCCGTGCGGCAGATATCGCCCAGCCCCTTTTGGAGCTACCGCGCGAGGGCGCTGGCGTATTATCTACACTGTCCGGTACAAAGCCCGAGGTAAATGACGAATGGCGCGCCGCCGCCGCGCATCATCCGGATGCCGATGCGGGCAGCGAGATTTTTTATATGCTGGCCGCGCTGGAGCGTGCCGGTGTGACCAGCGTTACCGTCAAAGACCGCCAGACGATTTATGCGGCACTGCGCCGCCGCTGCCTTGATCTGCAGATACCGTTGGCGCCGCCCCCGCCGCCGACGCGGGATTAAAGGCATTCGTTGTTTATCCGCCTTTTTTCTTTATGATGGTTACCAGACGCACTGCATTTTTGAGGAGCTTTTTATATGTCCGACACGCCCCGTTCTGCCCCGCTGCATATCTTTAGTCTTTATATGTCGCCCGCCACGGCGAATATGCTGCGCGGTGCGATGGTAGGCGGGGCGCTGTTTATTGCGGCAATCGCGTTTATTTTCCCCCTGCTAACGGGCGAAGAAGACCGTTTGGTCACAATGATTTTTCTGGCTGTCGCGGCGATTGATCTGGTGATGGCGTTCATGCTGCCGCGTTTCATGGCCAGCCGCCCGTCGCCGATGCGCCTTGAATTGCACGCGGATCACCTGGCCGTTGCTTTGGGCGCCAGCAGCGAAAAACCGCTGGCACGCATACCCTACAGCGATATTGCCCGCGCGGAGGAATGGGAAGCCATTCCGGCGCGGGACCGCGAAGCCGGGCTGATGGGCGTGGTGCTTTATCTGGATAACGTGCGCCCCGAATGCGCGCGTCTGCCATATTATGGCACGCAAAACGGACCTGCGTTGACGCTCAAGGGGCTGCGCAGCGACGAAAGCCCTTTGGCAAGGTTCAAAGAAGTGGTTGAGAAATCAAAGGCGGCATAGGATAATCAAATCCTGTTTGCAAAGGGATAGGCTATGGAAAGACAACAGCCGCTACTCACCATCCGCCCGCATTTTGACCAAGGGCTTGTCACGGTACAGGCCGTACTGTTTACCGCTGTTGCCTTTTTGCTGGTGACGATTATCGGCGGTACGATTTTCTATGTTCTTTTGCAGCTGATCGGCCTTGGCCGTTTTGTCGCCGCGGGCTATGTCTACGGTCTTTTCTTGGTGGGCAGTCTGGTTGTGTTGCCGCCGCTGTTTTTCGAGCTGAAGAAAAAAGCGTATAGCCGCACCTTCTTCCGCTTTTATGACGACTACCTTGAATTCCAGTACTTCCAGTTCATGCTGCTGCAACGCCGCAGCCGTTTGCGCTACCGCGATGTGTCGGATG
This sequence comes from Micavibrio sp., assembly GCA_040377425.1. Classification (GTDB taxonomy): domain Bacteria; phylum Pseudomonadota; class Alphaproteobacteria; order Micavibrionales; family UBA2020; genus UBA2020. The sequence continues at coordinate 321,999 of JBEIOU010000001.1, read as the reverse complement.
TTGTACAGGCGGGCGGCGCGTTACAAACGCAGCGCATGCTGACATCGATTTTAATCATGGCGCCGAACATGAATTATAACCCACGCGCGTTTTCGGGCGTGAAGATCGAAGATGTGCCGCAGCGGCTGGATTTGATGCCCAAAATTCTCGACCTGATCGAAAAAAGCGAATACCGCGCCATGGCACGCGCAGCGGCAGCCGTTAATGTGCCGCCGCCCGCCGCAATCGCACCGACAACAACGGTCGTTGTGACCGATGCCGTTGAGCCCCCCAGGTAAAAAAGAGAGCGCCCCTGCTGTCAGGTTGCGTATCCGCAGCCGCTTTCATCCTGTGATGGAATTGTGGCGGCATCCGGTACGCCTGACGGTCAGCTTGCTTCTGACTTTCTTTTTATTGCCCGAAGCGGCCATGATTGGCACAAAAACCGCCGATTTACCGGTTTTGATATCGTATGTGCTGGGCGCTGTTTTTGTTTTTTTGCTGGTGATTGCGCCGCAATTTTTTGTGGCCTCTTTGAATTGCCGGCATGTGACGTATGATTTTTTCGACGATCATTTGTGCTTCACCGAAAACATTCTGCTGCGCGATAAAATTCGTATTCAGTACAAATCCATCAGCGGGCTGCATATTCGGCAGGCTTCTGTACAAAAACCGCTGCATCTGTTTGATCTTGTCATTCAAACACGTCCGCGCGGGCGCGAAGACATGGCGGGCACCGCGTATATTATTCCCGATGTATTATCGCCGCAGCGTAAAATTCAGAAAATTGAAGCATTGCTGCAATCGTGGCGCCGCGCGCAGGATGCGCCTCAGGTCTCGTCTGTATCCGGCACCGCTGTAGACACCGGCAGAGACAGACGATAGCCGCCGTCATCATCGGTCAGCAAAAGATTTTCAAGCCCCTTCAACGCGGATATTTTCTGGCGCAGCCTATACACATGTGTTTCCAGCGTGTGGGTATCGATACCCGGTTGATAGCGCCAGACATAACGCAATAGATCATCGCGCCGCATGGCCGTGCCTTCACGCTGCGCGAGGCAAACAAGAATATCGACTTCTTTGTCTGTCAGGCCGGCCAGCGTGCCGTCTTCGTCCGTGATCGTTTTTTCCTGCGGGCGGAAAATACCGCTGCCGACGCTCAGGTCGTCGATATAGAACGCTGGCGCATCGATCATCTGGCGGGCGCGGCGCAGGATGTCGCCCAGACGCTGCGGCCGCTGGGTGTCGATATTCAGCCGCGGCACGGCTGGGGACAACCCTGCGGGCAGGGGCGCGGCGGGCGCGGCGATCAGGATATCGGCCTGACGGCTATCGGCAATCGGCGCGGCATACGGGGCGAGTGCCTCGATCACGGCGTTTTCAAGCGCGGGGGGCAGGCCGGTACAGAAGATTTTATCCTTTGTTTTCATCTATTCAGCTTACATGAAAACGATTTTTTAAGACAGACTCGGATACAGTGGGAAGGGGGGAAACGAAATGTCTGAAATCATTCAACAATACGATGTGGTTTTTGCGGTGCGCACAGGCGTGACCATCCTGATGCCCAAGACCGGCATTTTCGATGGCGGCATTGAAGTGCCCGCGCGTTTCCGCATCAGTCCCGACAACCCGCGCGATGTATTGATTACGGCCGCTGAAAAATCTGCTGTCTTGAAAGACCTGCGCAAAGATTATCTGGATCAGGCGATCGAGCGGGGCGTCATCATGTTTTATGAACTGAAAGATGACGAAGTCATCCGCTGCACGCCATGCAATTATCAGGGCGCTGCCTAGGCCGTGCCATCATTTTAAATTAGTGCCGGAACGCGGCGCACCCCGTCATCAGCGCGCTTGCTGTTGCGGTCTTTGCTGCTGCATGCGCTGCAGGATTTGCTGATGCTGCTCCAGCACGCGCTTTTGGCGTTCATCACCGATTTTTTGCAGTTTATCCTGAAGCTCTGCGGCTTTGCGCTGGTTGCGCAGGGCGGTTTCTTCCTGACGGGCCTTTTTGTCGGCTTCGCGTTTTTGACGCGCCATTTCCTTGCGCTCTTCGGGACTTGTGCCCGAACCCTGCACGAATTGATATATGTCTCCGGCAGGGGCTGTGCCGTAGGGGTTGGTCGCGCTCGGGCTACCTTGCCAGCCGACAACGCCGCCGTATCCGCCGCCATCGACCGCGCCATCTCTGCCGCGGAATTGCTGCGTATCGTAACCGGGCTGCGATTCAACCAGACCCTCGTATCCTTGTGCCTGCGCAGAGGCCGCGCCCAGACCAATCATCAAAACCGCGGCAAGTGCAGTCAGCAGGGGCGTGCGGATAAAACGGCAGCGGGTCATGGGCAGATATCCTTTCGGTTATTCCGGTTACAGGGTCGGCCGGCGGCGATGACCGGCGTTGTTATTATTGCAGCGGGCGCAAAACTTTGAAGGCCTCTTCGAAGCGTGCCAGCGCGCGTTCGTTGCCTTCGCGTTCTTCCTGCATGAACTGTTCGCTCATGCCCATTTTTTTGTAGAGCGCATCGGGCACGCTGCGGCGCGTGATAATACCATCCGCCATAATCATCATCTGGTTATAGCTTTCGCGGGCGGCGAGCTGTTTTTGCTCCTGCGTCAATTGCGGGTTGTTCAGCACGGCCATGGCTTTGTCGATCTGGCTTTTGGCCATCAGCTCCATCGGCAGCATACCGCCGACGCGGGGACGTTTTGCTTCTGGGATGCCCAGCAGCGCGGCAGACGGCTGGATGTCCGCCGTCATTTTATCCAGATCCAGTTTCTTGCCAGCCAGCGATGCCAACAAACGCAATTGATCCGCGCTTGAAATAGGGCCCAGTTTCAGGCGGCCGGGGCGCGGGGACATCGGCAATTCGGGGCGTGCGCTTTGGGCGGGGCGTGCCGCGCGTACGGCGGCTGCGGTATTGGCCTGCGGGGTTGCGGCTGTATTGCCACGCGCGGGCTGCGTTGCGGTATTGTCCGTGGCGGGGTCAGCGGCACGCTGCGGCACGCTGCCGCGCAAAAGGCCATCATAGCCCGGCGGTTCTTGCGATCCGCGGTTATTGGTTTTGTTCGGCTGGCTGGGCGCCAGCAGGCCATCGTAGCCATCGCCGTCTTGCGGTTGGGACATCAGGCCGTCATATGCCTGCGCAGAGAGCGGCGCGGTTGCAACGGCAAGGCCAAGGCAGGCGGCAAACAACAGGGCGGGTTTCACGGGCGGCGGTCTCCTTTGATGTATCTGCAGGCGGCGGGCAGGCGCGCGAAGCCCGGAGATAAAACACGTATAAAACTTTATCTATTCTATCATATCTTGATTAAAATGCGCGAGAAGACCGCGAATATTAAACATAACCCATTGAAAAGGCGCATAGAAATGACCAAAGATCTGCTGTCCCTGCCTGTGGCCGCTGTGATGGGACTTTACGCGTCGGGCCAATTGTCGCCGCTGGATGTCACCGTGGCGGCGCTGGACCGGATTCGCGACCTTAATCCGCAGCTGAACGCGCTTTGTCTGGTCGACGAAAAATCCGCGCTGGCACAGGCACGCGCATCCGATAAACGCTGGCGGGCGGGCAAGCCTAAGGGGCTGCTGGATGGCGTGCCCGTGACGGTCAAAGATTGGTTTCACGTCAAAGGCTGGCCGACGCGCTATGGGTCTGCCCTGTCATCCGATCAACCGCAGGACGAAGACTCGCCCTGCGTGGCGCGCATGCGCGAAGCGGGCGCCGTTTTTTTGGGTAAAACCACGTTGCCCGAATATGGCCACAAGGGGGTGACGGATAGCCCCCTGCACGGCATCACGCGCAACCCGTGGGATCCGGATAAAACTTGCGGCGGTTCCTCGGGGGGGGCGGCGGTTTGTGCAGCGGCGGGCATGGGGCTTTTGCATGTGGGCAGCGATGCGGGCGGGTCTGTGCGGATACCCGCCAGTTTTTGCGGCGCGGCAGCGTTCAAACCCAGCCCCGGTATTGTGCCGTCATACCCGCCCAGTTTGTTTTCATCGTTGTCCGCCGTGGGGCCGATTGCGCGTACGATTGCCGATTGCGCCTGGATGATGAATGTGATCACCGGCGCCGATGGCCGTGATTTTCATGCCCTGCCGCTCGATAAACCGGATTTTACGGACGGCATCACGCGCAGTCCGCGCGGCCTTAAAATCGCTTATGCACCAAGCATTAATGATATCCGCATGAACAATGATGTTGCGGCGGTAATGAAAGCGCAGCTGCCGCATCTGCGCAAACTGGGCCGTGTGGACATCATCGGCCTTGATGTACCAAATCTGGTGGATGTGTTTAACAAACACTGGATGGCCGTGGCATCGCATATGCTGAAGGGATATACCGCCGCGCAGAAAAAGAAAACCGATCCGCGCCTTGTGCATTGGGCGCAGCGCGGCGATGCGCTGCATTTACATGATTATCTGGGCGCGGAGCGTGCTCGCATGGATATCGGCGCGTACTTTAAATCACTTCTGGACGAACACGATATTCTGGTGACGCCCACCACCGCGATGACGGCGTTTGATGCAGGCGTCAACATGCCGCATGACCGAGGTGGCAAGCTTTGGGATGATTGGACGCCCCTTACCTATGGCGCCAATCTGGCCAAGCTGCCGGCCGCCAGCATTCCGGCGGGTTTAACCAAGTCGGGTCTGCCCGTGGGGCTGCAGGTGATGGCAGGCTACCTGAAAGATAATCTGGTGCTGCAAACGGCCGCCGCACTGGAGCGTTTGATAGATTTCAAACCATGGAGCCCGCAATGACCGCGCATAAGAAAATGAAACTGTTTGCTTTTGTCATCGGCGGATCGACGCCGACGTCGCTGATCGAACTGCACGATGTACGCATCTGCGCGGGCGAAACGATGGAAGATACCTATGATGATATCCGCCGCACATGGTGGGGCACGCCCGAAAGTCTGCATCTGGATTGCTGGGGTGAATTGACGTCTGCCGATGGGTATAATATCACGCTGTCCGATGTACCGCCTGCGGCAGCGGATAAACTATGGTTCGTCAATCTGGGCGGGTATGACCCCGCCGATTTTGCCGAACAGCATAAAAACGTTTTTGTGGTGGCGCCGACACAGTCCAAAGCCAAAGTGCGGGCGCTCAAGCAGATTCTGCACTGGAAAGGCCACCACGAAGATAACAGCTTTGATGTCGAACAGATCACGTCCGTCGGCGACATATTGGCCGCGCAGGGACTGTATGTGCATTTGGAAAAAACAGATAATCCTGTGCCATTCGTTTTTAAATACGGCTATAACCGCGACATCACGCCGCGCAAAAAATAAAAACACACAACAAAAAACCCCGCCGTTTAAGGGGCGGGGTTTTTGTTTAAGTATGCCGGATTAGCGGGTGGAGGCGAGGGCCTTGCCGATGCGCTCGACCAGCTGGCTGATATGGCTTTCGTTCACGATCAGCGGCGGCGACATCGCCAGCGTGTTACCGGTAAAGCGCATGACGGTATCCTGTTCGAAATACATACGGTCGAAAACTTCCATCGTACGCGACATTTCGTCGGGGTATTTGCGGTCGGTGCCGGGATCCAGCTCGACGGCGCCCATCAGGCCGATGGTGCGGATATCGATCACGTGCGGCTTGCCTTTCAATGAATGCAGCGCGTCCGACCATGTTTTTTCAAGGCGGGCAGCATTTTCAAACAGGCCTTCGTTTTTATAAACCTCTTGCGTGGCCAAGGCCGCCGCGCAGGCCAGCGGGTGGCCGCTGTAGGTATAGCCGTGGAAGAAATCAACGCTATATTCGCCCGATGCGTTCAGGAACGTATCGTAAATACCCTTGCGCACAAACGTTGCGCCCATGGGTACGGTGCCGCTGTTGATGCCTTTCGCCGTTGTGATGACATCCGGCACGATCCCGAAATATTCGGCGGCCGTCGCGCGGCCCAGACGGCCAAAGCCCGTGATGACTTCGTCGAAAATCAGCAGAATGTCATGTTTGTTGCAAATCTCGCGCAGTTTTTCGAGATAGCCCTTGGGCGGCACTAACACGCCGGTCGAGCCTGCGACAGGCTCCACAATCACGGCGGCGATGTTCTCGGCGTCATGCAGCGCAACGATGTTTTCAAGGTTGTCGGCCAGATGTGCACCCCACTCTGGCTGATGTCTGGAATACGCCTGTTCTTTGAGGTTATGCGTATGGGGCAGGAAATCCACGTTCGGCATCATCGCGCCTGCAAATACCTTGCGGTTCCACGGAATGCCACCCAGCGACACGCCGCAGATGTTGACGCCGTGATAGGCACGCTCGCGGCTGATGATTTTTGTTTTCGCGGATTTGCCGCGTGCACGCCAATAGGCCAGCGCGATTTTCACCGCCGTATCGACCGCTTCAGAGCCGGAGTTGCTGAAAAATACATGTTCAATGTCGCCCGGCATTTCAGCCACAAGGCGCGACGCGGCCTGAAAGCCCAGCGGGTGGCCGAAAGAGAAGTTGGGGGCGTAGTCCAGCTGCGCCGCCTGCTTTTGAATCGCTTCGACGATTTTCGGATGGCTGTGACCCGCATTCACGCACCAAAGACCGGCGGAGGCATCCAGAAGCTCGCGCCCGTCGTCGGAATAGTAGTACATGCCCTTGGCGCCCGTAATCATACGCGGCTTTTTCTTGAACGATTTCTGCGCCGTAAACGGCATGAAATGTGCGTCGAGATCGTTGGGTTTCAGAGTGCTGGACATGTCAGGCATCCTTTGGATTAAGTGAAAATAGGGCCGAACTGGCAAACCGTGGCGTGAAGTTCATATTGGTTACAACGCCCGTATTTATTGACGTTTGCATTCCGGATGTGTGTCGAGCATACTCGTTTGCAACGCGCAAGATCAACCCCCGTTTCAATATGTCAAACGAACACGACGATACACAGAACGACGATTCCAAAATTACCCGCTTCCCCACGCCGGAGGAGCGCGCGGCGCATGTGCGCATGGCGCCTGCCCCTGCAAATGACGGCAGCCATGCTGCATCGCAGCGCGGTTCAGGCTCGGAGCCTATTTTAAATCTGCCGCCCGGCATTAAATATTTGTCACTGCTTTTGTTGGCCTGCATGGGCATGCGGTATGTGCTGGCGGATGAAACGCTGTATGACATTTATATGCGCTTCGGTTTTGTACCTGCATACTACACCGGCGTGCTGACGCCGGACTGGCGGGCGGCGGTGGCGCCCATTACGCATATGTTCCTGCATGGCGGCTGGCTGCATCTGGGCGTGAACATCGGCATGCTCATGGCGTTTGGCAGTGCGCTTGAAAAAGCGATCGGTATCAAACGCGCGGCGGTCATTTATTTTGTTACCGGCGCGGTTGGCGCGGGGCTGCATACGGTTGTCATGCCTGCCGATACGGCGCCGCTGATCGGTGCATCGGGCGGCATCAGCGGCCTGTTTGGCGGTATGCTGATTTTGATGTTCAAATCCGGTCTGCTGGGCGGGCAGGGATATAAACGCCTCGCCTTCCTGATTGTGGTCTGGATCGGTATTTCCCTGCTGTTCGGCTACACCGGTATTCCGGGGGCGGAGGGGAAAATTGCCTGGACATCGCATATCGGCGGTTTCATTGCCGGCTTGGCGCTTTATCCGCTGATCGTGCGGGAACGGGTTGTGCTGGAATAGCCGCTATAGGTTGTAGGCTTGGGCACGTGCCGGACACTACACGCAAAAAAGTTCCCAAACATCGCAATAAAAAAACCATTTAAAGGGGTTGAGTGCGAATCGCGCCCGCGATACATTGCGCTCCGCGTGAAAATATATCGCGCATGCGCGGGGGGAGACTGCGCGAAAATTTGGGCGTTTCACATTTATATGAGTACAATCATTATGCAACCGACTACCCTGCAAAACCCGGGCGCGACCGAGCGTCTGGCCGAAATCCAGCAACAAATGTTTGACCTCTGCACGCCGAAAGCTGGCGCGCAGTATGATGAATTCTACAAAGTTACGACCGAACGCGGCTTTACCCGCATCACCCTGCCCAAAGGCAAAAACTAATCTTTGGGTGCAAATCGCGGGCGTGTGATTTATATGCGCCCGCCGGGATGCGGATACAGGCGGTTGAACAGCCAATGATCGAACCGCGTTGTTATACCTGCCGTCATTATCGTGTAAACCGCTTCACGTGGCAAAAAGGGCTTCATCGCGATCATCCATAAGATGGCGGCGACATAAACAAGAAATATGATCGCAACCAGAATGGCCAGCAAACCCGCAAGCAACATGCCGGTATGATCGATTTTTTTGTCAAGGTCGATACCCAGTAGCACGGGTATGTAATGTGCAAATAAAAGGCTGCCGCCGCCAAGAACGCCAATCATCATGATCATCAGGCTTGTCCAGCCCAGCATGAGATGTGCGTCGGTTTTTTTCATCGGCCTACTGCAATTTGCGCAGGCGGCGCAATAATATCACCACCCATCTGGCCGATAAGCCCCTGCGCCGCATGCGTTTCGACTTGCGGGATCACCCAGCCCTGCGCATCAAACGCAAAGCAGTGCGGACACAGTGCGGACCATTCCGCCGCGTGGTTGCCGCATGTGTGGCAAACCCATTTGGGGTCGGGCGGGAAATCGGCGGCGCGTTCCATCCACGCGCGCGCCTTGGCTTCGTTGCCGGTTTCGGCATGTTCCAGCCGCGCAAGACCGCGGAAATCGTTCGCGGCTGTCAGGCGTTCGCGTGCTTCTTTCCACATGCTGGCATCGAGCGCGGCGTGGCCGGCCAGTTTCTGGCTGAGGGTATGCGTGGGGTTCAGGTCGCTCAGGCGGCGTGCCCATTGGTATTTGTCGCGGCCGGTTTCATAGACTGACGGCGCTTTGCCGGCGGGCGGCATCAAACGCAGCCATAGCGCGGCCAGCGATGGATGCGGCTGCGCCTTCCAGGCACGCTCCACAGCTTTTTGCGCGGGGCGTTTTTTATCCATGCGGGCATAGATATCGGCCAGCAGGGCGGATGGCGGCGTGAAGCTGTAATCCAGCGCGGCGGCGCGGGCGGCGTGCTGCGCCGCGATGATCAGGTATCCCTGCTTTTCGTTTTCAATTGCCTGTGCGGTCATGATGGCCTGGCGGTGGCGGCGGGCGGTTTGGGTATCGAATACCTGCATCTTCTCGGCTTTTTTCAGCACGTCCAGTGCTTCGGGCCAGCTGCGGTTGCGCACTTCGATGTCAAAACGCGTGCGCACGACCCATGTGCGCTTGGGCTGCAGGGCTTCGGCTTTGCGGATCAGCTCTTGCGCTTCTTGGTGGCTGCCTTCTTTCAGGGCTTGTGTCAGAAGTCCGCGCAGACCAAAGAACGCACCCTCGCCATCTTCCAGCAGGGCGGTAAACTCGCGGCGTGCCTTGGGTGCATTGCCATTCAGCAGCGCGGTTTGTGCGGTCAGCAGTTTGGTGAGCGGTGTGCCGGGGATTAGCGCTTCGGCACGTTTCGCATTTTTTTCCGCCCCGTTCGGATCGCCTGCCGCCACGGCCACAAGGCCGGATGTGAGGGCGCGGTAGCCTTTTTCGCGGCGCACGGTTACACGGTAACGGCGCAGCGCGGCGGGGACAGATACAAAAGCACGCCAGATGCGGTCCACAAAAACAACAACCAGCAACAGCGCGGCCAACAGCGCCGCGGCAAAACCGACGGCGATTTCGATGCGGTATCCCAGCCAGTCGATGGTCATCCATCCCGGGCGTGCGGCAAGCCAGCCGATGGCGCCAACCAGCAGCCCCAGCTTAACCAAAAACCAGACAGCGCGGATCACGTTGCGGCCTTTCGTGTGGTCATGGCGTTATCCTTTCATCTGTGTGCGCCTTTATCGGCGGGGCGCATTATTTTATAACAGGGCGCGCAGGCGCGTATCAAACAAACAAATAAATAAAGCAGTACAGCAATCTATGAATGAACGGGTATTGATGCTGCGCCGCGTATTACTGTGGCGGCGGGGGCAGGCTGATGGCGGGTGATTGATTCGTGCTGCCAAATCCGCTGCCGCCTTGCAGGGCAGGGGACATATACGGCACGGATGTGCCGCCGCCCGCCCCGCCCGGCAATTGCTGTAGCAGGCCGCCAAGGGCGCTATCGAGTTGAATGCCATCCAGGCCAAGATCGCCCAGGGCGCCAAAACCGCCGCCCATGGTGCCGCTGCCGCCCAGATATTGCAAAACGGTTTGCAGCAGGATTTGCGATGATTCATCGGCGGCGACATGGCCTTGCGCCTGTTCCATCCACGGTGCAGCGGTTTCGGCGGGAGCCCCTTCGAGTGATTGCAGTTCCTTGATGGCGTCTTTGATATTGCCCTGATCGATCAGCAGTTCGGCGCGCGCGACGGTGGCGTCAACCGTGGTGCCTTCGATGTCGTCGACTTTGCGCATTTTGGCGTATTTCGACAGGCGCAGCAAAACACGTTCGCGCACCGATGCGTCTTCGCCTTGCAATTTCGCCATCACGATGTCGGCGGCGATATTGCGGAATTCTTTTTTCAGTGTATCGCTGCTCAGAACGCCGCTGCGGGCGTAGGGGGCGACACGTTTCAGCGCGGCTTCCATTTCGGGATCGCCGTCGGCGTATTTGCGGATAATTTTCAAGTCGCTTTCAAACGACTGGCCGCCGCCGATATTGCCGCGCAGTTCGTTCATCGTCAACAGCATCGCCGCTGCGCCAAGGTCCTTGGGGGCGATGCCGCCCATGACCTGCGCCAGTGCCGGATCTGCTTTTTGCGCATCCGCGACGGCTTTGCTCAGGCCTTCGGGGTTGGCCGGCGCGCCATCCATGACCGTGCGCAGACGGCCCATCATGTCATCCGTTTTTTCGACGCCTTCGGTACTGCGGGTCATATTGTTGACGACCGACATCATACGCATCAGGCTTTGCAGACTTTGATAGGTTTCAGTTTTCTGCGCCATTTTTTGCGCATCGGTGCCAACGGACGAAACAGCAGATGTCACGCTGTCGACCGCGCCGCCGACCGCGCCAATTGCGCTGCCCAGCCGCTGGCCAATCCCGGGCGATGCCGCGTGCTGCGGCTGTTCGTGCGGCATAGGCGCCATGCCCTGGTGTTTCAACAGGTCATTCTGGCGTTGCTGCAGTTCGCGGATTTGATCTTCATAGCTCCGGATCTGCTCTTCGATTGCGCGTTCTTTGTCTTGACGCTTGGTGAATTCAAAAAATTCGGGCGCCATCAGGAAAACACCGGCATAGGCCAGTGCCGCAATGAAAAAGGCCGACATGACAATAGTGCGGCTGACAAAACGCATTTTTTCGGCGCGTACACGCTCTTGCTGGCGGGCGCGGTGGCTGCGGCGGTCGGCACCTGTACGGCGATCAGGCCCGCTGTAGGCGTTTGACCTGACATTGCCGCTTGCATCGTAAATCGTGCGTTGCTGGCGGCGCTCTATGCGTTGCCGGCGGTCGCTGGCCGAGGCGTTGTTCAATCGGCCGTCGACGTCGTCCATAGTCATGTTGTGGGGCCCCTTTGCGAGTATGGAATTTATATCGATGTTGTCTTCGGCGGCGGCGGCGTAAATCGCCTCCACGCGCGTATCTGGAATAATGCCGCGCTTTTTCCAACCTTGCACGGTCGATGCCGTGATACCAAGGCGGTTCGCCAGCGGGCGCAGGCCGCCAAACGCATCAATGACGGGGTCTGCGGGCAAAGCCATGGGCAGGGGCGGGGCGCTGTCGGCGCCGCGCAGAATGTCCATGATGGCGTCCATTTGCGGCGTGCGTGCGACTTTGACGGCGCGGTGCGGCGTGCCGCGCAGTTCGGCCGCGACGCGGTCGCTCATGCACACGACTTCCAGATCGGCGCTGCCGGCGCGGAGCTCTTCGGTTGACAGCAAATGCAGCCAGTGCTGCGCCGCGCGGGCGGAAAACAGCAGCAGGGTGTCGATCTTGCCGCCGGTTAGCGCGGCGGCGACATCATCCGGCAAAGCGTCAATAAACTGCGTGCGATACACCACGCGGCGTTCGACTGTGATCCCGCTGTCGACCAGCAATTGGCCCAGATCTTCGGCGGTGTCTTCGCCCGACACATGTAAAACGGTTTTGAGGCCCAGTTCATCCTTGCGGGCAATCAGCATTTGCGCCAGATCGCGCACGTCACCACCGGCGGTGACAACAGGGCCGAAGCCTGCATTTTGTGCCGCCTCCGCCGTTGCGGTGCCGACGGCGAAAACAGTTTTATCGCGGCCTTCGGGTGCGGGCGGGAATTGCCCGACAGCCTGTGCGCTTGTGAAAACGATGGCTTCGCAGCCGGACAGGGCGGCCAGATCGGCATCCACAGGCACATAGCGACTGAGCGGGGCGAGATACGTCTCGAACCCTTCGCGGCGCAGTTTTGCCGCCAGCTCGCTGCCGGCCGGTTCCGGCCGTGTGACAAGAATGGAGCGCATGGCTGTCCTCTGTTTTGGCGCGGCGCGGAATGCGTGGCGGGCGCCACCTGTCCGATCCGCCATCTATATTATATAACCCGCATGAATATCCCGTTAAGACCCTAAGTTCCTGAAAAATCCGTCATTGCGGGTTTTCGGAAAACTATTATCCGTTTAGATATTTTCCATGCTTATCCGTCGTCCTTCAGGCGCGGGTTTTTGCCGCCGTCGCCATCTGGGCGCGGATATCGGCGGCGGCCTGGCGCCCCAGCCGTTCGGCATCACCTGTATGTAATACTTCCATGACGTAGCTGACCCTGTGCATGCCTGTGCCGTCGGGGTTGGCCGACAGCGCATCGAAACGGACGCGGTTTTGCGGATCAGGCACCGACATCAGCGCCGCCAGCGGCGTTTTGCACGAACCGTCCATCGCGGCCAGATACGCACGCTCCGCCGTCACGCGCAGCTCGGTCACGGGGCAGTGGATGGGGGCGAGCAGTTTGTGCATGTCTGCATCGTTCTCGCGGATTTCGATACCGACGGCACCTTGGGCCACGGCAGGCAGCATAATTTCTGGGTCGATCACCTGTTGGATCACGTCCGCTTTACCCAGCCGGTTCATGCCCGCGACGGCCAGCAGCGTTGCATCCACCACGCCGTCTTGCAGTTTTTGCAAACGCGTGCCGACGTTGCCGCGGAACATCACGACTTTTAAATCCGGACGGCGCGCCAGCAAAATGGCCTGACGGCGCAGGCTGGATGTCCCCACAACGGCGCCCTGCGGCAGTTCATCAATCGATGCGCCGGTGCGGCTGAAAAACGCATCGCGCACATCTTCGCGCGGCAGCAGGCAGGGGATGACCAGACCGTGCGGCAATTCGGTCGGCATGTCTTTCATCGAATGCACGGCGGCGTCGATGGATCCGTCCAGCAATGCATCTTCGATTTCTTTGGTGAACAGACCCTTGCCGCCGACTTCGGACAGCGGGCGGTCCTGAATGCGGTCGCCCGTTGTTGTGATGATCACAAAATTAATCGCATCCGGCGCGGCCAGATGCGGATACGTGCGGCGCAGCGCCGATGCCAGCAGTTCTGCCTGCGCCAGCGCCAGCGGACTGCCGCGCGTGCCGATGTTGATTTTCGTTTTCATGTCTGTCCGTTTTATAAATTGTCTATTCTTTTGTACCCTTTTTGACCGCTATTGCAAGAATAACGGCAAGCGAAATCGGCCCTAAAACAAGGGCCGAAATGGTGCGGATAGGGTGCGGGGAATTATCCTTGGCGGAAACGGCAGACTTTGCCGAAGCGGTCGGTATCGACGGTGACGCGCGTGTCGGCCTTGCTGTTATCAAACATCAGCGCTGTGCCGGGCGGAAAGACGCGTGCCTCTTGCCAGCCGGCTTTTTGTGCTTCGTCGTAAAACTGCGCAGCGTCCAGCGGCTTGTGCATCATGCGGTTGAACGCTTCGGTGAACTGGCCACGGGTTTGCGCGGCGACGTTTTTGGGGAATTCCATGGATGTGGCACTCGGGCTTTCGGGTGGTGGCCGCAGCAGTCATCAAGCGGCGCGGGGCACGGGCTGCTGGGCAGGCCGTACAAACAGGCTTAAACTTAACAGCTGTATGTCAATATGTCAAACGCGGGCGAATGATTTATGTTGTTGTTAAAAAACGATTTAATAAAAAATAGCGGGTTTGCTTGCCGCCTATGTGCAAGCCGTGCATTGTTTTGCCGCTCCGCCTTTCGTGTACAGCTTTTCGGCCTGCCGCGCACATTATGACAGGTGTTTCGGGGCGACATTTTGGTCAAGTCCTGATATAACAGGCGCATGACAAAACCGCGTCTTGTACTGGGCATCGAAAGCAGCTGTGACGAAACCGCCGTCGCCATTGTGGGCGAAGACCGGCGCATTCTGGCGCATCAGGTGCTCAGCCAGCGCGAACATCTGGCCTATGGCGGCGTGGTGCCGGAAGTTGCCGCGCGCGCCCATCTGCAGCATATGGACCATCTGGTCGAAGATAGCTTGCGTGAAGCGGGCGTGACGTTGGATGACCTGTCGGCGATTGCCGTGACGGCGGGCCCCGGTTTGATCGGCGGTGTGCTGGTGGGCGTCATGACGGCCAAAGCGATTGCGCAGGTGCGCGGCCTGCCGCTGGTGGCCGTGAACCATCTGGAGGGGCACGCGCTGACCGTGCGCCTGACCGACGAAAACGTATCATTCCCGTATTTGTTGCTGCTTGTCTCCGGCGGGCATTGCCAGTTGCTGGTGGCCAAAGACATCGGCGAATACACGCGTCTTGGCACCACGATTGACGATGCAGTGGGCGAGGCGTTTGATAAAACCGCCAAGTTGCTCGGCCTTGGCTGGCCCGGCGGCCCCGCGATTGAAAAACTGGCGGCAGAATGCACAGATATCAAAGCCGCCCGCGCCAAATATCCGCTGCCGCGCCCTATGCTGGGCAAAGCGGGATGTGATTTTTCTTTCTCCGGCCTTAAAACCGCCGTGCGCCGAGTGATTGACCAATTTCCGGCGGGTGATATTCCGCGTGCCGAAGCGGCTGCATTGTGTGCAAGTTTTCAAGAAACCGTTGCCGATATTTTGCGCGACCGCGTCAAAAACGCGCTGGATGAATATATGATGCTGAAACCTGCCGCGCCGTCGCTGGTGGTCGCGGGCGGTGTCGCCGCCAATAAACGTTTGCGTGCGGTGCTGGAGGGGATGGCCAGCGAGCGCGGCCTGCGTTTTATCGCGCCGCCGCTGAAGCTTTGCACCGATAACGCCGCCATGATCGCCTGGGCGGGGATGGAGCGTTTCGTGCGCGGCATGACGGACAGCCCTGATTTTGCCGTGCGCGCCCGCTGGCCGCTGGACCCGACCGCGGGCGTCGTCGCCGCCAAATCACAGAAAGTGTAGACAAGAAACATGAGCCAGACAAAACCCGTTCAGCATATTGCCGTTATCGGCGCGGGGTCGTGGGGCACGGCGCTGGGCGATATCGTGCGCCGCGCAGGCGGCAGCGCAGTTTTGTATGCGCGGGATGCGGGCCTTGCAGATATCATCAATACCCGCCATGAAAACCCTGTTTATTTGCCGGGTTTGAAATTGCACGATGCGCTGCGTGCAACCAGCGACATGGCCGCCGCGCTGCAGGGTGCCGACATGGTACTGGCCGTGACGCCCGTGCAGTTCATGCGCGATATGGCGCAAAAAATCAAACCGCATTTGCCGGCGGGCGTACCCGTGGTGAACTGCGCCAAAGGTATTGAAATCGCCACCGGCCAGTTGCCCGCCGAAATCATGGCAAGCGAATTGCCCGATAACCCTTATGTGGCACTATCCGGCCCGACGTTTGCCAGCGAAGTCATCCGCGGCCTGCCCGCCGCCGCAACGTTTGCGACGCGTGCGCCGCATGATGTGGCCGCGCATTGGGCGCAGGCGTTGAAAAGCCCCACGTTCCGTCCCTATCTAGGTGATGATGTGATGGGGGCAGATATTGCGGGCGCGATTAAAAACGTGATTGCGATTGCCTGCGGCATTGTGGAGGGAAAATCCCTCGGCCAAAACGCCCGCGCTGCGGTCATGACGCGCGGCATGGCAGAAATCAAACGATTTGGCATGGCGCGCGGGGCGAAGGCGGAAACGTTCCTTGGCCTTTCGGGCGTGGGTGATTTGATGCTGACATGCAATTCGATGACATCGCGTAACTTCTCCCTCGGCCATGCGCTCGGTCAGGGGCAGACGCTGGATGAAATTATGGCCACGCGCCGCACGGTGGCCGAAGGTGTCGCAACCGCGCGCGCCCTTGCGGCGGCGGCAGAAAAATCGGGTATTGATATGCCCATTTGTGCGGCAGTTGACCGCATTCTTCATCAGGGGGCGGATGTGGGGTCGATGATTCACGACCTGCTCGCCCGCGCTATCAGGACGGAGACTGACTGACATGACTGACGATATTAAAAAACCGCACCGTATTATCATCACCCGCGCCGATGAAATGGTCAAAACGCTGGATACCGCCGCAAACGACAATGCGGGCGGTAAAATTCTGGCGGTACTATCCATCGAACATCCGGGCGTGCAGCCGGGCGCCAAAGGTTCCGCCCCGCGTCTGGAGGCAACCACGCACGCACATGTGCCGCAAAAAATCCTCAGCTTCTGGGATGCCGAACAAAAAGTGCATCAAGGCCCCGACCTGCCGCAGGTTGAAGCCGGCCTTGCCTTCGTCATGGAGCATTTGCAAAAAAGCGAAGATGGCGCGGTGCTGATCCATTGCCACGCCGGTAAATCGCGCAGCGTTGCGCTGGCGCTGGGCGCACTATCGTTGATGCATCCCGAGAAGGGGGAGCGCGAAATCCTCGACATGCTGCTCGACATCCGTCCGATTGCGGCGCCGAATATTATTATGGTTGAAATGCTCGATACGCTGACAGGCCGCAATGGAAAGCTGCTGCAGGCTGTGCTGGATCATCCTGTAATTGGCGAACAGCGCCGCGTGGCCGAAGAAAACCGCCAGTCATTGCTGCGCGAACGCCCCGAGATGCTGGAGAAAATGCATCCCGAAAAATTCTTCGGCAAAAAACCGGCTGATCCGAAACCCTAAGGCCCGAAACCGCAAGAAAAGAGACAAGGAGACGCCGATGGCCTACTGGCTCATGAAATCCGAACCCGATGCCTATAGCTGGGATCAAATGCGCAAAGACAAAAAAACCGGATGGAGCGGTGTGCGCAATTATCAGGCCAGCAATAACATGAAGGCCATGCAAATCGGCGACGAAGCGTTTTTTTACCATTCAAACGAAGGTAAAGAAATTGTGGGGACGGTTAAAATCTCCAAGCTTTATCACCCCGACCCCAGCGACGAAAAAGGCAAATTCGGTATGGTCGAGGTGACCGCAGGCGAAAGTTTCAAAACGCCTGTCACACTGGCCGCGATCAAAGAACACGGCCAGTTGAAAGACATGGCATTTGTGCGTCAATCGCGCCTGTCCGTATCGCCCGTCACTGCGGCGGAGTGGAAATTGATTTGCAAACTGGGCGGTCTTTAACAAGACGGCGCGGCACATAAAAAGGCGGCACGTCATATGTGCCGCCTTTTTGCTGGCCGTTTTTTACGGCCGTATTGAAATTTTGTGCGTGGCCGCGATTTGCTGTTCGATGCGCTCGATGCTGGTCAGGCCCTTGGCGATGTCACGCTCGACATCGGTATAGAACGATTCGGATTCCATTGTTGCGGTAAACAATTTGCGCAGTGTCATCTCGCCGCCTTTGCCGTCGGCCATGCCGTCGATGGGGGCGTCAGCCAGCGGGGATTTTTCAATTGCGGTCTTGAACGCGTTTTTTAAACGCTGTCTGTCTTCTTCTTTCATGGCATACGTCCTTAAAATTTATTAGCGCTGGATGTTATGCCGATGGATGCGCGGCGGCAAGGGGGTATGAATGTGGCATGTCTGTTGCCTGCGGCGTAACGGTCAGGGGTTGTTTGTCTGTATTTATGTCCTATGTCATTGTTATAGCGCAATATTGCTGCGCTGCAATATGCCTTTGTGCGTTGCCGTAGGGTTTATCCTTGCCTATGCTGTGCTATGCAGCAAATCGTGCCGCGCCGTTTGACGCCGCGCCCATGCCGCTCAAAATATTCATCGACGATTCAAGGAGACCGCGCCGTGAGCATCGACACCCAGCATCCTGAATATTTCCCCATCCCCGCCAGCATGAAGGACGCGAAAATCACGCCCGAAAAATACGCGGCGATGTACAAGCAATCGGTGGAAGATTCCGAAGGCTTCTGGCGTGAACATGGCAAACGTCTGCACTGGATCAAGCCTTATACCCAGATCAAAGACGTCGATTTCGCCGATAACGCGCGTATCCGCTGGTATTACGACGGCACACTGAATGTCAGTTATAACTGCATTGACCGCCACCTGCCCCAGCGTGCGGATCAAACCGCGCTGATCCACGAAGGCGATGCGCCCGGCAACACCAAACACATTACCTATGCGCAGCTAAAAGACGAAGTCAGCCGACTTGCGAACGCGCTTAAATCGCGCGGCGTGAAAAAGGGCGACCGCGTGACGATTTACATGCCAATGATCCCCGAAGCGACCTATGCCATGCTGGCCTGCGCCCGTATTGGCGCGGTGCATTCGGTGGTGTTTGGGGGGTTTTCGCCCACATCGCTGCGCGACCGTATTCTGGATTGTGATTCAAATGTTTTGATTACCGCCGACGAAGGCCTGCGTGGCGGTAAAAAAGTACCGCTGAAGGCCAACGCCGATGCCGCATTGAAAGAATGCCCTGCGGTCAGTACCGTGATTGTATACAAACACACCGGCGGCGCGGTCGATATGACCGACAAACGCGACGTCTGGTATCAGGACATCTGCGCCGCGCAGTCTACCGATTGCCCTTGCGAAGAAATGAATGCGGAAGATCCGCTGTTCATTCTCTACACCTCCGGCTCTACCGGTAAACCCAAGGGTGTTTTGCATACCACGGGTGGTTATCTGGTCTACGCATCCATGACGCATGAATATGTGTTTGATTACCGCGACGGCGATATTTATTGGTGCACGGCAGACGTGGGCTGGGTGACGGGTCACAGCTATATCGTCTACGGCCCGCTTGCCAATGGTGCGACCACGGTCATTTTCGAAGGCATTCCGACCTTTCCCGATGCCGGCCGTTTCTGGGAGACGATCCAGCGTCTCAAAGTCAATATTTTCTACACCGCACCCACCGCCATCCGTGCGCTGCTGCGCGAAGGCGACAGCTGGGTTCAAAAATATGATCGCAGTTCGCTGCGCATCATCGGCTCGGTGGGTGAACCGATCAACGAAGAAGCATGGATGTGGTACTATGACGTTGTGGGCGGTAAACGCTGCCCGCTGGTCGATACATGGTGGCAAACTGAAACGGGCGGTATTCTTATATCTGCCCTGCCGGGGGCGCATGAATTGAAACCGTCTTTCGCATCGAAGCCC
Organism: Micavibrio sp.; assembly: GCA_040377425.1. Lineage (GTDB taxonomy): Bacteria > Pseudomonadota > Alphaproteobacteria > Micavibrionales > UBA2020 > UBA2020. The sequence continues at coordinate 302,685 of JBEIOU010000001.1, read as the reverse complement.
TTTTTTGGCGTGCAGCCCGCGCTGGTGGATGCCGAGGGAAAATTCCTGGACGGCGAGGCGGAGGGAAATCTGGTTCTGACCGACAGCTGGCCGGGGCAGATGCGCACGGTCTACAAAGACCACGCGCGTTTTGTGCAAACCTATTTTTCTGCCTACAAAGGCATGTATTTCACCGGTGACGGTTGCCGCCGTGACGCCAAAGGCTACTACCGCATCACGGGCCGCGTAGATGACGTCATCAACGTATCTGGCCACCGTATCGGCACGGCAGAGCTGGAAGACGCACTGAACAGCCACGAAGCCATCGCCGAGAGCGCGGTCGTTGGCTACCCGCATGACATCAAAGGGCAGGGCATTTATGCCTATGTCATCCTGATGGGGGGTAAAACGGCAGATGAAACCCTGCGCAAGGATATCATCAATCACGTACGCAAAGTCATCGGCCCCATCGCATCGCCGGATGTGATCTTGTTTACGCCCGGCCTTCCGAAAACGCGCAGCGGAAAAATCATGCGCCGTATTCTGCGCAAAGTGGCCGAAGACGCTTTTGACCAGCTGGGGGATATATCCACGCTGGCCGATCCGTCGGTCGTGGATACGATTATTGCCAGCCACAAGGCACTGACCCAAAAGGTTGGCGGATAGATGCTGTGTATACGGCTGTATACCCTTGAAAACCCCGTCCCGAAAAGGCGGGGTTTTTATTTGCGGCCTTGTTTTTATGACGCAGCCGCATATGTTGTGCGCAGACATCAAATGCCAACAACCGGAGAGATCACATGACCGCCCTTGCTACCCAAGACGCCATCCGCACCCGCCGCGCGGTGAAGGCTTTCGACCCCGCGCACAAAATGACCGCCGCCGAAGAACAAAAACTGTTCGAACTGGCGCAGCAGTCGCCGTCATCGTTCAACATCCAGCATTGGCGTTTTGTAAAAGTATCCGACCCTGCGCAGCGCGAAGCATTGCGCGCCGCTGCATGGGGACAGGCACAGGTAACGGATGCCAGCCTGTTTCTGGTGATTGCCGCCGATCTGAAAGCGTGGGACAAAGACCCCGCACGTTATTGGCAAAACGCACCCGCCGAAGTGCGTGATTATCTGGTGAAGGCAATCGGCGATTTTTACCGCGGCCGTGAATGGCTGGCACGTGACGAAGCCATGCGATCGGTCGGTCTGGTTGCGCAAACGATTATGCTGGCCGCCAAAGACATGGGCTATGACAGCTGCCCCATGATCGGCTGCGATATCGATGCGGTCGGCAAGCTTATCAACCTGCCCGAAGACCATGCGATCGGCATGCTGCTCGCCATCGGCAAGGGAATCAGCCCGGCACGTGACAAAGGTGGCTTCCTGCCGCTGGATCAAATCGTGGTGAACGACCGCTTCGGCGCATAAGATAAAAATACAAAAGATATAAATGCTTAGAGGGGCGGCCACGTTCAAATGGCCGCCCCTCTTTTTACCCATTCATTGATACTATGTTAATTATGAAGTATGGAGAAAATGGATGCCGCACAGCGCATCGCGCTTGACGAAGATGTTACCGTCAAGCCCATCGCCACCAAACTGCGCCGCCGAAACGCCGCGCCTGCGGCGGGCACTGCATAGTTATTTTATATATCGATGGTGCGCGCGCTGCGCGCCGGCGCATGGCGTATCCCCATGTATATCGCATAAACAAATACAGAGATATTGAACGCGAGTAAAATACCCGCCACAACAGGCAATGTAACGCCTGTGATTTCGGCAATGCGGTCGAGGTCACCTTCCAGATGGCCGCCTTTTTGTCCGGCATATACATCGCGGCTGATGTCGCTGAAAATCAATCCGGCAGCAAAAATGCCGCTATAGATCATCGCAAAACAGCCGAAGACCATGTTCAGCCAACGCTCTACTGCACCATGTGTTTTTTCGGTGGTGTTCCAAAACGCCCGCAGCAGGCAGAACGCGCCCACCAGAATTTCCGCCCCGTGGCCGGCGAAACCGATAAAAACCGCGTGCCCCTGCGTCAGCAAAAGCGCGGTGTGAATAGCCATGAGAATGCCAAGCCAGATCAGCCATCGATATTCCATGTGACGCCACAGCCATATGGCCACCAGCAAGGCTGCGCCCCAAATGGCGATTAGAACGAGCCACATGCGGTTCATCGCGTGTGTGTACCCGCCGCCATGCGCAAAATCAAACCGTGGAAGGGCGGGCGACCCGAAAAGCCAGAACGCCACCGTGTGGCCAATTTCGTGAAAAAACACCAGCATATAGCCAAGCCCCGTCGCCGGAATGCCCAGAAGCAAACTGCGGGGCAGGGCCCAGTCCATCAGCTCTGCCAATGTCGGCAGGCAAAGGGCGCAGGCAATCACAAAAGAAACCAGAAACATTTTCATGGCAGATCTTCCCCAGGCGGCATGCATCAGCATGGCACGGGGACAGCGCCAAGTAAATGTGGGGTGTTACAGTCGCGGCATTTGCGGCGTGGCAGGTTTGCGCGTATTCGGGGGCGTGCCGGGGCCGGGTGTGTCTGGTGCGGCTGCCTTCTCGCGCTTTTCCTGTGCGCTGCGCAGGGCTTCCTGACGCGCGGCGATAGCGACGTGGTCCCGATGAATTTCTGTTATTTCCCGCGCCATGCTGCGGTACGTTTGATACGCGCTTTCGATTCCGTTCAGGCGGGCCTCATATTCGCTGCTGCTGGCGTTTGGCAGAGGGGATTCTTTTTGCGCGGCCGACGGGCCGTCATGTCTATGGCTACGATGCCCGCCTGCAGTTTGCGCAGGTGTCGCGGGTTGCAGCGCCGTTGGCGCCTCGGGCGATAGTGACGTGCCGCCAAACCGGCGCAGGTATGCGTCGAATTCTTCGCCCGATGGCGTCGATTTCATTCGCAGCTTCATGTTTTCGAGCGCCAAGCCGGCATCGTCCAGATTGTCGTTCGTGATCTCTTTCAGGATATCAGTGGCGAAGTTGCCCAGTTCGTCCGCGGAGTATTTAGCCAGTCTTAGATGGTTGTCATTATATCCATTCAGTACATTAAACATACGGTCGAGCGCGTGTTTGCGGTATTCGTCATTCGTCAAGCCATCGTCGGATCTAAATTCATCGTGGATTAATCTGGCCGCGGCCATTTCGCGCTGCCCGCCAGGCGTTGCGGCATCGGGCAGTTCTTTCATGCGGTCCGCCATGAAATAGGCACTGAAGGCATAGGCGTCCGCTTCCAGATAACGGCGCAACGTCCATTGCTGAACCGGCGTCAGCAGGCGTTTTTCCATGTCGGTATACTCAAGGGCGATGTCCTGCCACGCGTGGCGCAGTTCGTGCGCCAGAAACATGATTTGCGAGGGCATATCCTGCGAGGGATTCATGCGCACGGTTTTATCGCTGAAGCTATAAGTGCCGGCGGTATCGGTGCCGGCCATTTTATCGTCGTATACAATCGAAATGTTGTGGTAATCCGCCATGGCCATCATATCGCGGCCCAGCGCCGTCTGTATGAACGCGTCGCGCAGCGGTTGAATAGAGACCGAAGCGGCAGCAGGTGCAGCGGCAGCAGCGGGGCTCGTTACGACCGCATCGCTGCTGATGGCGGGGGCTGTTTCGTTGATGGTCATCGGCGCGGCAATCGCCAGCAGCAGTGCGGCGCGCGCTGTGCCGCGCACCAGACGTCGCATGAAACTGTTTTTAGGGGTGTTGGGCTTTGGCAGTGCCTTGCGCGTTTCGCGCATGGCAACGGGGCGTAGTTCATCGCGAATAAAAGCCTCTGCCGCGGCGGTGCCGCGCAGATGATCCAGTTTGACCTTTGGTGATTTTTTGAGCTGTTCGGCATACGGCGCGCCAAGGGCGAACAGCGCCGCGCGGCCGGTTTCGGTGGGTGTCATGCGCATGATCGTGCGCGAGTGGTTCAAATCCCCGGTTTCCAGATCGGCCAGCAGCGCCCGCGCAACGCGGCGCACATCCTCCGGCTTCGGGGGTTGCTGCGGTGTCGGCTTCTGGCGCGGGTCAGAATCGGTCATGAGCTTCCGGGTAATTTTATAATCAATAACGTGCGTTTATTATATGAAAACGTGCGCGGGCAAACAACCCTAAAAACCCTTCTGCGCCGCAAAAAATATCTTATCTTACTGATAATATTATCTTCTTGTTCCCCACGGATTGCCGGAGCTGATGCCGGAAAGGGGGGCGGCGGTCGGGCGGCCTGCGCCGCCAGCGGGCGGGGGTGGATTTTGCGGCGGCTGTCCATCGCCCCACGGGCGGGTGGGCGGTCGACGCAGGGTCACGGGCAGCTTTTCGGGGACGGGCGTATTCGTCATGCGCGAAATGGCGTTGATGCGGGCGGCAATCGGCGGATGGGTTGAAAACATGCCCATGAACTGGTGGCTGTTTTCGATGCACATCTGTTGCACTTCGTCGGGCATGCCGCGCACTTTGTCGTGGCCGGAAATGCGCATCAGGGCACGCATCATCGCATCGGGGTTGCGCGTTAATTCAACCGCGCCCGCATCGGCCAGATATTCGCGTTTCCGCGAAATGGCAAAGCGGATCACGATCGCAAACAAATACCCGATACCCAAAATGACCGCCGCGATCAAAATAACCGCAAGGCCGCCGCTGCGGTCGTTATTGCTGCTGCGGCTGTAATATGCGGGGCGGCCGCCGTGTATCATCATACGAAATGCCATTTCGGCGAAAAAGCTGATCATGCCCACAAAAATGACCGAGATAATCAGCAACCGCACGTCACGGTTCAGGATATGGGCCAGCTCGTGTGCGATGACGCCTTCCAGTTCGTCGTCTTGCAGGCTTTCGATGATGCCGCGCGTCAGCACGATTTTATAGGTTTTATCGTTGATGCCGCTGGCGAAAGCATTCAGCGCGGGGCTGTCGATGATTTCAAACTGCGGCATCGGTATGCCGCGTGCAATACAGAGGTTTTCCAGCATGTTGTAGATCTTGGGCATCTGCTGGCGCGTGACGGGCTGTGCACCGGCGGCGGCGCTGATCATGCGGCTGTGAAAAAACCACGCAATCACAAACCAGACGGCGCTGATGATAAAAGCAATATAACCATGGCGCAGAATACCGTCGCCTGCCGCGTGCAGCGCGGCGTCGGCCCCGCGCAGATCGGGCGGGGCGGTCATGTAACCCATCGCACCAAAAAACGCGCCGACCATCAGCACCAGCAGCAACGGAAAACCCGCCAGCAGCAAGACCGACTTGATCTGGTTGTTCATGATATGGGTCGCAAGACCCGCCGATTGCAAGATCATATTACGCCTGCGCCTTTATGGCTTTTGCGCCAGATACCTGCCGTTAAAAATTGACGTTCGGCGCCGTTTTTACGGCCGCCTGTTCGGCGGCGTCCAGCTCGAAGAAAACTTCTTCGCCAAAGCCGAACATGCGGGCGATCAACACGGCAGGGAACTGCGCAATAACCGTGTTGTATTCGCTGGTCGCGTTGTTGAAGAAACGGCGTGCCGCCGCAATTTTGTTTTCGATGTCGGACAATTCGGCCTGCAGCTGGATGAAATTGCTGTCTGCTTTCAGTTGCGGATAGTTTTCGGCAACCGCCATCAGGTTCATCATGGCCGCGCCCAGCATGCCTTCGGCCTGCGAACGGTCGGCGACATTACCGCCGCGCATGGCGGCCGCCCGTGCGTTGGTAACTTTTTCAAACAGGCCGCTTTCGTGCGCGGCATATCCTTTGACTGTGTTGACCAGATTGGGTACCAGATCGTGCCGCAGTTTCAGCTGCACGTCGATATCCGAAAACGCGTTCTTCCGGCGCTGGACCAGCGCAACGATTCGGTTGTACAGCACCACCAGCAGAAGAACGATAACGCCCAATACGGCCCAAATCATCCAGGTTTCCATTGTGGTGCAGCTCCTTTCGCGCATCGCGCAGGGTTGAACATATTTATATATATAGTTTCAGGCAAAATGCCCGCAGGTGCAAGAATAAACAGAAAATCTGGGCGTCAATGCACCGGCGGCGGTGCCGCGGTCTTGAGGGCGTGCGGCGGGGGCGCTGCGGGCGGGCGGTCTGCCTCCTTGCGCTGGGCGTCGGCTGCATCAGGTGAATGAATGTCAGCACGTTGTTTCAGACGGGCGGCGGCATCGGCGTTTTCCGCCCACAGCGCCATGTAATCGCGCGCGCTCCAGCCGCACTGATCGGGCGTGTCGTCTTTGGCGCCAGCCGCTTTCAGTTTTTCGATGACATTCTTGCGGCTTTTCATGCCACCCGCCATGGCGGCGGAATGCAGGGGCGTCCAGCCTTTGCCATTATCGGCATTCGGCGCAGCGCCCGCTTTCAAAAGCAGGCCCACAATTTCGCTTTCGCCCCAATAGGCGGCCAGATGCAGCGGTGTGATGCCGCGGCTGTCTGCAATGTCGGGGTCTGCGCCGCTGCGCAAAAGCTTTTTGACTGCGGCGGTGTTACCCTCGCGCGCGGCCAGATACAGGCGCGTTTGCCCCTGTTCATTTTGTTTGTCGATATTGTTGCCAGTGATGGCATTAAAAAAGTCGTTCAGTCGCAGCATAACCACTCCTATCCGACACCCCATGACAAAAAGACTAACGTAAAAAAACAAGATGGGCAAATAAAGGGGATGTGCCGTGTTCGCCAGATTAGGCGGCGGGGCTTAACATCAGGTTAACAGGCACCAGATATAGCGTGCCCCGCATCGGCGCAAGGCTATAGACGGTAGCGGCGCGGCGGCGCGGATTTCGCGCCCCCGCGTCCATAACACACCGAATATGCAGTGTTTAGATGCCGTATCCCCGTCCGCGGGGCGCTTCGCGCGCGGCCTGTGCACGCAGCAGAATGTATTTTTCGTCAATAGACAGCGTTTGCGGCAGCGGCAAGGTGCCTGCCTTGTGCGCGCGGATAAAATCACGGGCGGGCGATGGCGTTTCGCTGGCTTCGATTTGTGCCAGTGTGGCCGACAGGCCCGCATGGGTCAGGTTTTTGATGTTATGGCCATCTGCCGCCAGACGCGTGGCAAAGGTTATCTTGCCGTTTGTCAGTGCCATGGCCATGGCCTGCGCCGCCAGATCGTTTGGCAAGGCAACCGCGCCGCGCAAAAAACGTCGGTGGCGGCTTTCGGCATAGACAGCCATGGTGCGGGGCAGGTCATGGCTTTGCACCGCAGTTTGGAAATGATGATTGAGCGCGGCGGCCCCCTCGCGCTTTAAACCACGCCGCAGGTTGAGAAGATCGAGTGCTTCTTTAATCTGGCTGCGGCTTTTGGCCAGATGCGGATCGTACCCGCCCGACATGGCATGACGCACGCGTGTTTCCCAATCCAGCTGTATGGCATCCATGTGCCATGTTTTCAAATCACCACCCCACAGGCAGATTTGTTCAAAGGCTGCCGGACGGCTCTGCGCAAAGGCCTGATAGGCCAGCGTGGCGTTTTTTTCGCCGGCGGGGGCGATGGCGGCACCGCTGGCGTTCGCATCCGCGCCCCAGTGCAAAAGCCAATGCACCACATCGGGGTTGCCCGTGCCCTTGGGGCCAATTGCCGCCGCCAGCGCCGCGGTCAGCGGCGTCCCATCCAGATAATCGCGTTTTTCGGCAATGAAAAACAGTGCAGGCAAGTTGCCGTGACGTGCCGCGGCGGTAAAAAGCGTATCCCAGTTAAAATCAATATTTTTGCCGCGTGCGGCGGCTTCTTCGCTGGCGGTGACAATCGCGGCATAGGTGCTGCGCAGGGTGTCGATGCGGCCATCGGCGATATCTTTTTCAAGCGACTGGCATATGGATGCGGCGGCGGCCGTGCTGAGCCCCACATTCAGCGCGGCCTGCAAAAATACGGCGGAGAGTGGTGCTGGGCTTTTCGGCTCCGGCGCTTTTTCTGTGGCGGGCACGGGTTGCTTGATTTCGGGCGCGAAATGCGGATGCGCGGGCTGTGCGCGTTTCATGTGGCGGCTGAATTCTTTGTGCTGCCAGAAAATATCCTGCGCAGATTTTTCGGTCGCCAGATCAAACGCGGTTTCGTTTGATGTGTTCGTGCGTGTGAAATCGGCACGGCGGCGCAGCAGGGTCTGAAGGGCCTGCGCATTGGCGAAATGCGCGGCGTAGTGCAGCGCGCTCCAGCCGTCGGCGGAGGGCTGCGACAAATCCACCAGCGGGTGATCGGCCAGCACGTTGATAATGTCGACATTACCACGCGCGGCGGCCACCATCAGCGGGGTGATGCCATGCGCGTTCGTAAAGTCGGGTGTTGTTGCCGGATGCGCGGCAATTAATGCCTTCAGGTCTTCGGCGCGGTCCTGCGCCACAGCGGCCATCATTTTCGCGGCGGCGGATTTGGGTTCAAGGCCGTGGCAAAAAAACAAATCCATGCCGGCGCGGTATACGGTGTAATCGCCCAAAAGCCCTTCGGCATTGAAACGCGGGTGGTTGCGCGGCGGTACTTTGGGCCATGGGCGCGGCGGTTGCATGAAAAGGCTTTCGTGTTAAATTGGCCCCCAACAATTCCATAACCCATGCCGCCTGTCAAGCAAGCGCCCGCGGCACGAAACGCCGCGCCGTATCAGGGGGTTTAGATGTGAAACCGTCTCAGGGTGATTTGGGGGTGGCCTCGGCGGCGGTACTGTCGACCTTGAGCGTGCCTGAATCGAATAGCGACAGATTTTCGGCCATGAAACCGTCTGCATCCGTGCCGCGGGGCAGGTCTTGCAAATACGGCTCCAGCACCGCGGCGTATTCGGGCTGCGGTACAAAGCCTTCGCCGGCGACATAGGTCATGCCAAAGATCACCGCAAACATGCCCAGCGTGAAAAAGAGCGACGCGGCAGCGCGGCGGCGCACGGGCATGTGTGTTGATGCCGCCAGACTGCCATAGATAAGCCCCGCCACCAGCGCGAAATTGACCGTGTATTCAAAAACGGCCGAGAAAATATTTTGATTGGTCAGGAAATTCAGCAGATCCTGCACCGGCCAGAATATCGCCCCGCCCAGAATACAAAGACTGATCAGGGCAATATGCGTGCGGAAGCCTGAACGGTGGCGGATCAAACGTCCCACAACCGACCACGGCAGCGCCCAAAGCAAAATACCCAGCGTCAGGCCCCCCGCCATTTTGGCGATCTGGCCGGGCGTGTTGTCTGTCCAGACGGCCAGATAATCCATCAAACAAATCGCGGCAATCGCCAAAACGAAATACAGCCATGGCGCGGCGGCCCCCGACATATGCGCCATGAAGGGTGATGTGCGCTCCAGCTTTTGTGTCGGGGCGATGGCGTGATGCGGGTCGAATATCATCACGGGGGTGCGCCCGATCATCAGGCTGTCACCGGATCTAACTGTGGCTTGTCCGTCTTTCAGCGGGTTACCGTTCAGCAAAATGCCGTTTTCGCTGCCGATGTCGCGCAGTATCCACGCGCTGCCGGTATGGTGAATTTCGGCGTGGCGCGGGCTGATGTGCGGATCGGGCAAAATAACATCGTTGATATATCCGCGCCCGATGCTGAGCGGGACTTCAGTGATGGTTTTATATGTGACCGTGTCATCCCCGTCATGGTCGCCGATTTGCAGGATGATTTTCATTGCGCGTCTCCCGCTTTGGCTTGTGCGTCTGCGGCCGTGGCATTATCGCTGTCCGATAATGTGGGCGGTGTGCCGGATGCGGGGGCAGGCACTGGCACAGGCTTCAGGCTGCCGATAAAACGGCGCATCACCGCAAGGCCGTCATCGCGCGCGACGCCCTGCGCGGCGAAGGTAACGATCATGCCCTTGCGGCTATTGCCCAGCTGCGCCATGTATAACTGAATATCATGCAGTAGCGGATATTTTTTATACCGGCGCGTGCAAAATGACGCTTTCCAGCGTTGATTTTCGATGTCGATGAACTGGCTGTTGCAGTCAAAATTGGTCACATCTTTTTCGTCCTGCGCATTCATGTAGAACATCGGATCCAGCGGCGTGGCGTAAGCCTGTTCGTACACATTATAAAAACGCAGGCTGCCAAATCCCTTGCCCGCACGCAGAATGTCATAGCTGTAGCTATACGACCCCGTCACCAGATCGTTGTCGAGGAAGATGCTATCTTCGGTCGTGCAGGTGGTGCGGTGGTGGGTATAGGGGCTTTTTTCTGTATGGCGCTGATTGCCCCAGCATTTAAAGGCGGGGTCAATACGGCCCGGCACATTCATGCCGTCAAAAGGTACGCTGTCCCATTCTTTTTCCTGCATGCGGTTCAGGCTGGTTGCCTGTGCTTCCAGCAGCTGCGCCTGAATGCGCGTTTGGGCGTTTTTGACGAAATCGAAATCCTCGTTTTCGCTGATGTAATCGACAACCAGCTGCCGGAGTGGCTCGACCGGTACCAAAAAGCCGATCTGGTTGCCCGCCGTCATGACGTTGATGCCGACAACCTTGCCATTATGACCCAGCACGGGGCCGCCGCTCATGCCCGGGTTAACCGCGCCGGAGAAGTGGATTTTATCAATAAAGCTTTCGCGCGATACGCCGTTATATGTCCCCTCGACAATCGTAAAGCCGATGTCGTGCGGGTTGCCAAGCGAAAACAGCTTGGTGCCTTTTTGCAGGTCGGATTGTCCCAGCTCGACGTAATCGGGGTTGGGTTTTTCCAGCTGCAAAATGGCCAGATCATACCGCACGTCCGCCGTCAGAATTTTTAACCGGCCCGTACCATAGGCGTCATGCACGAATTCAAGGCGGTTCGCATCCGGCCGCTGGATCGCATCGGCAACCACGTGATAGTTGGTGGCGATCATGCCGTCTTTGTTGAACTGAAAGCCCGAGCCGATAGCCGTTTTCTTTTCCGTGACCAGATCGATCACCTGAATTTGATACAGCGCATTGCCAAAACGGCGGTAAATGCGCTGCGCCTCGTCATCCATCGGTTGGGGTGCGGGGGCGGCGCTTTGCTGCCCTTCACCAAGTGCCGCTTCAACGCCCGGAATATCCCCTGCATCCTGCGCATGGGCAGGCAGTGATGCGGCGGCGGCCAGCGCCAGCAGCGCAGCAGCACAAACGGCAGGCAAAAGACGTTGCGGAGCGAAAAAAGAGGTCATAACGGACTTCGTGTGTACATATTACAGAATATGCCCCTGCGTCGCGGCGGCGCGTGGCGGCTAGCGGCATATCTATTGTCTCTGACGAGGGGCAAGCGGACAAGCCAAAAAATCATTTAATTACAATATAATGGCGTCATTTATGCGTGATTTCGTCTAACTTAACGCCGTTTATTGTAATTTAGTTGCTTAAAAGGGCCCTTTTTTATCCAAGGGTTACGAACCGGCATAGACTCCCTTTCCACATCATGCTAATTTTTTTATCCGTAAGCATTTTTGGATCATTTTTTCTGCTCCGCCCGCCGTTTGCGAGGGGTAGTTCAGGCACGGGACAGCGCACCGTTGAAAAACTTTTTTAACGCTATGGCCGGATTCTTTGGAGGCGACCCGAACAAGGTCGACGAAAATGGATTCACCCGCCTGCAGCGCGCCATCCTCAAAAATGACCTCGCCAAAGCCGTCGCCCTGATCAAGGCGGGGGCGGATGTGAATTACCGCGGGGCGATGATGTACCCCCCGTTGCATCTGGCGCTGGATCAGGACCGCCATGGCATCGCCGTCGCGCTTGTTCAGGCGGGGGCGGATATTGACCTTAAAGACACACAAGGCCGCACGCCGCTGCATCATGCCGCGCGGCAAAATCAGGATAATTTTATCGGCATGCTGCTGAAACTTGGCGCGGATCCGAATGCCCGCGACGAAGAAGGCCGCACACCGCTGCACGTTCTGGGCACGTCGCGCCCGACGCTGGTGGATCTGCTGGTCAGCTATAAAGCCGATCCGAACATCCGCGATGACGACGGCAAAACGCCGCTGCATCATTTCCTGGATAAGGCGATGATGGTTGACCGTTTGCTGTCGAACAATGCGGATCCGAATATTGCGGATAACGCCGGGCGCACGCCCTATACCAGCCTGCTGGATGACGCCAAGATCGAAAAAGCCGCCATGACGCTGCGCACGATGCTGTTGTCGGGGGCGGATATCAACGCCAAAGGTGACAAAGGCGAAACCTTGCTGCATCTGGCGGCGCGTTTGCAGCATGGCGATTTATTTTCGTCTACGGTGCACCGTGCCGATTTGTCAGTGAAAGACCGCGGCGACAACAACGTTTTGCATCTGCTGGCGTACAGCCAGAACACGCTGATGATTTCGCGGGTGGTTGACCGCGCGCCAGAACTGCTCAAGGAAAAAAATCAGGCGGGCCTGACGCCGCTGGGCACGGTGTGCGATGCCGTTTATGGCCGCCACTGGGCGACATTGTCGCACGGCCTTGAAAGCACGATACGCATCATGATTATCCGCGGCGCCGATGTGAACGCGCAAGACCGCAGCGGTAACACGCTTTTGCATTTTGCCGTTCAAGCCGGCCGAGTGGAGCTTGCGGAATATCTGCTGTCACGTAAAATCAACCCCGATATCCGCAACGCCAAAGGCGCAACCGCGCTGCATATCGCGGTTGAGAAAAAAGACATGGATATGCTCGACCTGCTGCTCGACCGCGGGGCCGATCCGGATTTGACGGACGATCGCGGCTGGACGGTTCTTGACCGCCTGGCCGAAAAAGGCGACCGCCAAAGCCCTGTGGTGCAGCGTTTGATTGTCGCGGGCGGGCAGTACCAAAAACAACTGCCGCTGAATCCGGAATTGATGCGGCCGCGCGGCGGCACGTCTGCCGCGCCGGTGGACGATGCGCCCAGAACCCTCGACAAAGGCCGCCTGAATAACAAGGTGCTCCGCCTGCCGTCTGCCCGTGACCAGTTCGCGGGTAAACCGTCCGATACGCCGCCCCCTGCGAACGGCAACGATACCCCGCCCAAACGCAACAGTGACTGGCCAAAGCCGTAAACGGCATCCCATCCGGCAGTTTTGCGCAGAGCAACATATTTCTTGACATAATAAACGGCAAAGCGCATGATCTCGGTCACGCGGCGCCATTTTTTGTCTACGATTCCTGCCAAAATTGGTCTACATCATGTCGCGGTAATAGTGATCTGAACGGCGTCATATCAAGCGCCGAAACCAGCCCCGAAGGGGGCGTTCAAGCGAAGTAGCCTGCTGGGCAGGCAGATGGGTGTACCATGACCTATGATACTTTCGATGCGGCCGACGGTGCCGCCGCGCTACAAAACGACCACGATATGCTGCAGGGCAGCACTTGCGGCGATAACCCTGTATCCAAAAAATTTCATATCAACGACATCATCTCGCTGTTTTCCGGTCTTGTGCTGGCACGCGAAGGTTCGGCAGCTGTGCTGCGTCTCGCCGCCTACATGATGGATGGCGATGCCGACAATGCACAAACGCGCAGCAATCTTGAAAAACTCAAAATATGTCTGGGCGAACAATTTGCCTTTTTGTCGGATCTGCAACTGGATGCCGTGACGTCGATGCACAAGATGGATCCGTCCACGGCCAATCCGTATATCACGGTGTGGCTTGAAATGCAGGCGCTGCGTTTTGGCGAAGAACATCGCGTCACGACGTATGCGGCATGGCAGGCAAAAAAAGCAAATATCTCGACCCCCGCCAATGCCAACCAGCATCCTGCGCAGCCGCAGGCCCATAACGGCAAATCCGCATCCGGTAAATCATAAACCCTACCCGCTGTCCGGCGGGTTTTTTGTGGGCCAACCTATGACGTCTGTGAAGGCAATTTCTCTTTGTCTGGCGGTTTTGTCGCGTATGACGCCAAAACACATACGGACGCAAAATTGTTTTATATACGCCACAAAGGGGCCACGTATGACTTCAATGTGGCTAACTGGCAGTCGGCTAACGGATTTTGCAAATTAAAAAAAGAAGCCTACCTGCTCATCGTGGTGACTTTTCTGCTCGCGTTCGCGGTATCGTTTGTTTTTGTGTTTACTGTGATGCTACTTGCTTGCTCTCTATGGCCGCGCAAAAAAGCAGGATAAGGACGAGCCGCTTAAGGCCGGCGCGAACGAATATTCAGGGGCTGCATTAATTTCAGTGGTTTTTGCAACTGTGCCCGTTTTTGCGCGGTGGTGTCGGCGTATTCACGCGCAGCGGCGTTAAACGCGTTTGCGGCGTGGCTGCCGGTGCGGGCAAGAATATCCAGCGGCGCATCGCCTGCATTGTTGCGTATATCTTGCGCGGCGCCCGCCAAAACCAGCTGGCGCAGAACATCAAACTTTGACAAACGTGCGGCGTGATGCAGCGGGGTGTTGCCGTCATGATCGGCCACATCCGCATCGGCCCCACGTTTCAGCAGTGCTGCGAGGGTCTTGCTGTCATCCGACAATACCGCCTGCGTCAGGGCGGTGTATCCTTGCGCATCGCGGGCGTCAATGTCCGCGCCATGGCGGCAGAGCAGATCGACCACGTCCATCTCCCCCCTGCGGGCGGCGAAATGCAGGGGCAGGGTATCGCGGTGCGGGGTGTTCGGGTTCGCACCGCTCTCCAGCAGGCTGTTCAACCAGCTGTGGTCGCGGTTGGATATCGCCTGCACCAGCGTGTTTTCGCTGGGCGCGGGCGGCATCGGGCGCGTGCGTGATTTGCGATTGGTCCAGCCCATGGGGCATCTCCTTCGAGATAGCAGCTTACGCGCTTTTGGATATTATCGCAACAATATGGCAACGCAGCAATCGCAAAGCATTGATAACACATGATCTATACGCTGTCATACCCTCTTGCCAGCGCGGTAAAAATGAATAGACTCAGAGACACCAAAGCCCAATGCCCGAAAACGCCAAAGCAGGAGACACCCCGCGTGGTCAAAGCCGTTTTTCTCGACATGGACAATACGCTGATTGAAACCCAGCAGATTTATATTGATGGCCAAAACCGCTTTGCGGATTTTATTCAATCCTGCGGCGTACATCAGCAAGCCGATAAAATCGTTGACCGCCTTCTGGCGCGTCAGATCGAAATTTTCGACCGTTTCGCGTATGGCAAAGAGTTGCTGCCCCAAGCCTATGAAGACACGCTGAAACATTTTGTGCCCGATGCGATGCAGGCCGAAATCAAACGTGTGCGCGATATGGCCTATGACGTTTACGCGACCGAAGCGAAAATCAAGCCAGGCGTCGAAGAGGCGTTGATCACGATGAAACGCGCCGGGCTGGATTTGTACCTGATAACGGTCGGCGACATCGATGTGCAGCAAAACCGCGTGGCGGCGCTGCCGTTTAAAAATCTGTTCACCGATGTTTTCATCGTATCCGACAAAAACGCGGCCGTTTATGCGGGCGCGCTGTTGCAGGCCGGCGTCAAAGGCGAAGACGCTGTTATGATCGGCGACAGCTTGAAATCCGATATCGTTCCTGCTCGCAAAAACGGCATGCAGGCGATTCACATCCCCGCGCAAAATTGGCACGGCCGTGAAATGGCGGGACAGACTTTGCCCGAAGGTGCGGTATCGATGAACGATATCCTGACGGCGGCCCGCGATATTGCGGATAAATATGGCGCAAAGCAAACACCTGCCGCCCCCGCCCGCCGCGCCGGTGGCCCCAAGCCGCGCTGATATAGTGGCCCTGAATAAATAAAAAAGCGCGATGTTTGATCATCGCGCTTTTTTATTTTGTTTGTTCGGGCTGTTAATGCACGGGCATGCCGCTTGATGTAGAAATCGTATCGCGTGACGTATCGCGGCGATGGGCGGTGCGTTCTTCCGCCTCCTCCAGAATGCAGGCGATCAGGCGGTGACCGGCGGCTTCGGCTACTTCGCGCGGGGTTTTTCCGGCGCGGTTGCGGATATGCACATCGGCGCCCGATTGTACCATCGCGCGGATCACATTTTCCTGTCCTTCGCGAGCGGCCCAGGTCAGCATGGTGTCGCCATGCGGGTCTGGCGTGCAAGCGGGCGCCGCGCGGTATTGCAAACGCGATCCTGTATCTGCCGATGGAATGCGCGCCAGCAAATCTTTCAGCGGCTGTTCAAACAGCGATACCAGCTCCGGTGCGCCATGACGCAGGGCAATATCCAGCGGTTTTTCGCCGTCTTTGTCTTCCAGCGTAATGTCCGCACCCGCGCGGATCAGCATCGATACCAGATCAATATGCGCCGTGCGCGTCGCGTAAAACAGCGCCGTGCGTCCATCGCGGTCTTGCAGGTCAAGGCTGGCGCCGCTGCCCAGCAGAATTTCGGCCATCACCATACGGGCTTCGCGGGCGGCGCGGATAAAGGCGGTTTCACCCGCATCGCTGCGGACATTTACATCGGCGCCATCGGCCATCGCATCATGCAGGGCCGGAATATCGTCGCGGGCGGCGGCGTCCAGAAACCGCGCATTGACGCTGTCCTGATCTGTTGCCTGCGGAAACGGCATCACCACTGCAGCCATACACACACCCTTTGTTTTCTGCCGCGCGGCTTGTCCCTTGGATACGTTCTCCGCGGGAATCGCATACGGCGATTGTTTTTTCATTATAGGCCGCAGTGGTTTAAAAATATGTAAATCCCTGATTTGCGCCATGTTTTTAACGCCGTTTAGATACGGCGGGGCGCTATAAACGCGTGCTTACAGCGGCTGTTTATAACAACGGTGTCAGGTATTTATGCGCCAGGGCCTTTGGGGGGCTTGGGCTTCTGATCGGCCTTGGGCGCGGGCAACGCCGGTTTTTGGGCAGAGGGCGGCAGGTTTTCGTTGGCGGGTTTGATGTCGCTATTCTGGCCGTCTTTGAATCTTTTCAGGCGATAGGCGCTCCAGCCGAACATGCCGCCCGGCACGACAAGCGCCACCAGCAAAAGCCCGATTTCCTTGGGTTGGCGTAGCTCGCGGATGGTTTGGCCGGTCGTACCCGTCAGGTCGCGCAAAGACAGGCTGCGGACGCCTTTGACCGCCGCATTGAACTTCGCGCTCAGCTTTTGGCGGCCATCATTTTTGGGGGTTTCGGGTTTTTGGGCGTTCGGGTCCGCAGGCAGGTTTTCGTTGGCGGGCTTTGCCGGCTTGTTGTTTTGCTTATCGCGATTGCGGAAGTTGAACATGATACGGAGACCTGACCCTCTTTATTTATGTAATTAAATGCCAGTTATCTAACTGCAATGCAACAAAAAAACGTCAGATACAGGCAGGGTACTGAAAAGACAGCGCAATGTTGGGCGGGTTAATATCCGGGTTTGGGGCCTGTCCGGCCGCCGCGGTATTTTTTGTACGGGTTGCCGGGCTTGCCATGCGGATAGCCGAAGGCATAGGTCTGCTTTTTGCGGGTGATGTCTTTCAGCACATCCATCTGCTTCATGATGGTTTCGTGGGTGTACAGCTTTTGATAGCAGGCATTGTTGCGCTGGCGGGCGCCCGCGGCCTTTTCGGGGTAATCGCGTTCGTACATCACCTGATACAAAAACTCGCGCAGGGCATATTGCTTGTCCGACGGTTCGGCAAACATGGCGCGCATCCCTTTGTGCGGCGGAATTTTGGATTTCAGGTCATAGTACGAAATATCCTTTACGGGGATAATGTCCATATTCAAAAGCTCTTTGGCCAGCAGCGGATGTTGCCGTCCCAAAAGATCAATCGCATTCACGGCCGAAAAATCCGCGCCCGCGTTTTTAAGAACGCCCAGTGCCCGTTTGGCGTCTGCCGTCACTTCGTGGCGTGGCTGGCGGCTGTTAATGAAGTCAAGAATTTGCACGGTCGCAATCGCATCCGGCACAAAGGCTTTGGTTTCAATCGCGCCCAGCAGTTCGTCAAAACGTTTGCGGTGCAGGTAATGCGCCACGCCATTTTTTTCGATCGTTATTTTTTGCGCCCGTGTGTTGAAATGCGCCCGCAGGTCATCTCCGGGCGCGACGGCGCCCAGTGCCTTCAGCGTATCTGCATCAAAGGCAGGATTGTCGAAATATCCCGATTTAATCAGCGTTTCATCCATGTAGCGCGTGGCCTCGGGCAGGCGGCCCGCATTCGCGCCATGAATGCCCACAAATGTGCGGGCTTCGTGCGGGGTGATCTCGGCATCGCGGGTACAAAGGGCGGCGGCGGCTTTGGCAAACACGGCGCGGTTTTTGTTGACGGTATCGGCCTGCATCGACATTTGATAGCCGTTGATATTGATGTCTTCCTGCATAAAGCACATGGACCGCACAAGCTTCTCGCGCAGGGCCGCTGCCGTGCCGCCCAATAAACCGCGCTGTTTGAGGGCGGGCATCAAACCGTATATGTCGCCGGTGTTTTCCGGCAGCTTGTCGACGTCGATCGGGCGCATGGCAATACCCGCTGTTTTCAGCGCATCCAGCATGTACAAAATGTCGGTCGCGTTCATACCCAGCGGCGCCGCCTTGATACGTTCGCGCAGCAGCGTGGTGGTATCAATGCCTTTGTGCTGTTCTGTGTGATTGGTAAAAATTTCGCGGGCGCGGTCGTATTCACCTTTCATCGCGGCACGCAAGGTCAATTCGGCCACGTTGTTGTTGAAATGCGCGGCGTCTTCGTTGCCTGCGGGCGCATTTTTTAAATTTTCCGATAGAATACGGCGATCCATCTGGATGGCCGCCAGCGGATCCAGCGGTCTTTTCAACGCCAGATCGACCCGCATGCCACCTTCGGCCAGTACATGTTTGACGGCGGCGGCCTTTTCGGGCATTGCCTGACACAGCACCGACATTTGCGCATCATCCAGACGTGCGCCATAGGTGACCATCAGTTTCGTCATCTCGCGGCTGCCCTGATCAACGGCAGCGTACAGGTGGAACCAGTCGGGCTTGAAATCGATGTTGTTCCAAAAAGCATGATCGAGCAGGGCGCGCGCACCCGCCGCGTCCTTGCGCAGGACGGCGCGGCTTATCGCGGTAGACATCTCGGCCGCGTTATCGGGCCGGCTGTCGTACATGAAAAGGCCTACGTCATACGGCCAGTACATCGTGCTCCTTGCCGGATGGCTGTCGCCATCGCCTCTGGTTGCCGTGTGGCGTCCTGCTGCCGCGCGCGGCAGGTCATTGATTCGCCTGAATAGATTAAGGAAATATAGCGCATCGATTGCCGCAGGGTCAAACGCTACGGACAAAAGAAAAACAGCCGCAAGCGGCTGTTATTGCAGTGCATTCAAGTGTGAATGTCGGGCTAAATCAGCCAAGGCTTTGCAGTGTGCTGCGCAATTGACGTGTCGTGGTCTCTACGCGTTCTGCTTCGCGGCCGATGGACTGGACCTTGCGCTCAAGTTCGCCTGCGCTGCCGGCTTCCTGACCCGCCAGAATGGCGGCCTGATAAAGATATACTTCGGCCTGCTCTTCCAGACTATTCAGCAATTTTTTGCCGGATTGAAGGGTGTCTGGGGTCGGCTTGCTGCCGGATTCGGAAAGACCGCGGATATTGCTGATGAACGCTTCGGCGGCGGCAATCTGCTTTTGCGGTTTGGCAGCGGCAAAAGCGGTTTTCAGTTTGCTGTCGGCGGCGGTCAGTGCATCAGTCATCCGGCGGCTCCTCGGCGTTTAAACACAAATCTTGAATATGACCCTACATTTACAAACTAGCAGGAGATGATTAACGTAAAATGAACAAAACCACATAAAATGCGCGTTTTTATTGCTTTTCCGCAGCGCGCTGCTGAATATCGGGGCGTTTTTATGCGCCGGGGCGTGGCGGGTGGTTTTTGTTTTGCGGCTGCGCATTGATGCGGCGGGTTTCGGCATCTTCACGCTCTTTGCGCAGCATCCATTCGCGGATACGCAGCTCCACAAGATAGGCGGTCGAATCCTTGGGCGGATTGGGGAAGATCATGCCGTGGGTTTTCTGCCGGCTGCTGGCCTGAAAACGCTGCGTCAGTTCGGTTGCGGGACCATCGCCCTTGGGCGCGACCGCTTTGATGAAGCCCTGAAGCCGCGGTGACAGGGCTGCGGGCGGCTTGCCGATGGGGGCAGGCGGTATGTTTGGCGGCGCTTGTTTCGGGTCGGGCTTCATGCGTTCTATATTAACGGGGCGTCGGCCACCCCTGCAACAGGCAATACAGCGTCAGGCCATCCATCAGGTTTTTGCGGGCAGATCCGCTGCGCAGGCGGCGGTCGCGGTCTTGCTGACGGCAGCTGAAACCGAACACCAGAATATCGATCATCATCGCGTGGCTGATTTTTTCGCGGTGGCATTGCTTGGTCCACTCTACGTACCCGTGAATAAGACGGCTGTGCGCGGCGCCCGCATTGCCCGTGCCGCGGGCGCCCGGAATGCGCTGCCAGTCTGACGTGACATATCCAAGCCCGCGCCCCATGGTTTCGTAGGCTTCGGCAATTTGCAGGGCGGCGTCCTGCTGTGCGGTGCTCATGGCGTCCCACAAACGGGCATCGACAATGCGGCGGCGGGCGGTGTCGCCGTCATGCGCGCCGCGCAGGCGGACGGCTTCGGTCGGACTCTGGCGTTCCTGATGGGCGGGGGCATCTGCGTTTTGTACCGGTTTAGAAGTACTTTTTTGTTTGTCTTTATTTTTGGCGGCCCACTGGGGTTTCCAGTCGGCCCATGGGTCATTCTCGGTGATCGGGTTCGGCGGGCGCGGAGGCTGGCCTGTATCCTTGCGGTTTTTGTCGTCGATCGCGATCATACTTTATTTCTCCCTTGGGTTATGGCGGCGCGGCGCGCGCGGCAAGCGCGTACACGTTCGGTCGACAGGCGCTGGATGCGTGTCCACTCTTCGATACGGTTATCTGTGGTAATCATGCCGCGTTCGTAAAACAGGTCGAGGGCGGCGGCGGTTTTGGCCGCGTCAATATCCAGCATCACGGCGATTTCATCGGCGCGTAGACCCGTCAGGTCGCCGCGCGGGCGGTTGCGGCTGGCGTGGTCATAGAGGGCAATCCAGACGGCCAAAGCCTCCCCGCGGCCAAGACCGCTTTTGCGGGCAACAACCGCCAGGCGCGGGTCGAGCGATAAGCCGTTTTGTATTCTGAACCAATCCATGCGGTGCGGCCCCCCTTAATGGCCAGAGCGTGGCGGTGGTCTGATCCGGCCGCAGATATCCCCGCGGCGCAGCCGTGATTTTTTCGGCCTGCGCCGGTACGGGTACCGGACGAATCAAGATGACTGCAATGTTGCGACATTCGCAATTAAAAGTCCAGAAAAATTTCACTTTTCGCAGTATTCTTGAAATGATATCATAAAAGCATATTCAATTAAGGCCTTTTGAAATTGCACTTTTCACAAATATTTAAATGATTTAATGTCAATTCATGATCCGATTGCATGAAAAAATCCGCCAGATTCTGGATAGCAGCCGTCATTTGACGCAGCGCGGGCTGGCCGAACGCATGGGGCTTGATCCGGCGGCGGTAAACCGCATGCTGAACGGCCGGCGCGGTATTATGGCCGAAGAAATTCCGGTGATCGAAGCCTATCTTGGCCAGCGTCTGGATCTGGGGGCAGATGCTTTACCTGCATCCCGCCCGCGCGGCCTGTCCGATGTGCCGCAGGCCGATATGACGATGCCCGCGCCGCCGGCGCTGCCCGATGCGATGTCACCTGTGCCCGTGCGCGATGTACAGGGCGGCGATGCCGCGATTGACTGGACGGCGCGTCATCCGGCGCAGGCCGGTATCCGTCAGGCGTTCGCGCTTTATATGCCCGATGACAGCATGTCGCCGCGTTATTTCGCGGGTGAAATTATTTATGTGCATCCGCACCGCCCCGCTGTACCTGCGCAAGACGTCGTGCTGGTCACGCATGCGGGGGCGTTTTCTGTGTGCCGTTTGCTGTCGGCTGATGCGCAGGCTGTGCGTGTGCAGACGTTCAATCCCGCCAGCGAGACATGGGTTGCCCGCAGCGAAATCGCGGCGGTCTATGCAGTTGTCGGCCGTGGATAAGCCGCGCGCTCAAAAAGATTTTCATTTAAAACGCGCAGCAAAAAACCCCGCACAAATATGGCGGGGTTTTTTGTGTCCGTGCCCGTGGTTTATTTTTTGCGGCGGGCGGCGGCGCGTGCCTGCGCAGCCTTTTGACGCTCGGGGTCGACGGCGGGTTTCGGGGCGGGCGGTGCAGCGGGTTTTTCTGCCGCGGCTGGCGGCGCATCGCTGTTAAAGCTGGCGCTTGCATCCGTTTGCGTCAGTTTTTGTGCAGGCGCAGGCGTTTGCGCAGGTTTGCGCACATCGGCAGTAATATCGTCGGACAGAGGTTTGTAAAACGGTTTGCGGCCGTTTGTATTGTCGTTGGCGGGGGCTGCTTCGCGCAGTTTGTTGCGGCAGACCAGTCCCGCCACAATACCCACCGGAATAACAGCCGCGGCAATCGCAACGGCGCCATAGACTGCCGCAGTCGCGCCAAGGCCGATCGCCGCACCGGCGGCTGTGATCGCGCCCACAATGCTGCCGCTGGTGGCGGCCGGCAAAAGGGCGGCCCCAGCATATTGCGCAGCAGCCAGACCGCTGGCCGCAAGTCCTACGACAGCGGCCGTAAAGCCGCCAAGTTTACCGGCGTGCAGAGCCGCCGTTTTGATATTGTTTTTCAAACGGCGCAGTGCGTTTTTGATACCGCCGTTTTTTTTATGATCCAGCCATACGGCTTCCTGATCGCGGACATAGTTACGCACGGACATCGACTTGGCGCCTTCTTGCCAGCTGCGGTATGTGCGCAGGCCAAAATATCCCGTCGCGGCAACTGCGCCGATCGATACCCACGATGTCAAAACGGGCGTGAGCAAAAAAGCGGCTGCGGCGGCGCCGGCGTATTTTGCGGCACTGGTCCAACGCTCTTGCGTGCTGACACGTTTTTTGATGTCGCCTTCGGACGGGCGCATGGCGCGAAACGCCTGATAGGCCGCCATGCCGCCGAGACCGGCCGTGGCGATAGGCAGATAGGCCAGCACAAAACCGATTTGCTGCGTGACCAGATACGTCGCGGTTGCCGATGCACCCGTACCCGCGCCCGCGCCGACCAGCGGTTTTTGCTGTTTGGTTGCGAAAATGCCTTTGGTTTTCTGCCAGAAATACCAGGTTTTGCCGGGGGATTTGCCTTCGTAGCTGACGCTCATATCCATGACCTTTCGTCGATATCGCATGGCCGGATATACGAATCCGGCATCAAAAAATTTCTGAAAAAACAGAGGCTCAGTATATTGCCATAAGATGGATTGTCAAGGGTTTTTGGGCTGAATTTGTCTTTGAATATCAGGGCTTTGGCGTTCGCGGCCGGATATGCAGCACGGGGGCGATACGGATGTCCCGCTGCAGGGTACTGGCCTCGCGTACGGCCTTGTCGTGCGCGGCTTTGGCGGCGGCATCCCGTTCGCGCTGCAGGCGCATCATGATATCCGTAAACCGCGCATAGTCGCGCGGGTTCAGGCATTCAAGGGCGATGCCTGCGGCGGTCTCGCCGGTTTTGTTTACAACGTCCGTACGCGCGCTCAGCTCCAGCAGGCGGCAGGCGGCCCAGCCGTGATCCTCGCGCAGCGCTTTCATCAGCGCCGTATCGCCCGACGATATTTCCTGCGCATTGATGTTATCAACACCCATCTTCAGCATTTTTTCAACCGCGCCGCTCAGGCTTTTTTCACACGCGTACATCAGCGGCGTCGTGCCAAGGTTGTTCGCACAGTTGGGCGTTGCGCCGTGATGCATCAGCAATGCGGCCGCCTCTTCGAATCCGTTTTGCGTGGCATAGAGCAGCGCCGTCATCGCGGCGCCATCGGGGGTGTTGATGTTGTTGCGCACGCTTTTCTTTTCCAGCTCTTTTTGTAGGGCGGGAATATCGCCATAGGCTGCCGCCGTCAGCAGCGGCTGCGGTGCGGCGCTGGCGCCAGAAAAAGCACGCCGCGCCATTAGGGCGCACGCTTGCGAATGGTGGGGGACGGCATGATATCCAGCGGTTTTTGCAAAACGGTTGCGCGCGTCACAATATGCGCACGCAGGTCTGCGATCATGTCATGCGCTTTGTGGTCTTTCAGGATATCTTGCGCTGTATCGCCATTTTCGCGCGTCAGATCGGTGCGTGCGCCTGCATCCAGCAGTGCAATAAACACTGCTTTTTGCCGTCCTTCCGCCGCGATCATCAGCGGAGTTTCGTTCTTTTTCGATGGCGCATCGATATCTGCACCGTGCACAATTAAAAACCCTGCAATTTCGGCGTGGCCATATAGTGCGGCCCAGTGCAGCGGCGTCCAGCCTTCGTCATCGGGCGTGCGGATGCGGTCACGCAAATTGGGGGTTTGCATCATGCCCGCCAGATCGCCCTGTGCGATCAGGTTGGTGAATTTGTCATCCGCGCTGATCGCAGGCTCTTCCGCGGCGCGCGGTTGAATATCCAGTGCGGCGGCTTTGCCTTTGATGGTGACGCTGTTATAGGTGATCTTGTCGCCGACGTTCAGCGGCGGTGCTGTGTGCGCGGCGACTATAATATCCAGACCGCCCGTATCGGGGCGAATGATCAGTGTATCGCGCCGCGTATCTATGCGGACGACACTACCGTTCAATCTGCCATCTTGCGGGGCGGCGGACATTTTTGCCTACGTATCCAGACGCGACAGCAAACGCGGGTTATTGCCGAGCGTTTTGTGGATGGGGCATTTGTTGGCGATTTCCAGCAAACGTGCCCGCTGCTCGTCGTCCAGTTTCCCTTCCAGTTTGATATCACGCGTGATGATATCCAGCTGGACGTTGCCCATGTCGTCTTCTTTGTGATGGGTCAGCTTGACGCTGACTTTGTCGAGGGGCCAGCCTTTACGCTCTGCATACATGCGGATCGTGATGCTGGTGCAGCTGCCAAGCGCGGCCAGCAGCAGCTCGTACGGGCTGGGACCTTTGTCGTCGCCGCCCTTTTCCAAGGTGGCATCCGACAGGAATACATGTTTCTTGCCGGTTGCTTTCTGCGTGAAGTGACCGTCGCCGCTATCGGCCACAGTGATTTCGGTGATGCCTTCTGCCATGATGAAACCCTTTCATAGGCGTTGTGGATATGAATAAAAATCAGCCGCCGTTTTTGGGCGCGCTGTTGGTGTTTTTACGCGCGGGCGCCGCCGGTACATCGCTGTTTGCAGGCTTGCCGGGTTTGTTTTCAATCGCGTCATGAATCTTATCTTCGATTGCATGTGCGCCGTCTTTTGCCTTCGATACCGCCCAGCGACCGAAGATTTTCATCATCGCGGTTTTCGATGC
Organism: Micavibrio sp.; assembly: GCA_040377425.1. GTDB lineage: Bacteria > Pseudomonadota > Alphaproteobacteria > Micavibrionales > UBA2020 > UBA2020. The sequence continues at coordinate 277,632 of JBEIOU010000001.1, read as the reverse complement.
GGGCGCTTGCGGCTTGTCTTCGGGCTTTTGCGCATCTGCGGCAGGCGTGGCAGCCTTTACCTCTACTGCGGCGGCGGCTTCTTGCGCTTTGCGGGCGGCGTCGGCGGCACGTTTGGCTTCGCGCTCCAGGCGGACTTTCTCCGCACGCTCCTGCCATGCGCGTTTCAGTTCTTGCGCTTTCATTTCAAGATAGCGGTTCTTGATGATTTCCTGCACGTCATTCATGTGGTCGGTTTTGATTTTCACCAGCTGTTTTTTGGCAAAAAATCCCGCGATACCCGCGGTGGCAACCGCGGCGGCGCCAATCGCGCCCGCCACCAGCAGGGTTGGCGCCATAATAGCGCCCGCAATGCCTGCGCCAATCGCGGCGATCCCGCCCAGCGCGAAACTGCCCGCGCGGATCAGTTTGCCGCGGATACCTGCGTTGGTTTTCACCATCGCTTTCAGGGTGTCGATGATCCATTTGTTTGTGGGCAGCAATGCCGAATGCGGATCCAGATCCGGCAGCATGATACGCGCCAGACGCGTTTCCGGGTTGAGCGGTTTTTGCGGTGCGTTCGTGGTCATGATCTGCCTCCCTGTTGCGGGTCACGGTACAGGACAATCCTGCACGGCGGAATCGGTTAATAATGCGCGAAATTCGATTGCGCCAGACTAGCATTTTTTCATAGCAGGGGAAAGGTTTTGTGCCTGCGCCTGCGCGGGGATGCAGCGGGCGATATTACCCCTGCGGCGGGCGGCTTTTTTGGGGTGTTTTAGGGCCGTTTGCAGGTTGTCCGGCGGCTGCGGGCGCGGTGTCGGCCTCGTTATCGTTTTGCGCCGTCAGGGCCGCCTTGGCGAAGTCTGGCGTGGCCTTTTTTTTTGTGTCGGGGCTGGCCGCTTCGGGGGCATCGGCGGGTGTGTTTGGGTTGTCCTTGTCGGCGGCGGCCAACGCGGCAATTTTGGCGTGCTGTTTATTTTTTTTCATGTGGCGAATGCCGGTGATGCCAAAATAAAGCCCGCTGATACCGGATACCAGATACGTGACCGCCGTCACCGCGGCCACCGTGACCAAGCCACCAAGGGCGATCACAGGCAGAACCAGCATTTGCGTCGCCAGTGCAACCGCACCCAGTACAAGCGTCACCGCCGCGCCGCCAACAGCAATACCGCCCAGCACGTTGTCTTGCTGGCCTGCGGTATATTTTTGCGTCAGCTTCCATGCGCGGCTATTCAAAAAAGCCTGTACGGGGCGGGTTTTAATGATGCGCTGCGCCGCCGGGCGTTCCAGCTGACGTGTCAGCCAGCCTGTTTTATGCCCGTCATGTTTTTCCGGCATCGGCGTGCCCGTGACGTTGGAATAAATTTTACGCAGGCGCATCCATCCGCGCGTACTGCCTGCGGCAATGCCATAGACGCCAAGGCCGATCAAGGCGCCGCACGCTACAATACCCGTCGCCGCCAGAACGAACGGCGCCGCGATCACGTAAGACAACGCAACGACGCCTGCAATCACGATGGCGCTCGCGCCGCCCTTGACGGCGAGGGCATGCACCCAGAATTCATGTTCGCGCATCAGCTCTCCGCCAAAGCGCAGGCTGGTGCGCATGCGGCGGCTGAACCCGTTACGCGTACGTTCCCACCAGCCACGTTCGGTGGCGGGGGTTTCGGCCGGTGCGGGTTTTTGATCTGCGGTCATGTTTTTGCTGCGGGGCGGTTGGGCGGTTTATTTCGGTCGCGCATGATTGAATATCTTATTGCGGATCTTATTCCGGAAATCAAGAATCGTTTTCAGGCGCGGCATAGGCGGGCGGCATTTTGGCCGGTTTTTTACAATATTACATGACTTTTTATACTAATAACCATTTGGTTTGGTTCAAAAAAATATCAAAAAAAGGGAATGTGCATAAAACGTCGGCATCTTCATTAATCGTTAACTTTATTTGCATAAAGTCTAGGTATGCGCAAAGACGGCAAAACGCATAAAAAGCAGCCAAAAACGCTGCAAAACGAGACCGGGAGGATACAACGATGAGCGATATTAAAGGCTACAAATACGTCGGTAAAAGTTTTGACGAAAACGCCAACCAAGGCCTCGGGGCGCAAGTTGCCCATTTCGTCGTCGTCCACAAAGGACGCGAGAATGAAGCCGACAGCCTCGCCAATGCTTTCAAGGCCGCCAAGGGTACGCTGCGCGTGCGCACGGGTATGGTGCACTGGCGTGAAGATCAGGTGGATGAACAAATCGCCAAATTGAAATCGATGCCGCAATACGCCGACACGCTGGGCCAATTGACCCGCGCCAAGGCAGACATGAGCGGCGCCAGTGCCGAGGCCAGCAACCAGTTCGCCAAAAGCGCAGGCCGTACGCCCAAGGTTGCGAAACCGCCCGTGCCGCAAAATCGCGCACGTCCAGCTGGCATGCACGTATAACGGATTTATGTTTCTGACTTGATTTGGGACTGACGTCCGCCGGGACGTTAACCGGGTTTCGTGTCCTCCCGGACATGATGGGGAAAAACTGGGGGCCGTGCCACTGTGTGTGGAACGGCCCCTTTTTTTATTTCAGGCCGCTATACCGCCTGTGCCGCGCGGGATGACCGCCATGCCGCCGCCGCACCGATCATCAGCAAGATCCCGCTGGCGACCATAAAGGCCGTCCATATCCAGTTGCGCCAGCCGCCGTGATCAATCATCGCGCTGCCGGATGGATCATCCTTCAGATAGATCACGCGCACGGCGTCGCCTGTTTTATGGCGGGGGTGGCTGCTGCCGGCGGCGTCTGTAAAATGAACCGCACGACCGTCGGTATCGCCGAAGCGAACGATGGCGTGATAAACTGTGTTGCCATCGCTTGTGCGGCTGTCAAATCCGGTGATCTGTCCGTCTGTGCGCAGGCCGCTTTCGTGCAAGGTCATCACGCGCTGTCCGGTGTTGTACGCAAGCACAAGCAAAAGTACCCCCGCCCCCAACATGAGCGGCAAGGTAATACGCAAGGCCTGCGCGGCTTTTGCCGCATCACTGCGGCCTGCGGGTGATTGTTGCCAGGCTTCGATGGTGGTCAGCTCCATTTTATCAAAGCGTGCCTTGCGCTCCGCGCGTTTGATTTTTGTCCAGTCATCTTTGTTCAGGCGGTCTTTGCGGGGAATAAAAATTTTCCGCAGACGCAGCGCGGCCAGCAAAAGAACAGCCGCAAAAGCAGATAGGCCGAGGGGCGAAAACAGATTGTCATCCCACCCCGCATACAGCATCACAAGACCCGGCAGCAGAAGAACAAGACCGATTAAGAAATTACCGCGCAGGTCACTGCGGATATTTTGCGGGTCATCGGCAAAGGCACGTAAAACAACCGTGCGGCCTGTCTCCTTGCCACGTAACCGCGTCGATCCGCTGTCGGATACAGATTCAAGGGTGTCGCCTGCGGGGGTGATATAGCGATAGACGGGGTAGAACATGCGGTCGTCGCGCCGCACCCCCGTAATGACGGCGTTCATCCGCGCGGCATGCATCTGCCAGTGCAAATTGTTGATAACAATAAATGCGCCGATCAGTGCCAGAAAGCCGCCGCCAAGCAAAAGCCCGCCTTGCTGCAAGGCTGCTAGAAAACCAAAAACCGTTTCGAACATGACATGTCCCCTTTGCGGCCAGTCTAGCGTTCGCCCCAGACGGGTGCTAGAGTGCATAGAAATCTTTCGCCAGTAACAAGACCGGAGGGCACCCTATGACCGATGCCAAAACCTACAACCCGCAAAACATCTTTGCCAAAATCCTGCGCGGTGAAATTCCCTGCAACAAGGTTTTTGAAGACGATCATGTTCTGGCTTTCCGTGATATCCAGCCGCAGGCGCCTGTCCATGTATTGGTGATCCCCAAGGGAGCCTATGTCGATATGGATGATTTCACTGCCCGTGCGACCGCCGAAGAAATCGCCGCCCTGTTTCGCGCCCTTGGCCAGATTGCCCGTGCCGAGGGGCTGTCCGCAGGTGGTTACCGCGTTATTTCCAATTGCGGCCTGAATGGTGGACAGGAAGTGCCGCATCTGCACCTGCATCTGGTGGGCGGGCGTACGCTTGGCCGCATGTTACAGCCGTCCTAGACCGCTTTTGGGGCGGCATCGGGCGCCGGATACGGACAGGGGTCTGCAAACCCTTGTTTTTAAATTCATTTTAAAATGCCGCATTGCGACAGAATAAAATAACTTTAATTGGTATCGTTTCTTGTCAAAGATTGCCTGTCTGATAAACTGACAACGGTTTCAGTAACAGGAGTCGTCCCCGTTCGCGGGGGGTGTGGCCGCCCGAAAGGCGGCTGCGTGACAGGCAGGAAAGCATGGCCGATAAACGCCACCTGAGAGACAGTTTCGCACGCGCGGCCAAAAAGCCGCTGGTTGCCGCACTGCTTGCCGGTACAATGCTGTCGGGCTGTGCATCGACATTGCAGCCGGAAACCAGTGACCCTTTTTCATCGCATCGTCCGGTATCGGCGACGACTTTCCAGCAGAATCTGGAAGGCCGCAGCCTGACCACAGATACCGAAGCGATTTTTAGACGAAACGCGCCCAAGCCGGTCAATGACAACTGGTCCGAAGACCGCAAGATCCGCGCGTATATCGACCAGCTTTGCTTTTCGGCCCAAAGCGCCGCGAAACCCGAACAGGAAGAGATGCGTAAATCGCTGGAGCGTCTGGCCAGATTGCCGCTGACGGGCCGCCCGCTGGTGGAAATGGCCGCGCGTGAAAACGTGCAGTTCTGCAACATACCGCATTTGCCTGCGGGCATGGGGGCGCAGTATGTGCCGACGCTGGGTGCTGTGCTGGCGCCGGGCGAGCGCAATGAAAACATCATGGTGCTGCATCTGGCGCACGAGCTTTTGCATGCCGCGCAGGATAAAAACGATCTGCTGGTTTACCAGTATGACTGGGACATTCACAGTCGCCTGTCGCGCAACCTGTCGATCGAAGCGGCGGCGATTACCTTCGAGCTGTTGGTCGCCTTCGAGGCAAAGCAGGCGGGCGATGATAGCCTGTGGAAATATCTCAGCAGCCGTTTCGCCACCCAAAGTGCCTATGGCGATGCGGGGCTTTATACGCTGGCCGACGAACAGTGGAAATTATCCAAGGACGCGGGCAAAGATGACAAAACGGCGCTGGGTGATGTGGGCCGTGCGCTTTGGACGCGGATGTTCGACAATCAAGGCTGGCTGCAGTTTTATCTGAACTTTGAACTTGCCAGCTATATGCGCGATATCACGTCGGGCGCGCTGGATAAACAAGCGTCCATACGCGAACAGGGCTACAGTCAGGAAAAAACAGACGCCGCGGGTAAAGTCGGCGATGCGCCCAGCTTCACACAGGGCGGTCGCGTGCCGCCGCTTGAAAAACTGCTGGCCGGTAATGACAAAATCCGTCAGGCTTATGCCGCGGTTGATCTGGAACGCCACCGCCGCTCGCTTGGCGAAGATCATCCGGTCACCAAAGAGCTGCGCCAGCGCGCGCTTTCGGATGCGAACCCTTATCTCAATCTCGATTTCGCCGGAATTTTGAAAAAGATGCGCGAAAACGCGTTTCCGGATGCGGAAGGTAAAAAGAAATTTGCCTACCTGCATGAATATATGGATGCCGCGATTGGTCGCGCCCCTGCGCGCCTTGCCGAAACTGCACCCGCGCCGCTGCCGCCGGATGCGCAGGGTAAGCCTGCATCGGCGACGCCTGTACCCATCTTGCCGCCACCGCCGCCGCCCAGCGAAGGCAGGGGAGACGATGATATCGACGCCCCGCGCCCTGTGCCGCCCCGCGATACGCTGGCGCAGCGCAGCCTGCGGCATCTCCCGCCCGCGGCTTAAATCTTGTTTGCGTCTGTCTGCCGTGTACCCTGCTGCGATTGACAGCCCGGCAGGCGCTATTTTTTTTCGTGATTGTCAGATTGCCTTATTTGGCACAAAAAAGAAGGGGCTTCCTTGCGGAAGCCCCGTCAGTTTTCACACCAAGGCCGAAGCCTTGATGATCAGGCGTAGAAATTACTCAGGTTTCGGACCTGCGGGCTTGCGCGTGCGCTTGCGCGCTGCGGCGGGTTTGCTCGCATCGTCGTTGGCAGGTGCAGCGGCGTCTGCCTTTGCAGCCTTGTCAGCCGATGCGTTGAAATCCGCAACGTTGCCTTTTGCTGCGGCCACAGGTGCCGGCAGCGCAGGCGTCGCCGCTTTGGGGGAGAGCAGCTCCGGCTTGAAGCCTTCGTCCAGTTTGTTGATATAGATTTTGGCGCCGCCATTGGCGTTCGAGAAGTCTTTGAGTTTGTCCTCGTTCTCCAGCAGCCACAGTGCCAGCGGGTTGCCCAGTTTCTCGCGGACAACTTTTTCCAGCGGGCGTGCGCCCATATCCGGCTTGTAGCCTTCCTTGGCCAGCTGTGCTTTCACGTCGTCAGATACTTCGAGCGTGACGCCGGCGAAGTTTGCACCGGTCGGATCGGACAGGCGTGCGTTTACTTTGCCCATTTCGCGCGTCACCAGCTTGCTGATGACTTCTTGTGCCAGCGGGATGAAGGTGACAAAACCGCCCAGCATCTCGATACGGTTAACCATCTCGGGACGGAAGAAGGATTTGCGCTCGCGCTCGTAGATTTTGGCGAGGATTTCCTGCTGTTCCTTCGGAGATTTTTCCAGCGTGCTTTCGCCCAGTGCCAGACCGTTGTTGCCGCCGCTTTGCAGGGCTGCCATGGCTTCTTTGGCACCCAGGTTCGACGTCATGACAATGATCGTGTTGTTGAACTTGACGGTTTTGCCCTGGTTGTCCGTCATTTCGCCATCGTTCAGGGCGGGCAGCAGAACGTTGAACACATCGGGGTGCGCCTTTTCAACTTCATCCAGCAGCAGGATGGAATAGGGGCGCTGGCGGATTTGTTCGGTCAGGGCGGGTTCGGCCGTATCGTAGCCGACATAGCCCGGAGGGGCACCAATCAGGCGTGCGATGCTGTGCTTTTCCGAGTATTCGGACATGTCGATTTTGATCAGCGCTTTTTCATCGCCGAACAGCGTATCGGCAAGTGCTTTGCACAGTTCGGTTTTACCCGTACCGCTCGGACCTTGCAGAACGAAGCAGCCCATCGGTTTGTTAGGATCGTTCAGCCCCACGCGGGAGCCGATCAGGCCGCTGGCGACTTTAGATACGCCGGGCTGACCCAGAACTTTTTCGCTCAGCAGCGATTCCAGTTTCAGGAAACGGTCGCGGTCGTTCTGGCCCAGGAAGTCTGCGGACAGTTTGGACATTTTCGAGATCGCGGAGAGGTAATCTTCACGTTCGATCGCATCCGAGCCGCGGAATTTTGCCGAAGCGGCCGCCATGTCGAGTGCTTTTTCGGCTTTCGAGGGCTGGCTTTCGTTCGGCGCATAGCGGTTCGTCATGTTGACGAGGTATTGGAATTCTTCTTCCGAGGGATCTTTGCCGATACCGTGGTGATCGCGGATCAGCGGCCACAGTTTTTTGACGATATGCAGGGTATCGTCTTTGCTCGGCTGGTCGAGGCGCATCGCTTCAAAGCGGCGTGCCAGCGCGGGGTCTTTCTCGATGTGCTTTTTGTATTCGTCATCGGTCGTCGCGCCCATGACGGAAATGCCCTTGGATGTCAGGAAGGGTTTCATCATGTTGCCCGCATCCGTGCCGCCCTCGGCTTTGCCGGACGTCAGCTGCGAGTGGATTTCGTCGATCGCCAGAATGACCTTGCGGCCATTCAGATAACCTTGGCGCTCTTTCAGACCTTCGATCAGCGGTTTCAGTTTCGCTTCGAATTCGCCGCGGTATTTTGCGCCGGCGTTCATGGCCTGCAGGTCCAGCTGCAGAACACGCGCACCGCGCATGGATTCAGGAACTTGCTTGTCATCATAGATATACTGCGCAACGGCTGAGAACATCGCCGTTTTACCAACACCGGCGTCACCGGTGAAGCACAGGCTGGATTGCTTGCGCTGGGACATAACCTTGATCGCAGCTTGCGTTTCTTTGTCGCGGCCAACAACGGGATCCAGCTGCGCGCGCGCGGCTTTATCGCTCAGGTCTTCGCAGAACTGTTTGATCACCGCTTCGATAGCGCTGTCAGAAATGCGGGGTTTGTCAACGCGCGGCGGCTGGAAGGTCGTCGGGCGGTTGAAATCGCCAGACGGACGCGGCGTGGGTTGCGGCTGTGCGGGCGTGGGGTTGTTCTGGTTGGCAACAGGCGCTTGCGGCGCGGTGTTGCGCGTTTGCTCGATGATATCCTTCGGCGATGGCATGGTGGTGCTGTCTTCGCCCATGCCTTCCAGATGGTAGCGTGCCACATGCGCGCCGCCGTTGTGGTGCGGGGGGAAGGACAGGTTGTTCAGGAACTTCTGGTCGATGGTGACCGAATTGCTCAGCGTGTCGCGCTTGATGCCGGGATCGGTCGGATCAACGGCTTCGGTGAATTCTTTGGGGAATTTGGCGTCAAAGCCACGCTCCGCCAGCGCATCGCGCGACGTCGGGCTCAGGCGGTAGACGATATCAAATGCACCGGCGGCGTTCTGACGGAAAACGACATCATAATCAACGCTCAGCTCTTTCAGCTGGCGGGGGGCGCCCGTGCCGTCGGTTGTGATCTGGTAGGCAACGGTGCTCAGCTTGGATTTGCCGCCGCTGCTGGTGATTTTCATTTCGTCATCAAACGCGAAAACGGTTTCGTTCGGTTTGAAGCCTGCTTCACGTTCGTCCTCGGCGAAGACATGGATCGGCTTTGCGACCTTGCCGTGATCGTAGCGTACGCCGTATTGGCGGGAATTCGCCGCATCGACCAGAAAGCGCGTGCCGTGGTAGCTGTCTTCGTTATCGTACGCCATGAGATAGGCCTCCTTGAGAGCAGGGGTTCTGATTTTTATTTTGGATAATCGTTTACGTAAGTAAAAATAAGGTTAAATCCGGTTGGCGTTATAATCAAGGTAAAATTACTGAAAAACGGCATAGCGGCATATTTTATTACAATATATTAATTTATTATGTAACTATATTCTAAATTATTTTACATAAAAAATATGTTAACTATTTTGGAACCTTTGCCGCACCACAATATCCCGAGTCTCGGAGATTGATTCTAGGAATCTGTCGTTTAAATATCTGAAATATATAAAAACTACCGGCGCAAAAACGGCATTTGCGTCCCAAAGCCTCTGGCGGGGCGGCTGTTAATCTTTGCGGCCGTCCGGATTTAGGCCGCGGCCAGACCCGTGCCAATTGTTTTGGCGTAGTAAGAGCCGGAGATCAGCTTGCCGCCAATCTGTGCATAGGCGGGGTTTACGCCCCAGCGGACATAGCCCATGCTTTCGTACATACGAATGGCGGCATCCTGCGTGTCGCGCACGTCCAGTTGCAGTACTTTGTATTCCATTTCCTGCGCCAGCTTCTCGGCGGTTTCGGTCAGCTTGCGGCCTGCACCGCGGCCACGTGCCCACGGGGCAATAAAGGCGGCCAGCAGGGTTGCGCTGAAGGCCTGCGCCTCGTTATGGCGGTTGGGTTCAACCAGCTGCACTGCGCCGCAGACGATACCGTCGATACGCGCCAGAAGCAAATGACGCTCAGGCACGACCAGCACACCTTTCCAATAGCGCTCCATCACTTCGCGGGCGGGCGGGGTGATCCATCCGAAACCGCCGCCGGCTTCGATGGCGGCATCGGTGGCGTCGCACAGGTCGTTCAGATCGGCGGGTGCCAGCTGTTCGACGATGTCGATGGTGGTCAGGGCGTGTGCGGGCAGGCTGGGTTTCATATGTGCGTGCATCTTCTTGGGCTCTCCATGAAATAAGAGGGCAGCGGATGGACCTGTATGCTTGATCTGCGGCTGTGTATAACACACCATACCCGCCTGAAAAAAGCGTTAATACGGCGCCCCTTTGGATAAATCTTTTTAGATAGGTGCCTTAAATATGCGGGGGGGCAATCGACGGTGCGGCAGGTGTTTTGCCGTGCAGCAGGTTGACCATTTCGGTGTTACGGCTTTCGTTCGCCAGCTGTTTGATGGCGCCGTCCTGCGCATCGGCATGCGCGCCATGTTTCAATAGCACGCGCGCCATGGCCACGTCACCTTTGTAGACGGCATCATAAAGTGCCTGCGTATTGTTGGCGTTGACGTCCAGCACGGGGCGTTCCACCAGCGTGTAATTCCCGCCATAGGCATCGTCATAGGGCGAAAAGAAAGGCGGCGGGCCAAAACGGTTGGGGCTGATGTGGCTGTCGAACGGGCGGCTGCCTGTCCAGATGCTGTAATCGGTGGGGGTGGTCGATACGGCGACGCTGCGTGTGGCGGACAGCAGCGTATCGGCGACATCTGCATGCCCCGCATCAATCGCCGCCTGCAGCGCCATGCCGCTTTGGGCGGCCGGATCTGCACCGCGGGCGATCAGGGCGCGGGCGAGGGGGTCGTTACCGTTTTCAGCGGCGGAAATCAGCGCATCGCTGCCACGCGCGCCGGCGAAGGCGCCCGCTTCCAGCAGTTGCAATGCCGCGTCGGCGTGGTTGTTCTTGGCTGCGGCGATCAGCGCGGCGTTTACTTGCCCGTCTGCTTTCACGCCTGCTTGCAGCAGGGCGTCAATTACATCGGTATGGCCTTTGCCTGCGGCGGCGGTCAGGGCGTTTGCGCCGGCAACCCCGGTATCCATGCCGTGCTGCGCAAGGACACGCACGCGCCAGCTATCGCCATCCTGCGCGGCGGCCAGCAGATCATCCGCCAGCTGCGCATCGCTTTTCATACCCAGTGTATGTTTCCACATCTGGTCGAGCGGCGAGATGTTATAACCGTATTGATCCGCCGTGCCAGTCTGGAAGGTGATATGCGTATCCGTCACGGGGTCTTTGGGCAGGTTATCCAGCCCTGTGCTGCCAACCGTCATGCCCAGCGCGGTAGCGGCCACCAAAAACGCACGACGAAAACGTGAAATGCCGGGTTTGCGTCCCTTCATAATCTTGACCTTCCAAAATGGATTAAATAAGTAGCTTTGTTTCTTAGGCGCCGCCGCGGCAGCTGTCAAGATTACATATATATGTTAAATTAAGGTCTAAATTGACATAAATATATAACCTTGCTAGTCTGCGGACATTCATTTATGCCCCGATTCAACCGCCCGAAAGCCGGAATAAAAACCCGATGAGCCAACAGCAAGACATCATGAACAATCTGCTCATCGAAGCCGTGCGCAACCGCAATCTGACGCAGGCAAAGCTGTATGTGCAAAAAGGGGCTGATCCGAACTGCATGGCGAGCGGTATCAGCATTACCGAAAAATCATCGATCACGCAAAGCATGTCGCGGAGCACCAGCGGGCCTGTGCTGCATCTGGCGGGCACGGTCGGCGGCAGCGGCTTTTCGCACGACATGACAGATTTTCTGATTTCTGCCGGCGCCAAAGTGGATGCCAAAAACAACGACGGCAACACGATGCTGATGGTGGCAATCAAATCATATTCCGCCGATGCCGCCGAATACTGGCTGTCCAAAGGTGCAAATCCGCTGGCGACAGATTCACGCGGCAACCTGACGCTGAAACTGGCGATGGATATTGATAGTGCTGCCGCTGTACGTCAGCCGATTATCAATGCGCTGATGGCGAAAATGCCCAATTCATCGGCAGAAAACGCATCTACGTCTGCTGCCCCGCCTGCCGCCGCGCCTGCGCCGGCGGCATCGGCAAAAGACATCACACTCATGAAACCGGCGGCTGTCGTATCGCGCCGCACGCCCCAAAAGCCGCGCCGCGGCGGGGGCTTTACGCTATGACATCCCCCCTTAGCAGTGAACAGATGCGTATCGTGAACGAAGAGCTGTTTACAGCACTCGACAGCAGTAATTATGCCGAGCGTGTCGACCTCTGCCTGAAAAAGGGCGCCAACATTAATGCGCGTGACGGCTCGGGGCGGACGCTTTTGATGGTCGCTGTGTGGAAAGAATCCCAGAACCGTGTGCGCTATGTGCTGGGTAAAAAGCCCGATCTGTTTTTAAAAGATTCGCGCGGACGCACGGCGTTTGACATGAACAAAGAAACCCGCGACGCCAGCGCGCAGGTGGCAATCACAGCGCTTTTGTTGCAGGCGATGCCTGACGGGCCACAAACGGGCAAAGGCAAGACCGCGCCCGCGGCCGAGGCCACCCCTGCGCCGGCTGACGACATTATTCTTGCGCCCCCTGTGCAAATCAGGGCCCGTAAAAAGCCCGGCGGTGGTCCGGGCGGCGGCTTCAAGCTTTAATAAAGTCTTTGATACCAAAAGATAAATATCCCAGCGCGGCTGCGCGTGCGATTGTGTTATGGTTTATATCTAAACATCGATTACAATATAAGAATGTCGCCACGGCCGGATGAAACCCGCGGGCGGAAACAAGGTTCTGTTGCCCCCGCAAGACACAAGACGCCGCGAAGGGGTACTGCGGCCCTGCGCATAAAGGAATAAACAAATTGTCGCGCCGCGCCGAATTTATTACGCTGTAGCACGCGCAAAGGCGGGGAAGAGATTCCAAACAGATTCTGCCGCGCGCCAAAACAGGTTTTTAGGGGAGACCCCGTCTGGGGCGCAAAATAACATGATGGCATTTAAAACGATCCGCCGTTCGACCGTTCGTACACTGGGTGCGGCGGCACTGGTGGCGGCATTGCTGGCGTCTTCGGCGCCCGTGCTGGCGCAAAAAGCGACCACGGCAGGAGCCCCGCCCGCCGCTGGCGGCAACGGCCTGCCCAGCGGCGAGCGTCATCCCGAAATTGAAAAATTCAAAAAAGAAGGCGGCATGGTTGAATACATCGGCCATGCCTTCGGTCTGGATGGCTGGCTTTTGACGCGTCAGGATATCCCGCCGCGCACGGCCTATACCACCGCCGAAGGGGGGCTGGTCATCGGCAGTCTGGTCAACCCCGAAGGTCAGGTTGAAACCATGAACCAGCTGACCGCGCTGAAAGCCAAAATGGAAGGCTCCCAAGCGGCGCAACCGGGCGCGGAAGAGCCGAAAAGCGGCGCCTCTAAAGCTGAGCATTTCTATGCCACGCTGGAAAAGCGCAGCGCATGGGTGCAATCCGGCCCGGATGACGCACCGTACCTGTATATGTTGATGAACGTGAATTGCGACCACTGCAAAGAATACTGGAAAGAGCTGGAGCCGGCGGTCAAGCAGGGCAAACTGCAGGTGCGCTTTGTACCCTTCGGACAGGCGCCCGCCAACCGCGAAGGCGGTGCGGCGATGATGTCGAGCAACGATCCCGGCGCGGCATGGTCGGAATATATCGCAGGTAAGGAAGGCGCACTCGCCAAGTCGACGATTGTTGATGGCGCCTTGTCGGCGATTGATTCCAACACAGCTCTGGTCAAGCATTTCAAGGTCACGGGCTCGCCTTTTACAATGTATCGCCGCCTTGATGACGGCAAGCTGATGGTGATTGCGGGTAAACCTTCGAATATGATGATGCTGCGATCGGAACTGGCTAAAAATTAAGGCACCGCGAATGCGGAGGCCTGCGCGGGTATTGTCCCGCAGCCTTGATATGTTGATATAAGGATAACACAGCAACATGATGACAGCCCACGCGCTGGCAGTCTGCATCTTTACAGCGGCACAGACCTATTCTGTGCCGCCGTCCGTTATTCTGGGCATTTTACATGTCGAAGGCGGCCGTATCGGTATGGCGTCCAAAAATACAAACAATACCTATGACCTCGGGCCCATGCAGATTAATACGATCTGGCTGCCCGAATTATCGCGGCACTGGGGTGTGACGCGCGACCATGCGCACCGGCTGGTGCGTGATGACGGCTGCGTCAATATTGGTGTCGGCACCTGGATTTTACGCAAAAAGATCAACCAGACCGGCAGTCTTTATCAGGGGATTGCCTATTATCACTCCGCCACGCCTCATTTGGGCGGCAAGTATCGCAGCAAGGTAATGACCGCCATGCAGCGCTACCGTCTGGTGCGCAGCCCGCAAGACCTTGTGGCCACATCGGCGCCGGCACGCAAACCCGGTTAAGGTTTAATATGGCTAGCCGCGCGGGGCGGCGGCACAGCCGTGGTTTCGCAGTCAATTATCTATTTCCAGATAGCGCGGAGAAAATGTTGAAAACAGAAGCATGTCTGTTTGCATTGCGCCTGAAAATGTTTAAGATCAATGCACGCTAAATATCTTTCCCTCTTTTCGGGCAGTGATGGAACAAATTCTCATGAACAAAAAAATTTCTTTTCTCGGTGGCGCGGCTCTGCTGGTTCTTTCGGCTTGCACACCAGTTACGAAAGTAGATCACCAGATGGTCGCTTCTCCGGATCCGGTGAGCCTCCGTTTGGCCGCTGCCGTCGATAAAGCTTCTTCCGCACTGCAAACGCTGGCATCGGTTGAACAGGCCCGCAACCCAGGCGTTTCCATCCAGGCCGCACCGTATGCGCCGCAAGAACTGCGCCGCACGGTATCCGTTGACTGGGTCGGCCCGATCGAGCCGATTGCAAAACGCCTTGCGGACCGCGCGGGCTACGAATTCCAGGTGAACGGCGACATTCCGCCGGCGCCGGTCGTTGTTTCCGTACAGGCAAAGCAAAAATCTGTTGTCGAAATTCTGCGTGACATTGGCCTGCAGGCCGGTCTGCGTGCGAATATCGCTGTCGATCCCGATCAACGTGTTGTGGAGTTGAACTATGCCCCAGTTTCCGGTGGTTAATCGCTTCGTTTTCGGGCTGTGCGCTATTGTCGCTTTGTCTGCGGTTTCCACCGCGGCGCTGGCGCAATCGCAGCAGCAGATTACCCCGAATGATCTGGCGCAAGCGCTGGCAGATCAACAAGCGGCCGCAACCAAAGCGGGCGCAAGCCCTTTCCCGATGCAGCAAGTACCCAACACGCCCTACGGTCAGGCCCCTATGGGCACGGCTCCCGGCTTTGGCCCGGATGCGGGCTTTGGCGGCAATAACTATCCCGCCGGCATGATGGATCCGGATCCGGTGGATGAAGCGCATATCCTTGCGGATATCGCGAAGCCGAACCTGGGTCTGTTTGGTTTGACCAAACCGAAAAAAGACGTCAACCCGCTCGAAGGCACCCGCATGCCGCCCGAGATGACGGCGCTTCAGCAAATTCACAAAACCCACGGCAGCAATCCCGAGATTGTCGATGATCTGATCGACAAGGAAATCGCGATTGATATGCGCCGTGATGCGCAGCGCGAAGCGGCGCTGTCGTACGGTGCGCGCGGCGGTTTGTCCAAGCGTAACTACCAGATTCTCGAACGTCTGACGGGATATGAACGCGTTCTCGACAAAGTGTTCGATTTCCGTCCGCTGCTGGTCAAGGCGCCCTCGGGCCTGCTGATCGAGCCGCCGATTATCAAACAATCGATCGATGCCATGGTCATTACCGAAGGTGGCGCCGAAGCGGCTGTTGCCGATCAGGTTCTGAAGATCAACCAGCAAGCCAAGATCGTGCCGACGGCGCGTAACTGGCGTCAGTATCTGGTGACGGCGTACGAAGATGAAATCACGCCGCCCCCGCGCGTCCTGTGGCCGAAAAACGCGCAGGAGCAAGGCGAGTGGAGCATGTGGGTGAAGCAGGGCTGGGAAGCCGGTTTCCAACAGGCAGAAGATTCGTTCGAAGCCAGCCTTAACCAGCTTGTCGCGGATTACGGCGGCATGGTGCGTTATCGTCTGCTGCTGGCAGAGGGAAAAATTTCCCAACCTTATGCGCTGCATGAAGACCGCGGCGTGACTGGTGGCCATAATGAAATGCGCGTGGGTGACCGTGCGCTGCGCATTACGGGCCCCTCGCAATTCCTGATTGGTGGGGAACTATGGAAGCCGGCAGACCGGTAAGCCTCCTCAAGCGGGGGATTGACGATCTTAAAGAAACCTGGCCGGCTGAACCGGACCGCTTTCTTGAGCATCATATCGATCCGTTCCTGCTGTGGTGCGTGAAGAAGGGCGCGTCGGATATTACCTTTCAATCCAACCGCGCCGTTTATAGCGAGATTCACGGTACCCTTTATCCGTCTACTTACCGCGCGCTGGACGCCGCCGACATTGCGGCTGTTCTGGTGCGTCTGTACGGTACCGAAGCGCTCGCCATTCTGGCGGGTGGTGCCGACATCGACTTGTCCTACGAGGTGATGGTCGACCGTTTTACGCGTACCCGTTTCCGTGTCAACATGACCGCTATTCTGGCCGAGGGCCGCGATGGTGTGCAGGTCACGATGCGTACGCTGCCGTCGGCGCCGCCGACCATGAAACAGCTGAATATCGAGCCCGAAATTATCGCCAACTGGAAACCGCGTCAGGGTCTGGTGCTGGTGACGGGGCCTACGGGTTCGGGTAAGTCGACGCTGCTGGCGGCGGGCAACCGTATGCTGATCGAAAGCCTGCACGGCTGCGGCAAGATGCTGACGTACGAAGCGCCTATCGAATTTACCTACGATACGATCCAATCCAAACGCTCGCTGGTGGCGCAGTCGGAAATTCCGCGTCACTTGCCGTCTTTCGCCGCGGGTGTTCGAAATGCACTGCGCCGCAAGCCCGAAATTATTCTGGTGGGTGAGGCCCGCGACCGCGAAACGATTTCTGCCGCGATCGAGGCTGGCCAGACGGGTCACACGGTTTATGCAACCGTTCACACAACCGGTGTTGCGGCCACGATCCGACGCATGGTGTCGACTTTCGAGCCGTCCGAACGGACGGAGCGTGCCTTCGCGCTCATGGAAACCATTCGTATGGTTGTCACGCAAACGCTGGTGCCTAAAATTGGCGGCGGCCGCGTGGCTTTGCGTGAATATATGCCGTTTAACGAAGAAATTCGCGAACGCCTGCTGAGCCTGACGTTTGACCAATGGCCGCTGGAACTGATGCAGATGGTGCCAAAATACGGAAAAACGATGGAGCGGGCGGCCAAGGATGCCTACGATGCTGGCCTGATCGAAAAGCGCCACTACCTTATTTACAAGCAAGGTACCAAGCAGCAGGACGATGATGACGCTGACGACGCAGAAGGCGGCGGCGGTCATGGGGGAGGGCACTAAGCATGGCAGAGAACGAAGGTAATACATGGCATTGGCGCAACACCATGAAAACCGTGCGTTTTTTTCAGTTCGACGCGCGGGCGGGTCTTTTTGTCGCCTTGCTGCTGGTGCATTTCCGTATCTGGACGCTGATCCTGATGGTCACCATGCTTTTTGTCTTTTACGCGCTGGAGCGTAAGGGATTGTCGTTTCCGGCGGCCCTGCGTTCCTTGCGTGTCTGGCTGGTCGGCACCAAGCGTCCGGGCTGGATCTGGACGCGTCGCCGCAAGCTGCAAGACACGGGCTCTTGATATCCGCGCTGCGGGCAGGTGCCAATGGCATTTGCGTGCAGACAGACTGTTGATCTCCGCAGGAGATTGGGATTATAACTGTTACATCCGACTTTTTCACAAATGCTTTCACAGCAGGACAATTCGATGACACACACGCCTTCGTTCACGCAGTTCTTCGGTCGCGCTCTCATGGTTTCGGGCGTTGCCCTTCTTTGCTTCAGCGCATCGGCTTATGCTGGCTTCGAATGGCGCGGTCCGATTGAACCGCCCGTGCGTCAGCAAGCCCCCGCACCTGTCGCGGGTGACATGTCCGACCTTGCGCCTGTCACGGCATGGGATGGTACGGCACCGGCTGCGCAGCCCGCACCCGATGCGCCGGCTGCGGCGGTTGAATCTGTGCAAGCAGAACCTGTCAGCCCTGCACTGAAACCTTTTGCCGCGGCGCCTGCCGCGCACACGGCCGCCCCGCAAACAATGCCGGTTGAAGGCGAAGTTCTTGCTGGTTTCGGCCGTGATCTGCCGCTCGTGATTGCGCTTCAGCAAGTTGCGCCCGCGGGTCACCAATTCTCCTTCGCGCCCGGCGTCAATCCCGGCGCGACCGTATCGTGGGAAGGCGGCAAGCCCTGGCAAGCCGTGATGACCGACATGCTGGCGCCGCAAGGCCTTGAATACCAAATGCAGGGCAACGTTGTTGCTGTTGGTCATGCAACGGGCGGCGCTGTTGCGCCCGCACCGGTTGATTCGACCATGTCCGAAATGCCAGCCGATGATATGACCGCTGCGCCCGCAGATGTTGCGGCGCCTGCGGTGACCACAGCTGCTGCAACGGCGGCTGCGCCGTCGTCCGAACCTGTCACCATCCGCCGTCAGCGTCCCGCATCCGCCGCCAATACGGACGGCCGCACCGCGGGCGGTCAGCCGACCGCGAACGTATCCGCAAAATCTGCCGGCGTACCGGCAGCTGCTGCGACAATGTCTTATCCGCCGGAAACGGCTGGTTCGCGCCCTGTGGCTGTGAACTCGGTCCCCCCGGCTGCGAAACAGGCGCAAAGCACCGCGCCCGTTGCCGAGGCATCGGCTGATCTGGCCGTTCCCCCGCCGATGGATACAATGAGCGCCGCGCCCGAAACGGCAGATGTCAAAACGGACGGCATCGAAGCCGCACCCGCAGCCGTGACCGAAGCGCCGACCCAGCTGGTCGACAAAAAAGAAGAAGCGGCAGTTGCCAAGACCGAAGCAAAAGCTGCTGACGTTGCCGCCGCACCGCAAAAAGCGGGCGAGCCTTGGGCCGGCACCAAAGGTGCGACCTTGCGCGACACGCTGCAAAGCTGGTCCGCAGCCGAAGGCGTCGAGCTGTACTGGTCGATTGATTATGACTATAAGCTGAAGGGCGATGTGAAATACAGCGGCTCTTACGACGAAGCCGTCGGCCAGCTGCTGGATCAATTCGCTGCGGCACGTCCCCAGCCGTATGGCCAATTGCATCAGGGTAAAGACGGTCCCAGAGTCTTGATCGTAAAATCTTACGATCTGGCGCAGTAAGCGTTTCGTAAAAGCCTGAAATAAAACATTATTTTTGAAATATATCACATTTTAGATAAATGTGATAGAATGTAAGAATAAGGTTTAGTGCCAACCTGCGACTCCGGAGACGTCCGGAGGCGTGCGTAACGGGGGTATTTCGGGATATGACAGTTTTTGGCTCCATCAAGAAGCTCCTCGCGGTTGTGGGTCTTGTGGCCTTCATGGCGGCGGGGTACCTCTCCCTCAACGTTGCGACGTCCTGTAAATCGCAGGCACAGTGTGCCTGCAGCCTCTGCACATATGCTGCCGGCGGCATGAGCACGGCGATCACCCTCGTCAACACCTCCACCACATTGCCCGGTATCGGGATTGCGACTGCACGTATTACCGCAAAGTTTGTTGAAGCAATGGTTGCGTTTGACCTTGCCGTTGCTGCGAAAATTTTCGAAGTTGGCCGCAACATCAACGATTGGTTCGATGTGTTCTGGACGTACAACCTGCGCCCCGCGATGCAGGCGATGACCGTGCAGTTGAACACGGCCGATGCCGACCAGTCCAACATGACCGGGATGTTTGCAGATGGTGTGGACGCCAACCGCACCAACCTTGCCTTGATGGGCACTGAAATTGAAACGCACCGTACGATGCGTCCCGGCGAAAACGTGTGTGCGGCCGCGGCAACTGTACGCGGTATGACCAAAGCATCCAACCTGCGCCGCGCCTATGCATCGGCGGCGCCGCGCGAAGCGCTCGCACGCTCTGGCGCGCGCAGCGGTACGCCGGCTGCTAATGGCCCGGGTGCTGACCAGAAATCACGCTTTGAACAATATAGGGCGAACTATTGCGATGCCGATGCCAACGGCGGGTCCGGCGGTTGCGCGACCAGCGCTTCGGCGGATCAAAAAAACCGTGACCTTGATGTCACCGGCCAGATTTTCATGAAAGATACGATCGATATTCGTGACGCAGATACGCTGCGCACGATCAACGATCTGGTTATCAACATCGTCGAGCCTGTGACCATGGCGCCGGTGCCGGTTGAAACGCTGGACAGCCCGCAAGGTCAGGAAACCTTCCTGAAAGGCGAGGCGTATAAAGCACGCCGTCAGGTGCTGTACGATGCCGTTTATTATATCATCTCGCGCCGCGTGCCCGGCAGCAGCATGGCGGATTATATCCGTCCCATCCGTGAGGCGGCCGGTGTTAACTCTGCAGATATCAGCGACAACCCCAGTCATAACGAAGTCATGGAAACGATGATGGCAGACCGTTTCCGCGCAGGTACCTTTGGCGTCAACCAGATTGACGAGCCGGAAAACAACAACCGCGAACTGGTGATCCAGCAGGCATTCCAGGCCATGCAGATGGCGGATCAACTGGATCTGCTTGACCGCTATGCGCTGATTATGGCGGCCCGCGTCGGCGCCAATATTGTCGAAAACAAACCGTTTGATGACCGCAACCAAGATAAACCGGTGCAGAAATGATGACAGCATTCAAGAATGCCTTCGGCAAAATCGGGTCGCGCCTGTTCTCGGCGTCGATGGCGATGGCTATGGTGATCGCGTTGGCTTTTGCCTCGGGCTACAACAGCATCACAGCGTATAACAATTACTGTCAGGCACAGGTCACCGCAACCAGTGTGACGGTTGCGGGCGGTATGTGCCCCTGCTGTAAAGGGTGTGTGACGCCTTGCGAAGTGTCCGGTACGGCCAGCGCGGTGCGCTCCACGATTTACAGCGCGTTTTACGCGTCGTTGACGGCGGCGGCAACGCTGCTGGAAACCACGCTGGCGCAGCACGTTGACGGTATGGTGCAGAACCTGCTGGAAAAAGTGAACAACATTGAAAAGAATATGATCCAGTGGTGGTCGACCATGTGGAATTACAACCTGAACCCCGGCCTGCGCGCGATGACGGTTCAGACGAACACGGCCAATACCGATTTGTCCAAAACCTATCAGGCATCCGTCGACGCGGAACATGAAACCCAGACCAACAGCGCCGTCATGCGGACGGAAACACAATCCGCCCGCGTGGTGCGTGACAACGTCTGCCCGCCTGCCGGTCTGACCTATGGCGCTGGCCGCGGTAAAACATTTAGCCGTGCGATGCGTACGGGCTGGCAGGGCCGCGCGATCAACACAGGCTCCAACATTGCCGGCGATGCGGGTGCGAACGGCGAGGGCGCGTACCTGCGTGCCCGTACCGAAACATACGAAGCCGCTTTCTGCGATCCCGATGGTAACGGCGGTGCGAACGTTTGCGGTGGCTCAGCTTCGCCGGAATTTTATAACGCGGATACGCAGATCACAAAGTTTGTCTACAACAAGCTGACCATTCCGGTGGATGGCACCACGGCGACCACGGTTTTGAAACCCGATGGTTCGGCGATGACGTCGGGCGAAGTTTATGAACGCGCTATTCAGGAAAGCCTGGAGAACATGGTCGGCTCGCCCGTCATGAACCCCGTGCCGAAAGAAGTCACCGAAAGCCCGATGGGCCGCGAAATTCTGCTGAAACGCCGCGATTTCCTTGCGAAGTACAACGCCGTGCGCAGCTTGCCGCAGCTGGCCATTGGCCATCGTATGCCGGGCTCGCAGCTGGGTCAGTGGATTCAGGAGCTGCGTCAGGAAGCGGGCATTCCGGTGAGCGAAATCTCGGAAAACCCCAGCTACCGCGAAGTGATCAACGCGCTGGCGGTTGACCGCTTCAACGGCGGTAAATTTGCAAACAACCTGCAGATGGAACGTACCGGCGTCGAGATGGAAAAGCTGTCTATGAGCACGTTCTATCTGATCATGCTGCGCGACTATCACGACCTGCTGGAGCGCACCGCGCTGACGCTGGCTGTGCAAATTTCTATGCTGGCGGATGATGTGGCATTGCCCGACATCAGCAACATTCGTCCGGTTAAAAACTGAGGAAGAGGCATTTCATGACCAAGGCCCGCGACCAACAGTATAAAAAATCGGCTCAGCGTCTGGGGGCGGTCATGCTTGCCGCCGCGCTATGTTTCGGCGCACCGACCGATGCGAAAGCGCAGTGCGAGGCGCCCGGCACCACCGCGGCGACGGCAGGCACTGTGGTTGCCGCGCAAACCGCCGCGATTACCGCAATGGAAGCAACATTAAGCGCGCTTTATATTTCGACCACCACCGCATCGAGCGCGACCATGATTTCCCTGCTGGACGGCATGGAAACCATCATCAACAACCGTATGCGCCGTTTCTGGGACGACTGGGAGGATGCGCTGAAATCGATGACCATCCAGCTGACCGCCGCCACCAATGACCAGACGCGCCAGATGTCGAGCCTGTTTGACAGCAGCAACCTGACCGAAACCGCGCGCGGGCTTCAAACCGCGGAATGGGAAGCGCACCAGAACTATCAGCCGACCGGTGAAGGCTGCCAGTTCGACACGACCGCCACATATATGGCCGAGGCAGGACGCACATCACGCGCGGTCTCTACGGCGCTGTCATCGCAGTTGACGGCCGCGGGTAACAACCGCGCCGGTACGCCCGCAGCATTGGGGCAGGGTAACGTCAACAAATCGCGCTTCGAAGAATACCGCAACCGTTTTTGCGACCATTTGGCCAACGGCGGGGGCACGGCCTGCGGGGGTGCATCTTCGACGGCTGCCAACGCGCATATCATGCCGGGTACCACATTGTTTGGCCGCGAGACGATTGACATGGCGAATGCCGATACGCGTATCGCCGTCGAACAGCTGGCGTATAACATCACAGGCTACGAAGTACCCGATGTGATTGACCCGCAGGTGCTGGAATCGCCGCAGGGTAAAGAAGCGCGCCAGAACAACCGCGGATATCTGGCGCAGATGGACGCTGTTAACGCGCTGGTCTTTTCGATTGCGGGCGAGCGTGCGCCCAGCAGAGGTCCGAGTGACGCCGGCGGAAATCCCTCCGGGATGATTGGAGCTATGCGTGATGCAGTCGGCGTTTCCGACACGTCACCAAACCCGTCCGAACGTGAAATCCGCCAAGCTGTGATCGAACAGCTATGGAACCCGAACTACTACGTCAACCTGACGGCTGCGGGCACCAACATTGCGCAAAAAGAAGTTTTTTTGCAGGCCTATAACCTGATGATGCTTTACCGCATGTACGAAAAAGTCGAAGGCATTTCGAATGCCTATGCGATTGAAGCCGCCAACATGCTCGACAAAAAAGCCGAACCGATGAGAAGAGGGGGTCTGCAATATGCACCAGTACGTAGGTAAGGGTCTGACATCCCGCTTGCTCATGCCGCTGGCTGCGGTTGCGGTGGGCTTGCCACTTTTGTTCGCATCGGGCACGGCGATGGCGCAGTGTGAGAACTCTTTCACCGCGACGTCGACGTTTAACCAGATGGCGCAGGATATCGCCGATGACCTGAACGATTTTATCGAACAGGAAGAAAACTTTATCGAAGACAAAATCACCAAAACCGCCAAGGACGAAGTCATTACCCGTCTGGAAGAGTTCGACAATAACATCCGTGACGGTTTGTCTGTCTGGTGGCGCGAACATTTTGAACCCGCATTAAAAGAAATGACCACCCAGCTGCACACATCGCAGGTTGATCAAAGCCGTGTGCTGGGCGCCATGACCGATGCGCAGACGTCAAACGAATATATGCAGGCCATGCAGCAGCGTGAAGTTGAAGCGCAGCGTCGTTATGAGCCGAGTGAAATGACCTGCCAGCTCGACACCGTCGCGCGGGGCCAGACCAAGGCCGCCCGTATGGCGCGTTTGGCCGCCCGCGGTGTTGCAAAACAAACCGAATCGCGCCGGATGGCCGGACGCGGTACGGCAGCGGCCCTTGGCCCCGGTGCTGATCAGAAAGAACGCTGGGTGGAATACACCACGCGTTTTTGTGACCCCGATAAAGGCGGTCAGGGCTGTGACGGTACGGCGGGTGATCTGGCGGGCCGTCACGTCGACTTGCCCCGTTTGCTGTGGTCCGACAAGCAAACACTGGATATGACATCGCCGGATAATATCGTGGTTGTCGAAGGCGTTCTGAAATACATGTTGAATCCGCGCCCGCCGACACCGATTCCGGCCGAAGTGATGGAAAGCCCGGCAGGCCAGCAGGCCTTTCTGAAAATGCGATCCACCACCGCGCGTCAGAACACGATTTATAACGCGATTGCCCTGATGCTCGGCCAGCGTATGGGTGGTAGCGGCGTCAATACGCAAGACATCCGCGTGGCCACCGGCCTGCCGCCTGCCAGTGAATCGCTGGATGCCAGTTATTCGGAAATTATGCATGCGGTGACCAAAGACCGTTTCCACAACCCCAAATACATTGTGGGTCTGGTGCAGAGTCCGGAACAGCTGGTACGTGAACAGGGTTCGGTCAGTGCAGTGCGTTTGCAGCAGCTGAACGAGCTGTACAAACGTATGGAAGACATGGTGTTCATGGAAGCGGCCGCCTATGCCGCGCAGCTGGACCAAAAAATTCCGAAACCGGATCCGCGCAACCGTCCGGTACGCAGATAAAATTTTCATAAGCGAAGTAACAAAAACCGATGGAAGCGATTCCATCGGTTTTTGCATGCGCACATAACGGAACACCTGATTTCATTGCGTGATTTCAATTACTTGAACAAATGTTCGATGCTGCATCGACAAGGGTCGGGGGCTTTGGTATGATCATGCAGTTTCAAAAATATCGGAGTCCCGTCTATGCAGTTATCCTGGTCAGATCAGGACCGGATTGCAGAAGCCCTCTGGGCGACGTATCCCGAACAGGACAGGCTTGCGCTTGGATCCGAAGAGCTCCGCCGTTTGATTATAACTCTGCCGACATTCCATGACGCCCCCCAGCCCCCTGCGACCGCATGGCTGGATAAAATCTTGTGGACGTGGATGCGTATCGCCGATGAACGCGGTGCGCCGCCCGCCAAACCCCACGGGGATGCGGGCGCGGACGTTGAATGCACATCCCCCCCATGCTTCGCCGGCCGCGGCGACGATTGCAGGAGCTGAGATCATGTCTATGCCCCCTGTTCCGCCCGAAGGTAACAACGACGATCATGGCCGGTCACTGCACTGGCATATTCTGGGGGGAAATAACAAACACCGCATCGGCATGAACAGTGGTCTCTGCAGTTACAGTGAAACCGACAGCATGGGCAACCGCCGCACAACGAATATTCTGTTTGATGCGGGCGTTCTGTCCGCCGATCCGCGCCATCTGGAAGATCCTGCGCTGGCGGATTGCGATACCGTTATTCCCGATTACGCCCGCCATTTCCGCCGCCGTGAAGATGCGGCGCATAAGCCGGACCAGCCTGTTGATGCGATTTTTCTGACGCATAACCATTCAGACCATATGAATGCGATACCGATGCTGCTGTTGATGGGGTATGAACTGCCCAAGGTTTATGCGACGCCCTATACCGCCAAACGTTTGCAGCAGGAACTGTCGAACGCCGGCCTTGATCCGTCCGAATGGCCGCAGATCATCACGATCGCGCCCGGCAAGCCCGTGCAAGAGGGGCCTGTAAAAGTCTCCGCGTTCTGGGTCAGCCACTCCACGCCGCAGTCCGTCGGCTTTTTTATTGAAACGCCGGAGGGGAATATGCTGAACCCCGGTGACTTCAAACTGGATCAATCTGTCGTCTGGGGCCCTGCGTTTGACGAACAGCAATTCAACCGCATCGTGAACAAGCCGGTTGATTTGCTGCTGCTGGATTCGACCGGCGCCGACCGCGATATTGAACCCACAACCGAAGAAGACGTGCGCGAAGCCTTGCGCGAGCTGATGGAAAAATACCCCGGTAAGCGTTTTGTGATTGCGGTCATGAGCGGGTTTGAAGAAAACGTGGCGTCCGTTGCCAAAGTGGCCGCGGAATATAAACGTACTGTCTGGGTATCGGGCTGGTCGCATGAACAGTCGCTGTCCGCGCTTCAGCAAACGGGTTTGACGCTGTCGGATTCGATTGGCGAAAAGGTCGATGTGCGTGTGCTGTCCACACCTAAATCGATCCGCGACATGGAAGAAAGCCGCCCGCGAGACAGCGTGGTGATTGTAACTGGCGCGCAAGGAAGCCCCGGCGCCGCCCTGACCCGCGCGGCCGAAGGGCACCACCCCGGCCTGACGCTGGATCCGGAAAAGGATATCGTGCTGTTCTGCGCCCCCGTTATTCCGGGGCAGGAAGGGCAGCATGCACGCCTGATGGCGACGCTGAAAAATAAGGGCGTCAAAGTACTGACCCGCGCCGATGCGCCCCTGTATTCGCAGGCGCATGCCCGTTTGCCCGAACTGATTGAAATGTCGAAAATGGCGAAGCCCAAAACCGTGATGCCTGTGCATGGCGATCAAAAACTACGGGGCGCCTGTGCGGATGCGATGGCTAAAACGGGGCACAAGGTTTTGTCGGCAGATAACGGCGATGTGATCCGCGTGACGCGCGATGGCTGCCGATCTATTGATCCGGACACCAAAGGCGCACCCAAGCTGGTCGGATTCAAAACCCTGCAGGGCGCGACGTGGTCTGACCGTCATTACATGATGAAAACCGCGCCGCAGCCTAAACGCGATGGTCCGCCGGAAGCTGCGAACAACAACCGCCGCCGTCCGAAAATTTTCAACGTCAATCCGAAATAATCCAGATACATACACACATAGAAATAGAAAATGGCGCCGCCGGAAAAACCGCGGCGCCATTTTTTGTCTATCTGCGTTACAGAAAGTTGATCAGCGATAGCTGGCTGACGAGGCTGGTGACCTCGTACGACGATGAAATCTGGGTTTGCAAAGACTGGATTTTTGCAACGACCTCTGTCGTGTCGACGTTCTCTTTTTCGATCAAAATCTTATCGTAGGTTGCGCTGTCGATCAGATGCTGTTCTTCGACTGTTTCCGCTGTCGCCAGCATAACGCCAATGCGGGCGTTGTTGCGGTCAGTGGTTGTGTTGGCCGTGGTGACACTGTCTTTGATATATTTAATCACAGCATCCATATCTGCTTGCGACGGCCCGGGGGGCGATGCTGCCAGATCCAGTTCGGTCAGGTTGGCGGCGAGCGCAAGGCCGCGTACGATATCGCTCATGCCGTTTTGGGTGGCGATGGATGTGTAATCCAGATTCTGGTTCTTGTCGATCTGCGTCGTGATACTGTCTGCAGATGATAGGGCGGGGTTAAACCCCAGATCGGTATCCGACATTGTTTGCACAGAAGATAGCAGCTGGGCTGTCGTAATAGTACCCGCATGCCAGTCACTGATCAGGCTTTGCATGTTAAGGTCAAGCTGATTGCCGTTTGAGAACGGTTTCGCATCGGTGGCGCTGCCTGAAAACAGGTAACGGCCATCAATTTCCTGGTTAATGACGTCTTTCATCAGGTCAAGCTGTTGACGGGCAACCAGACTGACCGTTTCAGTATCAAGACCGCCGTGTTGATAGAAGGTGTTCACGGCATCTGTGACGGTACGTCCCGCTGTTGATGCCTGCTGCATTGACGAAGACATCAGTTCCAAACGCGTGGTGACATCGGCGATGTTGTTTAGAAATGCATTGATCTGTGTTTTGTCGGTTCGCAATTTTTGCACGCTGTAGGACTGTGCGCCAAATCCGCTGATGTTGTCGTATTTTTTCTGCGTGGTCAGCTGGCGTTGCAGGTCGTTCAGCGTTGTGTTCAGCGTTTTCAAGCGCGAAATCTGCGTATTCGTGCTGCCGAGGAAGGAAATGCCGGGGGTGAATGTCATGGCAGGGTCTCCTTATTCAATTAACGGACGGCCGCGAAGAGGGTGTCAAACAACTCTTCGGTGGCGGTGATGATGCGGGCGGCCGCGGTATAAGCGGTTTGTACGCGGATCAGCTCTGCGATTTCCTGGTCGAGATCAACGCCGCTGATGCTGCTGTTGCGGCTGTCGAGGGTTGCCAGATAACTTTCTTCTTCGCTGTATGTATTCTGCGCGGTGTTGTATGTCGCCGATTGCTGGCTGATCAGGTTGCGCGCGAAATCGGTGATGCCGCTATTGGCGGGCAGGCTCGTCGACATATTGCCGGCAGGGCCAAGGTTGTTCTGGCGGAACGATGTATGGTTCACGTTGGTAACGGTCATGCCAAGCGCGCTGACAGGTGTGCCGGTCAGGTTTTGCAGAGCAAGACTGCCGCCTTCGTCGGGTACCAATTGCAGCACGCCGCCGGGCCCTTGGGTGGCGGTCAGGCCGGGGATAGCGTTTAGCTTATTCAGCAGATCTGTTTCGGTATCGGTCGGTAAAATCGTGATGGTGACAGCCGTCTGCCCGTTGACTGCAACGCTGAAGGAGGGGTTAGACGCCGCCGTGGTGCCAAAAGTGAAGCCCAGATCGGCCATGCCCGCCGCACCGATGGTGTTATCGGCGAAGGTAACGTCCTGTGTCACGTTAAACGACAGTTGGCCCAGTGCGTTGACCGCCGCCGTTCCGGGGCCGAATGCGGCGTTGATGGTGTTGACCAGATCTGCCGCGGTATCGGCCGCGCCGATGTTGATGGTTTGCGTGCTGCCGCCGATGGTGAGGTCAAATGCCGCTGGCAGTGTCAGGTTCGTCGCGGCCGACAAATTGGGGTTATAGCCGGCAATGTTGGTATTGCCGCTGAAGCGGTTGATTTGCGACAACCCTGCGGCGGTAAAAATATTGCCGGTGATGTCGATGCTGCTGCTGGATGTTTGATAGGCGACAGAGCCGAACGCGAATTCGGTAATCCGGTTGATGACAGTGTTCGAGCCTGTTTGCACGGCATTGCCCGTGGTACCGCTGCGCAGCAGGGTCGGGTCATTGATGATATCGCTGTTGACGCGGATCTGGCCGGCAAAGCCGCTGTAGGTGACGGGTGCGGGCGGGGCCACGCTGGCGGGCACGTTGCCGCTGGCATCGGTAAACAGGCGCAGGCCAAGGCTGTCAAAACGCTCCGCCATTTTCTGGGCGAGTTCATCTGCCTGTGCCTGATACTGCGGCAGGATTTGGTCGCGCAGTTCAAACAGGCCGCCGATTGCGCCGCCTGTTGACGCGGTGTTGATCTCCGCGCCGCCGACCGAGTTGATATAAAGACCGTTCAGCCCGCCACCCGGATAATACGACGTCGAGGTGACGTTGTCGCTTTTGTTAAAAACAAGCTGCTGCGCTTTGGTATCGGCGAGCAGCTGGCCTTGCTTGGTTGATACAACGACAACGTTATTCTGGTCGGTATAAGTCGATACCTGCATATATTGCGACAGGTTGCGCAGCGCGGTATCACGCTGATCTTCCAGATCGGCGGATGATTGGCCGCCGCCCGTCAGCTGCGCGATTTGCAGGTTCAGCTTGGCGATAGTCGATAGCGCGTTGTTCGCTTCGGTGACATAGGCGCTGATTTCCGTTTCGCTCTGCTTGCGCAGGTCGGTGATGAGCGTGGTGAAATCGTTCAGGTTCTTGGCAACGCTTTGTGCGGCAGATACGGTCTGGCTCAGATACATCGCGCTGTCGGGCGAAGAAGACAGATTACTGAAAGCATCGGACAGCGCGCCGATACGGCTTGAAATCGCGCTTTGCGCTTCGGATGCGCCATGAAAATCTTGTACACGGTCCAGATAGGTGCTTTTGACCAGCGCGGATTGGGTGGTGCTGACCTGACCGAACAGGCTTTTCATCAAGGTGGTGTCAACGTTACGCACCAGTGCGCCCGTCGTCACGCCCGCGCCCGTGCCATTTACAATCAGCGTTTGCTGCGGCAAAATTTTCCGGGTGTAGCCGGGCGTACTGGCGTTGGCGATGTTCGCCGATACCGTGCTCAGCGCCTGTTGCGCTGCCTTGAGGCCGCTGAGTGCTGAGTTGAGGGCGATGGTCGTCATATTTTTAACCTTTATTTACAAACACTTGGTTTGTTTCCCGTTTTTCAGCCCACCCGCGAAGGCAGACTGTCCCGCAGGTATCTAAGCAAACGCCGTGCCAGATGCGCTGTTTCACCATAATATTCCCCGCGTTTCGGCACATATATAAAGTCACATCAGCCATGCGGTAAAAAGGGCCGCAGGGGATGGCACGGTGCTTGCAAGGATATTCGCGAAGAAGGAGCCGCCATTATCATGTCCACGCCGCAAACCGGCCAAATTCAGCAAAGCCAGAACGCCGCCGCGCAAAAAGCGCCGTATGCGAATGCCTTTCGGGCTGAACTGCGCGGCGATAACCGCATGGCGGGCGGTATCAAAACAAATGACACAGGTTTTCAGGACAGCCTGCGCACGGCACAGGCCGAGCAAGCCTCGCGCGCGCAGCCAACCAAAGCAGCCGGTACAGATACCGACGAAGAAAACGGCTTTCTGACTTTTATCAAAACCGTCATTGATATCATAAACCCGCTGCAACATTTGCCCGTGATCGGCACAATATACCGCCATATGACAGGCGACGAGCTGAGCCCCGTGGCACGTATAGCGGGCGGCACGCTTTATGGCGGGCCGATTGGTGCCGCGATGGGGGTTGTGAATGCCGCCGTCGAAGAAAGCAGCGGCAAAGATATCGGCGGGAATATGCTGGCAATGCTGGATAGCGATGACAAACAGAAACCGCCCGCGCAAGAACCCGCGGCGGCGCCCACCATGCTGGCCGCCGCTGACATTATTTGGCACACGCCTGCACCGGACATGACACAATCCGGCACGGCTCTTGCAAGTGTCAATACAGAGATACCCGTCCAGCGTCACCTGCAAATGGCTGCGCTGAACGTCACGAAATTCCCTCCGTCTGATACTCCTACAAACCTACGCACACAGACGGGCGGGAAGATCGAACCGGACAGAGGTTCCCTACCCTCTGCCACTCCGGTTCTTCAAACGAGGGAAGGGATGCTCGCGCCCACGCAAACTGCCAACCGGACGCACACCGGTTTGACAGAGGGTGCCGGGCGATCATCGGCACCTGATGTGGGCGAAAGAAGTTACGCCATGCATCCGGCGGAGGCCACCCCTCTCCTTCAATCGCAAAATGCTCCGGTGCTGGCCGCCAGGATGGCATCCACACCGGAGCAATTTGCTATTTCTTCCACCACGTCTGCCGCTGAAAATTCATCGGGCGGCCGTGATATCGGTGTTGTATCAGCCGCCACCGGCAGAAAAGATCTGTCTGCCAGTGCCTCTGCCGCCGATAACCGCGCCGTGCCGCAGCAGATGATGGCCGCGCTCGACAAATACGCCGCGCTCAAAAAATCGCAAAACGCCGCCATGGCCACGGGCCGTCTGGTGCCGTCGTATCACTAGGCCGCCAGACTTGACGTGGCGGTATGATCTGTCATCATTCAGGTCATGAATATTATTGTACAAACATCTTCGTGGGATGCGACAACGGGCGTGCTGTTTATCGGGGCGCAGCGGTATGACTGCACCCTGGGACGCACGGGCGTGACGCTGGATAAAACCGAAGGCGACGGTAAAACGCCGATTGGTACATACCCGATCCGCCAGCTGATTTACCGCGCCGACCGTATGCCCCCGCCCGAAACCGCGCTGCCGGTTGAAATCCTGACGCCTGACACGGGCTGGTGTGAAGACCCGTCGCATGCGGATTACAATACCAAAGTCACCCTGCCGCATCCCGCTGTGTGTGACCGTATGACACGCGACGACCACCTGTACGATATGACCGTGGTTGTCGGCTATAACGATGACCCCGTGACAGCGGGCAAGGGCAGCGCCATTTTTGTTCATCTGGCACGCGAAGAATGGACCCCGACGGCCGGCTGCGTGGGGCTGAAGCGGGATGACCTGCTGGCGGTGCTTAAGTTGCTGACGCCGGACAGCCACATCACCATCCTGCCGCCGCCGCGCAAACCCGGAAAAAAATCGACCGGATCTGACTGATTCTCGATATTGCTTTTGGCCGTGAAGGGGGTATCATGCCGCGCCTAAGCCCATTATCGAAACGATTCATGCCGCGGGAGAATTCTTATGTCTAATGCCAATCTGCAAACCAAAGAAACCCCCGACAACAGCGGCGAAGTATCCGGCGCCCGCCTGAAATCCTTCATCGAGCGCGTCGAGCGTCTGGAAGAAGAGAAAAAAGCATTGGCCGAAGACATCCGCGATGTG
This sequence comes from Micavibrio sp., assembly GCA_040377425.1. Lineage (GTDB taxonomy): Bacteria > Pseudomonadota > Alphaproteobacteria > Micavibrionales > UBA2020 > UBA2020. The sequence goes on along the minus strand of JBEIOU010000001.1, from coordinate 245,788 downwards.
TACGGCGAAGCCAAAGCAACAGGATTTGAGCCGAAAATCATGCGCAAGATCGTTTCTTTGCGTAAGGCTAATCTGGAAAAGCGCCGTGAAGAGCAGGAATTGCTGGATCTTTACATGGCCGCAATTGGCATGGCCGAGTAAGGATGATCTGCCCGCGGCATTTACGAAACGCGGCATAAGCTTGATATCCCACAAAAAAAATCGTGGAAAAACACGCCCGTATCACGCAAAGGCTTTTAACTTGCGTGCGGACGTATTATCTTGGGAACAGTATAAAAGTTTCATATCCACTTCAGGATGTCCTTTCCGATGACGCTGCCTCGTTTTGTTCCGGCATTTCTGATTGCCCTGATGGTTTGTGGTGCGCCCGCGCATCAGGCGCAGGCCCAGAATTTTCAGGCCTCGTTCGAAGAAGGCCTCTCGGCTTTCAACTATGGTGACAACCAATTGGCGTCGCGCCATTTTTGGCGTTTGGCGGGGCAGGGTGATGCGCGTGCGCAGTACTATCTTGGCTATATGCTCGACACCGGCCTTGGGATGAGCAAGGACGCCTACGGCGCAGCCAACTGGTACCGCAAATCGGCGGATCAGGATTATCTGCCCGCCGTTGCCTATATGGGTTACATCTATTCGACCGGCCATGGCGTGAAGCGCGATGATGAACAGGCTTTCAAATGGTATGCCCGTGCGGCACAAATGGGCGATGCGATTGCGCAAAATAACCTGGCGACGATGCTGCGTACCGGCCGCCCTTACAGAAAAAATCTGCCGCTGGCGGCGCAGTGGTTTATGCAGTCGGCCACGCAAGGCAACATGCGTGCGCAGTACAATCTGGCCACCATGTATCGTCTGGGCGAGGGTGTGCAGGTCAATAATTCCGAAGCGCTGCGCTGGTATACCTTTGCGGCCAATCAGGGCGATGTTTATGCGCAAAATGCGCTCGGCTATATGTACAGAAACGGCGTAGGCGTTGAAAAGAACGCGATTGTCGCGCTGGACTGGTACCGCCGCGCGGCCGAGCAAGGCCACACACCGTCACAGCTGACCATCGCGCGCATGTATGAACTGCGCGAAGGTGATGCAACCAAGGGCCCCGAAGATGCGGCAATCTGGTACACCCATGCCGCCAAAAGCGGTGATGCGCGTGCGCAGCACCGCCTTGGGCTGATGTATGAAACCGGTAATGGGCTGCCCAAAGATTTCGCAACCGCCCTGACGTGGTACCGCAAGGCAGCCGATGAAAATAACTATGCGCCGTCAATGATCGCGCTTGGCCAAATGTATGAAGGCGGCCTTGGTGTTGCCAAAAGCGTGACCATCGCCCGCGAGTGGTATCAGAAAGCGGCCGACGCAGGTTACGCGCACGGCTATGTCGAACTGGGTCGTATTTACCGCGTAGGTATCGGCGTGCCAAAAAATCCGGTTGAAGCGTATAAATGGTATTATCTGGCGTCTGAAATGCTGCGCGGTAGCAGCAATACAGAACTCTATACGACGGCCATCAAAAACCACACCGAACTGTCGACAACCTTCAGCCGCGCCGAGTCCGAACGTGCTATTCGCGATATCGAGGCATGGCAGGCGCGTCAGGATTTGAACGCCAACCGCGGCGGTGTGCGTGGCGCGGGTCCGGCGATTCCCACCTTCAAATACGAATAACCATCATGACGGCATCTTCTGGTTCTTCATCCGTGCTAAATGCGCCGGCTGTTGTTATCGGCCTGTCGGCTGTTGTGGTCGCGGTGCAGGGGCATGAACCGAAAGTTTTCATCGTGCGCGGTGCCGAACATGCGCTGGCCGCCGGTGTGATGTCGCCAAACGAAGACGGCGATGCGCTGCCGTTTGGCCCCTTCGATCCGCTGCAACATAAAACGCTTGAAGAAGGTTTGCGTACATGGGTACGTGACCAGACTCCGCTCAGCCCCGGATACTTCGAACAGCTCTACACCTTTGGCAACCGCGGCCGTTATGCCGGCCAGCGCGACGAAACCAAACGCGTGGTGTCGGTGGGCTATCTGGCTCTCACACACGAAAAAGGCAGCGTGGAGAAGTCCGAGCGTGTTTTCTTTGGCAACTGGTATGATTATTTTCCGTGGGAAGACTGGCGCGACGGCAAGCCGCGTATTTTGCAGGACGCCATCGAACCCGGACTGAAACGCTGGATCGCCGCCGCTGAAAACGCCGAAGAAAAAGAACATCGCCGCATGCGTGCGCAGGTCTGTTTTGGCCTGACGGATGCCGCCGATGCGTTTTCCACATGGGACGAAGAAAAAGTGCTGGAGCGGTACGAACTGCTCTATGGCGCCAACCTTGTCTACGAAGCCATCCGCGACAAGGGGATGAAGGTTGACTATGTTCTCGTCCCCGGCAGATCCATGCTGTATGACCACCGCCGTATTCTGGCGACGGCCATGGGGCGTTTGCGCGGCAAGTTGAAATATCGCCCCGTGGTGTTTGAATTGATGCCGAGCGAATTTACGTTGCTGAATTTGCAAAAAACCGTTGAAGCGATTGTGGGGCACCGCCTGCACAAACAAAACTTCCGCCGGCTGGTCGAAGGATCGGGCATGGTCGAAGAAGTTGCCGGCAAAAAATCAGCAGAAGCCGGTGGCCGTCCTGCCGCATTGTTCCGCTTCCGCCGCGATGTGCTGCTGGAGCGTCCGGCGCCGGGCATGAAACTGTCGGCCAATCTCGGTTAATCTCTTTAAAAACATGGGTATATTCGGGCCTGTCCCGCGCGGGGGTGCGCCGGGTTTTCGTCTTTTTTATGCATATTGACTTATGCTCACTCTGAGTTTAATTTGGGCGAACGTCAAACAAGGAAACAGAATCATGCCCAGCCAAAAACCGACGCCGTACGACGGCACGCGCATTTTTAAACAGGCCGAACCGATAGACGATCTGGTGGCGCGTACCGAAAAGCGTTTACAGGCGATGCCGGAACGCGAGCGCCGCATTATGGCGGGTGCAGATGTTTACCGCCGCATATACGCTGAAACAGAAACGTTTTTGCAAGGGCAGGAAACCCTGAGCGTGGCGCAGGCCGCGCGCAAACAGGGCGTGACCTCCTCTGAATTTACGGCGATGGCAGACCGTGGTGATGCGGTCCTGATTGAACTGGAAGGCAAACAGTATGTCCCCGCCTGCACTTTTGGTGCGGATGGCAAGATCGACCCGCTGAAAATCGATATCGCCCGCGAATTCGTGCTGGAAGGCCAGCATGTTTTTTTCAAATACGTTGCCTTCATGAAATTCATGAATGACGAGCGCATCGAAATTGCCGATCTGTTGCTGGACGATAAAAAACTAAGCACGTTGTTTAACAAAGCCGGCGTGGGCGATTTCAAATGCCAGATATCGGTACAGGCCACCATGAACCAGATGGCAGACCGCCGCGCAGAAAATCCGCAGATGCATGACCGTTTTATTGCGGCGCTGGATAGCGCGCTGACGCATGGCGGCTGGGATCCGGCGGGTGGATTATCGCGCACGTTCCGCGACAAGTATAACATTCCCGGCCAGACAATTGACGAAAGCCGCAGCGCAGCCGTGCCGCCGCCGCATGCGAATAAAGCAGCCAAGCCGCCAAAGCCGTAATAAAAATTCTGATCTAAATTAAAATTTTGGCAGGGGCCATGTCTGGCGCGGTTTGGGCGACGGACGCAGGCCGATGCTTTTGAGCGCAGGGGCGCTGCCATCCAGCGGACGGATCAGGTTGCCCAGCTTGCGGCGCTTTTTGTCGTCGATTTCGTCTGGTATGTACGCCTGCAGCAGTTGCAGCGCGGCTGTGGCATGTTTTTTCTTGATTGCCAGATCCAGGGCGGTTTCACCCAGCGGATTTGTTTCGGCGATATTGGCACCCGCCCGCAGCAGCGGCGGAATAAAATGCGCAAGACCCGATTCCGCGGCGGCCATCAAAAGCGTGCGGCCGTAATTGTCGATTTGCGTGGCGACATAGGGTTTTCGCAGCAACGCCTCGGCGGCACTGGTATTGCCTGCCATCAACGCAATCATCAGTGGTGTGCGGCCGCTGCTGTCTTTGATGTCAGGGCGTGCACCGTAGCGCAGCAGAATAGGCACCGCATCATCGCCATAGCGTTTCAGCGCCGCGTGATGCAGCGGGGTGCGCCCGCTGCCGTCGATGCTATCGACATTTGCGCCTTCACGCACCAGAAAGCCGAGCGGCCTTGTTTCGCCGCGGCTGGCGTATTCGTGCAGTAGCGTGCCACCGGATTTATTTTTGTCAGACAGAATGCTGCGGTCGTGTTCGATTAAAATCTCTGCCGCCGCATAATTACGTTGCCACAGTGCGAAGTGCAGGGGCTGCATGTCGCCCTTCTTTTCCCACCGCACGGCATCGGGGTATTGCCGCAGAATGGCGGGCAGGCCGCTGACATCGCCACCACCCGACAATGCGTGGCGCAGGGCGTTATAGGGTGCCTTGGGCGGCCACAGGCCGACGGCTTTTTTGAAATGGTCTGTTATGCGCATGCGGGCAGTTTAGACATCTGTTTTTCATAGGTCAAAGGCGGATTTTTGGCCAAACCTGTATTTGATTCGCGCTTTTTACACACAAAGTATCCGTTCGGGCGCAGCATTTTTGGGGCGTGGTCTATGCATAAATGCATGAAATAAATACATAAAATATTTATGCTCATTTTGTTGATAAAGGTATTTACTTATGCTCTAATAGAGTATATAAAATGCTCATACAGAGCAAAATGCCCGAAGCGGCATGACAGGAGAAAAAGAAATGTTCGACACCATCATCCGCCCCGATGCAGACCTGAAATTCACCCCCGCTGTCGCGCGCGAAACCGCGCCGCTGTACGAGCGTGTGAAAAACGTCGTGAATGAATTGGATTGGAGCGTGCATGCCCCCTACATCCTCGAAATCAACCGCCTGAAGCGCGAGATGGGTGCTGTCATTCTGGCGCACAACTATATGACGCCGGAGATTTTCCACTGCGTGTCCGACTTTGCGGGTGACAGCCTGCAACTAGCGCAGCAAGCGGCCAAGACTGAATCTGATCTGATCGTGCAGGCCGGTGTTCACTTCATGGCGGAAACGTCCAAAATCCTCAGCCCGCACAAAACGGTGTTGATCCCCGACATGCGCGCAGGTTGTTCGCTGGCGTCGTCCATCACGGGTGCGGATGTGCGCCTGCTGCGCGAAAAATATCCGAATACGCCAATTGTAACCTATGTGAATACGTCGGCGGATGTGAAGGCTGAATCCGACATTTGCTGCACGTCGTCGAATGCGCTGAAAATCGTTGAAAGCCTGCCGCAAGATCAGGTTTTGATGATCCCCGACAAATATCTGGCGCGTAACATCGCCAAGCAAACCAAGAAAAAGATTTTGACTTGGGAAGGTGCCTGCGAAGTGCACGAAAAATTCACCCCCGCCGACATCAAAAAAATGCGCAAGGCTTGGCCGGATGCGGTTGTGCTGGGTCACCCCGAATGCCCGCCCGAAGTGATCGATGAATGCGATTTCGCCGGTTCGACCAAGGCGATGGCCGATTACGTGACCAACAAACGCCCGAGCCGTGTGGTGCTGATCACCGAATGCTCGATGTCCGATAACCTGCAGGCATCGAACCCGGATGTAAAATTCGTGCGCCCTTGCAACCTGTGCCCGCACATGCAGCGCATTACCCTGCCGGCAATTTTGAAAAGCCTGCAAACACGCACAACCGAAGTGCATGTGGATGCGGCAATCGCCGACCGCGCCCGCGAAGCGGTTGAACGTATGCTGGCTGTAAAAATCTAAATAACAAATTTCCGGCAAGGGCCGGAGGGATGTAACCATGACCACAAAAACCAAAAAAGATATCGAAACCAGAATGGCTGATGTTGTCATCGTCGGCTCCGGCGCGGCCGGTCTTTTCGCGGCGCTGACGCTGGCCGCGGATAAAAAAGCAAATGGCACGCAAACGCGCATTATGGTCCTGAGCGAAAAGCCGCTGGGCGGTGTGTGCGCCAGCGCATGGGCACAAGGCGGCATTGCCGCTGTAGTCGCCCCTGAAGACACCACTGACAGCCACATCGCCGATACGCTGAAAGCAGCGGCGGGCACGGCGGATATTGCCGCCGTCAGAACACTGGTCGAAGCAGCGCCGCGCTATGTCGAGGTGCTGGCCAAATACGGCGTACGTTTCGAGCGTGATGAAAACGGCGCATACCGCCTGAACCGCGAAGCATGCCACGCCTGCCGCCGCGTACTGAAAGCGGCTGCTGCCGATGGTTTCGGCGCCGAAATGATGCGCGCGCTGAGCGAAGCCGTCCGCCAGACGCCGGACATCGAATTCGTGGCCGGTGTATCGGCCGAGCGCCTGCTGCGCGAAGGTGGTGCGCACACCGGCGCGGTCAGCGGTGTGCTGACGCGCCGTCTGGATGATCAGATGCCTGTTGCGTTTCTGGCCAAGGCAGTTTTGCTGGCCACGGGCGGCGTGGGCGGTTTGTTTGCGGCGACTACCAACCCGCTGCATGCGATTGGCCGCGGTGTTGCGATGGCGGCGCGCGCAGGCGCGGTGCTGTCCGATCTGGAATTCGTACAGTTTCACCCGACCGCGCTGGATATCGGCGAAGACCCGGCGCCGCTGGCGACCGAAGCGCTGCGCGGTGAAGGCGCCTATCTGCTGAACAGCCGCGGCGAGCGTTTTATGCTGGATTACCACGAAGCGGGCGAGCTGGCGCCGCGTGACGTCGTCAGCCGCGGTATTTTTGCGCAAATGCAAAAAGGCCAAAAAGTTTATCTGGATTGCCGTCATATCGATACCGCGCATTTTCCGGCGCTGATTTCTGCATCGGCGCGCGCAGGGCTGAATCCGCAGCGCGATCTGATCCCTGTGATGCCTGCGGTGCATTATCACATGGGCGGAATCGCAACCGATCTGAAGGGCCGCAGCAGCCTGGCGGGTCTTTGGGCTGCGGGCGAATGTGCCGCGACGGGTCTGCATGGCGCGAACCGCCTTGCCAGTAACTCGCTGATGGAAGCGGTCGTCATGGGCGGACGCGCCGCCGAAGACATCGCAGCCGCAATTGCCGGTAAAACTGCCGCGCCGAAAGCGGATCTGACGAATGTCAAGCTGCTGCCCGCCGCGAAAGAACCTGTGATTGAACGCGACATGCTGCGCCAGATGATGAGCGATCTGGTCGGTGTGATCCGCAATGATGCGGGCCTGACCGCGGCTATCCGCGATTTCATGCGTCTGGGCATGGCGGCAGAAAACCGCGATGCACGCACGGCAGATATGGCGCTTTTGTGCCGCATGATTGCGGTATCCGCGCTGACGCGCCGTGAAAGCCGCGGCGGTCATTGCCGCAGTGACTATCCGCAGGCCGTAAAAGCGCTGCAAAAACGCAGCTTTGTGACACTCAAAGAAACCGAAGCGGTGGCGGCCAGCCTGATTGCCGCGCCCGCAAGTGTGCAAAACATCCAGCCGGAGAAAGTCGCATGACCAGCGTTGCCCCGCTTTCTAACTTTATTATCGAACCTTTGGTGCGTATGGCATTGGCTGAAGACCTCGGGCGCGCGGGGGATATCACATCGGACAGCACCGTGCCCGACACGGCCCGGGCTGTGGTTGTGATTGCCGCACGCGAAGAAGGCCGCATTGCCGGTATGGATATCGCCGAAGCCGCTTTCCGCATCGTTGACCCGAGCCTGAAAGTGACCCGTTTGATCCGCGAAGGGCAGGACGTTAAAAAAGGCGATGAGGTGATGAAGGTCGAGGGCCGCGCCCGATCTATTTTAACGGCGGAGCGTGTCGCGCTCAATTTTATGGGCCATATGTCGGGCGTTGCGACGTTGACGCTGCAAATGGTGCGTGCCGTTGGCAACCACAAAGCCAAAATTGCTGCCACACGTAAAACGCTGCCCGGTCTGCGTGCTGTGCAAAAATATGCGGTCATGGTGGGCGGCGGTATTCCGCACCGCTATGGCCTCGATGACGCCGTGCTGATCAAAGACAACCATATTGCTATGTCGGGCGGCGTGCGCAATGCCATCCGCAACGCCAAGGCGCATATCGGCCACACCGTGAAGATCGAGGTTGAAGTCGATACGCTGGACCAACTGGCCGAAGTGCTGGAAGAGGGCGTCGATATCGTCATGCTGGATAACATGACGGGCGAACAGATGCGCAAAGCTGTTGAGATGGTCGGTGGCCGCGCGGTGGTCGAGGCATCGGGCGGCGTGACCCTGCCGCGTATTCCCGACATCGCCGCGACGGGGGTTGACCTGATTTCGTCGGGCGCGATTACGCATAGCGCCCCTAATTTTGATGTCGGACTGGATTACAAAGCCGCCGCGTAAAATTACAAAAAGTACATGTAAAAAGTAACGGTTTCGCGTTGTTTCGACGGCGAGGAAGGCGTATAGTTTTATTCGACTCGTCAGAGTTACGAAAATAAAACACGCCCTCCCGCAGAAAGCATCATGGCCGATACATCGATGATCCCCGCTGAACTGATTATGCTCTTGTTGGCAATCGGTTGCGTGGGCGGTTTCCTGTCGGGCTTGCTGGGGGTGGGCGGCGGTATTATTTTTGTCCCTGCGCTTTTTTTTGCGCTCTCGTCCCTTGGCTTCAGCGAAGAACACGCGATGCATATCGCGATTGGCTCCTCTTTGGCGATTGTCATGGCAACGGGCAGCGTGTCGGCATCTAGCCATTATAAACGCGGCGGCGTTGATTTGACGCTTGTGCGCAGCTGGGGCGTGCCGATTGTGATCGGCGTTATTATGGGCGCGCTGGTCGCCTCCAGCGTTAAAAGCGTCGTTTTAAAAGAAATCTTTGCTTTCATGACGTTGTTGATTGCGTTCTATATGGCCTTTTCCAAAGACCGCACCGATGTGGTGCCACTGCGCTGGCTGACGATGACGGTGCAAAAGTTCATCGCGGCCTTTATTGGGGTTATTTCGGCCATGCTGGGGGTGGGCGGTGCGATTTTGACCGTGCCGCTGATGTCGTATATCGGTCTGCCAATGCCGCGTGCCGTGGGGACGGGCGCTGCGCTGGGTGTAGCGGTCGCGGTGCCGGGGGTGCTGAGTTACATGGTGTCGGGCATGCTAGTGCATGAGACATTGCCGCCATGGTCGATTGGCTATGTCAACCTGCTGACAGTTGCCATGATTATTCCGTCATCTATGTTAATGGCGCCGGTCGGTGTCCGTCTGTCGCATAATATGCCCCGCGCAATGTTGCGCCGCGTATTTGCCGTCGTATTGATTATCGTATCGGTGCGTATGTTCCTGAGCCTGTAAGGCCGGTGCCGGAGGTAAAATGACCGTAGCTATAAAAAATACAGCAAAAGATTCCAGCCGCGCCATATCGTACTGGCTGTTTTTTTGCGCCGCGACCGTCTTCGCCATGGCGCTGATCGGGGCGATTACACGCCTGACCGAATCTGGTTTGTCGATTGTCGAATGGGCCCCCGTCAAAGGCACGCTGCCGCCTTTGAGCGAAGCGGACTGGATGCGTGAATTTGACATGTACAAACAAACGCCGCAGTACCAAAAGGTCAACCACGGCATGTCGCTGGCCGAATTCAAGGATATCTATTTCTGGGAATGGCTGCACCGCCTGTGGGGGCGTTTGATCGGTCTTTTTTATGCGCTGCCGCTGGCGTATTTCTGGCTGCGCGGGCGCATTCCGCAGGATGCGAAAGCGCCGCTGCTAGGCATTCTGGCGCTGGGCTTAGCGCAGGGGGCCATGGGCTGGATCATGGTTAAAAGCGGTCTGGTCGATATGCCCGCTGTCAGCCATTACCGTCTGGCCGCGCATTTGATGCTGGCGTTTTTGATTTATACCTGTTTGCTACGCATGGGGTTTGGCTTTTCGCTGCGGCCCGATCCGGACAGCGGCCGCGCATCGGGCTTGCGCGGGGGCTTACGTATTGTGCTGGGGCTTGCGGTGCTGACGATGATATGGGGCGCGTTTGTGGCGGGCCTGCGGGCGGGTTTGCTGTACAACACTTTTCCCACCATGGATGGCCACTGGCTGCCGCCGGAGCTTTTGCAGCATAAACCGGTTTGGAAAGCCTTCATCGAAGAGCCCGCCACGGTACAGTTTACCCACCGCGTGCTGGCGATTTTGACGTTTGTGTCGGGTATCTGGGTTTGGCAGCGTGCGCGCGGGTTTAATTTGCAGGGGCGTGTACGCATGCTGTTTAACCTGTTGCCGCTGGTCTTGCTGGCGCAGGCGGGTTTGGGTATTGTGACGCTGCTGCATGGCGTACCGATTGCGCTGGGCGCGATGCATCAGGGCGGGGCGCTGTGTGTACTGACGGTGCTGGTCTGGCTGCTGTGGGAAATTCCGACAATCCGGAGTGTGAAGTAATGAATCTCATCGACCTTTTGCAGCAATCTGCCATTGCGCAATATTATCTGGCGGTCTTGATTTGCCTGTGGCCCGTGCAGCAGTCGCTCTTCCGTATGGGGCTGCCGCGCGTGCTGGCGGCCGTTTTGTTGGTGCCGCTGGTGGGTTTTGCGCTGGTTATGCTCGCGGCGGCGCTGCGCAAATGGCCCAAACTGCCGCCCCAGCCGCCGCGCCCGAAGCGGGAGAAACGCGCATGAACAGTCTTTTCCCCGGCATGCCCGAATGGGCATCATACCTGATTGCGGGCATCACCATTTTTGTGATGATGGCATCGGCCTGCGTGATTGCAACGCGTGCAGGACGTAATCCGTATTGGGGCGTTTTGGTCGTGGTGCCGTTTCTGGCCCCTGTGCTGATCTGGGCCTTGGCGCTTGTCCGATGGCCATCAATGACGCCGCAGGTGCAGGGCGAACAACAACCCCCGCAGGCTTAAGGGATTTCCAATACTGCAATCGTAGGCAGGTGGTCTGACCCTACATTCGGCCCGGTGCGGTAACTCACCACGCGGATATCGCCGCCCGTCAATACGTGATCAATCGGCAGGCGCAGCGGCGCAGGCAACCACACGGGCCAGCTGCCATAAAGACCGAAGCCTTCACGTGCATTCGATAGTTTCAAATTTCTGCTCAGGGTCTTTTGCGCCGGACACCATGGCGTTGCGTTAAAATCGCCCGCGATAATCAGGCGGCCATTTTCTGCGCGTAGCGTGCTGTATTTTTCAGTCAGGCCCGAGAAAACCATATCCCGTCTTTGCGGCCCGTTCATGGGGGTCCGGGGGTGGATTGATGCGAAACCAATATCCTGCCCCGCCATGTGCAGGGTGGCGGTTTGCGCGGGAATGTCGTTATCGCCGATGAAAGAGCGCTCAATGTCAACCGCTTCGATACGGGATAAAAACGCAAGCCCTCGCGCATCGCGGCTGTGCGGGGCAATCTGGCTGAAAGGATATTCCTGATTTAGGCTAGAAAAAAAATCGGCAAAGGCGCCGTTGACTTCGGATGCGGCGATGATATCCGGATTTTCAAGGCGGATCAGCGCAGCCAGCGGGGTTGTATTTTGATTCAGAAAAAGGGTATTAACCTGCAGAATCTTGATCGTCTTTGTCTGGCTTTCGGTTTCCGCGTGCAGCGGTAGATAAGGCGCGAGGGTGCAGGTGTTCAGCACCAAGGCCGCAGCTATTAACGCGAAAGATATTCTGGACGCTTTCAGAAATCCGGCAATCAATAATAAAACAAACGAAGCGATGGCATAATAAACAACAAAGTGGCTTGGCAAATCTGTCGCCAAATTTGACACAGGTGCGTAGGGCGTCAGAGACACGATGAGCAGTCCACCCCCCGCAAGCGTGAGCAGTGCTTTACACCAGCCGAAATGCCGTATCAAAAAATCCCGCATATTATTTTGACAGCAGCATGAATTTGGTGCCCGTCGGCTCGAACGTGCTGATGGTGCCGGTATCCAGCCACGCCTGTGCATCGCGGCTGCCGCGCAGCTGGCTGTCGAACATCGCAAGGCTGGTGCTGCGCACGGCCTCCATCGTGTCGTTATCCATGGGGCCGGACATGGGGGTGCGCAGCGGGCCCGAAATGCCGCCAAAATTATGATAGGCGCCATCGATCAATAGCAGATGGCGATCAGGACCCGCGGGCGCGTTGTTCCATGCTTCCAGCCGCCATGTATAATCCTGATCGTTATTGGCGGCTTTGTCGTGCGTGCCGGTGACCATCAGGAACGGTGCGTCGATACTCGCGAAGGATCGCTTATCGGAGAGCGCGTTTGTACCCTGCGGCGAGATAATCACAAAAACCGAGGCGCGTTTTTCGCGGAAGCTTTCCGGTGTATCCCCCGCCAGAAAACCACGTTTTGCCGTCATGCCCGCCAGCAGCTGCGCGGTTTGCGCGCCAAACGAATGCCCGCCGATGCCGATCAGCTGGCGGTCAACGCGATCTTTGATCTCGGGAATCAGGGCTTCAAGGTTTTGCAGTTGATCGATCAGATAACTGATTTCACGCGGCCGCTGCGCCCAGTCTTTGAAGGCCATCGGGTTTTTGACGTTCGGTTTGGTGCCTTCGCGCATGGAATCGCTGTGCGTGGGTTGTAGCACCAGATATCCATGACTGGCCCAATATTCTGCCAGCGGGTTATAGGCATTGTGGCTGCCGAAGGCGCCGTGTGACCAGATAATCACCGGCATGTTTTTGGCGCTGCGGCTGAAGACCGCACGGTATTGCAGGGCTGTTTTGCGGCCGGGCATGTTCAGCTGCCCCTCGCGTTTTTCGATGTCTTTATAGGCGCCCATACCGGGGTTATAAAACGCAGCCGCGCCAAGCGATTTAACCGTTTGCGCCGACAGCGGTCCGGCGGCGGAAAACAGGGCGGCGGTCAGGGCGAGGGCGGCTAAAAAACGTTTCATCGGCAAACTCCGCATCAAAAAAACAAAAAACCCGATGCCAAAGCGTAGCATCGGGTTTTTGTACAGGCAACAAGGCAAAAAACCTGCGCGGGTTGCCGTGTTTCTGCGGCGGTTAAGCCGCTTTTTTCAACATTGCGCTGTCCAGATTCGCGATCAGTTTATCCATGAACTGTTCGGTCGTCAGGTGTTTCTGGTCGGGGCCGACCAGCAGGGCGAGGTCTTTTGTCATGTCGCCGCTTTCGACGGTGTCGATGCATACACGCTCCAGCGTTTCGGCGAAGGCGACCACATCGGGCGTCCCGTCGAACTGGCCGCGGTATTTCAGGCCCTGCGTCCATGCAAAGATGGATGCGATGGGGTTTGTCGACGTGGGCTTGCCTTGCTGGTGCATGCGGTAATGGCGGGTCACGGTACCGTGCGCCGCTTCGGTTTCGACCGTTTTGCCATCGGGCGTCAGCAGCACGGACGTCATGAGACCCAGCGAGCCGAAGCCTTGCGCCACGCTGTCCGATTGCACGTCGCCATCGTAGTTTTTGCAAGCCCAGAGGAAACCGCCTTCCCATTTCAGGGCGGACGCGACCATGTCATCGATCAGGCGGTGTTCGTATACCAGACCCGCAGCATCAAACTTGGATTTGAATTCCTTATCGAAGATTTCCTGGAAGATATCCTTGAAGCGGCCGTCGTAGGCTTTCAGGATTGTGTTCTTGGTCGACAGGTACACAGGGTAGCCACGCTGCAGGCCGTAGTTGAAGCAGCTGTGGGCAAAACCGGCGATGGATTCGTCGGTGTTGTACATACCCATGGCCACGCCGCCGCCCTTGGCGAAATCAAAAATTTCCCACGTTTCGGGCGTGCCGCCGTTGTCGGGCTGGAAGGTCATGGTCAGTTTGCCGCGGCCGAGGATTTTGGCATCGGTCGCTTTGTACTGGTCGCCGAATGCGTGACGGCCCACAACGATCGGCTTGTTCCAGGTGGTGACCAGACGCGGAATGTTTTTGCAGATGATCGGTTCGCGGAAAACGGTGCCGTTCAGAATGTTGCGGATCGTACCGTTCGGCGATTTCCACATTTTTTTCAGTTTGAATTCTTCGACGCGCGCTTCGTCGGGGGTGATGGTCGCGCATTTGATGCCAACGCCGTATTGTTTGATCGCGTTTGCGGCATCAATGGTGATCTGGTCGTCGGTCGCGTCGCGTGATTGAACGGACAGGTCGTACGATTTCAGGTCGATGTCCAGATAGGGTTTAATCATGCGGTCGATGATCATATCCCAGATGATGCGTGTCATTTCATCGCCGTTCATTTCAACGACGGGTGTTTTGACTTTGATCTTTGCCATTATCACTGTGCTCCTTTGTTTTCGGTAGAGGTGGTGTCGGTGGGGGCGGTTGTCAAATCTGCAGCGGGTGTTTCAACGGGGATTTCCACCGCGGGTGCTGCGGCCGCTTCGGCAGCAGGCATATCTGCGGGCGCCGTTGCCGCGGAATCTGCGGCAGGCGTTTCGCCGGCGGCAGGTTCAACCGCGGGGGCAGGGGCCGCGCCGTTGGCATCGGTTTTCTTATCCGCTTTTTTCTCGGCGGCTTCCTGCTCTGCTTTGGCTTTGGCCGCGTCTTCCTTGGCTTTTTGTTCACGGGCGGCGCGGGCGGCTTTTTCCGCTTCTATGGTGGCTTTTTTCCATTCCTGCGCCGCTTTTTTCGCGGCCTTGATTTGATCAGGCGTCAGGCTTTGGGCTTTCACCAGCTCTTCGCGTGCGTTTTGCGCCCATTTCTTTTCGCTGGACGGCAGGGTGTCGATCGCCAGCGTGTACCATTTGTAGGCGTCTTCGGGTTTGTTCACGCGTTTTTCAAGCGCGGCCAGACGAATGAAGCTTTGCACATATCCGCCGCGCGCGCTTTTTTCAAACCAGTCGCGGGCTTTGCCGATATTACGCGGCAGGCCGCCTTTACCTTTGCCGTACAGGTCGCCCAGAATGAACTGCGCGCGTGAATCCCCTTCGTCGCCCAGCAGCAGCAGGTCTTCCATCGGGTGCGGATCTTCCGCGGCCATTTTTTCGTACACAGGGTCGGACAGGTATTTAATCTCTCCGGCCAGTGCGGGCATCGCGCCCCATGCGCAGATCACTGCGGCAGCGCAAATCGTGGACAGGTAAAGCGTTTTTGTGGTGGTCATTATTTTTTATCCTCGAATACTTCCAGTACCTCGCGCAGCGAAGCGCTTTGTTTCAGCGTTTTACCGCCTTCGTAAACCGCGAATTCCGGCGGCTTTAAAAAGTTGCGCGGCGGAATTTTGGCAATCGCGTAAATCGGATTTTCGCGCGATGAACGGAAAATCGAAAACACGGCCATATCGGGCAGGCTGTCGATGGCATAGTCGCGCCATTCGCCGCGCTTTACCCGCTCCCCATAGACGCCAAGGATCAGGCTCAGCTCCCCCTGGCTGAAACGTGGCGTGCCGTTTAATCTGTTTCTGAAGTACAAAAGCATCGAAGCAGCAGCTTTCCCCACGCGTGTAAACTGCGGGCATTTTAGGGCCAACACCCGCAGAAATAAAGGAAATTAGCCCAAGAGCGCCCCGTGCCGCGCGAAGACGCCTCTTTAAAAATATGGCAAATAAAAACACGTTGTTGCAGCGCGATTTACGGTTTACCGGCCAAAGCGGCCTATGCTAAAAATGGCTTGTTCAAATAACATAATCTAGGAAAGAGCAGGCGACGCGTGTCCCCACGCCATCCGCACAGTATTGATGACGATCAGCCGCTGCAAAAAATCATTTGCAACGTGGTGGCTGACGTTCACCGTGCCGCCCGCCAGATCGAGGCCGACAACCGCTTTATCGCCGCCATGTCCGCGCCCGTGATTGATCGCGCCAAGGTAGAGGCTGCGCTGGATGCGGGCGCAAATCCCGACCGTATGCTGAAAGGCGGCATCCCCGCGCTGCATATGGCCATCCAGCGGAAAGATGCCGAGCTGGTTGCGCTTTTGATTAAATACGATGCTGAGCTGGCCGATGTCGATGCCGATGGCGCGACGGCGCTGGACACCGCATACCGCGTACGTTTTCCGGCCGGTATTCGCCAGTTGACCGATGCGGGCGCACCATTCCGCCAGATTGGCGCTGACCCGCGTTATTTTTTGCCCGATGATGAAAACAACTATCAAAAGCGCGTCGATGCCGCGCTGCTGAATGCGGTGCGCAAAGGCACTGCCGATGATATGAAACGCGCACTGGATTTGGGCGCCGATGTGAACGCGCTTGAAAATGCGCAGGGGCGTGCGCGTTACTGTGCCCTGCATCTGGCCATCGCCCGCTGCGATGTCGACAAGGTCGATGTACTTTTGAATGCCGGCGCGGATGTGCAGGCCGTCAGCGGACGCGGCGAAACGTCGCTGGATATGCTGTGGTGGGGCGGGGCGAAAGACCTGCTGGGCCCTGCATGGCAGGAAATATATAAAAAGCTGGATGAACGTGGCGCCAGCACGCTGTTCAGCCGCCGCCCCGAAGAATTGACCATCACCGATTTGCGTGCGACCGTGCCGATCGGTCTGGATGGTAAAACGACCGCGCTGCATTTCCTTGTGCGCATGGGCAAAATTGATTTTGTGATGGATGTGATTTCCCGCAGCAAAACGGGTTTGACGCGCATCGATTTAATGAAACGCAGCGATTATTACGGCGGGGAAACCTTGCTGGATGCGTTTGTCAGCAGCCGTAAACTGTCAGCGCTTTTTACTGCTGCCGTCTGGCGCGACCGCCTGAACGAAATGATGGGCCTGCGCGACCAGATCGAAAACAACCCGCGTGCCAAGCCGCAGGTGGATTTCGACGCCGCCGCCCGCGATATTCGCCGTTATCAGCAAGAGCAGCTGCGACGCACCGCCGAACAAGCGGACGGTATTCGTTTGAAACCTCGTCCCAAGAAAAAACCGGACGGACCCAAAAAATAAAAACATACCGCTGCGTATGTCTCAATCAGGATTAACAAACCATGGCCAAAAAGCCGCCCGCCGATCAGAAAGCAACGCCGCGTTTTAGCGACGATACCATCGCCGATATGATTGATGCGCGCGATACGGCGGGGCTAACTGCGGCGCTGGATGCGGGGCTGCCGCCGGATTGGCGCGATGATGCGGGCCGGAGCCTGATGCATTTTGCCGCCGCATGGAATGACGCATCTGCCATGGAAGATTTCGCGGCACGCGGCGTCGCGCTTCGCACGTATGACAATAACGGCCGGACGCCCGAAGACATGGCACGCATGATGGGTCATGACGGTATTGCCTATAAAATCGCGCAAAAACTGGCGGGCAACACCGCGGATAGCGCGCGGATGGATACGGGATTTACGTCATTGGCGGATATCCGCCGCGCATCAAGCGAAAACCTCAGCGATACCTTCAATGCGCTGGTGCAGCAGGGCAAGCTGGAGGGCATCATTGCCCTCGCCCGCAAAGATGCGCAGGGTCTGGCGGCATCCGATTTCACGGGCCGTGACGCCGATGGCGACACCACGATTTTGAAAATTTGCCAACGCGGCGATCTTGGCAAGCTGATGGATGTCGCGGCGTGGAAAGAACGCCCCGAAGAATTCCGCAAATTGTGGTCATATGTGCCGCAGGATTACGCGGCGAAGCATGATGCCGACGGTTTTATATCGGGCGCACATCAGGCGCGTTTGCAAGAATACCGGCAGCCCGATTTCCGTCTGGGCCGCCGCCCGCCCAAGGGGCCGAAACCTTAAGTTTTACAGGGATTATCCGTGTTTTGGCCCGTCCGCGTTCTTGCGGCGTTTGGGCATTAGTTCACGGAAGCGCGCGGGCAGTTCCAGCAGTCCGGTTTTGCTGCCATGGCGGATCAGCAGGGCAATCGCATCGCGGGTGTGCCCAAGCTTTTCTGCGTTTTCGCGTGCGGCGCGCGCAGGCGTCAGGAAAGAGTTTTGTTTTTTGGCGTAGGATTCCTCCAGCCATGCATGGCTCATCAGGGCGTAATCAAGCGCGGTGTGACCGTCGCTGTTACGTACGCTCGGGTCTGCGCCCTGACGCAGCAGCAGGGCGGCAATATCGCGCTCGCCCAACAGGGCGGCGGCGTGCAGCGGCGTGGAGCCTGCCGCATACGGCACGCTGAACACCAGATTTGTCATGACGCCCAGCGATTTGCTGCGTCCGTTCACATCCGCGCCGTGATGGATCAGGGTGCGGACCTCGTTCATGTTGCCGCGTTCGATGGCACGGATCAGTTCGGTCGTGCCGCGCAGGTTGATTTTATTGGCGGCCTCCTGACGTTTGGCGGCTTTTTCGGCGGCGGTCGCGCGGCGGAACATATCGCGGAAAGACATCGGTTTCTCCTGTTGCGTCGCCGGCTCCGCACAACGCGCGGTGGCCAAGCTTGCGGCATCAAAAATGTAAAAAGAATGTCCCAAGGGCATAGCATCCGGCTTTGGGCGCGTCAACTATGCATTATGACAACAAAGGGGGCTGTTTATGGTCAAAAAAGACAGGGGTTTTCCTTGACCGCAGGGGGCATTTCAGGCCAATTTAAGGCGGCATTTCAAAGATATGACGATAAGGAAGCAGAACTATGTCCGACGTGATGAGAGAGATCGAAGATGATATGCGCCAACAACGTCTGCAGACGTTCTGGATTGAAAACCGCGCATGGATTGTGGGCGGGGTTATTCTGGCGATTGTCATGACGGCGGCGCTCAGCTTCTGGCGTCAGCACACGCTCGACCGCAATGCAACGGCGACCTATGCCCTGTTTCAGGCGATGAACAAAGCCGACGAGGCCGCGCTGGCCAAGCTTGCCGAAGAAGGCGCCGGTGCCCATGGCGGCATGGCAGGTTTGCTGGCGGCGGGTCTGCTCGCGCAAAAAGGCGATAGCGAAGGGGCGGCAAAACTCTACGACAAAGTGGCCACCACGCGCGGCCTTGAAAGTGTTTACCGCGACCTCGCGTCCCTTCTGGCGGCGGGCCAGCGTCTCGATACGGGCAATCCGGCGCAGCTGCACGCGGCGCTGAAGCCGCTGACCGCGGACAAAAGTGTATGGCGTTTTTCTGCGCTGGAGCTGCAAGGTTTGCTTTATGCCCGTGAAGGTAAGATGAAAGAAGCGGTCGATGTGCTGACCACGCTGTCGACCAGTGCGCAGGCGCCTGCCGAGATCCGTGCGCGTGCAACGACGCTGCGCGCGCTGTATCTGGAATCGGCCGCTGCGCCTGCTGCCCCTGCGGCAACAGCACCGGCGACGGAGCGTTAATCATGCGCCGTACAAGTCCTTTTTCCGCCGCGCTGCTGGCGCTTGCGATGACTGCATCGCTTTCGGCTTGCGAAAGCGCAGAAAAAATTTTTGGCACCGACAAAGATCCACCGCTGCCTGGTGAACGCTTGTCGATTTTACAGCTGCAAAAGGACCTTGTCCCCAATCCGGCGCTGGAAGCGGAAGACATCGCGCTTCCCGAAATTTGGCAAAACAAATTCTGGCCGCAGGCGGGGGGATATCCCAACCACGCGATGACGCACGTGGCGCTGGCGGCAGGGTTCAAAAAAGCATGGGAAGTTTCCATCGGTGATGGCGGCGACAAACGTACGCCCCTGACGGCTATTCCCGTGATTGCCGAAGACCGCGTCTATACCCTCGATACCGCTGGTAATCTGGCGGCGTTTGATTTGCAGGGTGGCAAACGCCTGTGGCGTGAATCTGTTGTGCCGCGCGGCGAAGGCAGCAGCGGTGCCGTGGGCGGCGGTCTTGCCTGGCACGAAGGCAAATTGTACGTCACCGCAGGATATAAACATTTGATGGCGGTTGACCCCGCCAGCGGCGGCCAGATCTGGCGTGCGGTTCTGCCCGCGCCCGCACGCACCGCGCCAACCGTGATGGATGGCCGCGTGTATGTGGTGACTCTGGATAACCGTTTGATGGTTTATGAAACGGCAGAAGGCAAATTGCTGTGGCAGCATACAGGCGTGAGCGAGGCGACGAACCTGCTCGGCTCCGCGTCTGTTGCGGCGGATGAAACGCTGGTGGTTTTGCCGCTGTCATCGGGCGAGCTTTATGGCATGCGTCCCGAAAACGGTCAGGTCGTGTGGCAAGATAACCTGTCGGCTATTCGCCGCGGCGGTTCTTTGTCGGCGATTGCCGATGTGCGTGGCCTGCCCGTGATTGATCGCGGCATGGTTTTCGCCGTCAGCTATAGCGGCCGCATGGTGGCACTGGATCAGGTCACCGGTCAGCGCCGCTGGCAGCGCGAAATCGGCAGTGCCGAAATGCCGTGGGTGGCGGGCGATACGATTTATATGATTACAGGCGACCAGCAGATTGCCGCGCTGAAACGCGCGACGGGCGAAGTGCGCTGGGTTGTTGACCTGCCGCGCTGGGAAGATAAAAAGCATACCGAGCCTGTCGTGTGGTCTGGCCCCGTTCTGGCGGGTGACCGCCTGATCGTGACGGGCAGCAACCGCGATATGCTGGAGCTGAGCCCCCTGAATGGTGACACCATCGCCACGCACCGCCTGCCCAGCGCGACGATGCTGCCCCCCGTGGCAGCGGGCGGTACGATGGTTATCCTGTCACAAAATGGCGACCTCAGCGCGTGGCGCTGATAACAGAAACGGACACGCTTCGATATGACTTTTTCCCTTGCCATTATCGGCCGCCCCAATGTGGGCAAATCGACGCTGTTCAACCGGCTGGCGGGTAAAAAACTCGCGCTGGTGCACGATACACCCGGCTTGACGCGTGACTGGCGCGAAGCCGACGCCACGTTGATGGATCTTGAATTCCGCGTCATTGATACGGCAGGTCTTGAAGAAAGCTTCGATCTGTCGATCGAAGGCCGCATGCGCCAACAAACGGAACGCGCCCTGGCCCGCGCCGATATGGCGCTGCTGGTTGTGGATGCCCGCACAGGCATCACGCCGATGGACAGGCACTTCGCCGACTGGCTGCGCAAGCAAAACATGCCGACCGCGCTCGTCGTCAATAAATGCGAAAGCAAGAATGCGCTGGACGGCATGTACGAGGCATATGAACTGGGCCTTGGCGAGCCGATTGCGATTTCGGCCGAACATGGCCTTGGCATGCATGATTTGTATGAACTGATCCGCCCCAAAGTGGAAGCGGCGGCCGCCGCGGCGGCTGCGGCATCGCTTGCGCGCGGCGAGCTGCCGGAAGAGGGCGAAGAGGATATAGAGGTCCTGTTCCAGAAATATCACGAAGGCGATGAAACCGGCTTCGGTGACGAAGATGCGCCCGCAGAAGACCTGAGCAAGCCGATCAAAATCGCCATTGCCGGCCGCCCGAACGTGGGGAAATCGACGCTGCTCAACGCCATTTTGGGCGAAGAGCGTTCCATGACCGGCCCCGAAGCCGGCATCACGCGTGATGCCGTGCATGTCGATTGGGAATTTGGCGGGCGCCAGTTGCGTCTGGTCGATACCGCCGGTTTGCGCCGCAAGGCGCGCGTGGTTAACCACATCGAACGCATGGCTGTTGACGATACGCTGCGTGCCATTCGTCTGGCGCAGGTTGTTGTCATGGTGATTGACGGCGAAACGCTGTTCGAAAAACAGGATTTGACGATCGCGGGCCATATTATCGACGAGGGCCGCGCCCTGATCATTGCGGTCAATAAGTGGGATCTGGTTAAAGAAAAAGAACACACGCTGGATGAAATCCGTCACCAGCTGTCGACATCGCTGTCGCAGGTGCGCGATATTCCGGTGGTGACGATTTCGGCCATTAATGGCAAACGTATCGACAAACTCATGCAGGGCATTCTGGATGTCTATAACCTCTGGAATCACCGTATCGGCACAGGCAAGCTGAACCGCTGGCTGCGTGGCATGGAAGCACAAAACCCCGCGCCGCTGGTCAATGGCCGCCAGAACCGCCTGCGTTATATGACGCAGATCAAGGCACGCCCGCCGACTTTCGCGCTGTGGGTGTCACGCCCCGACGACTATCCGGAAACGCACGAACGTTATTTAATTAACGGTATGCGCCGCGACTTTGATATGCCCGCAACGCCCGTGCGCCTGATCATCAAAACCAGCCGTAACCCGTATACGGATTAGTTAGCCGTTCTGGACGCGCGTCATACCGGCCTTCGCCGGTATAACACTTTGTGGTTGATGTTACTTTGCGCCTTCAGGTGCCGCGATAACGTGATCCAGTCTATGGTCGTCAATGCCTGCTGGTTCCTGATGCATCAGGATTTCCGATTTGGGGAAGGCGGCATAGAGTTTCTTTTCCAGCTCTTCGGTAATATCGTGCGCACGGCTGAGCGTCATCTCGCCGTCCAGCTCTACGTGGAATTCAATAAAGACGACATCGCCCGTACTGCGGGTGCGCAGGTCATGAATAGATTCGACATGCGGATGCGCTGTTGCAATCTGTTCGATTTTCTGGCGATCTTCTTCGGGCAGCTCTTTGTCCATCAGGATATCCGCCGATGAAATCAAAATGCCCCATGCCCCGCGCAGCAGGACGCATGCGATGATCACGGCAAAAATCGGGTCAAAATACGTCCAGCCTGTATATTGCGACAAAAGCAGCGCCGTGATGACGGCGGCATTCGTCAGCAAATCGCCCGTGTAGTGCAGGCGGTCCGCCGAAATGGCAACCGATCTGGTTTTGCGCACCACATATTTCTGAAACGAAATCAGGCAGGCCGTCAGAATGATCGACAGCAGCATCACGCCGATACCCACTTCGGCGTCGCGTACCGCTTCGGGTGTCATGAAACGACGGCCGGATTCAACCAGCAGAAACATCGACGAGCCAAATACGAAAACAGACTGCGCCAGCGCCGCCAGCGCTTCCAGCTTGCCGTGGCCATAGCGGTGGTCTTCGTCGGCGGGGCTGGCGGCATGAATAACGCCCAGCAGAGTGACTAGCGATGCCAGCAAATCAAAAAACGAATCCATCAGTGATGACAGCAGGCTGACCGAGTTGGTCATGAAAAATGCAGTCACTTTGGTGATGATTAAAATCGTAGCAACTGTCATGCTGGCGGCGGTTGCCATGCGTTTCAGGCGCAGTTCCACCTGCCGTTTTTTGTTCGATCCGTGCAGGTGGGGATTGGGGGTGTTCATACCGGCGTGACGCCTTTTTTTATGAGGCCTTTAGGCGGCGGCGACGATGCGCCCCGTATCTGTGCAGTCTTCGGCCGCAAGGCGAACGAAAATCTCGGTGACATCTTCGGGCGCGATCAAAGTGCTTTGATCTTCGGCCGGGAAGGCCGATGCGCGCAGGCCTGTGCGTAGGCGGCCCGGGTTAACAATATTGACGCGTAGCGGGCTGAAGGATACTTCCCGCGCATATGTCGATGCCATCGCCTCCAGCGCGGCCTTGCTGGCCAGATACGCGCTCCAGAACGGGCTGTGGTCGTCAAGGGTGTGGTCGGTCACAAAAATCGCACGCCCCGCGATCGATCCGCGCAGCAGGCTGTCCAGATTGCGTACCAGATGCACATTCGCCATGAAATTGACGCGGAAGACTTCGTCGTAAATTTTCGCATCGGACATGGCCACAGGCGACAGGGCGCCCAGCGTACCGGCACAAGCGGTTAAAATATCCAGCTTCCCGAAACGCTCCGCAATCGCGCCTGCCAGCGCGGGGATTTTTTTATGTTCCATCAGATCGAATGGCAGCAGCGTGGCGGTGCCGCCTGCGGCCTGAATACGGTCATCGACTTCTTCCAGTGCGCCTTGGGTGCGGGCCAGCAGAATAACATGCGCCCCTTCGCGGGCGTAAGCTTCGGCCACTGCCGCGCCAAGGCCGCGCGATGCACCGGTGACCAGCGCCAGACGGCCGTCGAGACGTTTTTGAGGTGTCATGGCGTTTCTCCTTCTTCGCGGATCAGGTCTTGCATCTGGTCGCGGTCTTTGCGGCTGTATCCTTGTTCGGGTTTCTTGGCTGCGGGGCGCACGTTGATGGGTTCTTTGGTGTGGGTGAACAGATCGCCGGACAGTGGCTTGTCGTCTTTCAGCTGTCCCCAGACGGCGGCAATCATGTTGTCGCGCTCTTTATAAACCATGATGACGGCATCATGGTTCCTGTACTGCTCGGGCAGGTTGGTGCGTTCGGTAAAGCTGATAAACGCGATGGGAATCATGATAATCAAGATCATAATCATCATCACGCGGCGGAAGGATGCCAGCAGGCTGCTTTTTTCTGCGGGTTTGGATTTTCTGGGTTTACGTGCGCTCATGGTCTGGCGTGGCTTTCTTCATCGGTCAGAATTTCTTGTTTTACGTCTTCGCTGACGTCTTCATAAGTATCCTGTACAGAATCTTTCATGTCCTGCACACGTTCGCGCGTTTCGCGGTCGCGCATCAGGTCGTCGCCCATTTTCTTGAGACGGCCGGAAATGGGGCCACGCGGCTCTTCGTCGCTGTCCTCAAGCGGCTTGGCATGTTCGCCTTCGCCAAAATATTTCTGCATCCAGTTATAGGTGGAATCGAACACGCTAAAGCTGATGGACTCTTCTACCCATGCCGGATAGTCGGATTTGTTCGGCGGGGCGAAATAGGCGAAAGGCATATAAGCCAGCAGTACCAGCAAAAATCCGCGCAGGGCCCCAAAGACCATCCCGAGCGCCTTGTCGAGCGGGCCAAGGCCCATGGCCTTGACGCTGCTCGAAATCGCCATGCCCGCCAGCGCCAGAATAATCAGCGCGGCAAAAAACACGACGAAGTATGACAGAAACGTACCCATGACTTCGGGTGGAACAAGGCCAAGAACTTTGTGCGTCTTCTCGCCGTCTGCGACCGGCGCGCCCGCGCCCATCCATTTTTGAAAAGCAGGCGCAAATTGTCCGCCCAGATACCATGCGGCGGCGGCAGAGCCGACGATGTTGACGATCGTCAGCGCTTCTTTGACGAAGCCGCGGAAAAACGCCGCGATCACCGAAAGCAGAATGACGATAATGACCGCTGTATCCAGCATAATCGGGGTCATGGTGGTTTATTCCTCCGTAAACAGGGGTAGCATGTCTTTCAGGTGGCGGATCTGCGTCAGCTTCATGCCCTCGGGCTTCAGCGGCGGTTTGCCGCCTGTCGCCGGAATAAGCGCATGGCGGAAGCCCAGCTTCGCCGCCTCTTTTAATCTATGGTCGGCTTGCCCGACGTTCCGCACTTCGCCCGACAGGCCAATCTCGCCAAAGATCACCATATCGGCGGGGACAGGCACGCCCGACATCGAACTGACCAGTGCAACGGCTACGGCCAGATCCGCCGCGGGTTCGGTCACGCGCAGGCCGCCTGCGATGTTCAGGTATACGTCATTGGGGCCGATTTGCACGCCGCAGCGCGCTTCCAGCACGGCCAGCACCATCGACAATCGCCCACTGTCCCAGCCAATCACCGCGCGGCGCGGCGTGCCAAGGGGCGAGGGGGCCACGAGGGCTTGCGCCTCGACCAATACAGGGCGTGTTCCTTCCATGCCGGCAACGACGGCGCTGCCCGAAATTTGTTCCTGCCGCTGCGCAAGGAAAAGGGCGGAGGGGTTTTCAACTTCGGCCAGTCCCTGTTCCGCCATTTCAAATACGCCAATTTCATCGGTCGCACCAAAACGGTTTTTGACCGCCCGCAAAATGCGGAAGGTATGGCCGCGGTCGCCTTCGAAATACAAAACGGTATCGACCATATGCTCCAGCACGCGGGGGCCGGCGATCTGCCCCTCTTTGGTCACGTGGCCGACCAGCAACACCGATGTGCCGCGTTTCTTGGCGGTGCGGATCAGTTCTTGCGCGCTCGCGCGGACTTGCGCAACGGTGCCGGGGGCGGAATCCAGATTGTCCAGATACATGGTCTGGATAGAATCGATCACAATCACGTCGATCTTTTCACGCTCCAGCGTTTCGATGATATCGCGCACGTTGGTCGCGGCGGCCAATGCGACGGGCGTATTGTTGCAGCCAAGGCGGCGCGCGCGCATGCGCACCTGATCGATCGCTTCTTCGCCCGATACATACGCGCAGCGGCCGTGCGCAGATAATTTTGCCATGACCTGCAGCAGCAGGGTCGATTTGCCGATGCCAGGGTCGCCGCCGATCAGCACGGCCGAGCCGGGCACAAGCCCGCCGCCCGTCACGCGGTCAAATTCGCGAATGCCCGATACGCGGCGCGGCGCGGCTTCGGAGGCGCCGGACAGGGCTGCGAATTCGATAACTTTACCTTTGCCGCGGCTGAGGCCTTGCGGCGGGCGGGCTTCGGATACTTCTTCGACGATGCTGTTCCATTCGCCGCAAGCTTCGCACTTGCCGGCCCATTTGTTGTGGGTCGCGCCGCAGGTCTGGCAGACATAAAGGCGTTGGGCTTTGGCCATGGGATATCCGTATTGAAATGCTTCACATGTTTAGCATTTTCCGCGCACAAAAGAAAACCGCGAATGGCGTGAACCATTCGCGGTTTTTTATCTGTTGTCAAAAAGCGCGATTAAGCGGCTTTTTTGGACAGCGCAGCTTTTGCCTGTTCCGCGATGCTCGCGAAGCCAGCCGGATCGCGTACAGCGATGTCGGACAGAACTTTGCGGTCCAGCGTGATGCCAGCCAGTTTCAGGCCGCCCATCATTTTGGAATAGGTCAGGCCGTTCAGGCGTGCACCGGCGTTGATACGCTGGATCCACAGACCGCGGAATTCCGCTTTCTTGGCGCGGCGGTCGCGGTATGCGTATTGCAGGGCTTTTTCGAGGCGCTGCAGAGCAATGCGGAAGCATTTGCTGCTACGGCCACGATAGCCTTTTGCCAGTTTCAGAACTTTTTTGTGACGATTGATAGAGGACGTACCACCTTTAACGCGAGCCATTATGCAGCCTCCTTCGCTTTATTTTTTGCATTGAGCTGCATTTGCTTTTTCAGCTGCTGGCGCGTCTTGCGCTTTTTGCTGCGCTCATAGGGCAGGAAGTTATCGAGAATGATTTTCGCATCCATGTCCGCCATAATCAGCGTTGCACGGCTATCGCGTTTCATTTTCTTGGATTTGCTGGTCAAGCGGTGGCGTTTGTGTGCGGCGCGGGCTTGTACTTTACCGCGGCGGGTCACACTGAAACGCTTTTTGGCGCCCGAGTGGGTCTTCATCTTTGGCATTTTCTTTTCCTTTCAAAGAATGTTGAGCGGTAGGCGAGGCAGCCAAATACGAGCCAGTCTACCGCCGCAGCCCCGAAGGGTTGCTTTATGGTGAGCGTTATAGCGGTAAGCCTTGCCCAGAGTCAAGGAAAACGCATCTTTTGGCGTCTTAAATATACATACACACTGTGGGGAAAATCGTGTCTTTGGCTATTTATTATCCATAATTTTGAAATACTGAAACTTTTTAACGTGCGTTCAATATTATGTCGAATTATGAGAAGGCCGAAACTTGACTTTCGCACATTAAAACCTAGAAACTGATACACAAGAGAAGGAAGGAGGGACACCATGATTGATCGTCTCCTGAACATACTCGGACTAGGCGACGGCTCCATGAACGGAGCAGCTGAATGGCGTCGCCGCCATGTACGCCACGATATCCGTAAAACAGCCGTACAGGCCGAGGTCGAAATCAATGGCCGCGCCTATAGCATCCGTGACTGGAGCATGGGCGGGTTGTGCTTTGATTCTGAAGCCGTGCCGCAAGTGGGGCAGAATCTGGATATGAATATCCGTTTCCGTCTGCCGCATGAAACCGTGACGGTCCGTTTGCCGGGCCGTGTGGTGCGTGCCATGAAACGCGGCGTTGCAACAGAATTTACGCCGCTGGCACCCGAAATGCGCCGCCGCTTTCAAAAAGTGGTCGATGGCATTCATGCTTTGGATTTCGTTGAATCCCAGGTTGCCTGACGCCGCGCGGGTTGCCACCCGCCGCTAAAACAGCTAAAAAGAGGATACGCGCCGCCCGCGGCCCGAAACAGGGCCGCTATGCGCGTATCCGATTTTTAAGGGGAGGCATCACACATGGTCGGCGCACTGATTTTTCTGCTCGGCATGCTTGGACTTTTTGTGCTGTGGGCTTTTTTCTCTTTCCAGCCGAAATTCGTGAATGAACGCCAGCTCAGCGTCTTTAACTGGACGGTTGTGGGCATGTGCGGCATGTTCTGCGTCGGCGTTTCTGTTTATATCTTCAGCGATCTGTCGCCCGAAGGCCGCGCGGAGCTTTTTATCCCCTTCACGCTGGCCGCGTGCCTGTGCGTTGAAATCGTGTTTTTCACGCTAGGGCTTTTGCTGCGTAACTTCTGGATTTTCAGCAGCCGCCGTCCAAACAAAAACAGCATTTTCGATTAATCATCCCCCGGAGATTTTGTATGAGCCAGGCTCTTTTCGACCGTGACGCCGCCGCTGCACGGGTCGCTTCTCTTTTGCTGGATATCGAGGCTGTGCATTTTAATGCGGTGACGCCCTATATCTTTACCTCCGGCTGGGCCAGTCCGGTCTACATCGATTGCCGCAAGGTGATTTCGTATCTGGATGCGCGGCGCGAGATTATTGCGCTGGGCACGGCGCAGCTGTCGTCGGTGCTGGATGTATCCAAGATTGATTACGTCGCGGGCGGCGAAACGGCGGGTATTTCCTATGCCGCGTGGCTGTCGGAAACGCTGTCGAAGCCCATGCTGTATGTGCGCAAAAAGCCCAAAGGCTTCGGCCGCAATGCGCGTATCGAAGGCAGCTTCCCCGAAGGCGCACGCGTGCTTTTGGTCGAAGACCTCGCCACCGACGGGGCCAGCAAAGTATCCTTCGCCGATGCCCTGCGTGACGCAGGCGCCGAAGTGACCGATGTGTTTTCGGTATTCTTCTATGGCATCTATCCCGAAAGCGCCAAGATCATGGGCGATGCGGGTTTGTCGCTGCATGCGCTGTGCACGTGGCATGATGTATTGGCCGAAGCGCGCCGCCGCGAAAGCTTTGCGCCCGAGGTGCTGTCCGAGGTTGAAAAGTTCCTCTCCGCCCCTGCCGCATGGTCGGCCGCGCATGGCGGGGCGACTGAGCGCAAATCCGCCACCTGATTTCGCAGATGCAAAACGCTCAATATAAAATATGGATTGTACTGGCCGCCGCCGCGGGGGGATCGGGCGTCGCGCTTGGCGCGTATATCAGCCACGGGCTGTCATTCATTGCGCCAGATGACGCCCGCGAAGCGGCGCGCGCCAGTTTGCAATCCGCTGTTTTGTATCAGATGCTGCACGCGCTGGCGCTTTTGGCCATAGGCATATGGGCGCAGGTATCGGGCGGCGGCCGTGCCCTTTTGGCGGCGGGCAGTTTGTTCGCCCTCGGTATTTTGCTGTTTTGTGGCCTGATTTATGCGCGGCATCTGGCCGGTTTTGACGACCTTCGTATGTTTGTGCCGTGGGGTGGCGGCTGCTTTATTCTGGGCTGGTTGTGTCTGGGGTTGCAGGCCCTGTGCGGGCGCACAAATGCGGCGAAAGGGGTCTGAGCCCTTTTATTGACATAAGGCGGCTATGGGTGCTACTCCTTGTGGTATTCCAACCGCTATGTTCAGGACAGATTCGCCATGCCAATGGACAGCACAGACCTTAAAGTCGTTCGCGAAATTCTCGCGGCGGTACGCAGTGGCGATGAAACCACGCACAAACTGCTGCGTCTGTTCAAAGAGCAGGGCGATAAAAACAACGCCGATCTGGCCAAGGCGTTTAACCGCGTGGCCGATTCCCTGGACGGCATGACGCGCGAGCTGCGCGCCCTGCGCGAAGACCTGAAGCCGAGCATGAAAAAGCCCAAGCTGGCAGCGCCGCCACGCAAAGCGCCAGCCCTTGAAAAGGGAACTGCGCGATGAGCGACTGGAGCTATTACGATAAAAAAGAAGTCATCGAAAACGCCAAAAAGTCGGCGGCGGGCGTTGACACCCACCACAAAGAAATTCGTGCGTTGCGTGACGAAGTCAAAACGCTACGCGACGGACAACGCGAATTGCTGGAAAGCAACCGCCGCCTGACCGAGGCGTTTACGCAGATGGCACGCGAAATGCAAAAAATGCGCGAAGATATGTACCCGACCAGTAAGACCACGAAAAAGGGCCTGCAAGCGCCGAAAGCGGCTGCGCCCAAAACGTCCAGCACCAAAGCCGCCGCCGGCCGGTTGCGCAATCCGTATTAATTTTTAAATATTTACGTTTACGCGCCGCGGCTTTCGGTCACGGGTTTATTGTGATCGATTTTGAGTGTGATCGACAGATATGCAGCGACATCGCGGAAGCTGATCGCGCCCATGAAGCGCCCCTCGCTGGTGACCATCAGCATTTCCTTGCCAAGGTTCTGCATTTTCTCAAGCGCATCATAGGCGTTTGAATCAAGCGCGACCGTGTTGTCGCCGGAGGGTTGTTCCATCACGCTGGCAACATGCAGCCAATGCCATTTGTGGCGATCCAGCGACAGCAGTGCCTGCAGCGTCACCACGCCGACCAGCTTGCCGTTATCCACCACCGGAAATGCTTTTTGATAGTGTTTGTATACGTACTGGTCGACCAGCTCGTTGATGGTCAGATCGGGCGTGATGGTGATGATTTGATTGTGCATGAAACGCGCGACTTTTTCCGTGCCCAGCAGGGTACGGTTTTCGGTCTGGCGCACGTTGTATCCGCCGGCGGCGTGCAGGAACAGCGCCATAATGCCCGTCCACATACCGCCCATGACGTCATTGTGTTTCAAAATCAGCCAGACGGCATAACCCAAAAGCGCATAGGCAAAAAATGCGCCAAGGCTTGATGCGATGCGCGTCGCCAGCACCAGATTGTTTTTATACTTCCAGATCACCGCCCGCAGCGCCCGTCCGCCATCCAGCGGAAACGCCGGCACGACGTTGAACAGGGCGATCAACAGGTTGAGAAGGCCGAGGAAATGCAAAACTTCGGATATCGCATCGTGTTCGGCATACAGCAGATACGTTTGATGCGCGCCATAAAAAAGACCCGCCAGCAGGGCGCTCATCGCGGGCCCGGCCAGCGCCATCAGGAATTCGCCTTTGGGGTGGCTGGGGTCCCCCTTCATTTCGGCAACGCCGCCAAAGACAAACAGGGTGATGCTTTCAATTTGCATCTGGTAATACTCGGCGATAATCGCGTGCGCGACTTCGTGCGCGATGATCGATACCATCAGTAGCACCAGCGCGGATAGCGACATCAGCTGGTAGATATCATTATCCAAACCCGGCATCTGGCGCGGAAACGTATTCGTCGCCAGCATCCAGTAAATCAGCACGGATAGGAAAACCCAACTGAGATCCGCTTTAACCTTGAATCCGAAACAGGTGAAGAGTGTCGCTCTTTTAAAAAACACGGGCTTATCGTCTTTCTTCCGGTATCTATACGGCGTCCGCTTTTCCGGAATGGCATTACATATGCGCCTGCAGGCGTAAAACGCTTGGCAGGGCTTGTCTGTTACTATTAAAGTATGGAACAGGGGTAAATAACAACTATGAAATATGCTGCATACATCAGGGCGCTTGCGCCACTGCACTTTGTGCGCTGTTCGTGGGCCGCGCTCGCCTGTGTTTTTTTTCTGTCCGCCTGCGAAACCGTCGGGTTGCCGCAGAACCCGTGGGCTGCGCGCGGCGATAATACCTACAATGCCGCCGCCAGTGTCGCGGCGACGCCCGCCGATGCCGAGG
This sequence comes from Micavibrio sp., assembly GCA_040377425.1. Lineage (GTDB taxonomy): Bacteria > Pseudomonadota > Alphaproteobacteria > Micavibrionales > UBA2020 > UBA2020. Next base: position 214,398 of record JBEIOU010000001.1, on the reverse strand, counting down.
CGGCGCCCGTCAGCTGTCTGGTCGGGCATGGCGCCGCGCATTTTGCCAATGGCTGGCAGGATTTCAGCGATACCGGATTTACCCTGCGTGATGGCCAGCGTGTCAGTCTGACCCTGCGGGCAAAACGCGGTGGGCAAAGCGCGCCGTTTCAAGGGATCTACGACAAGGCAGGGCAAAAACTGCTGTTCTGCCCCGTGCGCAGCGGTGCGCCGGATGAACGTATTTTATGCGGCAGTATTTACGCGCTCGAAGATGACCTGCAATTCGGCATCAAACGCACGTTCGATGTGCCCGACGCCATTATGGGCGCCACCATCAGCTGTGCCAGCGACCGCAAGCGTCTGATGAAGCTTTAACCGGTAACGCCCTAATCCCTGTTTTATTTTTTAGGGCTTGGGGCCGTCGTTTTCGGGCTTCTTGGGTTTGCGCTCGCTCGGCTTCGGGGCGGGGGCTTTATTTTCGGGCATGTTCTGCTCGATAAACGCATTCAGCGCTTTTAGTTTATCGCCAAATAAACGGTCCAGCTCCGGCATGTCGGTCTTGCCGACGGCGGGGCCAAAAATCTGCTGCGACATGATGCTGACGCGTTTCAGCGACAACATGTTCTGCATGATCGCGCCTTTGGGATAATCCGGATGCTCGCTCATCAGACGCAGGAATTCTTCGCCGCCTTTGCGGGCATCGTCCATCACCGAAACTGCATTCGCAACCGCAATCTGGCGGAATTCGACGGGCGCGGCCAGAACCGTCTGCGGACGGTCGGCGGTATATACGCTGACCGTATTCAAAAGCTCGGTGACGTCCCAATCCAGTTTTTTGGACAGGAAGTGCATGTCATAGGGGTTCATCTGACGAATGCCCACGTCGATCAGCGCGGCGGCGATGGACGTCGGGTTTTTGGTCGGCGACACAGTGCTGAGGATCTGGGCGACATACAGCGCACCTTCGAAATCTTCAGGCTGCACGCGCGTGTGCTGCGTCAGTGTATCGTATGCCGCGCGGATTTTTGGTGTATCCATCAATCCGGTATCGCCAAACGCCGGATAGCGGATTTCGGCAGGGGCCTGACCGGGGTGCATGCCCTGAATGAAAATGCCCACTTCGGCCATTTGCTCGATCATTTGGGCCTGTGCATCTTTCATGCTTTCAAAACGCTGCTGATAGAGGCTTTCCAGCAGCGGTGCACCCGACGTGCCTTCGGTCGCGCGGGCGATTTTGGCATAGGTATCGGGCATCAAAACGGTGGGCGCGGTGAAGCCCAGCGGCGCCGCGCCGCTCAGCTTGATCGTGCGCACGGCCTCTTGCATGTCTTCGGCCGATTTTTCGACGCGGTCAAACGCAACAATCGCGCCTGCCATCGTCAGCTGTTTGACGGCAGGGCTGGCATCGGCCAGATAGGCATAACCGGTTGCAACGTGCAGGCGGCTTTCGGCCAGTTGTTCGGCGATCTCGTCGCCAAAACGTTTTTTGACGACGCCCCATGTCGTCTGCGGCATCAGACCCAAAAGGGCAAGCATGACGCCCTGATTATCGTTCGTGTGCTGTCCGATCAGGCGGGCGACTTTCAGCGGTGCCTGATCTTCGCGGATTTCGGGCGGCAGCTCCGACATGTTGTCGCGGTAGGTTTTGAATGCCTTGAAAACAGCCTGATTGTCAGGCAGGCCTGAATCGCGAAAATCGGTCATGGTCACAGCTCCTCGGCGCGGGGAATCGTATTACTTTGTTTTTGAATTGTTTTTTGTCCTACAGTTTTAGCATCCGTGCCGCTCTATGTCAACCGCGTTATGGGAATGAATTCAGAGGCGCGCAATGCCGAAACAGGCATAAAAAACAATAGGTTAATAACAGTTCTCTGTGCTACATTTACCCATCAAATTCGCCGGGGAGTTTCGTCATGACCAACGCCACCTTCACCAGCCAGCAAATGCTCGCCCAATTGGTCGGCTTTGACACCATCAGCACCAAATCGAATCTGGAGCTGATCCATTGGGTGCAAAACTATCTGGCCGGCTTTGGCGTTCAATCAACGCTGATCCATGACGACACCAAAAACAAAGCCAACTTGCACGCGGTGATCGGCCCCGAAGGCCGCGCAGGCGTGGTGCTGTCCGGTCACACGGATGTCGTGCCTGTCGAAGGGCAGGCATGGGATAGCGACCCGTTCACCTTGCGCGAACACGATGGTCTTTTGTACGCACGCGGCACGTGCGATATGAAAGGCTTCATTGCCGTTGCCCTGGCCAAAGTGCCTGACATCGTTGCGCGCCAAAATGCAGGTCAGCTGGACGCCCCTGTACATTTCGCGTTTTCGTATGACGAAGAACTCGGCTGCCTTGGCGCGCATAGCCTTGCCGATACGATTGCCGCATTGCCGGTGAAGCCGAAACTTTGTGTGGTGGGCGAACCCACGTCCATGAAGCCGATCACGGGGCATAAAGGCATCTGCGATTTTGATTGCACCGTGCATGGCAAAGAATCCCACTCGTCTCTCGCGCCGTATGCCGTGAATGCGGTTGAGTCGGGGGCGGAGCTAGTGGCCTACATCAAATCCGTCGCGCGCCGCATGCAAAACGAAGGCCCGTTTAACAAGGCGTTTGATCCGCCCTTCACCACCTTGCACACCGGCGTGATGCAGGGGGGCACTGCGCTGAATATTGTGCCGAACCGCTGTGACTTCTCGTTCGAAATCCGCAATATCCCCGAAGTCGATCCGGAATCGCTGGCCGAAGAAATCCGTCAGTACGCGTTCAAAACGCTGGAGCCGCGGATGAAAGACATCGACCCCAAAACCGGATTTGAATTCAAGGCGGCGGCCAAGGTGCAGGCATTTGATATTTCGAATGACCACCCCATGGTCGATCTGGTCTTGCAGCTGACGGGGGCAAACGAGGCGGCCAAGGTCAGCTTCGCCACTGAAGCGGGCATTTTCCAGCACAAGGGCGTACCGACCGTGGTCTGCGGCCCCGGATCTATCGCGCAGGCGCACAAACCCAACGAATTTATCGCGCAGGAACAGCTGCTCAAGTGCGAACACTTCCTCGACCGTTTGTTTGGCAACCTCAAGGCGGCTGCCTGATGGCGGTGAAATCTTAATACGGCTTTGATTTCAAACCCTTGATATCAAACCCGCTTGCAATCCGCGCCAAGACATGACAACATCGGGTCGGATTCCGAGATCGTTTCTGGAAAGGCATAAGAATATGTTTGATGAGTATAACTGGCAAAAAGTTGAAGGCGCCCCGCTTGAGCCCTTCCTGAAGCTTGTGAACCCTATTCAGGGCACCCATAATGCTTCCGCCGCGACGGCTTCCGTCGGCTGGTGCCAATTGCCGTTTTACACCACCATTGGTCTGGTGCGCGTAGAAGATACCGCATGGCCCGCAGGCACGGGGCCGTTCTGGTTCCTGGCCAAGCAGGGCCGTATGTTCCTGCTCGATGGTTCTTCCGCGCCTATTCATGACGCGAACGAAGCGGATCCGATCAAGGTTGTCGAATCTAACGTGCTCGACTACCTGCGCTTCTTCTGCTACTTCGTCCACGGTGACGAAGGCCCGTTCCTGATTGTCGAAGACGTCAACCACGCCGCCATCGACCAGGCCAAGCTGGAGCCGGGTATGCGCAAGGTGATCGAAGACGCCGTCCGCCCCGCCGCGTTCGAAGGCAAAACACCCGATGGCGCGTTCGAAGCCAGCGCGATGGTTCTGTACGGAAACGCGCTGTTTGCGGCACGTTTCTCTATGACCGAAAACGGCATGATCGAAATGATCGACGACGAGCCGATCGCTGCCGATCTGCCGGTCAAGAAAATCAAGCCGAACTATTAATCGCATACGCGCCGTGATGGCTGCTGACGCACAAACCAAAACCCGCCGCCGGAATTTTTTCTGGGCGGCGGTTTTGTTTTTTCTGGCGTTGCCTGCGGTGTTTGCCCTGTGGCTGAAATGGTCATGGGTGGATATCTCGCGCCTGCCGGATGTACGTGATGGCGATATTGTGTTCAATACCAGCCCGTCGCGCCAGTCGCTGGCGGTCGGGCTTGCCACGCGCAGCTGGCTGACGCATGTCGGATTTGTGCGCATCGATGACGGTAAAATATTCGTGATCGAAGCCAGCGCGACCACGCGTCAGATCCCCTTTGCTGATTGGGTAGCCGAAGGTGTAGGCGGCCGTTTGAAAATCATGCGCCTGCCCGATATGAAACCCGCTGCAGTCGATCTGGCGGCGGAATGGAGCGGCCAGCATTTCGGCAAGGAATACGATATTTTCTTTGCCCCCGGACACGACCGTTTTTATTGCAGCGAATTGGTGCATGATGCTTTTGCGGCGGCGGGTGTTAAACTTGGCCGCGTGCAGAAACTTGGCGATCTGCACCTGACATCTGCGCCTGTGCAAAAATTGATTGGCGAGCGGTGGTCGCGTCACCCCCGCTGTGCAAAGGGCCGTGCGAATAATGCGCAGCAATGCATGTCGATCATTGACGATCTGGATATCGTCACGCCTGTCAGCATTGCGAATGATAAATCGCTACGCGTGATCTATTCAAACTATCTGTTTTGATATCAGCTGTTTGGCATCTTGGGTGACGTGCCCGTAGCTTTGGCTGGTGCGGCTGGCGCAGGCAGGGCAAGACGACTTTCGCGGGCGCGGGGGAAGCGGCTTTCGACCACGTCGCGCAGCAGAATGTCATCGGCGCTGGCGGTCTGGCCGCTTTGGATTTTCCCTTTCGGATGCAGCCAGATTTGCACGTAATCGCCGATCATCTGAGCTTTTTGTTCAAGCGCGAAGGAATCAAAACGCGCATTTTCAACCAGCTTGTAATCATAGAGCCGCACCTTGTCGAGGTGGTGCAAACTCCAACGCCAGTTCTGGTTTTGCCAGACATGCGTGGCTTCGTGCATAAACAGATTTGCCATGCGCGGGTTGTCTTTGGCGTAATCGTCGCTGCGGGCGCGTTCGCCGTAAAAATCGATGTGACTGAGCGGCGGCAACACCATGCCCGCCACGGTCTTGGGTGCCAGACGGTATGCCCAGGAGGTTTCGCGGAAATGTTTGCGCATTTTGCCTGCATCGACTTCGTCGCCAAATACGCTTTCGACCATGGCGGTTTCACTGGCGGTCAGGGGGGCGCCTTGGCCTGCGTAATGCGCGGTCAGATATCCGCCATAGGCGATCGATGCGGCGGCAAATAAAGTAATGGCGATTTTGGCGGCAGCTTTGGCAAATCGCTTCATCAATGATCCGCGCGGCGGCTTCGACGTGCGAAGGGGCGTTTGGTACGGGACGTTGCGACGGGCGAGGGCGTATGCGGTCATTCCGGCATTCCTGTGGTCTGCGGTCTGAGTACCTGCGCTTACTTAGGCAATCCATGAATAGCGTATAAAAATAAAATGTCAGAATCAAGGCGCTAAATGTACAAATATTTCCCGCGCTGCAACATGCATTGACATAACGGATGCGGGTGCTTAAAACCGTGCACATCGATTTGGAATGAAAGTACCAGCGCCATGTTTGCACGCCGCGGCAAAAAACCGACACCGGAACAACAACTCGCCCAGATGCGGCGCGAGGCGCTGGACCATGCCGAGGAAATGATCGCCGCCACACCTGATGCACGTGATATTGCCGGCCATTTTCTGAAACTGAAAGAAGCGGAAGAGCGCGTACAAAATGCGCGCGCGGCCACGCTGGGCCACGCTTTCAGATCTGCTGACAACAAAAGATTCTGGACGGCATTCGGTATGAACACGCCGCTGGTCGCAAGCCTTGTATTAATAGAACCGATCACGGGCACCATGGCATTGCTGACCACCGTCTTGATGGGGTATGCCCCCACAACGCTGCTCAAACGCATGCTGGACGATCATAAACTGGGCGACAAAAAAGCGGTTAAGGCCGTGATGATGGACATCGAAACCTTGGATATCGCCGCCGCCCGCGTGCAGGAGCGCAGCGCCGAGGTGCAGAGCGCACATCTGGATACGCTTCGCCGGACATCCCCTCAACATCCGCTGCTGTGTCTGTACCCAAGCCTTGTCGCCAGTTTCGAAGCCGCCGCCGAAAAACGCGCCGAAGACGCACGCCGCGCAGGACGTGCGCCGCGCCCTGCACCGGCAACAGTGAAGGCGGCCACGCCATCCGTCCGCCGCTTCGGTCTTTAATTCTCTACGTGCTTCTTTTTTGCGAGGGGCGGGGAGATTCGCACGCGCCTGTGCAGATTCTTGCGGGGGCTTGTACCGCTTCCCCCTGTTTTGTTTGTTATTATGTATAAAAAACAGGGGGCCAAGGGGTTGTTTTTGCGAGATTTCTACTTTTATTTTGCCGGTTTGAAAATCGCAAAAATGGCGGTTTTAAAGGCGTTTTGACGCAAGATGGGGTGCATTTTGCCTCATTAACCTTTTATTCATTTGATTTCAAAGGTTTTTTCCTTGACGCCAGAAATGAAACTTGGCAACCTTAATCTTGTAACCACTTGAAATAACGAAAAACGTCCGGAAACCTTGCCCGGAGTCTCTGTAGGGAACATTGAGGCCGCCATGACAAAGTCAGAATTGATTCTCAAACTCGCCGAACTGAATCCGCATCTGTACCAGAGCCATGCGGAACAGATCGTCGATACGATTTTCGAAGAGATCACCAAGGCGCTCGCATCCGGCGCACGCGTTGAACTGCGTGGTTTCGGCGCATTTTCGGTCAAGCAGCGTAAAGCACGCGTTGGCCGTAACCCGCGCACCGGCGAAACCGTACAGGTCGACAACAAACGCGTACCGTTCTTCAAGATCGGCAAAAAAATGCACGAACGCCTGAACGGCATCGCCTCCGACACAACGGGTGACGACGACTTCAATTAATCGGCTGCGCTTTGTGCGCCTTGTTGCCGTTAAACGCAGGGGGCTCCCTCCATGCAGTATCTTACCCTTTTGATTACGTTGCCGCTGACGCTGTTCGCGGTGTTGATCGTTTTGTCGAACGGCGGCGATGTGACGCTGTATCTGCTACCGGATGACAAAGAATTTTCGATGACCTTGCCGCTATGGCAGGTCACGCTTGGCCTTTTGGGCGGCGGGTTTTTTCTGGGGGCGCTTTTCGTCTGGACGCTGCACCAAAAAGCGCGCTTCCGCTATTGGCAGGAAAGCCGCAAATGCGTCCGCCTTGAAAAAGAACTCGAAAAGCTGCACGCAGAGGACATGGCCCGCAAAGATGCCGCGATGGCACCCTCCGCGGCCAATCAGGCGTCGGCGCAAATAACACATACACCCGCCGTGCCGTGATTAATTTTTTACGCAAACAAAAAACCCGCAGCCAAACGGCGCGGGTTTTTGTTTGATGCAGATCTGCGATTTTATGTCGCGCCGCCAGGCATGTTAGGGCTTGGGCGCAGGAACGCTCATGGGCGTGGTGGGGGTTGCGTGGTTCAGGCGGCGCAGCGCGCTGTTGATAGCGTCGCGGGTTTCGCGGTCGTTTTCCAGCATGCCAGTGCCTGTTTTGGCCGATTGATGTGCAAACAGGGCCTTGCCAGCTTCGGTGCTGGAAAAGCCATTGTGCACGGCTTTTATGACGCCATTCACAATATGTCGGCGATATAGCGGCTCGGCTTCGGTGCTGATCGCTTTCAAAAGTGCGGGTGCGGCAATCGCTGCGCAGTCTTTATCGGCCTCGGCTGCATAACCAAGACCCAGAATGCACAGGCGGCGTGCGTTATCGCCCAGTGTCCCGCTGCCAAGGCGATCGGCCATCGCTTCGGCAACTTGCTTGGGATGATCCGCGCTGATCATATGCAGGGCATGCGCGGCGGCGAAAGTTTTTTCAAGCGGGTGCAGGGCGGTCGGGATGCTTGTCAGGGCATCCATCAGGGTGCCCACAACTTGCGCACGCAGGGCAGGGTCGCTGGCCATCGTGACCAGTGTGCGCGACAGGTGATGCGCCGCCAATTTTTCAGTTTCGCCTTTGAAGGCATTTGTGACCAAGCCGATCACGCCCGTGGCCGCCGCAGGCTGGGCTGAGATCAGCTCCGTCAACTGGCCGGCTTGCAGGCTGCGTGTCAGGGCGTCGGTGCCATGTGCGATGCCTTTGGCAATCGCATCTGCTGCTGCGGGAATGGTTTGCGGCTGCGCGCGTGCCAGATCGACCAGCGCCAGTTCCATACTGCGGCGGGCATAGGCGTCTTTTTCGTTCGCGTTCAGCGCGGCAATGCCATCGGCGGCGGTTTGCGCGGCGGCAGCCTGTGTGCTGCCTATATCGCGCAGCAGGCCCGCGGTCATATAACGCAGGCCCGCATCTTTCTCGCGCAGGGCGGCGGCCATCAGGGTGTTCACGGCATTCACGCTATGCCGGGCGTCGTTTTTGCCGATCTGCGCCAGCTGACGTGCTGCAATCCAGCGTTCGCTGCCGTTCGTGGCGGCGTCGATTGTTTTCGCAAGTCCGTCAAACGACGGCAGCGCGGCAGCATCGAAATCGCGGGTGGCAGACGGCATTGCAGAACGGGTATCGGTCATATAGGCACCTGACGTGTAGAAGGTTTAAGGATGAAAACGATGTCTTCCCGACTAAACAGGGCGCATGCGGCAAAAGCGGCCAGCGCCGGGGCGGATATACCGCGCAGGATCGGACTCGTATGAGCTGGAAAAAGTGTATGCCTGACTTAAAGTTATGTCAAGAAAAGCTGCGCGGTACTTAACCACCGCTGCCCTTGGCATTAGGCAAGGACTGATAGCTTTTAAGGAAGCCTTTGAACATGTCAACTTCGCCCGCGATTTTTAAAATCGTTTCGCGGTCGCCCAGCGCGGATTGACCGCCATCACGCGTGATGACGCCAAAAGCATTGGCCTGCGGGGTTGCGTTGATTGATACACCAAAACGTCTGCGCAGTGATTCCAGCCCGGCACTATCGCCGCCCAGTTTATAGGCGACGGCTGCATTCACGACCATCTCTGCCGTTTCGGGGGGCAGCGGGTTTGGGGGCGATGGCGGCAACATGGATTCAATCGTTTGCGCGGCGGGCACCCAGCGGCGCGCACGCCACAGCACATCCGCCCGCAGGCGTTTGACGTCGTCCGTGTCATAGGTGGCTAGTGCGCCGATCGCCTCGTCGGTGCGGTTCAGCTGCGATAGGGCGCGGGCGCGCATCATCTGGCGCTCCTGCTCCAGCTTCGGATCTGTATCGCTGCGCGTGCTGCGCTGAAGGGCGGAGATTGCTTCGGCCGGACGGCTGTCCAGCAAATAGATTGCAGAAAGTTTGGCGCCCAATGCCGGTACTTTTTCGGGCGGTATGGTGCCTGCCATCAATTGGCTGTTGATCAACTCCGCTGCTTTTTCCAGCAAATCAACGCGGATCAGGAAATCGGCGAAATTCAGCGTGGCGGCGGCGCCTTCCGCGCCTGTGGGCAGCAGATTGCCGTAGGCGGTATGAATAGAAATCGCCTCTAGCGGTGAAATGTTTTGCGCCTGACCGCCGATAAAAATGTCGGAAATCACGCGGCTCATGTCGGCACGAATGACGTCGGTGTCATCCAGCAGCGTATCGGCCAGCGCCATAGCGGTTTTCATGTCGCCAAGACCATCCAGATACTGCCCGTTTTGCACTTTCAAAAGACCCAGATTGTGCATGATTTGCACTTCCAGACCATCGCCGCGCCATGCAAAACGCAGGCTGTCGATACGGTCGATGGCTTCCTTGATCTTAATGTTGCCTTCGGCCAGTTCCAGATTGGCGAGAGCAAGGCTGGCTTTCGCGTGATACAGGCGGTCAAGGCCGTTTGCCACAGGGCGCCAGATACGGATGGCTTCGGCTTTGCGGCCTTCCTGACGTGAAACCTCGCCTTTTAGATAGGCAATCGCGGCGCGGTGATGGGATTCCATATCCGAACCCCATGTGTCCAATGTTTCGAGTAATTTGGTCGCCGTATCGGTGCGCCCCAGACGCAGCGCGCTTTCAGCCATATAAATGGTGAAGGGTGTTGAAATATTGGGCGGGTATTCGATCAGCAAACTGTTGTCGGTCGGGAAAGAACGGTTGGCCATCCGCCATTGTTCGGTCGCGGCGGCGGCATAGCCGATCCAGAGGTTGACTTCAGGGTGTTGCTGGATAGCGGGGTTCGACAGGTCTTGCAGCGCGTCCTGATAATGTCCGGCCATGGCGGCGGCGGCGCCGCGCAGCGCGATGAAATTTGCATTACGCGCCAGCGCAGGGTTGCGCATTTCCAGCAGGCGCAAAACTCCCAGCGTTTCCTGGCCAAAATTATTGGCGAAGTACAAAAGCGCCATATTCATGATCGCTTCGTTGCGGATATCGTCGTTGGGTGCGGCGGCGGCGCGCTGTTCAAGCGCGCGGCGGTTACGCGACAGGTTTTCAATGCCGCCCTGACGCCAACTGGGGAAATCAAACAGACGTGCATAATCGCTGCCTTCGGACGCTCTGCCAGTGTTGTTCAGCATCACAGGACCCGCATCGGGCGTTGCGCGAATACCGTCCGGCGCCGTGACCAGCACATAGTCATTAATACGGGTGACGCGCACGCCGTCGGCCAGCGGGCGCACGACCATACCGGCGAAGGCAGGCATCACCTCGACATCGCTGAAGCGGCGGCCCTGATCGATACGTTCCGACGGCAGTGATACAGTGACGACGTGCAGTGCATCGCCTGCGTCGGGATCTTGCAGGGTCAGCAGTTTGCCGTTGCCTTTCAGCGCGGCCAGCAGTTTGGCCTCGCCGCTGGTATTGTCAAATTCGACATGCACGATTTCGCGGCCGGGTGCCTGCTGTGGGATGGGGCCCAGATTGATTTCCCACGTCATATTGTTTTTATCAACGCCCACGAATGTTTCGGGCGGCAATTGATAGCGGTAGGCGATGCCGCCCGCAAAGCGCATTACATCGGGCGTGCCCATCATGTTTGCCAGCGGGCCTTTGGCTTCGGGGCTTTGGGCGCTGCCGGTCGATCCTTCGCTTACGATCCACAGTTTGTTGTCGCGCGTGAAAACGGCCATTTGCAGGGGGGCAATACTGGAAAACCGCAAGGTCGTACGCTGCGGCTCCGCCGGCGGGGCCGGTTCGGCTGCGGCGGGCTGCGGAGATGCATCCACCAATACCTCTTGCGGTAGCTGTGCGGCAATCTTGGGGTCAATCGGGCCCAGCGTGGCAGGCGCCAGCGGGCTCAGCGGGGGTGCGGCTATGTCAGCGGGGCTAGTATTCTTTGCGTCCGCTGCTTGTGTATCTGGGGTATCGGCGGCGGGCGTTTCAGCGGGCGCAGATGTGACAGCGGCGGGCGTTGCGGGCGGCGGCACGGGCACGGCGGGCGGGGCGGACGTTGCCGCTACAGCTGGCGCAGCGGACGTTGCGGTGTCTGGTTTGGCGTTTTCGGGCGCGGGGGCTTGACCGGCAGGCTTGGCGGCTTCTTTGGGCGGCTCTTTGGCGAGGGCTTTTGGCGGCGATGCCGCGGCGGATGCGTCGGCGGGGAAAACATCCACCACAATTTTACGCATCAGGCGATAATGTTTTACGCGCGCGCCTTTGGGAATGTTCAACGTCAGCGTGGTTGTTTTATCGACCTTGCCTGCGGCCAGACCGCTGACCAAACCCGCGCTGCGGTCATTTGGCGACAGGGTTGCGTCCGCATCGAATGTGACGGTGACGTTGCCGTCTATGGTGTTTACTTTGTATCCGACCAGACGGTCAAAATCGACCACAACGCGCGTGTATTCCTTGTGTGCGCCTAATCTGACGCCCACCGTTTCCGCCCATGCCGCGCCCGTGGCCTGTATGCATAAAAACGCCGCTATTGCCGCGGGCAGCAGCAGGCTGCGCGGCAATAAAAGGTGTGGATATGCGGGGCGTTTTCTCATTAACGCGGGCCTGGGGCTGGTTTTGTGTTTGCATCCGGCAGCTTGCGTTGTTCGGCCAGACGGATGGTGACTAGACGTGCGCGGTCTGTATCCATGTTGGCGATAATGGGCGAGCTGCGGCGTTCGGACATTTTGCCAATGACCGCCAGCAAGACATCCATATCCAGCGTGTTGAAAATCGCGGCGGCTTCTTTGGGTTTCATGTTCTCATAGATTTTCACAAGAGAAAGAATACGCTCATCTTCCATCGTTTGCTGCTGGCCCAGCAGCGTTTCAATCTCGGTGCGTAGTTTGTTCAGTTCGGCGATCTTGCGGTCGACTTCCTGCTCTGCCGCCTTCAGCAGCGCCTCTTGCGCCGCAAGTTTCTGCTCGCGCTTTTCAATTTCTTCGCGGCGGCGGGCAAGGGATTGCAGTACCTGAATTTCATCCGCACTGAAAATACGCTGGTCGGGGTCAAGCGACGGGTCGTCGGCTGTGCTGGGCGCGGGGCGGGCGGTGGCGGTGTCCGATGCTGCGGCCACTGGCGCGGTTGTTTGCGCAGGCGGGCTTGGTAGGTTTTCGGCGGCGCGGGCGGTTTCGCGCACGGCATTTTCAATTTCGCTTTGCGACAGCGGCGGCGGCTCTTCGTTCACTTGCTTTTGTGCAAGCGCGGAGGGGATAGCGGGCGATTTGCTGCCGTGCAGGGCGATATCAACGGCGCGCCCCGCAAAAGCGATCGCCATCACAGCCATCAGAATGCTGAAGATATTCACGGGCAATTTCTTGAGGAAATTTTTCATTTTGTTTCCCCTTATTTCTCGTGCGCAGGTTTGTTTTTATCACGCAGGGCATCCATCAGTTCTTTTTCGGCGCGGGTGCGGGGCGTGGTGGCGGGTGTTTGCGCGGCGATTTGTTTTGCGCTGGCCGGCTCCGGCGCAGGTGTCTGTGTTTGTACAGTGCGGCTTTTTTCAGCCAGCGATTGCAGGCGCTCCGCCAGGCTGTCGCCCGCTTGCAGAATAATTTCAAGTTCGGCCTGCAGAGCGCGGGCGTTGTTGACTTTGGATTGCAGGCCATCACCTGCAGATTTTACGGCGTCTTTCAGGCCGTCAATCGCCTCTTCGGCGCGGCCGGCGGCAATGTTGAGCGCGGAGATCAGTTGTTCAAACGCCGCGCGGTCGCCGCGTGCTTGTTCAAACTGCTTGGACAACATCCATGCGCGGTGCATGGCTACACCCAGCGCCGCCAGTAAAACGATATCGAGTATAAGGCCGAGCGACGGCATGGGGTTATTCCTCTTCCTGCTTTGGCTCGATATATTCCTCGATGCTGGCGGCAATCTGGCCCTGTTTCTGGCCGATCTTGGCCATGAACATCGGGTGCTGGCCGACGCGCATTTCGATCAGGTCTTCGGGGCGGGTGTTCAATACCACGGTCGAGCCGACCTGCCAGTTCAAGATATCGTTCAGCGACACGCTGGTTTCGCCCAGAATGGCCGACAGATGCACATCGGTCTGGAACAGTTCGCGCGTCAGGTGGGTTTCCCAGATGCTGTCGCGGCCGAATTTCTCGCCCATGAACATTTGCAGCAGCACTTCGCGCACTGGCTCCAGCGTGGCATAGGGGATCATAATTTCGATACGGCCACTGCGGTCACCCATGTCGATGCGCAGACGGGCCAGTACACCCGCGTTGTTGCTCTGGGTGATGGTCGCGAAACGCGGGTTGGTTTCGATCCTCTCCATCCGGAAGGATACGGGCGACAGCGGATCAAACGCAGCGGACAGATCGTTCAGCACAACATGTACCATGCGTTCGATCAGTTTGGTTTCGATGGTCGTATACGGGCGGCCTTCGACACGCAGCGCCGATGTGCCGCGGCGACCCCCCAGCAAAACGTCAACAATCGAATAAATCAGCGCGCTGTCGACCACCATCATGCCGCGGTCGTCCCATTCCTCGGCCTTGAAAATACTCAGCATCGCGGGCAGCGGGATGGAATTGAGGTAATCGCCAAAACGTACGGATGAAATGTGATCGAGGCTGACCTCGACGTTATCCGACGTCAGGTTGCGCAGCGATGTGGACATCAGGCGCACCAGGCGGTCAAAGACCACGTCCAGCATCGGCAGGCGTTCATAGTTGACGAGGGCCGAGTTAATCAGCTCCATGATGCCGGTTTTGCTGCTGCCGCCAGCGTCATCGCCAAAGCCGAGCAGGCTGTCGATTTCATCCTGATCGAGGATGCGGCCTTCCTGATCCGCGGGCATATCCTGCGGATTGGGTACGCGTGTCTTTTCGGTTGTTTCCGTCATTGGACAAGCATCTCCTGAAAGAGGACGTCGCGCACTTTTACTTCGGGTGTCGCGGCGCGGACGCGGTTCAGCAGTTCGATTTTCATGCGGTACATTCCCGATGATCCGCGCAGGTCGTCGAGACGCAATTCACGCAGGTATGTCTGGAATTGGTCAACCACGCGCGGCATAACAACTTCGAACAATTTCTGGTCTTCGGGTTTTTCCAGTTCGACTTTCAGCTTGATCTGCAAAAAGCGCGGTTGGCGGGCGGTGGAACTCAGGTTCACCACAATTGGCGGCACATCAATAAAGACACCGGGGCCTTCGGCCGTGCGTGTGGCTTTTTCAAGGCAGGCGGCATAGTTTTCGTCGCCTTCCTTGACGTCCTCGCATTTCAATTCGTGGCCGGGCAGGTATTTGTCCAGATAGCCCATATGGTATGCGGCCGCACCGCCGCCGCCCAGAACGGCCAGCGGCAAAACGATCAGCATGATAATTTTCTTGGCGCTGAAACGGCCTTCTTCTACCGCGCCGAGGCCTTCGCCCGCCGAGAGAGAGTCGTCTTTGCTATCGCTCGCCATGTATCCCCTACCTTATGAAAAGCGCCGCCGTCCGAATGAAAGACCGCGCATAAACTCCTCAAAACCCTGCACATATCGTGCCACGATTTAAAACCCCTGTCAGTTCATTTTATCAGCTTGCCAGCGCGTTTCCTAATTAATCAGTTTTTCTAAAATTGCGGTTATTCAAGGCGCTGTCAGAAATCTACAGGCAAAAACTGCCCCTATGTGCCGCGCATGCAAGCCTGCGGCGCGGGCCGCGGCGGGCAGGGCTGCCCAAGCCCCATATTAAACATCTGTTTTTAAACGAAAAAACATACTTGGCACGTTTTCTGCAACGACCAATGCGGGTTAAGACGCCGACCAGATCGCACAAGACATAAAACGCGGCAAGCGGTGTAACAAAAAACAAGAGGTGGATGGACATGGAAAACATTTCATACATCGGACTATCACAGCAGCTCTCGCTGCAACAGCAGATGAACATGACGGCCAACAATCTGGCCAACATGTCAACGCCGGGCTACCGCGCACAGCAAACGCTGTTCAGTGAATACATCAGCCAGCCGCGCGGTGGTGATATCGTCCGTCAGGCAAACAACAGCGGCAGCTATCGCAACCTGTCAGTCGGTTCGCTGACGCAGACACATAACGAATTTGACGTCGCCCTGCAGGAACGTGGCTATTTCGCGGTGCAGACGCCGGGCGGTATCCGCTACACCCGCGATGGCGCGTTCACGCTGAATGCAGAACGCCAGCTGGTGAATAAAAACGGCTATCCGGTCATGAATGAAAACAATGAAACCATTCAGGTACAGGCCGACGCCACGCAGGTCCGCATCACGGAAGATGGCGAAATTACCAGCGAGGCAGGCACGATCGGCCGCCTGAAAGTCGTGAACTTCGACAACGAACAGGACATGCTGCGTACGGGCGAAAACCTGTTCAATCCAAATGGCCAAGCCGAAGTGCCCGTTCAGAATGTCCGCGTCGTACAAGGCTTTACCGAGAATTCCAACGTCAACCCTGTGGTTGAAATGAACCGGATGATCGAGGTTTTGCGGAGCTATCAGTCGACACAGCGCATGCTGCAAACCGACCACGAACGCATCCGCACCGCGATCCAGAAATTGACGCAAGTTTAAGAGTGAAGAGATAGAAAAAGGAGCCTACCATGTCATTGACCCTCGATATCGGCGCCACCGGAATGCTCGCCCAACAGCTGAACGTCGACGTGATTTCCAACAACATCGCGAACATGACGACGACCGGCTACAAACGCCAGCGCGCGGAATTTCAGGATCTGCTGTATCAAACCAAAGTGCGCCCCGGTGCATCGTCGTCCGATCAGGGCACGACGGTTCCGGCAGGTATCCAGCAGGGTCTGGGTGTCAAGGCCGGCTCTGTTTACCGCATCAACGAACAGGGCGCTTTGCAAATGACGGGCAACCCCTTTGATACCGCCATCAAAGGCGAGGGATATTTCATGATTACCCTGCCCAGCGGCGAGACGGGTTATACCCGTGACGGCTCGTTCCAGCTGGATCAAGATGGCCAGTTGGTGACGTCAGAGGGTTATGACGTGCAGCCCGGCATTACCATTCCGCCCGATGCGGTGGACGTGACGATCAACGCCTCCGGCGAAGTGCTGGTCAAGCTGCAAAACCAGACCGCCCTGACCAACGTGGGCCAGCTGCAATTGGCAACCTTCGCCAACGATGCGGGTCTGGAAGCCATCGGTAACAACCTGCTTTTGGAAACCGAAGCATCGGGTACGGCCGTTGTGAGCAACCCGGGCGAGCCGGGCTATGGGCAGATCGAACAGGGCGCTCTTGAAACATCGAACGTGAATATTGTGCAAGAGATCACGTCCCTTATTCAGGCGCAGCGTGCGTATGAAATGAATTCGAAAATCATCCAAACGGGTGACGAGATGCTCTCGACGGTGTCCAACCTCCGGTAACGGCGGTTAGGCACGAAAGGGACGGGAAAAGTTAATTTCATCTAGGGTTGGGAGACCGGACATGAAAATCACCAAACAGAAAACAAATGCACTTATTCAAACAGTCACCCCCGATGGCAAAAGCTTGTTTATGGCGCTCTTGCTGACGGTGGTGCTGGTCGGCAAGGCATGGGCAGGCGATATTCAGCCGCGCAGCGAAAGCATCGTGACCGCCGATGTCATCACGGTCGGTGACGTATTCGATGGCGTCACGCGCCATGCCGATCATGTGTTGGCGCCCGCGCCTGCGCTGGGGTCTGAAATGACACTGTCTGCGCATGATTTGACACGTATTTCCGATGCGTTCGGCTTTGGCTGGAAACCCCAAAGCGGCATGGATAAAACGGTTATTCGCCGCGATGCGCAGGAAATTGACCGCTATCAGATCGAAGCGGCGCTACAAGATAAACTGGCCGCCGCCCTGCCAGGCCAAAAATTTGAAACAGTATTCGATAATCGCGCCAGCAGCCTTTACATCCCTCCGCACGAAGTGGCCGCGCTGGAAGTCGACGACCTGCGCTATGACCTGTCGCGCGGTAGCTTCCGCGCCACGCTGGTGGCCGGCAAAACCCGCCGCGACGTCAGTGGCCAGCTGTACCTGCTGACCTCGGTGCCTGTGTTGGCGCAGCCGCGCAGCGCAGGTGATGTGCTAACCCGCAGCGATATTACATGGGTCGACATGCGTGCCACCGACGTTGCCGCCAATACGGTGATCGATGCGGCGCAGCTGGCAGGCCAATCGCCGCGCCGCAATTTACCCGCACTGCGCCCCTTGTCGGCGGGTGATATCGTGCAGCCGATGATGGTCAAAAAAGGCGACACTGTGACGGTGACCTTGCAAAACGGCGCCATTCATTTGACGACGCAGGCCAAGGCGCTGGAAAACGGCGCGGCGGGTTCTCTCGTCAAGGTCATGAATATGTCATCCCGCCAGGTGCTGGATGCCGAAGTGACCGGTATGCAGGCTGTAATGGTGCGGGCACTGGGCAGCTAAGCCGCTGAAAATATTAACGAAGTAAAACTTGGCACGGTTGATGCAAGTACCCCTGTGTGTGTACTGCTTTGTAGGAGAATATTGCCATGAAACCCTCTATCCCTCTTTATCGATCCCTGACAGTTGCGCTGTCTTTGACCTCGCTTTTGATGCTCTCCGCGTGCGGGATGAGCGAGCGTGTATCGAACATCGGCAAACCCCCCACCATGAGCGGCATTCAAACCGCGCACAACACCGCCAATAATCCAGAGCTGATCCAGCTGCCGATGCCCACCGCGCCTGTCGCGAACACAAATGCCAATTCGCTATGGCAGCCGGGGCGCCAAACCTTTTTCAAAGACCAGCGTGCCCACAAAGTCGGCGACATCCTGACGATCTATATCGACATTCAGGACGAAGCGGACATGAAAAACAAAACCGAACGCCAGCGCCGCGGCACCGAACAAACAGGCATTCCGAACATTGCCGGTTTTGAAGGCTATTTGGGCAAAGTGCTGCCGGGCGGCGTTGACCCGAGCAACCTGGTTGGCATGTCTTCCAATTCGACATCGACGGGCGACGGCAAGATCGAACGTGAAGAAGAGATCAAGCTAAAGCTTGCCGCGATGATTACGCAGGTGCTGCCCAACGGTAATTTCATTATCCGCGGCCAGCAGGAAGTGCGCGTGAACTACGAACTGCGCGAATTGATGTTGGATGGCGTGATCCGCCCCGAAGATATTCTGAACAACAACTCCATCTCGTATGAAAAAATCGCCGAAGCGCGGATTTCCTACGGCGGCCGCGGACAGGTCACCGAAATCCAGCAGCCGCGCTATGGCCAGCAATTCATCGACGCTGTCATGCCGTTCTAAGGAGCAGAACGGTCCCGCCCCGGCGGCGTTATTTCTTGACGATGATACTTTGTACTATCCCCACTCTTAACCCCGCGACCCCCTTTATGGCCGGCGGCCGGAGCAATCCGGTGCCGGCCTTTTCTTTTGCGGGGGTAAGGCGTATGCTGGGACGAAACAGAGGGCCTCATGGAAAAGAAAACACGCTATACGGTTCGTGCCTTGCTATTCAATCCGGCGGGGGAGGTCCTTCTCTTTAAATACCGCAACGATCCGAATATTCATGCCGTCGGGCAACAGCCGCTCGGCAGCGATTACTGGGGCACTGTGGGCGGCGGTATTGATGACGGCGAAGACATCATGGATGCTCTGCGCCGCGAAATTTTTGAAGAAACCGGCCATACGGATATTCAAATCGGCCCGCAGGTTTTTCACCGCAAAGTCGATCTGGTTTTCTACGGCGGCATTTTGCATGTGGATGAACAGTATTTTGTGGCGCATACCACGGCCACAGATATTTCAACCGAAAACCACACCCAGATCGAACGCAAGTTCGTATCCGATACCCGCTGGTGGTCGCCCGCGGCGGTGATGGCGAGTACGGAAAAAATCTTCCCCGCTATTTTGCCGATGCACATCAACGATCTGGCGGCGGGCGTATACCCCGCACACATTCTGGCGATCGACGTTTAAGTCAGGGCGCCGCCCGTCTGCATTTGCAAGATTATTACGCGCCCCGTGGCTTGACTCGCAGGGCGCGGTTCTTTATGGATAAAGATATCCCAAACCCAAAAGACAGCACTCGCATGACCGGATTTGCCGAGATCAAACGCGCCATAATCGATGCACTGACGCCCGATCTGCTGACGGCGCAGTACCGCGCCGGTCTGTCGCCGTCCGATCCTGCCGAAACTGGGCACTGCGCGGTGGCATCCGAAGCGTTTTATCACATCGCAGGCGGCAAAGCGGCGGGCTTTATGCCTGTCGTCTGCGGCTATAGCGTCCTGCCTGATGGCCGGATGGTGTATGGCGCGGCGCGTGCGGATGCCGAACGTGCGCATCCCGAAAAATTTGCGCGCGAAACGCACTGGTGGATTCGCGGGCCCAAGGGCGGCAAACGCGGGGCGGGGGATGTGTTCGATGTGACGGCGGCGCAATATGCGTTTCCCTTTCCGTATCAAAACGGACACAACACCGGATTTATGCAGCCCCAGCAAAAACCATCCAAACGTGCGCAGGTGGTCATTGACCGCGTCATACAAAAATTGGGCGCCGATAAACTGGATGCTTACCGCCGTGCCAATATCGTGGCCTTCCACCGCGCCAACAAACCGCGTGCGCTAAAACCATAGGCGCAGACGCGTCATGCCGCGCTGCATCATGCCATAACGTCTAAAAAGATTATTTATTGGGGCAAGCCTTGGGCTTGGTGCGCAAAGTCTTTATACTATGGGCATATTTCATTTATTCTTTAAGACGTTTTTGGATGTCCACCATGTCACAGTCAACACAGGCGATGAACTCTATGTCCGATGCTCCTTCCGCTTCCGCTGCTACTTCTCCCGCGCCGCTGCCTTTGTTTGACGGCACGCAATGGATTTGGGAAAAACATTATCCGCAGGGCATTTCGTGGAAATTGCAAATTCAGAAAAAACCGCTGTTTCATGTAATGGATCAGGCGGCGCAGAAATACGGCGATAAGGTTCTCTGCGATTTCATGGGTAAGACATGGACCTATAAACAAATGGCCACGCAGGTCGACCGCGTGGCGGCGGGCCTGCAAAAGCTTGGCGTTAAAAAAGGCGTCAAAGTCGGGCTGTTCCTGCCCAACACGCCGTATTCGATCATGTTTTATTACGGCATCCTCAAGGCAGGCGGCACGGTTGTGAATTACAACCCGCTGTATGTCGACCGCGAACTGGTGGGCCAGATTGACGACAGCGAGACCGACATCATGGTGACGGTCAATCTGAAAATGCTGTGCGATAAAATGAACAACGCACTGCATTATTCCAAATTGAAAAAAGTCATCATCTGCCCCTTCGCCGCGGCGCTGCCGTTCCCGAAAAACATGTTGTTCCCGCTGGTGAAGGCAAAAGACATCGCGGATATTACATGGGATGACCGCCATATACCCTATGCCGATGTTGTCAATAACGACGGCAAATTTGATTTGCCGTCCATCGACCCCGAAGAAGACGTGGCCGTCCTGCAATACACCGGCGGCACGACAGGGATACCGAAAGGCGCGATGCTGACGCATGCGAACCTGTATGCGAATATGGAGCAGATCCTGAAATGGGTCAAAACCATCGAGCCTGGCAAGGAAACGATTTTGGGTGTGCTGCCGCTGTTCCATGTGTTTGCGATGACGGTGGTTTTAAACTGCTCTGTCCATGCGGGTACACGCATTCTGCTACAGCCGAAATTTGATCTGGCGGAGGTTTTAAAAGCCATCCGCAAATATAAACCGACGTTGTTTCCGGCGGTGCCTGCGATTTTCAACGCGATTGCGAATGCGCCGGATGTGGGTGTATATGATTTTTCATGCCTGAAATTCTGCATTTCGGGCGGTGCGCCGCTGCCGCTGGATGTCAAACGCCTGTTCGAGGAAAAAACGCATTCGCAGGCCCTGGCCGAAGGATACGGCCTGACGGAAACATCCCCGGGCGTCAGCTTTAACCCCGCGATTGGCAAGCGCAAGGCAGGGTCTGTCGGTATGCCGGTGCCGGGCACGATCATTGAAATTATATGCCGCGAAACAGGCGGCCTGCTGCCCGTGGGCGAAAAAGGCGAGGTGTGCATCCGCGGACCGCAAGTGATGAAGGGCTACCACGGCAAACCAGACGCCACCGCCGATGTCATCAAAAACGGCCGTCTGCACACGGGCGACGTTGGTTATATCGACCACGAAGGATATCTGTTTCTGGTCGATCGCATCAAAGACCTGATCATTGTGCGCGGCTATAACGTCTATCCGCGTATTGTCGAAGAAGCGATTTATCTGCATAAAGCCGTCGAAGAATGTATTGTCGCGGGCGTGCCGGATCCCGAGCGCGGTGAAACGGTCTGGGCATGGGTCAAGCCCGCCGCAGGACAAACCGTGACCGAGGAAGAACTGCAAGAGTTCCTGAAAGACAAAATCTCCCCCATCGAAATGCCGCGCAAGGTGATTGTGCGTGACAAACCGCTGCCGAAAACGGCGGTAGGCAAGCTATCGCGCAAAGACCTGCTCGCCGAAGAGGGGATCGAGCGTAAATAATTTTATCCGCCATTCATTTTAACAAAGGACGATTTTGCCATGACATCCGCCCTGCGCATGAACGACGAAAAAAAGTTATCTGAACAAAGTCAGGATATGCCCTGGCTGGCCAGCTATGCCGACGGCGTGCCGTCCGTGATCAATGTGCCGCATGTGCCGCTTTACAGCTTGCTGGATGACAGTGCGGCCAAATGGCCCGCGCGCCCGGCCCTGCGTACGCCGCAAACTGTTTATGATTACGCAGCATTGGCGGGGCTGGCAAATAGCACCGCAGCCGGGCTTCAGACGCTGGGTATTGGCGCTGGTGTGAAGGTCGGCTTGTTCATGCCCAACAGCGCGGCGGGTGTGGTGATGTATTTCGCCATCCTGAAAGCCGGCGCGACGGTTGTAAATTATAACCCCATTTACACCGAACACGATCTGGCTGCGCAGGTTGCGGATAGTGAAACAGATTATCTGGTCACCCTCGATCTGGCCGCCTTGATGGACAAGGCGGCGGCGCTGATGCATAAAACGCGCCTGAAAAAAATTATTATCTGCCCTGCGGCAGGCGATCTGCGCGATGCGCGCCCGATGCCGGATCTGCAAGACGGTATGCTATCTTTCGCGGCCCTGCAAACGGTGGGCGATGTACCCAAAGCCGTGCGCATCGACCCTGAACAGGATATCGCTGTGCTGCAATATACCGGCGGCACCACAGGCGTTCCCAAAGGCGCGATGCTGACGCATAAAAACCTCTATGCCAATGCCCTGCAAATGAGCCATTGGTATCACACCGCCGAAGAAGGCCATGACAGCATGGTGGTTGTGCTGCCGCTGTTTCACGTCTTTGCCATGACGGTCGCCATGAATATGCCGCTGATGAAGGGCATGCAGATGTTGCTGCTGCCGCATTTTGGTGTGAACGAAGTGCTAGGGCTGATCCGCGATTATAAACCGGCCTATATGGCGGGCGTGCCCACCATGTACATCGCCCTCGCCAATGACAGCCGCGTAGCGGAGCATGATTAGCTGCTTTAAATTCTGCCTGTCCGGCGGTGCGCCATTGCCCGTGGATGTGAAGCGGATATTCGAAGAGCGCACGCGGGCGCGTCTGGTCGCCGAAGGATATGGCCTGACAGAATTTTCCCCCGTTGCGACCTGTAACCCGCATAGTAAAAAAGCACGCAGCGGGTCTATCGGCCTGCCGCTGCCCGGCACGGTTGTGGACATTGTCAGCCTGGAAGATGGCAAAACAATATTACCGCCCAAGGAAAAAGGCGAGGTTGTCCTGCGCGGCCCGCAAATGATGAAGGGGTATTACAACCGCGACGTTGAAACCGCAGCTGTCATTCGCGGCGGTAAACTGCACACGGGCGATGTCGGGTATATGGATGCCGATGGTTTTGTGTATCTGGTCGACCGCGTCAAAGACATGGCGATTGTGGGCGGGTTTAACGTATATCCGCGCCACGTCGAAGAGGTGATTTATACCCACCCCGCCGTCGAAGAATGCATCGTTGCGGGTGTGCCGGATAAATTGCGCGGCGAAGCCGTGCAGGCATGGATCAAACTGCGCGCAGGCGAAGCTGTCAGTGCCGAGACGCTGAAAGCTTTTTTGAAAGACAAGCTTTCGCCCATCGAAATGCCGAAGCGAATCATTATCCGCGACGCTCCGCTGCCGAAGACGGCTGTTGGCAAGCTGTCCAAAAAAGACTTGCTGGCCGAAGAGGGGATTACAAGGGGCTAAGCTACCGCAGGGAACTATATAACGCCCTGCGTTGTTGGAACTTTTAGTAAAAAAACAGGAGGCAAAAAATGCAAAACACAGGCATGCTCGTCGGTATTATCTTGGTGCTTACACTTATCGTGGGTCTGCTGGTCTATGACCGCCAGCAGGAAACCCCCGCAGAACAGATCGGCCGCGCGATTGAACGTACCGCCGATGACATTGCGGATTCCGCCAAAGAAGCATCCGAAGAAATTCAGGATGAAATCGACGATCACACGACATCCCCTGCGAGATAATGTGAGGGTCTAAACAAAAAAGGCGCCCTGTACGCGGGGCGCCTTTTTTGTTTTGGTATGCCGCCTGATTAACCGCGCAGCACGCCGCCGGTTTGGGCGGTGACAGCCTCGACAATTTTCTGGCAGACGGTCGTGATTTCTTCGTCGGTCAGGGTTTTATCTTGGGGCTGCAGGGCGACGGCAAGGGCGACGGATTTTTTGCCCGGCTCCACGCCTTTGCCTTGGTACACGTCGAAAATTTCGGCATGGCTGATCAGTTTTTTGTCAGACCCGCGCACGGCACGCAGCAGCTTTTCCGCTTCAACCGTTTCATCAACGATGAAGGCGAAATCGCGGCCGACGGGCTGGAAAGGCGAGGGGCGCAGCAGTTCTTTTTGAGAACCTTTTTTCTTCGCCTGTGGCAGACTGGGCAGGAAAATCTCGAAACCTGCATAGGCTTCGTCACGCTTCATGGCAGACAAAACCGCCGGATGAATTTCGCCAAACCACGCCAGAACCGTTGGGCCCAGACGCAGCGCGCCCGAACGGCCGGGGTGATACCACTCCGGCGCGTCGGTCGAAATTTGCAGGTTTGCCACGTTCACGCCGCAGGCTTCCAGCACTGCCAGTGCGTCCGCTTTGGCGTCGTACACATCGGCGGTACGTGCCGCGCCCGACCAATGGCGGGGGCGCACATCGCCGCTGCGCAGGCCGCTCGCGGTCAGGACTTGCCCTGCCGCGTCGGTCGACCAATAGCAATTGCCGATTTCAAACAACGCGGCGCTGTCGATACCACGGTCGGCATTGCGGCCGGCGGCGGCGATCAGGTTGGGCAGAATAGACGGGCGCATAACGGCCAGATCAATGCTGATCGGGTTGGTCAGGGTCAGTGCGGCCTTGTTTTGTTGGCGGTTGACGCCGAACAGATCCGCTGATGCTTCGTCAAGGAACGACCACGTGATCGTTTCGCTCATGCCGCGGGCTGCCAAGGTACGACGGGCCACCGCGCCGCGTTTCGCCAGCGGCGACAGGGGCTGGATTTTTTCATCCGCTGCGGGGCGCACGTATACGGTCGGGATGTTGTCGTATCCTTCGATACGCAAAATTTCTTCGACGATGTCGGCGGCGCCTTCGACGTCATTGCGCCAGCTGGGCGTTTTGACGTTCCATATCTTGTCCGCTTCGGCTACATCAAATCCAAGCGCGCTCAAAATAGATTTCTGGCGTGCCGCCGGCAATTCCATACCGCCGAGCAGTTTGAGGCGTTCGGGGGCATAGGCAATCACGCGTGTGCTATCTGGCGCCGCACCCGCAATTGACAGATCGCTGACATCGCCGCCGCAAAGATCAAGGATCATCTGCGTTGCAATCGCCGCGCCGTCATGGGCAAATGCAGAATCGATACCGCGTTCAAAACGGTAACGCGCATCGCTGTCAATTTGCAGTTTCTGGCCTGTCATGGCGGTACGGTTCGTGTCGAACAGAGCGATTTCAAGGTAGACGTTCGTGGTTTCTGCGGTCACCGATGATGGCGTGCCGCCCATGATGCCGCCCAGACCCAGAACGCCGCTATCATCGCAAACGGCGGTCATGCCGTCTTGCAGGGGATAGATTTTATCGTTGAGCGCGGCCAGCTCTTCACCGGCCTTGGCGGGGCGTACGTGGATATTACCTTTCAGCTTGTCGGCATCAAACACATGCAGCGGGCGGTTGAGCGATAATGTCAGGTAATTGGTGATGTCGACCAAGGCCGAAATAGGATTTTGGCCGACGGACTTCAGGCGTTTTTGCAGCCATTCGGGTGATGCGCCGTTTTTCACGCCGCGAATATAACGGCCAATAAACAGCGGGCAGGTTTTGGTATCGGCAATCGATACTTTGATGGGGTTTTCAAACGTGGGCGTGAACACGGGTACTTGCAGCGGGCGCAGCGTGCCAAGACCGGCGGCAGCAAGATCACGCGCAATGCCATATACACTGGCACAATCACCGCGGTTGGGTGTCAGGTTGATTTCAATGACAGGGTCATCAAGGCCAAGGGCGGCGGCCGCATCGCTGCCCACGGCAGCGGTATCCGGCAGCTCGATAATGCCGTTGTGTTCGTCGGACAGCAGCAGTTCACGCTCCGAACACATCATGCCGTTTGATTCCTGCCCGCGGATCATGCCTTTTTTCAGGGTCATGTCGCTGCCGGGGATGTAGCTGCCCACGGGGGCGAAAACGCCTTTCATGCCCGCGCGTGCATTGGGGGCGCCGCAGACGACGTTCAATTTCTCTTTGCCTGTATCCACCACCAGACATTGCAGCTTGTCGGCGTCGGGGTGCTTTGCGGCGGTGACGACATGGCCGACGACGAAACCCTTCAGCGTTTCGGCTGGGTTGTCGATGCCTTCGACTTCAAGTCCGATCGCGGTCAGCTTGTCGGTAATTTCGGTCAGGGTTGCCGGCGTGTCGAGGAAGTCTTTAAGCCAGGAGAGCGTGAATTTCATGTCTGTAATCTCTATCTAAATGTGTCTGCGGCAGCGGGGCCGATTAACCCAAAGCTTTGTTGGGCTGTTCCATAGGGCCAAAGCCGTAATGCTTCAGCCAGCGCAGATCGGATTCAAAGAATGTCCGTAGATCGGGGATGCCGTATTTCAGCATCGCGACGCGTTCGATCCCCATACCAAAGGCAAAGCCCTGATATTCGTCAGGATTGATGCCGCAGTTTTTCAAAACGTTCGGGTGCACCATCCCGCAGCCCAGAATTTCCAGCCAGCTGGAACCCGCGCCGATTTTCAGCTCGCCCTTGTCGCGGCTGCAGCCGATATCCATTTCGGCAGACGGCTCGGTGAAGGGGAAGAAGCTGGGACGGAAACGCGTCGGCAAGTCGTCGACTTCAAAAAAGCGTTTGCAAAATTCGATCAGGCAACCTTTCAGGTGGCCCATGTGCGCGGCTTTATCGATCAGCAGACCTTCCATCTGGTGGAACATGGGCGTGTGCGTCATGTCATAGTCGGATCGGAATGTGCGGCCCGGAATAATTACGCGGATCGGCGGTTTCTGCGTTTGCATCACATGGACCTGTACGGTCGATGTATGCGTGCGCAACAGGCGCTTGGCCGCGTCGCCTTCTTTGCCGGCCACATCGGGCAGATAGAACGTGTCATGCATCTGGCGCGCCGGATGTTCGGGCGGGAAGTTGAGGGCGGTGAAGTTGTGGAAATCGTCTTCGATCTCCGGCCCCTCCGCGACGCTGAAACCCATATCGGCGAAAATGGTGATCATTTCCTCGATCGTTTGGCTGATCGGGTGGATACTACCCTTGTTTTCTGGGCGCGGGGTCAGGGTGACGTCGATTTTTTCAGCAGCCAGACGGGCGTTGAGCGCGGCCGCCTTCAGTGTTGTGGCACGTGCGTCAATCTCGGCCGTGATTTCGTCCTTGAGGCGGTTGAGGGCTTGGCCCATTTCCTTGCGCTCGTCCGGCGACAAACCGCCAAGCGTTTTCATGAGGTCGGTCACGCGGCCTTTTTTGCCAAGGGCGGTCACGCGCACTTCTTCAAGGGATTGGATATCGTTCGAGGCCTTGACCGTCTCCACGATTTCCTTTTTCAGGGCGTCCAGATTGCTCATATCCATGTTCTTTCGGTTGAATAAATGCTCAGGGTTCCGATCCGGGGGCGAGGGTCACCTCGATGCCGTCAATCTCGTCGTTCATGATGATCTGGCAGCACAGGCGTGAATCTTCGGTGACCTCGAAGGCTTCGTCGAGCATATAGGTCTCGTCCGCGCTGGCGGGCGGTATTTTGTTTTGCCATTCTTTGGCGACATATACGTGGCAGGTGCCGCAGGCCAGCGATCCGCCGCATTCGGCCTTGATCGCCAGACGCGCATCGTTCATGCCGTAATCGCGGATGATCTCCATCACGCGCCAGCCGTCGATGGCGTCCAGTTCGTGTTTTTCACCATCTCGGTCATTGACGATGATCTTCATGCCGATATCCCCATGCGCGGCTGGCCTTTGCCCTTGCCCAGCATCTGGCGGAGCGCAAAGACAGCGGCGGCGTTGAAAACCGCCAACAGGATGAAATTTAAAATGACGCGCATCAGCGACAGGCCCGCAATACTCAGGGGCGCGGGGGTTTCCGATTTGGCCGCGGCGATCAACGCCCCTTCGATGGGCGATGCGATCAGCGCAACGGGGAACATCACAATCATCATCAGCGCCAGCAGGCGCAGGGAAATCATCGCGCCATTGACGCGGAAAATATAATCGCGGATCGAATAACCTGTCGCGACCAGAATATGCGCAATGCTGAAGCGCAGCGCCCAAAAACTGGCACCGATCAGCAGATAGCCGATGATATTCATGGGAGCGGTCGCGGTTTCGGTCGAAACGTGTTGCTGCCAAAACAGCATATACCCGACCAGACCCAGCGCGCCCACCTGCGTGAGTGTCCAGAGCAGGGCAGAGGCTTCGAACGCGCGGCGGCGTTCTTCGGGCGGGTTGGTATAGGTTTGGGGGATGCGTTCACCAAAAACCAGCAGGCGCGTTTGCAAAAACATAAACCACGCCCCCGCCATGCTGACAGGGATCAGGGATACCAATTCGGTAATCAGGCTTTGTTTGTCGAGCGCGAAGATTTTGCCAAGTTCGATTGCGGTCACAATGCAAATCGGCACCAGCGCAATACCCGATAGATAGCGCCGTTCGGTAAAAACCGACTGGAAGCCGAAACCGGCAGCACCGATAATGTCAAAACGCGGACGGTTCATGTGTTCAATTTGTCAGAGAGCGGAGGAAATCAGCCGGCGACCATTACACCACCGGAATCACTTAACGCCAAGTTTTTCCTGCAAATTCGAGCTGGAAGTGGTGTATTCAAACCGCAGTTTGCGCTCCGGATAGACATAACGGAAAGCTTGCTGCGCCATGAGCGCCCCTTCGTGGAAGCCCGACAGGATCAGCTTGAGCTTGCCCGGGTACCAGTTGATGTCGCCGATCGAGAATATACCGGGTACGCCGGTTTCAAATTTTTCGGTATCCACGGGGATCAGCCCGTCTTTGAGCGTGATGCCCAGTTTTTCGCACAGCACGCCCACGGGGCCGAGCTTCATGGTCAAACCATAAAATGCCAGCAGCGTGTCGCAAGGCAGGCTGTCCGCCGTTTTATCGGCATAGGTGATGGCGAGGCTTTCGACCTGACCATCCGTGCCGTTCAACCCGTTCAGGTTGGCGATGACCAGCTTCAGGTTGCCGTTTGCGACCATCTCGCGCATTTTGGCGACGCTGTGCGGCGCGGCGCGGAAATCGTCGCGGCGATGAAGCAGGGTGACAGATGCGGCAATCGATTGCAAATTCAGCGTCCAATCAAGCGCGGAATCGCCGCCGCCCGCAATCACCAGATGTTTGCCCTGAAACTGTTCGCGCTTGCGCACGGCATAGAAAACCGATTTGCCTTCGTACGCTTCAAGCCCTTGCAGCGGGGGTTTTTTTGGCGTGAAGCTGCCGCCGCCCGCCGCGATAATCACGACTTTGCCTTCGATAACGGTGTCCGCATCGGTGGTCACGCTCCAGCCGGTTGCGGTTTTTTCGATGTTGGTGGCCATCTGGCCAAGGTGGAATGTCGGATGAAACGCTTCAATCTGCTGCATCAGCTGGTCGGTCAATTGCTGGCCGGTGACGACGGGCAAGGCGGGTATGTCGTAAATGGGTTTTTCGGGGTAGAGCTCGGCGCATTGGCCGCCGGGGCGGTCAAGAATGTCAATAAGATGCGCCTTGATGTCGAGCAGTCCCAGCTCGAACACCGCGAAAAGGCCGACGGGGCCTGCGCCAATGATAATGGCGTCTGTGTGATGCGTCGTTGTCATGCCCCTTGAAATAAGCGGAAATCTTATGCAATTCAAGGGTTTTTACGCATATTCCGATACATCGCGCCGCGGGTATTTCGTGACGGCACCGACGCGGACAGTGTCATAATCCGCTGCGTGTGCAATTAATACGGCGGATGCCACATGGCGTGCGGGTTATCCAGCAGGGCGCGGTTCATGAAACGGCCGATTTTACCGAATTGGCCGCGTTCTTCATGCGGCGCCGGCACCTTACCCTCGCAGATTTTTTCCAGATGGTTGCGGCCGATAAAACCAAGCACGGCGCTGATTTCCCAGCGGTGACCCAGTTTTTCCGGCTTGTTGTCAAACATCAGGGATTTGATTTCATAAAGGCTGTCGCTGCGCACCTGCACGGCGGTCAGGGCGGTACTGAATGTCTTATCGCCTTGCTGGATCTGTACGTTCAGGCTAATGCTTTTGCCATCCGCGCTTTTTTCAAGGCTGTATTCGGCGTTGCCGTTGGTATGGCTGACGCGGCGCGATGTGCCGAATGCCAGCGGGCTGGTGCGCGGGCCTGACTTTTCGTTGTGATCGGGGCAGAGCATTTCCTGCAGTTCGTTCATGAAGAACTGGTTCGGTTTGCGGCCATAATACGAAAAGATATCGGAAATGGGCTGTGGCATCGGCGGTTAAGGCTCCCGTTTGAAACAAAATTATCCATATTGCAAAACTGATGACGAGACTAAAGACGATTCCGCCAGCTGTCAACGTTATTACGTAAATATATGGCCGCTTTGCGTCCGCTTTCGATTGAAATAGACTGCGTGGATTAGCTAAACATACATATCAAAATCAAACCTACGGACGGCATGACCAGATACCATCTGCATCTGATTTCGGATTCGACCGGCGGCACGCTGAACAGCGTGGTGAAGGCATGTCTTGCCCAATTCGAAGGTGTGGAAACCGAACAGCATTTCTGGCCGCTTATCCGCTCCCAGCGGCAACTGCCTGCGGTGCTGGAAGGTATCCGCCAGCATCCGGGCCTTGTGCTTTATACGCTGGTGGATGATGCGCTCGCGAAGGCTGTCGAAAAACATTGTCAGGCGCTGGGCCTGCGCAGTCTGTCGATCCTGCACCCTGTACTGGGTTTGATGAGCGAGACCTTCAGCATGCAAAGCCGTGCAGAGCCAGGCTTGCAGCACCAGCTGAACGAAGAATACTTCGCCCGTATGGACGCCGTCGATTACGCCCTGCACCACGACGACGGCCAAAAAAGCGACCGCGACCTTAACAAAGCCGATGTTATTCTGGTGGGCGTATCGCGCACATCCAAAACGCCGACGTGCATTTATCTGGCCAACCGCGGCGTCAAGGCGGCGAATGTGCCCTATGTGCCCGGCGTGCCTTTCCCTGAAAAAGTGCTGGAGCTGAAAGCGCCGCTGTTCGTCGCGCTGACCGCATCGCCCGATCGTCTGATCGATATCCGGCGCAACCGCCTGAAGCAACTGGGCGAGCGCCGCGAGACGGATTATCTTGAACCGTCGCACGTCGAAGACGAAGTCGCCGAAGCGCGTAAATTTTACAACCGCATGGGCTGGCCCGTGATTGATGTCACGCGCCGTTCCGTCGAAGAAACCGCCGCCGAAATTCTATCGCTGCTGGAACACCGCCGCGAAGAGCAAAAACAAACAAAAGAAAAAACCGAAAAGGAGTCCGCATGCCGGATTTGAAACCGAAGCAAGCTTGCGTTATGGGCTGGCCTATCGAACATTCGCTGTCCCCGCGTATCATGTCGTACTGGATTGCCCGCTATGGCATCAATGCCACGTACAAGGCGATGCCCGTCACGCTGGAGCAACTGAAAGACGCCATGCAAATGCTGATCGACAGCGATTATGTGGGCTGTAATCTGACCATTCCTCTCAAAGAAGAAGCGATGGCGCTGATGGACAGCCACGACGAAAGCGCGCTGGTATCCGGCGCGATCAATACTGTCGTGGTCAAAGACGGCAAGCTGAAGGGCTATAACAGCGATGGTTTCGGCTTCATGGAAAGTCTGAAATCGCAATTCCCGGAATGGCGTGGCGATAAGGTCGTGGTGGTCGGTACCGGCGGCGCGGCGCGCGGCGTGATTGCGGCGCTGAAAGCCGCGGGCGTCAAGCATTTCGCTCTCGTCAACCGCACGGCAGAGCGTGCCGAGGTGATTGTATCCGGTCTGGGCCTCAATGCAGAAGTTTTCAAATGGGAAGACCGCGCGCAGGCATTGACCGGCGCGACGATGCTGGTCAACGGCTCGTCGCTGGGCATGATCGGCCAACCGCCGCTGGAGCTGGATCTTGGTAACCTGCCGCCTGATGCGGCTGTATGCGATCTGGTGTATCGTCCGCTGATGACGCCGCTATTGATGTCGGCGCGTGCGCGCGGCAACCCGACGGTCGAGGGGCTGGGCATGCTGCTCAATCAGGCACGCCTTGGTTTCCGCGAATGGTTTGGCCAAGACCCTGAACCGTCGCTGGAACTGTATGAAGACATGCGCAAGGCGGCGGCATAATGATCGTTCTTGGCGTCACGGGTTCTATCGGCATGGGTAAATCGACGGTGTCGAAGATGCTGATGGATATGGGCATTCCCGTGCATGATGCCGATGCGGCGGTGCATAAACTGCTGGCGGTGGGCGGTGCGGGCGTGGCGCCTGTGGGGGCTGCGTTTCCGGATGCCTTGGCGCGTGACGATGCGGGCCGCGATTACATCGACCGCGCCGCGCTGGGCAAAATTGTTTTTGCCGATGCCGCACAGAAAAAAGTGCTGGAGCAAATATTGCACCCGATGGTGCAAGCCGATAGCGCCGCATTCAAGGCAGAAATGCAGCAGAAAGGCCATAAGCTTGCCGTGTTCGATATTCCGCTGCTATATGAAACCGGCGGTGAAAACCGTGTCGATAGCGTGCTGGTGGTGACGGCGCCCGCCGAAGTCCAAAAGGCACGCGTCATGGCCCGCCCTGGCATGACCGAAGAGCGTTTTAATCACGTCCTGTCGCAGCAAATACCCGATGCCGATAAACGTGCCCGCGCCAATTATATCGTGACGACCGATATCAGTCTGGATGATACGCGTGAACAGCTGAAAAAAATTGTGGATCAAATCATCCCGCCGCAAAAACCGCGGGCGAACCCGCCCACGAATGGAAGGCACTAATCCATGGCCGATATCCGCGAGATTGTATTTGATACTGAAACCACGGGGTTTGAACCGTCCGAAGGGCACCGTCTGGTTGAATTGGGCGCGGTCGAGCTGATCAATCACTTGCCAACTGGCAAGCATTACCACGTGTATTTAAATCCCGAGCGCGACGTGCCGGCGGATGCCGCCCGCATTCACGGTTTGACGACCGAGTTCCTGCAAGACAAGCCACTGTTCACGCAGGTTGTGGGTGATTTCCTCGAGTTCATCGGCGATGCGACGCTGGTTATTCACAACGCTGCCTTCGATATGAAATTTATCAACCATGAATTGAAAACCGCGGGCTTCCCCAAACCGATCCCTATGACACGGGTTGTCGATACGTTGGCGATAGCGCGCAAAAAATTCCCGGGCCAACCCGCCAGTCTGGACGCCCTCTGCCGCCGTTTTAAAATCGACAACACCGAACGTAAACTGCACGGCGCCCTGCTCGACTCCCAGCTGCTCGCCGAGGTGTATCTGGAACTGCTGGGCGGCCGTCAGCACGGCCTTGGTCTTGCCGCCGAAGCGGCCGCGACATCGGCTAAGCTCAATGCGACCATCAAACGCCAAGACCGCCCCCACCGCACCTTTGCCCCCACCGCAGCAGAAATCAGCGCACACGAAAAACTGCTGGAAAAGGTCAAAGACAACCTTTGGCTGCCGAAAAAAGCCGAAGGCTAAAAACAAAAAAAGCCGCCCTGTGATGGGCGGCTTTTTTGTGAACGGCGCGAAGGATTAGCTCGCAGCGGACGCTTTTTCTTTTTCTGCCTGCAGGCGCTTCATTTCGTTGACATAGATCGATTCAAAGCTGATCGGCGTCAGGTACAGCGGCGGGTAGCCGCCTTTGGATGTCAGGCCCGCCACGATTTCGCGCACGAAGGGGAAGAGCAGTTTGGGCACTTCGACCATCACCACGGGCTGGTGGTTTTCTTTGGGGATGTTTTTCAAAATTGCCAGCGCGCCATAAGCGAGGTCGATGATGAAGGCGACTTTACCGTCGTCTTTGCGCTTGGCTTCGATGCGGAAATGCACGCTGCATTCATACGCGTCATCGCGCACCTGGTTGTGGCGCAGAGAGATTTGCACGTTGGTTTCCGGCTGGGGCCAGCCGCTGACCAGGCTTTCGGGCGCGTTCGGGTTTTCAAACGACAGGTCCTTGATGTACTGCGCGACGACCTGAATGCCGGGGGCGGCATCGGGCGTATTGGCGGGGGTGTTCGTTTGCTCGGTCATGGCTTATCCTTTTTGACTGTCTGGTGGTGTTCGAAAAACGAAAAAATATTGTATCAGGGGTAGCATTCACGGCGGTGCGGTGCAAGCATCACGCGGCTTGCCATAACGCTATTCACGCGGTAATTCGCCGTGTGTGCCCTTCGGCGCCTTGGGGGCTTGTGCGGGGTCTATTTCCGTATATTCCGCCTCGATCACGGTGCTTTCGCGCGGGCTCTGTCCGCCGTGGCGGCTTTGCCCGCTGAACCGCGCATGGCGGCGAA
Source organism: Micavibrio sp. (assembly GCA_040377425.1). Lineage (GTDB taxonomy): Bacteria > Pseudomonadota > Alphaproteobacteria > Micavibrionales > UBA2020 > UBA2020. The sequence goes on along the minus strand of JBEIOU010000001.1, from coordinate 180,121 downwards.
TAAAACCGTTCGGGTTTTTTTGCAAACGTTTGAAAAGCAGTTGGCGAATGTGCGGCGCCAGCAGCGGCAGGGCGATCAGGTCGCTGATGAAACCCGGAAACACGAGTAAAATACCCGCCAGAAGCAGGGATACCGCATCAAACATACCTTCGATCACGAACAGGTCGTCATCTGCCGTTTGCACGCGCGACCAAATACTGCCCTGACCGCGCAAAATATAAGTGCCCAGCATGCCCGCCCCGATCAGCCACAGCAGCGACGCGCCCAGCCCGATTTCACCGCCAATCACAATAAAACCGACAATTTCAATCAAGGGGAGAAAGATCAGTAATGTAAAAAAGATATTCATTTCAGCGCTTTATTTTGTTGATCGGGGTGACAGGGCTTGCGTTTCGGCCATGGCCGGACTATTTGTAAACGCAGGGAATTTTTTCGCCTCTGACGCTGGATTAGGGGTATTCTTATAATATAGTGCGCCAGCATGCACAATACATACGTGGCCCGCATTTTCACAAATGCAGCCGCCGTTTCGACAACGCAAAAAGGACGCTGCCGACGTGTATATCGATATTCTTGTTTTCGCTGTGATTGCAGCTTTGTTGATTTACCGTCTGAGCAGTGTGCTGGGCACCCGCCACGGCAGCGAACGTCAACGCCCCAATCCGTTTGATCCATCGCGCCAGTCGCCTGCAGAAACGTCTGCGCAAGACGGCGTGACGCTGGATGCAGAACCTGTGCGGCAGAATGTTGTGCCGCTCAGCGGTCTTGAAAACCATATCGATGCCACCGCCGACAAAGACGGCCGTATCGAAACGGGCTTGCGCGAAATTGCGGCGGTCGACAGTTATTTCGAAATCAACAGCTTTATGCAGGGCGCACGCGGTGCGTTTGAAATGATTGTGCTGGCCTATAGCCGCGGGGATCTGGATACGCTGCGCCCGCTGCTCAGCCCCAAATTGTTTGCGGATTTTGCAGCAGGCGTCAAAGCACGCCAGGCCGCGGGTCATACGAACGAGCTGACCATTCACCGCATCAAAATTGCCCGCATTATCGAAGCGCATCTGGGCGGTACTATGGCCTATGTCACGGTTGATTTCGATGTCGAAGAAACATCCGTCACCCGTGATTCCAGCGGCAATATCGTGGACGGCAACCCTGACCGCATTTTCAGCGTCGAGGACATCTGGACCTTCACCCGCGATATCCGCAGCAGCGATCCGAACTGGACGCTGATCGAAACCCGCGCCGCCGACAAATAAAGAAAACACCTATGCGCTTGCTGTCTCGCCGCCGCTTTATCTGGGCGCCGCTTTTTGCGGCGGTTCTGGCGCTGTCGGCCTGCGATGACAAAAAAGAAACCGAAGCGTTGCCCCCGCCATCGCCCGAAGACGGTTTTTACCTGCGTCATGTCACGTTTGATACGCTGCCCGGCTGGGCGGCGGACGACCATGCGGCGGCATTGACGGCGCTGCGTATTTCCTGCGCCCGCATTGAAAAACGTGCGCCCGATGCACCGTTTTACACCGCGGCGCCCTATGCGGGCATGACGGTCGAATGGCAGGCTGTATGCCGTACGCTGCCCATCAATGATGCCGATGCCCGCGCGTTTTTCGAAAGCCAGTTTGTACCCTATGAAATCTGGGCTGATCCGCGCTATCCGGAAACGCGCGAGGGGTTGTTCACCGGATATTACGAGCCCACGCTGACGGCTGCGACAGACGCAACGCCCCATCCAACGCCGCTGTATGCGCGTCCGGATGATATGCTGACGGTTAATCTGGGCGACTTCCGTCCGGAACTGAAGGGCGAGAGCATCACGGGACGTGTGAAGGGGAGCCAGCTGGTGCCCTATCATACCCGCGCCGAAATCGAAGCGGGCGCATTGATTGGCCGCGCCGAAGTGCTGGCGCTGGTGGATGATCCTGTGGATGCGTTTTTTCTGCACATTCAGGGATCTGGCCAGGTGGTACATCCGGACGGCACCATCGAGCGTATGGGTTATGCTGCCCAGAACGGCCATAAATACGTTGCGATCGGCCGCGAGTTGATCGCGGAGGGGCTGATGGCCAAAGAAGACGTGTCGATGCAATCGATACGCGCATGGCTGGAACAACACCCCGATAAAGCGGCTGATTTGATGAATAAAAACCCGTCGTTCATTTTCTTTCAGCGTCTGTCCGATGCGGGGCCGCTGGGTGCCGAAGGCGTTGTGCTGACGCCCAACCGCAGTCTGGCCGTGGATCGCCGCCGTATTCCCTATGGCGCGCCGGTATTTATCGACGCGCAGCCGCCCGAAGGCGAAACGCGTATCCAGCAATTGATGATCGCGCAGGATACCGGCGGCGCCATTCGCGGCGCCGTGCGCGGTGATTTCTTCTGGGGCGCGGGTGACGAAGCGGCGCACAAGGCGGGCCTGATGAAAAGCCGCGGCCATGCGTGGATTTTATTGCCGCGCGGCCTAGCCCTGCCCGACGATATTCGCTGGCGTGCCGATATGCCTGCCGGCAAAAAAGAAGGTGCAGCCACCGCAGCGCCTGCACAGTTAAAGGAATAGATCCATGCCCGCCGATATGACGTCGCCTTTTGGCAGTTATGCTTTGGTCACTTGGCGTGCCCTTTTTTTGCGGGCGGCACATGCCATGCCGGCCAATTGGACGGGGCGGCGCGTGGCGCTCCTGCTGCGTAAATTATCGCTCAAGCGTGGCCCAGCCGTTGTGGACGCGGTGGTCGAAGGGCTTCGCTTCCGCTTTTACGTCCGCGATAACGTGTCGGAGCGTAAATATCTTTTTTTGCCGCAGTTTTTTGATGCGGAAGAGCGCGCCTTGCTGCGCCAGACGCTGAAAGAAGGCGGGGTTTTTGTGGACGTGGGCGCGAATGCAGGCATTTATTCTGTCTGCGGTGCGGCCGCCGTGGGGGCGTCGGGGCGTCTCTTGTCTATCGAGCCCAATCCGGTCGTGGCGGAGCGACTGGCGTTTAACCTCTCCCTTAATGGATTTGATGGCCGCGCGGTGATTGAACGCTGCGGCGTGTCGGATGCAGCAGGGCAGTTTGATCTGGTGCTGGATGAAACCAATCTGGGCGGCAGCAGCCTGACTTTGCAGCGTTCGGCCAAATCTATATCGGTGCCGTGTGATACGCTTTTGAATGTGCTGGCCCGGCAGGGCCTGACACGCATCGATGCCATGAAAATCGATATCGAAGGCGCCGAAGACCGTGCGCTGATTCCGTTTTTTGCGGCGGCGCCGGCGGCATTACTGCCCAAGGTTGTCGTGATTGAAAATTCGCCCAAAGACTGGCGGCAGGATTTACCCGCGGCCTTCACGGCCGCGGGCTACGTGCTGCAAAAAACCACGCGCATGAACAGAATTTATGTTCTGAAATAAGCGGCGGGTTTAGCCAAAAATTTTGCGGGGCGGGGCGACGCTGGACAGCTGCGGTTCGATATCTTCCATCGTCGGCGTCTGCGTTTGCGCGCCAAGGGCAAGGCACGACAGGCTGGCGCCAATGCTGGCGCGGTGCAGCGCATGCAGCCAGTCATGGTCTTTTTGCAAACACGCGGCAAAGATACCGCAGAATGTATCTCCCGCGCCGGTGGTGTCGATCGCATCCACAGGCATGGCATCCATGGCAAAAACTTCGCCGTCGCGCGCCGCAAGAGACCCGCGCGATTCCAGTGTAATAATGCACGTCAGCTTGCCCAGTGTCGAAACCGACAGCGCAATTTTTTGTGGATCTGTTTCTGCGCTGCCGAAACCTTGCGCCAGTTGCAGGGCTTCGATTTCATTGACAATCAGATAGTCAATCGTGCTTAGGGCTTCTTCGGGGATCTGTCCTGACGGGGAGGCGTTCAAAATTGTGGTCGCCCCCATTTTGTGCGCCCGCGCCAGCACGCTCAGGGTTTCGGTGCGCGTGACTTCCATCTGCGCGAGCACGATATTTTTTTTGCTCAGCACTTCGTCGGGCACCTGATCTGCGGTGGTGTCCAGATTCGCGCCCGGCGCGACCATCACAATATTCGCTCCTTGCGCATCCACCGCAATAGTGGCGCAGCCGGTGGGGCGTTCCGATATGCCGATGCCTGCTGCCCAGATGCCGTGATTTTTGAGGTTGCTGATGCTGCGTCGGCCAAAAGAATCATCCCCGACCTTGCCAACGAAGGCGACTTTGGCGCCGGCCCTGACGGCGGCGACGGCCTGGTTCGACCCTTTGCCCCCTGCGCGGCTTAAATAATCCGTGCTGCACAGGACGGTTTCACCGGGCTGCGGAAAATGCCCGACCGGCATCACAATATCGATATTAAGCGAACCGAAAACGATAATCATTCTCAACTACCCCAAGTGGACGTTGCAACGTCCTGATATATCCCCTGATTCAAGCTTATGCCCAAGCGTGCAGGCGGTCTACAGGAATTCGTACAGGCGTTGTACGGCATAGATTGATAGATCAAATTAATGAATGAAAACGGGTACTAAACAAGTCCCTTATGTCTAATTGTATTGCACCGGAGCGGTGCGGCGTGTACACCTAAAGCTGTTTGATACGCCACAAAAACAAAAAAGCGGAAGCTGCAATGACGCTGACAAAATTGCCTGATTTGAAAAACCGCCCCCGTTCGACCGCGCTGGACTTCTACGAAAGTTTTTTCAGCCATCGTCTGGATGACCTTCACAAAGAAGGTCGCTACCGCGTGTTTGCAAATCTGGAACGTCAGGTCGGCCATTTCCCCAAGGCTATTTTTCGCGACGAACACGGCGCAGAGCGTGAAATCACCATCTGGTGCAGCAATGATTATCTGGGCATGGGGCAACACCCCGATGTGATCGCCGCCATGTGCGACGCCGCGCAGAAATCCGGCGCGGGCGCGGGCGGCACGCGTAATATCTCCGGTAATACGCATTACCACGTGATGCTGGAAGACGAACTGGCAGACCTGCACGGCAAAGAAGCGGGGCTTTTGTTTACCTCCGGCTATATTTCGAACGAAGCGGCATTGTCGACGATTGCGAAGCTGCTGCCGGATTGTGTCATTTTCTCCGACGCGCTTAACCATGCGTCGATGATTCAGGGTATTCGCGGCGCGGGCTGCGAAAAATATATCTTCCGTCATAACGACCTTGCGCATCTGGAACAGCTGCTGCAATCGGTGGAGCGTTGCCGTCCGAAAATCATCGCGTTTGAATCCGTCTATTCAATGGATGGCGATATCGCGCCGATCGCACAAATTTGTGATCTGGCCGAAAAATACGGCGCCCTGACATATCTGGACGAAGTGCATGCTGTGGGCATGTACGGTGACCGCGGTGCGGGCGTGGCGGAGCGCGACAATGTCATGCACCGCGTGGATATTATCGAAGGCACCCTCGGCAAGGCATTCGGGGTCATGGGCGGGTACATCACTGCCACGCGTGCGATTGTGGATTGTGTGCGCTCTTACGCCTCTAGCTTTATTTTCACGACGGCACTGCCCCCTGCGCTGCTGGCGGGGGCTCTGGCCAGCGTGCGCCATCTGAAAAATTCCAAGGCGGAGCGTGCGCGTCACCAAGAACGCGCCGCAACGCTGAAGCGTATCCTGACCGAAGCCGGTTTGCCGGTTTTGCCGTCCGTCAGCCACATTGTGCCTGTCATGGTGGGCGATGCGCGCATGTGCAAAAAAGCCAGCGATGAATTGATGGCGCGTTATAATATTTACGTTCAACCCATCAATTACCCGACCGTGCCGCGCGGCACCGAACGTCTGCGCCTGACGCCCACGCCGTTCCACAGTGATCAGGACATGTATGCCCTGCGCGATGCACTGCTGGAAATCTGGGCGGGTCTGGCGCTGCGTAAAGCGGCTTAATCTGATTTTTTAAAAATACGAAACGTCCGCGTTATTTGCGCGGGCGTATGTTTGGCATTTTCATGACGGAGATGTCGTCTTTCAGTGCTGGGCTGAACGGCTCCGGATGTAATTGTTCGCCGCGGTCGTTCACGACGATGTTGTCGTGGCGCACGGGCAGGATACGTCCCTGACGCGAGACGATGAATTTCTGGTGCTGCTTTAGGCTAACCTGCCAGAAGCTTTCGCGTATTTGTGTTTGCGTCATGCCAAGGGCGACGGGCTTGTTGGCGTTCTTGCCGCGCGGGGCGCGCGGTTTTTTGCGCAGGCGCCGCGCCTCTTCGGATGAAATCACGCGCGCGGCGATCAGGTAAAACTTTGATGTGTTGCGCTGGTCGTTTTGCGCATCGTGCGGATCTTTGCTGGTGGTGGGGCTATCAAAAAAATAAAACTCGTACGCATTTGGCGGGAATTTCAGTTTTTTGATATCGCGGTCTTCGACTTCGTGCACAATCGCGGCGCCAGCGGGTATCGACTTGCTGGTGACGATATATTCAACAAATGTGCGCAGTTTTTCGGCCATGATTTACCGCGGCGGTTTATGGCCGCCGGCACGGCGGCGCACATCGGACATGCGCGGCACCAGCACGTCTTTTTGCAAAACGGGGTTGAACAGACTACCCAGCTGGTCAGGCTCGACGGTGCTGTGCGGGCTGACAGGTTTGGCGGGGTATATCTGTTCCAGCTTGCTGTTGATCACGATATGGTTTTCGGTGACTGGATGCACGCTGTTGTTGCGGGTGATGACAAAGGCATCGTATTTCTCAACGCGCGGATCCCACTGCATGCGGCCTTCCAGACTTGGATAATCGGCGCCGGCCAGCATGGTTTTTATTTCATGGCGGCTGAGTGTTTCATGCGCCAGCAGATATTCTTTGGATGGATTATGTTTGTCTTTCAGCCCCTCTTGCGGGGTCAGGTGCGCGGGCGCGTCGTAAAAATAGAACGCGCAAGCTTCTTTGGGGATGTCGAGATCTTGCAGATGACGGCTTTCGATCGCAAACGGCACAGGCACGCCCTTTTGCGGGGCGCTCTGGTGCGGCACGATGAAGGCCACATAGGTCTGCATTTTCACTTTCATCGACATGCTTTGTCATACCATAACGGGGGCAAGCGGCATAGGGCGAAGCATTGCAGCAAGCCCATCTAAAATATCTATCATTTTCAGTATTCTATAACGTCCGTGGATAGGCAGGCTTCTGGCGGAATTCGGCCAATGTGCGTTCGTAGTCATTTCTGCGTGTATCTGTATTCGCAGGGGCGTCAAGGTTCAGGAACGCCATATCGCCACTCCCCTTGCGCACATGCATATAGTAATCGGTGATGATGCTGGCCTGCTGCTCCACGTTATACGCCGTCAGGGGTTTGCCATCTTGCAGGCTGTATTCGTAGTGGGTGTGGTAATCGCCGTTTGGTATCAGGCGACGATAATTTTCAAACGCCATGCGCAGCGGGCCGGGCATAAGCCCGTTTTGCGCCTGCCAGACATGCGCGGCTTCGTGCACGAAAACGTATTGGGGATAATTGTCGCGGCAGCTGGCATAATTTTTGGCGCAGGCGTTTTGGCTCATGAATATCAGGTTTTTATGCGTCACAGCCTCCGCCCCCATCCACCGCAAAATGCGGTCGGCGGTGGGGGAATGGTGGATACGTACTTTTTTGTAATCAACCGAATCCTTGAAAATCTCGCGCAGCATTCTGGTTTCGCCTGCGGTCAAATCGCGGCCCGGCAGGTTGGGCAATACGGCCTGATCCATGCCAAACAGCGCGGCGGCGCTCAGCACCACCACGCGGATCGCCCGCACCCATATGGGCGCGCTCGGCGATACAGCCTTGCGAAGCACGCGCCCCGCCATCGATTCCCGAAATTTTTTGAACATTCCCAAAGATGCCGCCCCTAGAACTTTCAGTCAACCGGCAATGAAATATTGTAATAATATTGCTTTACGGATGAGAACATTTAGGGTACAAAAGTCTATTCGAGGATTCTTTTCAAAGGTTTGTCATTTATGGTTCAACGCGTGAAAACGGTCGCCTTTCAGGGTGTCGAAGTTTTGAACATCGACGTGGAAGTGCAAATCACGCAAGGTCTGCCCGCATTCGGCATCGTCGGACTGCCCGATAAAGCTGTCGCCGAGAGCCGTGAACGCGTCCGCGCCGCGCTGCATGCGATTGGTCTGGCACTGCCCGCCAAGCGCGTCACTGTCAACCTTGCCCCTGCCGATGTGCAAAAAGAGGGCAGCCATTTTGATTTGCCGATCGCCCTCGGCGTGCTGGCGGCCATGGGGGTTTTTCCGGGCGAAGAGCTGTCGCATTATCTCGCCCTTGGTGAATTGTCGCTGGATGGCAGCCTCCGTGCTGTATCGGGCGTGCTGCCTGCGGCGATTGCCGCATCGGCGCAAAACCACGGCATCATTTGTCCCAAGGATTGCGGCGGTGAAGCGGTATGGGCGGGTGATCTGGATGTGCTGGCGCCTGACAATCTGGTCGCGCTGCTCAACCACATGAAAGGTACGCAAGTGCTGTCGCGCCCCGAAGCGGTGATGGCCGACAACAACCCCATTCGTCTTGATCTGGCGGATGTAAAAGGACAGGAAAGCGCCAAGCGTGCACTTGAAGTCGCAGCTGCCGGTGGCCACAACATGCTGATGGTCGGCCCGCCCGGTTCAGGTAAATCAATGCTGGCGGCGCGTTTGCCGGGTATTCTGCCGCCGCTGTCGCCGCGTGAAGCGCTGGAGCTGTCGATGATCCATTCTATCGCCGGCGTGCTGGAAGGCGGCAAGCTGGTCATGACGCGTCCGTTCCGCGACCCGCACCATTCCGCATCGACACCCGCTATTATTGGCGGGGGGTTGCGTGCGAAGCCGGGTGAAATATCGCTGGCGCATCACGGCGTTTTGTTTCTGGATGAACTGCCCGAATTCAACCGCCAAACGCTGGAGGCGCTGCGCCAGCCACTGGAAACCCGCCGTGCGCTTGTCAGCCGCGCGAATTATCATGTGACATTCCCTGCGCATTTCCAGCTGGTCGCGGCGATGAACCCGTGCCGCTGCGGCCATGCGGGCGACCCCGGCATGACCTGTGCCCGTGGCCCCAAATGCATGACAGATTATCAGGCAAAAATTTCAGGCCCCGTGTTTGACCGCATCGATATTCATATCGAGGTGCCCGCCGTCAGCGCAGCCGATCTGGCGTTGCCGCCGCCTCGCGAAACATCGGCGCATGTCGCGCTGCGCGTGGATGCGGCACGGGCGCGGATGCAGGCACGGTTTGAATCGATAGGTGCATCGCATCTGTTCACGAATGCCGAAGCCGATGGCGACCTGCTGACCCAAATTGCGCCGCTGGAACCTGCCGCGCAAAAACTGCTGACGAATGCAGCGGAAAAAATGAAACTTTCCGCGCGCGGCTGGCACCGTGTGCTGCGTGTGTCGCGCACCATTGCCGATCTGGCGGGGCGTGATGTGATTGACGTGCCGCATGTCGCCGAGGCGATATCGTATCGCCGCCTGCGTGGTCCTGCGGTATTGGCTGCCTGACGGGGGGATTCGCTATACGCAGGTCTAAAAATAAATCGATTTATATCAATCCCTTGGCTATCTCCTCACCGCTTTTGATTGTCGATAATACGCCGTCTGTGTTAATATTACTTAATATCAAAAAGCCGCCGGTACCAAAAATCGGCACGGATCCGTCCGCTCGGCATGTATGAGGAGATGAGGTTATGGTTGATACCGTCCAGAACGAAAACAACAGTGGCCAGTTGATCGACAATCAGGCCGCGATTCAAAAAAACCTCCTCGCGATGCAACAGGCTGTTAGCGGTGGCGCAACCGGTGGGCCTAGCATGGGCGGCGGCGCAGGTGGCGGCGGCGGTCCCAGCTCTGATATCGACCCGTTTCTTTCGGTCGGTGTAAGCGGCTCCAAATACGCCAAGGCGGCCGAAGTCATCATGACAGGCATGTCCGATGCAAGCGCCAAGCGCGGCAATGGCATGATGTTCAGCGGTACCAGCAAACGCGACAGCCGTTTTATTCAAATTCACCAAGGCGGCATCAGCGCGATGCCGACAAGCTATTCCGACCGCAAACTGATGGCAAAAATGACGGCGAAGCCCGATAAAAAGGAACTCGCCGAACGTAAACTGGCGGCGTCGATTAACGGCGCGACATCCACCGTTGCGGGACATTCGTATGCGCATGGCAACAGCGCTGTTGTCGGCGGCGGGGCCAAGGTATCGATGGGCAGCGTGGCCAGCCTCAGCGCCATTCCCAATCTGGTATCCGATCCGGTTTTGAAAAAATATCAGGACAACATTATCACCGCGCAAAACAACCTGCGTGCGCCCAGTGCGGAGCGTATCAACCAAGGCCTTGCTTTGGGTAACGCCGATGCAGAACAATTGGCCAACATCGAAACGCCGGAACAAAAGCGTTTGCGTCTGGGGCAGGCGTCGACCGAATTCAAACTGCGCGAAGCCAACCAGTCGCACGATTTTTCAGCCAGCCGCGGCGTGAGTGCGCCGACACCGCCGGGCGGCTAATCGCCAGACACGCCAAACAAAAAGCCGCCCGTTAACGGGCGGCTTTTTTGTGTGCGTCGCCTAACGCTATTTAATCTTCGGTGTCGTCTGCATCGATGTCGGGGTCCTTTTGACCTTCGGCATAGGCTTTGGCGCGTTTTTGGTAATGGCGCACGCCAAACGGCATGGCCAGCAAATAAACGACGCCCATCAACGTCAGGGTCGGCCAGGTGTCGTTGATCAAACCCGCCAAAACGATCGCAAAGAAACCCAGCACGGGAATTTTCAATTTGTACGGAATGCGCAGTTGCTTGGATGAAAACGTGGGGATATTGCTGACCATCATGGCGCCCACAATCACGGCCCACAGGCCGACGGCGAAGGGGTGCTGCACAATTGCGGCGAACTGCTCGGTGGTCTGAAAGCTGACAATCATCGGCAGGATGCAAAGCCCTGCGCCAACGGGCGAGGGGACACCGGTGAAGTATTTACGCATCGGGTCGTTCGGGTCGCCTTCTTCTGTGGCGATATTAAAACGGGCCAGACGCAGCGTCACGCACATGGCAAAAATAAGTGCGACCGGCCACGCCCAGCGGCCGGCACCTTCAAGCGCCCAGAGGTAAACCACCAGCGCCGGCGCCACGCCAAAAGAAACGAAATCGGAAAAGCTGTCCAACTCCGCGCCGAGTTTACTTTGCGCGTTCAAAAGACGCGCCGCAGCGCCGTCGAAGGCGTCCATGAACGCGGCAATCACGATGGCGATCACGGCATGTTCCCACTTTCCGGCGATCGCGTATTTGATCGACGTCATGCCCGCGGCCATGGCCGTGAGCGTGATCATGTTGGGGATCATTTTATGCAGTGATAGTTTGCGTGGCGGCCGGTTCATGGCGCATATCTCCGGTTTTTGTCTTACGCGCTGGGGGCGCGGTTTTCAGCCGTGCGGCGTGCTTCCGTCGATTGGATATCAGCGATAACGGTTTCGCCGCCAATCGTGCGCTGGCCAACGGATACCATCGGCTCGACACCCGGCGGCAGATAGATATCCACGCGGCTGCCGAAGCGGATCAGGCCATACAGCTCGCCCGCCTTGACCTGTTGGCCGGCGTTCAGCTTGCAAATGATGCGGCGTGCGACCAGACCGGCGATTTGCACGAAGGCAACGCTGGTGTTTTGTCCTTTGACTTTCATCAGCACGGTCGAGCGTTCGTTTTCAAGGCTTGCCTTGTCCAGATCGGCGCTCAGGAATTTACCGGGATGATAGACAACTTTGGTGACATCACCATCCACGGGCACGCGCTGCACATGTACGTCGAATACGTTGAGGAAGATACTGACGCGCGTCACCGTCGCCGCATCGCACAGGCTGTCGCCGGTCGGTGCGCCGTCTTTGCCGCGGCAGTCTTCCAGTTCGGGCGGCAGCGGCACTTCGGTGATCAGCGATACCAGACCATCAGCGGGGCTGATGATAAGGCCTTCGCGTACCGGCGTCATGCGGGCGGGGTTGCGGAAGAAGTAAACGCACCATAGCGTCAGCACCAGACCGGCAAAGCCGAGGAAGTCGGCGATCATCGCCAAAATAAGGGCCAGCACAGCAAAGCCGCCGATAAACGGCCAGCCAGCGGGGTGTACGGGTACAAACAGGGTCTTGCGGATCAGCTTGATGATATCGTCCATGGTCTTCTCTGTGGTTATCGTGAAAACAAAGCGTAGTTTTGTAGGTTATTGCGCCGCAAGACAAGCAAAAAGCGGATTGACATAATAATAAAGCATCTGGACAGGTTGTCCGCTTTTTCTTATACAGGTTGTCCGCCAAATAAACCGGATATCCGGTCAAGGGGCGCAAGATCCATAAAAAGAAGTGAACATTATGTCAAAAGTTAATTCCGCCTGTGTTTACTGCGGTACCGGCCATAGCGTCAGCCAAGTTTATAAAGATACAGCTGCGCGTCTTGGTACGGTTATGGCGGAATCCAAAGTGCGCCTTGTCTACGGCGGCGGCCGCGTGGGTCTTATGGGTATTGTATCGCAATCCTGTTTTGCCGCGGGCGGCGAAGTCGTGGGCATCATCCCCGAGCATATCCAGGACAAGGAAATCATGAACGACGACGTGACCGAATTGTTTATCGTCGACAGCATGCATACCCGCAAAAAGATGATGGTCGATAAATCCGAAGGCTTCATTGTTTTGCCCGGCGGTTTTGGCACGCTGGACGAAACCTTTGAAATCCTGACATGGAAATATCTGGGCCTGCACGACAAGCCGATTGTGCTTTTGAACGTGGAAGGGTTTTATGACCCGCTGCTCAAAATGGTGGATCATATGGTCGACAGCGGCTTTACGCCCTTCTGGCACCGTAGCCTGTATCAGGTTGTCGACACCCCCGAAGATGCCATCGTCGCGCTGTCGGCACAGACAGAACGCATGCAGCCGGATATGAAACACCTGTAATGTTCTGACAAAACGGACGGGGCTGGCAATTAACCGCAATATTCACTACTTTAGTGATATAATTTTATCTCCCTTTGCAACCGCGCAGGCTGTATGACCAACCCACCCGATAAAAAAAATCCGAACGACAAGACCGCAGCGACGCAAATCCAGACGCCGTTCCTGTACAGCGAACCGCTGGAAAAAATTCAAGAGATTGCGGTGAACGCGCTCGAGCGTATCGAAGTGCTCAGTCTGCGTCCCGTGCCGGAAATGTACGAACTATGGTACCGCTATTTCAACGGCGACATGGAAATCGCGCGCGCGATTGAAGCGTATCAGGGCAAGATCGACGAAGTTGCCTGCCACCAGATTTACCGCCGTTACATGAACGAAGCGGTACGCGACGAAGCCGTCAAGAAAATCAGCGACCAGATGCAAAACGCGATCGCCGAACTGGCGTCGATGGTGACGTCTGCCAAATCGGCGACATCGGAATATGGCGAAAACCTGTCGGATGTGTCGCAGCAGCTGAATACAGCCAAGTCTTTGGAAGATCTCGGCGCGATTGTGACGGCGATTGTGGCCGACACCAAACGCATGGTTGAAAAAAACCAGGAACTGGAAGTCCAGCTGGTCAATTCATCCAAGCAAGTGACCGAGCTTCGTAATAACCTCGATACCGTCAAACGCGAAGCGATGACAGACGGCCTGACCGGCCTTCTTAACCGCAAGGCCTTCGACAAGCAGATGCTGGATTCGGTCGCCGAATGCGCCAAGGCGGGCACGCCTATGGTGCTCATGCTGCTCGACATCGACTTCTTTAAAAAATTCAATGACACCTATGGCCATCAGGTGGGTGACCAGGTTCTGCGTCTTGTGGCGCGTACGCTGACCGATAACGTCAAGGGCCGCGACTTTGCGGCGCGTTACGGCGGCGAAGAATTTGCGATTATTCTACCCGATACGCCGATCTCTGCCGGTTTGCGCGTTGCCGAAGTCTTGCGCAAATCTGTCGAAAGCAAGGAAGTTATCAACAAAGCCAGCAACGAAAACATGGGCCGCATCACGCTGTCGATTGGTATTTCCGAGTATACCGGCAACGAAGAAATCCCCGCCCTGATCGAACGTACCGACAAAGCGCTATACGATGCCAAGCGTGCGGGCCGCAACCGTGTGATTGAAGCCGCGCCGCCGCCGCGCGCATAACAGCGTGCGCTGAATAAACCCATTCAAAAAAAGCGGCGTTTCTAGCGCCGCTTTTTTCCTTTTTGAGAGCTGCCTTTAGGGTCGTGGCCCCCGCCGGTGCGGTCATTGTCGGTTCTGCGTCCATCTGCATGGCGTGGGCGGTCGCTGCGGCTATGGGGGGTGCCGCCATCACGCTGGGGCGAACGATCACCGCCTGCGCTTGTGCGGCCATCGCTGCGGGGGCGTTCATCGTGCCCGCCGCGGCGAGGGTTGCTTCTGTCGCCGCGTTCTTGCGTGGTATCTCTGTCATCATCGCGGCGGTGGCCTTGTGCGCCGTCGCTGCGTGCGCCGCCGTCGCTGCGTTTTTTATCGAACGGCTTTTTAGAAAACGGTTTCTTGCCACGTGAATCGCCACGGCCGGAGCGCCCGCGGTCGTTGCTGCGCGGACGGCGCGGGGCGGTTTCGTTGTCATCGGCGCCTTCGACCATTTCAAACACCGTGCTGCCGCGCTGGGGGTCTGCTTCCAGCAGGCGTACATAAACGGCATCCGCCATCCGGAACGTGCGGCCCGTGTCCTTGCCGACCAGCAGGTGGCGTTTTTCATCGTGGATATAATAATCACGCGGCAGCTGGCGCATGGGCACAATGCCGTCTGCACCGGATTCTTCAAGGGTGACGAAAAGACCGAAAGACGCCACGCTCGAAATCTTGCCTTTGAAAATTTGGCCGATTTGCGATTGCAGGTATTGGGCGGTGAAACGGTCCATGACGTCCCGCTCCGCAATCATCGACCGGCGTTCGGTCTGTGAAATGTGTTCGGCGATGTCATAGATATTTTGCTGTTCATGGGGGCTTAGCCCGCCATCGCCCAGTTTGCAGGCGCGTACCAGCGACCTGTGCACGATCAAATCCGCATAGCGGCGGATCGGTGAAGTGAAGTGTGCATATTTTTCAAGCGCGAGGCCGAAGTGCCCGATGTTTTCAGGATGATAAATCGCCTGCGACTGCGTACGCAGCAGCATGGTATGCACCAAATCTGCTTCGCCGCGTTCGCTGGATACTTTCAGCAGCTGGTTGATATTGCGCGGGTGGATGTTGTCAGATTCGGGCATGGAATAACCCATTTCCTTGAGGAACATCCGCGCCGCTTCGATGCGCTCCGCCGATGGCTGGTCATGGATGCGGTAAACGCAGGGCGCCTTTTTATCTTCCAGCACATAAGCCGCCGCGACGTTCGCCAAAATCATGAACTCTTCAATCAATTGGTGACTGTCAAGGCGCGTGCGCGGCACAATCGCCGTCACTTGGCCTTGCGCGTTGATGATGGCTTTGCGCTCCGGCAGGTCCAGCTCAAGTGCGCCACGTTTTTGGCGGGCATGTTTCAGCAGGCTATAGGCCTTGTATAGCGGTTTGATCACGCTATCTAGCAGGGGGCCCGTGGTGTCGTCGGGGTTGCCGCGGTGGGCCTCTTCGACTTGCTCATACGTCAGGCGTGCGGCGGACCGCATCAATCCGCGCTGGAAGCGGTAGTCGATCATCTTGGCGTTTTTATCAATTGTCATTTCGACGGCCAGGCACGCACGCGGCACATGCGGGCGCAGGGAACAAAGATCGTTCGACAGTCTTTCCGGCAGCATCGGCACCACGCGGTCGGCAAAGTACGTCGAGTTGCCGCGTTTAAAGGCTTCGACATCCAGCGGCGATGCGGGGCGGACGTAATAGGATACGTCCGCGATAGCGACAATCAGCTTCCAGCCACCTTCGTTTTTCGGGTCGGTATCGGGGGCGGCATAAACGGCGTCGTCAAAATCACGTGCATCGGCGCCGTCGATGGTAACCAGCGGAATGCTGCGCATGTCTATGCGCCCGCCCGACAGATCGGGTTCGGACAGCGTCTCTGATTCGGCGATCACCTCGCGCGGGAATTCAACCGGAATGCCCTGTGTGTGAATGGCAATCAGGCTGATCAGCTTCGGGTCGTCTTTCTGGCCGAGGATCTCCAGAACGCGCGCGGCGTTGCGGTTGCTCGGGTACTGGCGCGACGGGGGTAGGGTTTCGGTCGATACCAGATCGCCATCCTGCGCATTCGCCGTGAATTCGGCGGGGATCATGTATTCGAGTTTGTTTTTTTTGTCCGTGGGCGTCACGATGCCGCCGCCGCGGTATGACTTGAAAAAACCGACCGTGCGCGTTTGCCCGTTTTCTTCCAGCGGTTTCAGCACGCGGGCTTCGTATTCGTTTGGTGATACTTTTTTCAGGCGGGCCAGTACACGCTCGCCGTCTTTAAGGGGCGCGGCGCGTTTTTTGTCGGTCATGACATAAATCACGGGCGGTTTGCCGCGGCCGTGCCAGTCAAGGGGTTTGCCGACCAGCTCGCCATCGTCATCAATCCCAACGATTTCGATCAGGGCACGCTCCGGCAGGCTGTCGGGTGCTTGGTAGCTGCGGCTGGGCGTGCGCTCCACCATGCCCTCGTCGGCCATCTCGCGCAGCATACGGCGCAGCAGCGTGCGGTCTTGGCCGGTAATGCCAAAAGCGCGCGCGATCTCGCGTTTATTCAGGGCGTCGGGATTACTGAGCAGGAATTCTTTCAGCTCGTCGCGCGTGGGCAGAAACGATTTGTCGTCTTCGTCATCGCGATATTGTTTTTTGGGTGCATCGTGGCGTGCAAAAGTATCTTCGCGGCGCGGGCCGGAAGCGGGGCGTCCTGCTTTTTTGTGTTTCGCGCGGGACGGTGGTTTTGAATTTTTCAAACGATATTCTCTCTATTTAGATTTCTTGGGTTTAATGGCCGTTTTTTTGGCAACCGGCTTTTTGGTCACTGCTTTTTTCGCAGCGGGCTTGCGGGCGGCCGTTTTTCTTGCCCCTGACTTGGGCGCGGCGGATTTGCGGGCGTTCAGCCATTCCATGGCTTGTTCCATAGTGACAGCTTCGGGCTCTACGTCTTTGGGGATGGTCGCATTGACGCTGCCATGCTTGACGTAGGGGCCATAACGGCCGCGGTTGATGGAAACGGGCTTCGCATCTTCAGGGTGCGGTCCCAGTTCCTTGATCGCGCCAAAACCGCCGCGACCTTTGCCCTGCTGGGCCAGAATGTCGACAGCACGGTTCAGGCCGATTGTCAGGACCCCGTCCGGATCATCGGCGGGGATCGATTTGAATTTACCTTGGTGTAGCAGGAAGGGGCCAAAGCGGCCAATGCCGGCTTTGATCATCTCCCCGGATTCTGGGTGGTTGCCGACATCGCGCGGCAGTGCCAGCAGGGCAACAGCGCGTTCCAGCTCCATGTCGTTCGGGTCCATGTTTTTGGGCACGGGCGCACGTTTAGGTTTGGGCACGGCGGGCTTTTTGGCCTTTTTCTTTTTCTTGCCGTCTTCTGCGGCGGGCTCTTCCGCGGGCGCTTCGATAGCGGTGCCTGCGGGCGGATCCATCTGGATATAGGGGCCATAGGGGCCATAGCGCAGGGTAATATCGGTGCCGGTCACGGGGTGCTTGCCCAGCAGCTTGGGCGCTGTATTGCCTTCGGCCGTGCTCCCCTCGGCGCCATCACCGCCGCCTGACAGGACAGGACGCGTATAGCGGCATTCGGGGTAGTTGGAGCAGCCAACGAACGCGCCATATTTACCCAGCTTCAGGCTCAGTTTGCCTTCTTTGCAGGTCGGGCAGACGCGTCCCTCCGGCCCCTGATCGGGGAACAGGATGGGGGCGAGGTCGTGCTCGAGCGCGTTGATGACATCGGTGATTTTCAGGTCGGACGTTTTTTCGACCGCCTCCGAAAAGGCCTTCCAGAAGGTGCGCAGCACGCCTTTCCATTCGATATCGCCGGCGGAAATTTCATCCAGCTGCTCTTCCATGTTGGCGGTGAAGTTATATTCAACGTACCGCCCAAAGAAGTTCATCAGGAAGGCGGTTACGATGCGGCCGCGGCTTTCGGGGATAAAACGTCGCTGGTCCAGCTTCACGTAGTCGCGGTCTTGCAGCACCTGCATGATGGACGCATAGGTCGACGGGCGACCAATACCCAGCTCTTCCATCTTCTTGACCAGACTTGCCTCGGTATAACGCGGCGGGGGCTGGGTGAAATGCTGGTTCGGCGTGATGTCGGACAGCGTCAGGGCATCGCCTTCTTTCAGGGCGGGCAGGCGGCGTTCTTCTTCGCTGGCGTCTTTGTCTTCGTCTTCCTGTTCTTCGCGGTACACTTTCAGGAAACCGTCGAAGGCAATAATAGAACCGGTGGCGCGCAGCACAACCTTGCCGTCACCGTTTGCGATATCGACGGAGACTTGATCCAGCACGGCGCTTTCCATCTGGCAGGCGACGGTGCGCTTCCAGATCAGGTCGTACAGTTTTGCTTCGTCTTCGTTCAGATATTCGGACACGCTGTCGGGTGTGCGGTGAATGTCGGTCGGGCGGATCGCTTCGTGCGCTTCCTGCGCGTTTTTGACTTTGGATTTATACGCGCGCGGGCTGTCGGGCAGGTAATTATCGCCGAATTTGTTTTTAACGAGCTTGCGTGCGGCGGCAATGGCTTCGCCGCTCAGCGTCACGCCATCGGTACGCATATAGGTAATAAGGCCAACGGTTTCGCCGCCGATGTCGACGCCTTCGTACAAACGCTGCGCCGTGCGCATGGTTTTGGTGGCCGAAAAACGGAGCTTGCGCGACGCTTCCTGCTGCAGTGTCGATGTAATGAACGGAGGATAGGGGTTGCGGCGCACTTGTTTGCGCTCGATGCTGGCCACTTTGAAATTCTGGCCATCGATGCGTGCCACAGCGGCGTCTGCGCTGCCCTGGTTGCCAATGGTCATCTTTTCAATTTTTTCGCCGTCCAGCTGTGACAGGCGGGCGGTAAAGCTTTTGCCTTCTTTGGTCGTCATGACGGTTTCGATCGACCAGTACTCTTCGGCCTTGAAAATCTCGATCTCCGCTTCGCGTTCGCAAATCAAACGCAGCGCGACAGACTGCACGCGGCCAGCCGAGCGCGAACCCGGCAGCTTGCGCCACAAAACCGGCGACAATGTAAAGCCGACAAGATAATCAAGCGCGCGGCGCGCCATATAGGCATCGACCAAATGGTGGTCGATGTCACGTGCCTGTTTGAAGGCTTCCTGCACGGCGGCTTTGGTGATCTCGTTAAATGTCACGCGGCGGATTTTGACTTTATCTGCCAGATATTTTTCTTTCAGGTATTCGCTGACGTGCCACGAAATGGCTTCGCCTTCCCTGTCCGGGTCAGTTGCCAGATAAACGGTGTGCACTTTTTTCGCGCGCGAAATAATTTCGCCCAGCGGCTTGTGTGAACGCTCGCCGATTTCCCACTGCATGGCGAAATCTTTTTCAGGATCGACCGAGCCATTTTTCGCCGGCAAATCGCGCACGTGGCCAAAGCTGGCGACGACGGTATAATCGGGGCCAAGATATTTATTGATCGTTTTCGCCTTGGCAGGCGATTCGACGATGACAAGATTTTGTGCGGACATGGCTTCCTGATCTGGTCGTTAAGTGCGGCGCGCGTCCACCGCGGACATACTATATATACATTATAAATAGTGTCGCATAACGCGCTCTAAATCAGGTTTACCTTATTTCCGGCCTGCCGTTCAATACGTCCTGCAAGCTCAAGTTCCAAAATAATTGTCAGAATGTATCCAAACGGCGCTTGCGCGTCACGAATGATCTCGTCTATGGAAACAGGCGTGGGGCTGAGCATTTCCAGAATTTTATCCCGCAGTGTATCTGGGATTTCGGCGTGTGCCGGCGAATCACTGCCGCCCGCATCAAAATCGCTACCCGCTTCGCGTAAAGGGCGCAGACGCAAACGCCCCAGCACCTGCAAAATATCATCGGGGCTGGTCGTCACATGGGCGCCGTCTTTCAGAAGGCTATTCGTGCCGCCCGCACGCGGGTCGAGCGGCGATCCCGGCACAGCAAAAACTTCACGGTTTTGTTCTAGTGCCATGCGTGCCGTGATGAGAGAGCCGGATTGCAATGCCGCCTCCACCACCAAAACGCCGAGGGCGAGGCCGGAGATAATACGGTTACGGCGCGGAAAATGACGCGCCAGCGGTTCAGTGCCAAACGGGCTTTCTGCGACAATAGCGCCTTTGGCGGCCAGTTCACGGTAAAGGCCTTCGTTCTCGCGGGGGTAGACAACATCAATGCCGCCCGCGACAACTGCGATGGTGCCTGTGTTCAAACTCGCCACATGCGCTGCGCTGTCAATGCCGCGGGCGAGGCCGGAGATAATCGTAAATCCGCCTTGCCCGACGCGTGCGCTGAATGTTTCGGCAATCTTGCGGCCGCTCAGCGATGCGTTGCGTGCACCCACAACACCCAGCGCAGGGCGCGATAGCAGCGATACATCACCCATCACGGTCAATACAGGCGGCGCATCTTCGGTTTCGGCCAGCAAGGGCGGGTATTCCGCTTCGCCCTGCATCACCATGCGGGCGCCGAATTTATCGGCCCGCGCCATTTCGTCTTCGGCGGCGGATTGGCAATAGGGCGTCAGGTCTTTTTTGCTGCCGCCGCGTTTGGCCAGCTCGGGCAGTGCTTGTAGTGCGCGCTCGGCGGTGCCAAAACGCTGCATCAAACGGTAATACGTAATCGGCCCGACGTTGTCAGTGCGGATCAGGCGCAGCCGCGCCAGTCTTTCAGCGGGTGAAAGGGGGGCGATCACGCGCCTTCTTTCTTTTTGCTGCCAAGGTTGATCTTGCTTTCTTCACCGCGCCACAGGCGGCGGATATTCTGGTGATGGCGCGCCCAGATGATAATCGCCAAGATCATGACGGTCAGCGTCAATTGATAATCTCCGCCGATCAGCAGGGTCACCACCGGCGCGGTGCCAAATGCAGTGAGTGCCGCGAGCGACGAGTAGCGGAAGATCATCGCCGTGCCCAGCCACGTCAGCGTAATGATCAGACCCAGCAGCGGCATCAGCGCCCAGCAAATGCCGAGCGCGGTCGCAACACCTTTGCCGCCCTTGAATTTTAGCCACACGGGAAACAGGTGCCCTGCAAATGCCGCCAGTGCCGTCAGCACGGCGTAATCCATATGAAAGTGCTTGGCGATCAACACGGGTACAGCCGCTTTCAATCCGTCCAGCAGCAGCGTGGCCGCGCCAAGCTTTTTACCGCCAAGGCGCAGCACGTTCGTCGCGCCAATATTGCCCGAACCCGATTTGCGGATATCGCCAATGCCCGCCAACTGGCCAAGGATCAGGCCATAAGGCACGCTGCCCGATAAATAACCACCAATAATGGCGACGAGGGCGAGGAGGGGATCGATATGAACTTGGGTCATCAAAAACGACATAGGCGGTAATCCTTTCAGATGTCGCAACTATCGCCGATTTTGCGCGGGATATCAATTTATGAAATAAGTGCGGCGCGGAGAAATATCTCGCGCCGCGCCAGTTGGTGGTGAGGGCGTCGGTATTATTCGGCCGCTCGCCCTTTGAAACCGTGGCCGGCTTTGCGCTCTTTCAGGGCGGCTTTGATCTGTTCTTTTTGCGCGGGGCTCATGTTCTGGAACTTGGCTTTACGTTCCGCCTTGAAGGCCTCTTTTTCTTCGGGTGTCATATTTTGCAGCTGGCCGCGGTGCTGTTCGGCGAAGGCTTTGCGCTCCTCCGGCGTCATGTCTTTGAAATGGTCCGCGCCACGGGCCGCTTCGATGGGGGCGGGGGTGGGGGCCAGCACATCCGCTTCTTGTGCCTGCGCGGGCAGGGCAGACAGGCAAAACATAACGGCAGCGGTATAAAACATCTGGTTTTTCATGGGCTTTTCCTTGGGCGCCTGCGGCGCAAAAATGTGGATGATGTCTATGGTACAGCCGACCGCGCGCAAACCCTGCGCGCGGCGGCAAATAAAACCGGCCAGATGATTATTTTTTGGAAATCAACGATTTAATCAGCGCCATTGGCGATGCGGGGCGCAAGGCCTGCGCAAGGTTATGGCGCGCGGCCTGTTCGTAGCGGTCGGCAAAGGCCCTGGTTTTAAAAATCGGCGATTGGTTCAGGAAGTGCCTTAATACCTTGGCGCGGCCGGGTTTGTACAAGGGCTCCGGCACATGTGCATATTCGCGGCGGATACCATCGTTATATTTTTTAAAGGCCTGTTTGTCTCCGCCCAAAATGGCCAAATCACAATCGACCATGATGCACTCGTACAATTTTTCGGCACGGCTGTGGTGTGCGGTCAGCTCGATCAAACGCGCAGCGTCGGATACAAATGCGGGTGCCAGATGATAACGCTCCGCATCGCGTTTCATCAGATCGCGGCTTTTGGCTTCGTTGTTTTTGGCTTTGGCATCGTAAATAGCATCGTGATACCAAAGCGCCAGTTCGATGGTCTGGAACATGCGCAGACGAGCGGCAGAATCCAGATCCTGCAGCTCGCCGCTATCTTGCAGCGCGGTTTTGGCCCAGTCCAGTTTTTGCAGGACGTCTTCCAGATGCGTGCGGTTGTGATAGGCACGTTTAGGGTCTTCATAGCGCAAGATCAGCGCATTCGCAGCCGCGGCAAGGTCGGGGTGGTTACACCCCATCCCGTGCCACAGGTTGATAAAACGTGCTGTCAGCGCGCTCATCATCACGCTCCGCGCAGGCCGCGGGTCATCAGGTCAAGGCAGGCCATACGCACCGCCACGCCCATTTCTACCTGCGTGGTGATCAGGCTGCGCGCGGGGTCATCGGCCAGTGCCGCATCAATTTCGACGCCGCGGTTCATGGGGCCGGGGTGCAGCACGACAGCCTTTTCCTTGGCCAGTTTCAAGCGGTCGGCGGTCAGGCCATAGCGGCTGAAATATTCTTCTTCGGTGAATGACAGCTTTTCCGTCAGGCGTTCTTTTTGAATACGCAGCACCATCACGGCGTCGGTGTCTTTTAATCCGGCTGTCAGGTCTTGTGTGCCATCCACGCCCAGCGGCAGCAGTTCCTTGGGGCCGATGCAGCTGTGACCGACGCCCATCTTTTTAAACAGGTGCAGGTTCGAATGTGCAACGCGGCTATGCAAAATGTCGCCGACGATGGCGACGCGCAGGCCTTCCAGTTTGCCGAAATGACGGCGCAGTGTCAGCGCATCCAGCAGCGCCTGCGTCGGGTGTTCGCGCGTGCCGTCGCCCGCGTTGATGACGGGCGCGTCCAGCAGCTTGGCGGCTTCTTCGGCCGAACCTTCGGCGCGGGCGCGAATAATGACCAGATCGGGGCGCATCGCATTGATGGTTTTCAGGGTGTCTGTCAGGCTTTCGCCTTTCAAGATAGACGACCCGTCTGTCGTCATATTGATGACATCCGCGCCCAGACGTTTTGCCGCCATGTCAAATGACAGGCGTGTGCGCGTCGAATTTTCAAGGAACAGGTTGACGATGACCATACCTTTGAGCAGCGCATTGGTCAGCGAACGGCGGCGGTTTTGCACCACGTAGTAATCGGCCAGATCAAGGATGGTTTCGATATCATCCGGCGACAAGACGTCAATACCCAAAAGGTCATGCTGGGGGATGCGCAGTTTCGACACGGGCTTTTTCTCGCTTTTCATGCTGGGTTGCAGGCTTGTCATGACACCACTCCTTGTTGACGCAGTTGGGAAATTTCTTCATCGCTCAGGCCCGCTTCATGGGCGAGGATTTCTGCCGTATCCGCGCCCAGCACGGGCGGCGCGCGGCGGTATGTGACGGGCGTTTCGGAAAACCTGACCGGATTGGCGATCAGGTCAACCGGCGCGGGCGACAGTGCGTGGGGCATGGTCGTGACCATACCGCGCGCCTGCACTTGCGGGTCGGCAAAAACCTGATCAAGGTTATTAACGGGTCCGCAGGGTACACCGCGCTTTTCAAGCGCCTGCATCCACCAATCCTGTGTTTGCTGCGCAATGATCGCGCGGATTTGAGGCAGCAGGATATCGCGGTTGCGCACGCGTGATTTATTGGCTGTAAATCGTGCATCATCGGCCAGATCGATGCGTCCGGCCACGTCGCAAAAATCGCGGAACTGCTTGTCGTTACCGACTGCCAGAATAATGTATCCGTCTGCCGCCTCGAAAACTTCGTACGGCACAATGGTCGGATGGGCATTGCCCATGCGGGGCGTGACCTTGCCCGATGTCAGGTAATATTGACCCGCATTCGACAGTGTTGCGACCTGCGTATCCAGAAGCGCAATGTCGATGTGTTGCCCCATACCTGTTTTTTCGCGGCTATACAGCGCGGCCAGAATACCCGACAGCGCATAAAGCCCGCAGATCAGATCTGATTTGGCGACACCGATTTTATAGGGCAGGCCATCGGCGGGGCCGGTCAAGCTCATGATGCCGCCCATGCCCTGGATCAGAAAATCATATCCTGCGCGTTCGCGGTACGGCCCTGTTTGCCCAAAACCAGTCAGCGAACAGTAAATCAGGCGCGGAAATTCCGCCTTCAACTGCGCGTAGCCAAGGCCATATTTATCGAGCGTGCCTGCCTTGTAGTTTTCAAACAGAATATCGCAGCGGCTAATCAGCTTTTTGGCAATCGCCAGCCCTTCGGGTTTGGTGAAATCAAGGCCGATCGATTTTTTGTTACGGTTGGCGGAGAGGTAATAAGAACTTTCGCTCGTATCCTGCCCGTCTGCGTCCTGCACAAACGGCGGGCCCCAGCTGCGGGTATCGTCACCTTGCCCGGGTTTTTCGATTTTCAGGATGTCCGCGCCGTAATCGCCGAGAATCTGCGTCGCGCTGGGCCCTGCCAGAATACGGGTCATGTCAAAGACGCGTACGCCTTCGAGAGGTCCCGGTTTCTGGCTGTTGCCGTTTGTCATACCCTATGTCTCCGTAGCGCCACTATATCCGCTCCGGCGGCTTTGCCCAAGAGATCTGCGCAAATATTTGTGCGCGTTAAATCCATATTGATGGATTAAAACACCGGTACGCGGTTATGTAATTTTAATCATGATTGTACCCTGCACCAGCTTGGGAGTAAGATTTACAGGCGTTATTCTTTCGGGGGCGGGGGTCAGAGCCCGTGTTTTTTATGAAGCTGTTTGTATACGCCTTTATTTTCCTGTTTGCCTCGGTGGTTGCCGCACCGGCTTTTGCACAAAAAACCGACGCCGATGCGCAGTTGATCGAACAAACGCCCGCCGACGAAGACGGCTGGACAGCTGCCGACGCCGACGCCATGGCCGATATGGATGCGCAAACGCCTGATACGGATCAGTCTGCCCAGCAGGAACAAAACCCGCATGCCGCGTTACGCGCCGCCAAGCCGGCGAAATAAGCCATGCAGCAGTTTGACCAAAACGCCCAGCCCGAAAAAACTGCCGGCCAATCGGATCGTCAGAGCATGTTTTTTCTGCTCCTGATTGTTGTTCTGGCAGCAGGGCTTTATTACGTTCTGATGGAAACGCGCGAAAAGAACATGCGCAGCGAACGCGCAGAGCTGCTGACCGCGCAAATCACCCAGTTTCCGGCTGTGGTGCGCGCAGGTGTGGCGCGCCTGCTGACCGATGGCGTGCCGCTTTATAGTATCGATTTTTCCCCGGAAGGCCGCGGAGCACGCGCCGTTTTCAGTGCGCAGGGCGGCGCGGTACGTTATCAATTACCCCCCGCGGGCTTGGGCGAAGACCGCCCCTATTGGCGTTTTAAAACCGTCACGGATGATAACGAAGGCTGGTTTATCGCAGGCGTTGGCCGCGACAATGCAGCAGGCAAAGACGTGTTTGCGTATCTGACGGGCCTGCCGCTGGCGTTGTGTGAACGTATCAACCGTTTTTACGGGTTGCCCGCCGTGCCTAAAAGCGAAGCGATGACAATTGATCTGGCCACCCCCGCAGGACCCGATGCAGAGGCGGGGCTTAACCCCTGGACTTTTGCCGTTCACGGCAAACCGGTTGATTCTGTGGGAGCTGACGACACCAAAACCCCCGTGGCGGCCTGCGTGCGCAACGGCGGCAGTGGCGATTATATCTACTATCACCTGCTGGCTGCGCAATAAGTCTGAAATAACGCGTCAGGCAGCGTGGTTTGCCGCGAATCCCCTTTTCCTCTTTAACGGAATCCTTCTATAATGGCGTCGCTTTGGCCATAGGGCACACATGCGTCCGCATGCCCGAAGCAGATCAAACACAAGAGGGTAATAAAAAATGGCTTACAAAGTCGCCATCATGGGCGCCACGGGCAACGTGGGCCGCGAAATGCTGAATGTTTTGGCTGAACGCAATTTTCCGGTATCGGAAGTTTACGCGCTCGCCTCCGCCCGCAGCGCGGGCAAGGAGATTTCTTTCGGCGAAGATCAAACGCTG
This sequence comes from Micavibrio sp., assembly GCA_040377425.1. Taxonomy (GTDB): domain Bacteria; phylum Pseudomonadota; class Alphaproteobacteria; order Micavibrionales; family UBA2020; genus UBA2020. Next base: position 153,828 of record JBEIOU010000001.1, on the reverse strand, counting down.
AAGGTGCAGGCGCTTGATAAATTCAATTTCAAGGGCGTGGATATCGTTCTTGCCTCCGCCGGCTCCGAAATATCCGAGAAATATGCGCCCAAGGCCGCCAAGGCCGGCGCGGTTGTAATCGACAACTCGTCATTTTTCCGCATGGACAAAGACGTGCCGCTGGTGGTGCCGGAAGTAAATCCCGAAGACATCAAGAAGTACAAGAAAAAGGGCATCATCGCGAACCCCAACTGTTCGACCATTCAAATGGTTGTAGCGCTGAAGCCGCTGCATGACCTTGGTGTGATCCAACGCGTGGTTGTGTCGACCTATCAGTCCGTATCGGGCGCAGGCAAAGAAGCGATGGATGAACTGTTCAACCAGACGCGCGGTCTTTATTCAAACGAAGTACCGGCACGCGAAGTATTCGCCAAGCAGATTTCGTTCAACGTCATTCCGCAGATCGACAAATTCCTCGATGACGGGCAGACGAAAGAAGAATGGAAAATGCGCGTGGAGACGAAGAAAATCCTCGATAAGAGTATCGAAGTTTTCGCGACCTGCGTGCGCGTGCCTGTATTCGTTGGCCACAGCGAAGCGGTACATGTTGAATTCAAGAAACCCGTCACCGTTGCCGCTGCGCGCAAGGCGCTGTCCAAGGCGCCGGGCGTTGTCGTTGTCGATCGTCCCGATCCCGAAGACGGTTTTGTGACGCCTGCCGAAATTTCGGGTGAAGATGCCGTTTATGTCAGCCGCATCCGCAAAGACCCGACCGTGAAAAACGGTCTGGCGATGTGGGTGGTGTCCGATAACCTGCGCAAAGGCGCTGCCACCAACGCGGTGCAAATCGCCGAAGTGCTGGTTGAAAAATATCTCTGATATTTGCCGCATCAAACAAAACGCCCGCCGGAGCAATCCGCGGGCGTTTTTGTTAGCGTCGTTTTTAAATCAGCCGCGGCATGTTATTCGCCGGCGGCCGGTTCGATGGTCGCCGCGACATCGTCGAGATCTTGCATCAGGCTCGCGCTCATGGCGCGCAGCGACTCTTCGTTTTCGGGGAATCGTAAAATCTGGCTTTCGGCCATGTCGGTTTTGAATTCTTCATCCAGACCGATCTGCGCAAGTTCCAGCGTTACAACCGTGACAACAGCAACACCGGCGGCCAAGGCACCAAAGCAGCGCAGCGCGAGGCTCCGGTAAATCTTTTTCAAAAAAAGCATCATGCCTTCCCTGATTGTTAAACCCGCAAAGAATATAACACCGATCCACACCGAACGGCAGGCCAAAAAGCGCGTTATGTCTAAGATATGGTAATTAAGTTATGATTTTTGAAGCCAAAAGGTCATGACATTGCGCAGGGGCAGTGCTAAATCTGCTTTATCATGACGTTTTTTCAGCTGTTCATTCTCGCAACGCTTCAAGGTCTGACGGAGTTTTTGCCCGTCAGTTCCAGCGGTCATCTTGTGCTTGCCCCTAAATTGCTGGGCGAACATGACCAGGGGATTGTGATTGATGTGGCGCTGCATGTCGGCACACTGTTGGCGGTGCTTTTGTATTATTGCCGCGATATCTGGCAGATCATTAAAAACGTACTGATGGGCCGCCGTGCGCCCGATCCGCAGATGCGCAATCTGGGCTGGTATATTGCAGCGGCCAGTATTCCTGCATTCATCATGGGGGGCACCATTCATTTTCTGATGCCCGAAGGCATTCGCAGCGTGGCGGTGATTACCGCAACCACTCTGTTTTTCGGCTTTTTGATGGGTATTGCCGATATGTACGGTAAAAAAACGCTAAAGGTGCCGGACTCTACTCTGGGCCGCGTTTTCATTATCGGCTGTGCGCAGGCGCTGGCGCTGATCCCCGGCACCAGCCGTTCGGGCATCACCATGACGGCGGCACGTTTTATGGGGTATGACCGCGTGGATGCCGCGCGGTTGTCGTTTCTGATCGGTATCCCCGCAATTGCGGGCGCGGGCGCGGTCAGTCTGCTGGGGCTGCTGGATGATCCCACACCGGATTTGCTCTACCAATCGCTGACGGCCATTGGCCTGTCATTTGTGGCGGGGCTTTTGGCTATTCATTTCATGATGTTCTGGCTGAAACGTGCGGGGCTGCTGCCGTTTGTTTTTTATCGCATGTTCCTGGGCGGCTTTTTGCTGGTCTATTTCGTTCTCTAGGCAATTCCCGCGGGCTGGCTTAAGCTTTCCTCAACCCTTTTTTGCTTGAATGTGAAGGGTTTATATTTTTTGGGCGTCCTGCCCAAGGATTTTCGCCTGCGCATCGTCCTACGGTTGGCCTTCCTATTCACGTGGGCCTTCTTATTCACAAGGAGATTTCGATCATGAAAAAACTCGCCGTCACGCTTTTTGTGGCCACGCTTTTGTCGACCAGTGCGCTGTCGGCCTTCGCCGAAAACCCCAAGGGGGAAATTCCGGTTGACCGCGTGATCCTGTCCACCAGCGGCCTTGCGAATTTTGTGCACAAAATGCAGGTGACCGATAATGCCACCGTCGAATTCCCTGTGCGGTTCGAACAGGTCGATGACATCCTGAAAAGCCTTGTGATTTTTGACAAAAAAGGTCGCTTGGGCGGCGTGACGCTGCCGGGCAAGCAGCCGCTGGAGCAGGTCTTCAAAGACTTGCCCTTTACGCAAGATCAACTGTCCAGCCCCATGATGCTGCTGAATGCGTATCAGGGCGCAACCATCACGCTGAAGGGGAATGGCAGCGCGGGCATGACGGGCAAGATCATTCAGGTTGCGCCCGAAGAAATCGTGGTCGATGAAAACAAAACCGTCACCAAACACCGCATCAGTATCATGACCGATGGCGGCATGCGTCAGGCGCTGCTCGAAGATCTTGAATCCATGCAGTTCGACGATGCGAAAATCCGCGGTGAAATCGAACGTGCACTGAGCAGTATCCGCGAAAACGGCACGTCGGAGCGCCGTATGTTGACGGTATCGTTGCCCGGCGAAGGGGCGCGGTCGGTGACGCTGTCTTACGTCGTTGATGCACCGCTTTGGAAAACGGCCTACCGTCTTGTCCTGCCGGAAGGGGAAGGTAAGGATAAAAAAGGCCTGCTGCAAGGCTGGGCCGTGGTGGAGAATATGACGGCGAGCGACTGGAACAATGTGGATATGACATTAGTATCCGGCAACCCCGTGACATTCCGTCAGTCGCTTTATGAATCGTATTACGTGCAGCGCCCCGAAATTCCGGTGCAGGTCTTTGGCCGCGTGATGCCGCGCACCGACGGCGGTGCTGTCAGCACGGCGGGTGAGATGGAGCGTATGGCCTATGGCGATGTCGTTGGTGCCGCGCCGCCTGCGCCCGCTGCCGCGCCGATGATGATGAAGTCAGCACGTGGCCGTGCGCAAAATGCGATGACTATGGAGCTGGCGGCAGATAGTGCAGTTATGAACGAAAGCGTATCTATTTCCTCCGGCGGTTACGGCGGTGCCAGTAACGTTGCGCAAGCAGCAAGCGCCGCGCAGAGTGCCGAGGCGACAACGCAAGTCCTCTTCCGCTTCCCTGACCGCTTCAGTTTGAAATCGGGTCAGTCGATGATGCTGCCGTTTGTCAGCCGCGAAGTGCCGATGCAGCGTGTTGCGCTTTATCAGCCCGACACACATCCGCGTCACCCGCTAGCAGCGGTCGAGTTGACGAATGACGGCGAAACCGGCCTGCCCCCCGGCGTGCTGACGCTGTACGAAGAAAGCCAGATACTCAGCGGCACCAGCTTTGTGGGTGACGCCAATCTGGCCGTCGTGCCGCGCGGCGACAAGCGCATGGTGTCATATGCGCTTGATTCAAAAACCGTCATTGATCGCGACCAGAAAAACCAATCCAGCGAGGGCCGTATCAGCGTATCGCAGGGTATCATGCGCACGGCAATGACAACGCGTTTTGAAACAGTCTATACAATCAAGGCGCCCGAGAAAGAAGACCGCACCGTTGTCATCGAACATCTGCGCATGGGGGATTATCAACTGGTATCGCCCGATCCCAAAGATGTCGAAGTCACCGATACGCATTACCGCTTGCGCGTGCCGGTAAAAGCGGGCGAGAAAAAAACGTTCAATGTCGTTTTGGAACATCAGGGCTGGCAGACATATGCCATTACCGGCTTTTCAACCGCCCAGCTGGTGGCCTATGCGACCGACCGCGGCAAGCTGGACGGCGATGCACGCAAAGCCTTCGCCCGTATGGCCGAGGTGCGCAGGAAAATGGACGATATCGACCAGCAGTCGCGGGAGCTGGAGCGTCAACGTAACGTGATTTTCCAGGATCAGCAGCGCGTGCGCGAAAACCTGAAAAGCCTCAGTGGTACATCCGACGTGCAGCAGCGTTATTTGCGCAAGCTGAACGAACAGGAAGATCAAATTTCAAAAATCGACACCGCGCGTGACGAGATGGCAAACCAGCGCCGTCAGCAGGAAGAGGCACTCGCCAAGCTGATCGCGGACATGTCATTCTGATAAAATCGAAAAATTTAAAAAAAACGGGCGGCGGTTGCCGCCCGTTTTTTTATGCGCCAGCAACCGCACCGCGGATCAGGAAACGCACTTCGGCCACGCCATAATGACGCGTATCGGCGAGGGTGAAGCCATCGGGCAGCGGCTCGGGCTGTTTTTTGGCCATTTCCATGACACAGACGGCATGGGGCGCCAGCCAGTTCGCCGCCACAAAAGCGTGCAGGGCGGCATACCCCAGATTTTTGCCATACGGCGGATCCAGGAAAACCAGATTGCGCGGCGCGGTCTGGGTGGGGCGGGCGGTTGGGTGTACGGCATCCATGCGCAGTACCTGCGCTTGTTTGCCGATTTTTAGCGAATCGATGTTTTCGCGCAGGGCCTTCAGCGCCTCGGCCGATTGTTCGATAAATACGGCTTCCGCCGCCCCGCGGGACAGCGCTTCGAGGCCCAAAGCGCCCGTTCCGGCAAAAATATCCAGCACATGGGCGTTTTCTGGTAATATAAAGGGGCGCCAGCTGGCATGTTCCAGAATATTAAATACCGCCTGTCTGGCGCGGTCGCTGGTGGGGCGGGTGGTGAGTCCCGACGGACTCGCAAGGGTTTTTCCTCGAAACTGGCCACTGACGATACGCATGGAACTACTGATTTTCCTTTTTATTTAAAATACTTAAGCCGTAGTATACTACTTTGATGCAGACATATGCCGAGAATTTTGCTAAAATTAAAGATATATATGCGTCATCATATGCAGCGTAGGGTATCGCCATGAACAAGACTATCGCCGTCTCCCCTTTGTTTTCCGTTACGAAAATCTGTCTTGTCGCCATCCCTCTCGCGCTTGCGCTGTTTGTAAGCACCAGTGTTTACGCGCAGGCGACGACGGCCGGCTGTGACCCGCGCGTCAAATCGGCAATGGATGCCAAGGCGCAGGCCAAAGTGGCCTATGATGTGGCGGTGACCGAACAGGTCGTCGTCAAGCCCGACAGCGTACTTGCGATGACATGTTTCAACCGCTCGGCCGGTGTTTCGGCGGAACGTGGCGGTAATATTTTCTCCGGCAGTTTCCTCGGCAATGCAAACTTCGCATCGGTGATTACAGACGCGCTTTCTGCGATGTTTTTGCAGTTCGCGGATGCGGAAGGTAAAGATAACTATCCTACGGACTTTTATGCATTGACGGCGCCGGAAGATGAAGCCGAATGCTCAGGTATCGAAGAGCTTTGGACGCTGATCAAAGAAAAAGGTATCGCGGGAGCGGGTGGCGAAATCCCCTATATTACGATGGACGAGCTGATGTCCGGCACGTTGCCTGGCGGCGTGGGAGAGCGTTTCCAGCGTAACTGGGATACAGCGGCAGGCACAGACTTTATCTTTCAAAACCTAAATACCGAAATGACGGGGCTTCCTACTGCTACCGTTGTTGACTTCGGCGCGGCAGATTCGCTTTGCGGTGTGCTGACTGCTGCGGGCGTACCCTGCTAATAGAGGCATCTGATTTGATACGGACGGATTTATTCAAGGGGTAAGAGTATGAGAAAAAATATATTTCTGGCAGCGTTTTTCTCGATGATGCTCGGGCTCTCGGTCATCTCTTCGCAATCTTTTGCGCTTGAACCCGGATGCCCGCCCGAAGTGAAAGAAGCCATGGACCGCCATGCGGACGCAAAGCGTATCGAAAGCAAAGCGCATGCCCGCCAAGTCATCAAACAAAACGACAATGCGCCCGGCATGACCTGTTTTGACCACGCGATGACTTTGACATCTCGCCTGGGTGGTATTTTTTCCGACGTATCGCCGACGGGCATTATCCCGGCTGCAAACGAATCTGTTTTTGGTACCAGCTCCTTCCCTGATTTTGGTGCGACCACCAAACTGATCAAGGGGCTTGATGCCGTGGTCTCGCCGACGATGCAGAGCCACGTGACGAACTTTGCTGACTCCCTCTCGGCTATGCTTGGGGCGACAATCGCCGGTTATATGAACGAGTTTGTCAGCAGCACGATCGACCCTATTCTTGACAGCATCGCCGGCCCGATGGGGACATTGAGCGGCTATGTCGCCGACCTGAACAGTTATTATTCGACCCTGCAAACCGCCATGAATATTTTGGGTGTGTCGATGCCCACGGTGGTTATGACGGCGGTTGCGGCCATTAACGCGGCGTGGTCTGCCATTAACTCGTTTATCAGCGGCGCTGTTGCCGCGATTACCAACGCGATCACCAGTATCGTCAACACCATCGTCGATACGATTAACAGCGCAGTCAGCAGTCTTATGGCTGCCGCAACCCCGGAAGGTGAATGTTCCCGTATTGCGCAGCTCTGGGGTAACGGTGAAGCGGCTGTTGCAAACTTCCGTAGCCTGGTTGGTGGCGCAGTTGAACGTGGCACGCCGTATTTTACGATGGCTGAGCTGATCAGCGGGGGCATTCCCAATAGCTTTGGCGATGCTTTCCCGACAGATCACCTGACTCAGGAAATTTTCAACGACGTTAACCAGACCATTCTGACCAATCTGGGGCTGGATTTCGATGCGGGTGGCATTCTTAGCGGCCCGGGTGGTCACGCGCAGTGGCCTGCACCGCCGACTCTCACGCCCGGCACCAGTATTGCTGATATTATCTCCCAAATGGGCCCTTAAATCGGGCAAGGGGTAACAAAAGGGGCGGCTGTGATGGCCGCCCTTTTTTGTTGCCGTGTAGTAGGTCGGCGCTTTATGCCGCAGCTTTAATGCTGGTCGCGGCGGATGAGGCTCATCAGTTCCTTTTCAAACCCCTTGGCATCGGGGTGGTCTTTTAAAAACAGGCGAATGGTTTCGGCGGCGGCGTCACGGTCATACGGCACAAGTCCTTCGTTTTTCGCAGCGGCGGGTTTTTGTGACAGGCTGGCAGCTTGTTCGGCCAGTTTAAGTAATTTGGGGTCTAACCTGGCCCGCTGCGCCGCGATTTGCCTTTTCAGCGTTTCGAGGGCTTCTTCGCGGCGGTCGGGCGGATTTATGGGCGGTTTTGTCACGATATGGCCTTTTTTCGGGGCAGATGCGGCCCGTGTGTTATTCCTGTGCTTATATTCTAGGCGGCCCGCGGCAAAAGGCGCAAGAAAAGCTTGCTTTTGCTGATAAAAAACCCAATCTTGTGGCTGGTTATAGAATTTCGGGAATAGCGAAAGGTTCAATGTTGCTCGCGCTTTACAGGCTCATGATGCAGGCGTCCACGCCCGTGCTCGGTGCTTATTTGCAAAAGCGCCTGCGTGCCGGCAAGGAAGACCCTCTGCGCACGCATGAACGCCGCGGCCGCCCGCAGATGCCGCGTCCGCAAGGTACCTTGATCTGGTTTCATGCCGCCAGCGTGGGGGAATCCCTCTCGCTGCTCGCGCTGATCCACCGTGTGCGCCGCGACTATCCGGCATCGGCTGTAATGGTCACGACGGGTACGGTCACGTCCGCTGCCCTGATGGCCGACCGCCTGCCCGAAGGGGCGTTTCATCAATACATTCCCGTCGATCATCCGGCATGGGTGGCGACGTTCCTGGACCATTGGCGGCCGGATGCGGTGCTGTGGGCGGAATCCGAGCTTTGGCCGAATATGCTTTGCGCTGTACGCGAACGCCGTATTCCTGCCGTGCTGCTCAATGCCCGCATGTCGCAGGAATCGTTCATGCGCTGGCGATATGCCCGCGGCAGTATTGGCCAGATGCTGGGCGCGTTTCGTCTATGCCTTGCGCAAAACGGGGCCGAGGCTGAACGTCTTAAAGTGCTCGGCGCGCCTGCGGTAAAAGTATCCGCCAATCTGAAATATGCGGCGGCACCGTTGCCGGTCGATGTGACCGCGCTTGAAAACCTGCGGGCGCAGGTGATGGGGCGTCCGCTGTTGCTGTGGGCCAGTACCCATGCGGGCGAAGAAACGCGCGCCTTCGCCCTGCACCGCCGGCTGGCGGTGAAATTTCCGAATCTACTCAGCGTTATTGTCCCCCGCCATGCCGCGCGCGGCGGTGATATTGCGGCCGAGGCTGCCGCCGCGGGCGTTGCCCTTGCACGCCGCAGTCTGGCGCAGGCGGTGCCTGCCGGGGCAGGTGTTTATCTGGCCGATACGATGGGAGAGCTTGGGCTGTTCTACCGCCTGTGCCCGTTTGTTGTGATGGGCGGCACTTTCGCCGATATCGGCGGGCATAACCCGATTGAACCCGCGCAGGTAGGCTGTACGATTTTCTGGGGGCCTGTCGGTTATAACTTTATCACTGTGCTGGAAGATTTCCGCACGGCGGGCGCCCTTGCCGAAATTGCAAACGAAGAAGAATTATATGCGCAGGTTTCCGCTGCGCTGGCCGCGCCCGCTGAATGGCGCAGCTATGGCGACAATGCCGCGCAAATGACAGCGGATAAATCCGGCGTCCTTGATAGCATCATGGCCGACATCGCCCCCGTGGTCGATACAGCGCTGACAGTAGATCAGGCACAGGTGGCGCCATGATCGGAAAATGGAAAACGCCTGCTTTCTGGTACAAAGCCGATGCGCCGATGGCGGCACAAAAATCCGCAGTGCTGGCGCCGCTTGCGGCGTTGTATGGCTTTGCCGTGCGCAAGCGGTTTGATCTTTACTATCCCGTGCCGCTGGCGCGTCCGGTTGTCTGCGTGGGTAATCTGGTTGCAGGTGGCGCGGGCAAGACCCCTGTGGTGCTGTCGCTGGTTGACCTGCTGCGTGAACGTGGATACAACCCCCATTTGCTGACGCGCGGCTATGGCGGCAGCGAAGAAGGCCCCATTCAGGTCAGTCCCGATCGCGACACCGCCGCCGATGTCGGCGACGAGGCGCTGCTGCTGGTGACCAAGGCGCCGACATGGGTATCGCGCAGCCGTGCGCTGGGCGCGCAGGCCGCGATTGATACGGGCGCGAATGTGATTGTGATGGATGACGGATATCAAAACCCGTCGATTTACAAAGATTTTTCGATCGTTGTCATCGATGGTGCGGCGGGCCTGGGTAATGGCCGCATGCTGCCTGCAGGGCCTTTGCGTGAACCGGTCGATTTCGGTTTGTCGCGCGCGCATGCCGTGGTGATACTGGGGGATGATAAAACGGGCGCGCTGGATCTGGTGCGTCTGCACGCGCCGGATGTGCCCGTGCTGCACGCCCGTATTGTGCCGGATGAAGAAAATCCGGATTTGTTTGGTAAAAAGATTTTCGCTTTCGCCGGTATTGGCCGGCCTGACAAATTCAAAGACAGCCTTGCCGCCGCGGGCGCTGTGATCGAAGGGTGGGGTAGCTATCCGGATCATTTCAATTATACCGAAGAAGATCTGCAAGAATTGATGACGGCCGCCACCGCCATGGATGTGCCGGTGTTTACAACGGCAAAAGATCATGTGCGCCTGCCCGCCGTGCTACGCGGCAAGGTGCAGGTATTTGGCGTGCATGTGGTGTGGGACGATGTGCAGCAGTTGCTGGCATTGGTGGATGAGGCCATCAGCGTTGTGCATGGCCGTCTGATATGACGGCGCAAAGCCCCGATATCCGCCCGCCCGAAACCGGCGGCACACCGCGCCGACGTACCAGCCTGCTGGCCAATAAAATTTCACCCAAGCAGCGTGTCAAATATGCGGTTGAAACGGCGCTGGCTTTCTTTTTTTATGGTCTGTTCCGTATGATGCCGCTGACGCTGGCGTCGGCGGTGGGCGGGTTTGTCATGTCGCGTATCGGGCCCCACATGGGGGCATCGCGTACGGCACGCCGCAATCTGGCCAACGCCTTTCCCGAAAAAACAGACGCCGAGCGTGAAGAAATTGTGCGCGGTATGTGGGATAATCTGGGCCGTGTCATCGGTGAATATCCGCATCTGCGTAAAATCGCATCGCGTATCGAAGCGGAAAATATAGATATATTCGAATTGGCCAGCCCTCTGCCGGATGGGACGCCGCGCGCCGGTATTTTTTTCTCTGGCCATCTGGCGAACTGGGAAGCCTGCGGCATTTTTGCGGCGTCACGCGGGCTTAATATCAATCTGGTGTACCGCAAGCCGAATAACCCGGGTGTCGAATGGTTGCTCCGCTATGCACGGGGCGGCGGCGCCGTCGGGCATATTGCCAAGGGCGCACAGGGCGCGCGCCAGATGATGTCAGCGCTGCGTGCAGGCGAAAGTCTTGGCGTGATGATGGATCAAAAACTGACCGAAGGTTTGCCAGTGCCGTTTTTTGGCCGCCCCGCGATGACGGCCACTGCGATTGTGCAATTTGCGATGAAATTCAATTGCCCGGTTATCCCGCTGCAGGTGCAGCGGCTGCCGGGCGTGCGCTTCCGTTTGCGCTTTTTGCCGCCGATCGAGATACCCGCGACGGGGAACCGCGATGCGGATACGCTGCAGGCGCTGGGTACCGTCAACCAGATGCTGGAGGACTGGATTCGCGAACGCCCGGCCGAATGGCTCTGGCTGCATCGCCGTTGGCCGGAAAACGGCTAATTCACTGATATGCTTAATTAAAATGCCCCGCCAAATAGGTTGGACATAATAAATCTGGCTTGCTAGAGTACCTGATCCCAAACCGGAGACAACAGGTGACAGACGTCAAGACTTTCAGAAAGAGCCTTTCTGCACGCACGGATAATCCGTGGGTGGATGTCCTTGTGCCCGGATTTGAAAATGTATCCGAGACCGATGTGCTGTCGTTCCGTGCTCACGCAATCAAGGAACTGCGCGCCATGGGGGGCGAGCATACGCTGGTTAAAATGGAAACGGGCACCGAATACCTGATCAAGTTATCGCACGAAGGTTTGATGCAAAAGCTGGATCATCCTGATGGCAACCGCGTGAATCTTGTGCCCCATACGATGGTAGAAGGTAAAGATGGTTTGGTGCGTAAGCTGCGGGCCGAATTTGCGCGCGCCAAAGAACAGAAAGCAGAAGCGGCCGTGGCCGGCGTCACTATCAAGGCTTTTGTCCGCGCATCGCAAAAAAGCGATTTCCTGCCCTTTGAATTTGCCGGAAAAGATTTAAAGCTGGCTGAAATGAAAGAGGGCAGCAGCATTCATGGCGGCCCGACGATTAATCTGACCCTGCATGAACCCGCAAAATCCCCTACGGGCGGCAACGAAGTGATTATCGAAGGCAAGCTGGAAGAATTCCGCCGCATGTGCCGCGACGTCTTTGAACGCGGCGATCATTACGTCGATATGTCGGAATATTCTATGCGTAAATTCAAAAACATTTCTCCGCGCGAAGCCCGCAGCAGGCATGAGGCGAAGCAGGGATGACGGCGCCGCTTTCCAAGAAACTCGGCAAAGCCCTGTCGTCCGGCGAAGCCAGCGATCTGGTTATTCGCGCCCATGTACCCCGCGGCGACGGACAGGGCTATATGGCCCTGACCTTTCTGCGAGAGCGGGTGGACGCCGTCGTGGAGCTGGATCAGGATACTTCGGGCATCGTTCTGAAATCCGGCGCGAAAATTCCGGTGCTGATGGCCTATGACGCGCTTGAGAAGGCCATCCATTTCGCGGATTTGCGCCAATCCCCCGTGCTTGATTTGCGCGAAGTGACGGGCGCCGCGGCGACGCGCGTATTATTCCCCGATCTTTCCAAAGATTTTGCCGAGCAGGCACCGCGCAAGGAAACCCCCAAACGCACGTTCGATGATGTGCCGCTGCGCATTGCCTTTTTTGCCCGCCAGACGCAGGAACAAAATTTCCAGATGTGCGTGCTGGATGAAGAAGATATCGATTGGAAATCTGTCGAAGGGCAGGCCGACGGCAAAAACGGCCCCTTTACCAAATTCAAGCTGCGCTATGGCGAAAGCCCGTTTGGTGGCCGCGAGGTACAATTCGACATGCCGCGTCCGAAATTCATGGAGTTATACAACCTGGCCAAGATGAACGGCGACGAAGAGCTGGACTTGCGTGATTGGACGCGTCGCCGTGACCCCGACAACACGCCAAAACGGCCACCACCACCGCCGCGGCTGGGCTGACCGCATATTTAAAAAGCCGCCGGATGTGGACGTCCGGCGGCTTTTTGTATCAACATCCGCGCGCAGATTAGCCTGCGTTGCGCGGTGCGTTCGGTTTCGCAGCGGGCGCAGCGGCGGGTGTTGCCACGGCCTCTGCTACGTCCTGTGCGTCGGGCTTTGCGGCTGCATTTTCAAAACGCTCTTTCAGGCTTTTGAAAATCACTTGCTGGGATTCCTCGGGCAAGCGGGCAATTTTCCACTGCAGGTCAACTTCGGCGCGGCGGTAATACTGGCTGGCCACAGAATCTTCGTCCAGTTTGCTTTTCAGTGCAGCTTCGTCGTATTTGATGCCTTTGAACGCATCGAGCGTACGGCGGAAGCTGACGCCGCTCAGCAAGTTGGCTGCTGCGGGGACCAGTGACAGTGCCGCGGCGCCAATGCCCATCGCTGTTGCGCCAATAATGGTGCTGAGCGTGAAGGCGGGCAATACAACCGGCGCCGTTACAACGGCCGCCGCAATGGCGGCGCCGACGGTGCCAACTGTGCCGGCAACGGCCGTCATGCCCGACAATGCGCCGAATGTGGCATAGCCAAGCGCACCCCAAGCGGAGGCGGCACCGACGGTGCTGACCAGACCGCGCAGAATGCCATAGCGGCCTTCTGCCATGTTGTGCGACACGCGCGCGCTGTTGCGGGCGATGATGGCCGCAGGCATAGAGACAACGGCGGCTTTGCCTGTCATCCAGTTTTTCGATGCTTCGTCGAGCTTGCGTGCACCCGACAGCAGCAGGTTCTGCGGCCAGTCGTGGAAGAAATTACGGTAGAACTTGGCAATGCCGCGCAGGTTGATCTCGATTTCGATTTCGCGGCGCGATTGCAGCTTATCTTGGGGTAGTTCGGTCATAGCGGGGTGTCTTTCGTTTTTATGCGTTTATAAAATGGCTTTCACCGCCGTTCGTAACAACGGCGTAGGCAGGCATGCACCCGCCCCGCAAAGGGGACGAAAAGGCATAGTCTGTCATTGATGAAATCGCGGCCATCATAGGCGGCGGGATGGGGGTTGTCCATCCCGCCTGCGTAGAAAAACAGGGTAAAAAATACGATTGATGATCGGCTGTTTATTTATGCGGCGCGGGTCTTTTTATCCAAAAGCGGGCGCAGGAAATGGCCGGTGTGGCTGCGCTTTTCACGCGCCACTTTTTCGGGGGTGTCCTGAATAATAATCTCCCCGCCTTTGGTGCCGCCTTCGGGGCCGATATCGACCATCCAGTCAGCGGTTTTGATGACTTCAAGATTATGTTCGATGACCACAACCGTGTTCCCGTGATCGACCAGACGGTGCAATACCTCCAGCAATTTACGTACATCTTCGAAGTGCAAACCGGTGGTGGGTTCATCCAGAATATAAAGTGTGCGTCCTGTCGAGCGTTTGGCCAGCTCCTTGGCCAGCTTCACGCGCTGCGCTTCACCGCCCGACAAGGTGGTGGCGCGCTGGCCGATATGCACGTACCCAAGGCCGACTTCTTTCAGCGTTTCCAGTTTGTCGCGGATAGAGGGGACAGCCTTGAAGAAATCGGCACCTTCTTCGACGGTCATATCCAGCACTTCGGCGATGGATTTTTCTTTGTATTTAATCTCCAGCGTTTCGCGGTTATAACGCGTGCCTTTGCAGGCGTCGCAGGTGACATGCACATCCGGCAAGAAGTGCATTTCGATTTTAATCACGCCATCCCCTTCGCAGGCTTCGCAGCGGCCGCCCTTGACGTTGAACGAAAAACGGCCGGGGCCGTATCCGCGTGCTTTTGCTTCAGGCAATCCGGCGAACCAGTCACGGATGGGCGTGAAGGCGCCCGTATAGGTCGCAGGGTTCGACCGCGGCGTGCGGCCAATAGGGGATTGGTCGATGTCGATGATCTTGTCCAGATATTCAAGCCCGCGGATATCGTCGTGCGCCCCCGGCTGTGTGCGGGCCTTCATCAAACGCCGTGCAGCACCCGCATAGAGGGTGTCAATCACCAGCGACGATTTGCCTGAACCGGATACGCCTGTTACGCACGTAAACGTGCCAACCGGAATTTTGGCGTGCACGTTTTTCAGGTTATTTTCGCGGGCGCCGATGATTTCGATGTACTGGGTATCTTCGCCTTTTTTGGTCTGCACGGTTTTACCCGCGCGGCGCAGGGCCGGTACGGGAATGCTTTTGGCGCCGGACAGATATTGGGCCGTCAGGCTGTTTTTGTTTTTCATGACAGCATCGGGTGTGCCCTCGGCGACCACAGTGCCGCCGTGAATGCCGGCGCCGGGGCCCATGTCGATGAGGTAATCCGCCATGCGGATGGCGTCTTCGTCGTGTTCGACCACCAGAACCGTATTGCCCAGATCCCGCAGGCGTTTCAGTGTATCCAGAAGGCGGTTGTTATCGCGCTGGTGCAGGCCGATGCTGGGTTCATCCAGCACGTAGAGAACACCCGTCAGGCCGGAGCCGATTTGCGATGCCAGACGAATACGCTGCGACTCCCCGCCCGACAGTGTGCCCGACATACGGCTGAGCGACAGATAATCAAGCCCGACGTTCATCAGGAAGCTTAAACGTTCGTTGATTTCTTTCAAAATGCGAACCGCGATTTCCATGTCTTTTTTGCCGAGCGATTTATCCAGCCCCGCAAACCATTCCTGCGCTTTTTCAATCGACAACGTCGAAATTTCGCCGATATGCTTCGCGCCGACTTTGACGGCGAGCGCTTCGGGTTTCAGCCTGAATCCATTACACGCCGCGCAAACTTGTTCGGTTTTGTACTGGTCGAGGTCTTCGCGGATGTGGAAGCTTTCCGTCTCCAGATAACGGCGATGCATATTGGGGATCACGCCTTCGAACGTATTGCTGCTGGTGAAATGCTTGTTGCCGTCCCAGTATTTAAACGCGAATTTCTCTTTGCCGCCGCCCAGCAAAATGACATCGCGGAGTTTCTGGGGCAATTTGTCCCAGCGCGTGTTCATGTTCGATTTGAAATGCGCCGCAAGGCTTTCCAGCGTTTGTTCGTAATAGCCGGACGATGAGTTTGCCCAGGGCGCGACGGCGCCTTCGGCCAGTGTCAACGTCTGGTCGGGCACGACCATGTCGGGGTCGAAGTGCATTTTACTGCCGATGCCATCACACGTGGGGCAGGCGCCAAAGGGGTTGTTGAACGAAAACAGACGCGGTTCGATTTCTTCAATCGTAAAGCCCGAGACGGGGCAGGCGAATTTGGCAGAAAAAATATGTTCTTCCTGCGTGGTGGCGTCTTCGGCAATTAGCAGGCCATCGGCCAGTTTCAGCGCGGTTTCGATAGAATCGGCAAGGCGGTTGCCGATGTCTTTTTTGACCACAATACGGTCAACGACGACGGACAGGTCGTGTTTCAGCTGTTTATCCAGCGTCGGCACGTCGTCGAGTTCGTAGAAAATGCCGTCGATTTTAATGCGCTGGAAGCCTTTCTTTTTCAGCTCCTGCATTTCCTTGCGGTATTCGCCCTTGCGTCCGCGCACGATGGGGGCGAGCAGGTAAAGTTTTGTGCCCTCCGGCAGCAACAGAATCTGATCCGCCATTTGCGATACGGTCTGGCTGGTAATCGGCTTGCCGGTGGCGGGCGAATAAGGCACACCCACACGCGCCCACAAAAGGCGCATATAGTCATGAATTTCCGTGACCGTGCCCACGGTCGATCGCGGGTTTTTGGATGTGGTTTTCTGTTCGATTGAAATCGCGGGCGAGAGGCCTTCGATGCTGTCCACGTCGGGCTTTTGCATCAGCTCCAGAAACTGGCGGGCATAGGCGGACAGGCTTTCGACATAGCGGCGCTGTCCTTCGGCATAAATCGTGTCAAACGCAAGGGAGGACTTGCCCGAACCGGACAGCCCTGTCACCACCACCAGCTGGTCGCGCGGAATGTCGATGTCGACATTTTTGAGATTGTGTTCGCGCGCACCACGGACGCGAATAGCGTCGTTATATTTCCCGGCGCGGATGGAATCGTTGTGTGCGCCGCTCTGTTTGCTGGTTTTGCCTGATTTGGTCATGGTATCCGCCGTTTGCCGGTTAATTTGGAACAAATATAGAACATATTCCCTGAAATGCCATGATAAAATGGGGCGCCGGTGAAAAAATCAAAGGGGGTACCTAAGTGCCCCAGCGGGCGGGGTTTCACATAGTATGATCCTGTCCTACAACACCGTTTTTTATTCTTTTTGCACGCGCTGATTTCGACAGCGACGTGCCGACACCTACCCGAAGGAAAAGATCATGAAAAAAGACTTTGATCGCGCAAACGCGATTAAGCTGGGTGAAGCATACGCCGAAAAAGCGCTAGTCGCGACGGTATCGGTCAATGACAACGCGCCCAAAGGCGCCATGCAGGATTTCATGGCTTACCTGAAGGCCGCAAAAGTCCCGCACGAAGTATTATTCGTGGGCGAAAATTCCATTACCTTTGCCACCACGCGCGACCCCGAGGTGGACACGTTGGCCGCCGAAAGCAAAACACGCAAAATGGTTGCGGGCTTTTTTACGGGGCCGTATGCGAAGGCCTTTAACATGGAAGCGTACTATCAAAAACGTGCGCACAACGCCGATGTGATGGACGAAAAAGTCATCCCGTTTGATCGCGTGAAGCGTAGCGTGCACAAACGCGCCGCTTGAAGCTTAATCACGGGACAGCTTCGTCACGTCGATGCGCTGTATTTGTTTCAGCGCATCGTTTTCCGCCGCATAAAATACGACTTCGTCCAAAAGCCCCCAGCCATCGCTCAGGTCCGCTATGCGGTCGGGCAGGTTGGCGATGATCAAGCGGCTGTTATTGTCAAACACGGCGCCTGCTGTGGTGTAAAACATACCTAGTACGCGGCCGCTTGCACGGTGAACAACCCAATTCGTCTGGCATCCGCTGCCGCAGCCATGCGTCACCACGCTATACGCACCGCCGAAATTGGCGGGGGCTTTTAAACCAGCACGCAGCCGTGTGCGGAATTCCCACGCGCGGGGGTGGCTTTTCCAGTCGATGTCTTTGGCAGTTTCTGCGGGAGCGGAGAGGGCAGGGTAATCTTCAAACTTTGGCAGGCGATCAAACGCGATATCCCGCCCAAGACGCTCGCCCGTGAAGGTGATGGTAGCGGCATAGGGCGCGCCATCGGCATATTTGTAATCGGCCCGGGCCGGCATCGCCGCGCAAAGCAAAAACACGCAAACAAGGGCGCGAATAATGCGGCAGGGCATGGTTTTTTACGCTACCTGCTGTGCCTGCATTTCAATCAGAAGTCCGGTGAAGCGGGCGATGTATTGCTCTTTGGCTTCGTTGGCGGACATGGGTTCGATCTTCCAATTCGCAATCGTCATCGGCGGCGGGCCGAAGAATTTGCGGCTTTCTTCTTCATCAAAACCGGCAATTTGCGTGGCTTCCAGATACGCCGAAACCTTATCTGCGCGTTTGATAAATTTTTTCAGCTGCGGCGTGATGACGGCGGGCAGGCCAAAGCGGATATGAATGGCCTGCATCAGTTTATCTTCGAACGCACGGTAATCGACGCCCAGCGCGTTTTTGAAGGGGGAGATCATATCACCCACGACGTATTCCGATGCATCATGCAGCAGGGCGGCCATCAGCCAGACGCGGTCGGCGTCCGGCTCCAGCGCACGGCAGATCGCTTCGACAATCACCGAATGCTGCGCGACGGAAAAGGCATGGTCGCCGGTGGTCTGGCCGTTCCATCGGGCGACTCTGGAAAGTCCATGGGCGATATCTTCGATTTCAATATCCATGGCGGAGGGGTTGATGAGATCAAGGCGTCGACCGCTGAGCATTCTTTGCCAGGCACGCATCGGGTGGTCTCCTTCCGTCTTCCGCCCTTGAATTATCGGGCTGTTTTCAGTGGGTTGTCTTGCCGCTTGTTTCCGTCCCATGCGCGTGATAAACATAAGCCTATCAAGGCTTTTGCGCATTCGGGCAGATTCTCGCGGTGTGGATTTATCTTAATCCAGCCCCCGCGGTTTTCCTAGGGTAATTGTCAAAAGCAGGTTTTTAGAATTTTCGGAAAGGTACAACCGTGGCAGGCAGCGTAAACAAGGTTATTCTGGTAGGCAATCTGGGGCGCGACCCCGAAATCCGCTCGTTCCCGAACGGTGGCCGCGTGGCTAACTTTTCGATCGCCACGTCCGAAAGCTGGAAAGACAAAAACAGCGGCGAGCGTAAAGAGCGCACCGAATGGCACCGCATTTCCGTGACCAACGACGCGCTTGTGGGCGTGGTCGAGCGTTTCCTGAAAAAAGGCTCCAAGGTTTATATCGAAGGCCAGCTGGAAACCCGCAAGTACGAAAAAGACGGCCGCGAAACCTATACGACCGAAGTTGTTCTGCGCCCCTACCGTGGTGAATTGACCATGCTGGATGGCCGCAGCGGCGGCGGCAGCTCTGACTCCATGGGTGGCGGCGATGATTACAGCGCGCCTTCGTCTTCGTCGGGCGGCGGTTCGTTCGCGTCTTCGTCCAAAAACGACATGGATGATGAAATCCCGTTCTGATCCTTGAGCGCGAGGGCGGGCGGCGATGGCCGGAAAAATCCAAAACGTCATTAAAAAAAGCCTCGACCCGTTTATCTGGTTCGGGGGGCTTTGCATGGTGGGCAGCGGCGGCTGGCTTCTGTATGTCGATCAGTGGCGTGCGATGTGGCCGGCGGGCATGGCCTTCGTCGCCTCGCCGTTTATCTTTCCGCTGCTGATGATCCCTGCGGGTTTCTGTGCGGGCGTCATGATGGTCACGCAGCACCAGTTTCCGCGCGCATCGCGCGTGTTTGCGGTGCTGACCTTTGGCTGGTTTATCACTTTGATGGCAGGATATCCGGTTGTATCGCTCGCCTTTGCCGTGGATGCGATACAGGCGGGGTATCTGGTGCCGGGTGTTATCTGGGCACTGGCTGCGGCGATTACGCCGTGGGCGTTTTTCTCAACGCGTGACCGCGGCAATGTTTTTTTCACGGGGCTTGTGTATATGTCGGCGTTGGTGGGGGCGGTTGTGTTCCCGCTGGCCGCGCATGAAAAGTGGGGCCTGCTGCAGGTATTTTATACCTATTGGCTGGCGCTGGCCGTGCTGGTGGGGGCGGAGGCTTTGTACGAAAAGTACTTTTTCAAACCGCCCGCAGATGCAGCTGCGGCCCCGGCCACGACCGATGCGTCTGCCGATATTGCGGCACCCAAATCCGAATAGTTTTTACTTTGCGCTGACGTCTTTTTCACCGTCGCGCAGGCGCAGGCGTAAATCATCGCCTGATTTGATCTCTTTCGCCGACGATACGATATTGCCCTTGGCGTCGAATACAACGCTGTAGCCGCGATCCAGCACGCGTTCAAACGACAGGCTTTGCAAAAGGGCGTCGATATTTTGCAGCTTGCGCGTACGCTCGTCGATGATCTTGCTCTGGGTATTTTTCAGGCGTTCCCCTTGCGCGGAGAGCAGGCGTGCGCTATCGCTCAAACGTTGGCGCAGCGGGCGGGATGATACGCGGGCTGACAATTCCGCCAGCACGGCGCGGCGTTTTTGCAACCATGCGGCAAGGCCGCTATCCAGTTTTGATCCCAGATGATCCAGCCGCTGCATGGTATTTTCCAGCAATCGTTTCGGATCGCCCAGCCCGCGGCCCAGCCCCGTCAAATGCGTGCGGTGCTGCTGCAGACGGCGCATCAGGGTGATGTGCAAACGCTTTTCATCGTCGAGCAGCGCGGCGATCAGCTCGGCCCGCACCGGCACGGCTTTTTCGGCGGCGGCGGTTGGGGTGGGGGCGCGCAAATCGGCGGCGAAGTCGATCAAAGTTGTATCTGTTTCGTGTCCGACGGCGGATATCAGCGGGATCTCGCTGTTTGCAGCGGCGCGGACGACGGCCTCGTCGTTAAACGGCATCAGATCTTCGAACGACCCGCCACCGCGTGCGACGATCAGTACGTCGGGGCGCAGCGGCGAATCTTGGGGGATCGCGTTAAATCCGTTAATCGCGGCCGCCACCTGCTGCGCAGCGCCTGCGCCCTGCACCATGACAGGCCAGATCAGCACGCGGCGCGGGAAGCGTTCATTCAAACGGTGCATGATATCGCGGATGACCGCGCCCGTGGGCGATGTAACAACGCCGATCACATCCGGTAAAAACGGCAGCAGCTGTTTGCGGGCAGGATCAAACAATCCCTCCGCCGCCAGCTTCTTTTTGCGGTCTTCGAGCATTTTTAGCAGCGCGCCTTGCCCGGCCAGCTCCATCGTCTCGATGATCATCTGGTAATTGGATCGGCCGGGATATGTCGTCAGGCGTCCTGTGCAAATGACTTCCATCCCCTCTTCGGGTTTGATGCCGAGGCGCGATACGGTGCCTTTCCAGCAGATCGCATCCAACACGGCGCTATCGTCTTTCAGCGATGTGTACAGGTGGCCGGATTTGGCGACGGTAACTTTGGATATTTCCCCACGCACGCGCACAAATGAAAATTCGTCTTCGACCACGCGTTTCAGTTTGTTGCTCAGCTCGCTGACGCTATATTCGGGCGGGGCATTGGCACCGGCCGGTATATCATCGGCCATCGATACGCCAAACGGGTCGTCACTGCCAAAAAAATCTTTTGCGGCCATCAGCGTTTATCCTTGAAGAAATCTTTCATCATCTGCGCGCATTCCTGTTCGTGAATGCCGCTGTAAACTTCGGGTTTATGGTGGCAGGTGGCCTGCGCATAAAACGCGCCCGCATTGTCCACGCCGCCGCTTTTGGGGTCATAGGCGCCGAAATATAGCCGGCGGATACGGGCAAACGATATGGCGGCGGCGCACATGGCGCAGGGCTCCAGCGTCACATACAGATCGCATTCGGCCAGACGGGGTGTGCCAAAATGCCGGCCGCCGGCCCGCAGTGCCAATATTTCTGCATGGGCGGTCGGGTCGTGGTCTTGTTCGGTCAGGTTACCGGCGGCGGCAATCACTTGCCCCGTCGGCGCATGCACCAGAACGGCACCCACGGGTATTTCGCCCGCCTTTGCCGCGTCCATGGCGATCTCCATCGCCTGCATCATGTATTTGTTTTCGCCCTGCATTCGATTAAAGTAGCAGAATGAACGGCGAAGATCAAAACAGCGAAACCACCGAAGACAACGCAAAAGGCGAGCGCATCGCCAAGCGTCTGGCGCGGGCGGGCGTCTGTTCGCGCCGCGATGCGGAACGCTGGATCGCCGAGGGCCGCGTGATGCTGAACGGCAAATTGCTGGAAACGCCTGCCGTGCTGGTCACGGATGCCGATAAAATTGTGGTTGATGGCCGCCAGATTGGCGAGGCGCCCGCGACGCGCCTGTGGCGTTACCATAAGCCCGCGGGGCTTGTGACCAGCCACCGCGACGAACAGGGGCGCGATACGATTTTCCAGCATCTGCCGGATGACATGCCGCGCGTGATTTCTGTCGGACGCCTCGATTTAAACAGCGAAGGCTTGCTGCTGCTGACCAACGATGGGGCTTTGTCGCGCCATCTTGAGCTGCCAGCCACGGGCTGGTCGCGCCAATACCGCGTGCGTGCTTTTGGCCGTGTGGGGGATGGCATGATCCGCCTGCTGTCCAAAGGCGTGACGGTCGAGGGGGTACATTACGGCCCGATCAAGGTCGAGGTGGAACGTCAGCAGGGATCGAACGTGTGGCTGAACATGACCCTGCACGAAGGCAAAAACCGCGAAATCCGCCGCGTGCTGTCGCATTTCAATGTGGAAGTAAACCGCCTGATCCGTCTGTCATATGGCCCCTTCCATCTGGCCAAGCTGCCTGTGGGCGGCGTGGAAGAAGTAGAGCCGAAAGCGCTTGAAAACGCGCTTGGTAAATTCCTGAAACAGTAATGAGCCCGCTTTGTGTGCAGCGTCATTCTGGCGAAGGCAGGAATCCACGAGCTGTGCCCTAAATGGATACGCGGCAGCTGGACACCGGCTTGCGCCAGTGTGACGCAGAGCAGGCTATCTTAAAGATCGTCGGGTGCGGCTTGCGGCAGGTGGCCGGTCAAACGTTTGATCGCCATATCGTGCAGGCGGCGCGCGATAATCAGCCACATCGGACTGATCAGCAGGCTGAGCGCGATGACCGCGATCATCAAACGATAACCGTCATTGGTAATAACATGCACAGACAGGCCGAGGGCGGCGAGGATGAACGAGAATTCACCCACCTGACCGATCACAACACCGCTGTGGAATGAACGCTCCCACGGCTCGCCCAGCCAGCGCAGGATCAGGATGTTAATGCCGGTTTTGACAACGGTCACAATCATCAGGACGATCAAGACCTGCGCCCAGTTTTCGCGAATGAAGTCGATGTCGATCAAAAGGCCGATCGATAGAAAGAAAACCATCAGCAAAATAGCCTGAATAGGTTCGGCCGCTTTGTGCATGACCTCGCGGATGCTGGAATTGCCCACGATCAGACCCGCAATAAATGCGCCATACGCGGCCGATAGCCCCGCCGCGCCCGACAGGGTCGCCCAACTGAAGCAAAACGCCATAGCCGCCAGCGGCACAACTTCGTGGCGGGAAATAATCCATTTCGATCCGGGCAGTTCGATCTGTTCGCGCTTTGACAAAAACCACATGACCACCAGCAGCAAACCGATAGCCATCGCCAGCTTGACGGCAATCGCGCGCGTCGCTGTTTCGGCATCGCCGCCCGTGGCAAAGGCGCCGATAATCAGCATCATCGGAATAACCGCCAGATCCTGCGCGATCAGCACCGATACGGTCGTACGTCCGACGGGGGTTTTCAGGTCGTCGGTTTCTTCAAGGATTTTAATAGATACCGCCGTTGACGACAGCGCCGTGGCAAAGGCGAATAGCAGAATTTTCTGGATCGACCAATCCAGCACAAATCCCAGCAGCGCAAAAACAGCAAAGGCAGCCGCCACCTGCAGCCCTACGGTCGCCAGCGCGGTTTTGTACACGGCGCGGAAACTGCGCACGTTCAGCTCCATCCCGATCAGGAACAGCAGCATGATGACGCCAAGCTCGGCCAGCAGTTTGACGGTTTCGCTATCGGAAATGAACGCCATACCCGTGGGGCCCAGCACCAGACCCGCCAGAATATAGCCGACAATCGCCGGCTGGCGGATACGGATCATGACCAGACCGCAGAGCAAGGCCACGGTTGTCACCATGGCGATGGCGGTCAGCTGGTCAAGATAGTGTTCCATGAGTGTCCTGTAAAACGGATGACGACGGCGAGATTAAAAAAATCAGGCGCCCGACTATCATATAGTCTGGCGCCTGATTTTGGGTACTAAATAATCAGTATCAAAGGTTGTAACAGGGCGGACGCGTCGCCCCGCGGCTTATTGCATGTAAAGGTGCACTTCGCTGTTACGAACCGTGCTGCTGTTCGCAGCGTTCAGGCGCACACGCTCCAGCGGAACGCCCATCTGTGTCAGGGAGCGAAGAACGTTCTCGCCGTTCTTGCGGGCTTCGGTCGAAGCGAGCGCCAGTTCAGCGGGGTTGCCTTCGGACGGGCTGACAGCCACGAGGTCAAACTTCGCCGCCGGATAGCGGTCCAGAGCCTGACCTACGGCGGTGTATAGCGCCTGTTCATAGTTCACGTTGTTGCGGTCGAAGCGGATGATGACCAGCGGACGGCGCGACGCGGGGTTTTGTGCCGGCGCAGGCGCGGTAAACGTCGTTGCATCCTGTGTGGCGCGCTGGAACAGGCTGTTGGACAGGTTCTGGCCATACAGCTCGCCATTGGCAACAGCCAGCGACAGGGTTTGCAGGTTCATTTTTTCCGTACGCAGATAAGACTGGCGACGGTTGATCTCGTCGCTGGTCGACGTCAGCAGGCGGTTCAGCGTGACGATCGTCTGGTTGGTGTCGTCTTCCAGTACGCGCAGTTTCTGGTGATCTTCTTTCACCGCACCCGACAGGCCATAAGCCGCACGGATGTTTTCCTGCAGGAAGGCGGCTTTGGATGCTTCGTTCGCCAGGTCGGTCGACAGACCGTTCAGCTGCGATGCGTTTTGTGCCAGCGTATCCAGACGTTCTTGCGCGGTATTCCAACGCTCGACCAGTACCGGGTTGCCGGGGGTGGAGCCCGCCTGCAGTTCGGTATTCATGGAGGCGATTTGTTCGTAGTACTGCGCAGCGGCCTGATCGCTTTTGGTTTGCAGATTTTTCAGGCGGTCGCTGTAGCTGTTCGTGCCGCGCTTGAGCGCTTCCTGATCGCGGCGCAGTTCGGTGACTTTGCGTGTCACCAGCGTTTCAACGCCCTGCGAAGAAGACGTAACGCGGGGGGCGCTCGCCTGGCTGGACGGCGCGGTGTCGCGCGAACCTTGGCGGTAGAGCACTTCCGGCGGCGGTTCGTTGCTGACAACCAGACCGGGCAAACGGTTGCCCGAAGACGTTTCGGCAGTTTTACCATCGGTGTTGCACGCGCTCAGCAGCAGGACAAGGGCGCAGGCAGGGAACAGGGTACGATAGGTCATGGTCGGCAAGGCAATCACCTCGTAGATAAAAATGATGCGTATCCGGAATGTCGGACGGGCGCTGGATTAGTGTTCCTTTTTAAACCAGATTCTTGAATCTATTCAATATTGAATCGTCTTCAGGGCCGTTATGGGGTCTTTTTTATGCCGCACTGTGGCAAAGCGGTTGATGTGGGGGCAAAATAATATTCCATAAACATAAACCTGCGGACGGCAGCGGCTGCCTGCCGGTCATGCCGTCGCCTGCAAATCCGAAAATTGACGTGAAACATCACAAAAGAAGCTTGCACCTGCCGCAAGAATCTTATAGAAACCAGAAATCGGCGGCAAACCATCAGCTGCCGCATATTTGCGGTTCACCGCAAGGCATGCACCCGTAGCTCAACTGGATAGAGCATCTGACTACGGATCAGAAGGTTAGGAGTTCGAATCTCTTCGGGTGCGCCACTTTTTTCAAATCTCCGAAAAGTCAGCCAAAAATCACGCTAATGTCCTGATATAAAAGGCATTTTACCTGCGTCCCTAGTCGCGAGCTTGATTTATGGTAACAAAAGCGTACAATCTTTTGCTATTGTCGAATAGCTCAGGGTCACCGCGCTGTGGCGTATAAACGTAAAACATCACTGCAAGAAGAATTCAAACATCGCGCGCGTCGCCGTTTGGCGGGCTCCGTGGCGGCGATCGCGATCCTTGCGGGCGGGGCAGGCGGCGTTTGGTATGCATCGCAGAGCGGTCATATGCCAGCAGATATGCCGCCCGCGCCGGTAAATGTCCCTGTATCTCCGCCGGCGGAAACGGCGCCGCCAGCGTCCGAAGCCGAAGCGCCGAAGTATTCCCGTGCGTTGACAGCGGGGGAGCGCGAGATCGCACAAAAACTTTTTGGCGATGCGCTGGATGTATCGCAGGTGCGCATTGATGTTTTTGAAAAAGTGAACGACAGCGTGCCCACCTTTGTCGAAGCGGAGTCAAAAAATACAATCCGCGTGAATGGGGAGCGTTTCGCATCAAACGATTACAGCCGCGAGGATAATGCCTTTCTATTCGGTGCGTTGGCGCATGAAATGACGCGCCTGTGGCAGAACCAGAACGCCCAGACATGGCGGCATGCCAATAATAGCGAATACGCCTATGCCCTGCACAGCCAGCTGGCTTTCGCCGATTATGGCCCCATGCAGCAGGCGGCAATCATGGAAGATTATGCACGGCGGTTTTTTCACAAGGCGTATCAATCCAACTGGATGGCACGTACGTATGGCGAAAATAACTGCAGCGCAGATGATTTCCTTATGCGCGTGGTTGAAAACCAATTTCCCGCCGCGCGGCAAACGCGCCAGATGCTGGATGCCGGATACATACGCCCGCCCACCGCAAACGAAGCCGCCGTGGCCTACGGCATATTCGGCGACGAAATTTCAATGACCGGCGTGCGTGTGCACAATGTGCCGCGCAGCTGCGGGCCGTCACGCATTGCATCGGTGGACAGCCCGCGGGATATGTTTTTCTGGAGCGCGTCTTATCATTCCGCCGATTTCGCACGCGATACGAAATCTGACAATCTGGGGAATTTTCTGCACGAAGCCGTGCATATCTGGCAAAAGCAGAACGGATACCGCAGCACCAACTGGCAGCAAAAAGATTCAGACAAGATGTACCACTATCTGCTGAACTTGCGGAAATGGACTTTCGATCACTACGGCACCGAACAGCAAGCCGCTATTATTGACGATTACGCCCGCGCGTTTTTACATGTGGACAAATCAACGAAATGGCTGCCCGCGCAATACCAAGACAATGCTGAAAGCCGCGATATCCTGCGCCGTCTGGTCGAAGCCCGCTTCCCGCGCGCAGCTGACACCCGCCTCTATTTTGAAAAGCACGGCGTGCTGCCGCCCGCGCAGCCGAAAGTCGCTGCGCAGCCGCCTGCGCAAAAACTTCCGGGCGATCCTTGCATACGCACCGAACGCAGGTCCGCGCCCGGCGTGTCGGTGACGACCATTACTTGCGGCTAAATCTACGCAGTTTCTTGTTGTCCGCATGGACATCACGGCGGATCCTCTGTAATCTGCGGGCATAATAAATGCGTGCAGATGCGCGTGCAGCAAAGAAGGTAACATGAAAATAAATATCGTCGGCCGCGGGGTTTTTGGCAGTTTTCTGATGCGCGAATTGGCCGAATACGCCGAGATCAGCGACGATGCCGATATTGTGCTGATTGCCGTGCCCGTATCCGCCGTCGATAGCGTCGCGGCGCAATATGCGGGCAAGCATTTGGTGAATCTATGTTCGGTTCAGGCAAAACCCAATGCAGACTGCCTGCGCCACAGCCCGCGCGTCACGGGCATCCACCCCATGTTTGGTCCGCAAAGCCCGCGCACCAACCGCACCTGCATCATCACGCATGCCTGTGATGAAACGCCCGGCATACGCGAGCTGTTCGAAAAAATCGGCGCCGAAATTGTGACGCACAAGGGCGATACCGCTATTACCGGCGATATCCACGACGATATGATGCGCAAAACGCATTTGCCCGTGCTGATGTTCGGGGAGCTGGCAGCGTTGATCGCCGAACAAGCCGCCGACGTCCCCGACAATTGCCTGCCGACATCCTTCAAACGCCTGAAAGCGCTGGCCGAGCAGATGAAAGACATGTCCCCCGGCACCGTCGAAAGTATCCGCAGCAACCTGCAGAAAAATCCGCAGAATTTTAATTAAGCAAATACGCAAATAAAAACCACGCCGCAAGGGGGCTTGCGGCGTGGTTCTGGCTTCGGGGGAAGCCAAGGCTGTCTGAGCGGTGATTAGTCGTTCAGGATTTTGGTGTATTTGCTCTGCAGGACGGGGTCCTGTTTGACCATCTGGGCGATCTGGTTATATTCCGTCAGGCTCAGGTCGGATTTTTCAACAAGCGAAAGCATTTCTTTGTTCGCTTCTGCCGTCAGGACGCTTTTTTCGGTGACATCCTTTGCTTCTGCAATTTTTTGCTGGTATTCGGCGTTCATGCTTTCAACGTCTTTGTGAACAGCTGCGAATTCTTCCAGTTTTTCATCGCTGATTTGTACGGCAGTGGTTGCCGGGCGTTCTGCCTGCGTTTGCGTTTTGGCGGCGCCATCGAATGCCTGCGCAGCGGCGGCGGGCATCAGGAATACAGTTGCGGCGCCCAGCGCCATCATCGTGTTTTTGACTTTCATGATATATATCCTTTCGTGATTTTTTGTGTGTGACTTTTCGTCGTTCATCGCCCTGACTTACGCGCAGCGATGTTCGGGTGTTCCGAAAAAAAATGCCAAAAGGTTGCCAAAAATCTAAATGCATTGAATTTAAAAAGAAAAAAGACGGCGAAGATGTATCGCCGTCTTTTGAATGTTTCTGGTATGTAACATAGGCGTTACATACGTTTTTCGGTGTATATATTTTTATGCGGATTTCGCGAGCGCTTGCTGCGCGATCATTTGCAGAATGCTGGAGAAGTCGAGCTTGCCGTGTCCCGCTTCGCTATGCGCCTTGTAAAGGTCATGCGCATGCATACCCAGCGGCGTCGATGCCTGTGCAGCAGCAGCGATTTCCATTGCAAGGCCAAGGTCTTTAAGCATCAGCTCAGTGCCAAAGCCGCCCGTGTATCCGCGTGATGACGGTACATTGTCCATGACGCCCGGCATGGGGTTGTAAACTTCGAGCGCCCAGTTGCGGCCGGAGCTTTTGGACATGATTTCGGACAGTACTTTGGGGTCAAGGCCGCCGGCGACGCCCATGTTGAGCGCTTCGCTGGTGCCGATCATCAAAACCGCCAGCAGCATGTTGTTGCAGATTTTGGCCAGCTGTCCCGCACCGCTTGCGCCCGCATGAAAAATGTTCTTACCCATTTTTTCCAGCAGCGGGCGTGCCGTATCCAGATCTGCCGCCGCGCCCCCGACGATAAAGGTTAGGGTGCCGGCGGCCGCACCCGCTGTGCCGCCCGATACGGGGGCATCGATCATGCGAAAGCCTTTACTCGCGGCTTGCGCCGCGACTTCCCGTGCAACATCGGCGTTGATGGTGCTGGAGTCAATCAGCAGTGCCCCTTCTTTGGCATGGGCAAGAACGCCATTGGCATCCAGATAAACCGTTTGCACGTGTTTGCTACCGGGCAGCATGGTGATGACGATGTCGGCGCCTTTGACGGTTGTCGCCACGTCTTCGGCGGCGGTCGCGCCGGCATCGGTCAGCTTTTTGACGGCATCGGGAACCATGTCGAATACACTCAGGCGATAGCCTGCCTTGAGCAGGTTCAGGGCCATCGGGCCGCCCATGTTACCAAGGCCGATAAACGCAATATGCTGTGTCATGTTCAAAATCCTTTCGTGAAAGGGACTAATTAATCAGGGTTTGGCATCTTCCAGAACGCTGCGGGAAATGATCAGGCGCATAATTTCGTTTGTGCCTTCCAATATTTGGTGCACGCGCAGATCGCGCAGCAGACGCTCTACGGGATAATCGCGGGTATAGCCATATCCGCCATGCAGCTGCAGCGCATCGTTGACGATATCAAAACATTGATCGGATGCGAATTGTTTGGCCATGGCGCAGGCGGTGATCGCATCGGGCGATGCCGCATCCAGCAGCACAGCAGCGCGGTGCACCATGGTGCGGGCGGCAATAAGCCGCGTTGCCATATCGGCGATTTTGAATTGCACGGTTTGAAATCCGGCGAGGGGCTGTCCGAACTGGTGGCGTGTATGCACATAATTACGTGCCGCGTCATAGGCGGCTTGCGCGCCGCCCAGCGAACAGGCGGCGATGTTGATACGCCCGCCGTTGAGGCCTTTCATGGCGATGGTAAAGCCTTCGCCTTCTTTGCCCAGCAAGTGATGGTCGGGTACGAAAACATTGTCGAACGTCACGCCGCGCGTGGGCTGGCTGTTCCAACCCATTTTTTCTTCTTTGCGGCCATAACCGATGCCTTCGGCTTTGGCGTCTACGGCAAAGGCAGAGATGCCTTTCGGGCCTGCCCCGCCGCTGCGGGCCATGACGACGAGATAGTCGGTCGCGCCTGCCCCCGAAATAAATGCCTTGGCACCCGTCAGCCGCCAGCCACCATCGACTTTTTCGGCGCGGGTTTTCAGGTTGCCGGCATCCGATCCGTTGCCAGGTTCGGTCAGGCAATATGATGCCAGTTTCTGCCCCGATGTCAGCACGGCGGCCCATTCGGATTTCAACTGCGCCGTACCCCAGTTGCAGGTCATCCACGCCACCATATTGTGGATCGAAATATAGGCGGCTGTTGATGGGCAGGCAGCGGCGAGCTCTTCAAGAATAATCGCGGCATCCAGACGGCTCAGCCCCATGCCGCCATCATCGGGCGGGCAATACATGGCGCAAAATCCCATCTCGCCCGATTTTTTAATCACATCGATGGGGAAATGCGCTTTCGCATCCCATTCGGCGGCATGCGGTTTCATTTCCGCATCGGCAAAATCACGCGCCGCCTGCTGGTAGGCGCGTTGGTCTTCGCTGAGATCAAAATGCATCGCGGGTGCTTTCGCTTATTTCAGGCTGATCGTGGTGTTGACGCCGCCGCCGGTAGACGCATCGTCGAACCAGCGCGAAGTGACTGTCTTGGTCTGGGTATAAAACAAGATAACCTGTTTGCCATACGGCCCCAGATCCCCCAGTTTCGATGCGCGCGAACCGCTGAAGGAAAACAGCGGGACGGGTACGGGGATTGGCACGTTAATACCTACCTGACCGACATCGATTTCTTCCTGAAATTTACGCGCGGCGGCGCCGGACTGCGTAAAGATGGCGGTACCGTTACCGTTCGGGTTGCTGTTGATCAGGGCGATCGCGTCGTCCAGCGTTTCTGCTTCGGCGATGCACAGCACGGGGCCGAAGATTTCTTTGTTATAGATATCCATCTTCGATGTTACGCCCGAGAAAATCGTGGGGCCGACAAAATTGCCTTTCTCGTAGCCTTTGGGCGCGGATGCGCGGCCGTCCAGCTCCAGCTTGGCACCTTCTTTTACGCCCTGTTCGATCAGGCCGCAAATGCGGTCTTTGGCGGCGCAGGAAATAACGGGGCCGACGTCGGTGTTGGGCTCGTGACCGGCATTCACGCTCAGTTTTTTCGCTTTTTCAACAAATTCGGGGATCCACTTGCGTGCTTCGCCGACCAGCACCACGACAGACGTCGCCATGCAGCGCTGACCCGCCGCGCCGAAGGAAGATCCGACCAGCGCATTGATCGACTGTTCTTTGGCCGCATCGGGCAGGACGATCGCGTGGTTTTTCGCGCCCATCATGCACTGTACGCGTTTGCCGGCCAGCGTGGCGCGGTTATACACATGCGTGCCGACCGCGGTCGAACCGACAAAAGAAACCGCTTTGATATCCGCATGGTCGCAAATCGCATTCACGACATCGGGGCCACCGTGGATAACGTTGAGTACACCCGCGGGGATGCCCGCCTCGATGGCCAGCTCGACCAGCTTCATGGTCGATAGCGGGTCTTGCTCCGACGGTTTCAGCACAAACGTGTTGCCGCATGCAATCGCCATGGGGAACATCCAAAGCGGGATCATGGCCGGAAAGTTGAACGGGGTAATACCGGTGCAAACGCCGAGCGGCTGCAAAACGGTGTAGGTATCCACGCCGCCCGCGACGTTATTCGCCAGCTCACCCATTTGCAAGTTGCCGATGTTGGCGGCGTGTTCGACGACTTCGAGGCCGCGGAAAATATCCCCCTCGGCGTCGGGCAGGGTCTTGCCTTGCTCGGACGTCAGTACGGCCGCGATTTCTTTCATGTTCTCGCGGATCAGCTGCTGGTATTTCAAAAATATACGTGCGCGCGCGCCGATGGGCGTAAAGCGCCAGGTTTTAAACGCGTCTTTCGCGGCGGCAACGGCGGCGTTCACTTCGTCTTTGGTCGCGAAGGGGACACGGGCGATGACTTCTTGCGTGGCGGGGTTGATGACATCGCGCCATTCGGTCGTTTTCGATTCCACAAACTGGCCACCGATCAAAAGCTTCACGGTTTGTGCCGCGGCAGATTGCGGTTTGGGCTGGGCGGATGTTGTCATGATGTACCTCTAAAATCTTTCTGTGTGCATTGATATATAGAATGCTGTCGATAGTTATGCCACGCGCACGGCTCTGCGTAAACACGCTGCGATTTTTTTCGTAAAACATGACGGTGAATTGGAACTTTGTTGCGCATTTTTAGGTTGTCTGGATTGTGCGGCGCACTACATGATTAGCTGCGTCAGCGCCCGCTCTTGGGCGTCGCATGAAACTGTTCAGAAATTTCATTTTTACGTCAGGAGTACCACCGATATGGCAAAAAGAATTTGTGCATCGCACAACAAACTGGGTTTCGCAGCATTGACCGCCGCCGCTGTTCTGGGCTGGCTGGCTTTTAGTCCCGCCGCCGATGCGGCAACGGTTGGCGAAGCGGCGCCGGCCTTCACGGGTACGACGGCCGAGGGTAAAACGGTGTCGCTGTCTGATTATGCCGGCAAGGTGGTTGTGCTGGAATGGCATAACAAAGGCTGCCCGTTTGTGGTGAAGCACTACGAAAGCGGCAATATGCAGGCCCTGCAAAAAGAGCTGACCGCAAAAGATGTCGTGTGGCTGACCATCAATTCGTCTGCCGAAGGCGAACAGGGATATGAAGCGGGCGCGGATGCACTGAAAACGGCGGCAGAACAAAAAGCCGCCGCCACGCAGATCATTATCGATGCGTCCGGCGAAATTGGCAAAGCCTATGACGCCAAAACCACGCCGCATATGTTCGTGATCGACAAAGATGGCAAGCTGGCCTATGCCGGTGCCATCGATGACCGCGCATCCTTCAAGCAAGAAGACATCGAAGGTGCAAAAAACTACGTACGCGAGGCGGTTGCCGCCTTGGCCGAAGGCAAGCCCGTCGAGGTTTCTTCGACCAAGCCCTATGGCTGCAGCGTGAAGTATAAAAACTAATTCTACCCCTCTTACACACAGAAAACCCCGGTGCCCGCGCGCCGGGGTTTTTGTTTGGGGCGGGTATTGCTTTACAGGGGCGTGGCCGCTGGCTAGACTTGCGGGTAGTTTTCGCAAGGGGCATTTATGGCGCAAAAGCAGTCTTCGCAAATAGTATTCTGGATCGGGGTCGTAGCGATTGTGGTCGTCGTCGGCTTTGTGATTTATAAAACGCAAGGCGGCGGAAATCCGCCACCATCGCCCGCGGCGGCGGCACCGGTCAAAAAAATAGCGCGCGTGTCAAAAACTGTACAGCGCACCACGCAGCCCATCGAAGAATATACGCAGTATTACAAATCCGCAGTCTATGAAGCGCGCAGCGAAAAATTCAGTTTTGATCTGCCGTATTACTGGTTCGCGCCGCGCAAACCGTGGCCAGCCGGTATTAAATTTCCGCTGGTTGTTTTGCTGCATGGCGCGTCGGGCACGGCGCCGGGCGGAAAATACCTTATCCAGCCGGATATCCAGCTGGAATATCCGGCGTTCATTGTCACGCCTGTCATGCCTGTGGGCGTGTTGTTTGCGGGGCCCGAAACTTTCCCCGGCTATCCAAAATATAAAAAGATCGCGCATGCGCCGCGCGGCATGTTTGCCGTTATGGGGATGGTTGAAGAATTTGCAAAAACACATCCCGTGGATACGTCGCGCATTTACGTGATGGGCTGTTCCGAAGGTGGCGTGGGCGCATTTGGCGCGGTCAAGGAATATCCGGATATCGTGGCCGCGGCTGTCGCCATCAGCGGGGGCTGGAGCGCGGATGATGCGCGCTCTTTCCTGCGCACGCCTATGCTGGTGCTGCATGGTGCACAGGATAAAATGATGCCTCCAACCCTGAGCAGCGGCGTCAGCGAAGCGGTGCGTCAATTGGGCGGGCCGCTTCAATATATCGAATTTCCGGCGCAGGGGCATGATTGCACCAGCCCTAATCAATACAGCAAGATTGTATTGAACTGGCTGTTCGCGCAGAAAAAAGCATCTGTGCCCGCGCGGGCGCAGGCACCCGTGCAGGTATCCGTACCCGCCGCGCCGGCGCCATAACACCCCGCGCCCGTTTTGGCGGCGCTCTAAAAAAGGAAATCCCATGGCTGGCAAACTATCGTCGGGTATTGTGTTCTGGGGCGGGCTTGTCGCTGTGGCTGCGGTTGTCGGTACTGTAATCTTTTTGAATAACGGCGGCAGTATCGGCGGCCTCACGTCGGTACCACGTATGGCAGGGGCGCCGCGCACGGCGGAACCTGTCGGGCAATACACGCGCTTTTTTGAAAAGAAATCGGCCGATGTCAGATCCGGCGTTGTACAGCTGAATATGACCTATCACTGGTATGCGCCGCAAAAAC
The DNA here is from genome assembly GCA_040377425.1 of Micavibrio sp. Lineage (GTDB taxonomy): Bacteria > Pseudomonadota > Alphaproteobacteria > Micavibrionales > UBA2020 > UBA2020. Next base: position 119,624 of record JBEIOU010000001.1, on the reverse strand, counting down.
CGTGGCCGCCCGGCATTAAATTCCCGATGGTGATTATTCTGCACGGGGCGCCGGGCAATGCCTATGCGGCGCAATATATGCTGTCGCGCGAGATGCTTTTGAATTTTCCCGCGTTTATTTTTATCCCCGTCCTGCCGCCGGGTATGACGTGGTACTCGGCCGCATCGACGCTGGACGGTGTGCCCGCAGATAAAGAACGTCCCAAGGGCTTGCCGGGCGCCATGACGATTGCCAAACAACTGATGCAGGAATATCCGGTGGATGCCAGCCGTGTTTACGTGATGGGCTGTTCCGAAGGTGGCGTGGGCGCGTTTGGCGCGGTCAAGGAATATTCCGATATGCTGGCGGGCGCGGTGTCGCTTTTCGGCGGCTGGCATCCTGCCGATGCCCCCAGATTTTTACGCACGCCGATGCTGGTCATGCATGGCGGGGCCGATACCGTTATTCCCGTCGAAACAAGCCGCAATGTCAGCCGTGCTGTGCAAAAACTGGGCGGCCCGCTGCAATATGTGGAATTCCCGGGCATGGAACATAATTGTCCCGCGCCCAATCTATACGGCGCCCCAACATGGAAATGGCTGTTCAGCCAGAAGAAAAACGCGGCGGCCCCTGCTGCGCAACCTGCGCCCCGGCAATAAAAAATTATTGCGTTTCGCACCCTTTATCATCCGCATCGCAGGCACCGCCTGCTGCGGGGGCGATGGCAGCCAGTTGTGCGGCATTCGTGACATCCGCATCTGCCGAAATGATAATGATATTTTCGACATCCTTTTGCGGTGCTGCAGGCTGCGACGTTTGGGCGCGCAGGCGGTTGTCGTCGATAGATTTATCCGTCGGGCTGACCAGCAGTTCACGCATGCCAGCGGGCAGCATCATCGTGCCGCCGATGGTGACGCCGGCGGCACTATTTGTTTTAACAGCATAAACGCCGCTGCCTGAAAACAGGCTATCCTGAATATTTACAGGGCGACTGTTTTGCAAATGGATGGCGCCCGCATCGCCGCTGTAGTTAAACAGGTTATTCAGCAGGTTTGCCGCGCTATCGACCAGCTCGATAGCCGCCTGGCCATGCTGCACAAAGGTATTGCGCAAAATGTGCAGTCCTTGTACGGCAGATGCGTATAGACCGCTGCCGTTTTGGGTGTTGATGGTGAGGCCTTCGACTGTGACGTCATTGCCCGTAATGCACAGGGCCGGGACGGCCGTGCCGTCGCCATAAATCGTGGCGCTGCTGATTTGATCGCCGCGCAGTTTGATGCCGGTGTGCAGGGTCAGGGTCTGATGATATGTGCCGCCTGCAAGATAAAGGTTGTGCGTGCCCGCGGCAGCAAGCGTATCGATCACGGCCTGAATATCGGCATGTGTGCCGGCATAAACGGCGTTTTGCATGGTGTGGGTTTGTGGCGGGGTGAATATCTGCCGTTCTGTTTCGATAGACAAAACGATTTTACCGTCCTGCTGCGATGCACGCTGCGCTGATACCACGCCCGTATTGTTGATGGCGCGGCTAACCAGACCGGCACCTGCGCGTGCCGTCATATAAATCTGTCCGCCGTCTGCATGGATACTGCCGCTGTTGCCGATCTGGCTGCCGGTTAGGTTTTGATTGAGGCCCTGGGTTACGGCAATCTGTATCAGGCCGTCGCCCGCAAAATCTACCGTGGCGGTGCGGCCGCTGGCCAAGGTGACTTGTCCCAGATGGGCGCTGATAATGCCGCTGTTACGTACCGCAGGGGCGACAAGGGCCACAAGGCCGCCTTCGGCCGCGGTAATCTGCCCGGCATTGTCGATGGCGGCATCTGCGCGTGCGGCGTCCATCTGCGTCAGCGTCAGGGCGCCGCCGTTCTGAAAGCCTGCTGCATCCACGATTTGTCCTGTCGATGCCAGCAGGCCGCCAACGTCCACCTTGGCCGTGCTGCCAAAGAAAACGCCGTTGGTGTCCAGAATAACAACGCGGCCATTGGCTTTCAGCTGGCCATAAATTTGTGTGGGGTCGCTGCCGCCGCTCACGCGGTTGACGGTGATGCTGCTCGCGGTATCTTGTTTAAACTCAACCGTGGCGTCGCGTCCGATGTTAAAGCTTTGCCAGTCGATGACGGCGCGGTCGCTTGTTTGCGTCAGCGTCATGGTGTTGCCCGCGATATCCGGTGTACTGACGCTGCCCTGCGCGATGGAAAAGCCGCTCGGCAAGGTGGTGGCAGCGGGTTCTGCCAGTGCGATTCGCGCGGCGGCCAGCGGCAGCAGGGCGGCGGTGCAGGCGATACAGACGATTTTAACGGCTTTGGCGGGCATGTGCTCATCCGGCCGCCAAACGCAGGTTTTTTGTGAAAATGACCTGCGCCGGGGGCAAATTGATATATTCAAAAACAGATGTGCATCATTGCCATAAAAATAATACAATAGCAATCATTAAACACGCATGCGTATGCGCGGCGCATTGTGCCAAACCACGGATTTTGTACGGAATTGTTTGATTTTATGTACAAAAAGACGTATAAAAAATTCCCATAAATTTAACGTTTAAGAACAACCCAATCCCTTTTCATGCAAAGGGTATTTGACCAAAGGGTATTTGACCAAAGGGTATTTGATATGTCGTCTTCGATTGAAAGCAAGCTGGAGCAGATCGAGCAGTCCATTCAGCAAGATCAACAGCGCAAAGTAACGCTGGGCAAACGCGCCAAGGCTTTCGCCATCATCGGTGGCGTGTGCCTTCTAGGTGTTGTGATTGTCAAAGCGCCCATTTTTCTGCTGGGTGCCGTTGTCGGCGGTACAGGCTTGGCCGTGACCACGTGGATGCGCGGTGAAGTGGATGCGCGTCTGGATAGCAAATATCAGACGCAAGCGACCCTGATGATCGCACAGGAAGCGGCCCGCAGTGGCGCACAGCCGGGCACGGGCCTGTCGCCCGATGCCACATTGCGCAGCGGTTTTTCGCAAAACGCAAACGCCAGTTCGAATGCCCCCGCCGCAAACAGTGACCGTATCGACCAGCTGGCCGATGCCGTCGAAGACCTGCGCGATCAGGTCGAAGGCAAACCCCAGCCGCTCGACAAACCCAAAGGGATCTTGAAAAGCCTGCGCCGCCACAAATAACCTGTGTCTGCGCCCTGTAAAAAAGCCCGGCCGTGATGCCGGGCTTTTTTGTGCGTGGTGTTTTGTGCCGAATGTCTGCCGCGCCCAAATAAAAACCCCTCCGGCGTGGCCAGAGGGGTTTTTGTAATGTCGTACATGCAGTGTATTACATCGCGTTGCGCGGCGGTTTCGGTGCAGCGGGTTTTTCTTCCGCTGCAGCGGCCGGTGCGGCAGCTTGATTGTCGTCGTTTGCAGGCGATGCGTTGTTGAATGCTTCGGTGATTGCAAAACGAACTTCTTTCAGCGTTTGCGTTTTTTCCAGCACGGCCGCGGTATCTTTGCGTGCGCGCGCTTCGGTCAGTTCACGTACCGAGTCAGTGAACTGCTTTTTCAATTCCTCCGGCGCGGACGTGAAGTATTCTTCTTTCGTGTCTGCATCGGCTTCTTTCAGTTCAGCTTCGGCGTTTGCCATCGCGGTGGTTGTTTCGCGCTGCTTTTTGTCTTTTTCAGCGTTCGCTTCCGCGTCTTTCAGCATGCGCTCGACTTCATCTTCGGTCAGGCCGCCGTTGGCCTTTACGGTGATTTTTTGCACGCGTCCGGTTTTCAGGTCTTTCGCTTCAACCTTCAGAACGCCGTCGGCGTCGATGTTGAGCGCAACTTCGATCTGCGGCTCGCCGGCTTTTGCGGGCGGGATACCGGTCAGGGCGAAGTGGCCCAGCAGCTTGTTGTCGGATGCGGTCGGACGCTCGCCCTGATAGATGAAAATATCAACCTGACGCTGGCCGTCTTCGGCGGTCGAAAACACATCTTTGAATTCCGTCGGGATCGGGGTGTTACGCTCGATCAGCGCGGTCATCACGTTGCCTTTGGTCTTGATGCCGATAGACAGGGGGATCACGTCCAGCAGGATCACGTTTTCAACTTTGCCGTCCAGAATAGCGCCCTGAACGGATGCACCCATGGCGACGATCTCGTCGGGGTTCACATCGCGGCGTGGTTCCTGTCCGAAGAAGCTTTTGACAGTGTTTACAACCATCGGCATACGCGTCTGGCCACCGACAAGGATGATTTCGTCCAGATCAGATGCTTTCAGGCCCGCATCTTCCAGCGCCTTTTTGCAAGGCTCCAGCGTTTTTTCAACCAGATCCTTTACAAGATTTTCCAGCTGCTTGCGGCTCATGTTCATTTCGAAGTTGATCATCTCGCTCTGCGCGTCCTGCATCAGGAAGGGCAGGCTGATGGTGGCCATGTCCTGTAGCGACAGTTCGATTTTTGCTTTTTCGGCGGCTTCGCGGATACGTGCGATTTGCTGCGCGAACTGCTTGCGCGACGCGGCATCGCTCAGATCAATGTCGGTGCCGTGCTCTTTGTTGATTTCCTTGACCAGGAATTCGGTGATGCGTTCGTCAAAGTTCTCACCGCCGAGGAACGTGTCGCCGTTGGTCGACAGGACCTGCACCATTGTGCCCATATCCTTATCGGCCATGACTTCGAGGATGGATACGTCGAACGTACCGCCGCCGAGGTCAAAGACGGCGATCTTGCCGCCTTCTTTTTTGTCCATCCCGTAGGCAAGGGCTGCAGCCGTGGGCTCGTTGATAATACGCTTCACATCAAGACCGGCAATCGCGCCGGCGTCGCGCGTGGCGCGGCGCTGGTCATCGTTGAAGTAAGCGGGAACGGTAATAACAGCTTCGGTGATCGGCTCGCCGATTTGTTTTTCGACTGCTTCTTTCAGCTCGCGCAGTACTTTCGCGCTGATTTCGGCGGGTGCCATCGCTTTGCCGTCAACTTCGACCCATGCGTCGCCATTCGGCGCCGGCACAATTTTGTAGGACGACAGCGCCTGCATTTTCTGCACTTCCGGATCCGCGAATTTGCGGCCGATCAAACGCTTGACGCCATAGATGGTGTTGAGCGGGTTGGCAACAGCGCCGCGCTTGGCGTTCTCGCCGACAATCCACTCTTGCGTTTCTTCTTTGGTGATTTTGTCGCGGCTTTTTTTCAAGGCGATAACAGACGGCGTGGTGCGCTTGCCCAGCAGGTTTTCGTAGATCTTCGCCTGATCGTTTTCGTAGACGGCAACGGCAGAGTTCGTTGTGCCAAGGTCGATACCGATAATTTTACCCATTGTGTCTGTGCCTCTCTTGATATCCGGTGTGTATATATATGTGTGTATATCTCGAATGCTGTACGTATCTGTTTCTTGCCTGAATAACCCGTGTGCCTTGCGAAAAGTTTCCAAATCGCGCCCGCGCCGCAACTATTATTGTCGGACAGGCATAAGCCGCACGTGTGAATTATGTAACTTTTAAGCGAACGATGTGCATTATGTCAACGTGTTTTTGGAATTGCAAGGCTACGGGGTCAAAAAAACGAAAAAATAGATAAGCCACTGAAAAATATAATATTAATTATTTGCCATAACTTCAAACAGCGCGCTGCCAACGCGTACCTGTGTGGCCCCGCATCGAATCGCGGTTTCAAAATCTGCGCTCATCCCCATGCTGAGTTTGAGGGGCTTTTCGGGGGATATCTCCCGCGCGAGTTTATGTAGCAGTGCAAAATGCAGCGCGGGCACGTCATTTTCGGGCGGAATGCACATCAAACCTGCAATCTCCATTTTGGCCACATCGCGGCAATAGGCGTAGAGTGCAGGCAGATCGGCGGGGCTGACGCCGCCCTTTTGCTGTTCCTCGCCCGTGTTGACCTGAATGAAACAGGGCAGGGGGCGGTTTTGTTTTTGCATTTCCTTGGACAGGGCATCGGCAAGGGATTCACGGTCCACGCTTTCGATCACGTCAAACAAACGTACGGCATCCTTTGCCTTGTTGGTTTGCAGCTGGCCGATCAGATGCAGTTCGATATTTGTGTACGCCTCGCGCAGGGCGGGCCATTTTTCTGCCGCTTCCTGTACGCGGTTCTCGGCAAAGATGCGCTGTCCTGCTGCAATCAGCGGCAGGATTTTTTCGGGCGGCTGCATTTTGCAAACGGCAACCAGCGCCGTGTCTGCGGGTTTCCGCCCCGCGTCCAGACTGGCACGGCGCATCCGGTTTTGAATATCGGTCAGGCACATATCGTTTAGCTGCCCGAGCCGACAAACGCCGTCGGCGCAGGGTCAATCACGCGGGCGCGGCCGTTCTGGATTTCAAGGATGGCAAGGCCGCGGTCATTCAAACCATCGGCACGGAAACGAAACACGCCATCAATCCCTGCAAAGCCGCGCGGGTTGGTTAGGCGCTGGCGGCTGAAGGGTTTGGGGTCTGGCGTGCGCGAGAGCACAGCGGCCAATGCCGTGGCATCGTATGCCAGCGTGGCGAGGCGCGGCGCCGCGCCGCCATAGGTTTCCACGTAGCGTTTGTCGAAATCGGCACGCAGCGACGGCTCCGGCGCAGCAAACCAGCCGCCATACAGGGCTGGGTTGCGCGTCAGGCTTTCGTCATCCCACAGTCCGGTACCGATGAAGCGCACGTTTTTATTGTTCACGCCCGCCAGATCAAACAGTGATACCAGTGTGCGCAGGCTCTCGCCGCCTACGGGCAACATCAGGGCGTTGAATACAAAACCACCTGCGGTGCCGGCATCCGGCTGCGCGGCGGCCTGCGCGGCAAAATCCTGTACCAAGCCTTGCAGTGCGGTTTCGCCGGCGGCATATCGGCCAGTACGCGTCATCTGTGCGCCGCTGCGCTGCAGGGTGTTGATAACCACATCGCAATATTCGGTTTGCGGTGCATAAACGGCAAAGCGGTCAAGTCCTTGCGTTTGTGCGTATTGTGTCACACGCGTCACCTGCGCAAAGGGCAAAAAGCCCATGACATAGGTATCATTCCCCGCCAGTTTCCAATCGGTGGTAAAGGCAATCATGGGGATACCCGCGCCCGATGCCACGGGCTTCGCCGCGCGGACGTCTTCGGCAAAAATGGGGCCGAGGATCAAATCGGCTTTGCTATCGGCCGCTTGGCGTGCGGCGTCTGCGGCGCCCTGCGGCGTGGATTGCGTATCAATCGGCATCAGTTCAAACGTGGCGTTGCCCACATCAAACAGCGCCAGCTGCGCGGCTTTCAGCATCGCCTGACCCAAATCGCCGCTGCGGCCGGACATGGGCACCAGCAGGGCAACTTTGACGGGCTGGGCGCGGAAATCGCCCGCAACGGTTTCAAGCCCGGGGCGCTGCTGCGCGGCGATATCGCCGCTCGCTTTGCTGAGTGTCTGGCGCTGGTGCCATGTTTGCCAGCCGATATCGGGCATGCTGTTCGGGTCTTCGCTCACAACGCCCTGCGCGGCGGTGGGTTGGCCTGTACTGCCGGAGGATGCGCAGCCCGCAGGCACCAGCGCGGCAACGCTCAGCGCCGCGATCAGGAATAAAGATTGGAAGACACCGGCGAATTTTGCGTATACTTGTTTCAAGGGAAAATCTCCGCAATCTGTAGATAGAATTAACAAACGGAATCAGGTGAACGGCATGTCCGCGCCCAAGGTTGATCTTACACCGGGTTTATATATCGTGGCCACGCCCATTGGCAACCTTGGTGACATAACGCTGCGTGCGCTGGAAACGCTCCGCGCCGTGGATGCAATTGCCTGCGAGGATACGCGCGAAACCGGCAAATTGGCGTCGGTTTATGGTATTCCCGCGCCGCGCCTGCCGTATCACGACCATAATGCCGCCGACATGCGCCCGAAAATTGTCGAAAAACTGCAGCAGGGGCAACGCATCGCGCTGGTGTCCGATGCGGGCATGCCGCTGATTTCGGATCCCGGCTATAAACTGGTTGTCGCCTGCCGCGAAGCGGGTGTGCCCGTGACCTGTGTACCCGGTGCTTCGGCGTCGCTGACGGGTTTGGTTCTGTCGGGGTTGCCGGCGGACCGTTTTTTCTTTGGCGGGTTTTTGCCCCCTAAATCGGGCGCCCGCCGCAAAACGCTCGGCGATTTGCGCGGCATTCCGGCATCGTTGATTTTCTATGAAACCGCGCCGCGGTTGATTGAAAGCCTGTCTGATATGGCCGCCGTGCTGGGCGACCGCCCCGCAGCCGTGACGCGTGAACTGACCAAAAAATTCGAAGAAGTGCGCACGGGCACGCTGGCTGAACTGGCGGCGCATTATGCCGCCGCAGGGGAACCGCGCGGCGAGATTGTCGTTATCATCGGGCAGGGTGATGGCGACGCCGCCGTATGGGACGAACCCCGCATTGATGCGCGGTTGCAGGAATTGATGCAATCCCAAGGGCTGCGCGTCAAAGATGCCGCATCAACCGTCGCTGTCGAAAGCGGCTGGCGCAAGGGGGATGTCTATACCCGCGCACTGGCGATCAAGGATAGCCTTTGAAAGCGCGGGCAAGGGGCGATGCGACCGGCTACCGCAAAGGCTTGCGGGCAGAGGCCTTGGCCGCATGGCTTTTACGTGTGAAAGGCTACCGTATTCTGGCTATGCGCTATAAAACCCGTATGGGAGAGATCGATATTATTGCCCGCCGTGGGGGGCAGCTGGTTTTTGCCGAGGTCAAATGGCGCGGCAGCCAGACGGACGGCGCCGAAGCAATCCACCCTGAAAATATCCGCCGCGTACGTCAGGCGGCAGAACTTTACCTGCAAAAACATCCGCGCTACACTGGGCTGGATATCCGGTTCGATGCGCTGGTCTTGTCACCACGCCGCTGGCCGCTACATATCAAGGACGCTTTTTAGCGCCGGCCGCAGGGGTGCGGTCATCAGGGGTGCAGATATAACATACAACAGGTTCAAAACCGGAAGGAGAAGGCGATGCAAAGCCTCAAGACAGCTTCGCTGAAAAGTTTGATGATCATGGGTGCCCTGTCGGCGACCGTGCTGCTGTCCGGCTGCGTGGGCGTGGCGGTCGGCACAGGTGCTGCGGTCGGTGTTGCCGCCGCGCAGGAAGGCGGCCTGTCAGGCGCCGCCACCGATACGTCGATCCGCATCCAGATTGCCGACGCATGGTTCAAACATGACGTTGAAATGTACCGCCGTCTGGGCATGACGGTGAAAGAGGGCCGCGTCCTGGTAACCGGTACCGTACCCACGCCGGACGACCGCGTGCAGGCGATCCGTCTTGTATGGCAGGTGAACGGCGTGCAGCAGGTCATCAACGAAATCCGCGTGGACGATCAGGGTGCAACCGTGGGCAGCTATGCCGGCGATACATGGATTACGGGACAGGTTAAAACGCTGCTGGTATTTGACCAACAGATTCAGTCCATCAACTACACCGTCGAAACGGTCGGCGGTACGGTTTATCTGATGGGTATCGGCCAGTCGCAAAACGAACTGGGCCGCGTCATTAATCATGCCCGCAATACACGCGGCGTGAAAAACGTGGTCAGCTATGTACGCCTGCGCAGCGAATTGCCTGCGGTCAATACGCCAGCGTCTTCGTCATCGGGCCCTGCTGTCCCTGCCGCCCCGCCAGAGCCTGTCTACCGCGACCCTGTGCCGCTGACGCCGCAAGCGGTCGAAAGCGCGCCGATTGATGATGCACCCCCGGGTGGTTTTTGAGAGACGACGAGCAGACATCCGAAGACCTTCACGTTTTTGAAACGCCCGATGAAGCGTTTCAATACATCCGCCTGAGCGGTACTCTCGCCGATGACGATATCAACATTGGCGAAACCGCGCTGGCGCTGGGGCTTTTGTTTCTGCCCGGCGTGCGGCCGGAGCGTTACCGCCATCACCTGCGCAAACTGGGCGAATTACTGGCCGAAGACCATACATTGCGCCTGAAGCAGGGAGAGACGGACAGTCCCGCCCTGCGTCTGGCCTGTCTGCGCCGCGTGCTGCACGACCAGCAGGGTTATGCGGGCGATACGGAACGTTACGACGACTTGCAAAACGCCAATCTGATCCGCGTGATCGAACGGCGCAAAGGGTTGCCAGTTGCGATCGGTATTTTGTATATCGCCGCCGCGCGTGCCTGTGGCTGGCAGATGGATGGTTTAAATTTCCCCGGCCACTTTCTTGTCCGGTTAGAAATGGGCGGGGAGCGGTTGATTGTCGACCCTTTCCGCAGTGGTGCCGAAATGGACGCCGCTGCCCTGCGCGGTCTTTTGAAGTCTATCGCCGGATCCAAAGCCGAATTGTCGCATCAGTTTTATTTACCCGTCAGCAACCGCGAGATTTTGCTCAGACTTGAAAACAACCTGAAAAAGCGGCTGATCGAACAGGAAGAATACGCGCAGGCCGTGATCGTGCTGGAGGCCATGGAGGCACTGGCACCGGATGAATACCGCACCCTGTTCGACAAAGGCGTTCTTTATGCGAAATTAGGCCAAAAGAAACAGGCCGCGCAGGCCATCGAAGCCTATATCACCCGCGCTCCCGACGCCCGCGACCGCCAGCAGGCGCAGGGTATTTTGCAGCAGATCATGCTGCTGCCGGATTAGGCCGCGGCAAATGGGCAAGTCCTTGCCTTTATATGGCGTTTGATTATGCTTAAACTTATCGGCTATCTTGCCGTACAGATTCTGTCAGGGAACGAAAAATATGGGCATCATCACTTTGCTGCTTCTGGGCGCCTTCACGCTAATTTATGCCAGCGGATGGATACCCAAAAAACCGCCGTTTGTTGAAAAGGCCATCGCCTTTCTGTTCGACAACATGAAATATCTGGGCATCGGCAGTTTTATTTACGGCCTCATCGATGCGGTCATTACGCCGCTGCAGGTACCCAACGTCGATTATCTGGTCGTGCGCATGGTGTCTGATATTTTGATTGTCGTGATGGCGCTGCCGTTCTGTTTTGACAAGCTGGTTGAAAAGCACAAACACAAAATCAATGCCGCCGTGCTGGAAGAATTATCCGGCAGTATCGGCTGGGTACGTGCGAATGCCAAAATTGTCGGCGCGGTTGGCATCGTGATGACGATCCTGATGTTCGCCTTTGTATTCAGATAATTCTGAACAAGTGTAATAAAAAAAGGCCGCACAGTATGTGCGGCCTTTTTGTTTACGGCTTCGGCGCGCGCGGTTTGCGTGGCGGTGTCGCTGCCGGTTTCGGATCGTCACCACGCAGGATGCTGGCGATGCTATCCGGCATCGGGGGCAGCTTCACGCCCATGTTGCGGTCGCCCTTGTCTGAATCCAGCCATTGATAGGCTTCGGTCGGAAATGGTTTCGCGCCCGGCGGGCAGAAATCTTTTTTCTTGTCCTTGGGGGCGCTGTTGTAAAGCAAAATGGTATGACCTTCGACATCCACCGCTTGCGGCACTGTGCCGTTGATGCCCAGAAACTGGCCGATATCGTCTTTCTTGATGTCGTAATTTGCAAACAATTCGGGGTAATCGCGCAGGCCCGGCGTTAAGGGAATGGCGTCGATAAGCTTGGCGATTTTTTTGCCTTCTGGCGTGTCGCGGCGCGGGGTGACGATATATTCGCCGCCTTCGCGTTTGCGCATTTTAAAGGCATCTGTCTGCGGTGGCTCCACCGTTTTTCCTGCATTCCAGATATCGCCATTACCCGCGCGGCGCACCGACAGCAGCAGCGATACCTTGTCACCGCCGCCACTGCTGTAGCTGTAGGAAAGGCTGACGCGTACATCTTCGCCGAGCGGCAGGTTCGCAAGGATGCTGTCTTTCTTGCTCAGGACGTCTGCTTCGATTGCGGCGCGGGCATCGTCAATCCGTGCTTTCCATGCATCTGTGCGGGCGCGGTAATCTTGTACCAGCTCAAGGCTGCGTCCTGCTGCCAAAAAGCAAACGCGGTCATTCGGCAGGTAGGTGAAAGCCTTGCGCAGCTCGCTCTTGCTGGGGGCTTTGTAATCGGCGGGTGTCGCAGTGCCTTCTTTTTTAATGTTTACAATCGGTGCATTGCCCAGCCAGCCACCGGCAAAAAGCAGGTCGTCGATTTTCGATCTTTGTTTGTCATTCAACGGAATGGAATCTGCGGGCACGAAATGTTTGCCGTTGTAATCGACGGGCGAATACATAAAAAACATCGGTTTTTTTTCGGGCGATGTAAAAATCTGCGGATATTCGTTGTATGCGCGGGGCAGGCTCTGCGGGCCTTGGAATACCTGTGTTGCGGGCGATGTCAGACCGGTCAGCTGCAGCACCTCGGGCGCTTCCTCCGCCAGCCGCGCCAGCAGGCCTTTGTACATCGCATCCCAGCTGTCGCCGATCTCTTTCATATTGCCGCTTTGCAAAACGGGCACAGCTTCCAGCTCGCGGCGGACTTCCTGATCCAGACGTAGCGCCGCTTCAAGTGCGCGCCCTGCCAATGCGTAAACCACCGTACCGTTGCGTTTTTGTGCCATGAGTATTTCCTTGTAATGATTTTATATTCATAAAACCGATCGTGGGGTATGTAAAGACCGGATCACGGCAGGGGCGTAAAAAGATCTCTTTGGGGGATTACTTCATTTTAAATCAAAGAGATGGTCTTAAAGCTCCAGCGGTTCCTGCGTCAGCTCTATCTGAAATCTTTTATAAACGGCCTGTTTGATTTTATCCGACAGGCGGGCGATGTCGGCATAGGTGCCGCCGCCGTGGTTGACCACGATCAGGGCGTGTTTGTCGTATGTGCCGACGGCGCCGTCGCGGTGGCCTTTCAGCCCGCAGGCTTCAATCAGCCATGCAGCGGAAAGTTTAACATCCGTGGTATTCGCCTGCGCATATTTGGGCACGCCATCGATTTTGTCAGCGGTGGCGGCGGGTACGACGGGGTTGTGAAAAAAAGACCCGACATTCCCAAGCGTTTTCCAGTCCGGCAATTTATCGCGGCGAATAGATGCCACGCGGTCACGAATAGCCGCAGCATCCGCATTTGGCGGCAGGCTGTCCAGTCCGGCGTAATTGAGTATCGGCCGCCATTTCTTGGGCAGGACGAAGGTAACCTCCAGCACGATATAGCGGCTGCCTGTGCGTTTAAACAGGCTCTGGCGGTATGAAAACGCACAAGCCTCGCGCGTAAAAGTGCATCTTTGCTGCGTTTCCATGTCATACGCGGTGAGGCTTTGCAGGCGGTCTGCAACCTCAAGGCCATAGGCGCCGATGTTTTGGATAGGCGCGGCGCCGACCGTGCCCGGAATGCTGGTCAGGTTCTCAAGGCCGCCCATGCCGCGGGCAATCGTCCAGTCCACAAAATCCGACCAGTTTTCGCCGGCCTGCGCGGTGACAACAAAGACGTCATCCTCTTCGCGCACATCTATACCCTTGGTCGCCATAATGCCCACGGCGGCGGGGATGTGTTCGCGCAGAATGATATTACTGCCCTCGCCAATCACGCGCAGGGGCAGGCCTTCGGCGGCAGCGCGTTTGGCCAGTATCTCGACCTGATCCGGCGATGTGATCCGCGCGCCCAGCTGCGCATGGGCGGCAAGCCCCAGCGTGTTATGGGGGTTCAGGTCAAAATGGGGGATAATATCCATGTGCGCCGCCTTGTTTTTGCTCCGCCGCATCATAAACAATACAGGCAGATGTTTGTTCATTATTTTTCTAGGGGCGTTGCCCGCGTAAGGGGTTGGAATAAAACATAAAATCGGGACGCTAACAAGCAATTGAACCCGCGCCGTCTGAATGCTAAAAAGGCTTTCGTTTAAAGAATACAGGCCTTTTTGCGCGATCGCCTGCGGGCGACACAGCCGCAAAAACCCAAAAACCAAAGGAAATCAAAACCATGGCAGCGTACCAGTACGTTTATGTGATGAAAGACCTCTCTAAAACCTATCAGGGGGGCAAAAAAGTGCTGGAGGGGATTTACCTGAGCTTTTTGCCGGGCGTCAAAATCGGCGTACTCGGCCCCAACGGTTCGGGTAAATCGACGCTGCTGAAAATCATGGCGGGTATCGAAAAAGATTTTCAGGGCGAGGCGTGGTCAGCCGAAGGCGCGCGCGTGGGCTACCTGCCGCAGGAACCGCAGCTGGATGCAAGCAAAACCGTCATGGAAAACGTGATGGAGGCTATGGGTGAGGTAAAAGCGGCCCGCGATGAATTTGATGCCATCACGGCTAAATTCTCCGAAGAGGGGGCCGATTTTGATGCGCTGATGGCGCGTCAGGCGGAGCTACAGGAAATTATCGATGCCGCCGACGGCTGGAACCTTGAACGTACGATTGAAATCGCGATGGATGCGCTGCGTTGCCCGCCCGGTGATTCATCGGTGACCAACCTGTCGGGCGGTGAAAAACGCCGCGTGGCGCTGTGCCGCCTCCTGCTGGAAAAGCCGGATCTGCTGCTGCTTGACGAACCGACCAACCACCTGGATGCGGAATCGGTCGCATGGCTGCAACGTCACTTGCTGGACTACAAAGGTACGGTGGTGATGGTCACGCACGACCGCTACTTCCTTGATAACGTCACGGGCTGGATTTTGGAGCTCGATCGCGGCCGTGGCCTGCCGTATGAAGGCAACTACACAGAATATCTCGACAGCAAATCCAAGCGTCTGGCACAGGAAGGCCGCGAGCAGGAAGCCCGCGAAAAAACCCTGTCCCGCGAACTGGAATGGGTACGCCAGTCGCCCAAGGCGCGTCAGGCGAAATCCAAAGCGCGTATTACGGCCTATGAGGATTTGTTCGCAGAAAGCCAGAAGTTCGAAAAAACCCGCACGGCGCAAATCGTTATTCCCGTGCCGCCGCGTCTGGGCCAGAACGTTGTCGAATTTGAAAACGTATCCAAAGGATATGACGATCGATTGCTGATTGAAAACCTGACATTCAAGCTGCCCCCGGGTGGTATCGTCGGTGTGATCGGCCCCAACGGTGCGGGTAAGACCACGTTATTCCGTATGATTACAGGCGAGGAAACACCGGATGCCGGCAGCGTGACCGTTGCCGACAGTGTCGCTATGGGCTACGTGAACCAGAGCCGCGACGCGCTGGATGCGAACAAAACAGTTTGGGAGGAAATCTCCGAGGGCAACGATATCCTCGCCCTCGGTAAACGCGAAATGCCGAGCCGTGCTTATTGCGGCTCCTTCGGTTTCCGCGGTCCGGACCAGCAGAAAAAAGTCGGCGTGCTGTCGGGCGGTGAACGTAACCGCGTGCACATGGCGCGTATGATGAAAACGCCTGCCAACCTGCTGCTGCTTGACGAACCGACCAACGACCTTGATACCGAAACGCTGGGCGCGCTTGAAGATGCGCTCGAGAATTATGCAGGCTGCGCGGTGGTGATTTCGCACGACCGTTGGTTCCTTGACCGTCTGGCGACGCATATTCTGGCGTTTGAAGGCAACAGTCAGGTCGTGTTCTTTGAAGGCAACTATGAAGACTACGAAAAAGACCGTAAGCGCCGCTTTGGTGAAGAGGCCGACCAGCCGCACCGTATCAAATACAAACCCCTGCGCCGCGCATCGTGAGCGGCGGCACGGGCATGACCGAAAAAAACAAGTGCGGCAGCTGTCATCTGCGCAAGCTGCCGCACCGTTTTTTTCCTCTCGTCTTTCCGCTTGTTTTGTCGCTTATTATGAGCTGCCTTGTCTCCGGCATCAGCACCTATATGCACATGGGGCTGGCGGCGGGGTTTACGAACAGTTGGATGCATAGCTGGCTGGTGTCGTGGGTGATTGCCTTTCCGACGCTGCTGCTGATTTTGCCCGTCGTGCGCCGTATCGTTGGGCTGGTCGTGGAAGTTGCACCGAAATAGGCCGGCTTGATGAATAAGGCACAACAAAAAACCCGCCGGTTTATGGCGGGTTTTTTGTTTGAAGCCGTGCTTCGGATTATTTGCTGCGATCGCGCAGGGTTTTCAGCAGGCCGTCTATGCCGCTGCGCTGGACTACCGCGTCAAAATCGGAACGCTGGGTAATCGCCATGCTCACGTTTTCGATGAAAACGTCGAGGACTTTGAACTGGCCGTTCGCGTTTCGGACGCGCCATTCAATGTTCAGCGGCGGGCCGTCTTTCTGGATGACCTGGCTGCTGACGACGCTGTCGCGGTCGTTGATCGGCTTGGTGCCGCCAACCTTGAACTGCTGGCCGGAATATTCACCGAAACGCTGCGCGTAGGTGCCGACAATCATATTTTCGAACAGTTTCAGGTATTCTTTGCGCTGTGCGTCGGTTGCCGTGCGCCAATGTTTGCTCAGGGCGAATTTACCAATCGCATCAACGTCGAAGTTCTGGCGCAGAAGGTCGCGCACGCGCTTTTCACGCTCGCCCGCCGACAGTTCTTTGTCGGTCAGCTGCGTCAGCGCGATATCGCCCATCTTCTGGATGAATTTGGACGCGGCGGCATCGCTTTTTTGCGCCATAGCCGATGCGGCAGGCATCAGCAAGGCGATGGCCATGCCAAGCATCATGACGCGGCGTGAAAGTGCAAAGGTCATATCATCAGTTCCTTGTCTTGTATCTCGGGTGGTGCGGGCAGGGAGGTCTTAGTCCCAAGCCTCGTCATAGTATTGTGCCGCTTTTTGCTGCTCGCCTGTGGCGGCGGCAACGGGGGCGGCGCTGTCACGTACCAGCGAACGGCGTTTCTGCGTGTAGGCACTGCGAACAGCCGCGTAGTAGTCAAGGCTGTTGCGACGCATGTCACGCACGGCGTTGACCATACGTGCGCGGGTATCGAGACCTTCGACCGCGCCGCGCGTGTAGTAAATCCAATCTTCGTCGCGGTTCATCGCGTAGAGACGTACAGGATCCGCCAGCGTATCAACGGCCATGCCAGCCGTGTCGCGGAGTGTCGACGGGCCGACAACCGGCAGAACGATGTAGAAGCCTTCGCCCAGACCCCAAACAGCCAGCGTCTGGCCGAAATCTTCGGGCTCATAAGGCATGCCCTGATCGCCTGCCAGATCAAATAGACCGCCGATACCGCCGACAGTGTTGATCACAAAACGCGCACTGGCGACACCGGCACCCTTCAGGTCACCCTGCAGGACGTTATTTGCAACGATCAGCGGTGTGCGGAGGTTCCGCATGAAGTTCTGGACACCTGCGCGGAAGAAATCCGGGGTGATGAAGTTGTATACTTTGGCCACCGGTTCGATCAGGGCGCGGTCGAGTGCATCGTTAAACGCAAACACGCCGCGGTTGAACGGTTCGATCGGGTCGTTGATCATGCCGCTTTGCATTTCGCTTTTTGCGCTGGTGCAGCTGGCCGTGGTGGTCAGCACAAAGGCGCAAAGAACAATCGCGAAGGATTTCGAGAGCAGCTGGCGGGCGGAAAGTTTGGTCAAGGACATGTGTCTCTCTATGTGTACGGGGCCGTAGTCTTTACTTTAACTATATATAATTACGCAATTCTTAACCCTAGCCGTCTTCCATATGCAAGAGCGCTGTGGTGCCCAGCAGCAAACTGACGATGGCGGGGGTCCAGGCGGCCAGATACACAGGGATTTTCTGTGAAATACCGAATGCCTGAAGAATGGATTCCATGAAGAATATAGAGAAACCAACGCCCACGCCAAGCCCTATCATGACCCCTGTGCCACCGAATCTTTGGGGGCGTAGCGAAAATGTCGCAGCCAGCAAAATCATGGCGGCCAGCAGGAAGGGCTGGGCGAGCAAAGCCTGGAAATGAATCGACAGGCGGGTGCCCGAAAAGCCCGCTTCTGTCATAATCCTGAGGTATTCGGGGATCGCCCAGAACGAGATGGTTTCGGGATTGGCGAATGATTCTTCAATCTGGCGGGATGTCAGCTCGGTCGGCAACTGGAAAATCGCTTCGCGGGTCACGCCTTCGGCATCGTTGACCAGCGCGTCGGTCAGCTCCCAGTACCCATCGCGCAGGTAAACTTGCGGGCTATCGACCCGTTTCTGGAAAGTGTCGTCTGTATCAAAGAAAAACACGATGACATCCGCCATGCGCCAGTTTTGCTGGTCAAAGCTGTTGGCATGGAAAAGGGTATACCCGTTTTCGGCCGGCTGGCGCAGCCAGATACCGGTTTTGGATACGGTCACCAGATTGTTCGACGTGTTGAAATAATTGGTTTCCATCTGTTCGAACTTGCTCAGCAGGACAGACGCGGCGGGATTGATCGCCGCTGTGGCCGCCACGCCAATCATAAAGGCGCCAAAAATCATCGGGCTTAGAAACTGCCATGCCGAAATACCCGCCGCGCGGATGACGACCAGTTCGGATGTTTTGTTCAGCTTCCAGCAGGTATAAATCGCGCCGAACAACACGCCGAAGGGAACAATACGCTGACCCACTTCGGGCAGTTTCAGCGCGGCCATGGCAATGACGGCATCCAGCGGGACATCGCGGGCGCCCGCGGCGCGGCGCATCAGCTCGATGACGTCGAATACAAATACCAGCCCCAGCAGCACGGCCAGCAGCACAGCAAAATTCGTCAGGAAATGCCGCATGATGTATCTGAACAGAGTGGTGGCGCCGGTCATCATGCCTGTGCCTCCGACGTATTCACGGGGGTGCAGCCGCGCCATTTACGCAGGCGTGCCATCAGCCATTGTTCGCCCCGAATGTGCATCAGGAAGGCCGATACAAAAATTGGTGCAAACGTCAGCAGGTACATCACAGGCAGCAGCGACGGCGTTTTCTTCGCCGCATTGCCAAGCCCCATGTTGGCGGCTTGCAGCGTCACCACCACAATCACGGCGGTGAGCACTTTTTTACCTTGTCCGCGGCGGTTAAAAGGCCCCAGCAGAATGCAGGCCAGCGCGACCAGCGCAAAGCTGAGCGTATTGAACGGCGCCAAAATGCGCAAATGCCCCTCGACATAAAACGCGTCGGCGTTTTTGCGGTCGCGCTTGTCGTTCATGTTGGGGGTGAAAAGCTCGAACAGCGTACGCTCTCCCGCATCGCGCCAGCGTTCCTGCGTTTCACCTTCAAGACCTTTGATCTCGATCGTATAGCGCGAGAAGAACAGGCGTGATACCACATTGCTTTGCGGGTCCATTTGCTGGCGCATGCCATCGTAGACCAGAATGTTCGGCTCTTCGCCGTTCATGAAAATACGGCCGCGTTTGGCGGTGACGGTTACGGGTGGTTTGTCGGCATCGCGGCGGTCGTGAATCATCAGACCCAGCAAATCGCCCGCGGCGTCACGCTGGCGTACGTAAACGGTCAGGTCATTGCTGAAGGTGTTGAAAACCCCCTCCCGGAGTAAAAAGGCCGAATATTGCGCCTTGATTTCGCGGCGCAGGCTTTTCATTTCCGACTGGCTCATCGGCGACAGGAAAGAGGTGATCGCAATAATAATGACCATGAACCCCGCGCACAGCATCAGGGCTGGGCGTGCCAGCGTGAACTGATCGAACCCGCAGGCACGCATGACGACCAGCTCGTTATCCATAATCATTTTATTGTAGGTAAACAGGATACCGGTCACCAGCGCCAGCGGCAGGATAACCTCAAGGAAGCGGGGCAGGGTCAGCGCGACCAGTTTCAAAAACAGCGATGGGGGCGCATCGGAATTCGCGACCAGCTCCAGCAGCTTTAAAGATTGCGTCAGCCAGATAACCAGCGCCAGCGTAATGGCCACAAACACCGTTACGGAAAAAAGGTTTTTGAATAGATACCGCGTTGTCAGCATCCGCTTTACATCCGGGGGTGGCGAAACGCTTGTCACCCGACTATTATCTTTGTGGCGGCGCATCTTCGCAATCTTGCGGATTGCTTGCGCCTGTTGTCTTGTTTCTATCCTCTCCCGCCTCAAAAAGAAAGAAAAATAGCCGCCATGACCAGCACCCCCGCCAAGATTCAGTTTGACCAGAAACCTGCCAAAAACGCCGATACGCTGGTTGTTTTCGCGACCGAAGACGGCAAAGGCGCACGCTTGAGCGCGGCTGCCGCGGCGCTTGACGGTAAAACCAAGGGGGCCATCAAACGCGCCGTTTCGGCATCCGACTTTGCGGGCAAAAAGGCGCAGCTGCTGGCGATTCCCGGCCCCGACGGTGTATCGGCGGGCCATATCATTGTTGTTGGCCTTGGCAAGCCGGCGGATCTGGGCACTTTGTGTTTCGAAAAAATCGGCAGCACGCTGAGCGCACAGTTGAACGTCCGCAAATCCGTGCAGGCCGATGTCAGCTTCCCCGAAGATGAAGCGAAGGCGAGCAAGATTTCCGCAGACGACGCGGCGGCGCATTTCGCGCTCGGTGCACTTTTGAATACTTACCGCTTTGACAAATACCTCACCAAAGAGCCGAAAGATAAAAAACCCACGCTGAAAACCCTGCACGTGACGGTGAAAGACGCCGCACGTGCGCGCAAAGCATTCAGCCATGGCCAGAAAGTTGCCGAAGGCGCCTTCCTGACGCGCGATCTGGTATCCGAAGTACCGAATGTGCTGTACCCCGAAAGCTTCGCCGCGATCATCAAAAAAGAACTCGCGCCGCTGGGGATTGACGTCAAAATCCTGACGGAAAAAGATATGAAGAAACTGGGCATGGGCGCCATTCTGGCGGTCGGTCAGGGCAGCGCGCGTCTGCCCCGTCTTGTCAGCATGGAATACAAAGGCGGCAAAAAAGGCCAGCGTCCCGTGGCCTTCGTGGGCAAGGGCGTGACGTTTGATACCGGCGGTATTTCGCTGAAACCTGGCCCCGGCATGGAAGACATGAAATGGGATATGGCGGGCGCAGGCACCGTTGTCGGCCTGATGAAGGCACTGGCGGCACGTGGCGCGAAAGCGAACGTGGTCGGTATCGTCGGCCTTGCCGAGAACATGCCGTCGGGCGAAGCATACCGTCCCGGCGATATCGTCACGTCCATGTCGGGCCAGACAATCGAAGTGCACAACACCGATGCCGAAGGTCGCCTTGTGCTGTGCGATGCGCTTTGGTACGTGCAGGAAAAATTCAAACCCACGCATATCGTGGACCTTGCCACACTGACGGGCGCGATGATTATTGCGCTGGGTCATGAATATGCGGGCGTGTTCAGCAACGACGATACGCTGGCGTGGGATCTGGTCGGCGCAGGCCGCGCCACGGGCGAAGCGCTCTGGTACATGCCTATGCACGATGCATGGGACAAAGCCATCGACAGCCCCGCCGCGGACATGAAAAACATCAGTGGTGGCCGCGACGCGGGATCTGCCATTGGCGCACATTTCCTGAAGCGTTTTATTCAGGACGGCGTCAAATGGGCGCACCTGGATATCGCGGGCGTGGCATGGTCAAACAAAGACCGCCCGGGCGTGCCCAAGGGCGCGTCATCGTTTGGCGTGCGCTTGCTGGATCAATATGTCGCTGCAAAGTGGGAAAAATAATAGGGCACGGCGCGGGCGGCGTTGATCTGCCGCCTGCGTCTGCTTTTTTTCAAATTTATATAAACAATAAACGCCCGCCGGGCCGGTAAGGAGATAACATGAGCATCCTGAAGACGCGGCGCTTTCTGCCGCTTTTCATTACCCAGTTTCTGGGCGCGTTTAACGATAATCTTTTTAAAAACGCGATGCTTATGCTGATTACCTTCCGCCTCGCCGAACAATCGGGCCTGAACGCGCAGGTGCTGGTGCCGGTGGCGGCGGGTGTTTTCATCCTGCCGTTTTTTCTTTTCTCCGCGACTGCCGGCCAGCTGGCCGACAAATACGACCGCGCGGCGATTGCCCGCTGGGTCAAACTGGCTGAAATCGGTTTGATGGCATTGGCGGCCATCGGCTTTATTCTGCCTAGTGTCTGGATTTTGATGATCCTGCTGTTTGGTATGGGGGCGCATTCGACTTTCTTCGGTCCCGTTAAATACGCCATTCTGCCCCAGCACCTGAAACCCGAAGAACTGCTGGCCGGTAATGCGTATGTGGAGGCGGCGACGTTCCTGTCCATCCTGCTCGGCACCATCGCGGGCGGATTGCTGGTGATGGCAGAAGGCGGCGCATGGGTGATTTCGATTGCAATTATTGCGGTTGCGATTGCGGGTTATTTTGCCAGCCGGAATATTCCCCCCGCGCCCGGCCCTATGCCGGATTTGAAAGTGAACCCCAAATTCTGGAGCGAGACCGGCCGCATGATGCGCGATACGCAGCAGGATGTGGCGGTGTATCGCTGCATTCTGGCGATTTCGTGGTTCTGGTTGGTGGGCGCGACGTATCTGACGCAATTCCCCAGCTACGCCAAGGATTATCTGCATAGCGATGAAACGGTGGTCACGTTGCTGCTGACGATTTTTTCGATCGGTATCGGCGTGGGGTCTGTTTTGTGCGAAAAGCTGCTGAAAGGCCGCGTGCAGTTAACATACGTGCCGCTGGCTGCGATTGGCATGGCCATCTTCGGTGTCGATTTGTATTTCGCAACTGGCCATGCGGCATCGCATGTCGTGGATGAAACACAGTTCATCACGGCGGGGGTATTTGCATCCACGCTGGGCGGGATGCGCGTGCTGGCGGATCTGTTTTTGATTGCAGTCTGCGGCGGTATGTTTGTTGTGCCGCTGTATGCCATGGTGCAGCAACGCGCGAAGGGCAACATGCTGGCGCGTACGATTGCGGGGCTGAACGTCATGAACAGTTTGTTCATGGTGGTATCGGCGGTCGTTTGCGTCATTTTGATTCAGATGTCGTTCACCATCCCTGTGATTTTTCTTTTCATGGCGCTGTGCAATATTTTGACGGCGCTTTATATCGTGCATTTACTGCCGGAGGATTTGATGCGTTCTATCACGCGGGCTATTTTGGGCTGGGTTTATGGTGTCGAGATCAAGGGGCTTGAGAATTTCGAAGCCGCTGGCAAACGCGTGCTGATCGTCGCCAACCATACATCGTTTCTGGATGCGGCGTTGATTGCGGCCTATCTGCCCGTCAAAATAACCTTTGCCGTCAATACGCACATCGCCAGCAAATGGTGGATCAAACCGTTTTTGACGCTGGTCGATGCCTTCCCCCTCGACCCCACAAACCCGATGGCGATCAAGTCGCTGGTTGAGGAAGTCAAACAAGACAAAATCGCCATGATCTTCCCCGAAGGCCGTATCACGGTCACGGGCTCGCTCATGAAAGTCTACGAAGGCCCCGGCCTGATTGCGGACAAAGCACAAGCGCGTTTGCTGCCTATCCGTATCGACGGTGCACAATATACGCCGTTTTCACGTTTGCGCGGCAAAGTGCATATCCGCTGGTTCCCCAAAATTACCCTGACGGTTTTGCCGCCGTGTGATTTCCAGTTGCCCGAAGATGCCCGTGGCCGCCGTCGCCGCCAGCTGGCGGCATCAAAACTGTATGATTTGATGTCAGGCATGATGTTCGAAGCAAGCGATTCCGAAGAAACCATGATGTGCGCGCTGATGCGTGCGCGCCGCTTACATGGCGGGGGCCATGTGGTGGCCGAAGATCCGCAGCGTCAGCCGATGAACTATAAGCACCTGATCAGCGCGTCCATGGCGCTCGGCCGTGTGCTGGGCCGTCAATTGCCGCCCGCATCGGGCGATGTGCCCGCGGTGGGCGTGCTGCTGCCCAATATGACAGGGACGGTGCTGAGCTTCTTTGCGCTGCAGTCCATACGCCGCACACCGGCGATGCTCAATTTCTCTGCTGGTGCCGCGCAAATTGCCAGCGCGTGCGAAACGGCGAAGTTAACGCATGTGCTGACCTCGCGCCGCTTTATCGATATGGGGAAGCTTGAAAACGTTGTGACGGCTATCACAAACGCGGGCGTGACGCTGGTGTATCTGGAAGACCTGCGTAAACAGCTGGGCGTGGCCGATAAAGCCTATGCCCTGATCGCCCGCGTCTGGCCGGAAATGCTGGACCGCGTGCGTAAACCGCGTGCAAAACCCGACGATGCCGCTGTCGTGTTGTTTACCTCGGGGTCGGAGGGAACACCCAAGGGTGTTGTGCTGTCGCACCGGAATATCCGCGCGAATTGCCACCAGATCGGCAGCCGTGTTGATTTCGGGCCGACGGATATTGTGTTCAACTGCCTGCCGATGTTCCATTCGTTCGGTTTGACGGGGGGCACGCTGCTGCCTGTTTTGTCGGGTCTGCGGACGTTCTATTATCCCTCGCCGCTGCATTACCGTATCGTGCCGGAGCTGGTATACGATACCAACGCGACGATTTTGTTTGGCACGGATACCTTTTTGGGCGGCTATGCGCGTTTTGCGCATCCGTATGATTTCCATGCCATTCGCTATATTTTCGCAGGCGCGGAAAAGCTGAAAGAAGAAACGCGCAAAGTATATGCCGAAAAATACGGCGTCCGTATTTTTGAAGGCTACGGCGCGACCGAAACGGCCCCTGTTATCAGCATCAACACGCCGATGCACAACAAGCCCGGCACCGTCGGCCGCCTGCTGCCTGGCATTACATCAAAGCTGGAGCGTATCGAGGGCATTGATGAAAAAGCGGGTAAGCTTATCATTAGCGGACCTAATATCATGAAGGGGTATCTTAAATCAGACAAACCCGGCGCGCTGCAGCCGCCCGAAGACGGCTGGTACGATACCGGTGATATCGTGGCGATTGACGAGGCGGGCTATATCACTATTCAGGGCCGCATGAAACGCTTCGCCAAAATTGGCGGCGAGATGGTGTCGCTGACAGCGGTCGAAGCCGCCTTGCAAAAACTATGGCCCGAAACGCACCACGCCGTGGTCAGCGTCAAGGACGATAAAAAAGGCGAAAAGCTGATTTTGTTCACGACGCAGCCCGAACCGAAAGGCGAAGACATCATGCGCCATTTCCGCGAGCTGGGTATTAACGAGCTGTCGATCCCCAAACAAATCCAGCCTGTGGCGGATATTCCATTGCTGGGCACGGGTAAGACAGATTACGTGACGCTGCAAAAACAAGCCGCCGCGCTTTAAGCTGCGGGCGGTTTAGGCCGGAAAGGCGAAGGGCGGCAGCTGGGTGATTTTATCATCGCTGCGCAGCTCTTTGTGGCTTTCGCTGACTTCACCGCGGCGGGTGATATGCAGGGTCATTTCATGTGTGCCGGTTTTATCCTGCGCACGCAACGTCGCCTGCCAACCGTCACCTGTTTGCTCGGCGCGTACGCGCTGCAGCACGCCGGCGCTGCCGAAATAAAGGCGGAAGGCGAGATATAATTCAATGTTCTGCGCATCAAGCGCCAGCGGCGCGGCGGCATTGCCCGCGTGAATGTTTTCGATGCTGCCATCCAGCGGGATCGCGCCGTTCGGCAAGATTGTGTAATACTGCGCCGGCGTGCCTGCTTGCGGCTTTTGCGCACGCAGCAGCCAGGCATCGGCGCCGTAAAAAGGCAAGGGCAGCAGGGCAATCGCGCAGTCGCTGCCGTATCTTGTGACAGGTTCTGCGGCGTGGACTTTTTTCAGCATCTCCATGTGCTGGGCGATGCTGGGGTTTTGCCAGTGATTTTGCCGCTCTATGGTCATGCGTCTTGTCCTCTTGCCTTTTGTGGGCGATGGCCGATAATACCACATCGCCCGTTTTTGCAAACCGTGCCCCGAAAGCCCCATGACCGACATCCGTTTTTATCACATGATCACCAAAAGGCTGGAGCAGGCATTGCCGGAGCTGCTATCCAAGGCGCTGACCGTGCAGCCGCGCATCGTGATCAAGGCGGGCAGCCGCGAGCGGATTGAAACGCTGGATAGTCTTTTGTGGACATATGATCCTGCCAGTTTTATGCCCCATAGCTACGTACGCGACGGTAACGAAGCGGAGCAGCCTGTATGGCTGACAACCGAAGACGACAACCCCAACGGCGCGAAAATGCTGGTGCTGGCCGATGGTGCGACATCGCCGCATGTGGCCGATTATGCGCTTTGCTGCGAACTGTTTGACGGTAACGATGACGAGGCGGTCGCCGCAGCCCGCAGCCGCTGGACGGCATACAAAGCGGCAGGACATGAACTGACCTATTTCCAGCAGGACGAACAGGGCCGCTGGGTAAAGAAGTAATCTAAAAATTTATGGCGGGTATAGCGTATCGCGGCAGGGAAAGCCCCGCGCGATGGATATCGCCACGTTTTTGGCCGCGCTGCCCCGCAGGTTTTCAGGGAATAGCTCGGCGTAGCTACGGTAAATATCCATCAACTGCTGCGTGCGTACCGTGCCGCGCGTGCAGGCACGTTCTCCTTCGACATCGCTTGTCAGCATCATATTTGCAATCGCGCTGATGTAGCCTGCGCAATAGCCGTATTCTGTATCGTATTTGCTGGAGCAAAGGCGCAGCAGGTCCTGTCCGGTCAGGCCATCGCTGTTGACGGCGCGGGCGCTTTGCGGCGCCAAGGCGCCCAGCAAAAGAACAAGAGCGGCGAAAAAGGCAAGGCGGCGCAGGCGCATAAATCTCTCCATCAACAGACGATATTCATTTTCTAGCATGCGGCGCACCTGAAAAAAAGCGGGCACAAAAAAAGGCGGCCCGAAGACCGCCTTTTTTGGATTGCCGGCTTGCTTAACGCGAAGCCTGCTGGATGCCTTTTTTCACCGGCGCTTTGTCGGCGATGGTCATGCCGCGCAGCAGTTGGCCGAATTGAGCATCACGCTCGGCCACCAGGGCGTTGAATTTGGCTTTGTCTTTGCCTTCCAGCATTTTGCCCGTGGGCAGTTTGAGGGAGGCCGGGTTAACCTGTTTGCCCGCCATCAGGATTTCGTAGTGCAGATGCGGGCCGGTGGAGCGGCCGGTGGTGCCCACGTAGCCGATGATCTGGCCCTGTTTCACGCGGCTGCCGTTTTTCAGGCCGGCGCGGAAGCCGTTCATGTGGGCATAAGCCGTTTGCAGGTCTTTGCGGTGCTTGATGCGGATATAGTTGCCGTAGCCGTTGACGGAGCCGATTTTATCAATCGTACCATCACCCGCTGCATAAATCGGCGTACCGCGCGGGGCTGCGAAGTCGATGCCCTTGTGCATTTTGCCGTAGCCCAGAATGGGATGGCGACGCATGCCGAAGCCGGAGCTGAGGCGCGCACCGTCGATCGGCGTTCTCATCAGCGATTTTTTCGCGGACTGGCCTTTGCCATCATAGAAATCCGTATCACCCGACGGGGACGTGTACAGATAGAACGGCATTTCGCGGCCACCCAGCGACAGCTTGGCGTATACAATATTATTGCGGCCTGCGACAACATCGCCGCTATCGGTCGCGAATTCCTCGTACATTACTTCAAACTTGTCGCCCGGCTGGATGTCGCGCTGGAAGTCGACGTTGAACGAATACATTTTAATCAGATCCAGAATAACCGCATCCGGCACGCCGCTGTTTTTGGCGGATACATAGAGCGAGTTATCAATAGAACCCTGCACGCCCTTAAAGCTGCGATAAACAGATTTTTCCTGTTCATCTACGGTGTATTTGCCATCATCCAGCAAGTTGACCAGAACGGTGCTGATCTTGTCTTTCTGGATTTGCAGACCGCTGAATTTCGGGTCGGCAACGGCGGGGTCTTTGTGGAAGAAGACCGTGATTTCGTGGCCGGGGTTCAGCGCGCGGGGGTCGTATACTTTGCTTAGCGCCTGAATGGCGTTGTAGGCATCGACGCGCGATACATCGTTACGCACCAGCAGATCCATCAGCGTATCGCCGCGGCCCACCGCCAGTTTGCGTTCGGCTACAAACAGGTCCGTGCCGGCTTGCAGCAGATTTTGAATGCCTTTTTGAATATAGGCCAGTTTTTCAGCAACCGCAGGGGGTACCTGATCGGGCGTGATTTCAGCAACGGGCGCGCCAGCTGCTTGCTGCGGTTTCACCAGCGGACGGTTTTCGCCGCGTGCAAAATCGCTGAGCTCATAAGATGCCGGCGTGGGGGCGGCAGAGAAGGCTGCCTTCATGTTGCCGGCCGTGCTGCCCGGTATATTGCCCGTAACGTTTTCAATGCGGGCAAAATGCGCGGCATCGTTGGCGACGGATGTTGCAAATTCAGAAGACGCCATCTGCTGCGGCGCAGGCACGGAGGCTTCGGGGGCGGACAGAAGAGAAAGAATGCCATAGACGGCAGCGATAGCGGCAACAGGCAGGACGAACTGGCGCAGACGCAAACGGCGTTTGCGGAACATCCTGGTGCGCGGTGAATAAAACTGCTGCAAGGTGTGAACCTTTGTGTTGTTTCTATGAAGTAGACGGAGTGAACACCACCCGAAGGGCGAATTCAAGACTTGACTTACGAGAGAGCCAACAAAGTTGTGCGTACATAATAAGACAAAATCTGTTTGTTAACAAAGTGTAAACTGCAAATTCCGTAACTTGTTCCGGCGGGGTTTAAAAAAATATTTTGTATATATGTTAAACAAAAATCATTATGACCAAGCCATGAACAGGCTTTACGTGACTTTAAAATATTGTGTAGGATGCGCCATCACAAATCACAGTGCGCAGCACCCATCCGGCGCCGCACAGTAAATAACAGCCAGCCCGAACAAGAAGGTAAGCATATGACACAGGCGAGCACGCTCATGAAAGGCAAACGCGGACTGATTATGGGCGTGGCCAATGACCGCTCGATCGCCTGGGGTATCGCCGAAATGGCGCATCAGCATGGTGCGGAGCTGGCATTCACCTATCAGGGCGATGCGCTGGAAAAGCGCGTGCGTCCGCTGGCGGATGGTATCGGCTCCAAAATCGTGCTGCCGTGCGATGTGACGAATGCCGACAGCATCGATGCCACGTTTAGCCATATTGAAAAAGAATGGGGCGGTCTTGATTTCGTTGTTCACGCCATCGCCTATTCCGACAAGAACGAGCTGGATGGCCTTTACCTGAACACCACGCGCGAAAACTTCGCCAAAACGATGGATATTTCCGTTTATTCCTTCACGGCCGTGGCGCAGCGCGCCGTACCGCTGATGAAAAACGGCGGCAGCCTGCTGACCATGACCTACTACGGCGCCGAACGTGTGATGCCGCACTATAACGTCATGGGCGTTGCCAAGGCGGCACTGGAAGCTTCCGTGCGCTATCTGGCCAGCGACGTCGGCCCGCAGGGTATTCGCGTGAACGCTATTTCCGCAGGGCCCATTAAAACACTGGCGGCCAGCGGTATCGGCGATTTCCGCTATATCCTGAAATGGAACGAACTGAACGCGCCGCTGCGCCGTAACGTCACCACGCAGGATGTCGGCGGTGCCGGCCTGTTCCTGCTCAGCGATCTGGGCGCGGGCGTGACAGGCGAAATCATGTACGTCGATTCCGGCTATAACACCATTGGTATGGTACAGGTCGACAGTGCCAAGCAAACAGCCGAGCTGCTGCAAGGCATCGGCGGTTAATCGCAACGGGGGGCGCCATGTCCGCCAATCTTTTCGGCACGCTGTTTCGTTATATCACCTGGGGCGAAAGCCACGGCCCGGCCATTGGTTGCGTCATCGATGGCGCACCGCCGATGATTCCGCTGTGCGAAGCGGACATCCAGCATCATCTGGATCGCCGAAAGCCCGGACAGAACCGTTTCACCACCCAGCGTAAAGAAGCCGATGAAGTCCGCATCATGTCCGGCGTGTTCGATGGCGTCACCACAGGCGCGCCCATCTCGCTACTGATCGAAAACACGGACGCACGGTCGAAAGACTACGAAAATATCCGTCACAAATATCGCCCGGGCCATGCCGATTTCACGTACGACCAGAAATATGGCGTGCGCGATTATTGCGGCGGCGGGCGGTCTTCGGCGCGGGAAACGGCGGCCCGCGTGGCCGCGGGGGCGGTGGCGCGTCAGGTCTTGAAACATCTGCTGGGCGAAGACGTTACCATTCGCGCCGCTGTTGTACAGCTAGGCGGCATTGATATCGACCGCGGCGCGTGGGATTGGGATCAGGTGAACCAAAACCCGTTTTTCTCGCCCGATGTGGGTGCGGTCAAAAAATGGGAAACGGCGCTGGATGGCGCTCGCAAAGATCTATCGAGCCTCGGTGCGATTGTCGAGGTGGTGGCGGGCGGTATTCCCGCGGGGCTGGGGGCGCCGGTGATCGACAAACTGGATGCCGATCTGGCCAAGGCGATGATGAGTATTAATGCCGTGAAGGGCGTTGAAATCGGCGCAGGCTTTGGCGCGGCGCAATTGCGCGGCGAGGTGAATGCCGATCAAATCCGCATGCAGGGCGATGTGCCGCATTTCCTTAGCAACCACGCTGGCGGCATTCTGGGCGGCATTTCGACGGGGCAGGATATTGTGGTGCGTATGGCGTTCAAACCGACCAGTTCGCTGCCGCAGCCGCTGCTGACGATCGATGACGAAGGCCGCGAAACCGATATTGCCACCAAAGGCCGCCATGATCCCTGCGTCGGTATCCGCGGTGTGCCGGTGGCTGAGGCGATGATGGCGCTGACCCTGTGCGACCATTGGTTGCGGCACAAGGCGCAGTGCCTTTAATCGGCGGGCTGGGCCGTTTTTGAAGCTTTGTTGAAAATCAGAATCTTGGCGCCGATTGTTCACGCAGGCGAATCGTCTGCCGCGAAACGGGTAAAACCGAATCTTTTCAGGGACAAAGCGGACAGGAACAGAACAGCCGCTTTACGGAGTCTTGTTGCCATACGCTTGAAAATAAATAGAATTTCTAAAAAGCCGGCGGCCTTGTAAAAAAGACTCGACTCTTATCCACAGAGAAATCACACTCTGACTCGAGGAAAAACACCGCCCAATTTTTTGGCTACGGTGTCTCCCTTAATACTTCGCTTCGATGATTTTGCCCCATGTGCTTCACAGCATGTGGGGCTTTTTTTATCTTGTGATGATGACGTTGAATATATCGGCAATTTAAATGTCGTTCAATCATCAATCTTGGGTTAGTCTCATAAAAATTTACGCGCGGTTTTTAAAAAGGTGTTGACATGACAGACATGCCAAAACGACGCAAGGAAGATAAATTCCTGCCCAAAGTGGGTCGTTTTTTCTATCGTTTCTTTTTCATGATCGGCATTGCCGCATTCATTTCCGTGGTGATGCTGTGCCTGACATTGTCGCGCATGATGAACTACACACCGTCATCGCTGCCGGATGAGATGGTGCTGGCCTTTGCCATCAAATCCGATCTGGTCGAAGTCGCTGGACGTCCGTCATTGTCGCAGCCGCTTTTGCGTCCGACATCGACGTTGCAGGATGTGGTAAGCGCCCTTGACCTGTCCGCCAAAGACAAGCGCGTGAAAGCACTCGTCATTAAAATCGAAGACATGAAACTCAGTGCGGCGCAAATTCAGGAGTTGCGCGATGCCGTGTCGCGTTTCCGCAAGGCGGGCAAACGTACCTATATCTATGCCGACAGCTACGGCGGATATGGCGGCGGCATGGGGGATTATTATCTGGCCTCTGCGTTTGATGAAATCTGGTTGCAGCCGGTGGGGATGGTATCGGCGGGCGGCATGGCGGCCGAAGTGCCGTTTGTACGCGGTTTACTTGATAAAGTCGGCGTTGATACGCAGTTTTCGCATCAGGGTATTTACAAATCCGCCCCCGAAAGCCTGACCGAAACGCAAATGTCCGCCCCCCACCGCGAGATGATGGAATCTATCATCACCGACATTACAGGCCAGATGATCGACGGCATGGCTGACGCGCGCGGATTGTACCCAGAAGATATGCGCAAGCTGGTCAATGCGTCCCCCTATGGCGAGAAAGACGCCGTGCGCCTGAAGCTGGTGGATCATATCGGCTATTTCGATCAAATGGTTTTGACGGCCCGCCGCGCGGCGTCGGCGCCCAAGGTGGCGGCACCCGAAAAAACGGGCGATGAAAAGCAGGCAGATAAAACCGGTGATGCAGAAAATGCGCCGGCGCAAAAAGCGGATGCCGCGGAGACAGACGATGTTTCTGCCGAACAGGTAGCCGGCGATGAAACGGCCGAAGCCGCCGCTGATGGCAACATGGCAGAGGCTGCCGCGGACAACGTGAAAGAAGAAGACGAGCCGACAGCGGAAACCGTTGCACTGCTCGGTTATTCGTTCATCACCGAAACGCAGGAAGTCGGCAAAGGTATGCGGGGGTTTGTATCGCGCATGACACGCGGCGAAGCGCCGAAGTCGGAGTTGGCCAAAAAAGACAAGATCGCGCTGATTTACGGCACAGGCGAAATCGTGCCTTTCAGCGCGGGTGCGCGTGCGGCTTTCGGCGAATCTGCGATGGCGGCAGATAAAGTCGTGCAAGCTTTCCGCAGTGTACAGGCGGATGCAGGGGTTGCGGCAGTTGTTTTTCGCATCGACAGCCCCGGCGGTTCGCCCGAAGCATCGGAAACCATTCGCCGTGTGATCCTTGAAACCCGCCGCAAAGGCAAACCTGTGGTGGTATCCATGGGCAGCTATGCGGCATCGGGCGGCTACTGGATTTCGGCGCCGGCGGATAAAATCGTCGCGCAGCCCGGTACCCTGACAGGCTCTATCGGCGTGTTTGGCGGCAAATTCGTGTTTGCCCGCCTGTGGGAAAAGCTGGGCGTGAACTGGGACAGCGTCCGCGCGGGTGACAATGCGCAGATGTGGTCGTCCAACACGGCTTTTACTCCGGCGCAACTACAAAAGTTTGAATCCCTGATGGCAGAGACGTACGAGGCCTTCCTCGACCGCGTGGCCGAGGGGCGCAAGCTGCCGCGCGATACTGTGAAGTCACTGGCGGAGGGGCGCGTATACACGGGCCGTCAAGCCAAAGAAAACGGCCTGGTCGATGATCTGGGTGGTATTGAAGTGGCCGTGAAGCATGCGCGTGCGCTGGCGAAGTTCAAAGACGACGAAGACGTGCCGCTGGTGCGCTTCCCGCCGCGCAAGACACCGCTTGAGATGTTTATATCGCTGGCGACCGAAGGTGCTTTGTTCCAGCCGCATTTCACCATCAGCATGCGTGATATGCTGTCTGCGGCCGAAGACGCCGCCGCGCGTGAATCGGCCGCGCTGCGTGCGCCGGATATGATGCTGCGCTAAGCTGTCATATCACATGTGACGTTTAAAACACTTGCGGCGCGGCGGCCAAACAGGCCCCGCGCCGCAAGTGTTTTTGACGTCTGTGTTTAGGTATTGTAACGCGGTTTGCTGTTATCGGGGATCAGGCTCTTTTGCATTTCGGCCAGCATCAGGATGCTGACGGGCGAGATTTTCTGAAAGCCGAAGGGGTTTTTCGATGCATACCCGCTGCTGGCGGGGAAGAAGCGGGGGTCATCGTTCCAGATGATATCGTCCGCTTCGTTCGCGTCATCAAACATTGGCAGCTGGGCCAGAATGGCGGCAGGGATGGAATTGCGGGCAGCGCGGGTTTCGCTGGTGGCACTATCTGATTTGGCGGCGGTTTTGGCGGGGGCGGCGTCGGGTGTGGTTTCCGCTTTGGGGGCGGCGGCCAGCTGCGTGTCTGCTTTGGTGGCGCCATCACCGCCGAATTTTTTGTCAAAGAAGTTATATACTTCGTCCAGCGTGCGCGCTTCGCCCGTTTTGCTGTCAAAAAATACATTCTTGTTTGCCTTGGCCGCGACGGGGAAAACATCTGCGGCGATGGCATCGCCGTTTACTGCGCGGCTGTTCAGAAATTTGGTGGCGCCGCTAGCGCCCATAAAATGGGCGAAATAAAGTTCGGTCGCGCCGACGTCGCCCTGTGTGTTTTTTTCCAGATGCGTCTGGTTTTCAGCGGTGAAGGCACCGGCCATCAGGGCGGAAATTTCGGGGTCGTTGCGCAGGGCCAGAATATCGCGGCGGTCGCAATCGCTGGTGCAAACGGCTTTACCGTTTTTCATTTCGATTTTGTCGGCATAATCGCCCAGACCGAATTTGTCGCCGTGCTTCTTGACCATGTTCAGCCAAGTACTTTCGATAAACTGGTAAAGGCCGGTGGCGGAGGACGTTTTGGCCTTGGCGGTCGGGTTAAAACTGCTCTCGGCGGACGCTTTTTGCATCAAAAAGGCAAAATCTGCCCCCGTGCGGCGTGATGCCGTCTGGACGGCCTGAATCACGTCTTGCGACGCAAGCTTTTGATATTTCTGAATAACATTGCCGTTCGCGGTGCTTAATGCGGCTGTCATATCCTAAACTCCTTAACCCGTAGCGGGGCTTGTGCCCTCTTCTGGAATATATCTTTGCAAACGGCGTGCCAGATCCACGGCGTGTGGGAGGGGGGCTAGGATCGGCGGGTTAAATCCTTATAATTATTCCCAAGGTTTTAATCAGGAGAGTACCCCCATGGCTTATCAGGCGCCCGTCAAAGAAATGCGTTTCGTGCTGGACCACATCGCCCGCATGGCGGAGCTGTCGGCCATGCCCGCCTATGCCCACGCCACCCCCGATATGGTAGAGGCCATTTTGGAAGAGGCCGCCCGCGTCGCCCGCGACGTCTGGGCGCCCACCAACAAAAATGGCGACCGCCAGACGTCGCGTCTGGAAGGGGATCGCGTCAAAACGCCGGACGGGTTCAAGGACGCGTACAAGCAATTTGCCGACGGCGGCTGGAACGCGTTCGTTTGCAACCCCGAACATGGCGGGCAGGGGTTGCCATGGTCGCTGGGTATGGCGGTGAATGAAATGTGGCAATCGGCGAACCTCGCACTCAGCCTCTGCCCGCTTTTGACGGCGGCCGCGATCGAAGCCATTGAAAAACACGGCACGCCCGCACAAAAAGAAACCTATCTGGCCAAGCTGATTTCGGGCGAATGGACAGGCACCATGAACCTGACGGAGCCGCAGGCCGGCACCGATCTTGCCGCCATTCGCACCGTTGCCAAGAAAAATGGCGATCATTATGTGATGAAGGGGCAAAAAATATTTATTACCTTCGGCGAACATGACTTCACGCCGAATATCATCCACCTGGTGCTGGCACGTATCGACGGCCTGCCCGAAGGAAATGACGGCCTTGGGCTGTTTATCGTGCCGAAATTTCTGGTGAATGCGGACGGCAGCACCGGCGCGCGCAATGACGTGCGTGCGATGTCGCTGGAACACAAACTCGGCATTCATGGGTCGCCGACTTGTGTGATGCAGTACGGCGAAAAAGACGGCGCGATTGCCTATCTGGTCGGCGAAGAAGGCAAAGGCCTTCGCAACATGTTCACGATGATGAACAACGCGCGTATTTCGGTGGGCCTGCAGGGCGTGGCGCTGTCGGAAATGGCGTATCAGCATGCGCTGGCCTACGCGAAAGACCGTACTCAATGTGCCCGCATGGGTGATAAGTCAGGCAACCGCGTGGCGATTATCGAACATGCCGATGTGCGCCGTATGTTGATGACGATGAAAGCGAATACCGAAGCATCACGCGCGCTGGCGTATTACGCGGGCAGCATGCTGGACCGCATGCGCCACGCCGAAACGCCGGCGGCACGTGCCGCGGCCGAACTGCGTGCCGATTTGATGACGCCGCTGGTCAAGGCGTGGTCGACCGACCTTGCGCTTGAGACGACATCCACGGGCGTGCAAATTCACGGCGGCATGGGCTTTATCGAAGAAACCGGCGCCGCGCAATATTACCGCGATGCGCGTATCCTGCCGATTTATGAGGGGACCAACGGCATTCAGGCGAATGACCTTGTATTCCGCAAGCTGCTGCGCGATGGCGGGGCAGAGGCGAAAAAATTCATGGACGAGATTGCTGCGTTCCTGCCCGCGCTGCAAGAAACGCCGAATGACGATCTGGATGCGATCCGCACAGGTCTTGCAAACGCACTGGCGGAACTGCGCAAAACAACCGACTGGATGCTGGCAAACGTAAAAGCCAATACCGAAGCGGTTGCGGCGGGCGCGGTCAGCTATCAACGCCAATTCGCGCTGGTTGCGGGCGGGTACATGATGGCGCAGCTGGCGCATGCGGCGAATACGGCCTTGTTTGACGGTGGCGATGACGCGATATTCCTGAACACACGTCTGATTACCGCGCGGTTTTTTGCCGATGCGCTGCTGCCGCAGGTCTATGGCCTCAGCGCGCCTGTGATGGGCGGCAATGCTGCGGCGTGTCAAATCGCGAACGATCAGTTTTAAGCTATTTACAAGCAGGTATCCGTTGCCTAGCATGTCTGTATCCTTGGCGGGATAGAGACGGCTGTGCGTATTCAACAACGGATATTGCATGCAGCACGAAAACGGTTTTGACTTTGTGTCGTACCCTTGCGCCTCGGGCAAGCCAGACGGGCTTGTCGTTATTTTGCCGGGGCATGCCAATCACCCCATTATGTTTGACAAACTGGCGCGCCAGATCCGCGACGAGCGGCCGAATACAGATATTATCATCGTCAAGGCGCCCGTGCCGCTGGGGGCAACCAAAGAGCACATCCGCCGCAACGGTGCGCGCGGTGCGGATGATTTATATACATGGCACAAGGTCAAGGGCAATGCGGGCGACGGCGCGAAGCTGGTGCTGAGCCATTTCTTTAACCGCGTACAGGTGGTTGAGGATCTGAACACGTTTACCGATGCGCAATTGCAAAAACGCGGCCTGAAGGATAGCGGCCTTGTGCTGTTCGGCTTTTCGCTGGGCGGGGCGATTGCGGTGCAAATGGGCACGCGCCGCGCGCAAAAGGCGGCGGCTGTTATTAACCACTCCGGCCCTGTCTTTCCGATTATTGGCCCTAGATCAAAACCCGATACGCTGTTTGTGATGGGTGATAAGGATGATTTTTTCTATAACGGCAATGCCGATGTAAAACCTATGGGAAAACTGACAAAAGCACTCAATGATGCCGTATCGCATGTCAGTCTTAATTTCGATGACAGCCTGAAACGTCTGCGCCGTGCCAAGCTGGATGTGGAAGAAAAACTCATTCCCGGCCTTGGGCATACCATCAATAAAGATTCATTCGCCCCCGCGATCGATTACATCAGGCGCAAGCTGTCACCCTAGCGTACCAACAAAAAAGCCCCGCAGTATTTGCGGGGCTTTTTGCATCACCATAGGGTGATTATTTTTTGGGATGGCAAGAACCGCCGCAGCATTTTTTCTTAGGCGCTTCTGGTGCTTTGTCATTGGCAGGGGCAGCAGGCTGCGCGGGCGGTTGTACCGGCGCGGCAGGGGTTTTTGCGTCATTGAATGCTTTGCTGCATTTGCATTGGCCGTTGCACATGGGGACTCTCCTTGGGGAAAAAGTAAAACTGTATTGAATGATCATACGCCGAACGCGGGGGGTAATCCAGACAGGAAATAGCCGGACAAAACAAGGCACTCAAACATGCGGCGGTGCGTCAGGGTTGTTGTTCTGGCGGAAGGCCCATGGCGGCGGCCTGTTCGCGCTTAACCTGCCGGACGGCTTCTGCGGGTGTTTGCGTCTTTTTATGGCTGCGCTGGTGGGCACGCAGGTCGGCGATGGTTTTAAACAGGGTCAGCAGCATCAACGCCCAGACGGGTTCGCCCGCGGCCATGGCCGCGCCGCCACCCAAAATGATGGTGATGTGCAAAATCATGATGCGGCCATAGGGTGCATGCATTAATGCCGGCAGCTTGGCGTCTTTAATCTCGCCTTTGTTCTGCGCGTTGCATATACCAAGGTAGTTATAGAAGAACGAGAATGCGTGACTGAGCACAAGGCTGGCCAGCGCCAGCAGAAACATAGGCTCGGACAACAGGCTGCTGATCAGCTGATCAACCTGGGCCCACTCAATCACATCGCCGTCTTTGGGCCGTAGGCCGAACAGCAGAATAATGAAGGCGCCATGTCCCGCGCAAAACATGCCGTAGTGAACTGTAAAAAAGGGCACTATGGGAATAGCCAGCCAAAGCTTGCGCCGCGACATCAGCGTCAGCATTTTCAGGATGTTGAACACGCCGATGACGATGTTTTCAATCCAGTACAGCAGCATGATATCAAAGACTTTCCAGCCCCACAGCATCACGCCGGCCAAGGGCAGCACGTTGGCGGCCAGCAGTATGATATCGGACGGCGTGCGGGGATGGATGATCGACATGGTCCTGAAATGAAACAATGCATAAACGGGCGCGTATAAAATAGATGCCCTGATCGTCAGATTAATGTAAAAAACGATCTATGACGACTGTTTTGCAGGCATATGAACAAAAAATCGCCGCGGGTGCCGTAACGGCTGATCCGGTACAGGCCGCCGCGCTGCGCGATCTGAGCATGCTGGCGGAAGCGCTGGCGGGGTATGTGCCGGGCAGGCGCGGGCTTTTCCGCCGTGTCGCCCCTGCGCCCAAAGGGTATTATTTTTATGGCGGCGTCGGCCGCGGCAAATCCATGGTGATGGATCTGTTTTTTGCCCATGCGCCCGTTGCCAAAAAACGCCGTGTGCATTTCCACGCCTTTATGCTGGAGGTGCATGATTTCCTGCATGCGCAGCGCACGGCGCGCAGCAAAGGCGAAACCACGCGCATTGATGGCGATCTTCTGGCCTGCGCGGACGATATCGCCGCACGCAGCACACTTTTGTGCTTTGACGAGTTTCAGGTAAAGGACGTGGCGGACGCGATGATTCTGGGGCGGCTTTTTACCGCGCTGCTGGACCGCGGCGTTGTGATTGTCACCACATCCAATATTGCGCCCGATGATTTATACAAAGACGGTTTGCAGCGCGACCGCTTTTTACCGTTCATTGCCCTGCTGAAACAGCGTTTGCAGGTTGTGCATTTCACGGGGGCGGTGGATTATCGCCTCGGCCGCATTGCGGGGCGTAAAGTTTATTTCTGGCCGCACGATACGGATGCGCAGCAGGAAATGAACCGCATCTTTCTGGATATCTCAGACGGCGCAGAGGGCGCGGCCGAGCAGATCGAGGTAAAGGGACGCATTATCCATGTGCCCCGCGCATCCAAAGAAATCGCGGCTTTTACCTTTGCCGATTTGTGCGAACAGCCCAGATCCGCGCTGGATTTTCTGGAGCTGAGTAAACGTTACCGCGTTATTATTTTGTCGAACGTCCCCAAAATGGACGATACGCGGCGTGATGCCGCGCTGCGTTTTGTGACACTGGTCGATGCGCTGTACGATAACCATATCGCTTTGGTGATGTCGGCGGCCGTTGCCCCGCAGAATCTTTATCATGGCACAGTTCATGCAGGGGTTTTCGAACGCACGGTCAGCCGTATCATGGAAATGCAGTCTCGTACCTACAGGGATGCAGCTTAACATGCTGTCTTGGTTGAAAAAAATATGGGCGCTGCGCAGGCAGAAACATTACGCCATTCAAAAACAGCAGCTGGAAAGCGGCAGCGCGCAGTCATGGCTGGTATTGGCGCAAAGCCCGTCGACCAACCCCGAGATCCTGTATTATCTGGCTGCGAAGGGCGATGCTGATGTGCGCCGCGCCGTCGCCCACAATAAATCGACCCCGCTGCAGGCTGCAAACCTGCTGGCGCGTGACAGCGATGAAGACGTGCGTCTGGTACTGGCGCGCCGGCTCTTGCAGTTGTTGCCCGGCTTAACGCCCGAGAAGCATAGTCAGCTTTATGCCTTTGCCGTGCAGGCACTGGGTATGCTGGCGCAGGATGAAATGCTGCAAATCCGCCGTGCGCTATCGACATCGCTACACGATTACGCCAAGGCGCCGCCACCTGTGGTCGCCAGACTTGCCCGCGATATCGAACGCGAGGTCGCAGAGCCGATCCTGCGCTTTTGTGTTGCCCTCAAAGACGACGACCTATTGGATATTCTGGGCGGGCATCCTGCGCCGTGGGCGATTGCCGCGATTGCCAACCGCGGCAGCGTGTCGCCCCCCGTCGCGGAGGCTGTGATTGATACCGGCGATGTGGCGGCCACGACAGCGCTGGTCAGCAACCCCGGCGCCCGATTGTCTGAAAGTGCCCTGCAAAGCGTTGTCGAACGCGCCAAAGAACACCCCGAATGGCACCGCCCTGTGGCCGTGCGGCATGAACTATCAGCCGAGCTGGCGCGGCAGATGATCGGCTTTGTCGACAAGGTTGTGCTGGACGTGCTTGAAAAACGCAGTGATTTCGATGCCGCAACCCGCAAGCAGGTAGGGGCGATGGTGAAGCGGCGTCTCAGTTACCTGCACGACGCCCCCGAAGGTGAAACGCAAGAGCAGCGCGCTATCCGCTACATCAAATCGGGTAAAATGACGATCGAAACGCTGGCCGATGCGCTGGCGTGGCAGGAAACTGATTTTGTGATGTTCGGTCTTGCCCATTTTGCAGGAGTACATCCGCAAATCGTCAAGCGTATCGTTGAAACGGCAACGCCTAAGCCGCTGGTG
This sequence comes from Micavibrio sp., assembly GCA_040377425.1. Taxonomy (GTDB): domain Bacteria; phylum Pseudomonadota; class Alphaproteobacteria; order Micavibrionales; family UBA2020; genus UBA2020. The sequence goes on along the minus strand of JBEIOU010000001.1, from coordinate 79,683 downwards.
GCGCTGTCATGGCGCGCCAAATTGCCGATGCGTTTTTGTATCGAATTGCAACAGCGTCTGGCCAAAATCCCGATGAAAGAGGTTTTGTATGCCAAGGGCGGGACTGAATATCCGATGACGCCGGATGAAATCAAATGGCAGATGGAATTTTTTGGCGTCACGGATTGATGGTGGCTTGGGTGCTGGGACGCGCCGCCATATCACGCCACTGCTGCAAACTATTGCCCGCGACCGGTGCCAGGTTGATGCACCATTTTTTCAAATGGCCGCTCTCCGATATCCACTCTATGGCGTTTATGTCATCTTCGACCAGAACGTGATGATAGGGGTCGTAGTAAATGACCCGTTCGACCGCACGGCACAGAAACAGGACATAGTGTCCTTCTTCCTGAATAATATTCGCGATGGCGATGCCGCCCTGATAAATATCTTCGCCCGCCGACACAAAAGGCAGATATTTTTCGGCCTGTGCCGCCATATCAAGGTTATCTGATCCGGTGACGGGGTTCGGGTTCAGGGCTGTGCGAAATTTATCATAATCCGGCGCGGCGATATTGATATTATAGAGCGCGGCGGCGCTGGCGAGGCAGGCAGGGCCGCAGGAATATTCATCGCGCTGGCGCAGAAACAATCTGCCCGCTGCCGTGCCATCCAGGGGATATGAAACAGATGTATTCTCGCGCATGTGTCCACTGTAGCGGCCGGTGTGGCGTGGGGCAATCGCAGATGTTTTTTGACATAACTTTTGCCAAATCCTTGCCCTGACAAGGCGCTGTTTGTGCAAAGCAAAAATCAAGCCCCCATCTTGCGGAAAACCATTGTTTTTTGACGAAATATGGCCTACCAACGGGCTTGAATTGTGCTAGTTTTTACTCCGGTTCGAGTCCTTAAAGATAGACACTCTCAAGTATGTATTAAGGAAAGCGCCGCCTCGCGCGGCCAACAGCAAAGGAAGATCAAAACATGTCCCGTAAAAAAATCGCGCTGGTCGGCGCAGGTCAAATCGGCGGTACGCTCGCGCTTCTCGCGGGTATGAAGCAGCTGGGTGACGTTGTGCTGGTGGATATCGCCGAAGGCGTGCCACAGGGCAAGGCGCTGGATATCGCGCAGGCCGCCCCCGTTGAAGGGTTCGATGCCGTTTATGCCGGCAGCAACGATTACGCGGCCATCGCTGGCGCGGATGTTGTCATCGTCACAGCCGGTGTACCCCGCAAACCGGGCATGAGCCGCGACGACCTGATCGGCATCAACACGGGCGTGATCAAATCGGTTGGCGAAAATATCAAAAAACACGCGCCGAATGCTTTTGTAATCGTTATCACGAACCCGCTCGATGTCATGGTTGGCATCATGCAGGAAGTTACGGGCTTTGCGCCCGAAAAAGTCGTCGGCATGGCCGGCGTTCTGGACAGCGCACGCTTCCGTCACTTCCTTGCAGACGAATTTAAGGTTTCTGTCGAAGACGTCACCGCGTTCGTGCTGGGCGGTCATGGTGACACCATGGTGCCGCTGGTGCGTTATTCGACTGTGGCGGGCATTCCGCTGCCGGATCTGGTCAAGATGGGCTGGACCACGCAGGACAAGCTGGACAAAATCGTTCAGCGCACGCGCGATGGCGGCGCTGAAATCGTGGCCCTGCTCAAAACCGGCTCGGCCTTCTACGCGCCCGCATCCGCGGCGATTGCAATGGCGGAAAGCTATCTGCTCGACAAAAAACGTGTTCTGCCCTGCGCGGCTTACCTGAACGGTGAGTACGGCGTGAAGGGTCTGTACATCGGTGTGCCGGTTGTACTGGGCGCGAAAGGTGTTGAGAAAATCATCGAAGTCAGCTTCCAGCCTGATGAAAAAGCGATGTTCGACAAATCCGTCGAAGCCGTCAAAGCGCTGTGCGAGGTTGCCAAGAACCTCAAGCCCGCCGCGGCCTAACCGTTATAAGATCTTACCAACCAAAGGACCCTGAAAAATGAATATTCATGAGTACCAGGCCAAGCAGCTTCTGAAGGCGCGTGGCATTCCCGTGCTGAATGGCGGCGTGGCTTACACGGTCGAAGAAGCCGTTGAAGTTGCCAAATCCCTGCCGGGCCCGGTCTATGTCGTCAAGGCGCAGATCCATGCCGGCGGCCGCGGCAAAGGCGGCGGCGTAAAAGTCGTCAAATCGCTAGATGATGTCAAAGACGCATCGACCAAAATCCTTGGCATGCAGCTGGTCACGCACCAGACCGGCCCGCAAGGTCAGGAAGTACGCCGTTTGTACATCGAAGACGGCTGCGATATCGGCCGCGAACTGTACCTCGGCATGCTGACCGACCGCGCAACGTCCGGCATCACCATCATGGCATCGACCGAGGGTGGCATGGACATCGAAGAGGTTGCCGAAAAGCATCCCGAGAAAATCATGAAAGTGTCGGTTGACCCTGCAACGGGTTTTCAGGCATTCCACGGTCGCCAGATTGCCTTCGGTCTGGGTCTCGAAGGCAAACAGGTTGGCAAATGCGTTGACCTGATTTCCAAACTCTACAGCGCCTTTGTCGAGCTGGACGCGTCGATTGTCGAGATCAACCCGCTCGTCGTCACCAAAGCGGGCGACATCATTCCGCTAGATGCGAAAATGAACTTCGACGACAACGCGATGTTCCGCCAGAAAGCGGTCGAAGAACTGCGCGACGTCAACGAAGAAGACCCCGCAGAAAAACGCGCGAAAGACCACGAGCTGAACTACGTGAAGCTCGACGGCAACATCGGTTGCATGGTCAACGGCGCCGGTCTGGCGATGGCCACGATGGACATCATCCAGCTCTATGGCGGCGCACCTGCCAACTTCCTCGATGTGGGCGGCGGCGCAACGAAAGAGCGCGTAGCCGAAGCGTTCCGCATCATCCTGTCCGATCCGAACGTCGAGGGCATCCTCGTGAATATCTTCGGCGGTATCATGCGCTGCGACGTGATCGCAGAAGGCGTGATCACGGCGGCACGCGAACTGGGGCTCACCATGCCGCTGGTCGTTCGCCTTGAAGGTACCAACGTTGAAAAAGGCAAGAAACTGCTGAAGGAATCTGGCCTTAACATCATCGCGGCAGACAACCTTGCCGACGCCGCGCAAAAAGTCGTTAACACCGTTAAAGCGGAGGCTGCATAACCATGGCCGTACTTATTAACAAAGACACCAAAGTCATCTGCCAGGGTTTCACCGGCGCACAGGGCACGTTCCACTCCGAACAGGCGCTGGCGTATGGCACGAAAATGGTCGGCGGCGTGACGCCCGGCAAAGGCGGCACCAAGCACCTCGATCTACCCGTTTTCAACACGGTGAAGGATGCCGTGAATGACACCGGCGCGAACGCGTCCGTCATTTACGTGCCGCCGCCGTTCGCAGCGGATGCTATCCTCGAGGCCATCGATGCCGAGCTGGAACTGGTGATTTGCATTACCGAAGGCATTCCGGTTCTGGATATGGTGAAGGTCAAGCGCAAGCTTGCCGGCTCCAAAACCCGTCTGATCGGCCCTAACTGCCCCGGCGTGATTACGCCCGGCGAATGCAAAATCGGCATCATGCCCGGCCATATCCACAAACGTGGTAAAGTCGGCATCGTGTCCCGCTCCGGCACGCTGACGTACGAAGCAGTCGCGCAGACCACGGCCAATGGTCTTGGCCAAACGACCTGCATCGGTATCGGCGGCGACCCCGTGAATGGCACCAACTTTATTGATGCGCTTGAGCTTTTCCTTGATGACGATGAAACCGAAGCGATCCTGATGATCGGTGAAATCGGCGGCAGCGGCGAAGAAGACGCAGCCGAGTTCATTAAACACCATGCCAAGAAAAAACCCATCGCCGGCTTCATCGCCGGTGTGACGGCGCCTCCGGGCCGCCGCATGGGCCATGCCGGCGCGATTATCGCGGGCGGCAAGGGCGCGGCGAAAGATAAAATCGCCGCGATGCAAGCTGCAGGCTTTGTCGTATCCGACAGCCCTGCGGGTCTTGGCGATGCTGTGATGAAAGCCATCAAGGCAGCATAAGAAATACGGGGCGGCCTTTGTGCCGCCCCCGCTTTCTTTGCCGTGTACTAAAAAAGATCAATACAAATTCAATACCGATACCCGAAAGACCGACAAAATGTCCCAGCGCAATGCTCTCAGTTTTCTCTCTGCCGTTGATGGTGATTACATCGCGGGTCTGTACGAAAAATTCCTGCAAAATCCGGCGGGCGTTGATGCCAGCTGGGCGGAATTGTTCAAGGACCTTGGCGCGGAAGGCAAAGAACTGATCGCCGAGCTGAAAGGCGCCAGCTGGACGCCATCGGCTGAAAAGCTGTCTGCGGTTCTGTCGACCGCTGCCAATAACGAAGACGCCGCGCCGAAGGCTGCGGGCAAAAAAGGTGACAAAGGCGCTGCGCCTGCTGCCGCCCCCGCGAACGATCCGCGCGCGATCCAAGATGCGCTGCGTGCACAGATGCTCATCCGCGGCTACCGCGTGCGCGGACATTTCCTGGCTAACCTCGATCCGCTAGGCCTGTCGCAAAAGCACCGCCATGCGGATCTGGATATCCATACCTATGGATTCACCGAAGCTGACCTTGGCCGCGAGATTTTTGTCGACGGCGCCTTTGGCGCGCAAAAACTGACGCTGGCGCAGATCATCGAAAAGGTCGAAGGCTCGTATTGCCAGTCGATCGGTCTTGAATACATGCACATTCAAGACCTCGGCCAGCGCTTGTGGCTGCAAGAGCGTTTCGAGCAGCCGCGTGCGGGCATCAACTTTTCCGCGCCCGAGAAAAAACATTTCCTGCAGCGCCTGACGGCCGCCGAAGGGTTCGAAAAATTCCTTGACATGAAATACACCGGCACCAAACGATTTGGCGTTGAAGGTGGCGAAGCAACCATCCCTGCGCTGGAAGAAGTCATTTCCGCCGGTGCACGCCTTGGTGTCCGCGAAGTGGTTGTCGGTATGGCGCACCGTGGCCGTTTGAACGTGCTGACCAACGTGATGGGCAAGACGTTTACCGCGATGTTCTCCGAATTTCAGGGCACGCCGGCAAAGCCGGACGATGTGCAGGGTTCGGGCGACGTGAAATATCACCTCGGCACCTCGTCCGACCGTGATTTTGGCGGCAATATCGTTCACCTGTCGCTGACGCCCAACCCGTCGCACCTTGAATTCGTCGACCCTGTCGCCGCTGGTAAAGTCCGCGCGAAGCAGGATATCCGCCAGGACGAAGAGCGTTCGTCTGTGATGACGCTGCTGATCCATGGTGACGCTGCGCTGTCGGGTCAGGGTATCGTACCCGAAACATTGATGATGTCGGATCTGCCCGGCTACCGCGTGGGCGGTACCATGCACGTTGTGATCAACAACCAGATCGGCTTTACGACGGCGCCGCTTTATTCCCGCTCCGGCAACTACTGCACCGATGTGGCCAAAATGGTGCAATCGCCCATTTTCCACGTGAACGGCGACGATGTCGAAGCGGTCATGCATGCCGCGCGCCTCGCGGTCGAATTCCGCCAGACATTCAAAAAAGACGTATTCCTCGATATCGTTTGCTATCGCCGCCACGGCCATAACGAGTCGGACGAGCCTGCATTCACCCAGCCCCAGATGTACAAAGTCATCAAGGGCAAAAAAACCACCCGTGCGATTTACGCCGAGCAGCTGAATGCAGAAGGCGTCATGACGCCCGAAGAAACCGACCAAATGTACGCCGACTGGAACGCGTATCTGGAGAAGGAATTCGTTGCTGCCACCAGCTATAAACCTAACCGCGCCGACATGCTGGAAGGCCACTGGACAGGCTTGAAACAGGCGCACGGCGACGAACGCCGCGGCGAAACCGCGCTGAGCGAAGAGATCTTCCAAAAAATCGGCAAGGCGATCACGTCGGTGCCGGATGGTTTTGACCTCAACAGCAAAATCGCACGCCAGCTGGATGCGAAAAAGAAAATGTTCGAAACCGGCGAAGGTTTTGATTGGGCAACGGCAGAGGCGTTGGCCTATGGCTCCCTCGCGCTCGAAGGCCATCCGGTGCGTCTGTCCGGTCAGGACTGCGGCCGCGGCACGTTTTCGCAGCGCCACGCCGCACTGACGGACCAATCGACCGAACAGCGTTACATCCCGCTCAATAACATCGACCCCGCGCAGGCGACGTTCGAAGTTCATGACAGCCCGCTGAGCGAAGCGGCGGTTCTGGGCTTTGAATACGGCTATTCCACCGCGAACCCGAAATCACTGGTGCTGTGGGAAGGCCAGTTTGGCGACTTTGTGAACGGTGCGCAGGTTATTATTGACCAGTTTATCGCATCCGCTGAAACCAAGTGGCTGCGTATGTCCGGTCTGGTCATGCTGCTGCCGCACGGTTTTGAAGGCCAGGGCCCTGAACACTCTTCGGGCCGCCTTGAGCGTTTCTTGCAGCTGTGCGCGGAAGACAACTGGCAGGTGCTGAACTGTTCCACGCCCGCCAACTATTTCCACGCGCTCCGCCGCCAGATGCGCCGCGATTTCCGCAAACCGCTGGTGATCGTGACGCCGAAATCGCTGCTGCGCCACAAACTATGCGTGTCACCCGCCAGCATGTTCACGGGCAAGGAAACATTCCACCGCGTTCTGCACGAAGACAACCCGCTGCCCGCCAAAGGTATCAAGCGCGTTGTGATCTGCAGCGGCAAGGTTTATTACGACCTGCTCGAAGCGCGTGAGAAAGCGGGCATTACCAACGTGGCGCTCCTGCGTCTGGAACAGTTCTATCCGTTCCCCGAAAAACCGCTGGCAGAAGAGCTGGCAAAATACCCGAACGCCGAAGTTATCTGGTGCCAGGAAGAACCTGAAAACCAGGGCGGCTGGAACTTCGTCGATCGCCGCATCGAAAAAGCGCTCGCTAGCATCAAGCATAAAGCAGGCCGTCCGGTTTATGTCGGCCGTCCCGCTGCCGCCGCGCCTGCGACCGGTTCGCTAAAGACCCACAATAAAGAACAAGAAGCGCTGGTCACGGCCGCGCTGACGGTTTGATTGAATTTTACGTCCAAGAAAAGAAGGTATAAGAAAAATGGCCACTGAAATCATCGTTCCCGCCCTCGGTGAATCCGTCAAGGAAGCGACCGTTGCGAAATGGCTCAAAAACGTCGGCGACAGCATTGCTGTTGACGAACCGTTAGTCGAGCTGGAAACCGACAAAGTGACGCTGGAAGTAAACGCGAAATCCGCGGGCGTTCTGAAAGAAATCAAAGTGCAAACCGGCGGCAACGTCGAGGTTGGCGCTGTTCTGGGTTTCATTACCGAAGGTGCCGCAGGCGCCGCGCCCAAGGCTGCCGCCAAAACCGCTGCACCCGCGAAAGCCGAAGCGCCCAAAGCGCAGCAAGCCGCCGCCAAGGCATCAAATAACGACACGTTTCTGTCGCCCGCGCCGCGCAAAATCGCCGATGACAACGGCCTCGATGTGTCCGGCCTGCAAGGCACCGGCAAAGACGGCCGCGTGACCAAGGGTGACGTCCTCGAAGCGCTGAAAGCGCCCGCCGCTGCGCCGGCTGCCAAGGCGCCCGCCGCGCCATCCGGCCCGCGTGCGAAAGCAGACCGCGAAGAGCGCGTGAAAATGACACGCCTGCGCCAGCGTATCGCCGAGCGTCTGAAAGAAGCGCAAAACACTGCCGCCATGCTGACGACGTTCAACGAAGTTGACATGAGCCATATCATCGCGCTGCGTAACCAGTACAAAGACAGCTTTGAAAAGAAACATGGCATCAAACTGGGTTTCATGTCGTTCTTTGTTAAAGCCGCCATTCAGGCGCTCAAAGATTTCCCGGCGGTGAACGCGGAAATTGATGGCACTGATATCGTCTACAAAAACTACTATGACATCGGCGTTGCCGTATCCACCCCGACCGGCCTGGTCGTGCCCGTGGTACGTGATGCGGATGTGAAGGGTTTTGCGGGTATCGAAAAAGAATTCGGCGAGTTGGGCCTGCGCGCCCGCGACGGCAAACTGGGCATGGATGACCTGTCGGGTGGTACGTTCACCATCACGAACGGCGGCGTGTTCGGATCGCTGCTGTCGACGCCCATTATCAACCCGCCGCAATCGGCTATTCTGGGTATGCATGCCACGAAAGAGCGTGCGGTTGTTGTGAATGGTCAGGTTGTTGCGCGTCCGATGATGTATATCGCGCTCAGCTATGATCACCGCATCATTGATGGTAAAGAAGCCGTCTCGTTCCTGGTGCGTATCAAGGACGCCATCGAAGATCCGCAGCGTTTGCTGCTGGACGTTTGATAACGGGAAGGGGCGCCCCGCGTGGCGCCCCGTTCTTTTGATGAAACAGCTTTTTATTTCCATTCTTCTGTCGCTGATGGTTCTCGCATCGCCTGCTTGGGCGCAAAATGCGGCGGATAAACCGTCCGACTATGTCGTGCTGTTGCATGGCATTGGCCGCAGTGAATCTGCCATGGAAAAAATGGCCAAAGATTTACGCAGCCGCGGCTATACGGTTTTAAATGTCAATTATGAATCCCGCACATACGATATTGCCACTCTGGCCGAGCGTATGCATGCGGACATCATGGCGTTCAATGCGGATAAAACGCGCAAAATCAATTTCGTGGGACATTCGATGGGGGCGCTTGTGGTTCGCGCCTATATCAACAGCCACCGTCCGGAAAATCTGGGCCGCGTGGTCGCCATTGGCAGCCCCAACAAGGGCAGCGAAGTTGCCGATTTCCTCAATAATTTTGGGCTTTATGACCGTTTTTATGGCCCGGCGGGTCAGCAGCTGACGACCGGCTATAACATTTCACAAAAACTGGGCAAACCGGATTACGAAGTGGGTGTGATTGCGGGCGACCGCACGATTGACCCCCTGTCGACGCTGATTATTCCCGGCACGGATGATGGCAAGGTGTCGATTGCCAGCACGCATATCGATGGTGAAAAAGATCATATTGTTTTACATGCAAACCACGCCACGATGCCGATGAATGCGGCTGTTATTATTGAAACGGCCCATTTCATCCGCTACGGTTTTTTTAAACGCGCTGGCGTGCAAAAGCAGAAAAAAGAAATCGTCGGTGGGGCGCCATGACGCTCGAAAACTGGATCAGCCGCGACGAAGACATCATGAGCGGCCAGACGGTTTTTCGTGGCACCCGTGTGCCTGTGGCCGTATTGTTTGACAACCTGCAAGACGGCCAGCGACTGGAAGAGATTCTGGATGCCTATCCGTCAATCCCCGCGGATGCGGCGGCGGCGGTTTTGTCGTACGCGCTGCGCCATATCCTGATGGAAAGTGGTGAATTGTCGGTCGAGGATTTGCTGAAATGACGCGCATTCTGGTCGACGAATGCCTGCCCGCGAAATTGGCCGACCGCCTGCGCATGGACGGGTATGACGCGCACAGTGTGTCGCGCATGGGCTGGAGCGGGAAAAAAGACCCTGAAATTTTACAGCTGGCCGAACGTGAAGGATTTGACGTGATCCTGACAGCAGATGCCAAAATGCGTAACCAGCATAACTTTACGGCGCGCCCATTCGCCGTTTTGGCCATACCGACCAACCGTATGTCGCAGCTAAAAAACATCTGGACGCATATCAAGGCGTCGATGGCGCAGCTGACGCCCGGCACTTTTACGGTGATGGACTTTAGCGCGGCACAAGACTGGCGCAAATCAGCACAAGAAAAGACGCATAGCCAACAGGGTGTCGCCTATCACGTTTTTAAATAAACGGCATTAGATGCCGAGGGTGCCTTGCTGCGGCTTGGCGTCTTTTTTCGGCTGCGGTTTTTCATCCGGCGTGAACTGTGTCGCGCTGACGACTTTCCAGTGCATATCCAGAAATACCACGGGCTGGTTTTCATCCAGTTCCCGCCGCGCACGCTGTGCTTCGTGCCAGTGCAGGGACGGGCGTGCAATCAGGTGCACGTCTTCGCCGCGCAGGGTCTGGCGGAATTTGTCGTCGGTATCGGCGCGCTGCAACATCACAATACGCTGGCCGGGTTTTTTGTAAATATTGATGGGCGTACCGCGCAGCGATTTGGTGCGGCCCTCGCGGCTGCCTTCGGTCGCGCTGAAGCGGATCAGGCGCGGAAAATCTGTGATTTCCTGTACGCTGTGAATAGCGTCCGGACCGTGCTGTTTGACCTGCCGCGGCGTGCTTTGCATCGTCAGGTACATGCTGTTGAGCAAGCTGCGGTATTTGTCTTTGCTGTCGATAATGAAATCTTCCAGCGGCAGGGTCTTGCCCTGATAGTTCACGCGCGTTTTAGCGCGGGCGGCATCGCCACCTTTGTCGGTGATGGTTTCGATCATATCCAGTACGTCTTCAATATTACGCGCACCAATGGCAACGTAATCACGGACTTCGTTCGTGCTGGTCTGGCATACAAGTGCGCCCGCGATACCGTTGAAATTTTCCATCAACCGGACATTCAGGTTGATGACGATATTCTTATTTTCGCGGATAGCTTGCTCCAGCGATTTGCGCTGCTTGGCCTGAATGGCCAGCTCTTCGTGGGCGCTGCAATCGGTGATGTGCTCTTTGACGCTTTTGGAGAAAAAATGCGCGCTTTTGAGCGCGAGGCTGCCGTGCGTCAGGGCTTCTTTACGAAACAGCATATGCGCCCCGCAATCGGGGTCTGCGCACAGCAGATCGTTACCGTGCTCTTCGCGCTTGTACTGGTGTGCCAGAAGGACTTGGCCGTCCGGCAGGCGTGCTTTTTTCATGTCAGATGCCCCGCAAATACGCGTTTAACATAACATAACTCTGTATCGTATCACAAGTCTTATGGCGATATTTCAATCAAGTGTTTGATAAGGCTTCATAAAAAAGCGAAAGGGCCGGTGTTACGGACCGGCCCTTTCTTCTTGTAGACACCCTCTATCAAGAAACTTCTTCGACAGCAAAGGAGATCGCTTGAATCGAAGATTCCCGAATATCAAAGAATGATGATTCGGGTCAATACAGATTCGTAAAAAATGATATTTTTCAGGATATTATGAAATTGGCGTTTGCGCGAAACGGTGGCCAATTGACTCGAAAACAGGGGCAATTTGGCGTACAGTCGGCACACAAAACACGATCAAAAAAGAGGGAAAACCATGTCGTCTGAAACGTTTGATGTTGTTGTAATCGGCTCCGGCCCCGGCGGCTATGTCTGCGCGATCCGCGCGGCGCAGCTGGGCCTTAAGACGGCCTGCATCGAAAAAGACAACACGCTGGGCGGCACCTGTCTCAACGTTGGCTGCATCCCCTCCAAAGCCCTTCTGAGCGTATCCGAGAAATTCGCCCATGCGGAGCATGACTTCGCCGCCCTCGGCATCGATGTCGGCACGCCGAAGCTGGATCTGAAAAAAATGATGGGCCACAAAGATAAAGTCGTGGCTTCCAACACGCAGGGCATCGGCTTCCTGTTCAAGAAAAACAAAGTCACCCATATCGTGGGCACGGGCAGCATCACGGCGCCCGGCACGGTTGAGGTGAATGGCAAAGACGGCAAGAAAACCATTCAGGCGAAAAATATCGTGATCGCCACGGGTTCTGAATCCACCCCGCTGCGCGGTATCGAAGTGGATGAAAAGCAAATTGTGACGTCTACGGGCGCCCTCACGCTTGATAAAGTGCCCGCCAGCCTTGCCGTCATTGGCGGTGGTGTGATCGGCCTTGAGATGGGCACGGTCTGGCAGCGCCTAGGCGCGAAAGTCACCGTGATCGAATTCCTCGACCGTATCCTGCCGGGTATGGACGGTGAAGTGTCGAAAGAGATGAAAAAGATCATGGCCAAACAGGGCATGGAATTCAAACTGGGCACCAAAGTGACCGGCGCCGAGAAGAAAAAAGGCAAAGTGACCCTGACGCTGGAGCCTGCGGCCGGCGGCGATGCGGAAAAACTGGAAGTCGAAACGGTTCTGCTGGCCATCGGCCGCCGTCCGTACACGGCGGGGCTGGGGCTTGATAAAGCGGGCGTCAAGGTTGACGCACGCGGCATGGTTGAAATCGACGACCATTTCCAGACCAATGTGGCGGGCATTTATGCCGTCGGTGATGTGGTGCGCGGCCCGATGCTGGCGCATAAAGCCGAAGACGAGGGCGTGGTGGTTGCCGAAATCATCGCGGGCCAGTCGGGCCATATCAACTATGACTGCATCCCCGGCGTTGTCTACACATCGCCCGAAGCGGCGAGTGTGGGTAAAACCGAAGAACAGCTGAAAGAAGCGGGCATTCCGTACAAAGCAGGCAAGTTCCCCTTCATGGCGAACGGCCGCGCACGTGCGATGGCGATGACGGATGGTTTCGTGAAAATTCTGGCGCATGCCGAAACCGACCGCGTACTGGGTTGCCACATTGTGGGCCCCGAAGCGGGCACGTTGATTGCGGAAGTGGTCGCGGTGATGGAATTCGGCGGCAGTGCAGAAGATATCGCGCGTATCTGTCATGCGCACCCGACGCTGAACGAAGTTGTGAAGGAGGCGGCGCTGGCAGTTGACGGCCGCCCGCTGCATATCTGATGACGGGGCGCATCGCGCATATTCTGTCGGTGCTGGCCGTTATGCTGGCGGTGTCTGTATCGCCCGCGGCTGCGCAAGGCGTCAGCAAGGGGCAGGAAATCGACAGCCTGTTCACGGGCATGTGTCTGGCCTATCTGGGTGATGGGCGCAAAATTGTGGCCGAAGCCAAATCAATCGGCGCCAAACCGCTGCCGAATATGATTGCCAGCCAGTTCCTCGCCCCGCACAAGGGTGTAGCCTGGGCGGTGCAGGGTGGCGCGGGGCTTTATATGCTGGGCCTGAATGACCAGCTGACATGCCGCGTGATTGCGCCCGATGCGAATGCCGCCGAAACACTGCGCGCTTTCGCATCCGGCCCCAGCCGCCGCAAGGTGGCCGAAGAGGTCGTGAATGACCGCGTGCAGCATGTATATGCTGTTATCCATCAGGATGCGCAAACCGGACAGCAAAAGAAAATCGTAGTGATTGCCACTGTATCGCCCGATCCGGCAACGCCGGGCGTGTTTCTGGATGCGGTGCCGAACGGCATCGCCAAACAAGCGGGTATTGTGATTGATTACTGGCCCGAATAGGCGGCCGATCATCATGCAAAGAAAAAGGCCGGATGGTTTATCCGGCCTTTTTTTGTTTTGTGCATATGCTTAGCGGGTTTTTACCGTATGCGTTACTTTGTGTCCGCTGATCTGCGGGGGTAAACGCTCGGGGTCAGCCGATGCATGGCTTGCGAATACAAAGTTGATCACGGGCATGTTGCCATCAAGGGCAACGCGCACGTCGTGCAGCATGTGCGGAATTTCGCGTGCGATGCTTTCGATTTGTTCGGCAGCGCGGTTAAAAATGCTGTCCAGCTCGCGCTGGGTCCAGTCACGTGGGGTCGTCATGTATCACCTTCTAGTTTTTTTATTGTTTTTAATTTCGGCTTTTGGTTTTCGTCTGTCAGGTCAAAATGAGATGGCAGGTGGGAGAATCAAATAACTTTTGCGGCACTGCCGCATATCCGAAGCAACGGAATATCTGCCTGTTTTATGTAACTGTCAACGGCATCTTGCAAAGAATTTCAAGGGGGCTTTAGGCAGGCGGGCAAGGCCTGTTGCTTTCTGTGCCGATGGTGTATGTTTTTCTATCATTATTTCAGACAGTTAAGAGGTCCCTATGACAGCCGAAGCGGCACGTGCGAACAAGCGTATTATTCAGGCGCCGCGGGGTACGACGCTCAGCGCGAAATCGTGGCTGACCGAAGCGCCGCTGCGCATGCTCATGAATAACCTCGATCCGGATGTTGCTGAAAATCCGGATGAACTTGTTGTGTATGGCGGCATCGGCAAGGCCGCACGTAACTGGGAATGCTATGACCGCATCGTCTCGACGCTGCAAAATCTTGAACTTGATGAAACGCTTCTGGTGCAATCGGGCAAGCCGGTGGGCGTATTCAAAACGCACAAAGATGCTCCGCGCGTTCTTATTGCGAATTCAAATCTGGTGCCCAATTGGGCGAACTGGGCGCATTTCCGCGAACTGGACGCCAAAGGCTTGATGATGTACGGCCAGATGACAGCCGGTTCGTGGATTTACATCGGCACGCAGGGTATCGTGCAGGGCACCTATGAAACCTTTGTCGAAGTCGGCCGCCGCCATTATGGCGGTGATCTGACAGGCAAATGGATTTTGACAGGCGGCCTTGGAGGTATGGGCGGCGCGCAGCCGCTGGCCGCGACCATGGCCGGGGCATCCATGCTGGCGGTTGAATGCCAGATGAGCCGTATCGAACGCCGCCTGGCCACGCGGTACCTTGATAAAAAAGCAGCCACGCTTGATGATGCGATCGACATGATCCACGCCGCGCATGCAGAGGGCAAAGCCATTTCCGTCGGCCTGCTGGGCAATGCCGCCGATATCTTTCCCGAACTGGTAAAACGCGCCAAGCAAGAGGCGAAATACCGCCCCCATGCGGTCACAGACCAAACATCTGCGCATGACCCGCTGAACGGATATCTGCCCAGCGGCTGGACATGGGCAGAGGTGGAACAAAAACGTGCTACCGAGCCGGATGCCGTCATCAGCGCCGCCAAAAAATCAATGAAAGTGCACGTGCAGGCGATGCTGGATTTCCATGCCATGGGCATTCCCACGCTGGACTACGGCAACAACATCCGCGCGATGGCCGAAGAAGAGGGGCTGGAAAATGCTTTTGCCTTCCCGGGTTTTGTGCCCGCGTATATCCGCCCGCTATTCTGCCGCGGCGTCGGCCCCTTCCGCTGGGCTGCACTCTCGGGCGATCCCGAAGATATTTATAAAACCGACGCCAAAGTAAAAGAGCTACTACCCGATAACAAACACCTGCACAACTGGCTGGATATGGCGAAAGAGCGTATCCAGTTTCAGGGCCTGCCTGCGCGTATTTGCTGGGTGGGGCTTGGTGACCGCGCCCGCCTTGGCCTTGCGTTCAACGAGATGGTCAAAAATGGCGAGCTGAGCGCCCCTGTGGTGATTGGCCGCGACCATCTGGACAGCGGATCTGTTGCGAGCCCGAACCGCGAGACCGAAGGCATGCAGGACGGCAGCGATGCGGTGTCGGACTGGCCGTTGCTTAATGCGCTTTTGAATACCGCCAGCGGCGCGACATGGGTATCGCTGCATCACGGCGGCGGCGTCGGCATGGGCTTTTCGCAGCACAGCGGCATGGTTGTGGTGGCGGATGGCACCGATGATGCCGCGCGACGTCTTAAAAACGTTCTTACCAACGATCCTGCCACTGGCGTTATGCGCCATGCGGATGCGGGATATGATATTGCGATTGATTGCGCACATGAAAAAGGCCTGCATCTGCCGATGCTGGCGCACAAGGGAGCCAAAAAATGAAAAAAATCGTCATCCAGCCGGGCGAGATGGGCCTGTCCCTTTTGCGCATGGTGACCAAACATCATATTCCCGTTGCGCTGGCTGCAGCGGCGTATAAAAACGTCGATCTGTCGCAGCGGCATATTCAAAACATCATCGACGACGGACAGACGGTTTATAGCATTAATACAGGCTTCGGCGCCCTTGCCAAAGTGCGTATCGATCCGGATGATTTTGAAACCTTGCAGCGCAACCTGATTTTGTCGCACGCCACCGGCGTTGGCCGGTTTATGGATGACGAAGTTGTGCGTCTTATCCTGCTTTTGAAAATCAATGCCTTGGCGCAGGGGTATTCGGGCGTCCGCCGCGAAGTGATCGATTTCCTGATCGAGCTTTATAACCGCGAAATTTACCCCTGCATCCCCGAAAAGGGATCCGTCGGTGCATCGGGCGATCTGGCGCCGCTGGCGCATTTGTCGCTGCCGCTGATTGGCGCGGGGCAGGTGCGTGTGGGCGGTATTCTCAAAGACGCGCGCACCGAGATGAAAAAACAGGGACTAAAGCCGCTGAAGCTGGCGCCCAAAGAGGGGCTTGCGCTGATTAATGGCACGCAAGTATCAACGGCATTGGCGCTGCGCGGTCTTTTCCGTGCCGAAGATTGCTTTGCGGCCGCGGTCGTGGCGGGTGCCTTGACTGTGGATGCGGCCAAGGGGTCTACTACGCCCTTCGATCCTGAAATTCAGCGCGTCCGCCGGCAGCGGGGCCAAATGGATGTCGCCAAGATTTACATCAACCTGCTCAAGGGCAGCGCCATCCGTAAATCGCACGACACGCCGGATGATACCAAAGTGCAAGATCCTTACTGCATCCGCTGTATGCCGCAGGTTATGGGGGCGTGTCTGGATCATATCCGCTTTGCCGCTGATGTGTTCCACCGCGAAGCGAATGCGGTGACCGATAATCCGCTTATCTTCCTTGAAACGGGAGAGGTCAAATCCGGCGGTAACTTCCATGCCGAACCGATTGCGATGGCGGCGGATAGTCTGGCGCTGGCCGTGGCTGAAATCGGCTCAATGAGCGAGCGGCGCATCGCCATGTTGATTGACAGCAAAATGAGCGGCCTGCCGCCGTTTCTGGTCAAGGATGCCGGTGTCAATTCAGGGTTCATGATTGCGCATGTCACGGCAGCCGCGCTGGCATCCGAAAACAAAATGCTGGCGCATCCGGCCTGCGTCGACAGTATTCCGACATCGGCCAATCAGGAAGACCACGTCAGCATGGCGACGCACGGTGCCCGCCGTTTGAATGATATGGCGACCAATACCGCCAACATCGTGGGTATCGAGCTGCTGGCCGCGGCGCAGGGTATTGATTTCCAGTTGCCGCTGCTGACGTCAAAGCCGCTGCAGGATGTTATGCGTATCCTGCGGGCGCAGGTCAGCCATTACAGCGAAGATCATTACTTCGCACCCGATATCCGCATTGCCACACGTCTGGTGGAGGCGGGAACATTCCTGCCCTTCGTGGGACGCAAGACGCTGCCGTCTTTGACGGTGTAGCGATGCAGGTGCGAAAATTATTTCAAGCCGAAACACCGCTGCTGGTCAGTATCCCGCATATGGGTACCTACCTGCCACCCGATATCAAATCGCGCCTGAACCCCATCGGCCAGATGCTCCCCGATACCGATTGGCATCTGGATAGCCTGTATGATTTTGCGAGGGGCATGGGCGCGGGCGTTTTAATGTCGACGCATGCGCGTTATGTGGTGGACCTGAACCGTGCGCAGGAAGATACCGATTTGTATCCCGGGCAGGTTAAAACCGGCCTGTGTCCGCTACAAACATTTGATGGCGAGGATATTTATTTACCCGGCGAGGCGCCGGATGGTATCGAAAAGTTGAACCGCGTTGCGGCCTATTGGCTGCCGTATCACGACGCACTGGCGGCAGAAATTGCGCGCATCAAAAGCATATTTGGCTATGCGGTTGTATATGACGCCCATTCGATCCGCGCCGAAGTGCCGCGCCTGTTTGATGGCCGTCTGTGGGATTTAAATTTGGGCACCGCGCACGACACATCCTGCGATCCGGCGATGGCGCAGGCCGCGCTGGCGGCGGCGTCATCGGGCGCGTATTCAGCCGTTTTGAATAAACGTTTCGTGGGGGGGCATATCACGCGCCATTACGGCCAGCCCGCCGCCGATGTGCATGCGATACAAATGGAATTGATATGGGATTTGTATATGGATGCGGGTAAGCCCTATCTCTATCAACCCGCAAAGGCCGATCAGCTGAAACCCGTATTGCAAGCCGTGCTGCAATCGTTGCTGGATTGGGGCAAGCGTCGCTACGGACGTTGATCGTTATTCGGTCGGGTCGCGTGCAAAAATCATATCGACGTTAAAATAAACCGTGGCCGCGCTGCCATCCGCGGCGGTGTAATCAAACACGTCAAAAACATGTCCGTCCTGCTGTAATGTGGGACGTTTTTTGCCCTGAATTTTGAGGACTTCTTTCATCAACCTGTATTCTTCCTGAATATCGATGACGTGATAGGCGGTTTGGGGTGTTTTGCCGTCACCACTTTTCAGGATGCTTCCGGTGATGCCGTCCAGATGCTTCTGGTGCGCGGTGGCATCAATAAACGCCGGCTTTTTTGCTTGCGCTGCATGCAGGGCGTGCATGTGTGATGCAAAATGTCCCAGATGTGCGCGCGTAATATCTTGATAGGCTTTGATCGCCGCGGCAGATTCTAGCGCCGCGTTCAAGGCGGTATCCAGTTTACCCGCCAACGCTGCGCCGCCATAAGGGCTATAAAACGACGTTTGTGCATAGGCGTGGCGCAGGGCGGCATAATCAACCGTGCCGGGTGCCTGAATGGCGGCATCGGCCAGCGCAAGATAGCGGCCGTCAGCTTCGGATCTATCTTTCGCGGGTGCGCCACCGCCTGCGGATTTCATCATCGCGGGTAGGCCGCCCTGCATGGCGAAAATCAGTTCGGTATCAGCACCTGTTTTGCGGTCTTTGCCTTTAAACCGGCTGATAACTTTTTCTGCCTCGAACGCAACGCCGGATGATACGGGGTTTTCCAGCAGCACGGGCACGGATTCTTCGATTTCGGTTCCCGTGATAATCTGAAAGGCCGTTGCAACCGTTTTACCGTCGCCGGTTTTAAGGACGCTATTCAATAACCCCGCCTGCGCCGCTGCGATGGTTTTGGCGTCCAGGTATTGGGCAAGGCCGCGTGATTGCAGATTCGCCCCCATTTTCTGTACGCCGATCACAGCAAAATGCTGTTGATATATTTTGTTGAAACCTTCCTGCGATTCCGGTGTGCCGCGGTTGGCGTCATGCTGTGCCATGCGTGCGGCCAATGCGGTTGCGCCCAGGGGGCCTGTCTGCGCATAAAAACTGGTCGCGGCATATGTTTTGCGCAAACGATCCCAATCGACCGTCTCCGGCGATGCCTGTGCGGCGCTGACAAGATTCATATAGGTTTTATCGGCATCTGTTGTGGCATCGGGTGCTTGCGGCAGGCTGTAAGGCGCGGGTTTTTCTGCGTGCTTCGGATTTGCGGGCAGCGTCCAGCGGTCGGTGATGTCAAAAAACATCTCCATCTCGGGTCCTTGGGCTTCGCGTACGGTCAGGGTGCTGTAAATGCGGCCGTGACCGCTTTCAACGTGGCGCGCGATCAGCTGTAAACGAAATACGCCCTGTGCAATTGCGTTTTCTTCGTCATGACTGATGGTCTTGAAAGCGGTGCGCATGGTTTTGCCATCGCCTGTCGTTAAGATAGCACCCAGAAGGCCTTTCAGCGCTTTGCCAAGCGCGGCGGTATCAACGGCATCTGTTTTTTGCTGGGTCTCGCTCGACAGGATATAAAGTAGCGTGTCCACATCCGCATAATGCCTGCGGATAGCCTGTTTAAGGGCGCCCTGTGTTTCGGGCGTGTTTTGTGCATGCAGTTTTTGCAGGGCGGTGCGGGGGGGCACTGCTTCGTTCACGCCGCCAGTTTCTGCATAAAAACTTGTTTTGCTATATGCCGTGCGCAGCGCGGCCCAATCTGCTGCATCGGGGTTTTGCTGTGCGCTGTCGACCAATGCCAGATAAGCCGTATCGGCCGCCGTATCCGCCTGTGCAGGCAGCGAAAACAACGGGGAGAGAGCAAGCAGCAGCAAAGCGAAAAGAATATATTTCATTTTTCAATCCGGCATATATAGGTTGCAGGGCAGAACGCCGCGCATAACCACAGCATAGCCGTAAAAAAAACGGAGTGAAAGTGCGATGGTCGCCGTGTTATCCGGCAAATCCATGCCACTCGCCGTCCTTGACCACGCCGATAGCAGGGTTGTGGCCGAACATATAGCAAAGATCGCGCGGGTGCGTGATGTCCCAGAGCGCGAAATCGGCGGCTTTTCCGATTTCCAGTGTGCCGATATTGTCCTGCCAGCCAAGAGCGCGGGCGGCGTGGCGCGTGACGCCCGCCAATGCTTCTTCGGGCGTCAGACGGAATAGCGTGCAGCCCATGTTGAGCATCAACAACAGCGACAGGCAGGGTGATGTGCCGGGGTTGTGGTCGGTTGCCAATGCCATCGGAACGCCAGCCTTGCGCAGGGCGTCCACGGGTGGCAATTGTTTTTCGCGCAGGAAATAAAATGCGCCGGGCAATAAAACGGCCACGGTGCCCGCGGCGCGCATGGCGTCAATGCCAGCATCGTCCAGATATTCCAGATGGTCCGCCGATAGCGCCTGATACTGGGCGGCGAGGCGGGCGCCGTGCAAGTTGGATAGCTGCTCTGCATGCAGCTTCACGGGCAGGCCAAGGCTGCGGGCGGTATCAAATACTTGCTGCACTTGCCCTGTGCTAAAGGCGATATGTTCGCAAAATGCATCGACGGTATCGATCAGTCCTTCGGCATGCAGCGTCGGCAGCATGTCGTGGCAGATCATGTCAATGTAATCATCGCTACGGTTTGCGTATTCGGGTGGCAGCGCGTGCGCGCCCAAAAATGTGCGCTGCACGCGAAAGCCATAATCATCGCGCAGGCGCGTCGCAACGCGGAGCAGTTTACGTTCCGACGCTGTATCAAGGCCGTAGCCTGATTTGATTTCAAAAGTGGTGACGCCCTGACGGAACAGGGTTAGCAGCCGAAACAGCGTTTGATCGAAAATGACATCTTCGGACGTTTCGCGCACGGCGCGCATGGTGGAGGCAATGCCGCCGCCGGCGCGGGCGATCTCTTCGTAGGATACGCCCTGCAAACGCTGCTCAAACTCCGCCGCGCGGTTGCCGGCATAGGCCAGATGCGTATGACAGTCGATCAGGCCGGGGGTGACCCATTTGCCTTCGCCATCGAATACGTATTCGCTGAGCGTATCGGGCGCACTGGGCAAAATGCTTTCGCGGCCAATCCATTCAATCCGGCCGTTTTTGATACCGATGGCAGCGTTATTGATAATACCAAAAGAGCCGTTGTCGGTCATGGTCGCGGCGTGCAGGTTTTTCCAGAGCGTGTCAAACATGGCTTGGCCTTTTGTATGGGTGGATATACATTCATTTATAGATGATTATTTAATCAGGGAATACAAGCCATGACCACGATTTTTGCCCCCCAAGCGCTGCTGCCCGATGGCTGGGCGGATAACGTGCTGATCGAAGTCGATAAAGACGGCTGGATTGTGGGCGTCGATACGTTTAAATCCGCGATCCCAACGGACGGACAAGCGCATATTGTGGCGGGTCCCCTGATTCCGGGAATGCCGAACGTGCATTCTCACGCGTTCCAGCGTGCCATGGCGGGGTTAACCGAACGTGCCAGTGGCAAAAAGGATAACTTCTGGAGCTGGCGGGAAACCATGTACCGTTTCCTTGCTTTCCTGACGCCGGATGACATGGAGGCTTTGGCCACCTACGTTTATGCCGAAATGCTCAAGGCCGGATACACAAGCGTGGGCGAATTTCACTACATCCACCACGATACGAACGGCAAGCCCTATGCGGATCCCGCCGAAATGTCGCGCCAGATGGTGCGGGCGGCGCTGGAAAGCGGTATTGCGATTACGCATATGCCCGTGCTGTACGCGCATGGCGGATTTGGCGAAAAACCGCCGGCCGAAGGGCAAAAGCGTTTTATTGGCGATGTGAATAGCGTGATGCGCATTGTCGAAAATATTTACGGCGAATTTTCAAGCGTGCCGCAGGTGACGGTAGGCTTTGCCCATCACTCCCTGCGTGCCGTATCGCCTGCGATGCTGCGTGAAGGCACGGCGGCGATCCGCAGTCTGATCCCGAATGCGCCCATTCACATCCATGCTGCCGAACAAATGGCAGAGGTGGAGGGATGCCTTGAGTGGTCGGGCAAACGTCCCGTCGAATGGCTGCTGGAGAATGCGCAGGTGGATAATAAATGGTGCTTTATACATTGCACGCATATGACGCCGGACGAAACCCGCGCCCTTGCGGCCTCCGGCGTCGTGGCGGGGCTATGCCCGACGACCGAAGCGAACCTGGGCGATGGTATTTTCCCGCTGGTGGATTATTTCCAGGCAGGCGGTGCATTTGCGATTGGGTCGGACAGCCATATCAGCGTCAATATGGTCGAAGAGCTGCGCTGGCTTGAATACGTACAGCGTTTGCTGCACCGTGAACGTACCATCATCAAAGACCACGAATTGCCGTCTGTGGGGGCGATGCTGTATGAACGCGCAACGCAAGGCGGGGCGCAGGCATTAGGGCGCAAATGCGGCCGCATCGAAATTGGCCACCGCGCGGATTTTATCGTGCTCGACCCTGACATGGGCGTGATGACGGGCAAGCTGCGGGATCATATTCTTGATACTGCCGTTTTTGCCGCCAGCCGCAACCCTGTGAAAGATGTTATGGCCGGTGGCCGCTGGGTTGTGCAAAACGGTCGCCACAAGCGCGAAGATCACTACCGCGCACGCTTCCGCGAGGTCTTGGCCAAGGTTGCTTAACGTGGCGCACAGCGCTTTGCCGCGCCGCAGCGCAGACATAATCGGGTAATATCGTTTCAAATATCGGACTTAAATGGCTGTTTTACCATGCAGGCGGCTAGGCACGGGAGCTTCTTTGCCGTAAGATCGGCGCCATCACACATGAATAGAATCAGGAGTACGCAAGATGGATTTGCGCATTGTACGCACGCCCGAAGATGATGCCGGCGGCCCGCCGCTGGATCTGGCTGATGCCATCCGCGAATTTTATCAGGACTTCCCCGAGCATAGAAACGATGTGTTTATCCTGAACCATCAACAATTCAAAACCGGCCGCGAAGCCGTGGCGAACATCGCGCCCGAACTGGCGGCGCTGGAACAGCGCAATCCTGCGGCAAAAACCTCGATGGCGAAATCTTTCGCCCTTGGTGCGTTCGAAGGCAAAATGCCGATGAGCGTGAATATCTCCGAAAGCATGTTCAACCAAAAAGCCGAAAGTGCGGTTTATGGCCGCATCGTTATTCCGGCCGGTGACCAGTTCAGCGCACGTTTGCTGAAATCTATTTTTGTGGCGAACGACGCGCAGGATAATGCCCGTTTTCCCATGATGGCGGACGAACATAACAACACGCAGATGTGGCACCGCTATGTGCTGGATCATGAACTGGGCCATGCCGTTACGATTTTGACCATCAATAAACAAAGCATGAAAACCAGCAGTTTCGGCAACAAAGCCGAATGCGAAGCGGATGCTTATGCGATGATCCGCCATTATCAGCGCTATGGCGAAAACAGCACCTTCCCCGAATATGTGCGCGACCTGCGCAATATGAATGCGGTGCATAAAATGGACGTGACGCATTGGACGTCGCGTGCGGTGCAAAAAGTTATCGACCTCAATGCAGAGGGCAAGCTGAAGAACCTGACCCCGCAGCAATCGCGCGATCTGGCCGTACAAATCGCGCAGGAAACACATTTGTCTGCCGATGCCGAGCATAACGTAGGTAAGGCCTTCAAGCCGGTTGTCATGGGCGCTGTGGCCAAAAAGATGACCGACGCGGACAAGGCAATGTATTTTGTCGACGCCGTTTGCCGCGCGGGTGCTGAAACGGCATCGCCTGCCGTGCTTGAAATTTGCAAGGCCTATGTCAAGACCATTGGTCGTTACACACCGCATAATCTGCCCATGAACCGCACGGCGGAGCAATTGCACGCCACCGCAGATAACGCCAAAGCAATGAGCGAAAAAGTCCTGACGCAGGAACCCGCCATGGGCGGTCTTGGCCGCATTTTCCGCGATGCTATTCTGGATGCACAGTCCGGTAAAGAGCGGGCCCCGCGAAACGACAACGGCAAAAACCCGCCACCACCGAAGCCGCCGCGCTGAGTGTGTCTTTTTATAGCGGGCTGTTTTTGCACCAGTCGAGAATGGTGTTTGCAACCTGCAGCGCATCATCCGCACGGTTTTCAAACAAATGCGTCGCGGCATCGTCGAGGCGGTAGAGATCCGCATTGGCTTTTACTGCGCGTGTGGTAATTTTTTCGGCGTTGTCATAGCTGACGATGCGGTCGTTGGGCGCGTGAAATACCATTAATTTGCACGCCAGCGCGGCGGTGTCTTCGGCCACCGTCTGTGACAACATATCCGGCACGAAATGCGGGCCGAAGTGGTGGGGCGTGCCCAGTACGTTGATGACGGCGCCATCCGCGTTTTCCGTGATATCGCCATTGCGGCGAAATTTTTCAATGATAGCCGTGGGGTCGCAGGGCGATCCGATGGTGGCCACCAGCTGCATATCTTGCATATATTTGGCGGCAGACAGTGCCGTGGTGCCGCTGATGCTGTGGCCGATCACAATTTTTGGGGCGGAAAATTCGCTCGCCATAAAATCATGTGCCGCACGCATGTCGGCAATGCGCGTTGTGAAGTTGGTGTCGATTTCCTTGCCTTCGCTGCCACCGACCCCGGTCACGTCATAGCGCAGCATCGCGACGCCCGCTTCGGCCAGGGCGCGGCAGACTTTGGCCGCGGCATGGGTTTCCTTGGGGCACGTAAAACAAGGGCCGAACAGGCCGTAAAATAGCGGCTTGTCCGCCGGTGCATCCAGAATGGCGGCCAGTGTTTGCCCGCGGCCATTCGGAAAAGATATTTTTGTGCTGGTGCGTGTCATGCGCGGATTATAAAGAAAACAAAAAGCCGCAGGCAAGTAAAATGCCTGCGGCTTTTCGGTGTGCAGTATCAGGTATTATTCGGCTGCGGGGGTTTCGGGGGTGGTTTCCGCAGGTTTGGCGTCTTTTTTAAATTCGCCTCGTTTTTTAAATCCACCTTCGCTGCCTGCGGGCGCATCGCCCCACTTGCCGCCGCGCTCTTCATAACGTTCGCGCATTTTCTTTTTGAATGCCGCTTGCTCTTCGGGTGTCATGGCGTCATAGGCTGCTTTCTTTTCGGCGTGGTATTTTTCGCGCAGGGCTTTGTGGCGCTCTTTCAGGGCGGCTTTCTGCTCTTCGCTCAAGGCGTCATAGGCTGCCTTGTTTTTTTCCATTTCAGCCTTTTTCTGCTCGTC
Organism: Micavibrio sp.; assembly: GCA_040377425.1. Classification (GTDB taxonomy): domain Bacteria; phylum Pseudomonadota; class Alphaproteobacteria; order Micavibrionales; family UBA2020; genus UBA2020. The sequence continues at coordinate 54,841 of JBEIOU010000001.1, read as the reverse complement.
CGTCATGCTTTCCCACGACTTGCGCTTTTCGTCCATATAGGCTTTGCGCTGCTCGGCGTTCATGCCTTCCAGTTTTGTCAGCTCTTCGGCGGAGGGGATACCAAACCCGCGCGGGCCTTTTTTGCCGTGTTCGCCTTTTTCACCTTTTTTGCGCCATTCTTTATCGCCGGTGTCTTTCATGCGTTCTTTGACACCGCCGGGGGATTTATCGGCGGCGGGGGTTTCGGTCGCGGCGGGGGCCGTGGCGGCCGCATCTTCGGCCTGTGCGGGGTTCGCGACAGCCAAAGCGAATACCAGCGCCAGAGCGCTCATGGTCATGGTGCGGGTCATCTTGGGGGTCATTCTTAGTACTCCTTTGATTTTAAAAGAAAAACTTAAACGCCTTGCTGCGTATCGGGGCGTGTTCAGGTATGTCACGGTGCCAGATGGGTAAATCATGCGCGAAAAGGGTTTAAAAAATCAGCCCTATATCATACATAAAAACAGTCCTCCGGCGCAGGGTTTTGCCTGTATGCCCGTGCCACTAACGGTACAAGCCCGCAATCGTTTCAAAAAAGGGGGATAGACAGTGTTGCAGTTTACTTCCCCGGAAAGACGGATGCGCGAGCCTTTAAACATAACCCCAACCGGCGACGAGGCGCGAGAAGATGCCCAGCTTATGGCCCGCATCGCAAATGGCGACCAGCGTGCCCTGCATGCCCTTATGCAGCGGCATCTGGGGCGTACGGTGCGGATGGCCACCCGCGTTCTGGGCAGCACTGCCGCGGCCGAAGACGTCGCGCAGGAAGCTTTCATCCGTGTCTGGAAACACGCCGCGCAGTGGCAAGACCCCGACGAAGCCGGCGCAAAATTTTCGACATGGCTTTACCGTATCGTCCTTAATCTTTGTATCGACGAAAAACGTAAAAAGACATTTGGCAATATCGACGATGTACCCGAACAGGCGGATGCCACACCCGATGCCGAACGCCAGATGCAGCGGCAGGAACAATCACAGCGCGTGCGTGCCGCGCTTGCAACTTTGCCTGAACGGCAGCGTGCGGCATTCGTGCTCTGCTTTTACGAAGATTTTTCAAACCGTGAAGCGGCCGACATGCTGGGCATCAGCGTCAAGGCGCTTGAATCCCTGCTGGTGCGTGCACGCAAGACCCTGCGTGACCTGCTGCAGGGCGAACGCGGAGACAATAACATCGAACAAACGGGGGATGTGCCATGATGACGCGCAATGAATTCACCGAGCTTCTGGATATTTATGGCGCAGATCTGTCGCGCTGGCCGCAAGATAAATTGAAATCCGCGCTGGACCTGACCGAAAAAGACAGCGCTGCACGCGATGCCTTTGACCGCACGCTGGCGCTTGAAGACATGCTGCGCGGTGATGATGCGCCGGATGCGAACCTGCCCGCCCTTGAAAACCGTATCATGGCGGCGATTAACGACCTGCCCGCACAGGAAACGGCGGCTTCGGCGGCTGTGGCCGTGCGCGGCGGCTTCTTTGGCTGGCGCACGACATATGTGGTGGCGCCGCCCATGGGGCTGCTGGCGATTGCTGTGTTTGGCTTTATGCTGGGAATGCAGCCATCGTCGCAGCGCGAAAGCCTTGTGCATCCTGTTTACTATCAGGCCGATCAGATTTTGGCCGATGATGACGCATCCTTTTACCAAGGGGGAATTTTCTAATGGCATCCCGTCATGTGACGGCGGTTTTGGCCGCTGGTTTGTTTTTGTCGCTTTCCGTGAATTTCTTTTTGGCGGGCCGTATGCTGGGCGATGCCATGCATACCGAAATTGCAACGCCTGCCGCCGCGCCCGATACGCCACCCGAGCGTGACAGCCGCCGTGAAGAGTGGAAAAAGCGTGAAGAGGCTCTGCACGCCGCGCTCAGCGATGAAGACCGCGCTATCATGGTCGCCGCCAAAGCGGAACATGACGCGCTATTCGAAGCCATGCGTGAAAAGCTGGATGCCGCGCGCAGCCGCGTGGGCGAAGCGATGGAGGCCGAGCCGTTTGATCAGGCCGCACTCGATGCCGCGATCGCTGGCGAAGGGGCTGTCAAATCGGAACTTTTGAATGAAATGGCGGCCGCCCGCCGTGCGGTCATGGAACGTTTATCGCCCGAAGGACGTAAGACTTTGCGCGAAATGATGCCGATGCGCCGCGGTAAAGACAAGGGCCGCGGGCATGAAATGCGTGGACCCAAAGATCCGGCCCGCAAGGGGGAGCATGGCGATTTCCGCCGCGGTGAAGGCCCGCGTCTGCCGCACGAGGCAGGACACCGACCGCCCCATGCGCCTGATGATATCACGGGTGGGCCGATCCCCGGCCATCCGGCGCCCGAAACCGCGCCCGCGCCGCCGCAAGGCGCCGATATCCAAGCCGAAGATATGCCAAATGAAGGCGACGCGCCGGACTTTGCACCTATGGGCGAAGATATCCAGCCGCCGGATGCGCCGCCCGTCTCCGCGCCTTGATTTTGTCCCAAAACCCCTGATATTATGCAGATCAGTTTATAACCAAGGAGTGACCTGCCGTGAAAAAGTTCAAAAAATGGATCCAGTGCCTCGCGCTCGTTGCTGTTGTTGTTGCGCCCCTCAGCGCCTGCAACACAGTAGAAGGTCTTGGCCGCGATACGCAGGCTGCGGGCGATGCCCTCACCGGCGCTGCAAAAGACAACAAGAGCTACTAATCGGTACTTGCCGGTTCAAACAAAAAACGCCCGCACGTGCTGCGGGCGTTTTTTGTTTGAGGTATCCAGTGTTTAGAGGCGTGGATTATATTTGTTGTATATCTCGTGACGCGCCGCTTTGCGCGGGTTGGCTTCGTAGGGCTGTCGATGGCGCGGATAGCTGATCTTTTCGCCAGTGTTGACGGCCGCGGCCGCGATGCTGAAGTCTTTGTCCACCGCAGGCATTTTGCGGGTTTCGTTTTTGTTGCCCATGACTTGCGACAGCAGGTATTGCGGTGCGCTATCAGTCAGGGCGGGTTGTGCCACCACGTCGAAAGCCCCTGCGAATTGCAGCGTTTTTGACAGGTCACGTACCCACGGCATTTTATCGGTCGCCTTGTGTGCAGCGGTTTGCCCTTCTTTTTCAATGCGCGACGTCAGCTCACGCGCCTGCGTCCGGTCCAGGTTGATGTGGTACTTGTCCTGATCCGTATGAATGACGGTGTGTTCATTCGCGGCGCTATAGCTGATCAGTGTGGCGCGTGACAGGTTGATGACGTCGGCGGCGACTTCGGATGTACCAACGCTGCTGGGTGTGGCGGCAACGTAATTGACACCGACCGTTTCAAATCCTTTTTCGCGCGACAGTTTTGCAAGCGCGGCATAGGCGGTTTTGTCGTCGGTCTGTACATCCAGAATGTCTTGCCCGATGACCATATAGAATGTGCCTTTTTCGGCGTTGTAATAGGCATCTTCAATCATGCTTTTATGCGCGATCAGATTTTCGACGACCACGGCGTCTTTGGCGTTTTGCAGGCCTGCAAAAATGGCGTCGGCAAATTCGGCGTCGTCGGTGCGCACAAAACCCGGTTTGCGCGTGGGGCCATATTTGTGGCAGGCAAAACCCGTGTTGTCGGGGTCTTCGTTGCTGTATTGCAGATAACAAAGCGCGCGCAGATTGAGCGCCAGTGTGTCGCTGCTGTCCACGGGCACGACAAAACCGCTATCTGCCGCGATTGCTGCCGAAATTTTTTCACGCACAGCTGCATCCGGCAACTGCACGGCATAGAGATATTCTCCATTTTCGGCTTTTTCCAAAAATTCGTCAAAATCACGGCTTTCGGCGCGGAATTCCAGCGTGTTTTTGGCGGTATCCAGCGATACCACGGAGGCGTTTTGCGGATTGAACCAAACGCCGCCACCAAGATCTGTCAGCGACGATGCCGCATCAATGCGCAGCGTGCCTTCCAGTAATTGGGCCGTACCGTATTTGTCGATGAGCAGATGCGTACCATCTTCCAGCGGCTGTACCAGTAAAACAGCTTTCTGGTTGATGCTAAACGTCAGGCCGGTTTTGGGGTCGTCTTCGTGGACGAAATCGGTGCGGACGTGAAATGCGGCGGCCTGCGCTTCGGTGCCATTGAAATCTGTACTGTGGCGGTGCCATGACAGTTTGGTGCCGTTCGGCGTAGAGACAATGCGGTCGATGTTTTCCGGCTTCAAAAGGCCATCGTATTCGGATTCAAATTCGCCCTTGCGCTGGATCAGTGACAGGGTTTCATCGGCCATATGCTGGCTGACGTTGTCTTGCAGCAGGTGGCCAACGCCGCCCACGGTGAATTGCAGTGTTTTCGGCTCCGGATTGTACCAGATATTGGCGATACGGGGCAGGTTGGTCAGCACGCGGTCGCCATCAATGCGCACGGCTTCGCTGGTGAAAGCGGCTTCCATGCCCGACAAAATACGCGCGGCGGTTTTGTCCTGCGCGCGGTCTGCCGCGTCATGCAAAATGTTGGCGCGTACGATCTGGCTGTCATAGGGCTCCACAAGCGCGGCAACCCATGCCAGTTTTTCTTTCTGGTCGATCTTGTCGCTGCTGACGACTTGTTCCAGCAGGCCGCCGGCTTTGGTCAGTTCGGGGCGCAGAGTATCCAGACCGCCATTTAAAAACGCATGGGCGATAAATTTACGCGCTGGGGCAATCGCAAAGGTCTCGTCGGTCGTAAGGCTTCCGATAATCTGTTCTTTCAGGAACGCAAGCGTGCGGCGTGTGTCGGCCTGATAGGCGTTTGTTTCAATGCGCCATTCGTTGTTCATGCCCGCATCAATGGCGGTTTCAACCAATTGCGCAAGCATTTTGGGCGTGGCGCCGCTGGCTGTCAGTCTGTCCATGGCGGATGTGCCGGGGAAGGTCAGCTCCCACAGCGCCATAAAGCTGTGGCCCTGCCCGGTGGCCGCCACGCCACGCAGGATAGATAGCAACTGCACGGGGTCTTTTTTCGTGGCCGCGTCGGCGAATTGGGTAACTTTGTCCGCAATGTCGCTGTCTTTGGCGCCAATGCCGGAGAGGAGTTTTGCCATGGCACGCCCTGCTTGCGGCAATTCGGCGGCGAAGCGTTTTCCAAGTCTGTAAAACGGTGTTTTTTGCGCGTTGTCCAGCGGAAACAGCGTCAGGGCGGCATCGCTGCCGCGGCCGCGCATCAGGCGTTTTAGCGTGATGTCGAGCGCTTCGGCAGACAGCGGTTCAGGTTTCAGCACTTCACCGAGGACGCGCTCGAAAATCTGTGCGTCGGATTTTAATCCGGCGATCTGGAATTTCGGCTCGTAGCTCAGTGCGGCGGAGAGCAGCGCGATGCGGTCTTCGTCTTTTTTAACGTGCGTCAGCGCCAGTTCGGCAAAGCTGGCGACGCCAAAATCGGTTAGCAGCAATTCTTTGCTGCGCTTGCTCTCCGGCGTTTCGGTGCGGGGGAACAATGCGGGCAGCAGTTCGATAAAACCTTTGATATCCTGCGTATCAAGTTTGTGGGCAATGGCAGAATATTGCAGGGCCTGCGTATTCAAACGCGCGGCGCGTTCTTTGTTGACGACGTCATAATCGCGCTGCGCCAGATCGATGACGTACTGCGGGCTTTGGTATTGCTGCATGATCGTCGCGCTGGGGGCGGCGGGTTCTTCCGGCTCCAGGTTTTCGCCAACCCAGTCCATGAAACTATCGATGTAATAATGGCGATCGCTTTGCAGGCTGATCAGCTCGCTGCGGACATTGCGCCAGTGACGTTTGATGGCGTCTTCCTTGCGGCGGGCTTCTTCTTCGGGGTCTTCGCTTTTGAACATACCGCCCAGCTGCGACCAGAAGCCTTTTTTCTCTTCCTGCGGCGTCTCGGGAATCTCGACACGCGTATTCAGGCCGATCGCTTCGACGGTATCGCCTGCCTTGGGTACGCGCACGGCGGGCATTTCCTCAAGGATGTCAGCGGGAAAGCCGCGGGGCGCGGCTGCGAGTGCCTTTTCAAACGTACTATTTTTGCCAAAACGGTTTTGCGCCAAGGCGCTGAAATCTTGCAGGTTCAGAATGAAGCCGGCGGTTTCGCCCAGCTCGGCCAGAATTTTGACGGCCTTTTTCTCGTCACGGTCAATTTCGATTGCGCGGACAAGGCGGTGGTGACCGACGATGATATTATTCTGCTGTGTATCCAGCCATTCACGAATAGAGTCCGTGTTGCGTTCGAGCGTCGACAAGTAATCGCCCAGCTGGTCGCGCAAATGCGCAAGCACATGCACGTCATCCGGCAACTTGAACGGTGTCGTCGATGGGGTGTTGTCAGCCATCGTGCTTCTTGTCCTTGACTAGATATATTATGTGAGTGGTAGGGCACTATAGCACCCGCATTTTCCCTATGCAAATATTTTTCCGGAAAATGAAAATTGGAAAAAATTTCAATTAATTCATGGTTTTAGCTTTACAATCCGGGCGCGATCTCTAGCATAGCGTGACCGCGGAAACGGGGGGTATCGTCAGGATTCGGCTACCCGTCCCAAGCCCGCCAGACAGACAAAAACGGAGATATCATAATGATTCAGGATTTCAAAAAATTCATCATGCGCGGCAACGTCATCGACTTGGCCGTTGGTGTCATCATCGGTGCGGCTTTTGGCAAAATCGTATCCTCGCTGGTTGACGACATTATCATGCCCCCGCTGGGTCTGATCGTGGGCAAAGTCGATTTCAGCAACTTCTTCATTCCCCTGTCGTTTACCGACCAAAGCTTCAAGACAATTGCCGAAGCCAAAGCGGCCGGTGTCGTGACCTGGAATGTGGGCATGTTCGCCAATGCGATGTTCAGTTTCCTGCTGGTCGCCTTCGCCATCTTTTTCTTTATCGTCAAGCCGATCAACAACCTGAAGAAAAAAGAAGAAGAAAAAGCCCAGGCCGCGCCGCCGCCAGCACCGCCGCGCAACGAACAGCTGCTGGAAGAAATCCGCGACCTGCTGAAAAACAAGTAAATTCAGACAGTCCCCCTATAAAAAGGCCGCCGGTTGACGAATGTCGGCGGCCTTTTTATATTGGGCTGCATTCTTCATCACAGACTTGACAGGCAATGGCTTCTTATAACCAGCAAGCATTGGATATGGCTTTGGTCAAAACCGCGGGCGAGGGCAACGCGGGCGTGTTGACGGTGCTTTTGCAACGTGGCGCACGGCCCGATGCGGGCGCGGGCGAAACGCCGGCGCTGTTTGCTGCGGCCGCTGCCAATCATACGGAATGTATCTGCGTCTTGTTGGAGGCGGGTGCCGATATCAACGTACGCAATACCAAGGGGTCGACACCGCTGATGGCTGCCGCGTTTCATGGCAAACTGGACGCATTGCGCCAGCTGCTGGAGGCGGGGGCGGATCGCCATTTGCGCAACAAAGATAATACGAATGCAGAGGGTTTTGCCAAAGTGCGCGGACTGCCCGAGGCTGTTGAAATGCTATCGCAGAATGCCGACGAAATTTTTTCCTACACCCGCATGGGTGATCGTTTGATCGAAGAGGTTTTTAATTTCCGCGCCTTGGAGCGTATTTCACTGGTGCGCAAATCCGCCGGCGAACCTGTCGAAGCGATGTTCCGCGAAGGATTTGACCGCATCCAAAGCTTGCCCGCCCTGCGCGATGCGTTTGACAAACACCGCGCACGCGGCGGCAAGCGCAGCGAACAGGATGTTTTTCCGCAGGCCATGGATAAGACGCTCGACAAGAAAAAAGGCGTACTGCCAAAACCGCCGAAATAATCGGACGCTATCCGGTTCGGTTTATGCCGCGACCAGATCGCCTTCCAGATCGTATTCGTCAGACGACGTAATTTTCACTTTGACGATATCGCCTGCTTTCAGGCTATCGCCGTTCACGCGCACCACGCCGTCGATTTCGGGCGCATCCGCGCTGGAGCGGCCTGTCGCGCCGCCTTTGCCGGCTTCGTCGATGATGATATCCAGCGTTCTACCGACCTTCTTGGTCAGTCGCTGGGCGCTGATGCCCTGTTGCAGGGCCATGAAGCGGTGCCAGCGTTCTTCCTGCACTTCGGGCGGTACGGCGCCTTCGATATCGTTGGCTTTGGCACCTTGGACGGGTTCGTACTTAAAGCAGCCGACGCGGTCCAGCTGCGCTTCTTGCATCCATTCCAGCAGGAATTCGAAATCGGCATCGGTTTCACCGGGGAAGCCGACAATGAAAGTAGATCTGATCGCCAGATCGGGGCATTCCTTGCGCCAGTTGTGGATACGGTCCAGTGTCTTTTCCTGATGCGCAGGGCGGCGCATATTTTTGAGAACTGCGGGCGATGCGTGCTGGAACGGAATATCGATATAGGGCAGCACTTTTCCTTCGTTCATCAGCGGAAAAACTTCGTCGACATGCGGATAGGGGTACACATAGTGCAAACGTGTCCATACGCCCATATCGCCCAGTTCGCGGCACAGGTCGATGAATTTCGTGCGCACGGTGCGGTTTTTGTACGGGTATGCCTGATAACGGTTGTCTATACCGTATGCAGACGTATCTTGCGAAATGACCAGCAGTTCTTTCACGCCGGCTTTTACCAGTCGTTCGGCTTCTGCCAGTACCTGAATAATCGGACGCGACACCAGATCGCCGCGCAAGGACGGAATGATGCAGAAAGAACAGCGGTTGTTGCAACCTTCCGAAATTTTCAAATACGCATAGTGGCGCGGCGTCAGCTTGATGCCCTGCGGCGGCACCAGATCGACATACGGGTCATGCGGGGGCGGTGCGACTTTGTGCACGGCACCCACGACCTCTTCATATTGCTGCGGGCCGGTGACGGCGAGGACTTTGGGGTATTCTTTTGTAATTTGCTCCGGCTCCGCGCCCATGCAGCCGGTCACGATGACTTTGCCGTTCGCATCCATCGCTTCGCCGATCGCCTCCAGCGACTCTTTTTTCGCGCTATCCAGAAAACCGCAGGTGTTGACGATCACCACATTCGCGTCTTCGTAATTGGGCGACAGTTGATATCCTTCGGATCTCAACTGGGTCAGAATCCGCTCCGTATCCACCAATGCCTTGGGGCAACCCAGGCTGACGACGCCCACGGTCGGGGCCTCTTCGTTTTTGGTGTTCTTTTTCTTGGCGGTTTTAACGGCGGGTTTGTTTTGGGCGGCGGTCATGAAATTCCTCGGTTTTTTGCGCCAGTTTGTATATCAAAGCCTATAAATTATGTAAAGATTTTGTTGAAAGTCTTTGAAAAAACTTTGCATATTCTATACATAATATCCCGCAAGGAGAGATCATGCAGGTCAAAAACCGGCAAAAAGCCGACATCGCGAATCCAACCAGTGACCCCGCTATTGCGGCGGTCATGGACCGCTATGCCGTGTCGTTGACCGATCATGTGCTGTCGGCCATGCAAACGCACGATACGGCTGCCGACCCTGTCGCGCGCCAATACCTGCCCGCTGCCGATGAACTGGTGAACACACCCGAAGAGCTGGATGACCCCATCGGCGATGATGCGCATAGCCCCGTGAAGGGCATCGTGCATCGCTACCCCGACCGCGTCCTGCTTAAACCCGTGCATGTCTGTGCCGTCTATTGCCGTTTGTGCTTCCGCCGTGAAAAAGTCGGGCCGGGCGGCGAGGGGCTCAGCGCGGATGAACTTGCCGCCGCCATTGATTACATCAAGAGCGCACCGCAGGTCTGGGAAGTGATTTTGACAGGGGGTGACCCGTTTGTGCTGTCTGCCCGTCGCCTCCGCGAAATTGTGGCGGCGCTGAGCGCGATTCCGCATGTACAGGTCATTCGCTTTCATACGCGCGTGCCCGTGGCCGATCCTGCGCGTATGACAGATGATGTGATTGATGCCCTGCAAAGCGACAAAGCTGTTTATATTGTCCTGCACGTCAATCATGCGCAGGAATTGACCGTTGCCGTAAAGGCCTGCGTCAAAAAGCTGGTGGCGGCGGGTATTCCGCTGCTGTCGCAATCTGCCCTGCTGCGCGGGGTCAACGATAACCCGCAGGCGCTGGAGCAGCTATTCCGCGCCCTGACCGCGATCAAGGTAAAGCCCTATTACCTGCATCATCCCGACCTTGCCCCCGGCACGTCGCATTTCCGTCTGACGATTGAAAAGGGGCAGGATTTGATGCGCAGTCTGCAGGGCCGCCTGTCGGGCGTCGCTATTCCGCGTTATGTGCTGGATATTCCGGGTGGCCACGGCAAGGTATCCGTTGAACCGCGCTGGATAGAGCCGGCCGCAGATGGCAACGGCTATACCGTCCGCGATTATCGCGGCGGTACGCATCCTTACGAACAAATCAAAAAAGATCAATAACGGTTGTCGTTCGCCGGACAGGGGTTGCGCGCTACGTTCACGGGGTATGCCGTGATAACTTCGTCTTGCTGTTCATTTAGCACAATCCGGATACGCAAATTGTCTGACATGATATCGGCGACGTAATAGCCGTTGTCCTGACGCTTCCACGGAATGTTGTCATTCGCGGCGGCTTCTTCGACCGTGGTGATAATCTTCTGCGCGTTCCAATAGGCAGGAAATTCCGATTTGCACGGCTTGCCTGTGCCGTATAAATGCCCGCCGCCGCTGCGGTCTCCATGCAGAATGTGCGTGCGGCGTGCGGCGGTAATAACGGGGTCGTTATCGTTCGCCGCGCCCTGCTTTTGCGGCGCGGGTGCAGGCGGGTTCAGCAGTTTGGCCAATTGCAGCGGGTCTGTCTGGTCCAGTTTGCCAAGGCCGCCCAATGACATGGGCACGACAATAACCGCCGCCAGCGCAATTGCGAAAATACGTCTGAAAAATCGCCGTCCGGCCATGGTTGCTCCTGCACTTGTTTGCAGATTTATTTTACACCGCGGGCAGGGCGGGCGGCAAGCGGGTGCTGAGCGCGGCCAGTGCGGTATCCAGCGTCGGCGCTGTCAGCGTCACCGTATTTCCGCTATCCGAACGGCCATCCAGTGACAGTATAATATCCATCTTTTCATCAGCCGCCGCTGTATCCATCCACGCGGGCGCGCCGCCGAAGCGCTGGCGGGTATTCTGTACGATATCTGCCAGTATGGTGGCTGTAAACATGACGCGGTTAGATTGCCGTGCCAGTGCGTCCGCCGATGCCTTTTGCCCGCGGAATATGGTGGCCATATCCTGCGCGTTTATTTGTGCATCTGTCCAACCCGCAATATTCCGTGTCAGGTCGGCGGCAAAGGTTGTGCCGTAATCGGCTACATAGCGGGTCTGGTAATGGGCGGCCAATTGCTGCGCCAGTACGTTTCTCTGTGCTGGCGTACCACCCCGAAGCGCGACGCGTTTCAAAAAATACGGCCGTACAACGGGGTGCAGATGTTGCCAATGCGTCCACGGGTCGCTCCGCATGGCGGTGCCCGAAATTTCAACCGCCCCGCGCTGCGTATCCACAGGGATAAAGCGGATGCCCAGCGCCCATGCCACGGGGTATCCGTAATTTTCCGATGCAAAGAGCGCATCGAAATCGTTTTCAGGGCAATGCGCGCGCAGTGTATCGCGCCACGCATGATAAAACGGGATATCGTGCGGGCTTTGCGGTTCTTGCGGCATGTCGTGGTAGTGATGCACCACCGTGCAATCGGGAAACATTTCGCGCACCCAGTTGTAACGCAAAATACCGGGTATTGGCTCGTTTTTCAGTGTCAGAACCACAATCGTCAATTTGCGGCATGAACGGCGGGCGAAATCGAGCATGTAAACATGCCCGTTCGTGGGCGGCATGAATTTGCCGAACACAAGGCCATGGCCGATATGGGGGCTATCTATACCCTCGGTAATATCGGGGGTGATATCGATGCGGTTCATGCGACTTGGTCTTTCGCGGTCAGGCTCTCGATGATGCGGCAGGCGGATGTGAATTTATCTTCCCATGCGCCGGACAGCAAATGATACGGGCGGTTTTTGGCATGCAGTGTTTTTTTGCAAACCTCCAGAAAATCTGCGCGGTTATCGGGTAGATATCTGTGAATATCTTTCACCCATGGCGTATCTATATCCATCAGTAGATAAATATCATATGCCGCCGCATCACCAAGTGCGCTGACCCATGCGGGGCAAGCATCAAACAGCCAATTGCTCCAGATTTGCGTGGTCAACAGGTCTGTGTCGCAGATTAAAATATCTGTTGCGCTTTCTTGTGCTGTCATTTCGCTGCGGCGCTGCCCGGCGGCGATGGCGGGGATGTCTTGTGCCGCGATCTTGCCCTTTTGCGCAGCCAGATATTCTTTGGCGTATTCGGTGCAAAAAGCCGCCTGGTAATGTGCGGCCAGTTTTGCGGCCAGTGTCGATTTGCCCGTCGATTCAGGGCCGAACAGGCAAACGCGCAGGGGGCTATCGCGGCGCGGAAAGATGCTGCGCATATAAAGATCCAGCAGCGCATCGTCAGCTGCGGGGCAGATAATACCTGCTGGTTGCAAATAGCGGTCTGCGCGGGTCATATCAAACGTTATGTCCGTTGCCTGAAACAGGTCCATGATGCGGTGGCGGGCGTAATCTTCTGTGCCCAGCGCACGGCAAAGTCCGAGGGCCGCGGCAGATTCCGCGGTGTCCATCGGGCGCGTTTGCAACATCTCTTTCCAGTCTGCTGGTGCCAAACGTGACAGCGGGCGGCCTGTACGCGCCATTGCCGCCATAAAATGCCCCAGTGACAGCGGCCGGGGATTTGCGATGTGGTACGTATCCGCAGGCGCGTGTGCTGCCAGATGCAACATTGCGCGGGCGGCATAATCGACGGGCGTGATATCAACATGTAATTGATCGTCAAAACCATCCGGCACGGCGCCCAGCGCCGCCAGCCCACGGCCGAACAACGCCAGAAAATCGCGTTCTGGTGCGGCGCCGCTTTTTGTATCGCCCGTCAGAAGGCCAAACCGGTAATGCCAGATACGGCAGGCATCGGCAGGGACTTGCAGAAGCAGGCATTCGGCAGCAAATTTAGTCTGCGCATAGCCGCCATAAACGCGGCGCACGTTTTGCAGGGCATCATCTTCGCGCAAAATCCCCGTATTCTGATCGGTGCTGACAAAAACCGAAAGAGTCGATGCCGCATGCAGGTCTTTGCGGCGGCCTGCCAGTGCGAAATCCAGCATGTGGCGTACCGCATCAAAATTGGCAGGGGCGAGAGATTCAAAATCTGCCAACATATTGACGGTGGCCGCGCAATGATAAATACGGCCAATCATCATCGTCAGTGATTTATAAATATTATCAGACAGTCCGCATTGGTGCTGCGATACGTCGCCGCAGATTGATTTTAAACGCGTGGCCTGTGCGGGCGAGATGTGTAAATTATTTTTGGCGAAAGTTTTCAGGATACGCGCCTGTGCGGCGGCATCGCTGTCTGCACGGACGATACAGTAAATATCTTCCGTACCCTCTGCCGTCAGCAGCCCATGCAATACGCGGCTGCCAAGGCAGCCTGTCGCGCCAGTCAGCAAGACGGGTGTTGTTTCCATGTCCGCTGCGGCTGCGCGAGTGCGGGCGGCGGCGATTTTTTTTGTATCGGGTTTGGCGATCTGGCGCAGGTCGTGCGCGCTGATGCAGGCGGCCTCGCCCGCTGCGGTGCCGGCCGCGATTTCGCGGATAGTTTTTCCCTCTGCAACATCTGCGGGGCGTGCATCGATGCCGCGGCGCGCGGCGTCCAGCGTCAGGCGAATGATGCCAAGGGAATCGCCGCCCGCGCTATAAAAACTTTGGTCAATACCGAAACTGTCATGACCGATGACGCCGCGCCATAATTGCCACTGCGCTTTCTCGGATGCCGTCTGCGGGGCTGCGGCACCACATATGCGCAGGACTGGCAAGGCGGACAGGGCGGCGTAGTCGGTCTTGCCCGTGACGGTCAATGGCAGCATATCCAGCCGTACAATATGTGCGGGCACCATCCATGCCGGCAGCTGCGTGGCCAGATGTGATTTCAGCGCAGTTTCCAAAACAGGTTGATCCGATGTGATATAGGCAATCACCTGCGCAGGTTCTGCGGTTTTTATCACGGCGGCCTTGCGAATACCGCCGCAGGCTTGCAGTTGAGTTTCAATCTCGTCCGGCTCGACCAATTGGCCGCGCAGTTTGAACTGGCGGTCGATACGGCCCATATATTCGATATCACCATTCTCCAGCCGCCGTACGCGGTCGCCGGTGCGGTACAGGCGCTTACCCCCGATGGTTACAAATTTACGTGTGGTCAAATCGGGCAGGTTCAAATATCCGCGGGCAATCTGGCAGCCACCGATATAAAGCTCGTCCTCTATAATGCGGTAATCAACGCCGTCAAAAGGTACGCCCAGCAGCGGCCGCGTCCAGTCATAGGGATCGCAGCGGCACAGGCTGGTGCAAATCGTGGTTTCGGTGGGGCCATACACGTTGACAACGTTCATATGCCGCGCCCAGCGGCGCACGGCGTCGGGCGGTGAGGTCTCCCCCCCGATAATAATGCAGCCAAGGCTTTGCGGCATGTCTTCGGGCTGCAAAATGCGCAGCAGCGATGGCGGCATATCGCAATGCGTGATGCGGGCACGTGCCAGAAAACGCGTCAGTTTTTCGCCATCTTTCAGCGTTGCATCATCGGTAATAATCAGCGCGGCCCCGGACAACAGTGCGGCGCCAATATCCGACAGCGATGCATCAAAACTGGTCGACAGATAAAACAGGCTGCGGCTGGCGGGTGTCATTTTAAACGCATCTATTTGTGCCATCAGCACATTGCAAATACCGCGCTGTTCGACCAATACTCCTTTGGGTTTGCCGGTCGATCCGGAGGTGTGCATAACATAAGCCAGGTCGCTATCGCGCGTACCCGCAGGGAGCGGTATTTTGCCGCCTTTAATAGGCGGCGGCAGATTTTCGGTGGTCAGGAAAAGACGGATATCCGCATCGGCCACAATCAAATCACGCCGCGCGGCGGGCAGTGACGGGGGCAGGGGGGCGAAAGCCAGCCCCGCATACCAGACGCCCAGAATGGCTGCGATATAATCTGCCGATTTTTCGATCGCGATACCAATGACGCTTTCGGCGGGCAATTTTTGTGCCATCAATTGCATGCCAATGCCGGCGGCGCGGCGCAGTAGCAAGTCATAGGTGGTTATACCCTGCGGTTCTTCAACCGCGGTATGGTGCGGATATTTTTGCGCCGTGGCGATAAAAGCGTCTATGAAATGCTGTGTCATGCCGAAAGCCCGAATTTTTGTTGCAGAACATGCGCGCTCAGCATCATCATCAATGCGGGTTCCTGCGCCGTGCGGTCTTTGTCATTCATAGCGCGCAGGCGTGCGGGCAGGCTGCGTGCTTGTAGTGCATCAAAAAATGGTATCGCCGCGAAACTGGTCGACGACAGGGTGTCGTTCAACATTTCGCTTAAACCGGCATTCGAAAACAGGCTAACGGGCGGCGCCATAAACGGGTGCTTTTGGCGGCTATAAACCGTATCGGTGATATAGGGACGCAGGGCGCGGCGCAGGATATACTTCTCTGTGCCGCTTTTGATTTTCATGCCAACCGGCAGCCGGCGCACGGTATTAAATAGATGGTGATCGAGGAACGGCAGGCGTCCTTCCACGCTATGCGCCATATCCATGCCATCGCCAAGCGTGCGGAGAATATAGCCGGCCAGCGCCGTTTTGCTCCAGTAATAGGCGGAGCGGTTCACGGGGTGCCAGCCTTGGGTTTTATCTGCAGCGGTCAGGGTTGAATAGGCATCAATACCTGCAAACCGCGCTCGAAACGCAGGGGCAAGCAAGCTGTGCAGGCGGTAGCCCAGTGTCGCCTTGGCGGCCAGAAACGCCGGAATATAGCCCAGATTGCGTGTCAAGCTGTCCGTCGGCAGGCTATCGCCATAGGCCAGCTGAACGCCCGTCGATGCGGTGTTACTGGCATAAAGCGCGGCGTGCAGCGCGGGGGCTTGTGCGTCGTTGGCTTGTTCATATGCCCACAGGTCCTGCCGCAGGTGGGGGTAGCCGGCAAAAATTTCATCGGATCCTTCGCCCGATAGCGCTACCTTGAAGCCTGCGGTGCGAATGGCGCGGTTCAGCAGATATTTACCCGCCAGATGCCCGTTAATGGATAGGCCTTCGGCGTGGTAAACGGCGTCCGGCAAAAAATGAACCAGATCGTCCTGCGATACATCGACCACATGCAGGCGTGCATTCTGCGCCGCGGCGGTTTCGCGGGCGATGGCATACTCGTCATAGGCATCATGCTGGAAACGCACGGTGAAAGCATCCTGCGCGTGTCCGGTGGCGGCCGTTGCCATGCCCAGCAGGCCGCTGGAATCGAGCCCACCGCTGAGATGGAAGCAAACGGGCACATCCGCGCAAAGACGTTTACGCAGGGAATCCATCAGGGCGTCATGCACCAATGCTTCGGCTTCCTGTTCGTTTTGCAGGGTGTCTGCTTCGGGCAGGAAATCCATATCCCAGTATGAACGTGTATCTATGCGGCCTTTTTGCACGCGCAGCATCTCGCCGGGGCGCAATTGGCGGATGCCGGCAAATAGGGTGCGGCCGGGCTGCACGTATTGCATGCTGGCAGAACTATAAAAAGATTCTGCATCCCATGCCGCATCCGCGCCGAGGGCAAACAAAGCCTTTGCTTCGGACGCCAGCATCACGGTGCCATCCGGCGTTTGGGTGTAGCAAAGGGGTTTGATGCCGAAGCGATCGCAGGCGGCGAAGGTCAGGTTTTTGTTTGTATCCTGCAAAATAAACGCAAATTCACCACGCAAGTATTGCAGGCAATCCATGCCGTATTCTTCATAGAGGTGAATCAGAATTTCGCTATCCGACCGCGTGGCAAAAATATGGCCACGTGCTTGCAGACCATGCCGAATGGCGTCGTGATCGTAAAATTCGCCGTTGACTACCGCGATCACTGTACGGTTTTCGCTGTAAAGCGGCTGCGCCCCCGTGGACAGGTCGATGATCGACAGGCGGCGGTGCGCCAGGGCGTGGCGGTGATCCGCGCTGATGTAAAAACCGGCGCCATCGGGACCGCGGTGCGTCAGCGTGTCTGCGGCTTTTTGCAAAACTTGCAGGGAAACCGGATTTTTGCTGCCGTGGATGCCGATGATGCCGCACATAGTATTTATCTTTCGCTTGGGATTTATTTTTTGCGTGGATTAAAGAAAACCTTGCGCTGTTCGTGGGTTTTGGAGCGCTCGAACACGCCTTCGAATTCCTCCAGATCGTATTCATCGCCCAGCAGATCATCAATGACGATGCGCCGCGACGCCATCAGGTCAATCGCTTCGGCAAAATCGCCGTAATTCACGGCGCTCAGGGTTACTTCGCGGCGCACAGCTTCGGCCAGAACCAGTTCAACCGGTTCGTGTTTGCGGCTTTTGATGACGATGCGGCCGCCGACGCGCACCATGCGCATCATGTCGCGCAGCGTCTGGCTGGTAGACAGCGTTTCGATCGCGAAATCGTATCGGTTTTCGGGCAGCGGCTTGTTTGCGGCAGGGTCGTAAATCTCAATGTCGTTAAAACCGTAGGCGCGCAAAATACGCTCGATCAACTGGCCGAAACGGTTGTTGCCGAAAATAACGCCTTTTTCTTCGGCGCGGATACCGGATTTTAACACCGACAATGCCGCGGCGACGGGTTCGCTATAGGCCGCCTGACGGAACGACAGGCTGTCGGGGATGGCATAGACAGCGGCTGCGGGCACTTTGATCATCTCGCAAAAAGCGCCGTCGTGGTCGATGCCCAGCATGGTGGTGTGCTGGCAGCTCAGCTGGCGGCCCGCGGCGCAGAGGTCGCATACACCGCAAGGGATGACAGGCATGACGGTGACGCGCTTGCCCATGGGGAATTTTTGCGCAGCGGCTGCCCCCGATGCGACAACCGTACCCGAAAATTCATGTCCGAGGACTAGCGTGGGGCCTTTACCCGCAATGCGCCCTTCTGCCACGAAAACGTCGGTGCGGCACAGGCCCGCCAATTCGATGTGAATGATCACATCATCAGCACGCTCAACGCGCGGGGCGGGGACGCTTTCAACGGCAACGCCGGTTTTATTCTTCAAAAGGGCACGCATGGGATCCTCGTTATCGGCAGCGACGAATCGCTGATTATGTTCTTAATGAGCAGAAATATACTCTATAAGAAGATATTTATACTCTATCAGAGTATAAATCAAGCCGGTTTTTCCCAAAAGCGCAGGCACTAAGGCGTTTAATTGTCTAATGTTTTGATTTTAAATAAAAAACACCCGACCAATAAGGGCCGGGTGCTTCTTTTTCGGTCTGAAGGGGCGTCGCGCGCCCGTCAGAATTACTCAGCCGGAGCAGCTTCTTCGGCGTGATCGCCGTGTTCAGCATCCGCAGCGTCAGTGGCCGGAGCCGCAGCTTCGTCAGCCGCTTGCTCGGCATCAGCCGGCGCTTCGGTCGCAGCGGGAGCCGCTTCTTCAGCCATCGCGAGTACCGGCGTACCCGCCAGCAGCATCAGGACGGAAGCAGCGCTCATCAGTTTGCGAGTAGTCATGGTTTATAACTCCTGTAAGGTGTTTGTCAGATATGAAAACCGTAGAAAAATACTGGGCTTCGTCAAGCATACGTTTAACATCTGTGCTCAGTTCCTAAAATCTTAGCATTTATTATAAAATTTTTAGTTAATGGCCGTACGTGCCTGAACGTTCCCGTATAACTTTGAAAATAATTGTAAATTTTACGGTGTGCGGATCGTTTTTATGCCTCGGTTGTTAGCTGGGCGCTTGATAACAGGCCGCCGTGGCGCATGTGTATAGTCACACGCGTCGATTCCGGCATCTACAAAGGTGCCGCCGAGAGGGGCTTTTGACCTCTCCGGCAGGCATGCTAGATATAAGATGCGCTTAACCCAGTTTGGAGATTTTAACATGACGACCATTTATACCGCCCGTGCATGGGCCAAAGGCGGCCGCGGCGGCCATACCGAAACCGATGACAAGAAACTGTCGTTTGACCTGTCCCCCCCGGGCAGCAATGGCGCCGGCACAAACCCCGAGCAGCTGTTTGCTTGTGGCTATAGCGCCTGCTTTGGTGGCGCGCTGGCCTTTATTGCCGGTCAAAAGAAAATTACCCTGCCCGAAACGCCTGTGGTGCATGCCGATATTCACCTCAACAAAACCGATACGGGTTTCCATCTGAGCGGTTCGCTGAATGTCGTACTGAACGGTATGGATGATGCGCTGGCAGCAGAGCTGGTTCATGCGACGCATGAATTTTGCCCCTATTCCAAAGCCACGCGCGGTAACGTCGATATGGCACTGCTGCTGAACGGCAAGCCTATCTAATACATCCTGCTGCTATATTTATTGCGATATTGAAAAAGCCGTCCGTTTTACACGGGCGGCTTTTTTATGCGACAGGAGAGGTGTCGACGATGTGTTCATTCACGGTGTGTTCATCTACGATATGCCCATCTACGATATGAATGATACGGTCTGCCGTGGCAGCAAAGGCGGGGTCGTGCGTGACCACCACGACGGCGCGGCCATGGTCGCGGGCAAGCTGTTTGAGGATACCCTGCACATTTTGGCTGGAGGCACTATCAAGATTGCCCGTTGGCTCATCTGCCAGAATAATCGGCGGGTCATTGGCAAGGGCGCGGGCAATCGAGACGCGCTGGCTTTGACCGCCAGACAGCTGCTTGGGCAGTTTATGCTGGTGATCGCCAAGGCCAAGGCTGTCCAGCAGCGCCGCCGCACGCTTTTTCATGTCGGCCGCAGTGGCGCGGCCTAAACGCTGCATCGGCAACATCACGTTTTCAAGCGCGGTGAATTCCGGCAACAGAAAATGCGATTGAAATACAAACCCGATTTGCGATAGGCGGATATCGGCCAGCGCATCGCTGCCCAGCTTGGTGGTTTCATGACCGGCAATCCATAAACGCCCGCCCGTGGGCTGGTCAAGAAGGCCCATCAAATACATCAGCGATGATTTGCCAGATCCAGACGGCCCTGTGATGGCGACAAATTCGCCGCTGTAAATATCAACATCGGCACCTTTCACCAAGGTCACGGGCACTTCACCGTCCAGACGGCGCATCAACTTTTCTGTACGAATGGCGGGGTTTTGTGCTGTCATGCCGTCCCTCGCAGGATATCGACAGGCTGCACATGCGCGGCCTTGCGCGCCGGCAGCAGCGCGGCCACAATAGATGCAATCATCGCAAAACTGGCCGCCACGGCAAATTGCGGCGATGACCAATCAATCGGCATGCTGATTTCTTCAAGGCTACCCGGCGGTTTGAACCGTATTTGCATGAGCGTCAGCATCAACCCCATGCCCAAAGGCAGCCCCGCCATATTCCCGGCGATGCCCAGCAGCACCCCCTGTATCACGAATATTTTTTTGATGTCGGCCGCGTGAAAACCCATGGATTTCAAAATAGCGATATCACGCTGCTTTTCCATCACTACGGTTGAAATGACGTTATAAATACCAAAGGCCGCCACAATCAAAACTGCGCTGACCACCGTGTACATGATGATATTACGGATGGCGAGGGTGCTCATTAAATCTTCGGACGATTCCTGCCATGACATCGACTTGTACGTGATCCGCGATTCCAGTTCGGCCGCAAAGCGCCGCGCATCATAGGGGTCGTCGAGTTTGATGATAATACTATTCGCGCGGTTGGCGCGGTCCAGCAGCGCTTGCGCGCGCTTTAAGGTGATGAAGGCCTGCGATTCGTCATATCCCGCATTCCCCGTGCGGAACAGGCCGACGATCTTGAAGCTGCGCACCTGCCCGTTCGGGGCGGCCAGCGTGATATTGCGGCCTTTTTTAATGGCCATTTTACGGGCAAGTTCTTCGCCGATGATGATGCCGTTCGGGTTGATATTCAGATCCTCGATACGGCCATCGGTCATATATTCGGCGATTTTGGTGACGGCGATGATATCATCGGGGATCATCCCGTTAAGTGATACGGCGACGTCGCGGCCCGCAAAGCTGACCAGGGCCTGCCCTGTCAACGATGGCGATGCAGCGACGCCGGGCGTTTTTTTCAGTGCGGTCAAAATTTGTTCAAACCCGCGAATGCCGCGGGTTTCGGTCTGGGGCCGGCTGCCGCGCAGTTCGACCACAGCATCTGGGTAGGCTTTGTGAACGGGCTGGGGTTTGACGTTACGGTATTCGTCAGACACAGTGATGTGAGGGGCGTTGTCAATCAGCCGCCGGATGAAATCTTTTTCAGACCCCTGCATCAGCGATGAAATCGCCAAAAAGAACCCGACACCCAGAATGATGCCGAGCAGCGAGACAATGCTCTGCCGCTTGCGTGCCAGCAAATGCCGGAGTGCCATGCTGACCAGCAGTTTCATCTTACATCGCCCGTTCGCGTATAGTAATCTGTGCACCGTGTTGCAGATCTTTGCCGGGGTTGTTCACAATACGGTCATCTGCCTTGACGCCCTCCAGCACTTCGGCTTCGTCAAAGCCACGAATGCCTGTTTTTACCGCGATGCGGCGTACGGTATTGCCATGAACCACAAATACGTGCCCGTCGCGGACCGCGCTGTTGGGTATCAGCAGTACGTCTTTCTTTTCACTAATGATAATATTGTTTTCCGCCGTCATGCCGATTTGTAGCGGTGTATCGGGCGCCAGCGATACGCGCACGCGGTAGCTGCGGGCAACGGGATCGCCTTTGGGGGTTATTGACAGCACATCACCTTCAAATTCCCCATCCGGAAAGGCATCGGCGCGGATCAATACTTTTTGTCCCGGCTTCACACGGGCGATGTCTTCTTCGTCTACCTCTGCACTGATACGTAGCGGCGCGCAGCAGCTGATCCAGAAGACGGTCTGGTTTGCAGGGATCATCTGGCCGATTTCACCATCGCGGCGGATCACGCGGCCATCGGCAGGGGCCAGCAGGCGGGTATAGGACGCCTCCGCTTCTATGCGCGCAATGGCGGCGCGGTTGCCATCCATATCGGCGCGCGCCTTATCCAGCGATGCGCGGGTTTCATAGCCGCTCTGCACCAGGGCGGCCTTGCGGTCGTAATCTTTTTTCAAAAAGACTTCGCGGGCTTTCAGCTCGTCCAGACTTTTTTGCAAATCGGAATCTTCCAGCCGCGCCATGATATCGCCTTCTTTGACGTCATGCCCTTCGTCGGCATTCATTTCCATCAGGCGGGCAGTAACGCGTGGGGCGATGGGCAGCATGACCGTGGCTTCAACCGTACCGGTGGCATAGACCGCTTCGACCGCTGTGCCCGTACGGGGGGATACGGTATCAATGCGCGGGTGTGCGGCGGGCCCTGCCGTAAAATACCATCCAGCGGCCACACCAAAGCCGATGATGATCCCCAGAAAAATCAGAAATGTTTTAATGACGTCACCTATGCCTGTCTTGCTTTTTTGTATAACTCTGCAGCTGTTATGCCGCAGACAGTAGTTTTTTTACTTGCTCTGCCAAAGCGGCGGGCGCGTGGCCGCCTTCGGTTTCAACGGTTTTGACCAGCGCACTGCCGACAACTACGGCGTCTGCTTTATCGGCCAACGCCTGCACATGCGCGGCCGTTGAAATGCCAAAACCGACCGCCAGCGGCGCAGCCAGTGTTTTGCGCAGATCTGCCAGCTTACCTGCAAGAGCGGCAGGCAAATCGCTTTGCGCCCCCGTTACGCCCTCGCGCGATACGTAATATACAAAACCCGTCGATGAGCAATCAACGAGCGTCAGGCGCTCCGGCGTCGTGGTGGGGGAACACAGAAAAACCGTTTCCATCCCCTCGTTCGCCATCGCGGCCAGATAATCCTGCGCCGCTTCGGGCGGCAGATCGACGATCAGTGCGCCCTGCGCCCCGGCTTGTTTGGCAGCGGCGGCAAAACGGGCATAACCCATGCAAAAAATAGGGTTCAGGTACGAAAACAGGCAAACCGGAATATGCAGCCCTGCTTTGCGCGCGTTTTGCAGCATGTCAAACACGCCTGCCAGTGTGGCGCCGGCGGCCAGTGCACGCTCGGCCGCTTTTTGTACAGTGACGCCATCGGCAACAGGGTCTGAAAAAGGAACGCCCAGTTCGATCAAGCCCGCGCCACTTTGCTGCAGCGATAGAAGAATATCCACAGATGTCGCCATATCGGGGTCGCCCGCCATAACGAATGGAACAAACGCAGCCGTGCCCGCGGCGCGGGCGTCCAGTAATGTCTGGCGCAGGGTTTGCGTGGTGGTCATGCTTTGCTCTCCTCATACGCGCGCAGAATGCCGATATCCTTGTCGCCGCGGCCCGACAGGTTGATGATCATGATGTGGTCTTTGGGCAGCTGCGGCGCCGCTTTGACGGCATAGGCAACCGCATGTGCGCTCTCAAGGGCGCAGATAATGCCTTCGGTACGTGCCAGTAAATGCAGCGCGGCAACGGCGTTGTCATCGGTGGCATAGGTATAATCCGCGCGGCCGCTTGCCTGCAGGTTCGCGTGCTCGGGGCCGACGCCGGTATAATCCAGTCCGGCGGATACGCTATGTGTGGGTTCTGCCTGACCGTCGCTGTCTTGCAGGATAACGGTTTTCATGCCTTGGAAAATGCCGGTCGATCCGCCTGAAAAGCGTGCGGCATGCTGACCTTTGGCAATATGGGTGCCGCCAGCTTCGACGCCTGTTAAACGAACAGAGGCATCGTCAATAAAGCCCGAGAAAATGCCAATCGCATTGCTGCCGCCGCCAACGCAGGCAACGATACTATCTGGCAGGCGGCCTTCGGCATCCAGAATTTGTGCACGCGCTTCGCGGCCGATCACGGATTGAAAATCACCCACCATACGCGGATACGGATGGGGACCAAGCGCGGAGCCGAGCAGATAATATGTATCATGTACATGGCTGACCCAGTCGCGCATCGCTTCGCTGACGGCGTCCTTCAGTGTGCGCGATCCGGCGGTGACGGGCACAACATCGGCGCCCAGCAGGCGCATGCGATAAACG
The DNA here is from genome assembly GCA_040377425.1 of Micavibrio sp. Taxonomy (GTDB): domain Bacteria; phylum Pseudomonadota; class Alphaproteobacteria; order Micavibrionales; family UBA2020; genus UBA2020. Next base: position 30,954 of record JBEIOU010000001.1, on the reverse strand, counting down.
TTTGGCTCTTGGCGCGCCATATCGTCCGCGCCCATGTATACGATGCATTCAAGACCAAATGCGGCGGCGGCCGTAGCCGTGGCAACGCCATGCTGCCCTGCGCCTGTTTCGGCGATGATGCGTTTTTTGCCCATCCGCTGCGCCAGCAAAATCTGGCCGATCGCATTGTTGATTTTATGGGCGCCCGTGTGGGCGAGATCTTCGCGCTTGAGGTAAATTTTTGCGCCGCCCAGCTGCGCGGTTAAACGTTGCGCTGGCTGCAAGGGTGTTTCGCGCCCCACAAAATCTTTCATCAGGCGTTCGAATTCTACCCAAAAGGCAGGGTCGGCCTTGCAGGCATTATAGGCTGCTTCCAGCTCTATCAGCGGCGCAACCAAGGTATCGGGTACATATCTGCCCCCAAAATCACCATAAAAGCCGAAGGCATCCGGCAGGCTACTGGGCAGGGGGAGCGGTTTTGCGTTCATGCGGATATCCTTCGGCTGGTATCGAAAAGGGTTTTGATTTTCTCGGCGTCTTTAATGCCGGCGGCCGCTTCAACGCCGCCCGCCAGATCAAAGGCGAACGGCTGCACAGCATCCGCGGCGGCTAGAATATTTTGCGCATCAATGCCGCCGGACAAGATCAGGGGCAATCCGGCATCTTTGGCCGCCTTGGCCAAGGTCCAATCCGCCGTTTGCCCCGTGCCGCCATATTGGCCATCGATAGCCGCATCGATCAGCGCATAATCTGCAGCGCCCTGCCATGCGCCGATGGCTGCAATATTGTCGGCTGTTTTTAAACGGAAGGCTTTGATGATTATGCCGCTGAAAACACTGCGCAGGGCGCGCGCGTCATCAGGCGTTTCGTCGCCGTGCAGTTGCACACCGGCCAGCGGGAGGGCATGGACGGCAGATTCGACATCCTGCATCTGGTTCACAAATACGCCGATGTTCTGGGCATCCGGCGGCATCACGCCTGCGGCGGCGTCTATGGTGATGAAACGTTTTGATTTGGGGTAGAAAATAAACCCAAGTGCCCAAGCGCCTGCGGTTTGCGCCGCGGCAGCATCTTCGGTGCGGGTCAATCCGCATATTTTGATGCGGGCAGTCATGCGGCGCAATCTTTCAAAAGGGCGGCAAGGCCATCGCCCGGCTTTTGCTGGCGCATAAAATGCGTACCCATCAAAAAGCCGTCATAGCCAATGCCGCGCATCTCGCCCAGCTGCGCGGCGGTGCTGAGCCCGCTTTCGCAGATCAGTACGTTGCCACTTTGCTTCATGGGGGCAATGCGCCGGCTGGTATCCAGCGATGTCTTAAGGGTTTTGAGGTTGCGATTATTCACGCCAATCATCTGTGCGCCCATCTTTTGTGCGCGCGTCATTTCATCCGCGTCATGGACCTCGACCAGCGGCGTCAGGCTCAGCGCAATTGCGGTTTGTAAAAGATCTTTGGTCAGTGCGTCATCTGTCATGGCGACGATCAGTAAAATGGCATCCGCGCCATGGGCGCGGGCTTCGTGCAGCTGGTAAGCATCGCAAATAAAATCTTTACGCAGCAAAAGTGCATCCGGCGCCGCGCTACGAATGGCGGCGAGGTAATCCAGGTTGCCTTTGAAATACCGCGGCTCCGTCAACACAGACAGCATGCGCGCGCCCGATGCCAGATACCCGCTGGCAACATCGACAGGGTCGTGTGCGGGGCGGATATCCCCCTCGGACGGGCTTGCAAACTTCACCTCGGCAATCACATGGTATCCGGCCGTCTGGAAGGCGGGAATCACAGGCGCGGGCGTGCGTGCATAAAGTGGCATGCTTTTCAGCGCGGCTGTTGATTTCATGCGCCGCGCAGCATCCACGCGGTCTTTGGTCATGTCATGGATTTTTTGTAAAAAACCGCTCATACCGTGCCTGCTTTTTGGGTCATCTGACTGAGAAGTGTATGGGCTGCGCCGCTTTGCAAGGCGTTTTGCGCCCGCTCGGCACCTTCGCGCAGATCGCCCGCCTGTCCGCAGAGCCAGAGTGCGGCGCCCGCATTCAGCGCAATCATATCCGCGCCGGTGCCACGCGGGCTTGCGAAAATGCTGCGAATAATCGCGGCGTTTTGCGCCGCGTCACCCCCCGCAAGTGCGCCAAGTGGCTGGCATTTTATGCCGGCTTCTTCGGCGGTGATCGTGCGGGTGGTGATGTTTCCGCCATGCAGCAGAGCAGCCTTTGTCGGCGCGGACAGACTGATTTCATCAAGGCCATCGTCACTGTGCACGACGATCATATGTGTTTTGCCAAGCGTGCGTGCCGCTTCGGCCACGGGCTGCAAATAACGCGCATCGAAAACGCCCATCATCTGGCGCGTCACGCGCGCCGGATTACAAAGCGGACCCAGCAGATTAAAAAACGACGGCCTGCCATAGGCACGCCGTGCGTTGGCGGCATATTTTAAAACGGGGTGAAATGCCGGTGCGGCAACAAATCCCAGTTTGTGCGCGGTATAGCTGCGGCGCACATCGTCCGCGTTTTCTGCGGCCGGGGTGCCCAGTGCGGCCAGCACATCGCTGCTGCCGGCCTGACTGGATACGGCGCGGTTACCGTGCTTAATCACGCCCTGTCCTGCTGCGGCAATCACGAATGCGGCGGCGGTTGAAATATTGAATGTCTTGACGCCTTCGCGGCTTTTGTCGCCGCCCGTGCCGCAAACGTCGATGGCCTGAATGTCAATATCCAGCGGTAGTGCCTGCGTCAGCAGATACGACGCGCAGGCGGCCAGCATGTCGCCATCAATGTCCCGTGTAGCCAGTGCGGGCAATGCGGCGGCCTTGGTATCGTCGGTTGTTTGGGGGTCGCAAAACGCCTGCATCAACGCCGTCCAGTCGTCGGGCGCAGGGTGGGGCGTGGCCAGTATATGCGCCGTGATTTTGTCGATACCTGCCGTCATGCGGGCCGCGCCAGATATTGCATCACGTTTTCGATCATCTTGTGTCCGGCATATCCCTGCATCGACAGCACAGATTCCGGATGGAACTGCACCGCCCATGCGGGCAGTGTTTTGTGGGCTATCGCCATGACAACGCCATTTTCGTTTTCGGCGATGACATCCAGATCGGCCGGCAGGGTTTCCTTGCGCCCATAAATGGAATGATACGCACCCACCACGCAGGGCGTGGGCATATCGCCAAACAGGGCATGCTGCGCGGGCGCAATCGTCCACGTTTTGCCGTGGCGCGGTGTATCCAGATAACCCAGCGTGCCGCCGAATGCTTCGAACATGCCCTGCAAGCCCAAACAGACGCCAAACTGCGGCACGCCAGCGGCGGCAACCGCGCGTACGGTTTCCGGCACTTTGAATTGTGACGGCAATCCGGGGCCGGGGGAGTGCAAAATCAGATGCGGGTTATGCGATAGCAACGTTTCCATCGGCGTGCCGTGACGATAGGTTACGGCGGTAGCGCCTGTCTGGCGGATATAATCGGCCAGCGTATGCACGAATGAATCTTCGTTGTCGATCAGCACAACCGTTTTACCCGCGCCGGTTTGCGCGGCGGGGCGCAGGCTGGGCTTGGGTATATCGGCGGTCAGGATGCGGCGGAAAGATTGCGCCTTGGTATGCGTTTCGGCCGCTTCTTCGGCGGGCACAGAATCGTACACAATGCTGGCGCCGGATTGGTAATGCGCGGTGCCGCCTTTGATATGCAGGGTGCGGATGGTGATGCCCGTATTCACATCGCCGTTCAGATGTAATGCCCCTACCGCCGCGCCGTAGAATGTACGGGCACAGGGTTCTTGCTGCTCGACGATCTTGGCAGCTTCGTTTTTGGGCGCACCGGTTAGCGTCACGGCCCACATATGCGACAGGAATGCGTCGATACCGTCGAAGCCTTGGCGCAATTGCGCCTCCACATGGTCTACCGTGTGAAACAGGCCGGAATAGGTTTCGATCTGGCGGCGTGCCAGCAGGCGGATGGTACCGGGGGCGCAAATGCGCGCCTTGTCGTTGCGGTCAACGTCGGTGCACATGGTTAATTCGGCGGCGTCCTTGGCCGAATTCAAAAGTCCACGCAGGATTTCGGCGTCTTCGATCACGGCGGCATCGCCGGGGGTGCGGCTGCGGCGGGCGGTGCCGGAAATGGGGCAGCTTTCAACGCGGCTGCCTTCGACCCGCACAAACATTTCGGGCGATGCGCCGACCAATTGTTCGTCACCCATTTGCATCAGGAATTCGTATGGGGACGGGTTGATGCGGCGGATATTGCGGAACATTTGCGATGGGGGCTGGGCGCACGGCGCGCTGAAAATACGGCTGAGCACCACCTCGAATACATCGCCCTTGCGGATGTGTTCTTTGGCGCGGGTGACCATGGCGGCGTATGCGTCATCGTCCATGTTGCTTTGGATATCGACCTTGGCGGGCGCGGCGACGGCGGCGGCTGTGTTATGCGGCAGGGCGCCTCGCGGCAATCCAGCGGTGGCATGTCCAGCGAATGCAAAATCAAAATCGCGTTTGACCAGCGTTTCCTTGCGGCGGTCGAGCAGGTAGATGGTATCGGGCAGGTACAGGTGAAACAGGCGGGCATCGTCACCGCGTACGTGTTTCAATTCAATCGGGTTAAAACAAAACAGCAGGTCATAAGCGAATGCGCCATAAAAACCGGCGAAGCTTTCGGGCGCGTCTGCCGCGCGGATAATCTGGCGCAGCGGTGACAGCGGCGATGGCTGGCGTGATCGTTCTTCTTCACTAAAAACTTTGTTGCTCTTGACCAGCGTGCACACCAGCGTGCTGGGGTCGTCGATGCGGGCGGTAAACGCTTCATCTGGCGCGGCTGCAAAAAAGCCCGCCAGCAGCGCAATGATTTTTTGGCCGCGCGCGTTCAGCGCCGTAAAAACGGTGCGGTCTTTGTACCCGCGGATTTCAACGGGCGGTGCGGCAAAGCCGATATCCCAGCGCGAATAACGACCCGGATAATCGGTATCCGACGCCATGTAAAGCCCCCGCGCGGTATCGAGCGCGTTTGCGAGGAAGTCGAGCCCCTGGGCATAGGGCAGGGTGGTGTCTTGGAATGTGATTTTCATGTGCTGTGACCGCTGTGCGCGCGTGCGCCATGGCGGCAATCACGCGGGTATCAAGAATAGGACTTTTGGTGTGAAAAAGACAGAAAAATGGCGGTCAGCTTCGCCACCAAACGGGGACGAAAGCAGCAAAGGCGACAAAGATGTCTGCGCGAACTGTCATGCTTTATCGAAACACAGCGGCGCTGCCCCTGTCAAGGCGTGAATTCGGCGTCCGTTACGGCGCGTGGCGCGGTGGTTTTTGTTTTGCCGGTTGCACGTTTGTATTTGCGCTGGCGGCCAGGATGGCTGCGGCCAGCAGCGGCGCGGCCGCGGGCAATACCTCCAGCCGTGCGGCCATCGTGGGTGATTTTTGTGCCAGATCGAGGGCTTTGCGGGATGCGGCGGGCAGGCTGTCGGTCAGCACCAGTTTATCAATCGCGAATGTCTGGCCGTCGGGGCGGGCAGACAGAATTTTTTCAAGCGCATTGCCCGACAAAATACCGTGCGTGGCCATGGCGGTGACGCTTTTGGCGCCGCGCGCCTTCAGCAGACTTGCGGCGTTAATCATGGTCGATCCGCCATCGATCATGTCATCGACAATCACGCAGTCTTTGCCAGCCACATCGCCGCTGAATGCCGTGATTTTGGTGTCGTTAACGCCTGTGTGTGTTTTGGCGATCAGGAATAGTTTGTCCCCGTCGTGGCTGCCGAAAACAGCGTCCGCCAGCATGCGGGCGCGGGCTTGGCCTTCGTCTGCGGCTTTGTCCGCGCCATCGGGTGCGCCGATCGCAATACGCGCGGGGTCGCTGCCGAAACGAGATTTAATATAGTCCCCAAATATATCTGTGGCGGTCAGGGCGGTGAAGGCGTCGCCGAATACATCCTTATACGCCTTAATCGCGCCTTGCGAATGCGGTGTCAGGGTAATGGCGGCATCCGCACCGGCGGATTTGAGTTGATTGGCAAAGAAACTGGCGCCCAGCGACACAAAGCGTCCATCGAAGGGGCGATCTTGCCGCATATAGGGGGCGAAGGGCATGACGGCGGTCACATGCGCCGCGCCGTAGGATTTCAGCGTATGCACCGCCATCAGCAAATGCGCGGTCGCTTCGCCCACCGGCTCTCCGCCCGACTGCACCACAATCACATCGCGGCCTTTGATGGCTGCGGCGTGTTTGGCGAAGTCATCACCGGATTTGGGGAATAGCTCCACAAACGGCTCGCCGCTGGCGAACAGGCCGATGCTGGCGGGGATGGGGTCGATTCCGGCTGACCGTGCGGCATTCGCTGTGCTCGTCGGGGCAATGGGGGCAATAAGAATCAATGGCTTAGATGTGTTTTGATTTTCTTTTTTCATGGACTTGACACCGTTATGCTCATATAATAGATATATATACTCAGATTGTAGATATATACCGACTCAAACGCAAGCCCCTTGGGCAGGTCGGGGCAAATAAAAAGGAAACGGCCATGGGATTTATTGAACAAAACTACGGGATTGAACAGACCAGTCCCCTCATGACCGATAAATATCATTTCACCACCGCTTATGCGTACTGGCTGGAAGGCCGCGCGGATAACCCCGCCGTCTTTTATATGTTCGGCCGCAAAGAAGCGGGCGGTAGCGGCTACACGGTTGCCGCAGGTCTCGAAGGCGTCATCGATATCGTCAAGCGTTGGCAAGAACACGGCCTGACGCAGCAAGACGCCGCTTACCTGCGCACACTCAAAACCCCCAAGGGGGAACGCCAGTTCCCCGATGCATTCGTTGAATACCTGCAAAAAATGGAATTCAAACTGAAAATCGACGCCGCACCCGAAGGTAGCGTCTTCTTCCCGCAAGAGCCTGTGCTGCGCGTCGAAGGGCCGATTGCACAAGTAAAAATGCTGGAATCCGTCGCGCTTTGCCTGCTGAACGGTCACAGCGCCTATGCAACGCAGGGGGCACGCCAGACAGACGTGCTGGCGCGTGACATGGATAACGGATCGCCCACTGGATCGGCCAGCGTGCAGGGGCTGCGCCGCGGCCCCGGTCTGGGTGCCGCGATCGAGGCATCGCGCAGTCTGGGCATGGGCGGCTACACCACCACATCGACCGGCACGGCCGCAAAATCTTTCGCGCAAGCATTTGCGGGCACGATGGACCACGCATGGGTCATGACGCACGGCGCCGAAGTGGGGGAGCTGACCTATGCCGAGCTGCAAACCCTGAACAAACAGGGCAAAACGGCTGAACTGAAAGACGCGCTCAAAAATGATGCCTTCCGCAGCTTCGCCTTTTCGCATCCCGAAAGCGGTATTCTGCTGGTGGATACGTATGATCCGGTACAGGGTCTCGAAAACGCGATTACGGTGATTAAAGAGCTTCGCGCGGAAGGCCTCGGCGCACATTACGGCGTGCGTTTTGATAGCGGCGATATCGTGAAATACTCCAAAATCGCTCTGCGCCGCTTTGCCGAAGAAGGCTTCATCGACGGTCTTGATGCCGCCGCTGTCAAAAAGATGTCCGATGCCGATCTGCTGAAACATGCCGATAAATGCAGCGTGTTCTGCGCCGCCGCCGACGGCATTGACGAATACACGGCGCAAAAAATGCGTGAAGACGGCGCATTTTTTAGTGCATGGGGCATTGGCACAGCAGGCTCGCACGTGCCGCCGCTGGGACTGGTGTACAAAGCTGCCGCCGTTTACATGGACGTGCTGGATGGCAAAGCCGCTCCCGAAGGCGCTGACATGACGCCTGTCATGAAAGTCGCCGCGCACGCGCCCGTCAAATCGTCCAACCCCGGCCGCATCAATTCCCGCCGTTTTTATGACGACAACGGCAAACTGGCGCAGGTTGTGATTTACGACGAACGTCTGGGGCTGGCCGCTGATGGCAAGCAAGTTAATTTGCGCGATTTCGCGGATGTTAAAAGCGCACCCGCCAACATGACGCAAAAAGACCTGCTGGTGCCCGTATTCGATGCCAGCGGCGCCTATGTGTACAAAGCCCCCGCACAAAAAGAAACCTTCGCGGGTAGCGGTGTCCTGACGACCGATCTGGCCGCCATGGCGCAGTTTGTGCGCACTCAGTTGGATACGCTGCCCGATGACGTGCGCCGCGTCAGCCGTAAGCCGGAAGACGTATTGAAAGACCGCCTGCTGGCGCTGTTCAATAAAGCACAGGCCGCGGGCGAAGAGGTGATGAATGTGGATATGAAAGCCCTCGCCGCCGACATGCCGGCGCAGCCAAAACGCATTCCGGTCTATCTGGATGCCAAACTGTTTGCGCAGCGTATGGACTGCGAACAAAAACACCTTGGCCATGGTCAAGCTGGTAACAAATCGGGCGTCGACAGCTACACCGAACGTTTCGAAAGCGGTACGGCGCAAACGCCCAAGGCCGCTGTAAAACCCAAACAAAAACGCCCCAGTGTGGGCGGCAAATAAGCAGGATGTAAAATCATGACCAAAGCATTGTTGATTGTCGATGTACAAAACGGTTTCTGCCCCGGCGGTAATCTGGCCGTGCCCGATGGTGACAAGACCGTGCCCGTTATCAACCGCCTGATCGAACGCGGCGGATATGGGTATATTGTGGCATCGCAAGACTGGCACCCCGCCAATCACGGCAGTTTCGCCTCCCAGCATCCGGGCAAAAACGTGTTTGATATGGGCGAACTGGCGGGTAAACCCCAAGTCATGTGGCCGGACCACTGCGTACAGGGCACCAAAGACGCCGAATTCCATCCCGATCTGAAAATGGACAAAGTAAACTTTGTGCAGCAAAAAGGCCAAAACGCGGCGGTGGACAGCTACTCCGCTTTCCGCGACAATGACCGCGCGGCGGTGACGGGCCTTGCGGAACATCTTAAAAAGCAGGGCATCACCGAGCTGCACGTCTGCGGCCTTGCGACTGAATTCTGCGTCAAATTCTCGGCGCTGGATGCGGCGGCAATGCTGGCGGGCGTGAAGGTCGTTTTTGTCGAAGACGCCAGCTGCGGCCTGTCGGCCGATGCGGTGAACAAAGCCAAGGACGAGATGCGCGCCGCAGGCATCCGCATTGCGCAATCGGCCGAGCTGCTGCCCGCGCAAAACAACAACATGAAACCGAAAGCACGGAAATTCGCACCATGACAGATAAAAACGCCGCCCCGCTTAAGCTCAAAATTGCCAGCGCCAGCTGCAACCAGACGGGGGGCGATTGGCCACGTAACGTGGCAAACATCTGCAAGGCAATCGACCGTGCGGTCGCGGACGGTGCTGATATTCTGGCACTGGAAGAACTGGGCCTCAGCGGATACGAACGCGGCGACGATTTTTATTATTCCGATAACAACAAAACGCGCGAGATGCTGCAGGTGATTGCAGATTACGCGGCCAGCCTTGATGCAAATCTTGTGATTTCGATCGGCCACCCGTGGTATTTTGCCGACAAAAACCTGCCCGACCAGCCGGAGCGCCGCAAGAACCCGATTTATAATCGCATCAACAATAACTTCAACGTCCAGACACTGATCTCGGGCGGTGAAATTGTATCGATGTCGGCCAAACGGTATTTATTCAACTATGAACGCGGCTACGAAAAGCGCCACTTCGAAGAATGGAGCGATGCGCTGGCCAACCAATACCAGAACCGCCACGGCAACGGCCGCGATGGTACCATCATGATCGATCTGCCCGCTGTGACGTTGCCAGATGGCACGGTCATGCCGGAAAAGGCCATCCCCTTCGGCAGCCCCGTGGTGCAGATCGGCAGCGGTGATGCACGCGCCAATCTGACACATGTCATTTGCGAAGAATACTGGGTGGGCTCCCGTTTTGACAGCAGTGCTGATAACAGTGATTACGCACGCGATAACCCGCTGGCGGACAAAGCGAAGCGGTTTGATATCACCGTCGCCCTCAACCCCAATGCCAGCCCGCCGGTCGAAGATAAAATCGACAAGCATAAAGAGCTTTGCAAACTGGCATCGGCCCATTGCGGCGTGATTGTGCATACGGACGGGCTTGGGTCTTCCGGTTCGACCTTCGCGCAGTTTGGCAGCCGATTGATGGCGCAAAATGGCGAAATTATATCCGAAGGTATCCGCAGCAGCTTTGCCGATATGGCCTATACCAGCCAGATCGTGACAGTTGCCCCCGCCGTAGACAAAGGTCATGCGCCGCATGCCGCGATTGCTCATACATTTAAGGGTGATAGTAGCGAGCCCGTGCAGGATGGCCCCGCCCCATGGGAGAATTCACCCCGCCGCGGGTTTGAAGAAGAAATGCGCAACGAACTGCTCTGGCTGTTTGACTACATGCGTAAAAACAAGCTGCAGGGCATTACGCAGGCGCTGTCGGGCGGGGCGGATTCCGCCTATAACGCCGCGAAAGTGCGCGTGATGGTAGAGCTGGGCTTCAGCGAGCTGGGCGTTGAAGGTTTCATGGCCGCCATGCCGCACCTTAGTTACAAAAAAGACGTGCTGGATGCCTATGCCGCGGGCGGTAAAGACGCTGCGCTCGATGAAACCATGCGGCATATGCTGACCTGCGTGTACATGGGCACCGATAACAGCTCTGACGATACGCTGCGTGCCGCACGCACGCTGGTCGAAGGCGGCGAGACGCCGGATGGCAAAGCATACAAAGGCATCGGCGGCAAATTCCAATACCGCAACGTACAAAGACTGGTCGAGGTCTATGCCGAAATTTTTTCCGGCGTGAACCCGGGGCAGATTAGCGATGAACGCGATGCCGAAATTCGCCGCGAACTGGCCGCGATTTTGCAAACGCGCAAGGATGATGCGACGCGTGAACAGATTGATGCGCGTATCAGCGACCTCAAAAACCGCTTCGAAGAAGTCGCCTATGACGTCGTGACGGTGGTGAAAGATGAACACCAGCTGGCCTATGAAAACATTCAGGCGCGGCTGCGTCAGGTATTGATTATGCTGTTTTCGAATGTCGAAAACAAAATTGCCATTTCCAACCCGAACCTCGATGAAGGCCGCAATTCGTATGCTACGTGGGGCGGTGATTTACATGGCGGTATGATCAGCGGCAATGCGCATAAAAACAAAGCGCGTCAGCTGGAGCATATGCAGATACTGTTCGACCACGGGCTTGAAGGCACATCGCCCATCAAGGCGTTCTTCTGGGTTTTGAAAAACAAGCCCTCCGCCGAATTGCAGCCGCGGTCCAAAGACGGCAAGGTCACGCAGTTTGACGAAGACCAACTGGGCCGCAGTTTTGTGCAGATGGATGTCATTTCGAACCTGATGCTGAACGACCGCCCGCAATCGCAGAGCGATCGTAAAAACAGCCCCATCGAAGTATTTCAAAAATGCCATACCCACACGGCATTTGATGGCGACAGTATCGAATTGCTACACGACCGTATACGCCTGTCGTACGACAAATGGGCGCATGCGCAGTTTAAAATCCACGGCAGCCCGATCGCCGCGACCTATGGCCGTAACGTTGATCACCAATCATCGCTGCGTACGCCCAATATCTCTGCCTTTCACAAACCCGAATTGGCGCAGCTGGCGCTGCATGCGCTTTCGCTGGCGGCGGCGCGCGATGGCACGACGTTTGAAAAGCTGAGCGGCGGGCAGAGCCTCGATGCGCTGCAAAAACGCGCGCTGCTGGATGCGGAATTTGCGGGTAACCTGACATCCAAAATGTGGACGAAGGGCGCGACCGATGGCCGCAGTCTAAAACTGGCGACATTGTATGATTACATCAAGCGCGAAGGCATCGGCGCACTGGCACCGCCGACACCCGTTTCCGGTATTTTCGAGCAGGCCGCGGCATGGCGCCAAAAACAGACGCCCGCCAATACGAATGCGGCGGTGCGACGTCAGCCGGCGCGTTAAGCCTTTTGCATATAATTTAAAAACAGCTGCGCATCACGGGGTGTGCGCGGCTGTTTTCATATGCTAAACTGCTTTGGTTGATTTCAAGACCGAAAGGCACGCGACCGATGGCTTCTACACTTACCCTGCACGCCCCGCATACTGCCGGACAAGACGATATCCTGACACCTGCCGCGCTGGAATTTGTTGCGGGTATCGACGCGGCTTTTGGCGCGCGGCGCCGTAGCCTGATGGAAGACCGCAAGGTTTTGCAAAAAATGTTCGATGTCGGCCACCGCCCCGATTTCCTGCCCGAGACGGCAGACATTCGCGCAGGCGATTGGCGCGTACGCCCCGTGCCCACAGACTTGCAGGACCGCCGCGTTGAAATCACAGGGCCGGTTGACCGCAAGATGGTGATCAATGCGCTGAATTCGGGCGCGAACTGCTTTATGGCGGATTTCGAAGATTCAAATACCCCCACATGGGAAAACCAGATCGCGGGGCAGATCAACTTGCGCGATGCAAATGCCCGTACCATCGCCTTTCATGACGCCAAAAGTGGTAAAGGCTACAAGCTCAACGATCAAACAGCCGTGCTGCTGGTACGTCCGCGCGGCCTGCATATGGAAGAAAAGCATGTGACGTCAGGCGGTATGCCTGTATCTGCGTCTTTTTTTGATTTTGGGCTGTATCTGTTTCACAACCACGCGCTGCTGGCGGATAAAAAATCCGGCCCGTATTTCTATCTGCCCAAGCTGGAAAGCTGGCAGGAAGCCGCGCTGTGGGGTGACGTGATCAGCTATGCCGAAGACGCCCTTGGCCTTGCACGCGGCACGGTACGCGTGACGGTTCTGATCGAAACGATCACAGCGGCATTCCAGATGGATGAGATTTTGCACGCCCTGCGCGAACATATCGCGGGACTGAACTGTGGGCGCTGGGATTATATTTTCAGCTTCATCAAAAAATTTGCCCGCGATCCGGCCTTTGTACTGCCTGACCGCGGCAGCGTGACGATGACCTGTCATTTCCTGCGGTCATACAGCCAGCTGCTGATTAAAACCTGCCATCGCCGCGGTGCGCACGCCATGGGCGGCATGGCGGCGCAAATTCCGATTAAAAACGACGAAGAGGCGAATGCGAAAGCCCTTGCGAAATTTGTGGCCGATAAAGAACGCGAAGCCGGCGACGGGCACGACGGCACATGGGTTGCGCATCCGGGACTGGTTGCCAAAGGGCGCGAGATTTTTGACCGTCTGATGCCCCAGCCGAACCAGACGGGTCTGCTGCGCGAAGACGTGAATGTCACGGCCGCCGATTTGCTGTCCATTCCGGCGGGCGACATTACCGAAGCGGGTCTGCGCGCCAATATTCACGTGGGCCTGCAATACATGCGTGCATGGCTGTCGGGCAACGGCTGCGTGCCTATTCACAATTTGATGGAAGACGCCGCGACGGCTGAAATATCCCGCACGCAATTGTGGCAATGGCGTATGCACCGCGCCACCTTGGCCGATGGCCGCGTGATTGACGATGCCCTGATGGCCGCGATGCTGACCGACGAAACCCAGAAACTACGCGGAGAAACGCCGGACAAATATCTGGAAGATGCGGCGGCATTGTTTGATAACCTTGTCATGGCCGATACACTGGCGGATTTTTTAACCACCGCGGCCTATGACCTTGTCCTGACATACGAAAAGGCGGCGTAACATGGATATCGACTGGTCGTCGTGGTTGGGCCTTGCGCTGCGCTGGTTTCATGTCATCACGGGGATTGCGTGGATTGGCTCGTCTTTTTATTTCATCTGGCTGGATAACAGCCTGAAGCCGCCCGCCGACCCCAAAGACCAGAAAGACGGCGTGGGCGGAGAGCTATGGGCCGTGCACGGCGGCGGGTTCTATCACAAGAAAAAATACCAAGTCGCCCCGCCGCATATGCCGGACGATTTGCATTGGTTCAAATGGGAATCGTATGCGACGTGGATCAGCGGGTTTTTGCTGCTGTGCCTGATGTATTACTACGGCGCCGGTATTTATCTGATTGACCGCGCCAAGCTTGATTTGCATCCGGTTGACGCGACATTGATCGGCCTTGGTTTTATTGTGGGTGCATGGGTGGTTTATCATGCGCTCTGCAGCTCGCCGCTTGGCAAAAACAACCGTATATTCGGGGTTGTCTGGTTTGGCGTGATGACGCTGGCGACGTATGTTCTGTGCCAGATTTTTACGGGGCGCGGGGCGTTTATTCATGTGGGTGCGATGCTGGGCACGGTCATGGCCGCAAACGTATTCATGATTATTATCCCCAGCCAGAAAAAAGCTGTCGCGCTGCTGCTGAAGGGGGAGCGTCCGGATGCCGGACGTGGCATCCGCGCAAAACAGCGTTCGTTGCATAATAACTATATGACGCTACCCGTGCTGCTGATTATGATCAGCAATCACTATCCCATGCTTTATGCCGTGCCGTATAATTGGCTGGTGTTGGCAGGGCTTTGTGCGGCGGCGTGGCCGATCCGCGAGTTTTTTAACCAAAAGCATAAAGGCAATAGCGATCCGCGTTATCTGATCGCGGGCGCGGCGGGCTTTCTGCTGGTGATGTTGGCGGCATCGTGGATACAGGCACAGGCGCGTCTGGCACATGCGTCGGATGCAGTGGTCGAAGATAAACAGGTGATGCAGGTTGTCAAAACACATTGCACGGCCTGCCACGCCAAACGGCCCACACATGAATCAGTCGATGCGCCGCCGCTGGATGTTATTTTGGAAACGGCTGGCGATTTGCGCAAAAACGCTGTGCGAGTCAAGGCGCAGGCCGTGGATGCGGACACCATGCCGCTTGGCAATGAAACCAGCATGACGCCCGAAGACCGCGCCGTGCTGCGCCGCTGGATCGAACAGCAGGAATAAACCGTTTAGCTGCCGCGGTACGTAGAATACCCATACGGCGATACCAGCAGGGGGACGTGATAATGCGCCCCCGCATCGGTGATGCCGAAATCAATCGTGACCACATCCAGAAAGGGCGGGTTCGGCAATTCCAGCCCCTGCGCTCGAAAATAGGCGGCGATATCGAACGTCAGACGGTATTGGCCAGGCCTGAAGTTGTCACCGTCAAGGATAGGCCCGTTGATGCGTCCGTCATCATTGGTGGTATGGGCGCACAGTTGCACTGCCGCATCGTCCACGCGGTACAATCGTAATGCCATGCCCGCCGCAGGGCGTCCATGGGTGGTATCCAGGACATGCGTGGTTAGTTTTCCGGCCATAATTCACCTATGTAAAATCTGGAGTGTGTTATAATAACAGTTACCATTATGGCCCATATTGCCATGGAAAAAAGCCCTGAAATATGGCCATACTTATATCGGTGCAACGGGAATATGACCGATGACGAAACCGCCGATGACAAAATCTGCCGATCCGCGCGATTACAGGGGCTATGGCGCCACGCCGCCGCACCCGCGCTGGCCGAACAATGCCCGCATCGCGCTGCAGGTCGTATTGAATTACGAAGAGGGCGGCGAGAATTGTGTACTTAATGGCGATGCCGGCGCCGAAGTTTTTCTGTCTGAAATTATCAACGCGCCCGCCATCACTGGTAAACGGCATATGAGCATGGAGTCGATTTACGAATACGGCAGCCGCGCCGGTGTCTGGCGCGTGCTGGATCTGTTTCGTGAATTCGACATGCCGGTCACGGTTTTTGCGGTTGCGGCCGCGCTTGAAAAATATCCTGAAATGGCCAAGGCGTTTATGGATGCGGGGCATGAAATATGTTCGCACGGCTACCGCTGGATTAACTATCAGGATATCGATATAGACACCGAACGCGCACATATGCAGCGTGCGATTGACATCATCAAAGACCTGACGGGCGCGCGGCCGCTGGGCTGGTATACCGGCCGCACAAGCCCCAATACGCGCAAACTTGTCGCGGAAGATGGCGGGTTTTTATACGACGCGGATGATTACAGCGACGACCTGCCGTTCTGGTCGGCGCAGGAGGGGCGCCCGCAGCTGGTCATCCCCTATACCCTTGATGCCAACGATATGCGTTTCGCTACGGCGCAGGGTTTTCATACGGGCGATCAGTTTTTCACCTATCTGAAAGACGCTTTCGATACGCTTTATGCCGAAGGCGCCACAGCGCCCAAGATGATGTCCGTCGGACTGCATTGCCGTTTGATCGGCCGTCCGGGACGCATTGCGGGGCTGCGCAGGTTTTTTGAATATGTGCGCGGACATAAAGATGTCTGGGTCTGCCGCCGCATCGATATCGCACGTCACTGGCACCAACATCACCCATATACGGGAGTAAAATGATGGAAGACAAAATGCTGGCCGAGAAACCAAGCTCTATGTCGCTGGAGCATTTTCTGAAAGTATATGGCAGCGTATACGAACATTCGCCATGGGTGGCCGAAACGGTTTACAGCGATAAAGATGTCGGCAATGTCGATACGGTTTTAACCCTGTTTTCCGCGATGCGCATGGCGGTCGATATGGCCGACCGTGGCATGAAACTCTCGCTCATCCGGGCACATCCCGAATTAACGGTAAAATCCTCAGGGATGGCGACGGCCTCTATCGCGGAACAATCATCAGCCGGGCTCGACCAGTGCAGCACCGAAGAGCTGGCGGCATTCAAACGCCTGAACCATGAATACCGTGAAAAATTTGGCTTTCCGTTTATTGTGGCGGTGAAGGGAATGACGCGCGGCGAAATTCTGGATGCGTATAAAACCCGCCTGCAAAACGACCCTGATACCGAATTCGACAATGCGCTGAAACAAATTCACAAAATCGCGCGTTTCCGCCTCGAAAAACTCACGTAATACCTCAAGATATTTTCCCAAGGAGAAAAGAATATCATGTCACAGCCTGTGGCTCTTCCCGACTACGCCCGTCATGGCATCGATCTGGCGCATCCGGCGCTGGGGACCGAAGTTGTTTTTGCGACGGATGATTTCTTCGCCGACAAATCGCGTTTGATCAAACCGGAAGAGCCTGTGTTTATCCCTGACCTTTATGATGATCATGGTAAATGGATGGATGGCTGGGAAAGCCGCCGCAAACGCGGATCCGGCTATGATCATTGCATTATTAAACTGGGCGCGAAGGGTGTGATTTCGGGCGTGAATATCGATACGCGCCATTTCACGGGCAACTACGCCCCCGCGGCATCGATTGATGCCTGCGTATCCGACAAAGCCGTGCCGGATAAAAACGCCAAATGGCATACAGTGCTGCCTGTTGTGAAGCTGGTCGGGCATAGCCCGAATTTTCTGCCCGTGAACGATACGGGCGCATGGACGCATTTGCGTCTGAATATTTACCCCGATGGCGGGGTTGCGCGTTTACGTGTGTACGGTCAGGTGTCCAAAGACTGGAGCCGTGTGAAAAAAACCGAAGTCATCGACCTGCTGGCCATGGAAAACGGCGGGCGCTGCCTGTCGATGACCGATGCGCATTACGGATCACCTGTGAATGTGACCAAGCCCGGCAAGGGTATCAATATGGGTGATGCATGGGAAACCCGCCGCCGCCGCGAACCTGGCTTTGACTGGGCGATTTTTCAGCTGGGGCATCCGGGCATCATCAAGGAAATCCATATCGATACAGCTTTCCACAAGGGGAATTATCCGGACAGCTGCTCCATTCAGGCATTCAACCTGCCGGCTTTCCACGAAGATACGATTGCAGCGCAGGCGATTTACTGGCCGTACCTGCTCAAAGAAAATAAAATGAAACCCCATCACGTGCATAAATACGGCAAAGAACTTGAAAAACTGGGCGTCGTCACGCATGTGCGCGTCAACATGATTCCGGATGGCGGTATCAGCCGTCTGCGTCTGTTTGGCACGATCGGTTAAGCGGTGACTGGCCTTATCCTGAAGCCTGCGCCGTTGACGGCGGCGTCTTTCGCGCCCTTTGGCGATGTCATCCAAGAGAGCAATGCCCGCGCCCGCCGCGAAATCAATTACGGCTATACCCAGCGGTTTCATGATCTGGCGCGGCTGGATATCACGGGGGCGGGCGGCACGCCGCTGGTCAGCCTTTTTCGTTCAAGCCCGCTGGCGCGGCCGATTGCTGTCAAGGTGATGGAGCGTCATCCGCTTTCATCGCAGGCTTTCTATCCGCTGTCTGGCCGCTCTTATATGGTGGTGGTTGCAGATCGGGGGGATTTTAGTCTGGAAAACCTGCGTGCCTTCGTCGCGGCACCCGATCAGGGTGTCAATTACCATGCGGGCGTGTGGCATCACTTCTCACTGGCGCTGGATGCGCCATCGGATTTTCTGGTGATCGACCGAGGCGGGACAGAGAAGAACTGCGACGAGGTGTTCCTCGATGCCGAGAATATCACAATCGATTATTGACCTTTAATACGACGACCAACCGCCATAGCCGCTGCTGCGGCGTGGGGCAGGCTTGGGCGGGTTTAACACGCGCTCCGAATCCGGACACAATTTGAAATCGGGATATTTTTTTACAATCCGCTGCAGGTGCGATGCCGCGGTACCGTTTTCTTTTTGAAGGGTAATCGTTTTTTTCTTTACGTCCTGCTGGTACGCGGCGGTGGTATGCAGGTCTGCGCCGTCAAACGCAATCTGGCACAGGCCGAAATCGAAATGTTTAATCATCAGCGCGGCGGGACTGACGCGACCCGCGGCATGCGGCTGCCGTGCGGCTTTGGCCAGCGCATCACCTAGCGGGCCGTCAATGAACACGATGTTGTATTCAGTTTTATTTTGGCCTGCGATGACCGTCCATGCTTCGCTGTTGCTAGCGGCGCGGATCGTGGCATAGCCGCGCGATACGCGCTGGATAAACGTACCATGGCTTGGTTCGGGGAATTCGGTGGCGATATCGCTGTATCCCATGCTGACGCGCTGACGATGCACGGGCAGGGCGGCCGCGGCGAATGTTTTTTCAAGGAAGCTGCGGTTTTTTTTCTCACTGCCGCGGCTTTGCAGGAAAATATCGACGTCCTTGATACTGCGCTCATTGAACAGGTCGCGCAGGGCGCCGCCGCCGATCAGGGCTTCGGGGGCGCCGCTAGCCTGCATCGTATGCAGCAGCTGGCGCCATTCGCGGGGCAGTTTTTCGGCGCGGCTGTCGATATGACCGCCATCGATCAGTGTGCGGCCTTGGTACGGCTGGATGCTTTCGTTCGCTTCTTCGGGCGGCAGCTTTGCGGCGGCGGCCAGGCTGTCACGCAGCGCCTTGGGCGAAATACCGTGGCCGCTGCGGCGCAGGGTTTGCAGATATTCCGGATATTTCTTGGGCGCGGATTTTTGCAGCGCGGCCAGATCGTCGGCAGTCGCGCGGGCGCCCCACGTCACCAGCAAACGGGCCATAGGCACATCGGCATTCAGCACCGCGATTTTCAATTGCGCCCATGTCGGCCGCTGGTCATCGTCGCCCCACAGCACCCTGTCAAAATGCGCCCGCGCGCCTGCGATATCTTTTGCGGCCACGCTGTTTGTCAACGCGTCGGCATACGGGGGATTGCGCAGGGGCGGCTTGGCCATGGCGGCAGATTTCTCCGGCAATGATGTGGTGAATCAATGCCGACAGAATAAGCACCGAAGCGCTTTATGTCAATAAAAGATGTCCGTAGTTAAGCCGCGGAATTTATTCAACTTTTTGTGACAATGCGGTTTCGATTACTTTTATGAAACCGGCATCTTGCGGGTTTGTAGTGGCGGCTACGGATTGCACAACCTTGCCGTCACGGCCGATCAGGTATTTGTGAAAATTCCACCGCGGTTTGCTGGACAGCAGGCCGCCCGCGTTCTGCTTGCCCGCCCAGATATAAAACGGGTGTGCGGCCGCGCCGCTGACCGCAGATTTTTGTGTCAGGGCGAATGTCACGCCGTAATCGTTTTGCACGGCTTTTTTGATATCGGGGGCATCCAGCGGTTCCTGCCCGCCAAAATCATTCGACGGCACGCCGATGATGACCAAACCCTGTTCGCCATAGGTATCGGCCAGTTTTTGCAAATCCTTGAACTGCCCCGCAAAGCCGCAACCGGATGCGGTATTCACAACCAGCAAAACCTTGCCGCTGAAATTTTTCAGCGGCATTTCATTGCCGTCGATATCAAAGAATGTGAAATCAAACGCCGTTTGTGCGGCGGGGGTTTCGGCGGCGGCAGCGGGTGCTTTTTCATTCGCCATAGCCGCCGCGGGCAGCAGCAAACAAAAAGCGAGGGCGATCATAAAACGGCAGGTCATGTGTGTGTCCTTTGGGTTATTTTTTATTTGTACTGTTTTTCTGCTCTGCGAGGGCGGCGCTTTCTTTCAGAATGGGGCGTGCAACGGGGCAGACTTCCTGTACAAAACCGTTCAACGTATTCACCAGATTGTCTTGCACTAGCGTGTAGTGGATGAACTGCCCTTTCTTTTCGCCGCTGACCAGTCCGGCGTTTTCAAGGATGCCGAGATGTTTGGACAGCGCGGGTTTGGAAATGTCAAAACGCTCCGCAATTTCACCAGCCGTGAGCGAGGTCGCAGAAAGATACGCCAGAATCTTGCGTCTGACGGGGGATGAAAGGGCATCGAATATCTTTGCGGTCAGCATAACGTGCTCTTTGTGTCCTTTTGCGCCCTGCGGGGCAGGTGCGTTTGTTTGACGTTGACGGCGGGCGGCGACTCGTGTGATACTTAATTAACTACTTAGTTAAATATATCATCTGGCACCGCATCCGGCAAGGGGGCGACATGCAAGTAGCTGACAAACAAAACATTTTTCTGGTCTACGACCACGATTGCCCTGTCTGCCGCGCCTATTGCACACGCGTCACGCCAAAAGATGATAGAACGAAAATCCATTTGGTCAACGCCCGCCACGACCAAACCATCATGCCTGATATCACAGACCGCGGTTTAAATATCGACCAGGGCATGGTCCTGAAAGTCGGCGATCAATTTTATTATGGCGCCGAAGCGGCCTATCAATTGCAATCCTATAGCAAACGCAGCGGCTGGCGCGGCTGGGTGGATCGTTTCTTTTTTGCCACGCGCGGCCGCGCCCATGTGATGTATCCGGCAGGCAAAGCCGTGCGCAATCTGCTGCTGCGTATCCTTGGTGTGCCGTTCATTGATAATCTGAAGCCTGAAAATGCCCTGAAACATCAGCTGGGCGCATCATGGGCACGTCTGCGGGCGGGCATTCAAGCGCGTTTCGCGCAGGAACCACAAGCGGGCGAAGTTTTCGTCTATGACGGTATCATGCACGTTATCCGCCGCAGCCGTGCAGGCTGGCTGTTTGCGCAATTGACCCGCGTGATTGGCAACCCGCTGACGCCCTATGCAGGCATAGATGTGCCGATGCAGGTAAGCCTTTACCCCAAAGACGGCGGCATCTGCTGGGAGCGTGTATATCAATATCAAGGCCGTGCACCCGTCACCGTTTCCTCTGTCAAGCGCGAAAGCGCGGAGGGGGAGATGATGGAAGTCGTGGGTGGTGGTTTTGGCATGAAGCTGCGGGTGCATGTGGCAGACGGGCAGCTGTATTTTACCAGCTATCGCTATTTCGCCTCCCTGCCGGGGTTTCGTTTACCGCTGCCGCATTTGCTGACCCCCGGCGAAACGCAGGTCGCGCATCTGGATCATGGCGATGGCAGTTTTACCTTCCGCCTTTGCATCCGCCATCCGTGGCTGGGCGAAACGTTTTTTCAGGAAGGCCGCTTTCGTCGCCGCCTTGCCAAAGGCCCTGCCGCCCCTTAGAATCGCGGGGATGAAACAGCACCTCGGCATTTGTTACGACCAGACCAGTGATTTCCAGCAGGAACAGTTTAATGTCCTGATGGCGCTGGTGCGCAGTACATTGTCGGATCGCGAATTAGCGGGCGTGCGCAGCATGATCGATATCGGCGCAGGCACGGGGGCGCGCACGCAGCAATCTTTCCGCGTGTTCCAAAGCGTGCAGCGCATGACCGCCATCGAACCTGACCGCGATATGATTACCGTTGCGCGTGAAAAATACGCCGACCCGCGTATCGCCTGCATACAATCCACTGCGGAAGAACTGGGGAAACTTAAAATCGACGGCACCCCTATCGGCGCGGTAATGTCGAATTGGGCGCTGCACTGGGTATCTGATAAACAGCGTCTGATGCAAGATCTTGCGGCCATGACCGCGCCCGGTAGTTATTTCGTGTTCAGCACCTGCCAGGATTTGCCGGCGCTTTTGAAAATGGTTGACGCCTATGTGCGCAATGAATTCCGCATTGAAAACGTCAAAAGTCCTTTTCATTACCTGACCGCGCCTGAATGGCAGGATTTGCTGGCCGCGCATGGCTGGCGTATACGCGCGATTAATGCCTACACGGTCGGACATGAAGTGCCCGATACCCAGAAATATCTGGAGCATTGGTTCACCGCCTCCACCGCCAAGTTTCTATACGGCCGTCACTTGATCGAACTGACGCCATGGGCGCATTCAGATCTGGTCTGGATGATGAACCGCGCGTTTCCGTCGGAAAAATACCCCGAAGGCATGCTGTTTACCGAAGACGTGATGTTTGTGGTGGCGGAACGCATCTAGACGCCGCTGCTTTAGAAGAATTTATAAACCACAATCCCCAGAATAATCACCATCAGGGGCCCTGTGTATTGGCGCAGGGCCGTGATCTGGCGGTCGTTTTCTTCGTCCAGCCGTGCCGTTGCTTCGTGCAGGCTGGCCGACAGGTTGCCGCTGCGCTCCCCCGCGCGGATCATGCTGCGCACCAGACGGTCCGTGTCTTTTTCTTCGGCGAAGGCCGCCTCCAGGCTGGATTTCTGTGCCATGCGTTCCGCGATACGCAAAAATGCGGGCTGCAGTCCGCTGGGGTTTTGGGTTTCTGCCGCAATGCGCACGGCATCGCGCAGGCCAAACCCGCTCGCGTATAAAAAACTGATACTTTCAGAAAAACGCGCCCACGCATCGCGGCGTAAAATAGTGCCGATCGGCGGCACATAAAGCAGCACCGTCCGCACCCCGCGCTGGAATAAAGGCGATATACGCCATCCCATGGCACAGACCGCAACAAAAAAGAAAAACAGCGCTCCTGCGGCCGAGGTGTTTTCCATGCCCGATATGGCGGCAAGACCCACCAGCGTCAGTCCGGTAATTTTGGGTGACCGCGTGGCGCGGTCCATTTCACGTTTGCGCGTATCGCGCAGTTTGACGATTTCCGCGCAGCGGCTGAAACCCTGTGCCAGCCGGCCCGATTGTTCGGATGCATCCACAACCGCGCAGACGGTGCCGTCGTAATAACGCGGGTGTGCCCGCAGCGCCTCTGTTAACGTGCTGCCGCTTTGTACGTTCAGGGCGATGTCGGCATAAATGCGGCGCAGGCGTGCGGATGGCGCATGCGCTGCAATGTTTTGCAATGTTTTGCGAAGCGGGATACCGGCTTTTTGCTCTTCGGCCAGATGCCAGAAAAATTCATACAGCGGCAGGTGGCGTGTGGCCATGATGTGTCTAGCCCGCTCGGCGGTATTCGTGGGCCGCAAGCGGCAGCAGCGCCCGCAGCAGGCCGGGGAAGCGCGCATCGATATCATCCGCCCGTGGTACGTTGCGGTTTTCAACGCCGCGTTTCAGCGTGCGTATTAACCCCGCTTCGCGCAAAATGCGAAAATGGTGCGACAGCGTTGATTTGGCGATGCCGGTGTCCGGGGCGGCCTCGGTGCAGGACATGCAGCCTTCTTGCGCCATCAGGCTCATGAAAATCTTCATGCGCACAGGGTCGGCAAGCGCGGCCAGAACGCCGTTTAGGGTAATGTCTTCGGTCGCGGGGTGAACAAACTGTACCATCGGATAATTATACCAGAGCGGTTGACTTGTTTCAATTGTTCTGTAATATTGAACTATAGAACTAAATTAAATCCCGATTGCCGCCGTGCCATGCGGCACTCTTCGCAGGAGAAGATCATGAACATCGCCCTTATCGGTGCCAGCGGCAACATCGGCGCCAAAATCACGGCGGAGCTGTTATCACGCGGCCACCGCGTGAGCGGTATTGTGCGCAGCCCGGAAAAATTGCCACCGCATGCGGCGCTGACCCCTGTCAAAGCGGACGTTGCCGATACCGCCGCGCTGGCGGACATATTGCGCGGGCACGATGCCGTTGTGAGCAGCCTTCATTTTTCGGCGTTTGATCAGGCTGCGCTTTTGGGCGCGGTCAAGGCATCGGGCGTGAAGCGTTATATTACGGTGGGTGGCGCGGGCAGCCTGCTTCTGCCGGGCGGGATGCGGCTGATTGATGACGTCAATTTCCCCGCAGCGTGGAAGGGCGAGGCAGCGGCGGGCGCCGCCTATCTTGATCTGCTGCGCAAAGAGAAAGATATCGAATGGACGTTTATTTCCCCCTCTGCTTTTATTGCGCCCGGGGTGCGTACAGGCCAATTCCGTCTGGGCGGCGATGATCTTCTGGTCGACGAAGCGGCTGGAAAAAGCCATATTTCCGAAGAAGATTACGCGGTGGCCTTGGTGGACGAGTTGGAAAATCCGCGTCATGTCCGTGCGCGCTTTACCGTGGGGTATTAAGCCGATTTACAATCGGCGCTATCTTCGCTTAAATATCCCTGTTTTTAAAATCAGGGATATTTTTTATGACCGGAAACGCCCCGCAAACCAAGCCAGAGCCGACGGTGCTGCGTCTGTCGCCCGCATCAACGGCGGCGGAAAAAGATCAGGTTTTTCGCCATGCGCTGGCGCTGCACGGCAAAGGCCGCCGTGACGATGCCGCAAAGCTTTATCGGGCGATTTTAAAAATAGATGCCAGCCATGCCCCCTCGTGGATCAATCTGGGCACCATCCTGCGCCAGCAAGGGCAATATTGGGCGGCGGCGGGCTGCGCATCGCGGGCGGTTGCGCTCGATCCTGATAACGCGGGGTATTTGACCAACTGGGGCAATTGCCTCGGTGATCTTGACCAGATGGAGGGTGCATTGGCCGCACATGCCAAGGCGGCAAGATTGAAGCCGGCTGATCCGCTGATCCGCAATAACTACGCGATTGCCCTGCGTGAATTTGAACACTACGAAGACGCCCTGTGCGAGTTTGATGCCGCACTTGCGCTCAAACCCGGCGACGCGTCGCTGCTGTGGGACCGCGCGATTACAGATTTGCATCTGGGGCATTATGAAGACGGCTGGGATGCGTTTGAAATTCGCTGGCAGCAAAAACAAATGCGCCGCCGTCCGCAAATTGCGCCGGAATGGCGCGGCGAAGACCTGCGCGGAAAAACGATTCTGGTGTTCGAAGAGCAAGGTTTCGGCGACAGCATTCTTTGCAGCCGCTATCTGCCAATGGTCAAGGCACGCGGCGGGCGTGTGGTGGTTGAATGTAAAGCGCCACTGCACCGTCTTTTTTCGGGCATTCAAGGCATCGACCAGATGACCGACCAGCCGCCCGCGGCGGGCACGTATGACTATCAAGTGCCGATGATGAGCCTGCCTGGCATTTTTAAAACGCGTCTGGATAACATACCTGCGCCGGCAACTGTGGCGGCAGCGCTTGAAATTCCAGCGGCAGCAGCGGCCTTGCTTGCGCTTGGTCATGGCAAGCTGCGGGTAGGGATTGTCTGGTCGGGCAGCACCACATTTGGCCGTAACCGCAAACGCGCCGTTGGCATTGACCGTTTTCTGCCGCTGGCGTCCATTCCCGGTGTGCAGTTGTATAGCCTGCAAAAAGGCCCGTGCGAGCAAGAACTGGCCGATAGCGGGGCGGAGGGGCTGATTTTACCCCTCGGCCCGCATGTGAATGATTTTGCCGATACGGCGGCCATTTTGCGTGAGCTGGATCTGATCATTATGACCGATAGCTCGGTTGCGCATCTGGCGGCGTCTGTGGGGCGGCCGGTCTGGAATCTGCTGTGCTTTTTCCCGTACTGGCTTTACCTGCACGGGCGCGAAGACAGCCCCTGGTATCCCAGCATGCGTCTGATGCGTCAGGAAACCGCCGGTGACTGGGATGCCCTGTTTGCGCGCGTCACGCGTGAACTGACCGATCTGGCCGTACCTTATGCGCGGTCGTCGAACCAGCCTTCGCCGTAGGTCGTGCAAATCTCGGTGTTTTTCTTGATGTCGCGCGTGGCGATCAGGCTATAGTAAACGGTACCGTCTTCTTCTTCCCAGTGGATTTCGGCATTGGGCTTTTCGTCATGGTTGCAGAACGTCATGACGCCCAGCAGAACGCTGCTGGCGTTATCTGTTTCCTTGATACCGGCCTTTTTCTTGACCTTCGCCGGAATGTCGCCAACGACAAACGTGTAATTCACCAGATGGGTGTCATCGACCGTATTGGTTTCGTCTTCGTTCAGCAGCAGGGCGGGGGTCACTTCCAATACGTCGCCTTTTTTAATTGCCTTGGTGCAGAAAACGCCGCGGCCTTTGACGCTGCCCGTGTGTTTCAGGTACAGGCCTTCGATACGGGACAACTGGCGGGTTTTGGCAACTTTTTTGGTTGTGGTGCGGGGCATGGTCTTCCGGCTCTTTTCTGCTGGGTTTGATTGAATCGCGGCATACTCTAGCCAGAAATCGCGGGTATTTCAACGCCCCTGCGCGGCGCGTTCGATTGCGGACATTTATACCGTAAAATGCGGCAGTAAATATCGCTCAGAATGCCCCCGGGTGCGGCGCGCGTGCCTCATTAAGCGGTTTGTAACAGCCGTGTTTCTGTCGTGGGCTACGGCGTATATTCTTTCGCGACGACTGCCGCGCCGGCATCTTTATATCCTGCATGCCGCGCTATGGGTCATATTTTATGTCTGGTATTTTGTTGTTTTTGGCGGCTTGTTGGATTTATATTGATCTATTGCCGCAGGCACCAACAATCAAAATCAATAACAGGACGTCAGGGCGATGGATTTCATCAATCAACTGCTTATCGAAATCAAACAAATCAACCTGAAAGAAATCTTCAGCGCCAGCAGCCTGTTTACAACACTGGTCTTGATCGGTGCGGTCATGTTTGCGCGTCGTTTGCTGGTGCGCCGCATCTGGCGTGATAGCGAAATCCTCGATAAAGACCAGCGCCGCTGGATCATCCGCATTAAAAACGGCAGCGTGATCGTGCTGATTGTCGGGCTTATCTTGATCTGGGCGCCGCAGCTGCATACCTTTGCCCTATCCATCACGGCGTTCGCTGTCGCCCTTGTGGTGGCGACCAAAGAAATGATTTTGTGCCTGACCGGCGCCATCATGCGCGTGACCAGCCAGCCGTTCAAGGCGGGGGACTGGGTCACGATTGATGGCGTCACGGGCGAGGTGGTCGATCTGGATGCTTTTGCGTTCCGCCTGCAAGAAGTCGACATGAAAGGAAAATCATATCACTTCACCGGCCGCACCATCACCGTGCCCAACAGCAAGATTTTTTCATCAAATGTAGAGAATGCAAATTTCTTCAAATCATTCATTTTTGATGATGTCAAAATCAGCGTGCAGTTTGCCGATCTCGACCCCGAAGCGGCGATTGCAGCGCTTCAGAAAATCACCGAAAAACATTTTGCCCCGTTTAAAACCGAAGCGCAGGTCTTCAACCGTAAAATCCGCCGCCGTGCAGGTATTGCGATTGGGCTGGCCGAGCCTGTGTGTGATATCTCCACCAGCGATATCGGCCATTACCATTTTGCAGTGCGCCTGTTCTTGCCCACGGCCTCGGCTGCCAGCGTGCGCGATGCGGTTACGCGCGACTTCCTGGCGTATGTGTACAAACAGCGCAAGGCGGCCGCTGCCAAAAAAGAAGCATTGTCCGAAGTGGCCAAGCCGGTTGAGGATATCTGATCCGCCCGCGCGCCCAATAAAAAACCCGATGCTTTTGGCATCGGGTTTTTCTTGATCGTGAAGCAGTAGTTATGCTGCTTGCAGGTTCGTAGCCGAATCACGGCCACGCTCGTTTGCGATCTCGTAGTTGATTTTCTGGCCTTCGTTCAGGCTACGCATGCCCGCGCGCTCAACCGCGCTGATATGTACGAATACATCCGCGCCGCCGTTGTCAGGCTGGATGAAACC
This sequence comes from Micavibrio sp., assembly GCA_040377425.1. Lineage (GTDB taxonomy): Bacteria > Pseudomonadota > Alphaproteobacteria > Micavibrionales > UBA2020 > UBA2020. The sequence continues at coordinate 3,102 of JBEIOU010000001.1, read as the reverse complement.
AAAACCTTTTTGTGAGTTAAACCATTTTACTGTACCTTGAGCCATGAGGGCCTCCTTGATAAACGCACTATCCGTGCATAAGTTTCCGCATGCAACTATTGCTGCGGTTATTATCCGAAAATAGCATGTCTTGAAGAGCGCCTATTGTGGCGGGTAACAATTCAGAACTTAAAATCTCGAATACATTAACCGTATAGTTTTTCTGCGGGATAGCAAGCGGTATTTTATATGTGGCAAGTTTGGCTTTGATAACGTTGCTTTTTTCGCGCTTTGTTTTTTAAAAAGGAAAATAAAGCACAGGGCAGCGTTTATCCGTGTTATATTAATAAACATAAGAATATGAATTCCTGTGCGCCGCACCCGCTGGCTATAACCAGCAATATTGCCTGCATTTTTTGTTTCTTGTGCTGCGGATCCGCAAGGACCGCATAGACCGCATTTATTCCATGGCGCGGCGTACCAAAAACGCACGAAAGCGTTTGCCGCGCGCCTTTGCCCGCCTTTGCGGATTGCCCTTTGCACCACGGTATCTGCGCAACCGCCCTGCCATTCTTTCTACGTCGCTCTTTCACCGCCGGACACTGTCCGCCAATAACAGGATATAAAAATGAACAAAAAAGATTTTCAGCGCTGCGCCGCCGTTCAGCAAAAACAAACGCAAGCCGCCGCGCCCGTCTCTGTGGTGCAGGGGGGCGTGCCCGTCAGGGCGCCTGTTGTCATCGGCCCCCGGCCACCCGCGCCGCGGCCGCCACTGGGCGCCTATGTAATACCTGCCGCGATGAATATCGCGCCGCTGCGTGCATCGGCCACAGCGGCCCAAGCGCATATCACCACCGTTGATAGTGGAGGTCATGATGAATAACGTAACCACCCGCGGCCGTGCGCAGCTACGTGATCTAGGTCCCGCCGAGGGGCTTTATGAAGTTGATTATATCATTCACGCCTACGCCAAGAGCATCAAGCATATCGGTCAAAGCCCAATACTGCGCCGTATCTTCACGGCCGATATCCGCTCCGTCAATGGCTATACGCTCAAGAACGGTGATTACCGGCTGGAGCGTGAAAACGAAGAAGTGTGCACCCTCAGAAAGACCGGCGCTTTGTGGGAATGCATGATCGAAGCCCCGCATCCGGAAAAAGGAAATTTGTCATGACACTTTTTGTTCAAGCCCCCGCCATCGCAGCCACCCTCGCCCTGCAGTCCGTATACAAGGTAGCGCTGCATTCGGTCGGTGACGATAAAACAAGCTATAACGGCAACCAGCTCGCCCGCGTGATCTGCGTCACCGCACCACAAATTAAAGCGGCCGGATAGTCCTCCCTGTATTTACTGCTATAGGTCAGATCGCACCTCCACGCCCATACTTGCGCACCCGCCGCGTTGGTGCCGAATTTTGCTGTGCCGAGGTGGTTGGTGTGCAGATATGTGACCGTTTCGGGCGATCCGGCATTCACCTGCGCCAGCGGCTCGCCGTTCAGGTAAATGTATTCGCGGATCAATGCGCCTGCTCAATCGGGCCTTACCGTTTTCGGTGCCCTCGCATGCAACAATTGCTGCGGTTGTTATCCGAAAATAGCGATGTCTTGAGGATGCCTGTGACGGCGGGTAACACGTCAGAACTTAGAATCTCGAATAGACGTAGCCAAAAGTGTTTTGGGCGTATGACAAGGGGTGTTTTGTGTGTGTAGCGTGCGGTATTGATATTGTTGTATATTTTGTCGCTCCCGCGTGGGGTGGGAAAATAAATGCGGCGTCGCATTTAAGGCAATCTAATGTATCTTAAGCTGAAGTAGTCTTTATCGGCTGTTGGTTATGTGTGGTAAAATTGCAGATCTAGTCCAAGCCTTGCGAGCTTTCCCATCATTTCTTTAGAGATATAGCCATCTTCTATGCTGTCTTCAGTGCGCGTGGGCATTCCTAAAACAATAGCGTTGATCCTCGCGCCGTATTTTAAAACTAAAGTTTTTAGTCTTTCTTCTCCTCCAATGGCACGTATTAACAATTCAATTCTCTCTTCATATTCATCGGGTAAATCCTCAAGGGTATGTAGAGATATGCTATTGTAACGTTGGATTGTTTTTTTATTCGATCTTAACTCTCCTTTTTTCATTTTCGATATGGACAATCTTTTATTGTCGATATCTGCTAGGTCGATAAATTGGTCGAAATCAGTGAATACAAAATATGCGGTTCTGGGCATAAAATAGGCCTTATAGGGGGTCAGGTTCAGATGTTTTCTTTCCGTCCCAAAGATAATATTTTCCCGTCTTTTTGTCTTTATATATTGACTTTACTGTCACCTCGGCCTGCTTTTGCGTCGTGAGCATCCTTGTATCCTTGCTCTTGCGCAGCCTTATCGGCACCTTTGTTGCTAGAGATTTTTTGCAAGTCCTGTGTGCTTGGGTCGCCTCCCGTGCTGTTTTGGAGGACGCTCATATTATAAGGGTCGTAATATTGTAGGCAGCCTAGGACGCCGTCTCTTACGCCATCTGCTAGCGTCTGCAGCCCTCCACCGATTGCGTTAGCGCCATGTTTGAGGGCTTCTACACAGCCAGGCGTGGCTTGGCAGGCTAGCGTTGCCCCTGTCGCAGCCGTCGCGGTGCCAACAACGGCCGCACAAACCGGATTAGACAAGCATGCTACTACTGCTGCGGCTTCAGCAGCAGCTAACCCCTCCGGATCCACCGCCATCACAGGATTCGCCCCTGCATACAGGAACGTATTCATTCCGCCCTCTAGCCCGATGGGGTCGGAGGAGATATAGCGGCCGATTTCGGGGTTGTAGTAGCGGTTCCAGTTATAGAAGATGCCGCTCTCGGCATCAAAATACTGGCCGGGCATGCGCAGGTTGACGGTGGCGCTGCCGGTGGGGGTGCCGTTGCCAAAGCTATCGGGCGCCCATGCCCATACTTGCGCACCTGCCGCGTTGGTGCCGAATTTAGGCGTGCCGAGGTGGTCGGTGTGCAGATAGGTGACCGTTTCGGGCGATCCGGCATTCACCTGCGCCAGCGGCTCGCCGTTCAGGTAAATGTATTCGCGGATCAATGCGCCTGCTCAATCGGGCCTTACCGTTTTCGGTGCCCTCGCATGCAACAATTGCT
>JBEIOU010000006.1:0-133929 GCA_040377425.1 Micavibrio sp. | reverse complement strand
GGCGGCGGTGCAGGAGGCGCGGGCGGCGCCGGCGGCGGTGCTGGCGGCACAGCGGGCGGCGCAGCCGTCACCAGCGGAGACGACAGATTGAGGGAGTCGAGGCCGAGGTTATCAATACCCAGCGACGGCCAGATGTCATTCGCGCTCGATACCATCAGGTTCAGCATATCAAGTGCGTTCGGCTCGCCCGCCATTGCGTTGCCCAGCTGCGTAATAGCCGTGCCAAGGTTGCCGTTACCGAGCGTGCTGATCAGCGTATCGCGCAAAATATTCGCGTTACCATCCAGAAGAATGTTGAAAACGGCCGTTGCGCCCGCGTTGCCTTGAAGCAGCTGCTGCATACTCTGAAGGCCGACGGCGCCACTACCGGCAACGATGGAGTTGATCAGGTCGTTGGCTTGCGGAATGGGAATCCACCATCCCCAGCCATCGTCGTACTGCATGCTGTTACCGCCAAGGGCGTTTTGCAAGGACGAAAGGGCCAGCGCGTTGCCACCCAGGGCCTGGTTAATGGCGTTGCTGGCGGCTGCGGTGCCGCCCATGGACGAGCTGACAGTATATAAGAATGTGTCCACATCAAGGGACCCACCCAGCTCTGATTGAAGAAGCGTTCGTGCGGCGTTGTTGCCCGCCAGCGCATCGCGCAGCGTTTCAAGGCCTGAACTAAACTGCGCATGCGCATCTCTGGGAACCAAAAGGAACCCCATGACGGCTATGGCCATAAGACACTTCAGGAAACGCGTAGCGAGACCCGTTGATTCCTGAACGGGAGACTGATTCTCCCTCCAAAAACGCATACACTGCATGAAAAACCCTCAGCCCATTCTGATCTTTAAATTATAGCATAGCCAAAATTAATTTGGGAATTATTTAAAATTTTAGGTATTTTCTGCGGTCTGGCGGATTAGATTGCTAACCGATTGATTTATATTGTTAATGATGTCTTCGGCCGTCAGGGCGGGCCCGTGCAGGCGGGCGGCGTCGGCGTGCAACCAGACGCCGGCCAGCGCCGCCATGAAGCTTGGCATGCCCTGCGCCGCGAATCCTGCGACCAATCCGGCCAGCACATCGCCCGATCCGGCGGTGGCCAGAATCGGCGTGCCGTTGGTGTTTATGACAGCCGTGCCGTCAGGGGCGGCGATGACGGTATCGAAGCCTTTTAAAACCACAATCGCCCCGCATTTTTTGGCGGCGGCGCGGGCGCGGGCCAGCTTGCTGCCCGGCAGGTCGCCGAACAGGCGGGCGCATTCCCCCTCGTGTGGAGTTAAGATGTGCCTTGGGGATAGCTGCGCAAAAAGTGTTTCCGGATCGTTTTTGAAGACGCTGAAAACGTCGCCATCCAGCACCAGCGTTTTGTTGGGCATGGACAGGGCGGCAAGGGTCGCCATGCGCAGGCGTTCACCTTCGGCGCCTGCGGTGCCGCCGCCGGGGCCGATGACCGCGGCCTTGGTGCGTTCATCGCGCAGCAGGGATTTAAATTCGTCTTCGCTCTGCCATGTATCGACCATCAGGCTCGCGCGGTAGAGGCTGTATATCGTGCGGCTATGATCGTCTGGTGCGCAGGCAATGCTGACAACGCCTGCGCCTGCCACCTGCGCCGCATGTGCCGCAAGACAGGCGGCGCCTGTGCGTGTGCTGCCGCCATACACAACAACATGGCCGCGGCTGTATTTATGTGCCGATGCAGACGGGAAGGGATAATTTCGCAGCCAAAGTGCGGGATGGTTTTCAAAAACAGATGTATGCAACGCAGCGATTTGCGCGTCATCAATAGGTATCGATACAAGTTGCAACCGGCCGATATATTCGCGCGTGGCAGCCAGCACGTGGGCGATTTTCTTGCGGCAGAATACAACGCTTAAACCTGCTTGCAGCGTGCCTTCGGCAATCGCGCCTGTGGTGGCGTCAATGCCCGACGGGATATCAACCGCAATCACAGGAATATTCTTTGCGCGGATTTTATCGAACAGGATAATCAATTCGGGCGGCAGCGCGCCGTGAAAGCCTGTGCCGAAAACAGCATCCACAATCAAATCTGTCTGATGTACGGGCAGGTTTGAATTGAGGTTTTCTGTTGTGCCTTCCCATGCCTGGGCAGCTTCGGCGGCGTCGCCCTTCAGTGCGCTCTTTTTGGCCGTGCAGGCAACGCGCACCTGCCAGCCCGAACGTTTCGCCAGCATGCTGGCCGCAACAAATCCATCTGCGCCGTTATTGCCTGTGCCACATAAAAACAAAACGCGGCAGGGGGATACATTCTTTTCAATCGCGGCTGTCAAACCGGCGGCGGCAGATGAAATCAGCACATGTGCCGGCGTGCCGGATGCAACGGCAGCCAGATCGGCTTTTTTCATTTCTGCGGCGGACAGAATTTCGAACATACCCAAGTATCGCAGGTTCTGCGGGGCAGGGGAAGATGATCGGCATAAGGGGATGTGAAAGTGGGGCGATCGACGGGGTTTGAACCCGCGACATCTTGGACCACAACCAAGCGCTCTACCGCTGAGCTACGACCGCCACATTATGCCTTGCAATTGCCAGAACACTGATATCTTTGGTTCCGGCTGTTTGACACCGCGCGGTTTTATCAGAAACCCGTTGTCAGGGTCAAGGCCATTACATAGTGGGATTGTATATGATGTGGTGCGTGTTTATCCAGCAAAATGCCTATTTTTTATGCATGTGGTGTTTTTTTAGGCATGCGCCAAGGCAGGAGTTTATAAATTATCATTTAAAATCATGTGTTTAATATCAAAAAACACTTGGCACGGTTCCTGCAAACCTGTCTGCCCGTTTTTTGACACATACCGGAGAAACCGCAGCGATGAAAAAAATCGAGGCCATTATCAAACCCTTCAAGCTGGATGAAGTGAAAGAAGCGCTTCATGACGTCGGCGTGCAGGGCATGACCGTGACCGAGGTACGCGGTTTCGGCCGCCAGAAAGGTCACACCGAACTGTACCGCGGCGCCGAGTATGTGGTCGATTTCCTGCCCAAGGTGAAAATCGAAGTCGTGGTCGAAAACGGCCAGGTCGACGATGTCATCGAGGCAATCGAAAAAGCGGCGCAAACGGGACGCATTGGCGATGGCAAAATTTTCGTACTGCCCGTCGAAAACGTGATCCGCGTGCGCACGGGCGAACGGGGCAAGGAAGCGATCTGACGCAAACAGGTTTACCGATACTTCTACCTACATACTGACACACACATAACAAACTGAACGGCCAGAGGAGAAAATACACATGGCAAAATCCACCGCAAAACTGAAAGTGGCAAAGACACCGGCCAAATCTGCAAAGGCACCCGCCAAAGCCGCCAAGGCAACGAAAAGCAAAACAAACTTTGCGCCTTTCTTCAAGCTTGTCAAAGATCACGGCATTGAATACGTATCGTTCCGCTTTACCGACATTCGCGGCAAACTGCAGCACACGGCGCAGCATATCGCAACCGTTGACGAAGAGCTGCTGACGGACGGTATCATGTTTGACGGCTCCTCCCTTGCGGGTTGGAAAGCGATCAACGAATCTGACATGATCCTGATGCCGGATGTATCGACGGCTGTTCTGGATCCCTTCAGCGCGATCCCGACGCTGGATGTATTCTGCGACGTATATGAACCGTCGACGGGTCAGCCTTATTCCCGCGATCCGCGCTCTATCGCGCGTGCGGCAGAACAGTATCTGCAATCCACGGGTATTGGCGATACCGCGTTCTTCGGCCCCGAAGCAGAATTCTTTATTTTCGACGACGTACGCATCAGCGTTCAAATGAACAAAGTATCGTACGAAATCGACAGCCTGGAAGGCCCCTATAACTCCGGCACGGAATACGAACATGGCAACATGGGCCACCGACCGGGCGTCAAGGGCGGCTACTTCCCCGTGCAGCCGATCGACAGCTCCAACGACATGCGCGGCGAAATGACGTCCGTTCTGGCGCGTATGGGCGTACCGATGGAAAAGCACCACCACGAAGTGGCGCCGTCGCAGGTTGAACTGGGTCTCAAGTTCTCCACGCTGGTTGACAGCGCGGATAACATGCAGCTCTACAAATACGTCGTGCACAACGTGGCACATGCCTATGGCAAGAGCGCGACGTTCCTGCCCAAGCCGGTCTTCGGCGATAACGGTTCGGGCATGCACGTGCACCAGTCGATCTGGAAGTCGGGCAAGCCACTGTTCGCGGGCTCGGGTTATGCAGACCTGTCTGAAACCTGCCTGTACTATATCGGCGGTATCATCCGTCATGCCAAGGCACTGAACGCCATCACCAACCCCACCACCAACAGCTACAAGCGTCTGGTGCCGGGTTATGAGGCGCCGGTTCTGCTGGCATACTCCGCCCGCAACCGCTCTGCGTCCTGCCGCATTCCGTTTGCGACGGGCCCCAAAGCGAAACGCGTGGAAGTCCGCTTCCCCGATCCGGCTGCCAACGCCTACCTCGCTTTCGCAGCAATGCTGATGGCAGGTCTGGATGGTATCCAGAAGAAAATCCATCCGGGCGAAGCGATGGATAAAAACCTGTACGACTTGCCGCCGGAAGAACTGTCGGAAATCCCGACCGTTTGCGGCAGCCTGCGCGAAGCTCTGGACGCCCTGCGTGACGACCATGACTTCCTGCTGAAGGGCGGCGTCTTCACGAAAGACTTCATCGAAAGCTATCTGGAACTGCGCTACGCAGAAGTGAAAGCATTCGAAACCATGCCGCACCCGATCGAATTCGCGATGTACTATTCGGTTTAATCGCGGTTGATACGATACGCAAAAACCCCTGCCGTAAGGCAGGGGTTTTTTGTTCGCCCGGCGAAGTAGATTAATAAAAAAGCCCCCGTTTTATGCGGGGGCTTTTTTTTACTGGAAGCTTACCGGGTCTGATCAGGACACTTGCGGCTTGCGCTTTCCTTCCGGATTTGCTGCCATTCTGGCGAGATCACGTCTCAGCAGATCGCAACTTTGGATGATGGCGTCGTTTGACGGGATAATACGTTCAAGATCGCGCAGCATCATCTGTTCCATACCGGATAGGTTTTTATTGTCTGACATAAGGACCTTAGGTGTTGTTAACGGTAAGCCGATTATCGCCCTAAATCGTCTAAAAAGCAAACGGCGCCGGATGGCGCCGTTTAAGCCTTTGCAATTGGCTGTATTTTTATTTGATCGACTTGATGATCTCCTGGAAAGACTGCACGTTACGCGCCCAGGAGTAGAGTCGCTCTTCCTCGCGCATGGTGACCAAGAACAGCAGGATATACCATTCACGGTCGCCCAGGACAGCCAGATGCACCTCTTGCTTGCTCTGGCTTTTACGGCGGCTTTCGATGTTGTAAATTTCGTAGCGTTTGAACAGGAAGCGGTCGCCGGCCTCGGGCTTGGCGCTGTTGACCAGCTCGGTAATATCCACATCAAGCGCGGTGTTGAAATAGCCTTTTAGTTCGTCCATTTCTTTCATCAACGTAGTCGCGCGGTGACGGCGGATGGCATGTACCATGATAAAGCCGTCAATGCTGCCCGATGATGATTTGTTGTGGATCTGCACGCTCAGGCGGTTCATGTCTTTAAAGTTCGGCGCCACCATTTCCCACGACGCAGGAACGCTCAGCTTGATCGCGTCCATCATGGTGAAAACTTTTTGCTCTTCGATGGAGCCTTCTTTGGGATAGGTGAGGGCGAAGCTGTCGATTGTTTTCTTCTGCAGGTACTTTGTATATTCCCTCAGGTTTTGGGGTGCTTGAAAACGCGCCAGCATCATGATGTTGCCGCTCAGCTGCGCGGTGATGTAGTTGTAAAAACTTTCACCACCTTCAAGGTTGACGAAGTAAATAGAGGCCTGGCGCGGGTTTTTTTTATCAAAAATGACATCGCCATCGGGCGCGAAACCGCTGGTCAGGATGTAGTTTCTAAGCCAGTTGGAAACGGAAATCTCATGCTCCACGTTCACGGCCTGCACAACGATGCGCAGCTTTTTGGTGCCAATCATGGGGCTGGAGAATTTTGCAATGTCGCCGATGATACGGCTGGTAATGTCTTTTTTACCCTCGGGCAATAAATCCGCTATCCAGTCTTTGGGCAGGTTCATGGTGAAATACAGATCCGCACGCTCGAACGGCATGACCGTGTGCATGGTCGTCAGCTGTTCGAATGTCGCATCATCATGAATGGGGTGTTTTGTCTCTTTTATGGTGGCTTTGGCGCCGCTGCCCTCGAATAGGTCTTTCAGGTCTACGTTATGGTATGACGGTTTGGGGTCGTACATATCGCGGGCGGCAACGGTGCCTGCGGTAAACGCGGCAAGGCTGAAGACGGTGGCGGCGGCAAGGATGATACGGCGCAGTTTCATGGTCTTGTTTCCGGCTTGGGGCGTTGAAAATAAAAATCAGGTGCTGTGTTTGATCGGGGTTGGTTTGCGGTGCTCGTCGATGGCGACATAGGTGAATTTGCCTTCGGTCACTTTGTGTGCGCTTTCGGCCAGACGGTGGCGTGCCCAGCTTTCGACGTGGACGGTGATCGACGTGCGGCCCACACGCTCCAGGCGGGCGTAGCAGCTGACTTCGTCACCGACGAATACGGGGTGTTTAAAGCTCATGCTTTCAACGGCGACGGTGGCGACGCGCATGCCGGCTTTCTGGTGGGCGACAACGCTGCCGGCCAAGTCCATCTGCGACAGCAGCCAGCCGCCGAAAATATCGCCGTTCGCGTTGGTATCCGCGGGCATGGCGATGGTGCGCAGGGCAGGCGCCGTGTCGTAGTCCGGTTTTTCGAAATTCATGTGAGCAGATTCCCCTATAGTCTTGATTATAATATAGTGCTGCCCGTACCGCCATACAAGTATTGCGGTGAAGCGGATCCCATGTCGGGGCGGATCTGACGGGGGCGGGGGTTAAAAATGGCGGAATACTTGATATCGCCCCCCCAAATGCGTAAAGTGCCCCCATGACAGAAACATCTAGCAAGACCCGAAAGAACATGGCCGCATCGTCCGATACTGCCCGCAAGGGAGATTATTCCGCCGCCGATATCGAGGTGCTGGAGGGGTTAGAGCCCGTCCGCAAACGCCCCGGCATGTACATTGGCGGCACCGATGACCGCGCCATGCACCATCTGGTGAGCGAGATTCTGGATAACGCTATGGACGAGGCCGTCGCCGGTTTCGCCAGCCGTATCGAAATCAAGCTGGAGCCGGGCAACAAGGTCACCATCCACGATAACGGCCGCGGTATCCCCGTCGACAACCACCCCAAGTATCCGGGCAAGTCGGCGCTGGAAGTTATTTTTACGACCCTGCACTCGGGCGGTAAGTTCAGCGGCAAGGTTTATAATACGTCGGGCGGTCTGCACGGCGTGGGCTCGTCCGTCGTGAACGCGCTGTCGAGCGCCATGTACGTCGAAGTCGCCCGCGACAAGGAATTGTACCGTCAGGATTACAGCCGCGGCCACGCGCAGGGCAAACTCAAAAAACTGGGCGCCACCAAAGAGCGCGGCACCACGGTTTGTTTTATTCCCGACACCGAAATTTTTGGCACCGAAGCGGCCTTTAGCCCGTCGACCATCTACCGCCTTGCAAAATCCAAAGCGTATTTATACCGCGGCGTTGAAATCCATTGGGCCTGCACGCCGGATCTGATTAAAGACACCGCGAAAACACCGGCCGAGGAAATTATCAAGTTCCCCAACGGCATCCTTGATTATCTTTACTCGTTGACCGAAGGCCAAACCGGCGTATCACCGCGCCCGTTCTATTGCGCGGTTGATTTCCCTGACAACGAAGGCCGCTGCGAAGTGGCTATTCACTGGACGGAAGAAGAGCGCGACGGTTTCCTGAGCTCGTATTGCAACACTATTCCGACGCCCGAAGGCGGCTCGCACGTGCAGGGTTTGCGCTCGGCGCTGTCCAAGGGGTTGCGCAGCTATGCCGATATGATTAACAACAAAAAGGCGGGCGTTCTGACGCCGGACGATATTTTCGGCTCCGCCACTGTTTTGCTGTCGGTCTTTATCCGTGATCCGCAATTTCAGGGCCAAACCAAAGACAAACTGACGTCTGTTCATGCAACACGTTTGATTGAAACGGCCGTCAAAGACCATTTCGAACATTGGCTGACAGGCGATAACGCGGGCAGCAAAGTGCTGCTGGAATACCTGATCGAAATCGCCGAAGAGCGTCGCCGCGCCAAAGACACGCAAGAGATGAACCGCAAATCTGCCACGCGCAAGCTGCGCCTGCCCGGCAAGCTGGCAGATTGCTCGAAAAAATCGTCGGAAGGCACTGAAATTTTTATCGTGGAAGGTGACTCTGCCGGCGGCTCCGCCAAGCAGGCACGCCACCGCGAAACGCAGGCGATTTTGCCCTTGCGCGGTAAGGTCCTGAACGTGGCCAGCGCGACGTCGGACAAAATCCGCCAGAACCAGGAAATTTCTGACCTGATCCAGGCCCTCGGCTGCGGCACGGGCAAGGATTTTAGCATCGACAAGCTGCGCTATGAACGCGTCATCATCATGACCGACGCCGACGTGGATGGCGCACACATCGCATCGCTGCTGATTACCCTGTTTTATCAGGAAATGCGCGGGCTAATCGAACACGGTGCCCTCTATCTGGCGCTGCCGCCGCTGTACCGTCTGAGCGCGGGCGGCGAGAGCGTGTATGCCCGCGACGACAAGCATAAAGACGAGCTGATGAAAACCGTCTTCAAGTCCAAAAAGAAAATCGAAATCAGCCGTTTCAAAGGTTTGGGCGAAATGCCTGCCGCGCAGCTGAAAGAAACCACGATGGACATGAAAAAGCGCAACTTGCTGCGCGTGGTGCTGCCCGAAGCGGAAATCGGCATGCCGGTGACCAAAAAAATCGAAGGCGCCACGGCCATTATGATCGATCGCCTGATGGGGAAAAACCCCGAAGCGCGTTTTGAATTCATTCAGGAAAACGCACAATTCGTGCAGGATATCGATATCTGATCCGTGTCATAGACAATGGATAGGCGCAGACGCGGCCGGGCTGTTTTTTAAAAAAATAGTCTGCCTATGTTCTGATGGCGGTGACTTGTTTTCAAGGCAAGGGAACCCCGCTGGCCGGTCCGGCGTTTTACGGCACGAGAAGGATATATCGATGAAAATCCCCCTGTTTTTTGTGGTCGCGATCTGGTCGCTGATCTGCCTTGGCATGATGGCGCTGACAGCTTTGCCCGCGCACAGCCATTCGCCGAACAGAAACAATTCATATCCCGATGCATACGTGCCTGATACCGCCTATGCCTTGCCGCAGCCGGATATGCGCGGCGGGCGCGGGGGCGGCCATACCGCCCGCCACGGTGCCCATGTGGATCACAATTATAAATCATGGACAGCAGACCCGCTGTATCAACAGGAATTAAACCTGATAATCCGCCAAAGCGCCCTGAAACAGCGCCAGTATCAGGAAAAGGCCAGAGCCGACATGGCCCGTCTGGATGCACAGCGCATGCAAAATTCGAACAGTAACCTGAGCGCGCTGGAGCGTCTGTCTGACCGCGACAACCGCCGCTATACCGATTATGGTGCCATCGCCAGCCGTCAGGCCGTGCGCGATGCCGATTACAGATCCCGCGTGACGCAGATCCAGTTAACACTGGAAACAAACCAGCTGCGTGAACAGCAGGATCTGACACGCCGTATCAGTGCGCTGGACGAAAACTATTCCCGTAAATGGGATCGCCGTTAAGCGGGCAGGGTGACGCGCGTAAAAGATTTTCTATGCCGGATTGTGCTTATTAATCAATTGTTAAGCTTTGCTCGGGGTCTTCTTTTTTCCGTAAAAATTATTGACAGCGGGGAGCATTCCCCGTATCCTGTCCTTAAGATCGTTCATCGGGTTTAGATCGAAACCGTATCGAAACACAGGCACAGCATTCAGTGCAAAAGATTATAGTCTCTATTGTCGAGGGTAGGTCAGAGATGGAACCAAACAAACCGGAAAAAGGCTCTTTGGTGTCTGCATTCCGCAAAGCGGTGCTGGTGGTTGTCGCCGGTGTGGCCTTGACGGCAGGGGCGTCCAACGAAGCCAAGGCGCAAACAACTGTCGCCTACGGCGATCAGGGTGTCACCGCGACCCAGGCCTATCAGCAGCAAAAACCGTGGGCGAACGAACCCGCTTATCAGGATGCCATCCGCACGCTGGCGCAAGAACAGCAAGTGAAGATGGTTCAGGCGCAACAAAGAGCGCGCGCCGACCTTGCACGTGTTCAGCAGCAGCGCACACAGAAGCTTGCCCAGCATACCCAGAAAATCAGCAACCTGCGCAAACGCAGCGGCACCAATGCCCTCGATTACGCCAACGTTGCGGCTGCGTGGAATGCGCAAGAAGAAGCGATGCGCGCGCGTACCGCTCTGATCCATTCGAATATTCAAAAACTTCAGATCCAGCAAGAAGAGACCATGAACAAACTGGTCGAAACGCTGGACAAGAGATATTCACGCCAGTATCAAACCGGCGGCGTATCCCGCTCTGCAGAGGCAACGACCGTGCCGGTACGTGCGGTTTCCGCACCCGCAGCATCGGCGGATCCGGATCAGAAAATGCAAAATGACATGGACAAAGCACGCCGCGATGCCATGCAGAAAATCTACAAACAATACCTTGATGGCGAAGTGAAGGCGGGCCGTATTCCGGACAGCGCCGATGACTTCTTCAAAAAACGCGAAGCAGAACAACGTCAGGCGCAATCGCAATCCGCGCCCAAACCGAAACGTTGATTCTTCCCGCCCAGGTCTATCGTTTTCGTAGCCAGAAAAACCTCCCCTCAGACACGGGGGAGGTTTTTTGCTTTATAAATCAGCAAAACATTAAAAATATGTAAATAGGTATTGACCTCTGCCCCGATTTACGATAATTTCCAGCATCACACAAATTTTAGAATTTTCGCTATCGCAGCGACTCAAGAAGAGGGCATGAAACATGGAAGCCAACAAAAAATCTCTGGTACAAGAATTCGGCAAACACGCACGCAAAGTCGCCATGGGCGGTCTGCTGGCGGCGTCGGCCATGGGCCTTAGCGGTTGCGCGGTAACGACAGGCGGCATGGGCTATGTGTCTTCGCCCTACGCAGCGGGCGGTCAATACGTCAACCCCACCTATGGTCACAACGCGGGCATGCAACAAACGCAGCGCGGCGGTTATGCGATTACCTACAGCCCGCCCCGTGCCCCCTGGGCGAATGATCCGGCTTTCCGCAGCGAGGTCAGCCTCGAACTGCAACAGGCGAACAACGATGTGCGCCGTGCGCAATCGACTTATCAAACCCGCATGGCGGCCTGCAGCTCGCGCTTCGTATCGTCGAACAGCCGCAACGTCGACCGCATGGATCGCCAGCGCGACCGCGGTGATTTCGACTGGATGGATTACATGAACTCCGGTGCACGTATCAACTCGACCAACGCGAACTACAACCAGTGCCGCATCAACGCGCAAACAGGTTTTGAAACGGCCGTCCTGCGCGAACAGCAAGGCTTCAACCGCAGCGTCGAAACCCTCAACAAAAAATACGCCCGCCAGTACGGCGTGAAGTGGTAAGCCGATAGGCAGCCGCTCTAAGGCAGAGATAAAAAAGAGGAGCTTCGGCTCCTCTTTTTTTGTGCTCCAATTGGGCTATATGTGGCTTCCTAAACATTACGCTAGTGTCGCCTTGGCTAAGCCTCGCAAGGTTTACCCCGGTATGTCCGGCGATGGTTCGGTAAATTGCGGGCTGTATATGCTCGGTTTTACCAACATTCCACCAATGCAACCTTGAGTAAGTTCGCAGCGTTTACCCTGGTATGCCCGGCTAGGAACGGTAAATGTTATCTTCTGGCAGAAATGGCAAAGCAGGCGTCTTTGAGTGGAAATAAAATGAAGAACTCGTGTGGGAAAGTGTGTTAATTTTGTGTGCCTTATCTTTTCCTGTAAAAGGCAATCGATCTTATTCTACGCATAGTATTTTTAGTAGGACACAATGTCACCTTGTCATTCTTTTATGGATTTAACGGCTTTTGTACAAAAACTTCGTGTTTGTATTTCGGCGAGGCCTGTTTTTTTGATTTGCCTTTTGTCCTTTTATGGTCAAGTGGAAACTGCGATTGCAGATAGAGGTGGTAGGACGGTTGTTGAAACTAAGTGTACGGCTCAATCCAAAGAAGTGCCTGTTCCGCCTATATATCAAAATCTAGAAGGAGTTGCTCTTCTTGTTCATTCGCCAACTTACACCGGGTTTACGGGTAAGGGGGAATCTTATGATGCTGTGTTTGAGTGGGGAAAACTTAAGGATGTTTTTAAGGCGTCGATTTCCAAGAGCATCTTGCCCTATGTCCGCGCGTCCGGAAACGACTGCTCTGTTCTTCCTGAGATCTATGATATAGAGCCTCTCAGTTCAAGTGAAGACGATGAATATAATAAAATAATTGATAATCCGAACATAGCGACAATTCATGTTCAGGTTACAATTCAACAGATAGATGGTGATAAAAATAAGCCTGTTGCGATCTTTGTTTTTTCAACGCATCGAAATGGTTTTAGAGGGGCTTTAGCAGAAACCGGAATAAGTGTGATCGACCTGAATAAACCGCTTGAATCTATAGAGGCTGACTTGGAGCGATTTAAGAAGATGGCTTATTTTATGGCCTATTAAGCTGTGTAATAAACCAACGAGGGTAAAATGGCTTTAAAACAATATAATTTTACGCATGCCCAAGGCGTCGGCATTGCTGCAAATAGTTCTGGTTATTACAACATAAGTTACATGGTTCTACCGACGGCGGCGGCAATCGATCAGGTGGATTATAGAGAAAGCCCAGATTACTATCAATCCGTGCTGGGAAGTGGGGCCGCTCTTCCGATTTTAAATGATTTGAGGAATAACTTTTCTAATATTTCTCCGTCTTTAACGTCCTCAGCGGTCTGGGCGGTGACGATATCCTGTTTGGGGGTGCGGGGGATGACTCTCTGAATGGCGGATTGGGTAACGACACGCTCTGTATGGCGGTGCGGGAACCGATACGCTGACGGGCAGCTCAAACGCGGATATTTTTGTGTTCGATATCGACAGCTACGGATCTATCGATATCGTGACCGATTTCAGTACGGGATTGGGCGATGCGATTGATATCCGTGATCTGCTGGATGGATACGACAGCGGCACAGACGACGTCATCGAATGGGTGCGCATCACCACCAGCGGAGCAATAGCATTGTCGAGGTTGACCGCGACGGTACGGGTACCGGCTATGGCTGGACACAAATTGCAACCCTGAACGGCGTGACGGGGCTGACGGATGAAGCTGCGTTGGTGACGGCGGGGAATCTGCTGGTCGCCTGACACCGCACGGGCTAATCAGAAAACAAAGGGGTGGCGCCGTGCTGCCCCTTTGTTTTTTTGGGTGGAGGCGTCGGGGTAAAATACGGAAAATCCGCTGTGCGGAGCGGTTTTTGTATGCGGGCGGCGTGTTTTTGCCGAAATCCGCCGTAAACCGGACGCAGAGGGGGCTTAAACCCCCGTAAACTCGCATTTAGGCCTTGCGCCCGCGCAGCATTTTTCTTATGTATGTCGGGCTATTCCAAAGGCGGGGGAGTGTGATGCTGCCCGGCCGGATTGGCGCCTTGCGGGCGTGGCGGAATTGGCAGACGCGCTGGATTTAGGTTCCAGTGTCGCAAGACGTGTGGGTTCAAGTCCCTCCGCCCGCACCATGCGCCGACAACAAGATAACCGCCGCCTTCATGCGGCACAGACACAACGAACCAGATAAAGAAAGTTTTTCAAATGCAAATCACCCAGACCAAACAGGAAGCTCTGCTGCGCGAATTCACCGTGACCCTGACCGCGCAAGAGATCGACGAGAAGATCAACGAGCGCCTGATCGAGCTGGGCAAAACGGTTAAAATGCCCGGCTTCCGCCCCGGCAAAATTCCGCTGCCGCTGCTGAAATCCAAATACGGCAAGTCGGTGATGGGCGAAGTGCTGGAACTGGCTGTGAACGACAGCACGCTGAAGGCAATCAACGAAAACAACCTGCGCCCCGCCATGCGCCCGAAAATCGAAGTGAAAACCTTCGACGAAGGCAAAGGCCTCGAATACACGATGGCGATCGAAATCCTGCCGGAAATCACCGTACAGCCCCTCGATGGTATCAAGCTGGAAAAGCTGACCGCGAAGCCGTCCGACAAAGAAGTTGACGAAGCGCTGCAGCGTATCGCCGACAGCAACAAAACCAGCGAAAAAGTTGACGAAGTTCGCGCGGCTGTGACCGGTGACATCCTTGTTATCGATTTCGATGGCACCGTTGACGGCAAACCCTTCCCCGGCATGAAAGGCGACGACTTCCCGCTGGAGCTGGGCTCGAAGAGCTTCATCGACACGTTCGAAGAGCAGCTGGTTGGCGCCAAAGTCGGCGACAAGCGCACGGTGAGCGTGACCTTCCCCAAAGACTACGGCCACGACGCGCTGCAAGGTGTGAACGCTGTATTCGAAGTGAATGTAAAAGAACTGCGAGGCCCGGTTGTGCCGAAGCTGGATGACGCTTTCGCAGCGCTGCTCGGCATGGAAACGCTGGCACAGCTGAAAGAAGAAGTTGTGAAGCAAATGCAGCGTGAATACGATCAGGTTTCCCGCATGACGCTGAAGCGTGCCCTGCTGGACGTTCTGGACGAGAAGCATGACTTCACCGTACCCGCGGGTATGGTTGACGCTGAATTCGAAGGCATCCTGCACCAGGTACAAGGCCCGCATGACCACAACGGCGAACACCATTCGCATGACGATGTCGGTACGCCCGAAGAGCGCGAAGAATACAAAGAGATCGCTGAGCGCCGCGTGAAGCTGGGTCTGGTGCTGGCTGAAATTGGCCGCGCCAACAAAATCGAAGTCACCATGCCCGAACTGCAACAGGCTGTGATTAACGAAGCCCGCCGCTATCCCGGTCAGGAAAAGCAGGTATTTGAATTCTACCAGAAGAACCCGCAAGCACTGGAATCGCTGAAAGCGCCCGTGTACGAGGAAAAAGTGGTCGATTTCATTCTGGGTCAGGTCAAAGTCGATTCTAAAGATGTCAGCATCGAAGAACTGACCAAGGCGGCCGAGCAAGAAGCTCCGAAAAAGACAAAAAAAGCAGCTAAGAAGTAATAATATTGCTTCTTAGCCCGTTTTTGGGTCTGAAAACGTCAAAAAGTAAAGAAAAAGTAAAAAAAACGTTTCCTACGTTTCTGAAAACTGGGTTAGAATAACTCTATTCAAAAACGACTGCTCAATTACGTTGTGTAATCGACGTGTGTGCCTTCAATAATAAAAACTGGCAAGCAAAGGAAACTGAAAGATGACCCAAGAATTTAACGCAAAAAGAGAGCGTATCGCGGATCAGGCCAATGACTACCTGCACAAGATGCTGCAGGCGCAGTCCGAAGGTAAAGCGCTTGACGCTTACTTTGACGAGGCCGGTTCCAAAGCTCTCTATAAAGTGACCGCTTCTGTCGGTGGCGGCGTGACAAACGCGCCCCGTACCATTCCGTCTGTAACGGAAATCGAGAACGGCCGCGAGCGTGGTTATGATCTTTACTCCCTGCTGCTGAAAAAGCGCATCATCCTGGTCGAAGGTCAGGTTGAAGACACCATGGCGTCGATCGTTTGCGCATCTTTGCTGTACCTGAACTCGGACCTGTCCGGCGAAGGCAAGAGCAAAGAGCCGATCACCATGTACGTCAACTCTCCCGGTGGCTCCGTTATCGCGGGTCTCGCGATCTATGACGTTATGCGTTCTATCGACGCGAAAGTGACCACGATCGGTACGGGTTATCAGGCCTCTATGGGCTCGATCCTGCTGGTTGCCGGCGACGAGCGCAAGATGACCCGCAGCTCCAAATACATGATTCACCAGCCGCTGTCCGGTAACGGCCAGTCGACCCAGCTGACCGACATCGAAATCGGTGCTGATTTCACGGGCCGTCTGAAAGAAGATCTGGTTGATATCTACGTTCGCCACACCGGTCTGAACCACGACTACTGGAACACGGTTCTGAACCGTGACACCTGGTTGTCGGCTGATCAGGCGAAGAAAATGGGCGTTGTCAGCGACATCATCGTCGGCACGAACAAAAAAACCCTGCACGAAGAATTCTCGGTGCCCGCAGACCGCGCTGCATACCGCGAATCTTTCGTCCCCAAAACGGCCGAAGGCATTATGGCCGTTCTGAACTCTGATGCCGAGCTGACCAACGCTGCTGGCGCAAAAACCAAATCGACGGCTGTTCGCCCCGAGCTGGTTGCTGCCCTGTCGCAGTTTGAACAGTTCTGGACCCCGTCTTTGAAAGCGCTGAAAGCAGAACAAGCTGCTGCTGCTGGCGTTTCTAACGACGACAACTCTGCGACGACGCCTGCTAAACGTACGCGCCGTGCAAATCAAGGTCCTGCAGCCTAAAAAAAGCCTTAATTTCATCTTTCAGGCTTGCTATGATGGGGCGGTCAGTTTTGCTGACCGCCCCCTTTCTTTGTGTCAGGGGGTAGGGGACAGCCAAAGAAAAAACCACTAAGGGGTACAGATAATGACTTACGAACCGGAACATATGAGCTCGCTGATCCCGATGGTCATCGAACAGACCGCACGCGGCGAACGCTCTTACGACATTTTCTCCCGCCTTCTGAAAGAACGCATCATTTTCCTGTCGGGCGCTGTGAACGACCATGTGTCTACGCTGATCTGCGCGCAGCTGCTGTTCCTTGAGGCTGAAAACCCGAAGAAAGATATTTTCTTCTACATCAATTCGCCGGGTGGCGTTGTCACCTCGGGCCTCGCGATGTATGACACTATGCAGTACATCAAGCCGGATGTGGCGACCGTTTGCATTGGCCAGGCTTGCTCCATGGGTTCGTTGCTGCTGACAGCCGGTACCGCGGGCAAACGCTATAGCCTGCCGAATTCGCGCGTGATGGTTCACCAGCCGTCGGGCGGTGCGCAAGGTCAGGCGACCGACATCGAAATCCAGGCACGTGAAATCCTCAGCCTGCGCAAGCGTCTGAACGAAATCTACGTGAAGCATACGGGTAAAAAAATCAGCCAGATCGAAGAAGCGCTGGAGCGTGACCGTTTCATGTCCGCCGAAGAAGCAAAAGAATTCGGCCTGATCGACCATATCGTTGAACGCCAACCGTTCGACGGCGCAGATAAAAAAGCAGCTTAATACAAGCGTGCCGGTGTTTTAAAAAAGCGGGGGAGCCTTGAAACTCTCCCGCTTTTTGTTTGTAAGACATATATTGATTTGAAAGTATCGGACATGATGCGCTTTGTGACTTCTGCGGCTTTGGCGGTTTTGTTGCTGGCAACCGTGCCGGCTGTTTTTGCAGCTGGGCAAACGCCACCCGCCGCAGAAAGCCAGACATCTTCGCCGCAAGACGCCGCCGGCGCGGATAAAAAGGCGGCAGCAGATGCCGCCGCATTTCCACCGCTGGATGAACAGATGCAGCGCGCAAAAGATAACTATGACGCCGCCCTGAAGGGGCTGACGCCCGCGCAATTGGCAGAACTGGATGCACTGGGCGCTGAATTTGCATCCACCATGGAAATTGATATGCAGATTTTCCATCGCGCCGCGCAGATGGAGCATTGCCTAACCCATGACAGGTTTTTCAAAGCGGATACAGAGAATGTGAGGTCTTTTGTTACCTGGCGCAACTCAATGAAGGTTGCACAGCAAAAAAGCCAGAATGAGCACAAACTCAAGCGTCTGAAAATTAACTACGTGAAGCCGACCGTACTGGAGCGGTATTATATGGTCTATCAGACGCGCATGCTGAAAATGCTGGGGGCGACAGTCGCCAAGCAGGCCTATAACAAGGGCATGTACAAGGATACGAATTGCGACGAGCTTTCCAAGCGTTTGAAGAACGGACTTTAAGCCGCGCAACGCGCTAGATCAGCCGTGCGGATTGTCGAGCGTGCGCGGCACAGCGTGCCAAAAATTAACCATGTTTTTGCAAAAAACACCTGAATCTGCCCTTAAAATGGCAGAAACGGGTGAATAATGGCGTGTTTAACGCTTTTCTCTTGTTTTATTAACAAAAGGCTCTAAATCTACTTTCAGGGGCAAAGATGCTGCAAAAAATCAGGGAAAATAGACAAAAAACCCCGATTTTTATCGTTATTTGACTGAAAATCGGCAAAAAATCGCAAATTCGCGAAATTTAAAGCTTTTCTGTGCATCATAACGGGGTGTTCGTCGTTGGACGGTGAATAGCCACTCTGCCTTGCTTGGAAAAGCGATCACAAGATTTGGAACAGACAGGAATATATATGCAACACGAAACCGTCACCATCGGCGAAAAACATCCGGTACTGCCGCTGCGCGATATTGTGGTTTTCCCCCACATGATCGTGCCGCTGTTCGTCGGGCGTGACAAATCTGTGCGCGCGCTCGAAAGCGCGATGGCGGACAATAAAAAGGTACTGTTGGTCACACAGAAATCTGCGCAGCAGGACGACCCGACACCGGGCGACCTGTACGATATCGGCACGCTGGGCACGGTGCTGCAGCTCCTGAAACTGCCCGACGGCACCGTGAAGGTGCTGGTCGAAGGTCACAAGCGTGTTCAGATCGTATCCTACACCGACAAAGTTGAGTATTTCGAAGCCCACGCATCGGACGTGACCGAGAACCACGCCGGCGGCGAGGCAATTGACGGCCTGATGCGCGCATGTGTATCGCAGTTTGACCAGTACGTGAAACTGAACCGCAAAATTCCGCCGGAAATCGTATCGTCGATCGGCCAGATTGATACCGCGGCCAAGTTGGCCGACACGATCGCATCGCACCTGACGCTCAAAATTCCGGATCGTCAGAAATTGTTGGAGCTGATTAATGTGGCGGAGCGTCTTGAGCAGATTTTCTCTTTCATGGAAGGCGAAATCAGCGTCATGGAAGTGGAGAAGCGTATCCGAGGCCGCGTGAAACGCCAGATGGAAAAAACGCAGCGCGAATATTATCTGAACGAACAGATGAGAGCGATCCAGAAAGAGCTGAACGAAGGCGAAGACGGTCTTGATGAACTGGCCGAGCTGGAAGACAAAATTAAAAAAGCCCGTATGAGCAAGGAAGCCAAAACCAAGGCGAATGCGGAGCTGAAAAAACTGCGCCAGATGAGCCCGATGTCTGCGGAAGCGACCGTCGTGCGCAATTACCTCGACTGGATGCTGGGCGTGCCCTGGAGCAAGAAATCCAAGATCATCAAAGATCTGAAATTCGCCGAAAGCGTGCTGGAAAAAGACCACTACGGCCTTGAGAAGGTCAAGGAGCGTATCCTTGAATATCTGGCCGTGCAGCACCGCGCGAATAAAGTGAAGGGGCCGATCATCTGCCTCGTGGGGCCGCCGGGCGTGGGTAAAACGTCGCTGGGTAAATCGATTGCCAAGGCAACGGGCCGCAATTTTGTACGTATGTCGCTGGGCGGCGTGC
The DNA here is from genome assembly GCA_040377425.1 of Micavibrio sp. GTDB lineage: Bacteria > Pseudomonadota > Alphaproteobacteria > Micavibrionales > UBA2020 > UBA2020. The sequence continues at coordinate 114,498 of JBEIOU010000006.1, read as the reverse complement.
GGGATGAATCCGAAATCCGCGGTCACCGCCGTACCTATATCGGGTCTATGCCGGGCCGCATTATTCAGGGCATGAAAAAAGCGAAAACGTCGAACCCGCTGTTTCTTTTGGACGAGATCGACAAGCTGGCGCATGACTGGCGCGGCGATCCGGCAGCGGCGCTGCTGGAAGTCCTCGACCCCGAACAGAACAGCACGTTCAACGACCATTACCTCGAAGTCGATTACGACCTGTCGGATGTGATGTTTGTGTGCACCGCCAACTCGCTTGATCTGCCGCGCCCGCTGCTGGACCGTATGGAGATTATTCGCGTATCGGGTTACACCGAAGACGAAAAAGTCGAAATCGCCCGCCGTCACTTGCAAGACAAGACAACGGATGCGAACGGCCTGAAAAAAGGTGAATTCAGCATCAACGATGCGGCGCTGCGCCACCTGATCCGTTACTACACCCGCGAAGCCGGCGTGCGTAGCCTTGAGCGTGAACTGTCGAACCTTGCACGCAAGGCGATCAAGGAAATCATGCTGGGTAAAAAAGACAGCGTCGCCATCACGCCGAAGAACATCGAGAAATACGCAGGCGTGCCGCGTTACCGTTATGGTCAGGCCGAAGAGCAAGACCGCATCGGCTGCGTGACCGGCCTTGCGTGGACGGAAGTCGGCGGCGATCTGCTGCAGATTGAATCTGTTACCTTCCCGGGCGGCAAGGGCAAAGTCTCCATGACCGGTAAACTGGGCGATGTGATGAAAGAGTCCATTCAGGTAGCCGAGATGCTGATTAAATCCCGCGCATCGTCGCTGGGCATCAGCATGACGACGCTTGAAAACCTGGGTGTGCACGTACACGTGCCCGAAGGCGCCACGCCGAAAGACGGCCCGTCTGCCGGTATCGCCATGGTCACGTCCATCGTGTCGTGCCTGACGGGTATTGCCGTGCGCAAGGACGTCGCCATGACAGGCGAGGTGGATTTGCTGGGGCAGGTGCTGCCGATTGGTGGCCTCAAGGAAAAACTGCTGGCCGCGCTGCGCGGGGGCATCACCAAGGTGCTCATCCCGAAAGAGAACGTGAAGGATCTGGCGGAAATTCCGGACAACGTCAAAAAAGGCCTCGAAATCGTGCCGATGACGGTGATTACCGAAGTTCTGTCGCACGCATTGGTGAAAATGCCGGAGCCGGTGGAAGAAAAACCCGCCAGCGAAGTAGCTGCAAAAGCGGCTGAAGCCAAGGCGAAAGACGTGATCCATCACTAAGGATGGCAATATCGAAAATAGATCGGGGCGGCCATGTGCCGCCCCGTCTTTTTTGGCGGAAATCCTAGGGTTTCGGGCGATTTAGGGGGTTGTATTCGCCAGCCAATCGTGCAGGATATTCTTATCACGCAAGGAAATACGTATACGAACGGGGCATTCGCCGCCGCGGTTATTTGTGAAGCCCTGCGGATATGTTTAAACAACAGATGAAGGGAGACTTCCCGTGAACAAGAACGAACTCATCGATTTTATCGCAGAGAAAAACACCAGCGACCTGTCTAAAACCGTGATCGCAGAAGTGCTGGATCTTGCTTTCCAAGGTATCGGCGCTGAACTGAAAAACGGCGGCGAAGCGCGCTTTGTCGGTTTCGGCACGTTTAAAGTCTCCCGCCGCGAAGCCTCTACCGGCCGCAACCCGCGCACGGGCGAAACCATCCAGATCGAAGCGGCCAACCGCGTGAAATTCACGCCTGGCAAAGAGCTGAAAGAAACCGTGAACGCGTAATTTCGCAGGTTTTCAATGTAAACGGCCCGAGCCATATGGTTTCGGGCCGTTTGCTTTTGCGGGTTTAACTCGTTTTCCATGGCTGTGGGCTAAGCGGGGCCAGCAGCGCCCGCTGCTGGCGGCCTTCATGCGCAAGCAATAAGCAAAAACATAACAGCCGGTTCTGTATGAACCGGCTGTTTGTTGTTTGATCTGCGCGAAGGGGTTACAGGCCGAGCGTGGATTTCAAAACGTTGACGGTGTCTTTGTCGACGTTCATGCAACTGAGGCCTGCGCGTTTTGATTCAAGAATTTCACGTTTTTGCTGGGTGATGATGTCGGTAAATTCCCAGCTGTTCTCGCCCAGCGGACGCCAGACGGCCTGCGTTTTGCTAGTATCAAACGCATAGACAGTCGCGTTGTTGGTATCGGCGCAGAGCATGATGCCATGCGTGGTCTTGCCGCCGTCTTTAAATTCCAGCGGGGCACGGAATTCGGCGTCTTTGAGGCCATAGACAGCCGCCGCGCTGGCAAAGGCGGCGGTCAGGGTGAGAGCGATTGCGGTTTTGTTTTTCATCATGCACCTTGGTTAAGAATGATGGCGGTATCCTAGATATTTCTGAAATTATGTCAAAACATTTATGCTGTTTTAGGCTAGTGCTCTGTTTTTGCAGGATAATACGCCAAGGCGTGCGGGCAGGTTCCTAAAAAACGCCTTAAAAACAATACAACAAAGCGGTTGACAGATTTCGGCCAATTTTATATCCATATGGCCTGTCCAATACGGACGGGCGCTTAGCTCAGTTGGTAGAGCACCTCGTTTACACCGAGGGTGTCGGGGGTTCGAGTCCCTCAGCGCCCACCATTTATTCCCGCACATCGCCGTTACAAAAGAGGGGCACGAAGCCCGCTCTGAGGCTGCGCGGTTTTCAAGCCGCCATTTTGCCATCGACCTGCGGCAATATTTTTTGCGGATATTCTTGATGTCTTTGTGCAGCAGCAGGGCGTGGCTGTTACACAATAACATGCGTGCGTTACTGTGTAACAGGGCGGGCGTTATAGAGTAACAGAAAGCCATCATTTTATAGGCTATTCCAGCATAAACGTTTTGTGCGGCGCGCGCGGGGGAGTATCCTTTTGCCATGACAGCACATCATCACGACGACGACAAAAACGGCGCAAGCCACGGGCACACACATGATCATGATCATAAAGGTCATGGTCATGCACATCATGCGGGGTGCAGCCATCATCATGGCCACGCGCACGGTTCGGGGCATGCACATGCGCACGGTCATGGGCATAGCCACCACGGGCATCATCACCATGTACCGAAAAACTTCGACCGCCGCTTTGCGATTGGCGCGGGCGTTAATATGGCGTTTGTGGTGTTGGAGCTTACATTCGGGTTTATCTCCAACTCCCTCGCGCTGATTGCGGACGCTATTCACAATTTTTCGGATGTGGTCGGGTTGCTGCTGGCGTGGGGCGGGGCATGGCTGGCGCGTTTGATGCCCTCGGCGCGCCGCACATACGGTTTTCGCAGTGCAACCATTCTGGCGGCGTTGACCAATGCGGCGCTGCTGTTTGTGGTGGTGGGCGCGATTGTGATCGAAGCATTCCACCGCTTTATGCAGCCTGCCGAAACGGCGGGCATGACGGTGGTCTGGGTGGCGCTGGCAGGTATTGCCGTTAATGGCGGCACGGCCATGCTGTTCTGGCATGGACAAAAAGACGACATCAACATCCGCGGCGCGTTCCTGCACATGGCCGCCGATGCGGCGGTGTCGCTGGGCGTTGTGATTGCAGCGCTGGCCATTATGGCGACGGGGTGGAAATGGATTGACCCCGTTATCAGCCTGCTGATTGCGGCGGTTATTTTGTGGAGCACGTGGGGGCTGGCCAAAGAATCTCTCCATCTGTCGCTGGCGGGGGTGCCGCCGCAGATTGACCATACGGCCGTAAAAGAATGGCTGGGCAGCTTGCCGGGGGTGACCGAAGTGCATGATTTGCATATTTGGGCCATGAGTACGACCGAAAATGCCCTGACCGTCCACCTGCTGCGACCAAACGCCCCGGCCGATGATGCGTTTTTGCAAATGATCGGCCAGGAACTGGCGGAGAGATTCCAGATCCACCACCCAACGATTCAGATCGAAATCGGCAACGTACAGGACGGCTGCAAGCTGGCGCCGGCGGATGTGGTGTAAGGGGAGGTTTTAATTATCCTGTAAAATCAAATGGATAATTTTCAAAAAGGAAATGTGGACGCTTGTTATATTTTCTTTTTATTAGACGTTGACAGGGCGCATAAAAAACGTCATTAATCACGTCCTGACTGCAAGAGAATTGCGGGTGTAGCTCAGTTGGTTAGAGCGCATGCCTGTCACGCATGAGGCCGCGGGTTCAAGTCCCGTCACTCGCGCCATTCTCTCCTAGATTTGGTTTCTGCGCCGCCCGTGACCGGCCACCAATTGGAACCAAAAAAGTCCTTCTTTTTCAAGCAATAAAATCAATTTAGCCCCTATCGCGCCTTGCGCGTCAGGCGTAATATTGTTTCGCTCGGTGATTCCCGTCCGTTGTGGACGGTTCATGTCACCGCTTTGATCTGTTTTCTCAAGGAAAGTGCGTAGCATGATTGCGACCAACATTCTGGATGAATATCTGCCGATCGTCATCTTCCTCGGCATCGCCACGGCGCTGGCGATTGTCATGGTGTTGGCATCGTTCATCGTCGCGAAACAAAAACCCGACAGCGAAAAAGTATCGCCGTACGAATGCGGCTTCGAGCCCTTCGGCGATGCACGCAGCAAGTTCGATGTGCGCTTTTATCTTGTCGCTATTCTTTTCATCATCTTCGATCTTGAAATCGCGTTCCTGTTCCCGTGGGCCATCACGCTGGGCGAGATTGGGCTGTATGGTTTCTGGTCGATGATGTTGTTCCTTGGTGTGCTTACCATCGGCTTTATTTACGAGTGGCGCAAAGGCGCCCTGGATTGGGAGTAATCGTATGAACACCGACATGAAAATCGGCCGTCCCATTCCGCCCGGCGCGGACCAGAACGCGGTGATCAAGGCCGCCACGGACGAGCTGCAAAGCAAAGGCTTTATCGTATCGCAAGTTGACCATCTGCTGGATTGGGCGCGTACCGGCTCGCTGTGGCCGATGACGTTCGGTCTGGCCTGCTGCGCGGTCGAGATGATCCACAGCTACATGAGCCGCTATGACCTTGACCGCTTTGGCGTTATTCCGCGCCCATCGCCGCGTCAGTCCGATGTTATGATTGTGGCCGGCACGCTGACCAACAAAATGGCGCCCGCGCTGCGCAAGGTTTACGACCAGATGGCAGAGCCGCGCTGGGTGATTTCGATGGGTTCCTGTGCCAACGGGGGCGGGTACTATCACTATTCCTATTCCGTTGTGCGTGGTTGCGACCGTATCGTGCCGGTGGATATCTACGTGCCCGGCTGCCCGCCGACCGCAGAGGCGCTGGTCTACGGCATTCTGCAGCTGCAGAAAAAAATCCAACGTGAAGACACAAGGCTGGTGCGCTAATGTCTGTTGAAAACGTCGAAGCCCTCGGGGATTACATCGAAGCGGCCATGATGGCCTCTGTGCTCAAAAAAGAAATGATTCATGGTGAATTGATCTTCACCGTGCGCCGCGAAAGCCTGCGCCGTTTCCTGACCTTTTTGGTCAATGACGCGAATTGCGATTTCCGCCAGCTGATGGATGTGTGCGGTGTGGATTACCCCGAACGCGATGAACGTTTCGAGGTGGTTTATAACCTGCTCAGCCTGAAACATAACTTTCGCATCCGCGTAAAGATTACAGCCGACGAAGAAACGCCCGTAGATTCCGTGTGCAACATTTTCAGCGGTGCGAACTGGTTCGAACGCGAAGTGTGGGACATGTACGGCATTCGCTTTAATGACCACCCCGACCTGCGCCGTATCCTGACGGATTACGGTTTCGAAGGCCACCCGCTGCGCAAGGATTTCCCGCTGACCGGCTTCGTTGAAGTCCGCTATGACGAAACACAAAAACGCGTGGTGTACGAACCCGTGAAACTGGCGCAGGAATTCCGCAATTTCGATTTCACCAGTCCGTGGGAAGGGATGACGACGATGCAATTGCCCGGCGACGAAAAAGCCGTGAAGCAAAAAGTCGGCGCCGACCTGAAACCGTTTGAGGAGAAAAAGGCATGAGCGTAGTTGAAAACGACATCGCCGCCCCGCGCGAAAAAATCAAGCCGTATACCATCAACCTGGGCCCGCAACACCCTGCGGCGCACGGCGTTCTGCGCCTGATCCTTGAAATGGACGGCGAGGTGGTAGAGCGTGCGGACCCTCACATCGGTCTTCTGCACCGCGGCACCGAAAAGCTGATCGAATATAAAACCTACATGCAGGCTGTGCCGTATTTCGACCGTCTCGATTACGTCGCGCCGATGAACCAGGAACATGCTTTTGCGCTGGCCGTTGAAAAGCTGCTGGGTATTACCGCGCCGCCACGTGCGCAGCACATCCGCGTGCTGTTCGCCGAGCTGGGCCGTGTGCTCAACCACATTCTGAACCTGACGACCTATGCGCTGGACGTGGGTGCGCTGACGCCCGCCCTTTGGGGTTTCGAAGAGCGTGAAATCGGCATGGAATTTTACGAACGTGTTTGCGGCGCGCGTCTGCACGCAAACTATTTCCGCCCGGGCGGGGTGCATCAGGATATGCCTGCGGGCTTGGCCGAAGATATGTACCAGTATGCCGACACCGTGCTGGAATTCATCAACGACATGGAAAGCCTGCTGACCGACAACCGCATTTTCAAACAGCGTACGGTCGATATCGGTATTGTATCCAAACGCGAGGCGCTGGACTGGGGCTTCTCCGGCCCTATGCTGCGCGCATCGGGCGTGCCGTGGGATCTGCGCAAATCGCAGCCCTATGACTGCTATGCCGATATGGATTTCGATATTCCGACCGGTACCACGGGCGATTGCTATGCCCGCTATCTGGTGCGTGTCGAGGAAATGCGCCAATCGTGCAAGATCATGAAACAGGCGATTGAGAAAATGCCAAAGGGCCCTGTGATGGTCGATGACCACAAAATAACGCCTCCCAGCCGTGCCGACATGAAAAATTCGATGGAAGCACTCATCCACCATTTCAAACTTTATACCGAAGGCTATCACGTGCCGGCGGGCGAAACGTATACGGCCGTCGAAGCGCCCAAGGGCGAATTCGGCGTCTATCTGGTATCGGACGGCACCAACAAGCCGTACCGTTGCCACATTCGCGCCCCGGGCTTTGCGCACCTGTCGGGCATGGATTTCATGTCCAAAGGTCACATGCTGGCCGACGCCGTATCGGTGATCGGCTCGCTTGATATCGTTTTCGGCGAGATTGACAGATAAGAGGATAAAATGTCCCACGCATGCCACAAACATTTTGAACAGCCGAAGGAATTCAAGTTCTCTGACGAGAACATGAAGAAGATCGACCAGTTCATCGCCAAATACCCCAAGGGCAAACAGCAAAGCGCGATCATGCCGCTACTGGATATCGCACAGCGCCAGCACGACAACTGGATCCCCGAAGCGGCGATGGAAGAAATCGCACGTATTCTGGATGTGCCGCGCATTCGGGTGTTCGAAGTTGCGACGTTCTACACCATGTACAACCTTGCGCCGCGCGGCAAACACCACTTACAGTTCTGCACCACGACGCCGTGCTGGCTGCGCGGCAGCGCCGATGTTGTCGCCGCGTGCGAGAAACATCTGGGCATCAAACTGGGCGAGACGACCGAAGACGGCCAGTTCACCATTACCGACGTGGAATGCCTGGGCGCCTGCGTGAATGCGCCGGTCGTGCAGCGCAATGGCGATGAATTCTACGAAGACCTGACGCCCGAAAACGTGGTGAAAGTCATCGACGATCTGAAAGCCGGCAAAACGCTGGAACACGGGTCGAAAGGCGGCCGCAACAAATCTATGAGCGCGGCGGGCACGACAACGCTGATCGAACAGGCGGGCAAGGCCGGTATTGCGGTTGCAGCCGATGCCCAAAAGGGGAAAAAATAATGTTGCAGGATAAAGACAGGATTTTTACCAACCTTTACGGCTGGCAGGGCGCTGACCTGAAATCCGCACAGGCGCGTGGCGACTGGAGCGGTACCAAAGACCTTCTGGCCAAAGGCCACGACTGGATCATCGACGAAGTAAAACTGTCCGAACTGCGCGGCCGCGGCGGCGCGGGCTTCCCTACCGGTATGAAATGGTCTTTCATGCCCAAAGAAAGCAAAGACGGCCGCCCGAATTATCTGGTCATCAACGCCGATGAATCCGAACCGGGCACCTGCAAGGACCGCGATATTATTCGCCATGAACCGCATAAAATTGTCGAAGGTGCCTTGCTGGCGTCTTACGCCATGCGTGCGCATGCTTGCTACATCTACATCCGCGGCGAATTTTACATGGAAGCGATCGCGCTGCAAAAAGCGATCGACGAAGCATACGACGCCGGCCTGATCGGCAAAAACGCTTGCGGCAGCGGCTGGGATTTCGACCTGTACGTGCACCGCGGCGCGGGCGCGTATATCTGCGGCGAAGAAACCGCGCTTCTGAACTCCCTCGAAGGTAAAAAAGGCCAGCCCCGCAACAAGCCGCCGTTTCCGGCAGGCGCGGGTCTGTACGCTTGCCCGACGACGGTCAACAACATTGAAACCATCGCGGTGGTGCCGGAAATCCTGCGCCGCGGCGGTGCATGGTTTGGATCGATTGGTCCCGAGAAAAACCGCGGCACGAAAGTGTTCTGCATCTCCGGCCACGTCAACAACCCGTGCAACGTCGAAGAAGCCCTCGGCGTGCCGCTAAAAGAGCTGATCGAAAAACACGCGGGCGGTGTGCGCGGCGGCTGGGATAACCTGCTGGCGGTCATCCCCGGTGGCTCCTCCACGCGTCTTCTCCCGCGTGATGTTTGCGACACCATCACCATGGATTTTGATGCCCTGCGCGGCGCGTGGTCCGGCCTTGGTACCGCGGGCGTGATCGTGATGGATAAATCGACCGACGTTGTTTATGCGATTGCGCGTCTGGCGCGTTTTTACTGGCACGAAAGCTGCGGCCAGTGCACGCCCTGCCGCGAAGGCACGGGCTGGATGTACCGCATCATGCAGCGCATGGTGAAGGGCGAGGCGAATATCGAAGAAATCGATATGCTGCTCGACATCGGCTCCGAAATCGAAGGTCATACCATTTGCGCACACGGCGATGCATCCGCATGGCCCATTCAGGGGCTGATCAAGCATTTCCGCCCCGAAATGGAAAAGCGCATCCTTGAATACCGCAAGAGGTTGGTAGCGTGAGGTCTGGCGTGCAAAATTTTTGGCTATCAGCGAAAGCCTATATTTTAGCTTGTATTTGCATGTCGCCGGTTTTTGCTATCGGCTATGCAATACAGCAGTTTTTAAACGGAAACAGCTTAGTGGAAACGGGCGACAAGATTTCTCTGGATAAATTAGTAGAGTTTTCTGGAACGCTTTTCTTCTTGGTGGGGGTTTTAGGATTCCCTGCTCTTATCGTTTACATGCTTTGCTCTTCGCCGTTGTCTGCAGTAAAAAAACTATCTGTCTTCGTGCATGCAATGCTAGGCGGCAGTTTGTTTTGTCTGAATGGTATGATTGTAAAAGATTGGATGCCGTCTTCTGATGTTGAAAAGATTGTTCCTATCTTTCTCTCTACAGGAACCTTAACCGGCTTAATACATGGAAGCCTGAAATATTATCTGAATGTTAAAGAGGTAACGGCGAATGCCTAAACTTACAATCGACGGCATGGAAGTCACGGTAGAACCGGGGACTTCGATCATTCAGGCGGCGGAGCAGCTGGGCGTTGAAATCCCGCGTTTCTGCTATCACGACAAGCTGTCCGTGCCGGCCAACTGCCGCATGTGCTTGGTCGAAGTTGAAAAATCGCCCAAGCCGGTTGCATCCTGCGCGATGCCCTGCGCCGAGGGGATGAACGTTTTCACCAAATCGCCGCTGGCGCAAAAAGCGCGCAAGGGCGTGATGGAAATGCTGCTGGTCAACCACCCGCTGGATTGCCCGATCTGCGATCAGGGTGGCGAGTGCGATTTGCAGGATCAGGCTGTTGCCTACGGCTTTGACCGTTCCCGCTACCGCGAAGAAAAACGCGCGGTGAAAGACAAAGAACTGGGCCCGCTGGTTAAAACCGTCATGACGCGCTGCATTCACTGCACGCGCTGCGTCCGCTTCGGCGATGAAATCGCCGGCGTGAGCGACATGGGCGTTCTAAACCGTGGTGAGCATCTGGAAATCGGCACGTATGTCGAGCAGATGGTCGGCTCGGAGCTTTCGGGCAACCTGATCGACGTATGCCCCGTGGGCGCGCTGACGTCCAAACCCTATGCCTTCACGGCCCGCCCGTGGGAGCTGCGCAAGGTAGATAGCCTGGATGTGTTCGACGCTGTCGGATCCAACATCCGCATCGATACGCGCGGCGGTGCCGTGATGCGTATCCAGCCGCGTCTGAACGAAGACGTGAACGAAGAATGGATTTCGGACAAAGTACGCTTCTCGTGGGATGGCCTGAAGCAAGGCCGCCTCGATACGCCGTATGTCCGCGTGGACGGTAAACTGAAACCCGCCAGCTGGGGCGAAGCATTCGGCGCCATCGCCGACCGCATCGCAGGGCTGAGCGGCCAGAAAATGGCCGCCGTTGTGGGGGACACCGCCGATTGCGAAGCGATCGTTGCGCTGAAAGACCTGATGTCAGCACTCGGCTGCACGGCATTTGAATGCCGCACCGATGGTGCGCAGTTCGATACGTCGGCACCGGCGGGCTATCTGTTCAACACCACGATTGCAGGGCTGGAGCAGGCCGATGCGATTTTGCTGGTCGGCACCAACCCGCGCACCGAGGCCGCGCTGGTCAATGCCCGCATTCGCAAAACGTGGCTGGCGAACCGCATTAAAATCGGTTTGATCGGCGAACAGGCCGACCTGAACTACCCCGTGAAATATCTGGGGGCAGGGGCCGAAACGCTGGAAGAACTGGCCGCAGGCAAAGGCGCCTTTGCCGATGTGCTGAAGGGCGCAAAAAACCCCGTGATCATCCTTGGCATGGGCGCCCTGCGCCGTGCGGATGGCATGGCGATCCATGCGCTCGCCCGCAAAGTAGCCGAGACATATAATATGGTGCGCGAAGACTGGAACGGTTTCAACCTGCTGCACACGGCCGCCAGCCGCGTGGGTGCGCTGATGCTGGGCTTCACCGGCGGCAGCCTTGAAAAGGCACCGTCCGCGCAAATGCTGTACCTGCTGGATTGCGACGATGTCCCCGCTGATAAAATCGGCAAAGACACGTTTGTGATTTACCAAGGTCACCATGGCGACAAAGCGGCAGCCCGTGCAGATGTGATCCTGCCCGGCTCGGCCTATACCGAAAAGAACGCTACCTACGTGAATACAGAAGGCCGCGTGCAGACGGCACGCCAAGCTGTATTCCCGCCCGGCGAAGCACGCGAAGATTGGAAAATCATCCGTGCGCTGTCTGAAATGCTGGCAAAAACGCTGCCTTATGACGATATCGCGCAAGTGCGTGCCCGTCTGGCCGCGGTCAACCCCGCATTTGCCACGCTGAACGAACCGCTGAAAGCCGAATGGAAAGCATTCGGCGCCGAAGGCAAAACCGACAAAGCAGCCTTCACTGCGGCAGTGACCAATTTCTATCAAACCGACAGCGTTACGCGCGCATCGAAAACGATGGCTGAATGCGCGGCCGCTTTTGTCGCGAATGCAACGACTGCGAAGACGGGGACGTGATGCCTGAATTTTTGCCGCAAATCCTTTTGGAATGGATGCCGTTTCTGGCGTCTGAATTCTTCGTGGCCTATGTCTGGCCGGTGGTGACAATCGCCCTGCAAATTCTGATGCTGGTCGTGCCGCTGATTTTGGCGATGGCGTATCTGACCTATGCGGAGCGCAAAGTACTGGCCGCCATGCAGCTGCGCCAAGGCCCCATGATGGTGGGCCCGTTTGGCCTGCTGCAGCCCTTGGCCGACGGTATCAAGCTGCTGGGCAAGGAAACGATTATTCCGCGCGACGCCAACCGCTTTATCTTTGTCATGGCGCCGATGCTGACGTTCATGCTGGCGCTGGTCGCGTGGGCGGTTATTCCGGTGAATGATGGCTGGGTGCTGGCGGACATTAACGTAGGTATCTTGTACCTGTTCGCGATTTCGTCGTTGGGGGTCTATGGCATTTTGATGGCAGGCTGGGCGTCTAACTCCCGCTATGCGTTTCTGGGTGGCCTCCGCAGTGCGGCGCAGATGGTATCGTACGAAGTATCGATCGGTCTGGTCTTGGTAACGGTGCTGCTGACCACCGGTTCGCTGAACCTGAGCGATATTGTGAAGGCGGAGCGCCCGTTCTGGGTTGACTTGCTGTTGTTCCCGATGTTTGTTGTGTTTGTGATTTCGGCGCTGGCCGAAACCAACCGCGCGCCGTTCGACTTGCCCGAGGGCGAGTCAGAGCTGGTCGGCGGCTACAACGTCGAATATTCGGCCATGACGTTTGCCCTGTTCTTCCTGGGCGAGTACATGAACATGATTTTGATGTCGGGCATGGCGGCGGTGCTGTTCATGGGCGGCTGGCTACCCCCGTTCGGTATCGAAGCGTTGAGCTTTGTGCCCGGCGTAGTCTGGTTCATGGCCAAGGTCAGCTTCATTCTGTTTATCTTCCTGTGGGCACGCGCGACGCTGCCGCGTTACCGCTATGACCAGCTGATGCGTCTGGGCTGGAAAGTTTTCCTGCCGCTGACGCTTTTGTGGGTGGTCGTTGTGGCCGGTGCCCTTGTTTACAATAACGCCTTGCCGGGGATGCAATAACCATGTCGTTTCTTGACCAAACCGCGCGCAGCTTTTTGATGACAGAGCTGATAAAGGGCTTCACCCTGACGCTGAAATATATGTTCAAGCCGAAGGTGACAATCAACTATCCATTCGAAAAGGGGCCGATCAGCCCGCGTTTCCGTGGTGAACACGCGCTGCGCCGCTATCCGAACGGCGAAGAGCGCTGCATCGCCTGCAAACTGTGCGAAGCGATCTGCCCCGCGCAAGCGATTACGATTGAAGCCGAGCCGCGTGACGATGGCAGCCGCCGCACAACGCGCTATGACATCGACATGACCAAGTGCATTTACTGCGGTCTGTGTCAGGAAGCATGCCCCGTGGATGCGATTGTCGAGGGGCCGAATTTTGAATTCGCCACCGAAACGCGCGAAGAGCTTTACTACAACAAACAAAAACTGCTGGATAACGGCGACCGCTGGGAAGCGCAAATTGCCGCCAATCTTGAAGCAGACGCGCCGTACAGATAAGGACACGCCATTATGGTTGAAGCGATTTTCTTTTACGCCTTTTCGGCGATCCTGCTTTTGAGCGCGACGATGGTCATCACCGCGCGCAACCCCGTGCATTCGGTGTTGTTTCTGATTTTGGCGTTTTTCAACGCGGCCGGCCTGTTCGTTATGCTGGGCGCTGAATTCATTGCCATGATCTTGGTCATCGTTTACGTGGGGGCGGTCGCTGTGCTGTTCCTGTTTGTGGTCATGATGCTGGATATCAATTTTCAGGAACTACGCCGCGGCATGAAACAAAGTGCGCCCATTGGCGGTCTTGTCGGTGCGATTTTGCTGGGTGAACTGGTGTGGATGCATCTGTCGTGGCCCGGCAAGGATGACGGTCTGATGGAACGCGTGGCGCAACCCATTCCGGCACCCGACGTTGTATCCAACACGCATGCCCTCGGCCGCGTGCTGTACACCGATTACGTTTATCTGTTTCAGGTGTCTGGCTTGATTTTGCTGGTCGCCATGATCGGCGCGATTGTGCTGACGCTGCGCAGCCGTCCGGGCGTTCGCCGTCAGGATGTATCGGCGCAGGTGAACCGCAAGGCCTCTGACGTTCTGAAGATCGAAAAAATCACAACCGGCACGGGAGTATCCTGACATGGCCGATATCGGTATTGCGCATTTTCTGGTGGTTTCGGCCATGCTGTTCACGCTGGGCGTGTTTGGCATTTTCCTGAACCGTCGTAACGTGATCATCATCATGATGTCGATCGAACTGATTTTGCTGTCGGTGACGGTCAACCTGGTGACGTTTTCGGCTCATTTGCAGGATCTGACGGGGCAGGTGTTTTCGATGTTCATCCTGACCGTCGCGGCGGCCGAGGCGGCCATCGGTCTTGCCATTCTGGTCGTGTTCTTCCGCAACAAATCATCGATTGCGGTCGAAGACATCAGCACGCTTAAAGGTTAAACGACAAGCTTTCGCCCAAAAGGGGTTACTAAAATGGAATATATCGCAGTCTTATCGCCGCTGGTCGGCGCGCTGGTGGCAGGCCTGTTTGGCAAGCAGATCGGCGATCGCGGTGCGCAGTTTATTACCTGCGCCCTGATGATTGCCGCCGCGGCCGCTTCGGTCATGCTGTTCCGCGAGATCAACATGGGCGAAGGACAAGCGCGCACGATCGAACTGTTCACCTGGATTTCGTCGGGTGACCTGAACGTGAAATGGGCGCTGCGTTTTGACCAGCTGTCGGCTGTGATGGCGATTGTGATTACGTTGGTATCGACGGCGGTTCACGTGTATTCGGTCGGCTATATGCACCATGACCCCGCGCAGGCGCGTTTCATGTCGTATCTGAGCCTGTTTACGTTTGCGATGCTGATGCTGGTAACGGCGGATAACTTCGTGCAGCTGTTCTTTGGCTGGGAAGGGGTGGGGCTTGCGTCTTATCTGCTGATCGGTTTCTGGAACCAGAAGGACAGCGCAAATGCGGCGGCGATCAAGGCGTTCGTGATGAACCGTATTGGGGACTTCGGCCTCGCGCTCGGTATCTTTGCGGTGTTCATGACTTTTGGCACGCTAAACTTTGACGAAGTTTTCGCGCAAATGGCGGCGCATAAAGACAGCTATAGCGAATTCCTCGGCTACCATGTCCATACCCTCAGCCTGATCGGTATTCTGCTGTTTATCGGCGCGATGGGTAAATCGGCGCAGCTGGGTCTGCATACGTGGCTGCCCGACGCGATGGAGGGCCCGACGCCCGTATCCGCGCTGATCCACGCGGCAACCATGGTGACCGCGGGTGTGTTCCTCGTCTCCCGCATGTCACCGCTGTATGAAATGACGCCGGAAGTGCGCGATTTTATCGCCATCGTCGGTGCATGTACCGCATTTGTCGCGGCAACCATTGCCCTGACGCAGTTTGATATCAAACGCGTGATTGCGTATTCCACCATGAGCCAGCTGGGCTATATGTTCTTCGCCCTTGGCGTATCGGCATACAGCGCGGCGATGTTCCACCTTTTCACGCACGCCTTTTTTAAGGCGCTGTTGTTCCTCGGGGCGGGTTCGGTCATTCACGCGATGTCGGATGAACAGGATATGCGCAAAATGGGCGGTATCGCCAAGCATATCAAATTCACCTATGCCATGATGTGGATCGGCTCTCTGGCGCTGGCCGGTGTGCCGGTGCTGGCGGGTTATTATTCTAAAGATATGATCCTTGAATCCGCATTCGCAGCACATAGCACAGTCGGTACCTTTGCTTTCTGGATGGGTATTGCCGCTGCCTTCATGACGGCGTTTTATTCATGGCGTCTGATTTTCATGACCTTCCACGGCAAACCGCGCGCAAGCGAGAAGGTCATGGACCACGTGCATGAATCGCCGCTGATTATGACGTTGCCGCTGGTGTTCCTTGCCTTTGGTGCGGTGCTGGCGGGTATTGTCTTTGCGCCGTATTTCGTGGGCGAGCTGCGTGGTAATTTCTGGGCTTCGGCCTTGACCGTGCTGCCTGAAAACGACGTGGTCGAACATGCGCACCATGTGCCGATGTGGGTGAAACGCCTGCCGATTGCTATTGGTGCGGCGGGTATTCTGCTGGCGTTTGTGTTTTATATGCGTGCCCTGCATTGGCCGGCGACGCTGGCGGGTACGTTCAGCCGCCTGCATGCGTTCCTGTTCAATAAATGGTATTTCGACGAGCTGTATACCAAAATCGGTGTCAAGCCGGCCTTCGCTTTGGGCCGCTTCTTCTGGAAGAAGGGTGACGGCGCAACGATTGACGCGCTGGGCCCGGATGGTATCGCCAAGGTGGTCAACCGTGCAGCCGCCAGAAGTCGTGAAATGCAAAGCGGTTATATCTATCACTATGCCTTTGCCATGCTGATCGGGGTGGTCGCGATTATCACCCTCTACATCTACAAGGTATTTGGTTAAGGAAACGGAACCATGATTACTTTCCCCATCCTGTCTCTTTTGACGTTCCTGCCGCTGGTCGGTGTGCTGTTCCTGCTCTGCGTGCGAGGGAGCGAGGAGAGTGTTGCGCGAAATTCGCGAGCAACGGCGCTGCTGACGTCGGTGTTCACGTTTGTGCTGTCGCTGTATATGTTCTTGAACTTCGACAAGTCGAGCGCGGATTTCCAGTTCGTGGAAGAATTCCCGTGGCTGCCCGGCTTTAACATTAAATACAAAATGGGTATCGACGGTATTTCGGTATTCTTTGTACTGCTGTCGGCTTTTTTGACGCCGATTTGCATTCTGGCCAGCTGGGAGTCTATCACCAAGCGCGTGAAGGAATACATGATCGCGTTCCTGCTGCTGGAAACCATGATGATTGGTATGTTCTGCGCGCTTGATATGGTCGTGTTCTACGTCTTCTTCGAAGCGGTGCTGATACCGATGTTTATCATCATCGGTGTATGGGGCGGGGCGCGGCGCGTGTATGCCTCGTTCAAGTTCTTCCTGTATACGCTGCTCGGCTCTGTGCTGATGCTGCTGGCTATTCTTGCGCTGTACCGTTCGTTTGGCACGACCGATATCATCGCCCTGACCGAAGCGGGCATACCTGAATATATGCAGAAATGGGTATTCATCGCCTTCTTCGCGTCCTTCGCGGTGAAGGTGCCGATGTGGCCCGTGCATACATGGCTGCCCGATGCGCACGTCGAGGCGCCCACGGCGGGTTCCGTCATTCTTGCGGGTGTGCTTCTGAAGATGGGCGGCTACGGCTTCCTCCGTCTTTCGCTGCCTATCCTGCCGGAGGCATCGGTTTACTTCGCCCCCATGATGTTCGCCCTCAGCGCGATTGCGGTGATTTATACTTCGCTGGTGGCGCTGGCGCAGGAAGACATGAAAAAGCTGATCGCTTATTCATCCGTCGCGCACATGGGTTTCGTCACGCTGGGTATTTTTACCTTTAACCAGCAAGGTGTCGAAGGTGCGATGTTCCAGATGTTGTCGCATGGCGTGGTATCGGCGGCGCTGTTCCTGTGCGTCGGTGTCGTTTATGACCGACTGCACACACGGGACATCAACCGTTACGGCGGCCTTGTTAAAAACATGCCGCGTTATGCCGCTGTGTTCATGATTTTTGCCATGGCGTCGGTGGGGCTTCCGGGGACGGCAGGTTTCGTGGGTGAATTCCTTGTTCTGGCCGGCACCTGGCAGGCCAGCACGCTGATGACGTTCTTCGCGGCAACCGGTCTGGTTCTGGGGGCGGCGTATACGCTGTACCTGTACCGCCGCGTTGTGTTTGGCGAGCTGACCAAGCCGGATGTAAAGGCGATGAAGGATATCAACCTGCGTGAAATCGTTATTTTCGCGCCGCTGATCGTGCTGGTGTTCTGGATGGGTATTTATCCCTCCAGCGTGCTGACGCCGATGGCGCCATCGGTTGCGCGCGTGATTGCGCCCTATCAGGAAGCCAAAGCAGCGGCCGCAGCCATGGCGCAGCCCGCTGTGGTTGATACCGGCGGTGTCACAAGCAAAGAGCAAACAGAAAAAGAAAAAGAAAAAGAAACGAGCCCAGCGGATGAGACGCATGACGCCGGCCATGGAGAGCAAGAATGAAACCGTTCGAAGCACCTGAATTGATCCCGGCGTTCCCGGAGATTTTCCTGGCGCTGGTCACAATGTGCCTGCTAGTTTTTGGCGTGACGCGTAAAAAAGACGATAGTGCAACCGTGGCGCATTTCAGCATCTTCGCCCTTTTGGCGGTGGCGGTGGTTGTGCTGCGCTTCTCGGCTGAAAACTTGACCACCTTTAACGGTATGTTTATCACCGACGCCTTTGCGGTTTACATGAAGCTGATCGTGCTGATGGGTTCTGCCGTGACGATTTTTATGTCGTCCCGCTATGCCCATAGCCAGCGTATTGCACGGTTTGAATATCCGGTTCTGGTGATGTTCTCGACGCTGGGCATGATGTTGATGATTTCGGCGAATGACCTGATGTCGCTGTATATCGCTATCGAACTGCAAAGCTTGCCGCTGTATGTACTGGCTTCGCTGCAACGTGATAGCGTACGTTCGACCGAGGCGGGGCTTAAGTACTTCGTTCTGGGTGCGCTATCGTCGGGTATGCTGCTCTACGGTGCGTCGCTGGTTTACGGCTACACGGGCGTCACCAACTATGACGCCATCGCGCATGTGCTGAAGGATGAACCGGAAGTGCCGCTGGGCGTGCTGACGGGTATGATCCTTCTGCTGTCCGGTCTTGCGTTTAAAATTGCGGCGGTGCCGTTCCATATGTGGACGCCGGACGTGTATGAAGGTGCACCGACGTCGGTTACGGCTTTCTTCTCCATCGTGCCCAAGGCGGCAGGCATGGCGATGATCGGCCGCGTTTTCATGGGTCCGTTCGAGCCGATGGTGGAAGACTGGCGTCAGGTAATCGTGCTTTTGTCCATCGCGTCGATGACGCTGGGGGCGATCGGCGCGATTGCGCAGACCAATATTAAACGTATGATTGCCTATAGCTCGATCGGTCATGCCGGTTATATGCTCATGGGTATCGCTGCGGCCAATCAGGCGGGCATCAAGGGTATCGTTGCCTATGCCGCACTTTATATGGCGGCCAGCGTCGGTACGTTTGCCGTGATCCTGATGATGAAACAAAAAGACCGTATGGTTGAAAACATTCGTGATCTGTCGGGTCTGGCCAGCCGCCAGCCGATGGTGGCTCTTAGCATGGCGATCATGATGTTCTCGCTCGCGGGGATTCCGCCCATGGCGGGATTCTTTGGTAAGCTGTTCGTGTTTCAGGCCGCGATTGATGCTGGTTTGTATATGATGGCGATGTTCGGGGTTTTGACGTCGGTGATTGCGGCCTATTATTATCTGCGTATCATCAAAATCATGTACTTCGATGCGCCGGCTGACGAAGGTCTTGATACATCGACCGATCCGCGTTTGAATTTTGTGCTGACGCTGTCGACGGTGGCTGTGATCTTGTTCATTATTGTTCCTGCGCCTTTGCTGAACGTGGCGGGTGCGGCTGCATCGGCGCTGCTTGGCGGATGATGGCGGCCGGCTCTTCGTCTTCGGCCTCTGCGCCTGCCGTGATTGTTCTTGAAACGACGGGCAGTACCAATGACGATGCCAAGCAGCAGGCACGCAGCGGCGCGGCCGAGGGCACAGTTGTGCATGCCCGCCGCCAGACTGCAGGCCGCGGGCGGCAGGGCAACCAATGGATGTCCGAAACCGGCAACCTTTACATGAGCATGGTGCTGCGCCCCCGTGTATCGGCGGGGGATAGCGGGCAATTGTCGTTTTTGGCCGCTGTTGCGCTGGCGCAAACGGTCGAAAGCTTTTTACCCCAAGGCATCGATATTGCGCTAAAATGGCCTAATGATCTTCTGATTACGGGACGTAAAGCCGCTGGCATCTTGCTGGAGGCGGAAAGTGCCACGCCGTCATCCGGCCCCGACTGGCTAGTTTTGGGCATGGGGCTGAACCTGCGCCACGCACCCGAGGGGGCTGTGGCATTATACGACCTGGCGGGGACGACGATAGATGTCGATGCGGCGCGTGACAGGTTGATGGGCAATGTGTTGTCACTGTATCGGCGCTGGCAGACGGATGGTTTTGCGCCCGTGCGCAGCGCGTGGCTGGACCGTGCGGCAAGACTGGGGCAGAGCATTCGCGTACGTTTGCCGAACGAAGAATTTTACGCCGTGTTTGACGGCATTGATGCGCGCGGTGCGCTTGAAGTAACCATGCAGGATGGCGCAAAACGCGTCATCGCCTCCGGAGAGGTTTTTGCGATATGAATACCGATAAAAAGCCGAAGTTGATGACGGCTGATTTTGTAATGAAACCCGATGCGCTGTACTTCGTACCGCTGGGCGGTTGTGGTTTTTTTGGCGCGAACATGTCGCTGTACGGTTTTAACGGCCAGTGGATTATGATTGATTGCGGCATGGGTTTTGCCGATGACACAATGCCGGGCGTAGATATTCTGCTGCCGGATCCGTCATTTGCGACGTCGCTGGGCGACAAGCTGCTGGGTATCGTGTTTACGCATGGCCACGAAGATCATATTGGTGCGGTAGACCATCTGTGGCCGCGTATCAAAAAACCGCTCTATGCCACGGGCTTTACCGCTGAGCGTATCCGTCAGGATCTGGAAGAAGTCAGCTGGGGCAACGAAGCCAAGCTGCATGTGGTCGATCCTAAAAAACCTTTGAAGCTGGGGCCATTTTCAATCCGCTTTATCGATGTTGCGCATTCGATACCTGAAGCGCAGGCCTTGGCCATTACCATCGACGCTATCGGTACCGTACTGCATACGGGCGACTGGAAAATTGACGCAGACCCCGTTGTGGGAAAGCTGACGGATGGTCCCGCGCTGAAGGCACTTGGCGACGAGGGCGTTTTGATGATCGTCGGGGATTCGACCAATGCCATGGTGCCCGGCCATTCTGGGTCTGAACGCACGGTCAGCGACAATCTGGCCAAGCTGTTCGGTGAATTTTCGGGCGCGATTGTGGTCAGCTGTTTTTCGACTAACGTCGCGCGCATTCACAGTATTTATCACGCCGCGCAGAAATGCGGGCGTCAGGTGTGCCTGATCGGGCGCTCTCTCTGGTCTGTTGAAGATGCGGCGCGGGAAACCGGTTATATGCGCGGCTTGCCGCCGTTTCTGGATGGTGATATCGCGCGTCAATTGCCGTCCGAGAAACTGGTTTACATCTGCACAGGATCGCAAGGGGAGCCGCGCGCGGCACTGTCGCGTATCTCCAACGACGACCATCCAGATCTGAGCTTGGCGCCCGGTGATGTTGTGATTTTCTCGTCGCGCACTATTCCCGGAAATGAACGCGCGATCGAGCGTATTAAAAACCGTCTCTATGCCATGGGCGTCGATATCGTGACGGAGCGTGAAGCACCCGTACACGTATCCGGCCACCCGTACCGCGACGAGTTGAAACAAATGTACGAATGGACACGTCCGCGCTTCGCCATTCCTGTGCATGGCGAGCGTATGCAGATGGAAAAACACGGCCTGCTGGCGCGCGAATGCGGCGTTGAAAATGCGGTTATCCCCGAAAATGGCAAAGTCATCGAAATTACCAAAAACGAAATCAACGCGATTGGCGAGGTGAAATCTGGCGTTCTGGCGATTGAGGGCAAACGCCTTGTGGAAACCAACCACGAAGCTATTCTGGCGCGCAAACGTATCATGTGGAACGGCAGTCTTGTCGTGACCGCGGTCGTGAGTGCGGCGGGGGAGCTGAAAGCGCCTGTGCAATTAACCGCACTTGGCCTGCTGGATGAAAACAGCGATCTGGATGCCGGATATATCGACGATGTCATCAAGGCCGTCAGCGATAAAATCCGCAGCATGCCCAAGGATGAGCGCCGCGATGACAATCTGCTGTCCGAAGCTATCCGTGTGACCGCACGCCGTTTCTTTGCCGAGCGTTTTGACCGTAAACCGCAAACACGTGTGCATTTGGTAAGGGTATAAAACATGTCGCCGTTATATGCTTTTTTTATCTATTTGCTGATCTGGTGGGTGATGCTGTTCACCATCTTGCCGATCGGTGTGGAACGTCATGAAGAAGACGGCAAAGGATTTGATGCCGGCGCCCCGAAATTCGCCAATTTAAAGAAAAAACTTATTTTGAATACGGTTGTTTCGGCCGTCATTCTGGCGGTGATTTATGTGCTGGTGGAGCTCGATATCATCCGCTGGCGTGAATGGTTTGATACGGGGGCGGCATATTGATGAAACGTTTTTTTATTCCTTTGTTTGTTCTTTTTTCCATGCCTGCGATGGCGCAAACAGTTGTGCTTGAGGATGCTGCCTGCCGCGCGATTGTGCAGCACCAGCCCGCCGATGATGTCACCTATCAACCAGGCGTTGACGTCAACGGCAAACCGGTGGTGGAGGCCGATCTGGACGCCTCTCCTATCCAGCTGCCCGAAACGGTTTCGTTTGATATTACGGTCGATGTCATGAAATACGCCGGCATCGCGCCGCCCAGCGGCGTCGAGGGGCAGGCCGTGATTGGCCGTGTCGACATCAACAAGGACGGGCGCATGTATTTCAATGGCCAGCCGATGGAAGGCCAGTCCCAAACCGCCCTGCGTGCCCTTTGCAAAGACAATCCTGCTGTAAAACAAGAACAAAAAGCACAGGATGCTGGGGCTTCTCAACCAGCGGCACCCTGATTATAATCGCACATCTTTATAGACTTTTACCCTGAACGGATATCCCATGGCTGAAGCAGCGCAAAAACCCAAAAATTCCAAAACCGCCATCACGCCCACCCGCGGCGAAAACTTCCCCGAGTGGTATCAGCAGGTCGTCAAGGCCGCGGATATGGCCGAAAACGCGCCCGTGCGCGGCTGCATGATTATTAAACCGTATGGTTTTGCCATGTGGGAAAACGTGCAAAAGCATCTGGATGCTCTGATCAAGCAGGAAGATGTGCAAAATGCATACTTCCCGCTGCTGATCCCCATGAGCTATATCGCGCGTGAAGCAGACCACATCGACGGGTTCGCCAAAGAATGCGCGGTTGTGACGCACCATCGTCTGTCGGTCGATCCTGCAACCGGCCAGCTGGGTCCCGATAAAGATTCCGTGCTAAGCGAGCCGATGATTATCCGCCCCACCTCGGAGACCATCATTGGTGAATCCATGAAAAACTGGGTGCAGTCATACCGTGATCTGCCGCTGAAGCTCAACCAGTGGTGCAACATCATGCGCTGGGAAATGCGCCCGCGTATTTTCCTGCGTACGGCTGAATTCCTGTGGCAAGAGGGGCATAACGCTTTCGCCACGGCAGAAGAAGCCGATGCCGATGCCCGCCGTATGCTGAACGTGTATAACAACATGTTCGAAAACTATCTGGCGATTGCGACGATTCCGGGTGCGAAAACGCCGGATGAACGCTTCCCCGGCGCGGTTGAAACCTACACGCTGGAAACGTTCATGCAAGACGGCAAAGCGCTGCAAGGCTGCACGTCGCATAACCTTGGCCAGACGTTTGCACGCTCTTGCGATATCAAATACCTCGATAAAGACGGCACGCAGAAACTGGCGTGGACGACGTCGTGGGGCTTTACGACGCGCACCATTGGTGCCTCGATCATGGTGCATGGTGATGACGACGGCATGATTATGCCGCCCATGGTCGCGCCGCATCAGGTTGTGATTTTACCGTTTATCAACGACGAAGGCGACCGCGCAAAAATCCTAGAAGCCTGCGATAAGGTAAAGCGCGAACTGCAAGCGGCAGGTATCAGCGTCCGCGTGGATGCATCCGAAGCACGCAGTTCCGACAAAATGTGGACAGCGATCAAAAAAGGTGTACCCGTACGCCTTGAAATCGGCGCACGCGAACTGGCGGAAGGTCAGATCGTCTTCACGCGCCGCGATCTGGGCAAAGACGGCAAGATGAAAGTCTCTCTGGATGCATGTGTATCCGAAATCGACAAGGCATTGAAGCAGATGCAAAAAGACTTGCTGGAGCGTTCACGCAAAAACCTTGCCGGGCAAGTTACAGATGTCAAAACCCTCAAAGACGTGCGCGATTATTTCGCGGCGGACAAAACGGGCGGGCTGCGTCTGGATTACGCGCTGCTGAAAGACTCCGAAGAATTTGCCGCGATTGGCAAAGACTTTTCGGTGACAACGCGCTGCCTGCCGTTTGCGGATGGCGGTGAAAAAGTCATCGTTGCGAAATCGTACTAATCGTAATGTCGTTGTCTTGCCGCAAAATCGACTGCGACAGCCCCGCGCATGCCGCGATGGTCGATTTGCGCGACCGTATTTTGCGTAAACCTATCGGACTGCATGTCACGCCCGAAGAAGTCGCCCGCGACCAAGGCGATTATTTGCTGGGCTGCTATGACGGTGCTGCGCTGGTCGGCTGCCTGATTTTGCACAAAGATGCCCACGGCGGGGTCAAAATGCGTCAGGTGGCGGTCGATGATAGCCGTCAGGGGCAGGGGATTGGCGCTTTTATGCTGAACGCCGCGCAAGATATCGTGCGCGGCTGGGGCTTTGGTGCTATGTATTGCCACGCGCGGGAAACGGCGCGGGCGTTTTACGCCCAAAACGGCTGGATCGTCACCAGCGATACCTTTGACGAAAACGGCATCCCGCATTGCCGGATGGAGCGGGCACTGGAACAAACAGCGGCGGTATAATGTCTCTCGGTTTTGAAAAAATGGTGGCGGGGCGTTATCTGCGCTCCAAACGCAAAGAAGGTTTTATTTCGGTCATTGCCGGATTCTCCTTCTTGGGGATTATGCTGGGCGTGGCGACGCTGATTATTGTCATGGCGGTCATGAGCGGTTTCCGTGCGGAGCTGATCGGCCATATCCTTGGCCTGAACGGTCACATGAACGTCTATAGCTATGCGGGCCCGATTGTCACCTACGAGCCGCTGATCAAACGCCTTGAAAAAGTGCCGGATGTGGTCAGCGCGTCGCCGCTGATCGAGGGGCAGGCGCTGGCCAAGCTGGGCGATAATGCGCTGGGTCTTGTTGTGCGCGGCACGACAACCGAAGATTTCAAAACCCGTCCGCTGCTGGCAGATGGTCTTGTTGATAAGCTGCCGGGTGATGATTATTTCGGCGGCGATAATATTGCGATTGGCAAGGTACTGGCCGAGAAATACCGCCTGAAACCGGGCAGCCAGATTTTTCTGGTATCATCCAAAAGCCGTGCCACGCCGTTTGGCAGTATGCCCATTCAGGCCGCATTCATCGTCGGTGCAATTTTTGATGCGGGTGTATACGAATACAACGCCAGCTTTGCCTATATGCCAATTGAAACCGCGCAGCGTTTTTTCAATACAGGCGACGGCGTGCATTCGGTTGAAATCATCACCAAAGACCCGACCAAAATCGTCACCAGCCGCGCCGCGGTTGAAAACGAACTGCAGGGTGAATTTGCGCTGAGTGACTGGCAGCAAAGCAACGGCCATCTGTATAATGCGCTGAAGGTTGAACAGACGGTAATGTTCCTGATTTTGACGCTGATCATTCTGATTGCCGCGTTTAATATTATCTCCAGCCTGATTATGCTGGTGAAAGACAAGGGGCGCGATATCGCCATCATGCGCACCATGGGCGCAACGAAGGGGATGATTATCCGCATTTTCTTTTTCACGGGCGCCACGATCGGGGTTGCGGGTACGGTTGCGGGTGCCGTGCTGGGCATTGCCTTTGCCAGCAATATCGAGAATATCCGCCGCTGGCTGGAAGGTTTGACGGGGTTCGAGCTGTTTGCCGATGAAATCTATTTTCTGTCGCAACTGCCGGCCAAATTAAACGCGGTGGATGTCATTATGACGATCAGTATCGCGCTGGTGCTATCGTTTGCTGCCACGATTTATCCGGCATGGCGTGCTGCACGCCTCGATCCGGTGGAGGGCCTGCGCCGTGAGTAAGTCTTTGTCGAATAATGTCCTGAAGCTTGAAAACGTTACCCGCCGATTTACGCAGGGCGGGGAGACGCTGGAAATCCTGCGCGGTGTGAATGCCGAAATTAACCGCGGCGAAATCGTTGCGCTGCTGGGTCCCAGCGGGTCGGGTAAAACGACTATGCTGCAAATCGCGGGCCTGCTGGAGCCGCCGAGCACGGGGAATGTATTTGTCGGCGGTATTGCGGCCACGAATACATCTGATGATGCCCGCACGGCCATGCGCCGCGAACAGATCGGTTTTGTGTACCAGTTCCACCATCTGCTATCCGATTTCACGGCGCTTGAAAACCTTTTGTTGCCGCAATATATCGCGGGCAAGGACAAGGGCGCGGCGCGTGCACGCGGCGAACATTTGTTGTCGTTGGTGGGGCTTCAGCACCGCATGGGGCATTTCCCGTCGCAGCTGTCGGGCGGTGAACAGCAGCGCGTGGCGATTGCCCGCGGTCTGGTTAATCATCCGTCGTTGCTGCTGGCGGATGAACCCACGGGCAACCTTGATCCCAAAACAGCCGAAGAAGTTTTTGCTGTGCTTGTGCATACCATCCGTACCGAAAACATCGGTGCACTGGTTGTGACGCATAACCATCAATTGGCCGCACGTATGGACCGCGTGCTGGAGCTGAAAGACGGCCTGGTTTAATAAACCCCTTTTTCAAGGCGATATATCGGGCGCTGGCGGTCAGCCGCGCTATCGGTCAGGCGTGATGGATTATTCGACGCGGCCCGGACGTTATTTCAGGCCGGGTGCGCGCGGTTTGGCAAGCGGCTGCGCTGTTTTTGCGGGAATGTCGTATTGCCGCAGGTCTTGCAAGGCGCCTGTGTTGGCGGCGGTAATCACAATCGCTTCCACCAGTTTGATCTGGTCTTGCTCTTTTGACAGGTCAAAGCGGCGGTAAACACTGCTGCCGTCACGTTCGGTTTTATCCCAGAACGATCCGCTGTCCAGATAGCGTGTTTGATCAGCAGATTTGTTGATATTTTCGTTGTAACAATCGATGATTTTTTCAGGCATCACGCGCACCAGAATGCGCACATCGTCGATCGACAGCAGGGCGTAATGCACATCCGGCGGCTCGGCGCTGGCGCCGTCTTTAATCAGTTTCAGGTCTTTAAGCATGTCAAAGCCCGCCTGAGTCACGCCAACCTGCGTCAGGCCGGCGGCGTGGCATTTGCTGATCATCTCTTGCAGCGCGGCCAATGTTTCTTCGAACGGTTTTTTATCATCGCGCGCGCGGGCAGCCAGCTCGCGGAAGGTGCTGGCGATGCTTTCCGTCGATAGGTCGCGCAGTTTGACGGCGCGGTTGTCTTCTTCTTCGGGGGCTGCGGCGGGGGCGGCCTCTGCGATAACTGCGGGCGCGGGTTCGGCGGCTTTGGCTTCTTCTTTTTTGGGCTTCTCGGGCTTGGGCGCAGGCGCGTCGGAACCGTAGCCGTCCCACATCTCTCGCAATTCGTGCTGTTCCGTCATTGCCGTTAACTCGCTGATTTTCTTGATAGGGCATATTATCGAAGCCGTATTGTTATGTCAAGCAGCCGCTTTTGCCAAAAAACGATTGAAATTCAAAGCCTTTGGTGTGAAAACAAAGTATGTCCCAGCCCTATGCACCCTTTGTCCATTTACGTACCCATTCGGCCTATTCATTGGCCGAGGGCGCGATACGCCTGAAGGATCTGGTGCCGCTGGCGCGTAAACTCAATATGCCTGCTGTTGCCGTGACGGATACGGGCAACCTGTTCGGCGCGGTTGAATTTTCGCTGACAGCGGCCAAAGGCGGCGTGCAGCCCATCATCGGTTGCCAGTTCTGGGTAGAAAAACCCGAACAGGCCACACAGAAAAACCGCAAATGCGAAATGCCCGACCAGATCGTGCTGCTGGCGCAAAACCATGCCGGTTATCTGAACCTGGTGAAACTGTCGAGCGAGGCATTCCTGCACCCGCTGCCGCATACCGAAAAACCCGCGCTAACGTGGGAAGGGCTGGCGCAGTATAGCGAAGGGCTGATCTGCCTGACGGGCGGCGCGAAGGGTAGCCTTGCGCGCATGATTTTCGAACATCGTCAAACCGAAGCCGAAAAACTGCTGCTGCAGATGAAAGAAATATACGGCGACCGTTTGTATATCGAGCTTGAACGTCACGGCACGCCCGAGGAAGTTGCGGTAGAGGACGCGCTGCTGGATTTGGCCTATGCGCACCATGTACCGATTGTGGCCACCAACAATTGCTATTTCGATGACCCGTCGATGTATGAAGCACACGATGCGCTGCTGTGCATCGCCGAAAGCGCCTATGTGCAGGATGAAACGCGCCGCAAAGTAACGCCGGAGCATTATTTCAAATCCGCAGAGCAAATGGCGGAGCTGTTTAAGGACCTGCCCGAAGCGATCGAAAATACGCTTAATATCGCCCGCCGCTGTGCGTTTATGTTGAAGGAAGAAAAACCGTTCCTGCCGCGCTTTCCGACCGAAGGGGGGATGAGCGAGGCTGAGGCGCTGCGCGACCTGTCTGAAAAGGGTCTGACGTGGCGTCTGGAAAATTATGTTTTCAGGCCTGAATGGGATGCCGCCAAGCGCGAAGAAGTGCGCAAGGAATATTTTGACCGCCTGAATTACGAACTGGGCGTGATCATCGAAATGGGTTTCCCCGGATACTTTCTGATCGTATCGGATTTTATCCAGTGGGCGAAAGATCATGATATTCCGGTCGGGCCGGGGCGTGGTTCGGGCGCAGGTTCGGTCGTGGCATGGGCAACCAAGATTACCGACTTGGACCCGCTATCGATGAAACTGCTGTTCGAGCGTTTCCTGAACCCCGAACGTGTATCGATGCCCGACTTCGACGTGGATTTTTGTCAGGAACGCCGCGACGAAGTCATCACCTACGTCCGCCACAAATACGGCATCGACAGCGTGGCGCAAATTATTACCTTTGGTAAGCTGCAGGCGCGCGCGGTGGTGCGTGACGTGGGCCGCGTGCTGCAAATGCCGTACGGGCAGGTGGATAAAATCGCCAAGCTGGTGCCGCAAAACCCCGCAAACCCGATCAGCCTCAGCGAAGCACTGGAATCCGAACCGCTGCTGCGCGAAGCCCGCGAGAGTGACGAGCAGGTCGGCAAGCTGATCGATATTGCCCTGAAACTGGAGGGGCTATACCGCCACGCATCCACCCACGCGGCGGGCGTTGTGATGGGCGATAAGCCGCTTGACCAGCTGGTGCCGGTTTACCGCGATCCGGGCGCGGACTCGCCTGCGACGCAGTTCAACATGAAAGACGTCGAGAAGATCGGCTTCGTCAAGTTCGACTTCCTCGGTCTTAAAACGCTTGACGTTATTCAGGAAGCGATCCGTCTGGTAAAACAGACAACAGGGCAGGAGCTTGACCCGCTGAAATTCCCGCTGGAAGATGCGGATACGTACAAGCTGCTCGCCAAGGGCGACTGCGCCGCTGTATTCCAGCTCGAGAGTGCGGGCATGCGCGATCTGTGCCGCCAGATGAACGTTAAAAACTTCGAAGAGGTATCGGCTATCGTCGCCCTGTTCCGGCCGGGCCCGATGGAAAACATCCCGAAGTATTTGTCGAACCTGAAGGGCAAAGAAGAAATCGACTACATGCACCCGCTGCTCAAGCCGGTGACCGAAGATACCTATGGCGTCATGATCTATCAGGAACAGGTCATGCAGGCCGCGCAGGTACTGGCGGGCTATACGCTCGGTGGTGCAGACCTGCTGCGCCGCGCCATGGGTAAAAAAATTAAATCCGAAATGGATGCCCAGCGCGCGATTTTTATCGACGGCTGCAAAAAATATAACGATATCGACGAAGTGCTGGCGGGGTCTATTTTCGACCAGATCGAAAAATTTGCAGGTTATGGTTTTAACCGTGCCCACTCGGCCGCTTATGGTCTGATTGCGTTCCAGACCGCGTATTTAAAAGCGCATTTCCCTGTTGAATTCATGGCCGCGACCATGACGCAGGATATGGGTAACACAGACAAGCTGGCTGTACTGCGGCAGGAATTGCAGCGCATGGGCATTCAGTTGCTGCCGCCGGATATCAATAAATCGATCCCGCGCTTTTCGGTCGAATTTATGCCGGACGGCACCAAGTCTATCCGCTACGCGCTTGCCGCGCTGAAAGGCGTGGGCGAGGAGGCGATGAAGCGCGTGCTGCA
Source organism: Micavibrio sp. (assembly GCA_040377425.1). Classification (GTDB taxonomy): domain Bacteria; phylum Pseudomonadota; class Alphaproteobacteria; order Micavibrionales; family UBA2020; genus UBA2020. The sequence goes on along the minus strand of JBEIOU010000006.1, from coordinate 84,786 downwards.
AGAGCGCGAAGAAAATGGACCCTTCAAAGACATTTACGATTTCGCCCGCCGTCTGGATACCAAGGTGATTAACAAACGCCAGATGGAATCGCTTGCGGCGTCCGGCGCGTTTGATGACATGATTGAAAACCGCGCGGTGGCGCTGGCCGGCGTTGAAACGCTGATGCGTTATGCTGCTGCCCATGCCGAAGAAAAATCAAGCGGGCAGGAAAGCCTGTTTGGCGGCGGCGCAGCCGAAAGCCTGCCGGAGCCTGTCCTGCCCCAAGCTGACAAGTGGGAGCCGCTGGAGCGTCTACGCCACGAATTCGAAGCGGTCGGTTTTTACCTGTCCGCCCACCCGCTGGATAACATGACCACGCAGCTGGAACGCCTGCGCGTGGTGCCGTCCAGTCAGGTGCAGCAGGCGCTTAACGCCAGCCCCAGCAACCGCCTGCGTATGGCGGGCATTGTGGTGCGCAAGCAAGAACGTACATCGCAGAAAGGCAACCGTTTTGCTTTTGTGCAGGTATCCGACCCGTATGGCGTTTTTGAAATGATGGTGTTCTCGGAGCTGCTCAACGCCGCGCGGGATAACCTTGAGGCCGGCACGCCGATTTTGCTGGCCGTAGATGTTGACCGCAAGAACGAGGACGAGCTGCGGTTTTTAGCGCAGTCCATCGAGCCGCTGACATCGGCGGTGCAGAGTGTCACGCGGCAGGTGATTGTCGAGGTGGAAACCCCCGAAGCCGTAGCGCAGATCAAGGCGAATTTGGACGCTACCGGCAGCGGCCGCGTGAAAGTGCAGCTGTATACGCAAGCAGGCAAGGGGCGCGTGGTTACGCTGGAGCTGCCGGGCTATTACACCATTCACGAAGACACCCCGCGCGTACTGCGTGCCATTCGTGGTGTCGGTGACGTCCGCGAATTATAATTCAAGTCTTTGTTTATAATGGCTTTTTTAACGCGGTGCGTTGACATAACGGTTCCCGCGCTTTAAAATGTAACTGGTTTAATAAAGGCAGGCTCCGGCGGAGCCTTACACGGTGTGTGATGTCACGTTTATCGGTATGGGGATACGATATCGAATGGCCCGATATGGCTGGCGCAGGCCGCCGTCTTGTCGGTCATTTCGTCAAGCCCTTTGGCGCCAGCGAAGAACATCCGCTTGGCCCGCCGCCTGTGGCGGAAACGCCGATGTCCAAAGACCCGCACAGGGTCGAATTGCGGCCGGATTTCCCCAATACGATTTCTTTCTGGCGTCCTGACGAAACCATAGACACTTTGCGCAAACTGCTAAAAGCGGAGGGCGTGCAGGAGTATCAAGGGGCGCGTATCAATATCGCGTTTCCCCAGAAAAACCCCGAACTGTTTCCCGATCATTCAAATGGTGCCTATAGCCGTGCCATGCAGCTGCGCCGTATCGGACAGGAAAACGCACCGGGCATTGAATGGCGCGTCGCGCATGAACTTGTCGAAGATATAAAACTCGACAGATCCGAAGATCAATCCAGTATCCACGCACTGACGGCGCGGCAAAAGTATCATGTGCTTGATTTTGCGCAGGCACAGGCTGAAAAGCCGTTCCAGTTTAAAAACCCGAACACGGGTGCGCCCGAATTATTCGTGGTTGTCGATGCCTGTATCGAACAGGGCACAACGATGGGCAATCTTCTGAGCTATATCGAGAAGAATGGGGGCAAAGTCGTCGCCGCGCTGGCCGAGGGCTGCATGGATTTGCCGCAGCGGCATGTGACGCGGGATGCGCAGGGGACTAAGTTCGATAACAAAGGCTCGAAATTTTTCGATCCCGGCCGCAACACGGGCCGGATGCCCCAGCTGGCACACCAGTTTTCGCAGGCCGCCAAGCGGGAGGGGGTTAAAATCTCGCCCCAAAAATGCCTCGATATTTTTGAAGGCCGCCTGAAGTTGTTCGGTAACAGCGTTTTTGCCCTGACAGATGGTGAATGTGAACGTCTGGCCGAAACCATGCACCGCGGCGGCCACTACGGCAAGCAGATCGGTTTTCGTGAGCTGATCAAAAAGCTGGATGACAAGCTTGAAAAATATGCAGACCAGAATGCAGCCCCGCCAGCGGCTAAACCGGATGCACCCGATAATCCTGCTGCCGATGCGCAGGCGCGTAATGTCACCGTACGCCTGCCGCCTGCAATGTATTAAGCCCTGCGCCGGTATGACATGCTTTAAAAAGGGCGAGGGTGTTTTTACGGCTTCGCGCCGCGCGGCTTGATCTTAACCGCGGGCAGCAGGGTAATATCATTTGCAGCCGTGGTGGCGTCACGCCCCAGTTCCTCGCGCACGGCGGCCTGCATGCCTGCGTAATCGCTGTGGTGTGCTGATTTTCTGAAATCATGTCCCAATTTGCTGCGCGGCCAGCTGTCATCGGCGGCAGTTTCAGCGTCTTGTTCGATTTTGCCGCCGCGGGAGATTTCCCCCTGTTCAAGCGCGGCCAGTTTTACGATCGCATCGGCCAGCGTCACGTCCTGCGCCTCACCGCGCAAAATCAGGCAGCTGTCGATTTCATGTTTTTCAATATCGCCGAGCCCCGTGGCGGCTTTGGCCGCGTCATAGCTGGGGCGATATACCCAGAACACATGATGCAAACGCAGATCGTCTTCGGGATTTTCTGTCAGCAGCGCACGTGTACGGAATGTTTGTTTGTCCGTCATGCGGGCCCCGGCGGCTTTGCGCGGCGTGTCAGCTTGGGCATCGCGGCGGCCATGGCTTGCAGGCGCGATTGTTCCTGTTCCTGCACCAGCAAGGGGTGGGTATCGAAACAGCCTGCGCTGGCATAGGTATCGTTCTCTTGCAGGTGCTTGATTGTATCGTGGTCGTGTTCATTCACGCGGGTGGTTTTTTGGGCGGCTTCGGCTTCGATATCTTTCATCATGCCCATGGCGGTGCGCCAGTCTATACGGTCGCTGACGCGCTTGCTGGTGTTGAACGCGCCGCCGATGTCATGCTCGAAGATAAAACCGTGTTCGGCCCGCGGGCCGCTGCCCTGATATGTCCAGAAAACCACCGATGCCGGAGAATCCGGGGCCGCTTGGGGCGGGGCGGGTTTGTGGAATACGGCCGTGCGAAACGAAACGGATTGAAAAGACATGGGGCACCTCAGGGCTTGAAGAGTACTCCGGTTTGTATTTTTATGTCAATAAAGTTATGAAATGCGCAAAAAAACGCCAGAAATGCCAAGGGGCTGCGGGCGGGCCGGGCAAAAGCGTTGAAAGTCGGATAAAAACCCAATGTTTTCCTTGCCAATGAAGGCTTTTAACGTTAAAAACGCGACCATTACACACATGAATGGTTCATGTGTAATTCGCATGCACGCATGCACGGTCTTGCTAAAAGGTCGTTTCGGTGTCCCCAAGGGGACTTCTTATCCGCGTGCAGAGGTCTAACCGAGAAAGGACTAACCTCATGACGATGCCTACGTTCACGATGCGCCAACTTCTGGAAGCTGGCGTTCACTTCGGCCACCACACCCGTCGCTGGAACCCCAAGATGAAACCCTACATCTTCGGTGACCGCAACAATGTTCACATCATCAACCTCGAACTGACGGTGCCGATGCTGTACAACGCGCTGAAAAACCTGCGCGACATCGTTGCTGGCGGCGGCCGCGTACTGTTCGTTGGCACGAAGCGCCAAGCGACCGACAAAATCGCTGAAACTGCACAACGCTGCGGCCAGTACTACGTCAACTACCGCTGGCTCGGCGGCATGCTGACCAACTGGAACACCATCTCCAATTCCATCAAGCGCCTGCGCGAAGTGGACGAGATGCTGAACAACCCAGAAGTCAAGCACGCGCTGACCAAGAAAGAACAGCTCAACCTCGCACGCGAGAAAGAAAAGCTGGAAAAGACCCTTGGCGGTATCAAAGACATGGGCGGTCTGCCCGATGCAATCGTCGTGATCGACGTGATGAAAGAAGCCAACGCGATCCTGGAAGCAAAACGTCTGGGCGTTCCTGTTTTCGGCGTTGTTGACACCAACTGCGATCCCGATGGCGTGGATTTCATGATCCCCGGTAACGACGACGCAACGCGTGCGATCAGCCTGTACTGCGACCTGTTTGCTGAAACCGTTCTGGACGGCCTGCAAGCGGAAGTCACGAAGTCTGGCAAAGACGTTGGCGCTTCTGCAAACCCCGAGGCAGAAAACCTCGAGACGGTTGAAGCAAAAGCGGCGGCTGCTGGTTAATCAGACAGCCGTTCCGGTGGGCGCCACCTCCGGCGTTTCGCAGGACATTGGACTATCCATTTAATAGCCTCCCCCGGCTTTTTCGGCCGGGGGATGGCGCACAACAGAGAGGGACAATAAAAATGACCGAAGTAACCGCAGCAATGGTGAAAGAACTGCGCGAGAAATCCGGCGCAGGCATGCTTGATTGCAAAAAAGCACTCGCAGAAAACAATGGCGACATCGATGCCGCTATGGACTTCCTGCGCAAAAAAGGCCTCGCGTCTGCCGCGAAAAAATCCAGCCGTGCAGCGGCTGAGGGGCTGGTTAGCGTGGGCGCCGCTGGTAACACCGGCGTGATCATCGAGCTGAACGCCGAAACCGACTTCGTTGCCCGCAACGACCAGTTCCAGACGTTCCTGTCGCAGCTGACGGACGTAGCGCTTGCTACGAAAACCGGCGACGTTGAACAGCTGAAAAAATCCAAAGTCGGCGCGAAAACCGCTGAAGAAGGCCTGACCGAGCTGATTGCGAACATCGGTGAAAACATGACCCTGCGCCGCTCGGCCCTGCTGAGCGTTGCAAACGGTGTTGTGGCTTCCTACGTTCACAACGCGCTGCAACCCAACCGCGGCAAAATCGGCGTACTGGTTGCGCTGGAATCCACGGCCGATGCAGAAAAACTCGGCGCACTCGGCCGTCAGCTGGCGATGCACATCGCGGCAGCACGCCCCGAAGCACTCGACGTTGAGAGCCTGAACCCCGAAACCGTTGCACGCGAACGCGCTGTTCATGCTGACAAAGCAACCCAAAGCGGCAAGCCGGCTGATATCGTCGAGAAGATGGTTGAAGGCTCCATGCGCAAATACTACGAACAGGTTGTTCTGCTGAACCAGACATTCATCATCGACGGCGAAAACAAAATCTCCGCTGTTCTTGAAAAAGCGGCTAAAGACCTCGGCGCTCCTGTGAAGCTGACGCAATACGTTCGCTTCGAACTGGGCGAAGGCGTTGAAAAAGCTGCTGACGATTTCGCAGCCGAAGTTGCCAAAATGGCGAACGGCTAATACTTTTGTTCTGCCGCGTCATCCTGCCTCTTTCTTGGGCGGGGTGACGCCGGCGGGACGAAAACAGGTTTTGGTACTATCGGTACTACAAGACGACGACCACCAAGACGATACCTTCGCGCCGCTCAGGCCCTCCGCCGCATCGGCGCCAATCAGATAAATCTTCGGGTTTCAGATACAACAGGGGTTTCATCATGTCCGCATCGCGTTTCAAACGTGTTCTTCTCAAGATCTCCGGCGAAGCTTTGATGGGGAATGGCGAATACGGTATCGAAACCGATATGGTCACCCGCATCGCCCGCGACATCAAAGACGTTGTCGATCTGGGCGTTGAAGTCTGCCTGGTTGTGGGCGGCGGCAATATCTTCCGCGGCGTATCCGGTGCGGCTGTCGGCATGGACCGCTCTGCGGCCGATTACATGGGCATGCTGGCGACTGTGATCAATTCCCTTGCGCTGCAAAACGCGCTTGAAAAACTGGGCGTCACGACGCGCGTGCAATCCGCGATCCCGATGTCGAGTGTTTGCGAACCCTACATCCGCCGCAAGGCTGTGCGCCACATGGAAAAAGGCCGCGTGGTTATTTTCGCGGCTGGCACAGGCAACCCGTTTTTTACGACCGACACTGCCGCTGCGCTGCGCGCATCCGAAATGGGCTGCGACGCGCTTTTGAAGGGCACCAAGGTTGATGGCGTTTATACCGCTGACCCTATCAAAGTTCCGACCGCCAAGAAATTCGACACACTGACCTATCTGGACGTGCTGTCGAACGATCTGGGCGTCATGGACGCATCGGCGATTTCGTTGGCGCGTGAAAACAACATTCCTGTCATTGTCTTCTCCATCAAACAACCGGGCGCTTTCGCCGAGTTGATGCAGGGACGTGGCGCATACACCATCGTACAAAAAGAGGTTCAAAATGGATAACGTGGATATGAACGATCTCGAACGCCGCATGCAGGGCGCCTTCGACGCACTCAGCAAAGAATTCGCAGGTCTGCGCAGCGGCCGTGCATCGGTTAACCTGCTCGACCCCGTTGTGGTTGAAGTGTATGGATCGAAAATGCCGCTGAACCAGGTCGCGTCCGTATCGGTTGCCGAACCGCGTCTGTTGACCGTTCAGGTCTGGGATGCCAGCAACACGAAGTCCGTTGAGAAGGCGATTGCCAACGCCGGTCTGGGTCTTAACCCGCAGCCGTCGGGCACGCTGATCCGCGTACCGCTGCCGGGCCTGACCGAAGAGCGCCGCGTGGAGATGGTAAAAGTCGCCGCGAAATACGCCGAAGCTGGCCGCGTGGCTGTTCGCAACATCCGCCGCGAAGGTATGGATAGCGTCAAGAAGCTGCAAAAAGACGGCAAGATGTCGGAAGACGACCAGAAGAAACAGGAAGAACGCATCCAGAAGATGACGGATACCTGGGTCAAGAAAATCGACGATGCGCTGGTTCATAAAGAACAAGAGATCAAGCAAGTTTAACCCAAGACTGATTGGCCATCCGCGATGTCGCAGACGGACACAAAAACCGCGCTTCCGCGTCACGTTGCCATCATCATGGACGGAAATGGACGCTGGGCGGCTGCCCGCGGACTGACCCGTATCGAAGGCCATAAAAAAGGCGCAGAGGCGGCGCAGCGGGCTGTCGAAGCCGCCCGCGATCTGGGGGTTTCATACATCACACTGTTTGGTTTTTCGTCGGAAAACTGGAACCGTCCGGCCATCGAAGTCGACGGGCTGATGGGCTTGCTGCGCTATTACCTGAAAAAAGAAACGGACGAGCTGCATAAAACCGGCGCACGCCTGCGCGTGATCGGCGATCGTGCCCGCCTGCCGCGCGATATCGTCGAGATGATCGAACAGGCCGAGAAAATCACCAAAGACAACAAAGGCCTCACGGTTGTCATCGCGCTCAGCTATGGCGGGCGTCAGGATATCGTTTTCGCGGCGCGCGAAATTGCGCGTGCGGCGGCGGCGGGCGACGTGAAGCCGGATGATATTTGCGAAAAGGCTTTTGCGTCGTATCTGATGACGGCGGATATTCCGGACCCTGATCTGATGATCCGCACCAGCGGCGAGAACCGCATCAGTAACTTCCTGCTGTGGCAGCTGGCCTATGCCGAAATGTTTTTTACCAATACCCTGTGGCCGGATTTCAGCCGCGTCGATATGGAAGCCGCGCTGGCCTGCTACGCCAGCCGCGACCGCCGTTATGGCGGGCTGAAGACGACCGAGGCCGCCGACGCCAAGACAGGGAAGGGCGGCGCATAGGTATATCCTTGCCGCGTAGTATCTGCCGCCCACCATTTGCTCACGTTTTTCTTTTTCAAGGAAACAGACCATGACCACCGAAATCCCCGCCGCGACCGAAGCTAAAAAACCGGTGAACAGCTCGCTCAACGAACGCGTCAAAGGGGCGCTGATGTTTGCGCCGCCGGTTTTGTTCCTGATCTGGTGGGGCGGTGCGCCATTTGCGTGGATGATGGCCGCCGCGGGCGGTATCGGCGCGTTTGAATGGGCACGTATGGTGATGACGGGCAAAGACAACGCGCCCAAGCATATCGTGCATCTGGCCGCGGGCTGCGGCGCGATGGCGGTACTGGTCAGTTATATGGTCATGAACCCGATTATGGCGGTGTGGTTTTTGCTGGCGCTGTCGGCGATGGTATTCGCCTATAACTTTTCGCAAAACGGGCCGAAGCCGTGGCTTTTGATTTTTGGTTTGATCTATGTCGGTTTTGCGGTTGCCATGATGGTCTGGCTGCGCGATGGCGGCACGACGGCGGGTCTGTTCCATTTCTGCACGCTGCTGTTCATTGTATGGGCCAGCGACATTGCCGCGTATTTCACCGGCCGCACGCTGGGCGGGCCGAAACTGGCACCGAAAATCAGCCCCAAGAAAACATGGTCGGGCTTTTTTGGCAGCAGCGTTGGCGCAGGTCTGGTTGCGGCCGGTATGGCCACGCCGTGGACGCTGGGCATGCTGGGGCTGGAAGGCCAGACGCTGGGCGGTATGGGGCCTGTCGGTTATTTCGTGCTGGGTTTTGTGCTGGCCATGTTTGGTCAGGCGGGTGACTTGTTCATCTCTATCTTCAAACGTCATTTCGGCGTCAAGGATACGGGCGCGCTGATCCCCGGTCATGGTGGCATTCTGGACCGTATCGATGCGCTGCTTCTGGTTGCCATTATCTTTGGCGCGATCAAGGCGGTACTGGGATGAGCGGCGGCACGCCGCAGGTGGAAGCACTCGCTGCGGCTCCGGCTACGGCCGTGCGGTCTGTCAGCATCCTTGGCGCCACGGGGTCGATTGGCCAGAGCACGGTTGATTTGCTGGCGGGGCACAAAGACCGATTTCGCGTAGAAGCCCTCACCGGACATAAAAACGTCACCCTGCTGGCGGAACAGGCCAAGCGTCTGGGCGCGGCATTGGCCGTGATTGGCGATGACAGCCTTTATCAAGATCTTAAATCCGCACTGTCCGGCACGGGAATCGAGGCCGCCGCAGGGGCAGATGCCGTGATTGCGGCGGCCAGCCGTCCGGTCGACTGGATTATGGCGGCGATTGTGGGCACGGCGGGGCTGAAACCGACGCTGGCCGCGATTGCCCAAGGATCGACCGTGGCACTGGCCAATAAAGAATCTATCGTCGCGGCGGGGCAGGTGATGTTATCTGCGGTGCGGGTGGCGGGCACAACCCTGCTGCCGGTCGACAGCGAACACAACGCAGTGTTTCAGGTGCGCGATCCGGCGCAGCAGGGGGGCATTGCGCGGATTATCCTGACGGCATCGGGTGGGCCTTTCCTGCGCCGCAGCCGCGCCGAGCTGGCAGGGATTACCCCCGCCGAAGCGGTCCGCCATCCCAACTGGTCGATGGGCGCGAAAATATCCATTGATAGCGCAACGATGATGAATAAATCTTTGGAAATCATCGAGGCATCGTATTTGTTTAATACGCCAGATCAGCAGATTGATGTGCTGATCCACCCGCAGTCGGTTGTTCATTCAATGGTTGAATATGTGGACGGAAGCATCTTGGCCCAAATGGGGGCCCCCGATATGCGCACGCCGATTGCCCATACGCTGGGCTGGCCGGACCGTATCGAAACCACAGGGCAGCGCCTTGACCTGTCCAAGGCTTTGGTCATGCAGTTCGAGCCGCTGGATACAGGGCGTTTCCCGGCGGTAAATCTGGCGCGGGCGGCGGTGCGGGCGGGGGCGGGGCATCCGGCGGTGCTGAACGCCGCGAACGAGGTGGCGGTCGAAGCCTTTCTGTCTGGCCGGATCAGTTTCGATAAAATTGAAATGATTTCCGATAAGGTCTTGCAAACGGCTGATATCGGGGGCATATCAAACTTGGATGACGTGATCGCGCTTGATCTGGCTGCGCGCGGCCTTGCCGAAAAGATCATTCAGGCATTACAATAAACAGATATAATAATACTTTACGCGAGAGGGCGGCTTATCATGGAATTTTTGATGGATATGCTGGCGGTGCCGGTCAAGTTTTTCAAGGACTACGGCGGGCCGTTCATTGTCGTGCTCAGCATCCTCGTCTTCGTTCATGAATGGGGACATTATATTGTCGCGCGTATGTGTGGCGTGAAGGTCGTCAAATTTTCGATCGGCTTTGGCAAAGAATTGTTTGGCTGGACCGATAAGCGCGGTTGCCGCTGGAAATTTTGTCTGATCCCGCTCGGCGGTTATGTCCAGATGTTTGGCGACACCGACCCTGCCAGCGCCCAAAGCGCGGATACCGTGCAGGACGGCGCCGAAGCGCCGCGCCCGATGACGGCGGAGGAGCGCAAGGTTGCGTTCTTTGCCCAGTCTGTCGGCCGCCGCGCCGCCATCGTGGTTGCGGGCCCCACCATCAACTACATTTTTGCGATTATTATTTTAACCGGCCTTTATTACTTTCAGGGCCAGCCGTATGTACCACCCGTTGCGGCGGGCGTTGTCGAAGGTTCGGCGGCAGAGAAGGCGGGCATTCAGCCTGACGACTGGATCGTGGCCGTGAACGGCCGCGCCATCGAAAGCTTTACCCAGCTGCGTAAAGAAGCGGCCATCAACCTCGACCAGCCGATGGATATCACCCTGAAGCGTTCAACGGGCGAGCGTGAATGGAACAGCGAGCCGATTACTCTGCGCGTCAACCCCAAGCTGGAATATGAAACCGACCGTTTCGGCTTTCGCCACGCGACGGGCCGCATTGGTATTTCCAGTCCCGGCAAATCGTTTGAAATGCGGGAACACAGCATCCTGAGCGCGACATGGTATGCAGCACGCGAAACCGTGACGATTACGGGTGACACGCTGCGTGCGCTCGGCCAGATGGTGCTGGGTATCCGCAGTGCGGACGAGCTGGGCGGTATTCTGCGAATTGGCGCCTATGCCGGTGATTTTGCCCAGAAGGGGATTGTGGCCTTTATTACCTTTGCCGCTTTGCTGTCGGTAAACCTTGGCTTCATCAACCTGCTGCCGATTCCCATGCTGGATGGCGGACACCTGATGATGTATGCTATGGAAAAAGTCCGTGGCAAACCCCTCAGTGATACGGTGCAGGAGTACATGCTGCGCGTCGGTTTGCTGTTTTTGCTCTTTATTATGGTTTTTGCGACGTGGAATGATCTTGTGCAACTGAAGCTGGTGGACTACGTTAAGAGCCTGATATCCTAATACAAAAATAACAACATCTTAACGTAGACACTACGTCACGAAGCGCACAGACTTATCATGATCACATTTAACTTCCCGACACCGAAAATGCCGGCGCCGCGCCTTGTCGTCGCCACGTTTGTTTTGCTTGCCTGGGCGATGTTTGCCGCGATAGGGGGGGCGTCCGCGCAAAGCGGCGAAACCATCCGCGACATCCGCGTCGAGGGCACGCAGCGTATCGAACCGTCGACCGTCCTGTCTTACATGAGCTTGCAGGCGGGGGATGCCTTTGATGGCAACGCGCTGAACCGCGCGCTGAAGGCGCTGTTTGCAACGGGCCTGTTCGCCGACGTGTCTCTCTATCAGGAAGGCCGTGACCTGATTGTGGTCGTTGTTGAAAATCCGATCATCAACGAAATTGCGTTTGAAGGTAACGAGAAGCTGAAAAAAGACGCCCTGATGGCCGAAGTCCAGTTGCGTCCCCGTACGGTTTTAACGCGTACCAAGGTGCAGGCCGATGTTGAACGTTTGCAGGAAATGTACCGTTTGAGCGGCCGTTTCTCTGCCAGCATTGACCCCAAGATTATCAAGCTGGACCAAAACCGCGTCAACCTTGTGTTCGAAATCAGCGAAGGCCCGCAGACGCTGATCTCCCGCATCGTGTTCCTCGGCAACAAGCGTTTTGATGATGCCGACCTGCAGCGCGTGGTTCGCAGCCGCGAAGACCGTTGGTGGCGTATCTGGTCGGGGGCGGATAAATACGACCCCGATCGCGTGGCCTTCGACCGCGAAATGCTGCGCAAACATTATCTGGAATACGGCTATGCCGATTTTCTGGTCGAAAGCGCGATTGCAGAATTATCGCCGGACCGCAAAAATTTCTATGTCACTTTCACGTTGTCCGAAGGTGATCGCTACAAAGTCGGCAAAGTCGACGTAAAGAGCAATATTCGCGATCTGGACCCGACACAGCTGAATTCGGTTGTGACTTTTAAATCGGGCGAATGGTACAAAGCCAGCGCGATTGAAAACACCGTCAACGCCCTGACGGACGAGCTGGGCAACCGCCAGTATGCTTTTGTAGATGTCGTGCCCAGTGTTAACCGCCGCCGCGACGACCGCGAGATTGATATCACCTTTACCGTCAACGAGGGCCGCAAGGCATTTGTTGAAAACATCAACATCAGCGGTAACGTCCGCACGATGGATTCCGTCATCCGCCGTGAAATGACGCTATCCGAAGGTGACGCATTTAATGCGGCACGTTTGAAGCGTTCGGAACAGAAACTGCGCAACCTGTCGTATTTCGAAAACGTGCAGGTCAAAACAACCCGCGGCACCACGCCCGACAAAACCAACATCGACATTAACGTGGCTGAAAAATCCACAGGTGAATTGTCGCTGGGTGGCGGCTATTCCACGTCGGATGGTGTGCTGGGTGAATTCCGCATCCGTGAACGTAACTTCCTTGGCAAAGGTCAGGATCTGACGCTGGCGACCACGTTGTCGACGCGCCGTTCGCAGTTTGATTTCAGCTTTACCGAACCGTACTTTCTGAAACGTGATCTGAGCTTTGGCGTGGATGCCTTCCACATTGTGCGCGACTATCAGGATTATTCGTCGTATGACAGCCGCAGAACGGGCGGGGCGCTGCGCCTTGGCTATCCGCTGTCCGAACGTCTGCGTCAGGATCTGGGCTATCGCTATGACGTGACCGAAATCGAAAACGTCGATTCAGATGCGTCGCTGTTTATTAAAAATCAGGAAGGCGAATGGACGACGTCCGCGATCAGCCAGAAACTGACCTATGACAGCACTGATAACCGTCAGGAACCGACCGAAGGTGTTCTTCTGCGTCTTGAAAACGAAGTGGCCGGTTTCGGCGGTGACGCCCGTTACCTGCGCACCCGCGTGGGCGGCACGGTGTACTATCCGGTTGTCGACAAATGGGTGCTGAGCCTGCTGGGCGAGGCGGGGTATATCTTCGGCTTCGGCGGTAAAGACCTGCGGATTAACGAGCGTTTCTTCATCGGCGGCAGCACGCTGCGCGGCTTTGAAGAATCCGGTATCGGCCCGCGTGACTCGGCGACCGGCGATGCGCTGGGCGGGAACTATTTCTACCGCGGCTCCGTTGAGATGGAGTTCCCCTCCGGTCTGCCCGAAGATCTGGGTGTGCGCCTGCGCACGTTCAGCGATTTTGGTGTCCTGTCCCGCGTGGATGACAAAGGTCCTGGTATTCAGGATCAGGACAGTCTGCGTGTGACGGCCGGTGTCGGCGTTTCATGGCGTTCGCCCTTCGGTCCTGTACGCATGGACTTTGCGGTGCCTGTCGTGAAAGAAGATTTCGACGAAACAGAATTCTTCCGCTTCAGCTTCGGTACGCGTTTCTAAACGCGGACGCACTGGGCGGCGGTACAAAAAACGGATCATAGAAAGTATATGACGATGAAAAACACACAGACTTATTTTGCAGCTCTCTTTGCCGTACTGATGCTGGCTTCGGCGCCTGTCATGGCGGCTGAAAATGCACCGGCCACCAAACCCGGTGCGTTCGGCATCATGAACATGGATGGCATCCTGAAAGACAGCGTGGCAGGCGAAGATATCCTGAACACGGTCAGCGCGAAGCGTAAAGAATACGAAGCGCTGATCGCCAAAGAAGAAGCCGCGCTGAAAAAAGAAAAAGAAGATATCGTCAAAAAACGCGACAAAATGGCAGAAGCCGAGTTTGAAGCCCAGCGCAAAGCGTTCGAGCAAAAAGCCACCGCCGCATTCAAAAAAGTGCAAGAGCGCAAACAAACGCTGGATTACGCATTCAATCAGTCGATGACAAAGCTGCGTGAAGAGGCGCTGAAGATTGCGGCTGAAATTGCCCGCGCCCGTGGTCTGGAAGCGGTCTTTAATGACGAGGCGGTCATTCTGGCTGAAACCAGCTATGACATCTCGCCCGAGGTGCTGGAACGTCTGAACAAAGACGTGAAAAAAGTGCCCGTTAACTTCACCCTGCCCACCAAAAAGAAATAAGCAGGGCAGACGTCATGGCAGATCCACGCTTTTTTAAAATCGCAGGTCCCTTCACGCTGGGCGAGCTTGCCCAGCTGACGGGCGCGATGCTGTCCGATCCGGCGGCATCAGGTAAAAAACTTGTGGATGTCGCGCCGCTGCAGGATGCAGGGGCCGATCATCTGTCGTTCCTTGATAACAAAAAATACGTGTCGTTTTTCAAAGATACAAAGGCGGGGGCTGTTTTTGTCCGTCCCGAACTGGCGGCGCATGCACCGGCAGGCACGGTGTGTCTGACGCACAAAAACCCCTATAAAGCCTACGCGCTTGCCGCGCAGGCGTTTTATCCGCCGGTGGCGCCGTCCGCGTTCCGTGCGCCGTCTGCGGTTGTGGATGCCACGGCGCAGGTGGGCGAAGATTGCTATATCGACCATGCTGCCATTATTGGCAAAAACGTTAAAATCGGTGCACGTACACGCATCGGTGCGCTCGCGGTAATTGAATCCGGCGTTGAAATCGGTGCGGATTGCGATATCGGCGCGCGTGCCTATGTGACGCATGCGCTGATCGGCAACAAAGTACGCCTGCATCCCGGCGCCATTATTGGCCGCCCGGGTTTCGGGTTTGCGATTGATCCGGCGGGGTATGTGTCTGTGCCGCAGCTGGGCCGTGTGGTGATTGGCGATGACGTCGAAATCGGTGCCAATACCACCATCGACCGCGGCGCGGGGCCGGATACGGTGATCGGGCAGGGGACGCGTATCGATAACCTTGTTCAGATCGGGCATAATGTGCAGATCGGCAAATACTGTGTCATCGTATCGCAAACAGGTATTTCGGGTTCCACCCAATTAGGCGACTATGTCATGACAGGCGGCCAGTCTGGCTTTGCCGGACATCTTAAAATCGGTTCGGGCGCGAAAATTGCCGCGCAATCGGGCATTATGCGTGACATCCCACCGGGCGGTGAAGTCATGGGGTCGCCCGCTTTGCCTATCCGCCAGTTCATGCGCCAGACAGCGATCTGGTCGCGTATCAGTCTCAAGAAAGGAAATGACGAAACATGACGACGACGACTTCTCCGGCAAAAACTTCGGCACCGCTGCTGGATACGCGCCGCATCATGGAAATGCTGCCGCACCGCTTTCCGATGCTTCTTATCGACCGCGTGCTGGAAGTAGATCCCAACGAGCGCGCCGTATCGCTGAAGAACGTCACGATCAACGAAGATTTCTTCAACGGCCATTTCCCCGGCGCGCCTGTGATGCCCGGCGTCCTGATCATCGAAGCGATGGCGCAAACGGCCGCCGCGCTGGTAGTGCATTCTGTCGGTAAAGAGCTGGAAGGCAAGCTGGTTTATTTCATGGCGATCGACGAAGCGAAATTCCGCAAGCCTGTCACCCCCGGCGACCAGCTGATTATCGAAGTTGTCCGTGTGCAAAACCGCCGCAACGTCTGGAAATTCAAGGGCGAGGCGAAAGTGAACGGCGAACTGTGCGCCGAAGCGGTTGTCACAGCCATGATTATGGACGGCAAATAACATTTTTGCCGGCTTTTGCTAGGTTTTTGCGACAAAAGGGCCATCTTTAATGGCCTTTTTTGTTACAGACTGTCACATAGCGTGATTTGGCCTGCAAAAAGCATTTTGCTATCAATACCTTATCCAGTTTAACCCGCGCGAGACGGAGAGCACCATGGCCGAGGCCACCATTCATAAAACCGCAATTATCGAAGGCGGCGCGATCCTTGGCGAAGGCGTCAAAATCGGCCCTTACTGCGTGGTCGGCCCTAATGTCAAACTCGGCAAAGGCGTCGAGCTGAAAGCACATGTTGTCGTGGATGGTTATACCACGATTGGCGATGAAACGATTATCTGGCCTTTCGCGTCCCTCGGCTCCGCGCCGCAGGATTTGAAATTCAAAGGCGAGAAATCCGAGCTGATCATCGGCGCACGCTGCAAAATCCGCGAACATGTCACCATGAACCCAGGCACCGAAGGCGACAAAATGAAAACCGTCGTCGGCGACAATTGCCTGTTCATGACGGCATCGCATGTGGCGCATGACTGCATCGTGGGCAACAGCGTCATTCTGGCGAACAACGCCACATTGGCAGGGCATGTCGAAGTGGGTGATTTCGCCATCATCGGCGGTCTTGCGGCGATTCACCAGTTCGTACGCATCGGCCCCTTTGCCATGATCGGCGGCATGTCGGGCGTTGAATACGACGTTATCCCGTACGGCCTTGTCAAAGGTGAACGTGCGCATCTGGCAGGCCTGAATTATGTCGGTCTTGAACGCCGCGGATTTACCAAAGAGCAAGTGCAGATGCTGATGAAAGCCTTCCGCCAGTTGTTCGACAACAAAGGCACGCTGGCCGAACGCATCGACAACGTCGCCAACGATTACAGCGCCGAACAGGCTGTCATGCGCATGATTGATTTTATTCGCGCGAAAGAAGGCCGCTCGGTTCTTCAGCCCAAATCTGCTGCGAACGGTTAAACCATGCCTCGCCTCGGGATCATAGCGGGGAGTGGCGGTCTCCCCCGCAAACTCATTGAGGCAAGCCGCCGCGACGGGCGCGATTTTTTTGTGCTGGGTTTTCGTGGGCAAACCGAAGAAAACCTGATGCGCGGCGTGCCGCACGGCTGGACCAAGCTGGGCGCGACCAACGCGGCGATTGATCTGCTCAAACAAAACAATGTCGACACGCTGGTGATGGCGGGGGCGATCCGCCGCCCGTCGCTGCGCGAAATGCGCCCCGATCTGCGCACCATCAAAGTTTTTGCACGTCTGGGCGCGGCCGCGTTTGGCGATGATGCGTTGCTGCGTGCCGTGGTGGAGGAACTGGAAAAAGAAGGCTTTCGTATTATCGGCGCACATGACATTGAACCTGCATTGGTAACACCCGTCGGCGTTCTGGGTAAAATTCAGCCGGGCGAACAAAACAGCATCGATCGCGATTTTGGTATCAAAGTCACCAAGACGCTGGGCGGGCTGGATGTCGGTCAGGCCGCTGTGGTGCAGCAGGGTATTGTGATCGGCATCGAAGCGGTGGAGGGGACAGATAATCTGCTCGCCCGCTGCCGCAAGCACCGCCGTCAGGGCATTGGCGGCGTACTGGTGAAATCGTGCAAGCCGCAGCAGGATCGCCGCGTCGATCTGCCTGCGATTGGCTTGCGCACCGTGCGCCGCGCCTACGAAGCAGGGCTGTCGGGCATTGCGGTAGAAGCCGGCGCGTCGATCTTGCTCGACCGTGACGAGGTTGTTGATGCCGCCAACCGCCTTGGATTGTTTATTGAAGGATTTAGTGCATGACGGATTTGCTGGGCATGATTGACGAAGACACCCTGCCGCCCGAAGCGCAAGTGCAAGAACCGCTGCGCATTTTTGTCATCGCGGGCGAAGCGTCGGGGGATCTGCTGGGTGCAAACCTGATGCGCGCGCTCAAAGACATGCGCCCCGATATTCATTTTCAGGGTGTGGGCGGCAAGAATATGCAGGCGCAAGGCCTGCAAAGCCTGTTTCCGATGGAAGAGCTGTCTGTCATGGGGTTGGCCGAAGTATTGCCGCGGCTGTTTAAAATCATGTCGCGTATTCGCCAGACACGCAAAGCCGCCTTGGCGTTTAATCCCCATGCGGTGATTTCGATCGATAGCCCCGATTTCTGTTTCCGCGTGGTCAAGCAAATCAAATCGCGCAATAAGGATATCCCGTGCGTGCATTACGTCGCGCCCAGCGTGTGGGCATGGCGTCCGAAGCGGGCGGAGAAGGTCTCCAAATTCCTTGATCATATCCTGACGTTGCTGCCGTTCGAGCCGCCGTATTTCACACGCCACGGCCTGGATGCGACATTCGTCGGCCATCCGGTGGTCGAAAAAATGGATAGCCGCGGCGATGGTACGCGCTTTCGCGAAAAATACGGACTGCGTTCCAATCAGCCTGTTTTTTGCATGTTGCCCGGCAGCCGCATGAGCGAGCTGAGCCGTCTTCTGGATAAATTCTGCGATACCGCCGATCTGGTGCTCAGCCATCGCCATCAGGCGGTGATCGTCATTCCGACGCTGCCGCACCTGAAGGGATATATCGAAAAGTTTTTCACGGGCAAGGGCATCAACCCGATTATCGTGACGGACGATCAGGACAAATACGATAGCTTTGCCGCCGGTACCGCCGCGCTGGCTGCATCGGGCACCGTCACGCTGGAGCTGGCGCTGGCCGACACGCCGCATATTATCGCCTATAAATTAAATCCCACATCGGCATGGGTGGCGAAGCATCTGGTGAAAACGCCGTATGTGAATTTGGTCAACATTCTGCTGCGCCGCCCTGTGGTGCCGGAACTGCTGCTCGAAGATTGCGAACCGCAGCCGATGTCGCGCGCGCTTTTGCGCCTGATGGACGACAAAGATGCCCGCAGCCAGCAGTTGATGGATTTCCGTCAGGCGCTGATTAAAATCGGCCTTGGCGACCCGCAGGCGCCCAGTGAACGTGCGGCGACAGCCGTGATGGGCGTCATTGCACAAAGGCAGCGCCAGATCGTCTGATAAAAGACGCAGCCGGATATAAGGCAGGAGGATGCGGACATGATGAAACGGATCATCGCAGGGCTTTTTGTTCTGCTGCTTGTTATGCTGGCCATTGTTCTAGTGGCACCCAATTTTATCGACTGGAACAAACATAAAGACACACTTGCGACGCATGCCTCGGCCTATCTGGGGCGCGATGTTGTGGTGGGCGGCGATATATCGTTCCGCCTGCTGCCCAATCCGCAGTTGCAGGTCGATGATGTGTCTGTTGCCTCGATCGAGGGGGCCAAAGAGCCAAATCTGCTGAAACTCAAAAGCTTGGAAGCCCGCGTGCGTTTGATGCCGCTGCTGGAAGGCCGCGTTGAAATCGAAAAAATCCATCTGGTCGAACCGCAGCTGACGCTTGAAATGCTGCCTGACGGACGTGCGGGCTGGCACGGGCTTGTGCAGGGTGCCGAAGGCCGCGTCATGACGTTTGGATCTGCCGGTGATGCTGTGACGTTGAACGATGTCACCTTGCGCGGCGGACGTGTGCGCTATATGCAGGCGGCAACGGGGACGGATATTGAATTTGGTAATCTGAATTTGTCCGTGGCTGCGCCCAGCCTGCGCGGGCCGTATAAAATTACGGGCGATATGGTTTTCCGCGATGTGCCGGTGAACGTTGAAATCACGACGGGGCAGGCGGCAGGGGCGCAGGGATTGTCTGTCAACGCGTTATTCCAGCCGCTGGAAAAACTGCCGCAAATGACGCTGACGGGAAATTTGACGTCGAATAACGGCGCAGGGTTCGACGGCACGCTGAATTTGGCGCAGGGCGCACCCGCCAGTTTGTTTTCGCAAAAACTGCTGACGCAAACGGCGTGGATGACCCAAGACATGACACTATCGGCGGCGCTGTCTGCCCGCGATGGCGCGTTTTCGCTGCGTGATATCGATGCGCAAATCGGTAAACAGGGCAAGATCACGGGCAGCGTAACATACGAACGCCCGCAAATGGAAATTCCACACCTGACGGCGGATTTGACGCTGTCGCATATCGACCTTGGCAAAGATACGGCGCCTATGCCCGCACTGCCATCGGGTATGCAGGCGAATATCAAATTAAATGGTAAGACCGTGAAATGGCGCGGCGCGACGCTGAACGGTCTGACGATTGATGCGGCCAGCCAATCCAATCAATGGCTGATTAAATCGCTGCGCGCGGATTTGGCGGGCAAGGCGGTATTCAAGGCCAGCGGGGCGGCAAACCCTGCGCAAAATACCAGCAATCTAAAAATTGACCTGTCCGTTGATGACGTGCCGGCTTTTGCCAAGGCATATAATGGCATACTGCCTGAACGTCTAGCTGCGTTTTGGCCTGCCTTGCCGCCAGCGGGCTTGCGGGTTGCGGGTAATCTGGACCTGCGCGGTGAACGCGCCAGTCTTTATAATTTTGACGCGGCCATGGGCGATGCGGGCAAGGCATCGGGCGTTTTGAATATGTTGGATGACGGTATCGAAGCGCGTTTGAACATAGCGGGTCTGGATGTGCAGCAGCTGGAAGAAACCCAGCGCAGCGCCCTTGCCTCTGCCGTATTTGCGCCGGGTAATGATGTGGATATCACGGGCGAGAATATCGGCTTTGGCGGCAGCGTCTGGAGTGGTGTGGTCCTGAAAGCATCTGCGCGTGAAGATGGCGTCAAGCTATCCACCTTGAGCGCGCGTACGGGCGAGGCAGGGCGCGTGGCGGTGCAGGGGGAATTCTCTGGCCTGCCGCTCAAAGATGCGGCCAAAGTGGTAATAAATTACCAAATCGCTGCGCCTGATGCGGCGGCGTTTGCCAAATCGGCAGGCTTTGAATGGCCGATGCCGCTGAATATTGCGGCGCCTGTCGATCTGCGCGGTGAATGGCAGCGCGGCGAGGGCATTGCGCCGGCGTATAAAATCTCCGGCGCGTTTTATGGCGGTACGGTTGATATGCAGTCGCGCGGCGCAGATGTGGCGCAGATTAAAATCACGTTGCCGGAAAGCCACCGTTTACTTGCGCTGTTTGGCGTGGATATTGACCGTCTGGTCAGCCCTGCGGGGGCGGTCACGTTTACTGCCGACCGTACGGTGCGCGCCGACGGTTTTGTGCTGGATGGCCTGCGCATTGAAACGCGCGATGGCGGCGTGACCAGTGGCAAGATCGAAAAAGCAGGTCATGCGATTACTGCCGATCTGCGTGCGGGTAAGATGAATGCCGACCGCTGGCTGGCAACGGATATCCGCCAGAATATACCGTTGTCGCTGAAGCTGCGTGCGGATGATGCCGTGCTGCGCGGATTGAACATCAAAACGCTGGAGAGCGATATGGATGTTAAATCGGACAGTGTTACCATCAAGTCGTTGAAAGGTAGCCTGTGGGATGGCACGCTGAACGCCAGCGGGCAGCTGACGCGCGGCGAAGATAAACAGTGGACGGCATCGGATATCAAGGGTGAATTGGCCCGCTTCCGTCCTGCACAGATGCCGCTGCCGCTTGGCGGGCTGGAAGTCGACGAGGCGGATGTATCGTTTGATCTGACGGCGAAAGCCAAAGATAAAACGCCGCTGGGTGATTTTTCGGGTAGCGTGACTGCGGCCGCGCCGCGGCTGACCGTGCGCGGGTTCGACCCCGCCGCGCTGACCGCATATCTGGAGCCGCTGCGTTCATCGCCGCAAGATCTGGTATCCAGTGCGCACAGTATTTTGCGTGAAGGCGCTGCCACCTACCGTGATGCCCATGCGGTGTTTGATATCAGGGATGGTAAAATCACCGCACGTCAATTGACGATCGATAACGACGACAGCACAGTTAAAATTGAAACCAGCGTTGATGCGGCGGCGGAGAGTTATGACCTGAAGGCTTTTCTGACGCTGAAGAATGTGCGGGGGATTGACCCGCTGCATATAACCCGCGCAGGTAAAATCACCGATGCATCCGACCTGCGGATCGAACCCAAAGAGCTGAGCAATTTCGGCGCATCCCGCATTCCGCCGCCCGAGCCCGAGCCAGAGGTCGAGGTCGCACCTGTTGCCGCATCGCCGTCGAACGTGCCGCTGGAAGCGGGCGTCGCGCCCCAACAGGGCGAGATGTTGCCACCGGGGTATCTGGATGTACCGGGCACGCCGTCCAACGAAGCGGGTGACGCCGCGATTGGCGAGATATTGCCTGTCGAGCCACAATCGCTGTCCGATGTGCAGGCCGAAAGCCTGCCTGCGCCGGAAGCGCCGCCTATGCCCGAAACGCCCGCAGTTGAGCCTGCACCCCCGACGGAAAGCAATCCGATTGGCGGCATTCTGGACAGGCTGGGGCAATAAACGCGGCGGTATTTACGCGCGTTTCTGCTTGTAATGTTCAAGGATGAAAACGCGAAGCGCACTCGACAGGTTGTCAGGGTGGTCGGAATCAATACCCGCGATCAGGCCGTTAATGGAAAGGCCTTTTTCATCGGCGATTTCCTTAAGGCTGTCCCAGAATGCTTGTTCCAGCGTGATGCTGGTGCGGTGTCCGGCGACGGTGATGGAGTGTTTTTGCGAGAGACGATGAGGCATCGGAGTTCCTTTCTGATAGCGGGAGCGCAGGATGATGCAGGCCCTGTTTCTCCCTAACGGTGCAATTGTACCGCAAATTTATTTGAAGCGATAGTGTGTTTTGGATCCGGCCTGTAGCCGCCCCACAAAAAAGCGCCGCCCGTTAAACAGGGCGGCGCTTTTTGCGTAATGTCGGAGCGGTTAGTCGCGCGGGCCGATCATGGTTTCGGGCTTTACGGCTTTGTCGAAGTCTTCGGCCGACAGCAGGTTCAGTTCAATCGCTGCATCTTTCAGCGTGCCCCCCGTTTTGTGGGCGTGCTTGGCGATTTTGGCGGCGTTGTCGTAACCGATGACGGGGTTCAGCGACGTGACCAGCATCAGGCTTTCGTTGAGCAGTTTTGTGATGCGTTCGCGGTTCGGCTCGATACCCACCACGCAGTTGTCGGTGAAGCTGCGTGCCGCATCGGCCAGCAGGCGGATGGATTGCAGCAGGTTATAGATCATGACGGGTTTGAATACGTTCAGCTCGAAATGGCCGTTCGACCCTGCGACCGACACCGTGGTGTGGTTGCCCATGATTTGCGTGCAAACCATAGTAAGCGCTTCGGACTGCGTCGGGTTGACTTTACCGGGCATGATAGACGAACCGGGTTCGTTTTCCGGCAGGCTGATCTCCCCAATGCCGCAGCGCGGGCCGGAGCCGAGCAAGCGCACATCGTTCGCGATTTTCATCAGCGAGCAGGCAACCGTGTTCATCGCGCCCGAAGATTCAACAATCGCATCATGCGCGGCCATGGCTTCGAATTTGTTTTCAGCCGTGGTGAAGGGGATATCGGTGATGTGCGATACTTTTTGCGCGAACAGTTCGGCAAAGCCTTTTTTGCAGTTGAGGCCCGTGCCAACAGCCGTGCCGCCCTGCGCCAGTTGCGACAGACGGGGCAGGCCGGCCTTGACGCGATCGATGCCGTATTTCACCTGCATCGCATAGCCGGAGAATTCCTGACCCAGCGTCACCGGTGTGGCATCTTGCAAATGCGTACGGCCGATTTTGATGATGTCGTTAAACGATTTCGACTTGGCGTCCAGTGCCGCGTGCAGGTGTTCGAGCGCGGGGATGAGTTCGTGATGGATCTGCTCGACCGCCGCGATGTGCATGACGGTCGGGAACGTGTCGTTCGACGACTGGCCATAGTTCACATGGTCGTTCGGGTGAACGGGTTTTTTCGATCCGATTTCACCGCCCAGAATCTCAATTGCGCGGTTGGATACGACTTCGTTGATGTTCATGTTGGTCTGGGTGCCGGAACCGGTCTGCCAGACGACGAGGGGGAAGTGATCGTTGAGCGTGCCGTCCATGACTTCTTCGGCGGCCTGCACGATGGCGGCGCCAATTTTCTTGTCGAGGGCGCCCAATTCCATATTCGCGAGAGCGGCGGCTTTTTTCTGGACGCCCAGTGCGCGTACCAGCGGCAGGGGCATGCGTTCGGTGCCGATTTTGAAGTTTTCAAGCGAACGCTGGGTTTGTGCGCCCCAGTATTTATCGGCGGGAACTTCGACTTCACCCATAGAGTCGGTTTCGACGCGGATTTGGGTGTTTTCTTCGGCGGTGGCCGTCTGGCTCGGGGACATACTTTTTACCCTCTGGAATTGGTGAAAAACTGCCGCTCAATCTAGCAAAATGCCTTCACAAATCAATGGTCTTGCCGCTATATTATGTATCTCAAATTTTAAATAAAAACGGCAGTAGCCAGAGGACATAATACAGATGCTTGAAAAAACGTTTGAAAGCAAGGACGTCGAAAAGAAACACTACGAAAGCTGGGAAAAATCCGGCGTTTTCGCGGCCGACGTGAACAGCAACAAGCAGCCGTATTGCATCCCCATGCCGCCGCCCAACGTGACGGGCAGCCTGCACATGGGCCACGCGCTCACCATGACGCTGCAAGATATCCTGACCCGGTTCGAGCGTATGCAGGGCCGCGACGTTCTGTGGCAACCGGGCACCGACCATGCGGGCATTGCCACCCAGATGGTGGTCGAACGTCTGCTGAACAAAGAAGGCAAAAGCCGTCATGACCTTGGCCGCGATAATTTCCTGAAACGCGTGTGGGAGTGGAAAGAAGAGTCGGGATCGACCATCACCCGCCAGCTGCGCCGCCTTGGCGCAACGCCGGATTGGAGCCGCGAACGCTTTACGATGGACGAAGGTCTGAACAAAGCCGTCAACAAAGTTTTCGTTCAGCTGTACAAAGAAAAGCTGATCTACAAAGACAAGCGTCTGGTCAACTGGGACCCGAAGATGCACACCGCGCTGTCCGACCTTGAAGTTGAACAGGTCGAGATCAAAGGTAACATGCATTATTTCCGCTATCCCATCGAAGGGCAGGTGGAGCGTTTTATTACCATTGCCACCACGCGCCCCGAAACCATGCTGGGCGATACGGCAATTGCGGTGCATCCGGATGATGAACGCTACAAAGACCTCGTGGGTAAATTCGTCGCGCTGCCGCTGAGCGATCGTTTGATCCCCATCATCGCCGACGAATACGCAGACCCGACCAAGGGCACGGGGGCGGTTAAAATTACGCCCGCGCATGACTTCAACGACTTTGAAGTCGGCAAACGTCACAACCTGCCGATGATTTCGATTTTTGACCGCGATGCCAAAGTGAACGAGAACGCACCGGAGGCTTTCCGCGGCCTTGACCGTTTCGATGCCCGTAAAAAAGTATTGGCGGAAATGGAAGCACTGGAGCTGATCGAAAAGATCGAGCCTTGCGTGCATGCCGTACCGCACGACGAAAAATCGAAGTCGGTTATTCTGGAGCCGTTCCTGACCGAACAATGGTATTGCGATGCCGCCACGCTGGCGCAGCCCGCAATTAAAGCCGTAGAAGACGGCCGCACCGAATTCGTGCCGAAAAGCTGGGAAAATACGTACTTCCAGTGGATGCGCAACATTCAGCCGTGGTGCATTTCGCGCCAGCTGTGGTGGGGGCATCAAATTCCTGCGTGGTATGGACCGGAGGTAAAAGAAGGCCAATTTAGTGTATCTTTTGGCACTAAGGTTTTTGTTGCTGAAACACAAGAAGAAGCTCTATTGGAAGCCCGCGAATACTATGGAGCAAATGTTGAAATTGCTGTAAAAAATATCAGACAAGATGCCTTTTTTGCTCTTGATGGTGTTGGGGATAATCCGAAGAGCGTAGTTTTGTTTAGAGACGAAGACGTGCTGGATACGTGGTTTTCGTCGGCGCTGTGGCCGTTCTCGACCCTTGGTTGGCCGGAGAATAATGAAGCGGTGAAGCGTTATTATCCCGCCGAAACGCTGATTACCGGTTTTGACATCATCTTCTTCTGGGTTGCCCGTATGATGATGATGGGCATGCACTTCATGGGTGATGTCCCTTTCAAAAAGGTCTACATCCATGCGCTGGTGCGCGATGAAAAAGGCCAGAAGATGTCCAAGACCAAGGGCAACGTCATCGACCCCTTGGATATCATCGACGAATACGGCGCCGATGCGCTGCGTTTTACCCTGACCGCACTGGCCGCGCAGGGGCGCGACGTGAAGCTGGGCGCGGCACGTGTCGAAGGCTATCGCAACTTTGCGACCAAACTGTGGAATGCATCGCGTTTCTGCGAAATGAACGGCTGCGAATTGAAGCTGGATTATAATCCCAAATCGGCCAAGCACACACTGAACCGCTGGATTTTGTCCGAACTGGCGGTGGTCAGTGAAAGCGTCGCGGCAAGCCTGAAGGCATACCGTTATAACGATGCGGCTATGGCGCTGTACCATTTCACATGGGGCACGTTCTGCGACTGGTATATCGAATTCACCAAGCCGCTGCTGAACGGCAGTGACGAGGCGGTGAAGCAGGAAACGCGTGATACAACGGGCTGGGTGCTGGATCAGCTGCTGACGCTGCTGAACCCCATCATGCCGTACATTACCGAAGAGCTGCACGTCCACCTGATGAACAAAGGTGAACTGGGCAAGGACGATTGGCTGCAATCGCGTCCGTGGCCGGTGTTTGATGTGGCTATCATCGACAAAGCGGCGCAGGCTGAAGTCAACTGGGTTGTACGCCTGATCACCGAAATCCGCTCGGTGCGTGCGGACATGAACGTCCCTGCGGCGGCCAAGATTGATATGCTGCTGAAAGGCGCAAATACGGATAGTAAAGCGCGTTTGCAAAAATACGCCGATATCATTATGCGTCTGGCCCGCCTGTCAAAAGCCGAAGCCAGCGACGCAGAGGCACCCAAGGGGTCGTTGCAAATGGTGATCGACGAGGCAACGATTATTCTGCCTATCGCCGATGTTGTTGATTTGTCGCAAGAGCGTGCCCGTCTGCAAAAAGCGATCGAAAAAGAACAGCAGCAGATCGAAAAGATCAACAAGATGCTGAGCAACCAGGGCTTCCTTGCGAAAGCGCCGGAAGAAGTGGTAGACGAGCAGAAAGAGCTGAAAGCCGCCGCCGAAAACGCCATCGCCAAGCTTAATATGGCGTTGAAACAGATTGAGGCGGCGTAATGAAGCCGGGTATCTTCCGCCGCTTGATCAACCTCTGGCCCCCGTTTCTGGGGGCGGGCATCAAGGTGCGGGAGATATCCGACGACTACACCGATTTCAAAGTCGATATGAAGCTGACACGCTTCAATCGCAACTATGTCGGCACGCAGTTTGGCGGCTCGATCTATGCTATGACCGATCCGTTTTACATGCTGATCCTGATGAAAAATCTCGGCAAAGACTACATCGTCTGGGATAAATCGGCCGCGGTGCGGTTCAAGCTGCCTGGCAAAGGCAAGCTGACCGCGCATTTCAATATTACCAAAGAAAAAATTGCCGAGATCAAGGCGCAGGCCGATAGCAATTACAAAGTCGAGCCGACCTTCACCGTGCTGGTCAAGGATGAAAAGGGGCATGTAGTCGCCGAAGTGGACAAGGTTCTTTATGTCCGCCGCAAAGACCAGAAATCCCAGTCACCCAAGCCGCCGCAGCCCTAACTCCACGCAAGGATATCGGATGATCGAAATCAAAGCCCCCGCCGCGTATACAGATTATTTGGACAAGCCCTCCGTCTTTCTGGCGGGCAGTATCGAAATGGGCGTCGCGGAGGATTGGCAGGCCAAGGTATCGGCGGCGCTGGCGCCACTGGATGTACTTGTCCTTAATCCGCGCCGCGCGAACTGGGATTCCAGCTGGGCGCAAACCATCGATAACCCGCCATTCCGCGAGCAGGTGGAGTGGGAGCTGGATGCGCTTGATGCCGCTGACGTAGTACTGATGTATTTCGACCCCGCAACCAAATCGCCGATCACGCTTTTGGAGCTGGGCATTCACGCCGCCACTAACCCTGAAAAGATGATTGTTTGTTGCCCCACAGGTTTCTGGCGCAAAGGCAACGTGGATATCGTCTGCGCACGTTATGGCGTGACGCAGACGCCGGACTTGGATACGCTTTTGGATGTGCTGCGTGCGCGTCTGTCAAATAAAACTTAAACACAAGGAAACGTCTATGATCGCGAAAATTATCGGTGCGCTGGTGGTGCTGGGTATTGTTGGTTATTTCATGGTGTCACTGGGCATGAAAGGCGAAGATGCGCAGCAAAGCGCCGCCGTCAGCCAGCTGCAAAAACAAATACAGGAACAGCGTGCGCAAGCTGAAGGGCTTGACGGTGTTGAAGGCGCGCCCGTGCAGCCTGTGGCGCCTACTGACGCGCAGCCTTAAATCTGATAGATTTTGAATAAAAACCCCGGCCGCAGGGGAGATGCGCGGCCGGGGTTTTTGTGCGTGCCGGTTTTATACGGCGGCTTTTTTATGGTCGGGTTTTTGCTCGATCAGTTTGCTGTCACCGCCCGACAAGATCTGGATCTTGCGGGGTTTCATCTCTTCGGGGATTTCCCGCACGAGAGAGATGGTGAGCAAGCCGTTTTCAAGCGCGGCACCCTCGACTTTGATATGATCTGCCAGCTGGAAACGACGTTCAAACGCACGTGCGGCAATGCCACGGTGCAGGTAGGTGACGCCTTTGGTATCGTCACGCTCTTGCGCGCGCGCCTGTACCAACAGTTGGTTTTCTTTGGACGTGATGTCGATTTCATCTTGGGTGAAACCGGCCACGGCCATGGTGATGCGGTACTGGTCGTCGTTCAGCTTGACGATGTTATAGGGCGGGTATGCGCTTTCGCCTTCGTTCAGCATGCCGGTTTCCAGCAGACGGGAAAGACGGTCAAAGCCAACAGTGGAGCGGAAAAGGGGGGTGAAGTCAAAAGTAGTCATGATGATATCCTCCTTGAGCAATATCAGGTTACATGTATCAGGCAATCCGTCCCCGAAGGGCACGCTTGCGGGAAGGTTCTGTATCGAAGCCCCACCATGGGCACTTCGCCTTCCTGTAAAATTATATATTCGGATTTTTTTAGGCGTCAAGACGGGCCGTAAAAAAATAGAAACACCAAAAAAGGAACAGCGCGGGCGTCGCGCATAACAAAAAGGGCGCCGCGCATAACAAAAAACCGCCCGGCGTTGGCGCGGGCGGTTTTTGTTTGCGGCAGAGTGCGAATTACTTCGCAGCCGTCTTTTCTTCGTCCAGGGTCGCAAGACCGAGGCCAGCGTATTTGTTGCTGAATTTCGCCAGGCGGCCTTTTTCCATCACCTTCGCCGCGCCGCCCGTCCAAGCGGGGTGGTTCAGCGGGTCGATGTCCAGACGCATAACATCGC
This sequence comes from Micavibrio sp., assembly GCA_040377425.1. Classification (GTDB taxonomy): domain Bacteria; phylum Pseudomonadota; class Alphaproteobacteria; order Micavibrionales; family UBA2020; genus UBA2020. The sequence goes on along the minus strand of JBEIOU010000006.1, from coordinate 56,089 downwards.
CGGGTTTGCCCCAGCAGCTGCGCGTGGTGTATTCGGTGCCGTCGGTCATGACGACTTTAATTTCGTGGTAATCGGGATGGATGTCTGCCTTCATGGCGATAGCTCCTTAAAATCTTTATTCAGGGGTTTTCTACAGGCATTTTTCTTATTGCGCAAGCTATTTATTGACTTTGCCGTGTAATAGCCCATTCTCTAGCGCAGAGGGAAAACGGCGTCATTTAATTTTACATAAAAATAAAACAGTTTCGCCGTAAAATCAAATAAAACCAAGAAGATCACCGATAGGGTGTGCAGCATGGCAAAAGACACAGATAGCGACACCGTAACGCCGCGAACCATACAAAAGCCGCTGGGCCTTCTGTTGCCGCTTCTGGCGCCCTATAAACGTCATCTGGCGGGGGGAATCGGGGCGCTGGTGCTGGCGTCCGGCATGATGCTGGCCATGGGCTGGGGGCTTAAAAACATCGTCGATCACGGCTTTGCCGACCGCACGGGGGATTTTCTGGACCGCGCGCTTTTGGTGCTGCTGGTTGTGATTATACTGATGGCAGGGGCGACCTATACGCGCATGCGCCTGATCAATCAGGTGGCGGAGCGTATTACGACCGATTTGCGCCAGCGTATCTATGCACATCTACTGTCGCTGGACCCTGCGTATTTTGAACGTGAAAAAACGGGCGATCAGGTATCGCGCATCAATGCGGATACGACTGTTTTGCAATTGGTTGTGACCAGTAACCTGCCGACCGCGTTCCGTCATTTCCTGATGCTGATTGGCGGTGTGGGGATGCTGTGCGTTGTCAGCCCCGCCATGACAGGAATTGTGATGGTTGCCGTGCCGCTGGTGGTGGTGCCGATGATTTATTTTGGCCGCCGCGTGCGCAGTAAATCGCGCGACACGCAATCGCGCGTGGGCGACATTGGCGCCTATACGCAGGAAACATTGACGGGTATGCAGACCATACAGTCTTTCGGCTACGAAGGCGAAGCGGGCAGGCAGTTTAATGCGCTGGCCGACGAAGCCTATCATACCGCCAACAAATATATTCGCGCCCGTGCGTTTCTGGTCGCTTTTGTTATTATGATTGTGCTGGGGGCGATTGGTCTTGTGCTGTGGTCGGGCGGCCACAAAGTGCTGGCCGGTGAAATGTCGGCGGGTGAACTTTCGGCGTTTCTGTTCTATGCCGCCATGGTGGCAGGTGCCCTGATGGCGGTCAGCGAAGCCATGAGCGATTTTAACCGCGCGAGCGGTGCTGCCGACCGTATTATCGAGCTGCTTTCCGCCACGCCGCAAGTGATGCCGGGCGCGCAGGGTATGGCGCTGCCTGAACAGGTCGCCGGATATGTGACGTTTGATGGCGTCACCTTCAGCTATCCCACGCGGCCGGAGCGTCTGGCGCTTGACCGTGTATCGTTCACCGTAACCGCGGGCGAAGTGATTGCGCTGGTGGGGCCAAGCGGTGCGGGCAAGTCGACTATTTTCCAGTTGATGCAACGTTTTTACGACCCGCAACATGGGGCGATTTCGATTGATGGTGTTGATCTGCGCGATCTTGACCCGCGTGATGTGCGCCGTGCGCTCGGTGTGGTGTCACAAGACCCTGCGATTTTCTCGATGTCTGTTGCCGAGAATATCCGCATCGGCCGTCCCGATGCATCCGATGCCGATGTCATGGCCGCCGCCGAAATGGCGCAGGCGCATGGCTTTATCGCCGAGCTGCCACAAGGATACGAAACCATGGTGGGCGAGCGTGGTAACCGTCTGTCGGGCGGCCAGCGTCAACGCATTGCGATTGCGCGTGCGCTGCTGAAAGACCCCGCGATTTTGCTGCTGGACGAGGCAACATCGGCCCTTGATTCATCCAACGAACAGGCCGTGCATGTGGCCCTGCGCGAACTGATGCGCGGCCGCACGACATTCGTGATTGCGCACCGCCTGTCGACTGTACAGGACGCCGACCGCATTCTGGTGTTCGACCAAGGCCGCATCGTGGCCGCGGGCACCCATCACCACCTGTTTGGCCAAGACCGCCTGTATACGCATCTGGCGGGGCTGCAGGATTTGCGGGTGGCGGGGTAGTGACCAGCCGCCTGTGCGTTATAAGTGTATAGATGGACACCGGCTTTCGCCGGTGTGACGCCTGACGCTAATGTGATGTTTTAAAAATATCTCTGTATCTCATTTCGGCACACGCTGGAATCCAGCTCTTGGGTTTGCTTATGTGACATGGGATTCTACTGGCGACACGCGTTTGACGCTTGTGGTGTTTGGGTTATGTCCGCCAACCAACTTTTCGTGCCCAGTCTTCGGCATCTATGCGGCGCTGGGCTTTGTCGGCGGGGGCGGTTTGGCCTTCGGCGTTCGCGTGCGCACGTATTTCTGCGGTTTTATCTTCGATGGTGCCAAGGCCGACAGATGCGCGGCGGGCGTTGACGCTCTCGGGGTTTTCAATTGGGCTTGGGCTGAGTGCGCCCGCATCATCCCAATCAAACTGCGTGCCGTAGATTTGTGGACGGCCTTCGAAGACGCAGATGCGGTCTTGCAGATAGGCGGCTTGCCATGTCGGCACGTCAGGCGTGTTTTGCACCAGTGTCAATATCCGGCGCTGAAAATCGGGCAGGGCGATCGCGTGCTGCACGATCAACCATGCGGCATCAGATGCATCGGCGCCAACCTGTGCGGGGGATGGCCAGCCGATATCTTGGATGATGTCATCCAGACGTTGGGCATTGCGCGTATGCACACTCTCCATGTCTGGGTGGTATCCATCAAACAGGGCGCCTGTTTTGGCAAGCGCATCACGCACACGCAGATCTTCCTGCGCCATCGCACGGATTTCTGCGGCGTATGTTTGCGCATTCATGCGTGGGATTAGCGGGCGAAGACCAGATCGACGCGTTCCAGTGGCTTGCGGTCGGTTTCAAGGCCGAGGGCGCGGACATCCACGCGCGTCGGCTTCACGCCGTTATCCATCAGGAAAGAACGCACAGCCAACGCACGCGATAGCGAAATGCGGCGGGCGCTCGACTTGCTGCCATCTTCGCCGGAAGCATAGGCATGTACGGCCAGGCGGCGGCTTTGATCTTCTTTCAGGAGGGGAATAATATTGACCAGTTTTTGCTGGGTGCCATCGCTCAGCTCGCTGGACGTGCCGTCGAATTCCAGCGTCAGATCCGCCATCGTCGGGACGGCGATCTCATCGACAGAGGGCGTTGCCATGCGTGCGGGCACAGTATCCTGACGCTGCGTGGGCGCCGGGTCCTGGCTGATGACCAGCGAGGGGCGGCGTCCTCCAACCGCAGCCGCTGTTGCAGCGGACGCAGGTGCTTGTTGCGCAGTCTCTGCGGGCGTGGCGTCCAGATCGGATGCGTTCATGACGGTTTCCGGCATGTCTTCGCCAGCATCAACCATTTCAGGCTTTTGCGCAGGCATGACAGGTTCTGCCGCCGCGGTTGCGGGCGCGGGCGCAGCTTCGGTTGTCGGGTCTTCCTGAATATCGGCAGGGATCACGACGCCATCCAGTTTGATATCATGCGCAGGTTGCGGCGGGATTGCGCTGGGCGCGGCTGCAACCGGTGCAGCGGGGGCCGCCGTATTCGGTGCGGGCGCGGCGTAATTGCCGCCCATGCCCTGGGGCAGAACGGGACGTTCGTAGCGTTTCACCGGCTCTGCTTGCGATTTGCTGGCGGGCGGATAGGACATCACGCTTTTATCGGCTGTTTTGACGGGGGCCGTTTCGGCGGCAGCCTGCTTGACGGGCGCTGCGGGTTTTTGCTCAGGGGCGGCCTCGGCTACTTCGGGTTTGCGCACGGGCAGCAGATCTGGCGTTTTTGTGGCCTTTTTGGTGTCGGCTTTTTGGGCCGATTTTTTATCTGCTTTGGCGGGAGCTTCCGGCTCCAAAATCGGGTCCATCAGCTTGGCGGGTTTCAATGCGGGGGTCGCCGTGTGCACGGGTGCGGCAGGCACGGGATTGTCGGTAGGGACAGGCACTGCAGGCGCGTTTACAGCGGGCGTAGCAGCTTGTACTTCAGCAGGTACAGCGGCTTCTTCTGTGGTCTGCGGCGCGGCCTCTGGCTCTGCGGCTGCGGGCGGTACAACGGGGGCTGCGAAAATAGGTTTCAGCACGCGGGCGGCTGCGGCAGGTTCGCCCACGGCCTCGGTGGTCGCAGCAGGTTCAACCGCTTGCGCGGCAGGTTCTGCGTGCGGTTGTTGTGCGGCGGCAACAGGGACATCCGCCACACTGGGTGCGGGCAAGGTGGCTGTTTGCGGCGGCATTCTCAGGGGCTGTCGCAGTTTGATCGGCGGCGTACCGGCAGGGACCTGATTGGCAGGCGTTTCGGCTTTCGGCTCCCACAGCGGACGCGCGGCGGGGCCTGCTTCGCCCGACGATAAACGGTCGAGGTTCAGTTCAACCTGCGGTTCCTGTGATTTCAACGTGTGATATTGCGCCTGCGCGGGCACAGCAAAAAATGCCATTACCGCCACGCCGGCGGCGCCAATATACAATTGATGTTTAGAAATACGAATTGCCATCACACCAATGCCTTGTGTTGTGTTGATTTAGGATGCAGCCTTCTGGCTGTCAGATTTTGTCTTGACGCGCTGCGCGAGGTCTTTTTGCAGAATGCTGTTACCAGCCACAAGGCTGCCGCCTGTACCGAAATTTTTGCCCATCTTGGCGTCGGTCGCCTGACCGCGCGCTTCGCGTACCAATACGATACCGGCGGCAACGTCCCACAGGCCGCCGCTGATGTGCGATTTGCAAAATACATCCAGACGGCCCGCGGCGACATACGCCAGATCCAGGCAGGTGCTGCCCATGTTGCGGATAACCGTGCCGGTTTTAACGAGGGTCGATAAACCGTCGACACTGTCATATGCGGCGTGATGCAGGGCAATCGCGGCTTCGGCCAGCGAGTTGCGGCCCGATACCTGAATGCGGCGGTTGTTGAGATACGCGCCAAGGCCTTTTTCCGCCCAGAACAGTTCGTCTTTCACGGGGTCGTAAATTACTCCAGCAACCAGCTCGCCGTCTTTTTCCAGCGCGATGGATACGCACCAGTGCGGAATGCCGTGCAGGAAGTTCATGGTGCCGTCCAGCGGGTCGACGATAAAGCGGCAGGTTTCGTCTTCGCCTTTGATCTCGCCGCTTTCTTCCATCAGAAAGCCGTATTTGGGGCGGGCTTTGGACAGAACTTCGCGGATAATTTTTTCGGCCTTGTGGTCGGCGGTGGAAACAAAGTTGCCGGGGCCTTTGCGGGACACCTGAAGCTGTTCCACTTCGCCAAAGTCACGCACCAGCGAACGGCCTGCCTTTTCGGCGGCTTCAACCATAACGTTCATGTGTGCGGAGCGGCGGGCGACGGCCATGTCAGATATCCTTTTGGGTAGCGGGTCAGTCGTTACGGCTGGGCAGTGTGCCGAACATATTCTTGCGGTATTGCGGCATCTGCGCGACATCCGTCATCATGACGGCTTCGCGCGGGGTACCGACGGCACGTTTCCATGCGTCCGCCTCGGGGGCGGAGACATGGAAACAATCCTGTGCATCGTATTTCATCGGACGGCTTAGTCTTTTGCGCGTTCGACGTAGCTGGAATCTTCGGTACGCACAACAATGCGCGTGCCGGTTTCAATGTGCGGGGGAACCAGTACGCGCGCGCCGTTTTCCAGGATCGCGGGTTTGTAGGAAGAAGACGCCGTTTGGCCTTTGACAACCGGATCCGCTTCAACAATCGCCATCGTCACTGTTTCGGGCAGGGTGATGGACAGTGCGCGGCCTTCGTGCATTTGCACTTCGACGATCATGCCGTCTTGCAGGAACTGCGCCGGCTCGCCGATCACGTCTTTGTTTACAACGATCTGTTCATAGTTTTCGTTGTTCATGAAGGTGTATTCGCCGTCGTTCATGTACAGGAACTGGAAGTCCATGTTTTCGACGCGGGCGCGTTCAACCATGTCCTGCGTTGCGAAGCGGATGTCGGTTTTGGTGCCTGCCACGATGTCGCGCATAACGACCTGTGCGACGGATGCGCCTTTGCCCGGCGTGCGGATATCATTGCTCATCACGACCCAGAGCTTGTCGTTGTATTCCACCACCATGCCTTTGCGGAGGGTGTTTGCTGCGACTTTCATGTATTCACCTTAGGAATTTATTGTCATATTTTTCGAGACTCTCCGGCCTAAGGCTTTTTCCCCAGCCGGGAGACGATTGCTTTACCTAAATTTTTTAAGGCAATTTGTAAATCATTTTCTTGAATATCGCCCACAAGGCTGTCGATCTTTTGCTGCTCTTGCATGGTCAGCGGGCGGTGCAGGGGGGCTTTCACCTTTTTATTATCCATAACCCCAGAGTGCTGGATAATCTTGATGTCTTTAATGGCCGGATAACCAAAAAACACGTTCAGGCGTTCGCCCAGCAGGTCTTTTTGATAGCTCAGCTCCAGCGCATAGGCGGGTTGCACGGCCAGCACCAGCGTGGCTTTGGGCGGGCTTTTATCGGCTTTTGCGGCGCCTTCGGTTTTCTTGCTACCGCCGGTGCGGCTGTATTTCAGCTCCATCGGGGTGGTCTGGGCGGCGATTTCGGGGCCGGCGATGTGTTCCCATTCCGCCAGAAGCTTGCCGAACAGCATGTTCTTTTTGCCAAAGACATCTTTGGTAAGTGCGGGGACGAGGTCCGAGACAGGGCGTGGCCGGTTGGGTGTTGTCATGTATAGCGAGTATCGCTATTTAAAAGACCATGTCCAGAACCAAAAAGCCCGCTATCAAGACTGCCATTCCTGCGCTGCAAGCCGACCTGCTGGGGTGGTTTGACAGGCATCGGCGTGTCATGCCGTGGCGGGCGGCCAAGGGCAAGCGGGCAAACCCGTACCATGTCTGGCTGTCGGAGATCATGTTGCAGCAAACGACCGTGGTGACGGTCAGGCCGTATTTCATGAAGTTCATTGGGCTGTGGCCGACAGTGGCCGATCTGGCCGCAGCGAGCCAAGATGATGTGCTTACGGCGTGGGCGGGGCTTGGGTATTATGCCCGTGCCCGTAACCTGCACAAATGCGCCAAGGTTGTTGCCAGCGATTTTGGCGGCGCGTTTCCAGCCGACGAGACGACATTGTTGGATTTGCCGGGCATTGGCCCGTATACGGCGGCGGCGATTGCCTCTATCGCGTTCGACCGTCCGGCCGTAGCGGTGGATGGCAACGTGGAGCGGGTCGTCAGCCGTTTTTTGGGTATCGAGGAGCCTTTGCCCCTGTCCAAGCCCGCGATCAAGGCGGGGGCGGCAGAACTGGCATCGGGCAACCGGCGTCCCGGCGACTTTACGCAGGCGTTCATGGAGCTGGGGGCGACCGTCTGCACCCCGCGCAAACCCAAGTGCGGCCTGTGCCCGTGGCAGGGGGATTGCAAGGCACGTAAAGCCGGCAATGCCGAAGACCTGCCGCGTAAATTGCCCAAAAAAGCCAAACCCGCCAAATTCGGCAAGGTGTATTGGATCACCAATGCCAAAGGGCAGGTCATGATACAAAAACGCACCGCCAAGGGGCTGTACGAAGGCATGTACCAACTGCCCACCACCGAATGGATTGCCGATAAAAAGGAAGCGCAGGCGCTGTTGCCTGACTTTACGGCCGGTAAACGTCCAAACGCCGTGGGCGCTGATGTCCGTCATAGCTTTACCCATTTTGACCTTGTGCTTGAAATATGGGAATTTAAGTGGCTGTCCGGCCGCTTGCCGCCGAATGCCCTTTGGGTCGATCCGGCGGATTTGGGCGATTACGCCCTGCCGACATTAATGACAAAAGCCGCAGCACTGGCGCGGGGGCGTTAAGCCGGTGTATCCCCTGCGGGCGGGCGGATGACAGCCGCCGGCAAGCCTGTTATAATAAAGCCAGCGCCATTGATGGCCAGGGGGAGAAGGCAAGACCATGAGAGCGACGCGATCTATGATGCGGATTTTGATGTGTGCGGTTTTCGTCGTATGTATCGGTTTGCCCACGGCCATGTTTGCACAGACGCCGATACCGCTGGACGGCTCTGCACCTGCGGCGGCTTCTGCGCCGTCGCCGCCGCCGAATACCGAAGAAAAAAGGGGCAACCGCGGCGAAGCTTTCGCCTCGCCGACTTTCCGCGAACTGGCGGTCACCAGCCTGATGCTGGGTGCCTATGACACCAACAGCAACGAAGTGATCGATGAATACGCCAAGTTGATGTATTGCTCCCTTTATCAGGAAAAATTCAAATCGGATTTCGAGTGGAACAATATCCGCCGCGAGCTGGGCAACAAAGTCAGGGCAAGGCGCGAATATTTCCGCACCCATTACGAAGTGACCGGCGTGGTTTATCTGGGGCGCTACAGTTTTGAAACGCAGGATTTTCCGTTTATCAAAGATACGGCGCTTGTGAACGTGGGGTCGCTCAGCTTGCTGGCGTCCGGCCGTAATTCGAATACTACCCCGTTCGCGCTGCGTTTGTGCGGCAGTGAAACGCCGAGCGCTATTTTCCCGCCGTATTATATATTCCTTTTGTCGCAGCCGCTGACGCTGGACCGTATCAAGATGCCGATGGACGAAGCTGAAAAGCTGCTGCAGCGTATGGACGCGATGGAAAACAAAGAGCGCGCCCTGTTTGTTCGCTTCCGTCTGCGTTTGCAGGCTGCGGGTGGCCTTGATCAACGGGGGATCCGTTTAATGATGCGCGGCGAGATGGTGTCTATTGATATCTTCTACGATCAGGAAATGACCAAGCACTTCGCCACGGTCGCCCTGAAATAACCAGCCCGTGCCCAGCATCAAAGACAGCCGTGTATTTGATCTGCCGCAGGCAGAGATATATGCGTTGATGATGGACATGGAAAATTTTCCATCCTATGTCCCCTATATCCGCAAGGCGCATGTGGCCCAAAAACACGGCAATGTCAGTATTGCCGATATCACGGTTGGTATACGGACACTGAATTTTACCTACCGCTGCGAAGTCACCGAAACGCCGTTTGATAAAATCACAATCCGCGAAGTATCGGGGCCGTTCAAATCCCTGCGCTGTGAAATGTTATTTGAGGCGCTGGACAGAAACCACACACGCGTGACCTATAGTTTTGCGTCACAATTTCATTCGCGCCTGATGAATAAAATTGCCGATCCGGTTTTTAGCGTCCAGTTGAAATCAACGCTGCGCGATCTGGAACGTTTTATCCGCCGCCGCAACCGTGGGCGTAGCTCGCATTAAAATTTCAGATTTCGCAGCGGATGTGCCGCGGGCAGGGATGCCGTTTTTTTATCCAGCTTGGCACGGATCGCGTCCCATTTCGGGTCTTTGAAGGCAAGCGTCTTGCCGTCCAGTTTGATCTTGCCCCGGCTCAGCGGTGTCATGAGTGCCCGCGTACCCATATAAAACGTATCCGACGCAGGATCTGCGCGCAGTGTGATGCCGGCAATGCGCAGGAACGTCGCCTCGCTCACCTTTTTGTCACGTGCGGCGCGGAAATCGCGGGCGAGGGTTTTCAGGCGGTCTTCGTCCGGTGTATGCGTGTGGGCGTAAGTCTTGGCAATCGCCGCGGTTTCGGCAGGTGTCAGTGATACGAAATTCGCCGTTGCGCGGTCGATAATGATTTTATCCAGCGTGAATGTCGTCAGGTGCGATGTCTGGCCGCTGGCGATAAACATGACACTGCGTTTCCATGCCGCATATTCCAGATCTGTTTTCTGTCCATCAAAGCGCTGGACATGGCGCAGGGCGGCATAGGCATCAGCTGTGTTTTCGGCCAGTGTACCTTGCGCTTCGGGTGAAAGCACATGGCCTGTTTCGTGGTCGAAGGTGCCGATATCGTCAATCGCGCGGTTGTCGGGATCGTACAATGTGTGGCGGTCGCGGTGAAAGACGACAGATTTGATATAGTGTTTTTGATCCAGAAAAATCGTATCCGAAAATGATGTTTTCAAGCGCTTGGCCGTGCGCACGGTTTTTTTTAATTCATCGTGCGCATCATCGTCATCATCCAGTTTTTGCATCACGCGCGGTGCGGCAATGTAGTCATCATTTGCTGCATCGACAAATACTGTGTTTTTCTTGATTTCCGGATGATCATGGACGGCCTTGCGTGCCGCCGCGCGAAAATCGAAAGCGAAGGTGCTTTCGGCTGCTTTTTTTTCGGGGGTTGGGGCAGCAGGTTTCCGTGGCAAATATGAAACTTTCTTACGTTTAAACGCTTTAAAAGTATTCTTGCACAATAAAATGACATTTCAAGTCACAGAATATTTCAAAAATACCCCCGAATACGCAAAACAGGGTGGATTCTGATCCGCTTCAAGATTATGGTATTGATGTAATCCGGAGAGAAAAACATGACTTTTATCGCGATTGGCGGCGCCGAAGACAAACAGGGCGAAATGACTGTTCACAAAGCCGTATTGGCCGAAGCCCGCGGCGCACAGTCGCGCGTGGTGGTGGTGACGTCCGCAACCGCAGAGCCCGACGCCGCACACGACAGATATCTGGCCGTTTACAGCAAGCTGGGCGTGACGGACGTATCCGTGCAGCATATTGACACGCGTGCCAAAGCAAACAGCCAAGACATCATTGCGGCGCTGGAAAAAGCGGACGTGGTTTTCTTTACTGGCGGCGACCAGATGCGTTTGACGCAGGCGCTGGCGGGTACGCAGGCGTTTGATACATTATCGCGCCGCTATCATGCGGGCGATGTCGTGCTGGCGGGGACCAGTGCGGGCGCGGCGGCGGCATCGCCGCTGATGATTTTTGGCGGCGACCCCGACAAGGCAATGCAAAAAGGCGAAGTGGCCATGACGGCAGGCTTCGGCTTTGTACCGGGCGTTGTGTTCGATACGCATTTCAGCGAACGGGGCCGCTTGCCGCGTTTGTTTAATGCGGTCGCCAGCCATCCGGCCACCGTCGGCATCGGCCTTGACGAAGATACTGCGGCGATTGTGCGCCGTGATGGCAGCCTGCAGGTTGTAGGGGCGGGCACAGTGACGTTTGTTGATGGCCGCGGTATAACCGCGTGCAACATGGCAGATGTCGAACGCGGCGAAGAATTCAAGGTCGATGGCCTGCGCGTCGACAAACTACCTGCCGGAAGAACGTATAATCTGCAAACCCGCCGCCCGTCATGAAAGACAATCTGCCGGTATTCGTATACGTGACTGTCCCCGACATGCAAACAGCGGACAAAATCGCGGATAGTATTGTCGGCGAAAGGCTGGCTGCCTGCGCCAATATCCTGCCGGGCATGCGCAGCGTTTATCATTGGCAGGGCAAGATTGAAAAAGCCGAAGAGACGGTGGTGATTTTCAAAACGCCCGCCGCCGCATTCGCCGCCATCGAAAGCCGCATCAAGGCACTGCATCCGTATGAAACACCCTGCATCGTCGCACTGCCTGTGTCGGACGGGCATGCGCCGTATTTACAGTGGATCATGACGGAAACGCAGCGGGCATAGGCCTGATGGTTTCATATCTGTTTGATCAATGTGCGATTTCAAAAATCAGGCCGCAATCCTGCAAACCCGAACGCGTGGCATAGCGTGGATTAAACGGGTCACCCCCGTAACACAGATCTGGCACGCCATAGGCGCGCACGCGGCCCGTATGCGGGTGCCCGTCGTCTATTTTGGTATCAATGCTTTCTGCAATCTTGACCGACATCACCTGCTGCGAGCCTTTTTCAAGCGCGTCGCCACCGGATTGCGGCGTGTTCACAATCATAAACACAAGCCCCGTCGGCCCCAGCGGGCTGTTGTGCGGGATGGTATTGCGCGGGTCCCCGGGCATGGGCGATCCGTTCGCAAAGCCGACAACAAAACCGCCGCCCAAGGGGGTAATCGGGTGGGTATGGGTCCATGCCACGCGTTCGTGACCGTTGCGGATGGCAGCATTATTGACGCCGGTGATAAGCCCCGCCATCGTCAAATGCGCCCAGAATAAAATGGTTTCGTCGGCGGCGGATATCGCGGGCAGGTGTATGTTTGACGCGGCCTGCGGTATCCAGGCCGATGCCCATGTCACATCGCCAATCATTTGATTGCCCGCGCTGATATTGTTCGGCTCGCAGTTTTGATTGCATCCCTCTATGCGCACAGAGGCCTTCGGCAAATCGCCGGGCAGGCCGCCATACGTGTCGCGGAATGTAATGACGGCTGTATTATAGGCTTCGATCTGCGTAATGGTCGCGGTCGATCGGCCGTTGCGGATCATTTCCTGGCCTTTGATAATACTGCCCGCGATTAGGCCTATAATCGTGACCACCACGGCAATTTCCACCAGCGTAAATCCGCCTGCCACGTTTTTGGCGCCGTGCATTTTTTTATGGGTGGCTAGTCTGTTCACATGACCTCTGCGCCGGACGGCGTTGTGTGAATGAGGGTGGGAATCTGTATCTATTCTATAGTGCCGGAGAAAGATTAAAAAAAGTTATGCGTAGATTCGGTATCTGGGACCGATTAAAAGTGTATACCGGCATGCGTTTTACGTACAAGTCAGCATACCCGAAGGCTGTTTTATCAACAAGATAAAAAGTGGTACTATTGTACCGCAATTTATATCATTGATTTATAACGATTTTTAAAAATGTCGCAGTTTGTTGTTGACGGCCTGCGCGGCATGATACATAACACATCCACAACAAACAGGTATGGCGCGTGCCATGCCCGCATAATTTAGGAAACAAGAGATGAAAACCTATTCGGCAAAACCGTCGGAAGTTGAAAAGAAATGGCTTCTGATCGACGCAGAAGGCGTCACGCTCGGTCGTCTGGCGAGCATTATTGCGCTGCGCCTGCGCGGCAAGCACAAACCCATGTACACGGCACACATCGATTGCGGCGATAACATCATCGTTATCAACGCCGAAAAAGTCCGCCTGACGGGTAAAAAAGAAAAATTCGACGTATTCTACTGGCACACCGGTTTCCCCGGCGGTATCAAAGGCCGCACGAAAGGCGAAATCCTCGCTGGTAAATTCCCGGGCCGCGTCATCGAAAACGCTGTTCGCCGTATGATGCCGAAAGACAGCCCGCTGGCGCGTGACCAAATGACGAACCTGCGTATTTTTGCAGGTCCGACGCACACGCACGAAGCGCAGCAGCCGGAAGTTCTGGACGTTGCTTCCATGAACCCGAAGAACAAACGCTAATCGCGAAGGTATTGAAGCATGACCACCAAGAAATCTCTCTCTGATCTGAAAGACGCCGTAGCAGGTTCTGCAACCGGTGTTGATACGGCTGCGGTTGAACGCAAGCCTGTGCTCGATGCCAAAGGCCGTGCTTATGGCACCGGCCGCCGTAAAGACGCCGTTGCCCGTGTATGGGTTGCGCGCGGTAACGGCAAGGTTATCGTCAATGGCAAAGACATCACGCAATACTTTGCGCGTGGTACCCAGCGCCTCATCATCAGCCAAGCGTTCGAAATCTCGGGCCGCGTTGGCCAGTTTGACGTTGTTTGCTTCGTTGCAGGCGGCGGTCTTTCCGGTCAGGCCGGTGCAGTTCGCCACGGCATCTCCCGCGCTCTCGTGAACTTCGAGCCGGGTCTGCGTACGCCGCTGAAAAAAGCAGGCTTCCTGACGCGTGACAGCCGTATCGTTGAACGTAAAAAATACGGTAAGCACAAAGCACGTAAATCCACCCAGTGGGTTAAGCGTTAATTTCTACGCTTTGGCTTCCAAGACAAAACACCCGGCCGTCAAAGCCGGGTGTTTTTCTTTTGGGGGAGGGAGATATCATATGTACCTGACAGTCACCACGCGTGGTTTTTGGAAAAAACAGCTGTTGCTGGAACGTGACGGCATTTTGCTGGCCACCATGCAGGCCGAGGTAAAGACGCTGCGCCTGACGCTGCCCGATGGCACGGTGCATATCTATGCTTTTGATACGCCGGAGGGGCAGGGCGGATTTTCTGTCCGCTGGCAGCAGGATGGACGCGATATCGTACACATGCCGACGGTAAACGAACATGTACTGGCGGCGGGCTTTGCCTATAACGGCCATACCTATGGCATTCAAAAAGATGCGGGCAAGACGTTTAATCTGCTGCGCGATGGCGCACATTTCGGCACGCTGACGCGCAAGGGGTGGGTTTCATCCCGTGCCACCATTGAAACAGGATATGACATACCGGCCGAAGCAGCCGGTTTCTTGCTGTATATGTCGATGATCTTGCCCGTACTGCGGTTTTTGTAAGTCGACCGCTCAGCAGCAACAATCGCCGTCCGAATGTGTGTGTGCCGCGGGGGCTGTTTCTTCGGCTGTGGCCTGTTCTTGCTGATGGGCGATCAGCGTTGCGGCGACTTTTTCAAATGACTGGGTTTTTTCTTTGTAACGGAAAATCTGCCCCGATTTCAAATCGAAATACCAGCCGTGAATTTGCAGTTCGCCCGCGCGGACCTTGGCGGCGACCCAGGGGAAGGTCATCAGGTTATTCAGGGATACCAGAATAACCGCCTGCTCCAGCGCCTGTTGCTTGATCGGCTCGCTCGCGTCACCCAGTTCGGCTTCGACGGCGTCGCGGGCGGGGCTGGCGATATCCATCCACTGTGCGATGAATTCATATTCCTGCTGGGTGGTTTCTTTATTAGCCAGCGCCTTGATGCCGCCACACATGCTGTGGCCCAAAACCACGATATGTTTGACCTTGAGCGCCTTGACGGCGAATTCGATGGCGGCGCTGGTACCGTGGTGGCTGGCGTCCTGACGATACGGCGGGACAATGGCGGCCACGTTGCGCACCACAAACATTTCGCCTGGCTGGCTGCCGGTAATAAGGGCGGGGTCGGTGCGGGAATCCGAACAGGCAATGACCAGTGTTTCCGGCGATTGCCCCTGACGCACCAGATCGTCATAAACGCTATTTTCCGACTGGAAGTAGGTTTTGTGGAAGTCGCGATAACCTTGTACGAACTTTTTGAATGGCATGTTTTTTCCCTCACCATATACCGAACGGGTTATATAATACCCGCACACATTCCGGTAGTAAAAATATCAGGGGGTCCCCCATGTCTGCGCTCCATCCATATAATGATATTATGCCCCGTATCGGTCAAAGGGTCTGGTTGGCGCCGGGCGCCCGGATTGTGGGGGATGTGGATATCGGGGACGACGCCGGTATCTGGTATAACTGTGTCGTTCGCGGGGACGTAAATGACATAAAAATTGGCCCCCGTACCAACATTCAGGACGGGACGGTCATTCACGTATCGTCGACGCTGCAGGGCACATATATTGGTGCCGACGTGACGGTGGGGCACATGGCGCTTTTGCATGCCTGCACCATCGAAGACGGTGCCTTTATCGGCATGAAGGCCTGCGTCATGGATGGGGCCTATGTAGAGCGCGGCGCCATGGTGGCCGCAGGGGCGTTGGTGACGCCCGGCAAACGTGTTCCGTCGGGGCAGCTATGGGCAGGATCTCCCGCCAAATTCATGCGGCATTTGACCGAGGCGGAGCAGGCGCATATCCTCTATTCCGCCAAACATTATGTTGAACTGGCTGCGCGTTACCTATAGGCTTTGCCCATGAACAAACCTGCTATTGATTATTTCAACGACCGTGCCGACGAATTGGCGCGGCAATACAACAGCCTTGACCGTGCCAAGGTGCATGCCGATTTACTGGCTGCCTTGCCGCAGGGGCGCGTTTTGCGTGTGCTGGATATCGGCGCAGGATCCGGCGCGGATGCGGCGATGTTTGCCGACCTCGGCCATGTCGTCACGGCCGCAGAGCCTGCCGAGACCTTGGCGCGCACGGGCAAAGAAGTATTTAAAAACAAAAATATACATTGGAATACTGATGTGTTGCCTGAAATGAATGCGGCAACGCAGGCGGGCGGCGACTTTGACGTCATCACAAGTGTCGGTGTTCTTCAGTATATAGATAAAGAAAGCCGTTCAAGCTCTTTATCTAAAATGTTTTCTTTGGCGGCAAGAGGTGGGCATGTTGAAATCCAGTATCCGACCCCTGCCTCACGCGAACATCAATACACGATTTCTCATAACGAGATAGCGGATGCCGTCAAAGCCTTTAATGAAGCAGCCGCGCCAAGTGACGGAATATCCATAGTAATGGATAAAACGATCCCTGACTTTTCGGGCCGCAAAGCGCTCGACGGGTCGGATTTGTCGTTCCGCACGGTCATCCTGCGCCGCCATCCGTAGGGGCGTAGGGGCTTAAAAAAAATCGTTTTTTCCGCGTAAATCCCTATCATGACAGTTGCTGAAACCAGCGGTTTCAGTCACACTGTTTCTCGCAGCTATCAAGCTGATTCACAAAACAAATATCCGCGCGGTTCCGCGCCGTTTTTTTGACTGGGGTTTCTTCTTATGCGTTTTGGCCGTTTTGTTCTTCCTGTGGTTGTCATGATGTCCCTGAGCGCTTGCGCGTCCCGTGACGATGGCAAAAGCGATACGTGGGAATGGCTGAACGGCCGCCCGTCGCACAAAGAAGAAAAACTCGGAGCGATGCCCACGGGCTACACCGGCCACAACAAAAACCGTCCGGTTGTAAAACCCGTCTACCGCGAAGCGGCATGGAATGAAATTCAGGATTACGAAATGCCCCCCGAAGAGCCGGGCATCGTCAACCCTGTCAGCGTTTATCCGGTCGAAGGTTTCGAAGATACCTCGCTGGTGTCTATGTCCGACTACGGCCAGCTGATGCAGCAGGTTTATTTCCTGCATGGTTCGTCCAACCTGACGGGCAGCGAAAAGAAATCGCTGCATAACCTTGCCAAAGGCCTCGGCCAGAATGCAACCGCCAGCGTGGCTGTGACGGTTGTGGGGCATGCCAGCCAGCGCGTGGATGGCGTGACCGATCCGGTGCGCCGCAAAATGATTAACTTTGAAATGGCGCAAAAACGCGCCAATGCTGTCACGAACGAACTGAACCGTGCGGGCCTGAACCCGGCATGGGTACAGGCTGTGTCGAAAGGCGACGAAGAGCCGAACGCACAGGCTGGTGGCCGTTCACAGGAAGCGGCTGACCGCCGTGTTGACGTATACGTCAACGACAGCGCGCCGCAATAAGGCTGAATGCAAAAGGGCGGCCCGGGTGGCCGCCCTGCGCATATAAAACGAATTACTAAAACGGCGTCCGCAAAGCCATAAAATTGGCGCGGGCAGGGTGTAGACAAAAACAGAAAGAGGCCGTGGATGACCACGCCACTCCGCATCGGTATTGCAGGTCTTGGTAACGTCGGTGCCAGCGTATTCCGCTTGCTGCAAACGAATGGTGATGCCTTGACCGCACGCACCGGACGCACATTGCAAGTGACCGCCGTATCCGCCCGCGACAAATCGCGCGACCGCGGCATCGACCTGTCCGGCGTGACATGGCATGACGATCCCCGTGCACTCGCAAATGACCCCAATGTCGATATCGTGGTCGAGTTGATGGGCGGTGCCGAAGGCGCTGCCTATGACCTGATCGCAGGCGCCCTGACATCTGGCAAAGATGTCGTGACCGCGAACAAGGCACTGCTGGCCAGCCGCGGCGGCGATGTGCTGTCACTGCTAAACGCATCCACCGGTGTGATCGCCTATGAAGCGGCCGTCGCAGGCGGGATTCCCGTCATCAAGGGCCTGCGTGAAGGTCTTGCGGCCAATCAGGTGCAGGCGATTTACGGCATCCTGAACGGTACCTGCAATTTCATCCTGTCGACCATGACCGAAACCGGCCGTGATTTTGGCGACGTTCTGGCCGAAGCGCAGCAGCGCGGCTATGCCGAAGCCGATCCATCGTTCGATGTCGATGGCGTGGATGCAGGGCATAAGCTGTCTATTTTGTCCGGCCTAGCCTTCGGCTGCCTGCCGGATGTGAAGAATATCGAACTGAAAGGCATTCGCGGCGTGACCGCGCTGGATATCGCCTTCGCGGACGAACTGGGATACCGCATTAAACTGCTGGGCATCGCGCGCAAAACCGCACGCGGGATTGAACAATCGGTGGAACCCTGTCTGGTGCCGGCCGCAAGCCCCATTGCCGCTGTGGGCGGTCCGCTGAATGCTGTCTATGTCGATGGCAATTTTGTCGGAAAAGTATTGTTGATGGGTGCGGGTGCAGGCGGTGATGCGACGGCATCTGCGGTTGTGGCAGACATCGTCGATTTGGCGCGTGGCCGCCGTCTGCCGCTGATGGGGGTGGCGAACGACCAAGTTACCGCCCTGAAGCCTGCGGATATTCGCGAGCGTGTGGGATCTTTCTATCTGCGTTTCAAAGTTCTCGACGTACCCGGTGTCGTCGCCGATATTTCCGCGATTTTGCGCGATGATAAAGTCTCGCTGGAATCCGTGCTGCAGCGTGGCCGCGACCCCGGCCAGCCTGTGCAGTTGATCATGACAACGCATGAAACGCGCGAAGCCGATATGCGCCATGCGGTTGATAAAATCTCGGCATTGAAATCGGTCATGGAAACGCCGCACATGATGCGCATTGAAGAATTCAAAGGTTAAAGGAACAAACACATGACTTCCGCCTTGCTGAAATCCGACACCGGTTTTGAAGGAGACCTGTCCATGACTGCGCACACAACGCGCCCCGAAGAACGCCTGACCATGGACCGCAACCTGGCGATGGAGCTGGTGCGCGTGACCGAAGCCGCCGCACTGTCGGCATCCCTGCTGATGGGGCGCGGTGATGAAAAAGCCGCCGACCAGGCCGCCGTCGATGCGATGCGCAACGCGCTGAACGCCCTGCACATTAACGGCACGGTCGTGATTGGCGAAGGCGAACGCGACGAAGCCCCCATGCTGTACATCGGCGAAAAAGTTGGCGCAGGCGATGGCCCCGCGCTTGATATCGCGCTCGATCCACTGGAAGGCACGACGATTACCGCCAAGGGTGGCCCCAACGCACTCGCGGTTGTGGCGATGGCAGAGAAAGGCGGATTTCTGAATGCGCCCGACGTATACATGGATAAAATCGCGATTGGCGGCGGCCTGCCCGACGGCATTGTCGATCTGGATGCAACGCCTGCCGAAAACCTGCGTGCACTGGCTGCGGCGAAAGGTGTCGAGGTATCTGATCTTGTCGCCTGCATTCTTGACCGCCCGCGCCATGCGGATTTGATTGCAGCAGTGCGCGAAGCGGGCGCACGTATCATGCTGATTTCTGATGGTGACGTCAGCGGCGTGATTGCAACGGCGGAGCCGGGGAGCGGCGTTGATATTTACATGGGCAGCGGCGGCGCACCCGAAGGTGTTCTGGCGGCAGCAGCCCTGCGCTGCGTGGGCGGTTTTATGCAGGGCCGTTTGCTGTTCCGTAATGATGATGAAAAAGCCCGCGCGGCTGGTTGGGGCGTCACCGACCTGACGCGCAAATACGGCATGACCGATCTGGCCAAAGGCGATGTGATGTTTGCAGCCACGGGCGTGACCGATGGCGCCATGCTGAAAGGCGTACGCCGTTTTGCGGGCGGCGCGCACACGCATTCTGTGGTCATGCGGTCCAAAACCGGCACGCTGCGCCGTATCGAAGCCACGCATAACTTCACGCGCAAAAGCGGATATAAATAAGCATGAATACACCCATCCAGCAAAATGCAGCGCTTCAGCAACCGGCCGAGAATTTCTCCGCCGTGCTGGATGTTGCATCGTCCGTGCTGGATAAAAAATGGATCTTCACGCCGACCGACGAACGCCTTGCAATTGCCATGGCGCAGGCGCATGGCCTGCCGCTGATCGTGACGCGCCTTCTGGCCGCACGCGGCGTCGGGCTTGATAGCGTCAATGGTTTTATGAACCCGACCCTGCGCGAACAAATGCCAGACCCCTACGTGCTGCGCGATATGCAGGCCGCGGCAGAGCGTATTGCCGATGCGATTGAAAAAGGCCAGCGCGTTGCTGTGTTCGGCGATTACGACGTTGATGGCGCGACATCCAGTGCGCTGCTGAAACGTTTTTTTAGTGCCCTCGGCCTGCCGCTGACCGTCTACATTCCCGACCGCATTGCCGAAGGCTACGGCCCCAACGCCGCCGCGCTGCAAAAACTGCGCGACCAAGGGGCAGATCTTCTCGTCACTGTCGATTGCGGCATTACCGCTTATGACGCGATTGCCGCCGGCCGCGCAGCGGGGCTGGATATCGTCATCCTCGATCACCACCGCGCCGAACCGGCGCTGCCGGATGCGCATGCCGTTGTGAACCCGAACCGTTTGGATTGTGATAGCGGCCTTGGCCATATGGCGGCTGTGGGTGTAACTTTTCTGGCGATTGTGGCAATCAACCGCGTGCTGCGCCAGCGCGGATATTACGCCGCGCACAACCTGCCGGAACCGCATATCCTGAAATGGCTTGATATCGTTGCGCTGGGCACGGTATGCGATGTGGTGCCGCTAACGGGTATCAACCGCGCATTCGTGTCGCAAGGTCTGAAGGTTATGGCGATGCGCCAGAACGCGGGCCTTGTCGCCCTTGGCGACGTCGCGGGCGTATCTCAGGAAATTGGCGCGTTCCATGCCGGTTTCGTTTTTGGCCCGCGCGTTAATGCGGGCGGCCGCGTGGGCGAGGCGGGGCTTGGCTGGCGTTTGCTTTCCACCGATGACGCGCACGAAGCCCGCGCATTGGCCGCGCGTCTGCACGATTACAACAGTGAACGTAAAGCCATCGAAGACGGCGTGCTGACCGAGGCGCTGGCCATGGTCGAAAGCCGTTTGACCGACGACGATCATGTCATCATGGTTGCGGGCGAGGGCTGGCATCCCGGTGTCATCGGCATTGTCGCGGCACGTATCAAAGAGAAATACAATCGCCCCGCGTGCGTGATTGCATTTGATGAAAACGGTATCGGCAAAGCATCGGGCCGCTCGGCCGGAGTGGTGGATTTGGGCGGTGCGATTATTGCCGCCAAGCAAAATGAAATTTTGATCGCAGGCGGCGGCCATAAAATGGCGGCAGGCTTCACGGTTGCCAAAGACCGCATGGAAGAACTTGCGCAGTTTATAAACAGCCACGTCGCCGCGCAGCTGTCGGGTGTACCGATGCAGGCCGAACTGCGCGTTGATCACGTGCTGTCCGTATCCGCGCTGACGCTGGATATGGCCGAAACTATCGCCAGCCTCGGCCCCTATGGCGCAGGCCATGCGGAGCCGCGCTTTGTGCTGTCCGCCGTTAAAATTATCAAGGCCACTGTGGTGGGTGAAAAACACGTCAGCTGTTTTATTCAGGACACCGCGGGCGGCACCAGCGTGAAGGCGATTGCTTTCCGCGCCCTTGATACCGCACTCGGCGAGACGCTGCTGAAGGCTGCTGGCGCGCCGCTACATCTGGCCGGCCACATCACCATCAACAACTGGCAAGGCCGCCAGAGCGTCAACTTCCAGATCGTGGACGCTGCCTATACCTATTAAGGCGGCGATCTGAATGCCGCATCGGCTTAGATTCAGCAAACGCAGGCAGGCCGCAGGAAAATCTATGCAATGAAGACTGGGCTGCGTCTAGAAGCTGTTAAAAAGTCAAATAAATCAAAAGGCTTAGGCCGCACACAAAAACATCACGCCAGATCAAAAATAAGGCTTGATTTTCCGATCTCCGGCGGGTAAAAACACTTCACCTCGAACAGACATGCGTCCCCTTCGTCTAGAGGCCTAGGACACGTCCCTTTCACGGATGTAACAGGGGTTCGAATCCCCTAGGGGACGCCAATTCGAGACACAAACCCGCCGCAAGGCGGGTTTTTTGTTATTTAGATTTTTTATGGAGATTTGATCGTGGAAAAAAGCTTCAAGTTGAAGTTAAGGTTTAGCGGTAGAGATGTTTCTAAACATGGACTCGATTTATATGACGGCTCAAGTTCATTTTCTGGTTTTGCTCAAGCTCTACAAATTATTACACATGCTTATATGACTAAAGAGGTGGTCTCTCGTGCTACAGCCCTAAAGGGCGCTAAGATGTACTTCGGTTCGCCACGTCAAGGCAGTGTCTTATTTGATATTATTACAGTGGTAGAAAAGTATCCTGTGGTGGGAGCTTTTTCAGCTGTTGTATTCTACGATTTTGTAAAGTTTACGATGTCAAAGGCTGTTGGGCTTGTAAAAGTAAAGCCAGAAACCGTCAGTGTTCAAAAATTAATGGTCGATGAAACGTTCTTTGACCAACTTGCTGAGACTATTGAGGGAAGTTTGCAACGCGCACATAGGGCTATTGATAGTAATGGTGCGCGTCAAGTTACCCTAGAGCGCCCTAGGGGTGAATTGGTTACGTTTAACCATTCAACAAGTAATTGGGTAAATACGAGAAATGAAAATCCAGAGGTAGAGGTTTTGACAGGCAATATAACTAGGTATAATTCCATTACGGGAAATGGCCGTGCTTATGTGCACGAACTTAAGAAAGTTATACCATTTAGATTGGGAGATCGTTTCATAGATAATAAGCGTGGACTTTTAACGTGGTCCTTGCATGGTAATACCATAGCTACAAGAAACGAACTTAAATTCTGGGCTTCTAAAATTGAGGCTGCTAATGGTGAAGCAAAGCGACTTATTTTGGCCGACTGCGTTCAAGGCGAGTGAATTCAAAGGTTAAGAGTTTGAGTGAAAACGATATGTACTGATAAAAAAGCCCGGCTGGGTAAGCCGGGCTTTTTCTGTTTTTAAGGGCGGGGTAGCCCTTAAGAAGCTGGGTGGCCGTTGGAGGACGGTACCCGGGGTGTGGGCAGGGCCAGATTGGGGTTAGGCCGCTGCCGAATGGTGTTGGTTATTCCTGCATTTTGGAGCGGATTTCCTGACGCAGCACATCGATCGGCCAGACTTTGCCTTTGTTTTCGAAGTGCCAGAACGTCCAGCCGTTGCAAGAGGGTTGGCCTTGCAGCGCGGCGCCAACTTTGTGGATCGAGCCTTTGTGATCGCCCGTGTGGTTGCGGGCCACCAGGTTACCATCGGCGCGGACGCGGGCGGAGAAGCGGCGGGTGTGGTCGAACAGGACGGTGCCTGGCTCCAGCAGGCCTTGCTCGATGACGGTGCCGAAGGGGACGCGCGGTTCTGCGCGTTTTTCGATCGGCTTCAGCAGGCTTTCGTCGTCGCCGGCCTTAATCGCCTTGATGCGTTCCTGCGCGTGGGCGATGTAGTCGGATTCACGTTCGATACCGATGAAATCGCGGCCGAGTTTCTTGGCAACCGCGCCCGTGGTGCCCGTGCCGAAGAAGGGGTCGAGGATGACATCGCCGGTATTCGTAGAAGACATAATCACGCGGTGCAGCAGCGCCTCCGGCTTTTGGGTCGGGTGGGCTTTCTGGCCGTCGGTGTTCTTCAGGCGCTCGCCGCCCGTGCACAGGGGGATGGTCCAGTCGCTGCGCATTTGCAGATCTTCGTTCAGCGCCTTCATGGCGTCGTAGTTGAAGCGGTATTTCGCGTTTTCGGATTTGGACGCCCAGATCATGGTTTCGTGCGCGTTGGTGAAGCGGCGGCCACGGAAGTTGGGCATGGGGTTGGTCTTGCGCCAGACGATGTCGTTCAGGATCCAGAAGCCGAGGTCTTGCAGCTGGGCGCCGAGACGGAAAATATTATGATAACTACCGATAACCCAGATTGCGCCGTCGTCTTTCAGCAGGCGTTTGGCTTCGAGCAGCCACGCGCGGGAGAAACGGTCGTATTCGGCAAAGCTGGAGAATTTATCCCACTCGTCTTCAACGCCGTTGACCTTGCTGTTATCGGGGCGGGTGAGGTCGCCGCCAAGCTGCAGGTTATACGGCGGATCTGCGAAAATCAGATCGATGGAGCGCGCGGGCAGGGATTTCATCATCTCGATGCAATCACCCTGCAGGATCTTGTTACGCGGCAGATCGGATTGTGCTTTTTTATCAGCCTGTTTCGCCTTGGTCTTGATCATGTTTCTAAACTCCCTTGAGTAGAATCATGATTCAAATGCGACTCCGCGTCAATAGATTTCTTCAAAAAAGAATCAATTGAATCAGTAAATTACAGAAGTATCTTTAAGTATGAGTTTAGAAATAGGTGAAAAACTACGTCGATGGTGCGATGTAACGCCATGAATTTCCAGCGCTTTCAGGTGTGCGGCGGTGCCGTAACCTGCGTTTTTGTTCCATCCATAATGTGGAAATTCGTCGTGCAGCTTTTGCATCAGCTCGTCGCGGAAATGTTTGGCGACGATCGACGCGGCGGCAATCGACAGTGATTTGGCGTCGCCTTTGACAATGGTTTGGGTTTTACAGGGCAGCGCGGGGGCTTTGTTACCATCGACCAGTGCCGCTTCGGGGCGGCGCCCCGGCAGGCCGTCAAAGGCCTTGCGCATGGCCCGCAGGCTGGCCTGTAGAATATTCATCTCGTCGATCTCTTGGACCGTGCAAAGGGCGATAGATACATGGCCGGCGTCGTGGATGCGGCTGAACAGCTCGGCGCGGCGGCGGGCGGTCAATTTTTTGCTGTCGTTGATAAGATCCCACAGGGGGGCGTGGGCGGGGTCGCGGTGCAAAACAACGGCGGCGGCCACCACGGGGCCTGCCAGCGGCCCACGGCCAACCTCGTCCAGCCCGCAAATACCGCCGGACTGTGCGGAAAACAGATGCGTTTCGCGGTCCTCGAAACTGAAATCGGGGCGGGTTTTGGCGGTTTTCGGGGCAGGCACGGCGGATTAGCCTTTGCGCTTGGCGACCAGCTTGGTGAAGGGGTGCCAGCTCCAGATCACCTTTTTGACCACAAGGCCGTGGCGTTTCAAAACGGCCAGCAGGCCTTTTTTGGAAACGTACACAAAGTTGATCGGCGGGAAGCAAACCGGCCATACCGAGAATTTACGCGGCAGGTTCCAGTGGTTGCCATCCGGCTCTTCGATGTAGATGATACCGTCCGGCGCAACCAGCTTGCCCAGTGCTTCGGCCAGCTCATCCGGATGGGTTTGCAGCGAAAACGCTTCGGATGCGTAGACCATATCGAATTTTTTATCGGGGTAGGCCGCGGCAAAATCTTTGGCGCTGATGTGCTCGAACATCTCTTCGCCAAACTTGCTGCGGGCGAATTCGGCAAAAAACTCGTGGCTATCAATGCCGTACGCTTTCATGCCCATGGATTTGGCAGCCATGACGGCATAACCGTTCTGGCTGCTGACGTCCAAAAAGGTTTTGCCGATCGGATTTGCGATAACGCGCTCAATCGCTTTCTTACGCGCCGCGATGTCGGCATCGGGGTTTTGAGTGTGGGTGATTTGCGGCTCGATTTCGCCGAAATACTGTTCGCGCACGGCGTCCGTCATCCACGGGCGCACCATCACGGTGCCGCAAACGCGGCAGGCTTCTAGACGGTAATCGTTCTTTTCGCCCATGGGAAACGGGTTAAAGGGCTTAAGGCAGATCGGGCACTTGTCGTCCTGAGGTGTCTCGGTGGTCATCTAAAACCCTTTAGCTGAGGCTTTTTGAAACGATTTCGTAGACATCGTTGGAAATGTCTTTCTCCGCCAGTATGCGCTTAAGTTCATTTTCCATCAAGGCCTTGCGTGCAGCATCATAACGGCGCCAGTTTCGCAGGGGGCCGACCAGACGGGCGGCCGTCGAGGGGTTGATGCCGTTAACCTTAATCACGGTATCGGCCAGTAGGCGGTAACCCTCGCCATCCTTGCGGTGGAACCACTTCTGGTTGCCGATGGCAAAGCTGCCCATCAGCGCGCGCAGGCGGTTGGGGTTTTTATAAGTGAAGTCGGGGTGGCCGGTCAGACCCGTGACGTCTTCAACCGTTGCGCCGCGGTCGGCGATGGCCTGCAGGCTGAACCATTTGTCCAGCACCAGCGGTTCATGCTTCCATGTGGCATAAAAATCGGCGAAGGCGGCATCACGTTCCGGCGTTTCGGTATCGGCGAGCACGCCAAGGGCGGTCACTTTATCCGTCATGTTGGTGGCGGATTTGTACTGCGCGGCGGCCAGACGTACGGCTTCAAGCGGGCTGGCGGCCTGAATGAAGCGCAGCGCGGCGGATTTAAGGCGGCGTTTGCCGACCGACAGCGGATCGGGGCTATACGGGCCGTTGTCGATGTTGGCTTCGTACAGCGCCACCAGTTCGGCCATATAGGTTTTACCAATCGCGTGCGACACGAAATGGCGGGCGTCGTGGAGCGCATCGACATCGACCACGTCCATCAGCTGCGCCAGATAGGTTTCGGATGGCAGCACCAGCGCCTTGGCCAACAGGGCGCGGTCGGCTTTGGTGTCTTTAATCAGGGCGCCAAAGGCATCAAGGCAGGCCTGCGGCATGCGGCGTTCCGCTCCGCCCGCGAGCGATAGGATCAGACGCTGCAAATACGTCTGGCCGGAATCCCAGCGGTTGAAGCCGTCGCTGTCATGCGCCATCAGGAACAAAAGCTCTTTGTCCGTCAGGTCTGTCTTGAGTTTAACAGGGGCGGAGAAGCCGCGCAGGATCGACGGCACGGGTTTTTCGGCGATGCCGTCAAACACGAACGTTTGCTCTTTTTCAACCAGATGCAAAATGCGTGTCCCGCCCGGCAACATGTCGCTGCCGTTCGCCCCCAAAAGGCCGACGGCCACGGGGATGTGCATCGGTTTTTTGTCTTTCTGACCGGGCGTGTCGGGCGTGTCTTGGCGGATGGTCAGATGGAATTTCTTGCCCGCGTCATCGTAATGGCTGGTGACGGTCAGGGTCGGCGTGCCGGCCTGCGAATACCACAGTTTGAATTGCGTCAGATCAACGCCCGATGCGTCTTGCATACACTGCACGAAATCATCGCAGGTGACGGCTTGCCCGTCGTGGCGCGCAAAATACAGGTCGGTCGCTTTGCGGTATTTTTCGGCACCTAGCAAGGTGTGCATCATGCGGATGACTTCGGCACCTTTTTCGTACACGGTCGGGGTGTAGAAATTGTTGATCTCGATATAGTTATCGGGGCGGATGGGATGTGCCATCGGGCTTGCATCTTCGGGGAACTGGAAGTTACGCAGTTGCTCTACGTCGTCAATGCGCTGCACGGCGTGGCTGTTCATATCGCCGCTGAAGGTTTGGTCGCGGAATACGGTCAGGCCTTCCTTCAGGCTCAGCTGGAACCAGTCGCGGCAGGTGATGCGGTTACCTGTCCAGTTATGAAAGTATTCATGCGCCACCACGCCTTCAATCGCGCCGTAGTCGGCATCGGTTGCGGTTTCGGGTTTGGCAAGAACGAGTTTGGAGTTGAAGATGTTCAGGCTCTTGTTTTCCATCGCGCCGAAATTGAAATCGTTGACGGCGACGATATTAAAGATATTCAGGTCATATTCACGGCCGTATTTTTCTTCGTCCCATTTCATGGAGTCTTTCAGCGCCTTCATGGCGTGATCGCATTTGTCTTCGTTGCCGTGGTTGACGTAGATATAGAGATCAACCTTGCGGCCGCTGACGGTCGTGAAAGTATCGTGGATATGGGCGAGGTTGCCCGCGACCAGCGCGAACAAATAGCTCGGCTTGATGAACGGATCTTCCCATACCGCATAATGGCGGCCATCCGCCAGATCGCCTTTGTCGATGCAGTTGCCATTGCCCAGTAGCACGGGGCAGGCTTTTTTATCGGCCTCGATGCGCGTGGTGTATTTGGTCATCACGTCGCTGCGGTCGAGGTAATAGGTGATTTTGCGGAAGCCTTCCGGCTCGCACTGCGTGCAATAATTTCCGCCGGAGAAATAGAGGCCTTCCAGCGCAGTGTTTTCTTCGGGTTTGATCTCGTTCACGATTTCCAGTATGAAATGGTCGGGCACGTTATGCACGGTCAGGCTGACGTCATCTGCGCTATAGCTGCTATCGGCGAGCTTTTGGCCATTGATCGAAACCGATTTCAAATTCACTTCCTGCCCATCCAGCGTCAGGGACGTGGCGGCGGCGTTGTCGCGCTTGAAAACGGTCGTGGCCGTGACGGTGGTGACACCCGCGCGGATGTCAAAATTCAGGTGGATGTTCTCGATGCTGAAATCCGGCTTTTTATAGTCTTTCAGGTATTTCGTCTGGGGGGCGTTTTCGGTTCTGAACATCGCGGTGCATCCTCGGGATTGGTGTCGTGTTTATCGGATGCGAAATTATAGGACTCAATTGTAAAAAATCATATATCGTTGACGGGTATATGATATTTCTGTTGGTTAATATGGATAATAAAGACGCTTTTTTCTTAACCAAAATGGCGGGCGAGAAGCGGGTGGATGCCGCCGCACGCCAAGCTGCTGCACGTGTGCGCCAAGGGCATAGCCTGATGGTCGTTATTCTGGCGGCGGGCACGCTGGCGCTGGCGGGCTGGATGTTTTTGCGCGGCGTGCCGATGCAATGGATATACTTCCTGATTGGCGGGGTTACCTTTGCGTATAAACTGTGCAAAATGCACATTGACCACCGCGGCGGACGCCCGCTGACGATTTGGGAAAAGGTATTGGCGAGCGTTTACATCACGGGGCTGGTTGCGGGGGCGTTTTACCTGTATCGCCAGATGGCCGAAATCCAGCGTATTTTTGAAATGACCTGAAGAGTTTTTTTATGATGTTTCCAGACACGCCCGAACAGGAACCCGAAGATATCCGAACTGAAATCAAACGCCTGTCTTTTTTGCGTCATTTGTTGATTGTGATCGTGGTCGCGGCGGCCGTTGGCTTTGGCGCGTGGAAATATACGCAGGATCCGAAAACCGCATTTATGCTGACCGTGGCGATTGCGGTGTCGGGCGTTATGCTGGGGCTGCGCGCGCTACGTTTGAAAAAAGAAATGCGCGCGACATCGCCACTGCGCATGGTTTTAAATATTATCGTGGCGGTCGCTGTTCTGGCGATTGTGCTCTATTTTTATACGCGCGGCATGGATAATTTGCTGCAGCCCTGACGCGTATAAGCGGCCAGCGGACGTGCGTCCTTTATTCGTCGTCGAAAACTATGTCGGCGGGCGCGGGGGCGCGGGGCGCGATATATCCGTCATGCTCGGGGCCGGCGGCTTCCAGAGCTTCTTTTTCGCGGCCTTTGCGAATGTGATCCCATACCATGGCCAGCACCTCTTCGGTGCCTTCGTGCGTGGCGGCGGACATGATGTGGACTTTTTTACGGATTGCCTTCGACAAAATCTTTTGCTGTTCTTCGGCTAGTTCGGGGCCGATGGCATCGCATTTGTTCAGCACGATGACTTCGGGCTTTTTGGCGAGGCCCTGGCCATAGGCTTTCAGCTCGCCGCGAATGGTTTTATAGGCATCTACGATATCGTCCTGCGTGGCGTCAATGACGTGCAGCAGGGCTTGCGTACGCTCTACGTGGCCCAGAAAGCGCGTACCAAGGCCGTGGCCTTCGTGTGCGCCTTCGATCAAGCCAGGAATATCGGCAATCACAAATTCCTGATCGTGGCTGCGTACAACGCCGAGGTTCGGGACAAGCGTCGTGAAAGGGTAATCGGCAATTTTCGGGCGTGCGCGCGATGTAACCGACAGGAACGTCGATTTACCCGCATTCGGCAGGCCGATAATGCCCGCATCGGCAATCAGTTTCAGGCGCAGCCAGATAGCGCGTTCCTGACCCGGCCAACCGGGGGTGGATTTGCGCGGGGCACGGTTGACCGCTGTTTTGTAATGCGCATTACCAAACCCGCCATCGCCGCCGCGCATGAACATGATTTTTTCACCAGGCGTGACGAGGTCAAGCAGGACAGTTTCTTTGTCTTCGTCCAGAATAACGGTGCCCACGGGTACGCGGATGACCAGATCGTCGCCATCGGCGCCGTTCATGTTGCGGCCTTTGCCGTTTTCACCAGGGCGCGCACGGAAATGCTGGGTATAACGAAAATCGATCAGGGTATTCAGGTTGGCGACGACTTCGAACCAGATATGGCCACCACGTCCGCCGTTGCCGCCATCGGGGCCGCCCATTTCGATATATTTTTCACGGCGAAAAGCCACACAACCGGGGCCGCCTTTGCCGCTTTCCAAATATATCTTTGCTTCGTCAAGAAACTTCATCGGGACAAACCTGCCGCTCAGCTAACAAAAAACCGGGGAAGGTTATTCCCCGGCTTTTGCGAATACATAGTGACGCCGAGCTTACGCTGCGTCTTCTTCGATTTCGATCGGAACGATCGAAACGTAACGGCGACCTTTCAGGCCGCTGTGGAATTTTACCAGACCGTCGCGTTTTGCGAACAGCGTGTGGTCACGGCCCATGCCGACGAATTTGCCAGCGTGGAATTCGGTACCGCGCTGACGAACGAGGATGCCACCAGCCAGAACGAGTTGATCACCATAGCGCTTCACGCCAAGTCGCTGCGATGCTGAGTCGCGGCCGTTTCTGCTACTACCACCGGCTTTCTTCTGAGCCATGACGTATTACTCCTTAAAGTCTTTATATCGAGTTGTTATTAACCGTTGATCGCCGTGATTTTCAGCACGGTGATGCTTTGGCGATGGCCGTTTTTGCGGCGATAGTTTTGACGGCGCTTTTTCTTGAAAACGATGATTTTGTCACCACGTTTCTGGTTCAGGACATCTGCCTTCACACTTGCGCCGGCTACCGTCGGGGCACCGATTTTGGATTTGCCTTCGTTGCCAACCAGCAGGACTTCGTCCAGCGTGACAGAGGCACCGATTTCTGCATCCAACAGCTCGACTTCGATAATGTCGTTTTGTTGGACTCGGTATTGTTTACCACCGGTTTTGATGACTGCGTACATAGCTATAACCGTTTCATTTCAAGTGTTTGTTATAAATTCGTACGAATGGGGAAGGGCGTAATACGGCGCCCAGATTCCATCCGAGATGTCGCAATATACCCGTAAAGCTCACTATGTCAAGAAATTTGCACCCGAATAATACAAGAATCTTCGGCGCGGGCGCGATATTGCGGCAACGTCTTTTTAACTGGTTTCGCGGATACTGTGAAGCGGCTATACTAACCGCCGGGGGAGATATCTGCGGGGATGGGTAAAATCCTGAACAGTCTGGTAATTTCGACGGGCAGCGCAACGCAAACCGCGCTCGAAGATATTATGCAAAATAATATTGACGGCTATACACCGCGCTTCGCCACGATGTCGCCGGATAGCCTTTTCATGCCCAGTCCGTCGCCGGATCTGGTTTTTATTGACAATACATATGGCACCAGCGGCGAAGACATTGCACGCATCACGTCTGTTTTTGCCGGCCACACCCAAGTCTTGCTGGACGAAGACCACGATGAAAAGCTGCGCCGCACATTTATGAAGGCCGGCGTGGACGAGGTAATGAGCCTGGCCGAACTGCGCTCGCCTGTGGGGCGTCACCTGCTGGAAAAGCTGCTGGCGCTCAAAGACCTCGCCGATGCCGAGGCGTTGATCGAACAAAGCGAAGAGCGTTTCCGCGGCATCATCGAGCACGCGCACGATATGATTACGCTGCTGGATGCGGACGGCACGGTGCTATACACCAGTCCGGCGTTTGGCCGCCAGATGGGATATGACGCGTGGGAAGTGCTGGGGCAGGCCATCTTTGATTTCGTGCATGACACCGACCGGTATATTTTGCAGCAGAATTTCCGCCGTTTGCTGACAGAGCCGTCGGCGCTGGGCATGTCGATGGAATTTCAATTTCGCAACCGTGCGGGTGCCTGGCGGAGTTTGGAGGCGATTGCATCCAACCTGCTGTCAAACGTGACGGTGCAGGCGGTGGTGCTGAACTTCCGTGACGTGACCGACCAGAAACGGGCGGAGCTGGAGCTGGAACAATACCGCCGCCATCTGGAAGAACTGGTAGAGCAGCGCACGCGCGAAGCCGAAGCCGCCAACCAGCGCGCCGATACCGTTTTGGCCGCCAGCCCCGATACGCTCATTGCCGTGGATGACCGCGGCTGTATCAGTTTTATGAGCCAGCACTATTTTCTGCGTTACCCCAAGTCCGCGCCCAAGATGCACGGCATGCATATCCTTGAAGCATTTGATCTGATGTCCGACGAAGTGCATTTGCAAAAAGACGATCTGCGTTATTTGCAAATGCGTGAATGGTGGAAGAACCCGCAAGGCACGCGCGAATTCCGTCTGGCCAGCGGCATGTGGGTGCGTTTGCAGGCGCGGCGCATGGCCAGCACGGGCGAAACGGTTGTGTCATCGACCGATATTTCCGAATACAAACGCCAGCAAGCCTTGCTGGCCGCGCAGTCGGCGGAACTGGCGAGCGCACTTGAAAAAGAAAAAGATATCGTTGAACAGCAAAAGACTTTTATATCGATGGTCAGTCATGAATTCCGCACGCCGCTGACCATCATCGACGGCAACGCCCAGATTATTCTAAGCCGCGGCACAACCCTGCCGCGCGAAGTACTGGAGCGCCGCGCGGTGACGATACGCTCCGGCGTCGAGCGCTTGATCCGCCTGATTGAAACGCTTTTGTCCGCACATATGCTGGAAGCGGGACGTTTGAATGTCGAACTGGGGGATTGCAATATCGCGCAGGTGATCGAAGAGTCCTGCACCGACCAGCAGGATATTTCCCCGCGCCACCAAATTAAACTCAGTATGCGTAACCTGCCGCCCGTGATGCGTCTGGATGATAAAGTCATCCGGCAGATGATGGCGAACCTGTTGTCGAACGCCGTCAAATATTCGCCGCAAAGTCCGGTGGTGGAGGTCATGGCCTTCGCCGAGGGGGATAACGTCGTGATCGAAGTCACCGATTACGGTCTGGGCATTCCCGAAGACGAACAGCCGCGTATTTTTGGTAAATATTTCCGCGCATCGACATCGGGCGGAATTCCGGGGTCGGGGCTTGGTTTAAGTCTTGTGAAGCAATTCGTGGAACTGCATAATGGCAGCATCGCGCTGCGCAGCAAGGTCGGAGTCGGCACCGCCATCACCATTACCTTGCCCAAGGAAGGGGTTGCGGAAAAAAACGCGCCCATACCGATGCCGCAGATCGGATAAAAAGATAAAAGCAGGATAAGCAAGGCAAAGGGGTTTGCCGCCGTCCTGCAGATAAAAGACCGGAAATAGGGCTTTTGCAGCGTTAACGGGATATTAACCATGTTTATGGTAAGTATATCCAGCTGCAAGAGGGGGTACATATAAAATGTGGGCAACACAAAAGCTGCAGAGGGAATATACAATGACCAAGATACTGCTGATCGAAGACGAAGCGCCGGTACGTGAAATGCTCCTCGACGAGTTGACCGTGCAGGGCTATGACGTCATCGAAGCGGCCAACGGCGAAGAAGGCCTGCAAAAGTTTTTGGAGAACGAACCGGATTTGGTTCTATGCGACCGTGCGATGGCGGGCATGTCGGGTTATGACGTGCTGGCGCGCATTCGTGGCGCGCATCCGCAATACGACGAAGTACCTTTCGTTTTCCTGACCGCATTGACCGACCCGCGCGACAAAGCTGCTGTGGAACACCTGCGCCCTGCGGCCTATATCGAAAAGCCTGTCGATTTTAATAGCCTGACCACGCAGATCAAAACGCTGCTGGTTCATAAAAAAGCCGGTTGATAAGCGCCGGATAGGTTTGAACAAACAAAACGGCCCGCTGTGATATGCGGGCCGTTTTGTTTTATCCCGCCGCAGGGCAGACCTTTGCAGATATTACCCGTGTTGGTATCTGAGCGGCGGGCGTACCGGCGGCGTTTTAGCAAGTAGGCTGCCGCTTTTCGATCTTCCCATATCCTTGAAATTAACCTGCTCATATTCATCTTGCCTGCAATGCGCACGCCGCCTAGCATCTTGAATGTATTTCGCAGCATAAATTTTTTAGGGCTGCATTTTTCAGGGGGCATTATTTCATATGGCTATCATCAACGGCACGACCGGTAACGACACGCTGACCAGCACCAATCCCGCAGACACGCTGATCGGCGGTCTGGGGGATGATACCTATATTGTTGATCTGCTGGCATCAGGCACCAAGGCGGTGAAGCTGGATGATAAAATTATCGAAGCAAAAAATGCGGGTAATGACACGCTTGCTTTGCGCAGCGGTGCCTTGGGGCTGACACAGGCGGCGACTGTAACGCTGGCGGCTAATTTCGAAAACCTTGATATCTCGGCGACTGGAAATAATCTTCTGAACGTGAAGGGGAATGCGGACGCCAATACCCTTATCGGCAACGATGCAAACAATACCCTTGATGGCGCCAAGGGCGCGGATGAAATGCGCGGCGGTCTGGGCGACGATGTTTATATTTTTGACGATGCCGGTGATATAGCGGTAGAGAGTGCCGGGCAAGGCAATGATCTGATCCGCATCAATTATAAAAACGCCAGCAAGACGGCGGCGATTGTTATCGACATCAACGATCATGCAAATATCGAAGGCGTCACCGTCGCGGGTACTGGCCTGTTCAATATCATCGGCACCAACGATGGCAATTCGATGACGGGCAATGCCAGCGTCAATACCATTATCGGCGGCACGGGCAATGACGTTCTGGACGGCGGCGCGGGCGGGGACCGTATGGAAGGCGGCGATGGCAACGACACCTATTTCGTCGATAACGCGAGCGATGTGATTGTTGATACGTCGGGTACAGACGATGTGCGTGCATCTGTTTCACACACGCTGGCGGCGGGGCTTGAGAACCTGCAACTGACCGGCACGGGTGCGATTAATGCGACGGGCAACGCCGATACAAATACCCTCATCGGCAACGCCGGAAATAATACGCTGGATGGTGGCGCGGGCGGGGATGTCATGATCGGCGGCACGGGCAACGATACATATGTTGTCGATATGCCGGCAGATTCAATCACCGAACTGGCGGGCGAGGGGACAGATACCGTACGTACGCATATAAACTATACGCTGGGTGCAAATCTTGAAAACCTTGTGTTGACCGGCACAAACAACGTCAATGGCAGCGGCAATGCGCTTGCCAATACAATCACGGGCAACAGCGGTAATAACAGGCTGGATGGCGGTGATGGCGTAGACGTGCTGGCGGGCGGTCTTGGCGATGATTTTTATGTTGTGAATTTACTATCGTCCGGCGGTAAAGCCATCAAGCTGGAAGATAAAATTACCGAAGCCAAAAACGCGGGTATGGATACGTTGCAGTTGAAACTGGGCGCCGGATTTTCACTGACAAAGGCCGTGACGTTTACGCTGCAAAACGAGATAGAAAAACTGGATACCACTTTCACGGTACTGGAAAATATTCATGTGAAAGGTAACGCGCTATCCAATATTATCATCGGTAATGATGCGGGCACGGTTATTGACGGCGCTGCAGGCAATGATACGATTTACGCGAGCTTTGGCAATGATACATTGCTGGGCGGTGTCGGAAACGACCAGCTGTTCGGGCAGGCCGGCGCGGATGTACTGACGGGTGGCGCAGGGCGTGACCGTTATTTCTACGAGCGCGCGAGCGACTCCCAGCGGGACGAAATGGATCGCATCACGGATTTTAACGCCAAGGAAGATCATATTACATTGCTGAACGGTTCGGGTTATCTGTCGAATACCGGTGTTTCTTACGCTTATCAGGATAATGTGGATGCGACAGTAGATCATATCCTTACGAATGGCGCCGATAACCTGATTTATTTCTTTACAGATGGCGTGAATGGATATGTTTTTGTAAAAGGTGATGGCGACGGTGCCGAAAGTTATGACGGTCTGCTGGTCCGTCTGGATGGCCGCACGACAGCGCCAGGGTTCGATATTATTGAACAGGCGATTGTTTTTGAATCTGAAGGCGAACGCCCTGCATTTGAGGCCGGCGATACGGTGGTGGGCAGCCTGACTGCGTTTGGCGATGCCGATGAATTCCTGATCGAACTCACGGGGGGCGGTCAAATGACGCTGGATTTCAACGCCCCCACCAGTTTCATGCCATCACAGCCTGCGTATAAAGTATCGGTATTGACGGTCGATGGCGGTGTCATCATGGAATGGACGGCAGGCGGCGACCGCACGTTTACGATGCCCGTCGTTGATGGCCAATATGTTGTGCGTGTCGAGGGGTACCAATCCACACGTTTCAGCAGCGAAGAATACAGTTTCACCACAACGCTGAGCACCCAGAATATCGAAGATCTCGGCGATGTCGTCACCGGAACGATTTCAACGCCGGGGCAGGTGAATAGCTATCTTTATAACTTCTCGGCGGGGCAGCTTTATACTTTTAATGTATCGCCGCTGGGGGCTAGCCTTGATTTGAAAATCCGTATTTTTGATCAATTGGGGCGCGAGATTTTTGTTAAAGACGATACGTCTTACTATAAAATCGGCGAAGGCGACGTGCTGCGTCTGGATCCGAATGGCGGTTTTGTTGCGCCGGTTTCAGGTGACTACACGGTGACCGTAGAGGCGATTAAAACGCCCGATAACCCGATCAAGGACGGTATAACCAATACCGCCGGCAACGAAGTCACCTATAGCGGTATGAGCCAGACCGGAGATTATCACCTGACCGTTGATGAAATCGATCTGGACGATGTGGCCGACCGTCTTATTCAAGGCGCACGCTGGGGTAGCGGCGACGAGAATGACCGCGGCACGCCCGTGACGATTAACTATAGTTTTGATGGAACGCTATCGGAAGAGATGGCGCAAGCGATGGGCACACGTCCGGAGGAAAATACACTTTCTTTCTTGCAGTTTAATAGCTTCAAATCATTCACCGCCGCACAACAGCAGGTCGTGCGCGGCATATTGGCGGAGATATCCAAGACCGCGGGCATTACTTTCAACGAAGTTGCGGCAGGTACCGGCGATCTGAACTTTGGCTGGATGAAATCCAATCAGGGGGATGATGGCTCTGCTATTTTGTTTGACCAGAACGGTCAAGCGCAATTTGAATTCGACGATCAACCTGCCGCGCAGTTCGAAATCACGTCGGCCTTTGTCGCCATGATTTATAGCGGCAGCAGTGTCACCAGCCTGAAGCTGGACAGTGGCGAAATGAAATTCGTGCTGACGCATGAAATTCTGCACGCGCTTGGTTTGCAGCACGCGGGTGTTTACAGCACGCTTTACGGCCCACAAGTCGGGGTGCCGGAAGGGTTTGACAGCAACGCCTATACGTTGATGAGCTATCTGGGCAAGCTCGATTCTTCGCTGTTTCCAGCAGACCCGCAATTGCTGGATATCATGGCGCTGCAAAATCTTTATGGCCCCCCTGCATCCGCGAACGCGGGCGATACGGTTTATGCCTTTAATTCCAAAACGACCGAATACCTGCAATCGATTGTCGATACCGGCGGTAACGATACGATTGACGCCAGCGGCCAGACGCTGAACAGTGTGATCCATCTGGAGGCAGGCACCTTCAGCTCGGTTGGTATCATCGGCAAGATTTCCGATGTGTCTGCTGCCGACCTTGCCAAGGCCACGACGCCGGGCGAATTTCTGGATCAGGCGCGCTATAACATATCCATTACCCCCGGCAGCGTCATTGAAAACGCCATCGGCGGCAGTGGAAACGATTATATTTCGGGCAATGATGCGAATAATATCCTCAAGGGCGGCGCTGGCAGTGATATCCTGCGCGGCGAAGATGGTGACGATACGCTGTTTGGCGGGCTGGGCGCCGACATTCTGTTCGGCGGCGATGGTGCAGACCATTTTGTGTTTGATAATCTGAATGGCGTCGACACCGTCATGGATTTTGACGATAGCGATGATGTACTTGAAATCGGCGACTTGCTGAGCGGCTTTGACCCGATCGATGACGATATCGCGGATTTTGTGATGCTCAGCGAAGTCGGCGACAATACACAGGTTGATATCCGCGCGACCGGCACGGGGGACTGGACGCATCTGGCGACCCTTGTGAATGTCACGGGCCTGTCGGTGCAGCAAATGCTGGACGATGGCAATATCGGCTTCAACCCGCTTTCGGTTTGACCGCATACATCGCTAAAAAAAACGCCGGCGACTCTGCCGGCGTTTTTTATTGTCTGCAAAAAACAGGCTTAGGGTTTTGGTGTGTTTGCTGCGGGTGCCTTGGGCGTTTCGGGCTGGACTTCGGGCGATACGGGCGACAGATGTTTGGGAATGCCGCGGTCGATGCTCAGGCCAAACTGCGCGGGGTCGTTCCCGTTCAATTTGATATAGGCGATGTATTCACCCTTGAACGACGGCGTTTCGTTATTGGGCCCGCCAAAGCCATAGGGCAGGTCGATCTGTTCGCCTGCGGGCGTACGGTAATACATGCTGTTGCCGCCTTGTACATAAAGCTGGGCGTCGACTTTTTCAAAATTGCCGTGGGTGCCGATGTAGAGTTCGTTCCGGTTCATCAGTTGCAGCAGAAGGCGGCCGTCAGAAAAGCGGGCGGCGTTAAAAATGGTGTCCGGTTCGGTATCGCGGGTGCTGCGCAGGGTGATTGCGTTCTGGGCTAGGGCGCCGTTCAGGTTGTTGACCGTTTCGGCATCGGCTAGCTTGCCGTGGGTGGTCTGGCCACGGGTGATGATGCGGGCATCGCTCAGGCTGCCGTCGCCAGCGAATTCGTGCACCACGCTATATTCGGCGTCGCCGGTGGATTTGTTGGCGCGAACAGTGGCAGCGTGTTTACCGAACAGTTCTTTGCGTTCGCCATAAATCTGGAAAGCGTCGAGGCCGTGGTGGGGCAGGAAATACATGCCCTGTTTTTCGGTGAACAGGATGTGGCCTTGCGGGAAATCGATGGCGAATTTAATGCGTTCAGCGGTCATGGCGTCGGGTGCCCTTTCTGTGGGGCTGCGTTGAGAATGTCTGTGAAATATGCTGCGCAGAATGGCACGGTGCGTACGGCGGGTCAATTCGCCATGCGCAGCAGTGTGCGCAAACAAAAACCCCGCGCAGCAGTGTGCGCAAACAAAAACCCCCGGACGCTATGGCCGGGGGTTTTCGGAATAATTGGGTAACCAAGTGGGGTTTTGGGGTTTCAGGGGAGTTTAGCTGCCTGCTCGGTTACCCTGGCGAACCATAAGGTTCGGCCAATTCGAATCTTTAATTTTGCTCAGTGATTCAAAAATTACATAACTTGAGCCGATTCTGCAAGTTGAATCTTTACCCTTTGTTAACCTGTTAGTTTAAAAGCGTTTATTGAGGTTTTTGCCGTTAGTACATGTTTACTTTAACTTTTTTACGGCCTCTAAAACCTCTTCAGCGTGTCCTTTGGCTTTGACGTTGCGCCAGATTTCACGAATGACGCCTTTGTCATCGGCCAGAAAAGTGGCGCGTTCGATGCCCATGTATTTGCGGCCATACATCGATTTTTCAACCCATGTACCAAACGCCTCGCACATGTCGCCGCTTTCGTCGCTGATGAGGTCGAAGGGCAATTCGTATTTATCCGCGAACTTGGCGTGGGATTTCAGGCTGTCTTTGGACACGCCAAAAACCTTGGCGTTCATCTTTTTGAACTTGGGCAGGTTATCGCGGAACGCACAGGCTTCGGTCGTGCAGCCGGGAGTGTCATCCTTGGGGTAGAAATAAATGACAACGTTGCTGCCCTTCAGGTCTTTGTTGCTGATGGGGCCTTCTGCGGTTTCGGCCTTGAATGCGGGAAGCTTGTCTCCGACCTCGATCGTCATGGGTATTCTCCTGCGGTTACTATCAGGTCATCATATAGGCGGCGATGTGCGGGCGGCAATCAGCGGATAACCACGAAACCCAAAAATTTATCGTGGGCGTCCATCAGGGCGAGGGCTTCTTTTTCATCCGGCGCCTCATCGGTGCGTAGCATGAAGTGGATGCCATAACTGTTCAGCGCGGCAATGGTATCCGGCAGGGTTTCGCCTTCGCGGGTGGCTTCATTGATGTCAAATACATAATCACGGATGCCTTGCTGGCGGGTCGCCAGAAGCGCGGCTTGCGCCGGATCCGCTTCAAACCATTTGCGCTGCAGGCCATAGCCGATCCAGTAATCGGTTTTCATGTGCATGTAGATGTCGTTCGCCAGCGTGACCATTTTTTGGATGTCTGCTGTGTCGCCCTGCCATTCCAGCATGATTTCGGTGATTTTGTTGTTTTTGCGCTTCCAGGTATTCAGCGTTTCTTGCAGCATGCTGGAAAAATCGATGTAGCTTGGCGGTAAATCGCCTTTAATGCTGAATGCCAGAATAACCTCGCGCTGGGGCAGTGTAATCGGGGCGATATCGCTGGGCGTGAAGGTATAATGCCCGTTCGCTTGTTGCTCTGCTGTGCCGGTCCGGACCATGACGGGGCTGGTGTCGCGCGGCAGTTTTTCAAAATCATGCGCATCGTCGGCGTAATGCATGCGCGTGGCGGTGCGCTCGGGCGGCGGCGGATTGTTGGTCAACTCAATATCGCGCAACGCGCCAAAAACAACCAGTGCTACGACGACAATAAAAATGACGGCATAGGGTTTTTTGTGGCGGCGATGCATGGTGGTCGAACTCCGATATTGATTACTCTGCAAGCTCGAAGCGTATCAGGGCAGACAGGCTGATGTCCAGTGATCCGGCAGCAACGGGCGTTTTTGCTGCGGCGGCGCCATCCATGGCCATTGCGCGCATCATGGGCACGGGACCCCCCGCATTTGCAGGCTGTTCGCTGATGGATACGATGCGCTTTACTTTCAATCCGGCGGCTTTTGCGTAAATATCGGCGCGTTTGCGGGCGTTTTCAACGGCTTTGGCGCGGGCGGCATCCAGATGCGCTTCGCGGTCTTTGACGTCGAATGTGGGGCCGTTGATCTGGTTCGCGCCCGATGACACCAGCGCGTCCAGCGTTTTGCCCAGATTGGCAAGGTCGTGGACAATCACATTCACATTATTGCTGGCCTGATAGCCGATCAACTGGGGCTGGCCTTCGTTGCTGCTGTTGTAATTGTATTGGGGGCTCAGGTTAATCCCCGATGTTTGCATGTCTTTGTCGGCAATGCCCGCTTTTTTCAACGTTTCATAAACGGCGGTCATTTGCTTGGCGTTTTGCTGCATGGCTTCGGCCGCGGTGGGGGCGGTGATGGTCACGCCCGCGCCCACTTGTGCCAGTTCGGGGGCGGCACTGACCGTTTCCTGCACACTGATTTCCAGCGTTTGCGGCGGCATGGGCCGGGCCGGATGTTCCTGCGCTGTGGCAAACGGAACATTGAGCAAAAGCGTGCAGGCAAAAAGCCCCGCCATGAAAGGTTTTGCCATCGGCATTTTGATTTTGGTGATTTTCATGACAGGGCTCCGTCTGATTTATCTATAGATGTAGATTGTGTGGATATTACTGGTTCGCGCGGTCAATAACATAGCCAACGCCCGCACCAACCGCCGTACCAATCGCCGCGCCGCAGCTGATGCAGCCGCCCGTGATGGCGGTGACGCCAATACCTGTTGCCGCGCCGACAGCGGCGCCAGAGACAACGCGCTGCTGCATTTGTGTCATGTTGGTGCATGCACCCAGCGAAATCAGGCAAACAGCGGCCAATGCCACGCGCAATGATGCAGCCGATTTATGGCGCACAGGTGCAGATGTCGCAGATGTAAATATGATGGCAGTCATTTTTTCCCCTTCTTGTTCCAAGTCTTTTTTAACTCCCAGCCCCGATAATGAATCAGGGCGGCGGGGCATGCAAGCCTTTTGCGTACGGCACGGCTGCCCACAGGGTGTATGCAGGGGAAAGTTTGATTCTTTTCAGTTATTTCGCCGTTTTACATACGTGCAATTTTTATGCCCGCGCAGGCGTGGATTATGCGTGGCTTTGACGCTTTGGTTGCGTGTTTTGGCGGATATCGCCAAGCTCTTCCGGCCATTCGATATTCAGATGAATATCGTTGGTGCCGCCGGTGCGGGTAATATCGACGCCATCTTCGTGACGTTGGAAACGCAGCGAGATTTCGCCATCGCCGACATGCAGGCCGTTGATTTCCAGTTCGGTCAGCCATGCGGGCAGTTGCGGGCGGTGCAGCGTAACGGTTTTTGCAACGCCATCAATACGCAGACCCAGCATGGATTGCAGTAACAAAGATTCCGCCGCGCTGGCCCATGCTTGGGGGTTGCAGGCAACGGGGTATGGCGCAGGCGCGGCACCCGCCGGATCACGCGACAAACCGCCAAATAATTCGGGCAGGCGCATGTGCGGGAAATGCTTGGCTGCATCGAACAGTGCTGTCATTAACTGTGCCGCGCGGTTTTCAAAACCGTATCGCGCCATACCCGCCGCACAAATCGAGGTGTCATGTGTCCAGACGGTGCCGTTGTGATAGCCTTCGGGGTTTTTTACAGGCTCGTAGCGCTTTTCGTTTTGGCCCAGCGTGCGAATACCGAAACCGCTGAACATGTCTTCTGACATTAATACATCCACCACGCGGGCGGCGCGGTCTTCGGGTACGATACCACAAACCAGCAGATGTCCTGCGTTAGATGATTTGACACGGCACGGTTTTTTCTGGCCATCAAGGGCAAGGGCGTAGGTGCCCATGTCTTCTTGCCAGAACGTATCGTTGAACAAACGCTTTAATTCTTCGGCCTGCCGGGTCAGTGCATCGGCGCGGTCGGTATCGCCAAGGACGCGTGCTATTTTTGCGGCAGCACGGCGGGCGGCATAGACATAGCCTTGCACTTCGCAAAGGGCAATGCTGCCTTCGGCCAAGGTGCCGTCTTCATGCGAAATCGCATCGACGGAATCTTTCCATCCCTGATTGCCAAGGCCGCTTTCGGCGCCGCGCAGGTATTCGACAAAACCATCGCCGTCCTTGTCGCCATAGGTATCAATCCAGCCAAGCGCACGTTCGATATTTGGCCATAATTCGCGGATAAAATTGATATCGCCGGTGCGGTCCAAATACGCGCCTGCCAGAAACACAAACAGCGGCGTGGCATCGGCCGTACCGAAATAGGGCGTATGCGGAATTTCGCCGCAGGATGCCATTTCGCCATGGCGAATTTCATGTAAGATTTTGCCGGGTGCGCTGTCGTGGAAGGCGCTTTCACTATCGGCCTGATGCGCAGCCAAAAAGCCAAGCACGCCGCGGGCAATGTCGGGGTCTTGCCACAACACTTCGAACGCCGTGATAATGCCGTCGCGGCCAAACGGCGTGCTGTACCAAGGGATACCGGCATAGGGATAAAACCCCTGCGGCGTTTCACTGGTCAGCAGCGCGATGTCGACGGCGTTTTGATGTACCCATTCGTCAAATGCGGGATTGGATGATTGCACATCCGCGCGGCGGTCGAGGTGGGATTGGATATGTGCCAGCGCCTCTGCCTGCTGCGCTTCGAATATCTCTTCGTCGATAGGCATGGGAATGTGGCTGGCGCAAATATGCAGATATCCGGTTTCGCCAGCCGGAATGTGCAAACGGAAATGCACTGTGCCATCGACCATTGTGGGCGTTTGAGAAAATGACAGGCAGCAGGCACGGGGGCGGCCATCAACACCGGTGTAATCAAAACGCAGGCCGGTGTCGGTCAGGCAGGGTTCGCCGCGCGTGCCGCTGGCGGGGCGCTTCGCACCGCGCAGCTCGAAGAGGTCTTTGAAATCGGCGTCATAGATATATCCGATATCCAGCGTCACATCCGCACCGCTGTGGTTGGCGATGCTGA
This sequence comes from Micavibrio sp., assembly GCA_040377425.1. Taxonomy (GTDB): domain Bacteria; phylum Pseudomonadota; class Alphaproteobacteria; order Micavibrionales; family UBA2020; genus UBA2020. The sequence continues at coordinate 12,719 of JBEIOU010000006.1, read as the reverse complement.
TTTGTTCGTAAAGCACGTCTTGCCACAAAAACATGCTGCGCCAGATTTCGGGCTGGGTTTCGTTTTCGGCCACTTGCAGGTGGGCGAAGAAAACAGCGTTGTAATCGTCGATATAGCTGTCAACCAACACGGGCCGTGCGCCATGAATGCGCAGTTCGGCGCGGGCCAGCAGGCGGGTGTCGCGGCTGATTAATCCATCGGCGATGTGGTGGTCAATTTCGTTACGCGCCAGCATGTCGCCGTGTTGATCCAAAATGGCGAAGCTGTCGTTGTGTTTGAGAACAAACATCTGAACCTGTGCGTTGTAGATACAATAAGTCTTTACCATAGGGGCAAAGCACGGCGCTTTCCATGCAAAATGGAAATTTTTTGGGGGCGTGCACCGCCGCTGCGCCCCGTATTTCGTGCACGCTTTTCGGCCAAAAATGTTGTATTATTAAGCCAATATAAGCCTTTACGGTCTATAATCTGTAAAGCAAAGGGTCTGATTTTGAACAAACGTAGAAAAATCAACCCCTTGCACGGTCAGCCGGCGGTGACGCCATGACCGGCAAAGGGGAATGGCAGCAGGTACTGGAAGGCGATTCCGTCGATCGCTTCCTTGCCGCCTTTACGCTGGATGACCGCCAGCGCGCCAAGATATTGCAGATGCAGCCCGCCGCCGATTTGACCCATTTACCGGCAAACAAGCAGCAGGTGATGGATGACGTCAAGGATATCTGGCACCATCATGGCTTTCTGACGCCCGCCGAAACGCAGGCCGAGCTGATTAAAAAATACCTGCCCGATGCCGACCGCCGCGTGCATGACTTCATCCGCGATGTCGAACTGTCGCGCAACAAACCCGAAACTGTGACGGGGTATCTGAGCAAAGAACACGCCTATCTGGCGACCGGTCTTGCGCACATGTATGCGCTGCAAACCGATATGGCCATGACCATGATCGAAGTCGATTTCTCCAATATGGGCGGCACCAATAATTATTTCCGCCAGACCTTGGCTGCCGAAGCCGGCGTCATGCCCGGTGATATCGACCCGCGTAAGGCCGAGGGGCTGACCGACCGTGCTGTACGTTTACTGTCGGCCGGTATGGTGTCTGATATCACCACATTGCACCCCGAAGAGCGCGTGATTGCCATCCGCACGGGGGGCGATGAACTGCGCCTGCTGGTGACCGGCATTGATGACCCGATGGAGCAAGCCGTGCTGACCGACGACCTGCACGCCAACATCGAACGCCGCGTGGCTGCGATGGGTTTGCAAGATCATCCACACCTGAAAGCGCCCGAAGATCCACGCCGCAACGGCTTTGGCGCCGCGCTGGCCGTGCAGGACATGAAGCTGATTACAAATACGGGCACCTTGATACAGGAACTGGATGCCCGCATTACCGAAGCCAAAAACCAGATCGGCATGATGCGTATCGGCCTGATTGACCGCGAGGCCGTCGCCGCCGAAGCCGAAGGCCGCGTCATGCTGGGCCTGCTGCGCGTGCCGCCGAATACGACGATAGACGATGTGATTGATCTGGCCGTGGAGCGTGCGCAGCAAAAAGCGCAAAACGCTGCCAACCGCCTGCGCGAAATGAACCCTGCGTACAATACCGAACTGGCGCAGGGCATTGCCGGATTTGAAGCCTATGCCAACCGCACTATGCTGGAATTTGCCGCGTATGCCCCTGCATCCGCGCCGCTGCCGGCTGTGCTGGATAAACATATGCTGGGCGGTGATGAACGCCCGCCGGGCGTCCGCCCGTCGGATAGTCTGGAGCGCCGTTATGTCGCGCTCGCGCTCGACCATTTCACGGCGGAGGGGGTTCACCTGCCGCCCGCCGCGCTGCATTTCCTGAAGATGAGCGTCCGCGCCGTTGCGCCCGAAGACCCCTCCGCGCAGGTGATGATGCCGTCCGGCATGGTCAAGATGATCGACAATGCCGCGGCCGATGCGCAGGACTTCCGCGCCCAGATCGACGCCAAAGATCCTAATATCCGCGCCGCGATGGATAAAGCGGGCGTGCGTGATCTGTCCAATATCTCGCCGCAGGTCATGGCGGTGTCGGTGCATAATTTGGCGGGGCTGAACAGTGCCCTTGGCCACCATAACGCCGATATCGTTCTGCGCCATATTGCGCACGATGTGATTGGCGGCGCGATACATGCCGCAGGCGTGCCGCGCCAGCCGCGTAGCAACTTTGCAATTGCGCATCATGGCGGCGGTAATTTCTCCGTCCTGCTGCCGGCGGGCGGTGTGGATGCGATGGGCAACGACTGGTTCGCCTCGCACGGTCTGCTGCACAAAGTGCGCAGCGAGATCAAAGACCGCATCAAAGATTTGAACGGCGCCGACATTGCGGATTTCCTGCACAAAAACGGCGGCTATGTCGATGATACCGTGCGCCAGTGTCTGGACGATAAAGACCTTAAAACTTTCGCCGATATCCGCGACCCGAAAGAACGCACATTCGAATTTGGCGTGGATACGATCAAGGGGCGTGTCAACGGTATTCATGTCGCCGTCGTCGGCTCAGCGCTTTGCTATGATCCTGCACTGATGGGGGCGGGCGGTGGTGCTTTTATCGGTGCTGTCCGTACACGTGCCGATGCCATGCTGGAGCAAATGCGCGCCGCGATCCTGCACCGCGATTTCAAAGCCAGCGAAAACAATACATCGCAAGAGACCGCCCGAGCCTTCCACGCCGCATTCAATGCGCGTTCGCTTATCATCAAGCAGGGCAGCGAATTCATGGTGCGCGAGCGTAAACAGGAACAAGCGCAGCCGCAGACTGAGCCGAGCCAAAGCCGCTTCGTGAAACCCAAAATGCCGGGCATGACGTAATGACAGGGCAGGGTGCAAAACCACTCCCCCCAGAAATTGCCGATTTCATGTCCAAGATCGGCCCCCGCGCCCTGACCGCCGAAGAAGCCCGCGCCCTCAATCTCCTCCGCCTCAAATACGGCCTGCCTGCCGCCAGCGCGACGGGCATTGCGGAGCGGTTGGCGGGCAAAGACGACGAAGTCTGATTTTCACGAATTCGCAAATAAAAACCCCGCCGATTGATAGAGGGGGTTTTGTTTTCGGCTTGCTTATGCGCTGAAGGGGCAATAGCGTCTTTGTTTGTGAATTCTTGTATTTGGGCACTCGTATGTATGCCCTTAATCTATGTGCCGTTAATTTGCGATCATGCTTTGATAAAATATTCCAATATACGATCGCGTTTGAGCCAGACAAGGGCTGTCATGCTATGAATAAAGGGGGCTTGTTTATTATATGATACGCCATATTTATATTGCGGATATCGTAAGCCAAAGGGAGACGATTTAAATGCCGAACTTTATTATTGTGGCAGCATCCAGCGGTATTGGTCAGGCGACGCATCAATTATTGTTGGCGCAGGGGCATCAGGTTTTTACAACGGCGCGTGATGACAGCAAGATCAAACCCGACGCCATTTTAAATGCCGCCAGCTTTGCCGAAACCGAGAGCGTTTTTGCGCAGGCGCAGGCGGCTATGGGACGTATCGATGGCGTGGTTAATTGCGCAGGTAGCCTGCTTTTGAAGCCCGCGCATCTGACATCGGCGAAGGATTATGAATCTGTCATCGAGGCTTCGCTCACCACGGCGTTTTCGGTTGTCAGGGCGGCCGCAAAAACAATGCCCGCTGGCGGTTCTGTTACGCTGGTGTCTTCTGCTGCCGCACTTGAAGGTCTGGCCAATCACGAAGCCATCGCCGCCGCCAAGGCAGGCATTATCGGCCTTACCCTTTCCGCCGCAGCTACCTATGCGGGTGCAAGAATGCGGGTGAATGCCGTTGCCCCTGGGTTAACCGCAACGCCATTGACCCAGCAAATCACCGGAAACGATACGTCCCGAAAGTTTTCCGAAGCGATGCATGCCCTTGGCCGTCTGGGCACGCCGGACGATATCGCGCGTGCGATCGTTTTTCTCGCCGACCCGCAGAACGACTGGATCACAGGGCAGGTTCTGGCTGTGGATGGGGGCCTGTCGCGCGTGCGCCCCAAGATGAAGGCCTAGAGGACATTTCGCATTTTCGCGCAGTGTGTGCTTTAAAGGGGGCTAAATAAATGCCGCGTATGCGTAAAAAAAGCGACCTGCCTGTTAAAATATGCCCCGTGTGCAACCGCCCGTTTACGTGGCGCAAAAAATGGGAGCGTGTGTGGGAAGAAGTTAAATACTGCTCCGACCGATGCCGCCGTGATGCAAAGTCCAAAGCGGCGGATGCTTTGTAAATTTATTTGGGTAGACATCATAAAAATGGCGGACAGGGTGGGATTCGAACCCACGGTGGAGTTACCCCCACGCTAGTTTTCAAGACTAGAGCCTTAAACCACTCGGCCACCTGTCCGTTTTATTGCGGCGGGCATGGTTTGGGTGCCCGCGGTCGATTTTGGGCACTTTAGCAGGGCGGGCGGGGGATTTCAATCACTCAGAACGTGCGTGCGAAAACGGGCTTTTTATGGGGTTTTGAGCGCTTTTAGCACAAGTTCGGCCACCGCTTCGGATGAGGCGGGGTTCTGGCCGGTAATCAACGTGCCATCGCGCACGGCGTGGGATTTGAAGTTGTCTTTGTTTTCAAAAATGCCGCCCAGTTCGCGCAGACGCGTTTCCAGCAGAAAGGGCATTTTATCGGTCAGGCCTGCGGCATCTTCTTCGCTGTTGGTAAATCCGGTAATGCGTTTGCCTTTGACAATCGGCTCGCCCAGGGCGGTTTTGGCATTTACAAGTCCGGCGGGGCCATGGCAAACGGCGGCGACAACTTTACCCTGTTGGTACGCTTTGCTGATCAGGGCGGCGAGCTCTTTGCTGACCGGCAGGTCAAACATGGTGCCGTGGCCGCCGGGCAGGAAAATAGCATCATATTGTGAGAGGTCGATTTTGGCGACCGATGGCGTGTTCTTGATTTTCTCCATTGCGGCGGCATCGGCCTGAAAGCGGTTGACGCTATCCGGATTTTTTGTGCTGTCTTCGTTCAGGCTACGCGGATCGATCGGCACGTCGCCCCCCGCAATCGACACCACATCCACGGCGACTTCGGCATCGGCGAAGATGTAATAGGGCGTGGTTAGTTCTTCCATCCAAAGCCCTGTCGGCTCGGTCGTGGTGCCGATGACGCTATGAGACGTCAGGATAAAAAGAACAGCGAGTGATTTCATAATCTGAATTCCTTTGTGTGGGCGCAGGTTAGAAGATAACACGGCCTTGTACAAAATCATGCGGCATCAAAAAAGTTTTTTGTAAAACACTGTTAAGACCGTCAAAGGATTGATATATATGAATCAGGGTCTAGCGAGGGGAGATATTGTGCCTAATCTTATTGGTTTCAGACGTGTTTGTTCGGCGGTGATGGCGGCGGCGGTTTTCGCGGGCTGCATGTGGGTTCCTGCGCCGGTTTTGGCGGCGGATAAACCTTTCCCTGTGTGGCTGAAGGCGATGAAGGCCGAGGCCAGACAAAAAGGTATTTCAGACAAAACCATCCAGCAGGCCTTGCCCGATACGCTCAAGCCGATTGACCGCATCATAGAGCTTGACCGCAAGCAGCCCGAAAGCACCACCACATTTGACGATTATCTGGCGCGGATTGTTGACCGCAACCGTGTTGAAAAAGGTGTCACGCGTATTTTGACCTATCCCACGCTTTTGAACCGCGTCAGCGCGGCTTATGGCGTGGAACGTGAAGTGATTGTCGCGCTGTGGGGCGTTGAAACGAATTACGGCGATTACACGGGCGGATTTGATATTGTCAATGCGCTGGCCACGCTGGCATACGATGGCCGCCGTAGCGATTATTTCAGGGGGGAGCTTCTGAGCGCTCTTAAAATCCTTGATGAAGGTCACATCGCGCAGGAGCGTATGAAAGGATCGTGGGCGGGCGCGATGGGGCAGGTGCAATTTATGCCCTCCAGCTTCTTTAAATTTGCCGAAGATTTTAATAAAGACGGCCGCCGCGATATTTGGGGCACGCAGGCCGACGTGTTTGCATCGGCGGCGAATTATCTGGCCAAAAGCGGCTGGAAAAAAGGCCGCCCGTGGGGCCGCCGCGTGGTGCTGCCCGATAACATCGACCGCAGCCTGCTGGGTGTGAACAATGTGTATAGCCTCAAGTTCTGGCACGACAAAGGCGTACGCCTGCCCGACGGCGACTCCGTCCCGTTCGAGGGGGAATATCAGGCGTCCGTCGTGCAGCCGAGCGGCCCCGGTACGTCAGCCTATATTGTATATGAAAACTATCAGGTGATCCTGAAATGGAACAGATCGTCGTATTTTGCCACCTCTGTCGGGCTTTTGGCCGACCGCCTGCGCGAAGGAACGCATTTGCAGGGTAAACGGGACGGGCAGCGCGGCGGTTAATCTGCCAAATGCCTATCTTTGGGCACCTGAATTGGCTATTCTGTAGCCCACCGGCAACCACCGCTAAAAGATTGATGAAAGATAAGGAAGTCCTTCCCGCATGGTTTTCGCATTTCAAAAAATCCGCCGCCCGTATGTGCTTGGCCTGATGGCGGCAGCGCTGCTGTCGCTGTCCGCCTGTTCGGAAGTCGAGCTGGCGTCGCACATGTTCAAAAAAGCCACATGGTCGGGCACGCAGGAAACAGCGGGCACGTACAAAGTAGGCAATCCGTACACCGTATCGGGCGTCCGTTATTATCCGCGCGAAGATTTCCGTCTGGTCGAAACGGGTATTGCATCGTGGTATGGCCCCAATTTTCATGGCAAGCGCACGGCCAATGGCGAAACGTATAATCAGAACGACCTGACGGCGGCGCACCGTACATTGCAAATGCCGTCGCTGGTGCGCGTCACCAACCTTGAAAATGGCCGTTCGGTCGTGGTGCGTATCAACGACCGCGGGCCGTTCAAACGCGGCCGTGTGATTGACGTATCGCGCAAGGCGGCAGAGCTTCTGGGCTTCATCGGCAACGGCACCGCGCGTGTCAGGCTGGAGGTGCTGGAAAAGGAGAGCCGCCAAATCGCCGAAGCGGCGAAACGCGGCATGGATACATCGCGCATGAACAATACCCAGCTGGCCGCGATGCAGGCAACGCCTGTATCGACGCGTAGCACGGCATCATCGTCCGCCCCGCGTGCCAGCAATAACGACATGGCACAGCTGCGTAACGATGCCGAATTCCTGCCCGAAAGTCTGCAAACGCCCAGCATTACGGTCGAAGAACTCAGCGCCCCCGGCGTGCGCGCTGCGCGTAGCCAGGCCGTAGAGACACGTCAGCAGGAACCGATAACAAAACAGCCTGCCGCATCGGCGTCGGCACCTGCTAGCGACGCCATAGAAGCGCAAGAATTGGATGCGCCGAAAACAGCAGGCGCCACCCCAATGACCAGTGGCCATCTGAAAGACGGCCGTTTCATGCCGGATCCGGTTGTGTCGCGCGAAGCGGTATCGCCGACGGGTATTTTCGTGCAGGCGGGTTCGTTTTCTGTACAGGAAAATGCGGAGCGTCTGGGCGACAAGTTGAAAAGTTTGGGCAGTGTACAGGTGACGCCCGTGAATGTCAGCGGCCGCCAGTTCTGGCGCGTCCGCATCGGCCCGATCGCTTCGGTTGAAGAGGCTGACCGCGTGCTCGATGCCGCCATCCGCGCAGGCGGCAGTGGCGCAAAAATGATGAAAAACTAAAACAGCGTATATCAAGCGCAAGAGGGATTAAAAAAATGCACAGAATTTTGTGGATCGCGGCGTTTTGCTTTGTGGCCGTGACATCGGCACCGGTACAGGCGCAATCGCAGCTGGAAACCAAAGCCAAGCAGGCGATTATTGTCGATGTGAATACGGGCGTTGTCCTGTATGAAAAAGACGCGCATGTCCGTATGCCGACATCGTCGATGAGCAAGGTTATGACGACCTATATGCTGTTCGAAGAACTGAAAAAAGGCGCCATCAAACTGGATGATACCATCCTTGTCAGTGAAAAGGCTTGGAAAATGGGCGGCTCTGAAATGTTCATCGAAGTCGGGGAACGCGTAAAGGTCGAAGACTTGATCCGCGGCATTGTTATTCAATCCGGTAATGATGCAACGGTTGCCGTCGCCGAAGGCCTGGCCGGAACCGAAGAAGCCTTTGCCGAAGCGATGACTGTGCGTGCCAAAGAACTCGGCATGAAAGAAAGCAATTTCAAAAACGCCAGCGGCTGGCCGGACCCCGATCATTATTCGACCGCGCACGATCTGGCTATTCTGGCGTACCGCACCATTCAGGACTTCCCCGAGTACTATCATTATTTTGCCGAACGTGAATTTACCTATGCCAAAATCCGCCAGCCCAACCGCGATCCGCTGCTGGGGGCTGTTGCGGGGGCAGATGGCCTCAAGACCGGCCACACCGAAGCGGCGGGTTATGGCCTGATGGGCTCTGCCATTCGTGACGGTCACCGTGTTGTCATGGTCATCAATGGCCTTGAAAGCATCGCCGAGCGTAAAGAAGAAGGCATTCGCCTGCTGGAATGGGCCTTCCGTAACTTCGAGCGTAAAAAGCTGGTGAAGGAGGGCGAAGCTGTTGACCGTGCCGCTGTATGGCTGGGTAAAGCGCCGGATGTTGAGCTGGTCGCTGCCAAAGACCTCGACATCGTCATGCCGCGTACGCGCCGCAATGATGTGCGGATGTCGATCAGCTACGAAGCGCCGCTGTCGGCGCCTGTGAAAAAAGGTACGGTTCTCGGTAAGTTGAAAGTTGAAATCCCCGATCAGGCACCGATGGAAGTTGACCTGATGGCTGCGAATGACGTGCCGCGTCTTGGCGCCTTTGGCCGCGCCAAAGCACGCGCGAAATATCTGCTCAGCGGCGTAACGGAGTAAGCGTAAATGACAGCAGGCAAAGGCGTTTTTATTACGCTGGAGGGCGGTGACGGTACGGGTAAATCCACCCAGATCCGCATGCTCTCTGCCGCGCTGGCTGCATCGGGCGTTGATGTTGTGTCCACGCGCGAGCCGGGCGGCACGCCGCAGGCCGAACGTATCCGCAATTTGCTTTTGCAGCGCGATAGCGGATCATTCGATCCGCTGACCGAGGCGATGCTGATGTTTTCGGCCCGCCGCGAACATCTGGTCAATAAAATCTGGCCGTCAATGGCAGAGGGCAAGTGGGTCATCTCCGACCGTTTCGCTGACTCGACGCGTGCGTTCCAAGGCTATGGCATGGGGCTTGATATGGCGTTGATCGAGCGTCTGTATCATCTGGTCGCCGGAGAATTCCAGCCGGATCTGACGCTGATTTTTGATATAGACCCCGAAGCCGGTCTTGCGCGTTCGATGAAGCATATGAGCCAGACAGCGAACACCACGGAGTCTACTGAAGACAGATACGAGCGTATGGGGCTTGCGTTCCATACGCGTCTGCGTGACGGTTTTCTGTCGATTGCGCGCGATAACCCCGGCCGCTGCGTTGTGATTGACGCATCGCAGGATATCGACAGCGTGCATCGTCAGGTGCTGGATATTGTCACCAAACGTTTCGGCCTGATCATCAAAGAGGCAAAACATGGTTAGTCTTTTTGCCGATGAAGAAGATGATGCCTTCGAAGATGCCGCCGATGCGGCGGGCGCGATGGCCGATGCGGCCACGCCGCCGGAACCCGAAGATATAACCCCGCGTAGTAACGCGGAATGTACCGGCCACGAGACGATTGAAAAATCCATACTGGCCGATTTTAATGCGGGCCGCATGCCGCACGCCCTGATTTTGGCGGGGCCGCCAGGTATTGGCAAGGCGACGATGGCATATCGCCTTGCGCGTTTTCTGCTTTCGCAGGGTGTCGAAGATACAGGCAGCAGTCTGTTTGGTGATGCCGCGCCACCCGAAACGTTTTACATCGCCCCCGATCATCCGGTGTTTCGCCGCGTCCTGTCCGGCGGCCATGCGGATTTGATGGTGGTGGAGCGTGAATTCGATGAAAAACGTGGCCGTTTAAAAAACGATATCTCGGTCGACAGCGTGCGCCGCATTCATCCGTTTCTGCGCAAGACAGCGGCCGAAGGCGGCTGGCGGGTGGTGATTGTCGATAGCGCCGAGTATTTGAACCAGAGCAGCCAGAACGCACTTTTGAAAATCCTTGAAGAGCCGCCAAAGAAAACGGTACTGATTTTGACAACGGCGCAGCCTGGCGGTTTTCTGCCGACCATTCGTTCGCGCTGCCGCATGGTGCCGATGTCGCCGCTGGGTGAGATTGACCTGTCGCACTTGCTCGACCGTTTCGCGCCTGGCCTCCCGCCTGCACAAAAAACAATGCTGGCAAAACTGGCCGAGGGGAGCATTGGGCGCGCCCTGCAATTTCATGAAGACGACGGCATCGCGCTGTATCAAGACCTGTTGAAAGCGGCCGCGACTCTGCCGGAGCTGGATATGCTTTTGGTGCATGACCTGGCCGAAAAATTTGGTAAATTCGGGGCGGAACGGGCGTTTGATACCGTCTGCGATATCATGACAGGCTGGTGCGTGCGGCTGACGCGCCTGCAAGCGCGCGGGCAGCCGATCCTGGATGTTTTACCCGGGGATGCCGAAGTTTTTCAACGGCTTGTTGCCATTTATGGCGCGCGGCATTTTCTGGATACATGGGAAAAACTGACCAAGCTGTTCGCACAGGTGGATTCTTATAATCTTGACAAGCGGCAAGCCATAATCGCATCTTTCCAGATGCTCCAAAACCCGAACCATCCCGGTCTGGCGATATGACGCTGGCCGCGGGCAAGAACATAAACAAAAGCGTGAATACGCGCAGCGGCAAACGAGGGCGCTAAACAAATGACCAAACAGCCATTCTATATCACCACGGCAATTTCCTATGTGAACGCCCCGCCGCACATCGGCCATGCCTACGAAGTCATCGGCGCAGACGTGATGGCGCGTTTCAAGCGTCTGGATGGCTTTGATGTCTATTTTCTGACCGGCACCGACGAACACGGCCAGAAAGTGCAAAAAATGGCGCAGTCGAAAGACAAGACGCCGCAGGCATTCTGCGATGAAATCGCGGCCACGTTTCAGGACATGACCAAGCTGCTGAATATTTCGAACGACCAGTTCATGCGTACCACGCATCAATTTCACAAAGATGCTTGCCAGAAAATCTGGCAAAAAATGGCCGACAACGGCGATATCTACCTGAACAAATATGCAGGCTGGTATTCTGTACGCGACGAAGCCTATTACGGCGAAGACGAATTGACGACGCTGGAAAACGGCAAGAAAATCTGCACGGCGACGGGTACGGAAGTTGAGTGGATCGAAGAAGAAAGCTATTTCTTTAAACTCTCCGCGTATGAACAGAAACTGATCGACCTCTACGAAAGCCAGCCGGATTTTATCCAACCGCCTTTCCGCCGCAACGAAGTCATGAGTTTCGTCAAGCAAGGTCTCAAAGACCTCTCGATCTCGCGCACCAGTTTCGATTGGGGCGTAAAGGTACCGGGCGATGAAAAACATATTATGTATGTATGGGTCGATGCGCTGACCAACTATATCAGCGCCCTTGGATACCCCGAAGACAACGATGGCCTGATGAAAAAATACTGGCCGTGCGATGTTCATTTGATTGGCAAAGACATTGTGCGTTTCCATGCCGTCTACTGGCCGGCGTTTTTGATGTCGGCCGGCCTGCCGCTACCCAAACGTGTGTTTGGTCATGGCTTCCTGCTGACGGGCGGGAATAAAATGTCGAAGTCGCTGGGTAACGTCATTTCACCGGCGGCGCTGGTGGATAAATACGGCGCCGATGGCAGCCGCTATGCGCTGCTGCGCGAAGTGACTTTTGGTCAGGACGGCGATATTTCGTGGCCGCTGATGACCGCGCGCGTAAATGCCGAACTGGCAAACAACATCGGCAACCTTGTGCAGCGTACGCTGTCGCAGATCAATAAAAACTGCGACGGCAAAGTGCCGGCGCCGGGTATTCTCGAAGATGTCGATCACGCGCTATTGAACCATACCGGTCAGGAAATGCTGATCGCGGTGCGCGGGGAATTTGAAAAGCTGCAATTCAGCCGCGCGCTCGAAGAAATCGTCCGTGCTGCGAATGCTGCGAATGCCTATATCGACGAACAGGCGCCGTGGACACTGAAAAAAACCGATACCACCCGCATGCAAACCGTTTTGTATGTGCTGGCGGAGGCGATCCGTAATCTCGGCATCATCCTGCAGCCTTTTGTACCTGTCGCGGCGCATAAAATTCTCGATCAGGTCGCCGTGGCGGCCGATGCGCGTGACTTTACGTTTATCGGTGCGCAACACGCACTGCAGCCGGGCACGGAATTGCCAAAACCGGAAGGCGTCTTCCCGCGTATTGTTGACGAAGAACCCGCCGCGCAGGAAAAGACCGCATAATGCTGATCGATAGCCATTGCCATCTGGATTACCCTGATTTTGCCGAAGAAGGTGTTGCCGAAATAGTCGGCCGCGCCCGTAGTGCGGGTGTGGGCCAGATGCTGACCATCTGCACGCAGATTGCGCAGTTTGAGCGTATTCAAGCTGTGGCAAACCAGTTCCCGTTTGTACATTGCACAGTCGGCACGCATCCGCACCATGCAGCGGAGTTCAGCGGCGAGACCGAAGCGACCGTGACGCCGGCCGAGCGGTACAAGCGGGCGGGCCACTATCCGGCGACGGTGTGGCTGACGGCGCGGCAGGACCTGGCCGGGATGCTGGAGCGGAAGCTGTTCGATCTAGGCTGCTACGTCCATGTGCTGGCGGATGACCGGGAGAG
>JBEIOU010000022.1:0-28863 GCA_040377425.1 Micavibrio sp. | reverse complement strand
ATAATCGCGCATGAATTTACGGAGCTTGATATCCCGTTTGAACGAACGGCTGTTGATAATAAAACTGCCGCGCACCCATGTCATCATCATCAGCGTCAGGATAAACGCAAAGGTGACCGGCACCCAGCCGCCCGTCAAGAACTTCATCATGTTGGCCGCCAGAAAGCCGCCTTCGATGACCAAAAACGGACCGATGACCAGGGCGGTTTTCCACCATTTCCATTCCCACAGTTGCCAGATGACGAAAAACGCCATCACCGCATCCACAAACATCGCACCCGTCACGCTGATGCCATAGGTCGCGGCCAGCGCACTTGACGACTGGAACGACAGCACCAGCAGAATAGAGCCCACCATCAACAGGTAATTCACCTGCGGCATATAAATCTGGCCGGAATGCGCTGCGGATGTGTGCTGTACCTTCAGCCGCGGCAAAAGGCCAAGATTGATTGCCTGACGCGTGAGCGAGAAGGCGCCCGTAATCACGGCCTGGCTGGCAATAATGGTGGCGCAGGTCGCCAGCAAAACAAGCGGCAGTTTAAAATCTGCCGACACCATATTAAAAAACGGGTTTTCCGCCTTGGACGGATCCGCCAAAATCATGGCGCCTTGCCCCAGATAGTTCAGGGTCAAAGAAGGAAATACAAACCAGCCCCAGGCGCCCTGAATAGGCTGGCGCCCGAAATGGCCAAGATCCGCATATAACGCTTCCGCACCTGTCACGGCCAAAAACACCGCCCCCATGACCAAAAGAGCAATGCCACTGTGATCAAACAAAAAGCGAATGCCGTAGAGCGGGTTGAACGACAGCAGAATGTGGAAATCATCTGCGATATGCAGCGCGCCCATTATACCCAGCGTGCCAAACCATGCCACCATTATAGGGCCAAACAGTTTGGACATCGACGAAGTCCCGCGCGACTGAAACAAGAACAGCGTGCACAAAATAGCGACAGTCACAGGGATAACCAACGGCTCCGCATCCGGCGCAATGGTTTTAATCCCCTCGACGGCCGACAAAACGGAAATGGCCGGGGTAATCATGGAATCCGCATAGAACAGCGCCGCGCCCAAAATACCCAGATACAGAAACACGTTGGTATTTTTGTAAATAACGCGGCGCGCCAGCGCCATGAGGGCCAGCGTGCCGCCCTCTCCCTTGTTATCAATCCGCAGCAGGATGGAGACGTATTTGCACGTCACGATCAAAATCATCGACCACAAGACCAGCGACAGAATGCCCAGCACACTATCGCGCGATACGGCACCTTCGTGGCCGGCGACGGCATGCAGGGCCTCGCGGAAAGCATAAAGGGGGCTGGTGCCGATGTCGCCGTACACAACGCCAATCGCGGCGACGGCCAGCATGAAAACATCGTTATGTGGATTTTTGGATTTTTTGTGCGCGGCCATCAGAAGCCTGTACCTGTCGGAACGGTTTTTTGTTGCTCACACTCATACGCCTTCTATATAGACCCGCAAGCGAATTATTTTGCGCCGCGACAGACGCTTGAAATTTTCATTTATTTTCAATAGATTAATGGTATTGCTGGGATTCAAAGCTCGGCTTTTTTATTAGCACGTCTGATCTTTGTCGACATAAAGGAATCCGCGCATGGACATCCGCAGTGATATCGGGTTTGAAGACATCCTCTTTCCGGTGACGCCGAAATTCAATGATGGCCATCTGGACGTCGGCGACGGACATACGATTTATTTCCATGAACTGGGCAATCCAAACGGGGTTCCCGTGGTACTGGTGCATGGCGGGCCGGGCGGTAGCTTGCCCGTCGGCTGCCCGTTTACGCGCCACCACGACCCGCGTTATTTCCGCATCATCGCCCTCGACCAGCGCGGGTGCGGCCAATCCCTGCCGCATGTGGCCGCAGATGTTAAGAAAGCCACATACAAAAACAACCCGCAAACATTGGCTGCGGATTTCGAGGCGCTACGCAAACATCTGGGCATCGACAAATGGCATGTGTACGGATATTCATGGGGCAGTTGCCTCGGCGCGCTTTATACGTCGCTGTATCCGGCATCGGTTTTATCGCTGACCATCGGTGGCATATGGATGCACACGGCGCGAGAGATCGACTGGTATTTTAACTACATGGGGCTTTTCTTCCCCGAACACGAAGAGGCGCTGCTGAAAATTCTGCCGCCGCGCGTGCCGCGTTTTGACCGCATGGCATATATATACAAAGCCATCACAGGCAAAGACAAAGCCCTCGCCCTGAAAGTCGCCGAAGCGCAGGGGCACTATGAATTGATGACCACTTTCTTCGGGCCACCCATGGTGACATTGACCAAGCCCAAAACCGCCAAGGCACGGCGCGAACACCGCCAACACATGGTATCGCTGGGCGCACTGGAATGCACCTTCATGTACGAACACCCGTTGGCCGATGACTGGTACGCCGCACCTGCCGCACAGAAAGCGCTGCGCAGCATCAAAGATTTTCACATCATCCAGGGGCGCTACGACGTCATCTGCCCGCCCACCATGGCGTACGAGCTGCACAAATTATATCCGCACAGCACCCTGACCATGGTGCAATACGCCGGCCACGCCACACGCGAAGTCAACATGCTGCAAGCCCTGATCAAATCGGCGAACCGTGTGAAGTATCCAGCCGCGAAAAATGCCCGCGGCAAGAAGAAATAAAACAGATAGACGCCACGGCGGGCAGCGGCAACGGCCACTTGATACGTCCTGTCAAAAAGAAAAAACCGCGCCAATTAAGGTCGCGGTTTTTATTCAAATCTGGATTTATTTTACTGGCATTTCAGGTTCGACAGGTAGTCGCGTGATGGCCAGTAACGTACGCGGCCGGTATCGACGTGCACGAAATCGTCAGCGGCATAATAACCAACACCGCCAAGCTTCAGGCAGGAGGCGATATCGCGCAGTTCGCGCGTGGAGAGGCCGGGCACGCGGATATCCATCGCCTGTCCCGTCATGTGCAGGGAATTTTGCGCCTGACTGCCGCCCGCGCTGCGCAGGCCGTCGTTGGTGGCGGGGGAGCGGTAACCGGAAATCACATGATATTCAACACGCAGGCCCGGATGGCGTTCGTTGATGGCCTCTTGCAGCTGGCCCAGCAGGTCAAACAATTTGGGGTCCATACGCGCGGGTTCGCCCCGGCGCCAGTCGCGCAGGAACTGGTTTGCTTCGGCGGTGATGCCGGCGCCCTGGCGGTGGGTAATGCTGATGCGTTCATTGGTATGCAGGTTGAAAAACCGCAGCGTATCCGCGCCCGTCTGGGCGGCGGCGGTGGCAGTAGCCGTTTGTGCGCCCGCGTTGTCGTTGGACAGCGCCGCGCCCGACGGCGTCTGCGCGGTCGACGAGCAGGCCGCAATATTAAAGGACATGCAAAGAGCGGCCCCCACGCGGGCGATTTTCTTGATGTGGTTCATGATTCTTTGCTCCCTTCCTTCAATGACTGAACATTTATACCAAAAATTAACGAATTATGCAAAATAAAAAGCCCCGACTCAGGGGAAAAGCCTTATGTCGGCGGCATCTGATGACTTTAAAACAAAAAATCCGGCCTGCGGGCAGAAATATCCCCAAAGGCCGGATTTTTAGAAACGCCTGTGACCGATAGGTCACGGCCATACTGTTAACGCATCGCAGGCGCTTTGCCTTGCACGGTTTGGTTCAGACGGGCAACGCCGTCACCGATGACTTTTTCATGCAGGAAATCCTGCGTCGGCACATCGACCGAGCCGCCCATCAGCGTGGTCGAGACATTGATGCGCACGTTGTCGGCGGCAACAAAGCTGATGTAATCGCCGGGCTGCATGGTGGGCTTGCTGACTTCGCAGAAGGTTTCTGCAGCCGACAGGTCGCTGGCCGATTTCACGGTGCAAATAGCGGCACGTTCAAACTGGGCGGCGGGCTTGCTGGCCACGGGGTCGGCGGCGGGTGCATCGGTGAGGGTTTCAATCTTTAGTCCCTCGCCCTTCACGCCGTCCACAATCTGTTCGCGCAGATCGCCCGTCGCGGGGTCGGTGTCGACAATCACGGTTTTGACAGGCGGTCGTTCGGGGATGATTTCCTGCGGCAGTTTTTCAACGACAGGCGTTTGCAGTGCGGGTTTTGCGATCGGCGCCGTTTTGGCATCCACACCGCTGCCGTCGATGTTCAGGCCGCGCGGTTTCCACGAACCATCTTCCAGCTTGGCCAGATCACGCAGGAAACCTGCGGCCTGACGGTTGCCGCGCGCTTGTGCTTCTTCGGCCAGTTCACGCGCCAGCGACAGGCGTTCTTGCCACGGCAGGTCGGTCAGGCGCAGGACGTCATGCGCACGGTCTTTCAAAAACTGCGGCGTGACGGAATTCAGGTTATCGGGGTCTGCCTTCAGCATCTGCGCCATAAATACACCCTTGGCCTGTTCGGACTGCATCGCGGCATCCCAGAGTTTACCAAGTGCGTTTTTGGGCTGCTCTGGCAAAATCACTTCCATGCCTTGACGTTCGGCATCCAGAAGGCCGTGCGCCTGATCGATGCGGGCGATGATGTCGTCTTCGGCGGTGGGCATGCCCGCAGGCGCAGCCTCTACGTTCACGACACCCGGCAATACTTTGGACACGTTTGCATCGGCAATGGCCGCGTGCGCCGCATCAATACGTGCGGTAATTTCATCGGCGCCCAGCGTCGGCAGCGCCGGTACAGCCACAGGGATCGCAGCAGGCGTTACTTCGGCAGGCACGCCAGCGCCAAACAGGCCGATCGCGCTTTCGATCATTTTACCGCCGTAGGTTTTGGCAAGCTCTAAACCATGCTGAAACGTTTCCGTCCCCGCCAGCCACGCACCGAATGCACCACCCGCCACGCCGAACAGCAGCGCGGTGCGTGCTTTTTTCAAACGGTCGGTATCAATGAATTTGAAACTGTCATCGGCAGCGGCACGTGCGGCACGCCATGCGCTGAATGTATCTTTGCCGTAGCTATACAGCGCCGCGCCAAGGCCCGTCGCAGCCGCCGCAACCGCCAGCGTGGTGATCGCCGATGCCCCCGCACCCGCCAGCGCAGATACAGCGGTGATTTTGATAGCGTTCGTTACGGCCGCACGGCCCGCAATATCGGCCGCTTTGTTGAACATGCCCGACAGCCACGATTTGCGGCCGCGTGCGATGCCATTCACATCGGCGTCGCCCGTATCCACATCTGCAGAAAGATCCGCTGCATGCGCAGCGGCGGAAAGGGGGGAATTCATGATTAACACACCTCTGTTGTCTTTTATGCGCGGCGGCGGCTGTTGTTTTTTGCGGCTCGGCCGGAGACTCGCCTTACGCGGCGCGTCTTTATGGGGTCGCAACATATCTCGGGCGGAAATAATATGCAAATGAAATTATGTTTTAAATCTTCTTGACATATTCCCGTAGACTCGATTATGTTGCCCTCCATCCGGGCCGCGACTGTACATAACGCCATGACATAAGGCGACAGAGCGCCCCGATTTTATCAAACAAAACAAGGTAATAGATCATGAATAAATCCATTCGCACGGCCGTGCTGACGTCCGTGATTGCCCTCAGCGGCGCATTTACAACTGCTGCCAACGCTGAAGGCTATCGCAATGAAGGCGGCGCCAGCGCCAGCCAGTACCAAGGCCAAGATCAGCAGCAACAACAACAGCAAGGCCAGCAACAAGGCCAAAGCCAAACCGCAACCGGCGGCAAGGCTGTATCGGGTTCGACCGCTGTTTCCGGCTCTACGTCCGGCGCGGTTGCGCAAACCGGCCCCATCACCGTTGACGCCGCTGGCGGTCAGGGTGGCCAGGGTGGTCAAGGCGGCCAAGGTGGTCAGGCTGTATCGAACGCGCAAGGCGGCTCGACGGGCCCCATCAACGTTGCACCGAACCAGTCGACTGTGAACAACTTCCGCTCCTTCGTCGGCACCAATGCGCCGAACCTGGTGGGCGGTGTTGACAACTGCCTCGCCGTTCTGGGCTGGAGCGCGGCTGTAAACGTGTTTGGCTCGACCGGTATCGGCATCGGCGGCGGCAACCAGCGTGCAGAATACGTTGAGCAGTGCGCAGCCGTAAAATCCGCATTTGACGTCTGGAACCGCGCTGGCGGCGATCTGGCCAAAGAAGCTTTCGCAATTGAACTGCTCATCAAAGCGCTGCCCAATTATGCCGCGCCCGCGATGGAAAAAGCTGTCGAGCGTATCAACACTTACATCGAACAAAACGGCGACAAAGAGCCGGATTCGGTCATGAGCATTTTCGGTGCGCGTTCTTTCCGCAAATCCGCAGCACCTGCGGCACCGGCCGCACCTGCGAACGGCAACAACAACGGCCCGACGATCAACATCAATCCTGTCGTTCACACCGTTGAAAAACACACGCGCGAAGTACGCACCGTGGTTCAGCAAAAACCGCGCCCTGCGGCACCCGCTCCCGCGCCGAAACCGAAATGCGACTGCAAATAAAATAAAGCGCCCCGCGGCAACACCGGCAACACCACCCAACGACCGGTGACCCGACGGGGGGAGATCGCAAAAACGAAAGGGAGCAGGCCCGCAAAGCCTGCTCCCTCTTCGGTTTCAGAGCCTGGATACCAATTGAAATTTATAGATATTATTTGAATTTGATTGACATAATGCACCGGAATCGGTTAATGTCCTTCCAATTCAAAACGACCCCGAAACGGGAAAAACAAAAACACCCCGAAGCGGGACAAGCCGGACAAACGGCGGAACATAAGGTGTGACGATGACCAAACTGCGCAAAGGATTTCTGACGGTAGCATTCGCGGGCGCGGCCATGTCGCTCGGCGGTTGCGCCACCATGAACTACACCGGCACGGCCGATTGCGTGCAGCGCAAAGGATCATCGCTGAATATCCCGCTCATCGCCAGCTATAGCACGCGTCAGGACAGTTTCAACGAAGCCTGCGCGACTGCCCGCGCGGCCACCACGATTTCGCAAATGCGCAAAAAAGACGGCAGCCCCGACATGGGCATGTATAATCTGGCTGTCGCCATGTACGAACAAAGCAACGAAAAAGTGCGCGAGTTCATGGACAAGATGCTGAAAGAAGAAGGCACCACGATCGAGGCGATGAAATTCGAAATCGCCAAAGACAAAGAGCCGGTGGTATGCGAACGCGTCCAGACCGCCGCCGCCAACGGCAACATCCAAACCGGCTTCCGCTGCGTCAACCGCCAACAACCGCAGGCCGCGGCAGCCACGCGTTAATACACAGCGCATTTTTGCCAATCACCCGCCCATGCCTGATTTCTTTGCTTTCTCGTTCATGTTTTTGTGCATGACTTTGGCAATTGTCTGGCGCACAGTTTCGCTGGCCAACACCACACTACAAAGCAAGCAGCTGCGCAGATGGTCGCACCGTTCGGCTATGAAATCACGATCCGAAAAAGTGAACGCGAAAACACAGTCGCCATACAGCAGCAGCTGATCGACCAGATCGAAAGCTGGCGCGTGGATGGCGCGTCTGCAAAAGCAGAATAGATTTTAAGAAAAAGATTTAACCCAGACCGAATTTGGTCAAACGCACAGGCGGCGTGGACGCTTTGCCGTAAGGCTCATCGGACGGTGCCTGCTGATAGCCGTCATACGGCTTTTTCATTTCGGCGATATAGATTTGTTCGCGGCAGATGTCGTTGACCAGCGCGCGCGTTTCGCCGGCGTGATCGGCGCGGAAGCAGACGACGGGCAGCAGATGCGCAGCGGCGGTCATCAGCGACAGCGGCTCACGGATGCGGTCTGCTTTGACCGTTTCGGCAGACGTAGACGTGAACAGGCCGATTTTGTTGGATTTGCAGAAATTCACAAACTGCGGACGCAGGTCGAACACGATGCAATCAAACGCATGGCAGTTAATTTCGTTATGCAGCGATTTCAAACGCGCGAAGGCATCAAACTGATAATCCGCGCCCGGCTTCACTTGCCAGCCCGGCATGGTCACGTTTTCTTTGCCGAACAAATCTTCGGTGCGGATGGCGGGGATCAGTTTCAAATCGGCATCCAGCGCGCGCAGTTCGCGCAGGTTATCCCAATTAAAGCTGTTGAAAACGAAATCTTCGCTTTTGACATACCCGGCATCAATATACGGCTTGATGGTTTTATAGGTGGCTTCGGCCACGCCCTCGCCCTTCAGCTCGATATCGATCATCAGGTTTTTGCCCGTGCGCGCGCTGTATTCGGCATTGGCGGCGATCATCAAATCCATGACATCGCTGAGGCTGGGGATCCCCTGCCCGTTGCCGATATTCATGGCGGACAGCTCGGCCATCGTATACTGCGAGACGAGCCCCAGATCTTTCGCCTTGCGGTCGGCGCCCGCGATTTTTTTGTTGAGTTCGTTGTCGTGAACAACCGCGACCTGATTGTCTTTGGTGATATGCACGTCAAATTCAAGGCCGTCAGCGCCCAGATCCAGCGCATGCTTCATGGCGGCCAGCGAATTTTCGGGCAGGGTATCTTTTTCGATGGACGGCAAAGTGCTGGTAGGCCCCATGCCGCGATGTCCTATAATGACAATACCCATTCAAAACCAGTGGTGCGGATGTGATTAGATTCTTGCTTTAACATGAATATTATTCCATAAGCATTTGACTGAAACAAGGTTTATATCATGCTGCATCGCCAAAAAGGCTTTAAAATCATAGGACATCGCGGTTATGGCCCCACGCCCGCCGCCATGAAAACGCCGGAAAACCTGAAAACACTGCTGCCGGAGAATTCGCTGGCGGCATTCAAATACGCGCTTGATCATGGCGCGGACGGGATTGAATGCGATGTTTTCTTGTCGGGCGATGGCGTGCCCATGGTGATCCACGACGATGAAATCGACCTTCACGTAACTCCCGAAGGCGCAGCGGCGATGCACGGCAAGCTGGTATCGAAAATGACAGCGGCCGACATTACCGCCGTAGATATCGGCGGCGGCCACCGCGTGCCCACGCTGGAATCCTTATTTGAACTAATCTTTGGTTATGTCGATCGCCGCGTGATTATCAATCTGGATATCAAAGACACAACCTGTGTCCCCGCCGTTTGCGCGCTGATGCAAAAACATGCGGGTATGCTGGGCGCACATGACGTCATTGTGTCGTCGTTTAACTGGGATATTCTGCGCGATTTCCGTGCACATGATGCAGATATCATGCTGGTGCCAGCGATTAAATCGAAAATCCTGTTTGGCGAAGAAAACATCGGCCCCGGTTATGTGCCGCTGGTTGATTATTATCAGGACAGCGCCCGCGCAACGCTGGAGGCGCTACACAGCGAGATCACCATCGCCGCCTATGACACCACCACGGGCGATTTCAAACCTGCGCTGGGCGCATGGGTAGCGGCATCCGGCCTCGGCCTTCAAATCTCCACCGCCAACCTGCGCGTGGATGCCGAAAGCAGTGATTACAGCATCCTGCACACCCTGCGCGATCTGGCGAATAACGGCAAGGTGCCCTATGTGATCGTCAAAGTGGACGAGCCGGATAAGATCCGGAAAGCGCTCGGCTAAGTCACAGATTTACCTAAGCTATTGGGCTTTGTTGATTTAACGGGGGGAACACGCTACCCTCCGGCATCGTTTGTGTGTTGATTTTGGCCGTAAAAAGCAACTTGGAGGATATCATGACCGAAGCCCTGAAAACTGCTGCGCCCGCTGTATCGGCGTTGCCGACGAACCCGATTGTCATGATTCCGGCGCGGATGGCGTCCACGCGCCTGCCGCAAAAACCGCTGGCTGATATTCATGGTCTGCCCATGATTGTGCATGTGATGAAACGCGCACAGGAGGCCGACATTGGCCGCGTGGTTATTGCGTGTTCGGAAACCGAAGTGAAAGCCGCGATTGAAGCCGCCGGCGGCGAAGCCGTGCTGACCGACCCCGCATTGCCGAGCGGTTCTGACCGCATTTTGCGCGGCCTGAACCAGATTGACCCCGAAGGCAAACACGACGCGATCATCAACGTGCAGGGCGACCTGCCGACGATTGACCCCGCATTGATCCACACCGCGTTTGAACTGCTGGGCGACAGCAATGTCGATATCGGCACGCTGGCGTCGATCATCACCAAAGAAGACGAAAAGACCAACCCGAACGTGGTCAAGGCGATTGCCGAAATTGATTTTGACCGCGGGGAGCGCCGCGGCCGCGCGCTGTATTTCAGCCGCACCACCGCGCCGTCGGGCGATGGGGTTTTGCTGCATCACATCGGCCTTTATACGTATCGCCGCGAAGCGCTGCAGCGTTTCGTATCCGCCCCGCCTGCCACGCTGGAAAAGCGCGAAAGACTGGAACAGCTGCGTGCGCTGGCCCTTGGCATGCGCATTGACGTGGCCGTGGTGGATACCGTGCCGCTGGGCGTGGACACGCAGGAAGATCTGGACACCGCACGCCATATGCTGAAAGCGTAAGCACAGACACATGTCCGATATCGCCGCGCTCTGCCTTGATTTTGAAACTGCGAAGTACGACGCGGCCAGCGCGATTGCGCTGGGTCTTTGCGCAGTGGATACGGCGGGGGAGATTGTGTTTAAAAAATCGTGGCTGATGCGCCCCGAAGGCAAACTGTTCATTCGGCGCGATTTCATCGACATTCACGGCATCACGCCTGACATGGTACGTGACCAGCCGACATTCCGCGAGCTGTGGCCCACCTTTGCGCCGTGGTTTGATGCTGCGCCGCTGCTGGTCGCGCATAACGCGGGATTTGACCGCCGCATTCTGGGCGGTACGATGACGCGGGCAGCGCTGGACATGCCGCATAAAAACTGGCTGTGTACCGTAAACCTGTCCCGCCGCAGCTGGCCGGGATTGTTCAATCACAAATTATCGACGGTCTGCGAGCACATCGGGTTCAACCTAAACCACCACGACGCGGGCAGCGACAGCGAAGCCTGCGCCCATATCTTGCGCGCCGCCGCATATTTCACTGACGCCTGTAACCTGAAAGCGAATTAAAAAATCATGCCCGCTGCATCCAAAAAGCCCGCCGCAAAAACAGATAAAATCGCATTCCAAGGCCGTGCGGGCGCGTATTCGCACACCGCCTGCCTGACGGCCTTCCCGAAGCTGGAGCCGCTGCCCTGCCCCACCTTCGCCGATGCATTCCACACCGCGGAAACGGGCAAGGCAGATTTTGCGATGATCCCGATTGATAATTCAATCGCGGGGCGCGTGGCGGATATTCACAATTTGCTGCCGTCATCGGCGCTGTCGATTGTGGCGGAGCATTTTATTCCGGTGCATCACTGCCTGCTGGGTGTACAGGGCGCAAAGCTGGACGATGTCAAAACCGTCTACAGCCACGTACACGCGCTGCCCCAATGCAAAAAGTTTATTGCCGAACATAAACTGAAGCCCGTGGTATTCGAAGACACCGCCGGCAGCGCAGCACGCGTCGCCGAAATGAACGACCCTGCGCACGGCGCGATTGCCAGCGCACTGGCCGCCGACATGTACGGTCTCAAAATCCTGAAAAAGAATATTGAAGACGAAAGCGGCAATACCACGCGCTTCATCGTACTGACCAAAGGCCGCAAACTGCCGGAGCCTGCACGCGGCACCCGTTACCTGACGTCGCTGATTTTCAAAGTCCGCAACATTCCGGCGGCGCTGTATAAAGCGCTCGGCGGGTTTTCGACCAACGGGCTCAACATCACCAAGCTGGAAAGCTATCTGGAGGGAAATAAATTCCACTCCGCCAGCTTTTACTGCGAAATCGAAGGTCACCCCGAAGATGTGGCGTTTGAACACGCGATGGACGAACTGCGGTTTTTTGCCGCCGATGTGCGCATGCTGGGCACCTACCCGCGCCACAGCTATCGCGACAGCGTGAAGTAGCACACTTTTATTTAACGTAACAATCCGTGCAATTTTCCATTTCCGTCCCCCCATCCGCGTGCTAGGCTTGGCGCCGGAGTGAAAAGGGTTTGTCTCAAATCCTTTTTTTGACACGGGCTATTTTCCGAAAGGCGACCACAATATGGCGACTTACGCACAACTGGGATCCAAACTGCTGCGCGATGCCGCAACATTTTTCAGAAATGTGGGCGCCCAGAACGAACCCCTGCGCGAGCAGATGAACGACAACGCCACCGTCTACGAACAAGTGGCTGAACTGCTGGAAAAAGACCCGAACGGCCAGCTCGACCTCGGCGACGGCAACTAAATCTCTTTTTTCGTCATGATGCGCCGCCCGCGCCTGCGTGGGCGGTTTTTGGCGTTTTTTCGCAGGTTTCGCCCCCTCTTGCCTTGAGGGGACAGGCTGCTTTTTGGTACACTATATGGCTGGCCGGGTGTTGGGGAATTCCCGTGCGTGGCAAGGTTGCACGGCGCTGGCGATCCGGCGATGCTCGCAACCTTTGGCGTTTTAGCTTTGGGGACTTTTATGGGGATCTTTTCACGCGGGGCGAAACACAAACCGGGCAGCAAGAGCAAACGGCACAAACAGCCGATTTTGCCAGCCGCCCTGCAAAGCTTTATCGCGCACCGTTTGACCGATACCGTGGGCGCACTTTATGCGGGCACGGGCGCTGCGCTTGCGGCCGCGCTTTATACATACAGCCCCGCTGACCCATCGCTGAATACAGCACCCGCATCCGCCGCCGTGCAAAACGCCATGGGTACGCCCGGTGCGTATACCGCAGATTTGATGCTGCAAACGCTGGGGCTGTCGTCATGGTTTTTTGCCGTCGCTTTTGGTGTTTGGGGATACCGCATTCTGCGCCGTCTGCCGCTGGGCACCATGGGCACCCGTCTGCCGCTTTTGCTGGGCGGCGTTCTGACGGGCGCGATTATGCTGGCGCGCGTTCCGGCCTTTGAAAGCTGGGGTATTGGTGCCTATATGGGTGGTTCTGCCGGTGCCTTGATTTTCAACACCCTCGCGCAGCCCCTGCAGGGCTGGATTGGCGGCATGGCGTTTTCGTTTGTTGCGCTGTCGGCGGCGATGATTTTCTTTGCCAGCTATTTGCCGGCCCTCGGCCTTAGCATCGGCGAGTGGATTGATGGCCTGCGCCGCACGCGTGATATCAGCGCACTGGTGACGCGTAAAACGGCAGATGCGATTGCGATGTTCCAGAACTGGCATCACCGCTACAGCCATTTCAAACGCGAAGCTCCGCCCGCCAGTATCCGCCCGCGCCGCGTACGCTTGAACGAAGACACGGCACCGGATGTGGAAGACGATACCGAAGAAGCCGCGCCGGCATCGACACTGGCCGCCCCTGCACGCAAGCCCGTTGTGGCGCCGCGTATTGAAAAGCCCAAGGCTGCGCCGCAAAAAGACGACAAGCAAAAGAAACTGGACCTGCGCACCGCGGGTGAAGACGAGGAATGGAACTTGCCGTCACTGGATGTGCTGCAAAGCCCGCCCGCGAATGTGACCGCGCACCGTCTGGACGAAGCCGGCCTGCAAAAGAACGCCGAAATGCTGCAATCGACACTGGGCGATTTCGGCGTACAGGGCGATATCCTGAAGGTCAACCCAGGCCCCATCGTGACCCTGTATGAAATGGAGCCGGCACCCGGCACAAAAACCAGCCGCGTTGTCGGCCTGGCTGATGACATCGCACGCTCGATGAGCGCGGTATCCGCGCGTATCGCCGCCGTCCCCGGCAAAAACGCGATTGGTATCGAGCTGCCGAATGCAAAACGCGAAATGGTGTTCCTGCGCGAACTGCTGGGCAGTAATGATTACGACCGCAACGGTTCGCGCTTGCCGCTGGTGCTGGGTAAAAACATCGGCGGGGAGCCGGTGATTGCCGACCTCGCCCGTATGCCCCACCTGCTGGTGGCGGGTACGACGGGTTCAGGCAAGTCGGTGGCCGTCAACACAATGATCCTGTCGCTGCTGTACCGCCTGTCGCCGGAGCAATGCCGGTTTATCATGATCGACCCCAAAATGCTGGAGCTGTCGGTATACGACGATATCCCGCACCTGTTGACGCCGGTTGTGACAGAACCCCACCGCGCCATCGTCGCCCTGAAATGGGCCGTGCGCGAAATGGAAGACCGCTACCGCGCCATGTCCAAACTGGGCGTGCGCAACATTGACGGGTTTAACGACCGCGTGCGCGATGCCCGTGACAAGGGCGAAGTGCTCATGCACAAAATCCAGACCGGTTTTGACCCCGATACGGGCAAGCCGGTATACGAAGAACAGCCCATTCCGCTGAACAACCTGCCCTATATCGTGGTCATCGTCGACGAGTTCGCCGACCTGATGCTGGTTGCGGGTAAAGAAGTCGAAAACGCCATCCAGCGTCTGGCGCAGATGGCACGCGCAGCGGGCATCCACCTGATCATGGCCACGCAGCGCCCGTCCGTGGACGTCATTACCGGCGTCATCAAGGCGAACTTCCCCACGCGTATTTCGTTTCAGGTCACATCGAAAATCGACAGCCGCACCATTCTGGGTGAAGGCGGCGCCGAGCAGCTGCTCGGTCAGGGTGACATGCTTTACATGGCGTCTGGCGGCCGTATCCAGCGGGTGCATGGCCCGTTCGTATCGGACGACGAAGTTGAAAAAGTCGTCAGCTTCCTGAAAGCGCAGGGCGTGCCGAATTATATCGATGGCGTCACCGAAGACGAAGAAGAGGGCGGCGGACTGTTTGGCAGCGGCGAAGAAGACGGCAGCGGCGACGAACTGTACGACAAAGCCGTAGCGATTGTGCTGCGCGAACGCAAAGTATCCACAAGCTTCATCCAGCGCCACCTGCAAATCGGCTACAACCGCGCCGCACGCATTGTGGAGCGGATGGAAAAAGAAGGTCTCGTCAGCTCTGCCAACCACGTGGGCAAGCGCGAAATACTTGTCGACAATTACGGTACCTGATTACATTGAACACAACGTCATAACGCCAAAACATGAAAGTCACAGCCATGAACACCCAGCGCCTTAAAAAAACCATCCAAGGCCTTTGCCTGACGGCAACCGCCGCCGGTGTTGCCCTTTTCGTCGCGCAGGCCGCGCATGCGCAGTTTTTCTCTGCCATCCTGGAAACGCGCCGCACGTTGTTTGCGCCTTTCGGGCAGGAAATGGTGCATCTGGAAGCGCCGATCGGCATGTGCTTTCTGGATGAAACAGACCCGACCGAAGCCGGCGCCCTTAACCTGCTGCGCGACGAATTGAAAGCCAACAGCAAACAAACGCTGGTCGCCGCTTTCGCTGATTGCTCGCAAATCGCCTCGATTGGTAAAGGCAGTTCGGGCAACGATCTGGGCGATGTCGGCCTTGTAACGTGGCTGAACGAAAAAGGCGAAAAAATTCCGACCGACACCCAGACATATTTCGATGCACGCGAAGCCACGCTGCCGAACCACACCCGCGCCGGTCTGGCCGGTTACCTGAAGCCGCAGCTGGACGAACCTGCGCGCCGCACAGAAAACGGCATCTCGCTCGGCTTCACGGCAGAAACGGAAATTGCCTATCAGGTTTTCAAAACCGTCGGCGTCACCAGCGTATCTGTGCTGAAAGGATTTCCGATCGATTTCATGATGACCCACACAGCCAAAAAACCTGAAAAAGATATGGAAGAGCTGTACAAACTGATGGACAAATTCCTCGCCCAGCAGGTCGCGCTGAACACCGTCAAGAAATAAAAACATCCGCCGCAGCGCCCGCCACAGGGGAACCATCCCTGCCAAGCGGGCGTTTTGCGTTAAGGCTGCACACCACCACAAGGACACCCGTACACATGACGACCCGCCGCATGCTTTCCCGCCGATTTGCTTTTGGCCTGATGACCGCTCTTTTGATCGGCACGGCCGCGCCCGCGATGCTCGCCGCGCAGACCGCCAAGCCCGCCGCACCGGCATCCAGCCTGTCCAACAATCCCGGCGCCGACACGCCGGAGGTGAAAAGAGCCGAAGCGTATCTCAACAGCCTGCGCACGCTGAAAGCGCGTTTTGTGCAAACCGACAACAGCGGCCGCCGCATGACGGGGGATTTTCTGCTGAAACGCCCCGGCCGCATGCGTTTTCAATACGACCCGCCCGCCACGGATTTCATCGTTGCGGATGGCCTGTTCGTGCATTACTACGACGGCCAGATGAAACAGCAAAGCAGCGCCCCCATCGGCCAGTCGCTGGCAAATTTCTTTTTGCGCGCCGAAATCGGGTTTACCAAAGATTTGCGCATTGAAACCATCGGCCGCGATGCATCGGGCCGCATGACCCTGACCGTGACACAGGCGAAAGACCCCCTGTCGGGCGCGATTACGATTATCTTCAACGAAAGCGACAAGGGCGACCTGTCACTGGCGGGCTGGCGGGTCCTGGATCCGCAGGGGTTGACGACCGATGTCGCGCTTGAACAGGCGCAAGAGGGAATCAAGCTGGGCAACGACCAGTTCCATTATTACGATCCCAAGCAAGCGAAACCGCGCTACAACTAGTAATAAGCCATTGATAAAAATGGCGAATTTTCGTTTTCTTGAAAGATTACGAAAATCTAGGTAGAATATACGTACATTCATTAACTTCGCGTTAACTTTTCTTTTACAGCAAAACGAGGTTCGTTATGGCCGAAGCCACCCAGCAAGCCCCCGAAGCACCGCAGAACGCGGAGGCAACGACCCCTGAAGCCGCGAAGGCCGCACCGCCCAAAGCCGCCGATGCAGCGGCTGCAAAACCTGCAGCCCCCGCCGCAGACGCAAGCGAACAGGAACAGGCCGTCACCGGCCTGACCAACGCCGCGCAGAAATTCACCCCGCAAGCGCCAGCCGAAGCGCCCGCTGGTCCGGTTGCACCGAAAAAGCCTGTCGGCGCGACGACGGAAGAAGAAGAGTCAAAACCCAAACAGCCCGCAGCCGAAGAGCCCGAAACGCCTGCAGCAGGCGCTCCGCCGAAATCCAAATTCCTGACCACCGGTGACAACGCCAAGCTGCTGGAAGCATGGCAGCTGAAGAACATGCCCGAAGAACTGGAAGAAGCGATGGCGGGCGGTGGCATCAAAAAAACGCCGTACGGTTTCGAATTTACAATGGAAAACGGCTCTAAATTCAGCTGGACCGTTGATGCGAATGGCAAAGAGTTTATTGGTACCATGGGTATTTTTACCCGTATGACACCCGAGCTGGCCACCGCAGAAGTTGCCGCTGCCAAAGCGCACGGCTGGGAAGAAGTTGACGTTCACGGCAGCCGCGCCCGCAAAGAAATACTGTGGCTGGCAGCGCAGCGTGCCGGTCTGACCGTTGCAAACTTTGAGCCCCGTCCGGATTCCGAAGTTGCCCAGAAATGGGAAGAAGAGAAAAAATCGCTGAAGAGCGACATTTCGCCGGCCGCATCCAAACCCGCAGCACCCGCGGCTGAAACGCCTGCAGCGCCCGAAGCCGAAGCACCCGCAGCACCTGCTGCCGCGGCGGCCGAAGCGCCCAAAACCGACACGCCGGCCGCATCCAAATTTGCGGCAGTAGCGGCAGAACCCCCGCAAGCTGAAGCGCCGGCCGCACCCGCGGCTGAAACGCCCGCAGCACCGGCGGCAGAAGCGCCTAAAACCGAAGCGCCCAAGACAGACGCCCCGAAAGCGGCCAAGCCCGAATACCCGCAGTGGGAAGCAGACAAAGCATTGTTTGCATCCAAACCGGAAGGCACCGAGGTATCGACCGAAGGCCGCAAAAACGTTGAAGCCGTCGAGGGGATGACCAAACGCGCCGAAGGCATCAAAGATCCCGCACACCGCGAGGGTATCGAAAAGCTGCAAGACGCCATCAAATCGGGCAAGGTCAAAGTTGACGGCCCGCTGGAGCGTGAAATCATCAACAACATTGACAGCCCCAAAGGCTTTAATAAAGCCGCTGAATACTTCACCAATAAATCCGGCGGCGATCTGGGTATTTCCAAAGTTGCGGTCGACGCCGCGAATAACGAAAACAGCGGTCAGCGCAAAGGCGGCCCGAAGGTGAAAACTGCCGCCCCGTAAGGCCGCAGAAAAACCCCAGAAAAGCCTTGGAAACTTGACTTTTTCGAGCCTCCCCCTATGTTAGCGGGAGGCTCGAAGCTTTTGAGCCGTCTACCCGTCCGGCGCAAACGCGCCCCCTCACAAACACGGCCAGCGATATGACCGACCAACGACATAGCACCGACAAATCTGCCGCCCCCGCCTATGCCGCGCGGATCATCGGCGTCGAAGATGTCATG
The DNA here is from genome assembly GCA_040377425.1 of Micavibrio sp. GTDB lineage: Bacteria > Pseudomonadota > Alphaproteobacteria > Micavibrionales > UBA2020 > UBA2020. Next base: position 10,734 of record JBEIOU010000022.1, on the reverse strand, counting down.
GCCGATACACGCATTTTGCGTATCGAACTGGAAGGCCGCCAGCGCCTGAAATTCACCGCCGGACAATACGCGCATTTACGCATCGGTGACTTGCCGTCGCGCCCTTATTCGATTGCATCGGCACCGGGCGAAGAGTTGATTGAATTTCACATCCGCCGCGGCGGGGCAGGCGGGCTGAGCGATACGCTGGTTGACGACACCAAACCGGGCATGCCCCTGATGCTGGAAGGTCCGTTTGGCAACAGTTTCTGGCGCGGCGGTGATCGCCCCATGCTGGCACTGGCCGGCGGACTGGGTATTGCGCCGATCAAATCTATTCTGGAAGCGCATCTTGCCACCGCCGGATCGCCGCCGTGCCATTTGTATTGGGGCGTGCGCAGCGAAGACCAGCTGTATCTGGATCGTCATTTCCGTGCGCTTGCACAGAAAACCGCGCGCATGACCTATATCCCCGTCATCTCGGATGCCGCGACCACGCAGGCGCTGCGCAGCGGTTTTGTCACGCAGGCGCTGGCCGAAGATTTCGCACATCTGGGCGAATTTGATATCTATCTGGCCGGCCCGCCACCGATGGTGGCGGCAACCCTGCCTGCACTGCTGGACCTTGGCGCGGATCAAAACCGTATTTTCAGCGATTCATGGCAGCCCGCCCCGCCGAAGCCGGAGCCGTCCACATGACCAACTATGTCTTCCCGCCTGCCCCGCCGCCGTTTTTGTCCGTGGCTGGCCGCCGCGACGTTTTCCCCGTGCGCCGCATTTTTTGCGTGGGGCAAAATTATGCCCTGCACGCCGCCGAAATGGGCGCGAAGGCGGGCACGGCGGAAGGTATTCCGGTTTTCTTCATGAAACCCGCCGACAGTCTGGCGCATGATGGCGATATCATCCCCTACCCGCCCGAAACGGCATCACTGCACCACGAAGTAGAACTGGTCGCCGCGCTGGGCATGGGCGGCGCCAATATCGCCGAAGAAACGGCGATGGAGCATGTCTTTGGCTACGCCGTGGGGCTCGACCTCACCCGACGTGATTTGCAAAAACAAGCCAAAGAGGCCGGCAAGCCCTGGGATTTGTCCAAGGGATTCGACTGCGCCAGCCCCTGCGGGTTAATCACCCCCGCCGCCACCATCGACGGTCTGCCGCGCGGCGCTATTCAGCTGTCGGTGAATGGCGATATCCGTCAGGACGGGCAGCTGGATGATATGATCTGGCCGCTGCCGCGTCTGATTGCCCTTTTGTCGCGGTTTATAACGTTGCAGCCCGGCGATATTTTGATGACGGGGACACCCGCCGGTGTCGGCCCGCTGGTGCCGGGTGACAAAGTAGATGCCCATATCGACGGCGTGGGCAGCCTGTCTGTCACTATCCGCTAAACGGCTTAGCGGCGGCATTTATTTAACGAAACAGGGCTGGAAAACAGCCCCTCGAAACAGGTATAATCCAGCCCATGATCGGCACGGACATCGAACATCTGATGAAACTTCTGGCGCGCTTGCCCGGCATGGGCCCGCGGTCGGCCCGCCGCGCGGTTTTGCACCTTTTGAAAAACCGTGAAAGTCTGATGCTGCCCATGTCGCAGGCTTTGGGCCGCGCCGCCGACATCATTACCGAATGCCATGAATGCCACAATCTGGATACATCGGCCCCCTGCAGTATTTGCGCGGACGCGGCGCGCGACCGCGGACTGCTTTGCGTGGTCGAGGATATTTCCGACCTGTGGGCAATTGAAAAAACCGGATCATTCCGCGGGTATTACCATGTGCTGGGCGGCACGCTGTCCGCGCTTGACGGCATCACGCCCGAAGATCTTTCCATCCCCCATCTGGTACGCCGCGCAGGGGACGAAAACGTGCGCGAGGTGATCCTCGCGCTCAACGCCACCATCGACGGACAGACGACCGCGCATTATATTGCCGATTGCCTGCACGGCAGTAATGTCAGCATCAGCCAGCTGGCGCATGGCGTGCCCATTGGCGGGCAAATTGATTATCTGGACGACGGCACGCTGTCGACTGCGCTGCGTTCACGAAAGTCTGTTTGATGCAAAATTTTAGCCATATCGATACGTGGGTCTTTGACCTTGATAACACTTTGTACGACGCCGAAAAGCAAATCTTCGAGCTTGTCGCCACCCGTATGACCGATTTTGTGTCGAACTTTCTGAAAGTCGATGCCGAAGAAGCGACGCGCATGCGCAAGCATTACTATAAAACCTATGGCACCACGTTGCGCGGCCTGATGAACGAACACGCGCTCGACCCGTCGGAATTTCTGCAATACGTCCATGATATCGATTATAGCCTCGTTGAAACCTGCGGCATCACCCAAAACGGTCTGACGCAGCTGCAGGGCCGCAAGGTTGTTTTCACCAACGCGCCCAAACATTTCGCGCTGCGCATGATCGACCACCTTGGCATTTCGCAGCATTTCGACGGTGTATTCGCCATCGAAGATGCCGGATACTGGCCAAAACCGCAGATGGATACGTATCATACGTTTTTATACCGTCACGGCGTGAACCCCAAAACCGCCTGCATGTTCGAAGACATGGAAATCAACCTGAAGCCTGCGCACGATCTGGGTATGACCACCGTGTGGCTGCATGGCAGCGATCAGATTGCGCCCGCAGACGATGCCCACATTCACCACCGCGCCGACCGTTTGACGGCATGGTTCGATCAGAATATTAAATAATTAAAACATCACAAGAGGGAATAAAAACATGTCCGAGTTTCAGGAACTGGAGACAAGCATCAACACGGTATGGGATCAAAAAGACACCCTGACCGACAAAACCAAGATCCTCGGAAAAAAAACCGTCGAAGAAATCATGGCGCTGATGAATACCGGCAAGCTGCGCGTGGCAGAAAAAAAAGACGGCAGCTGGCACGTCAACCAGTGGGTAAAAAAAGCAATCCTGCTCTCGTTCCGTTTCAACGATAACAGCCTCATTTCAGGCGGCCCCGGCAACGCGCCGTGGTTTGATAAAGTCCCCTCACGCTTCTCTGGCATGGATGACGCGGCATTCCGCGCTGCGGGCTTCCGCGCGGTGCCGGGCTGCTTTGTGCGTCAATCTGCGTATATCGCGCCCAAAGTTGTTTTGATGCCGTCGTTTGTCAACGTTGGCGCATTTGTGGACGAAGGCACGATGGTTGACACATGGGCGACCATCGGCTCCTGCGCACAAATCGGTAAAAACTGCCACATCTCGGGCGGCGTCGGCATCGGCGGCGTTTTGGAGCCTCTGCAAGCCGGCCCCGTGATCATCGAAGACAACTGCTTCATCGGCGCCCGCGCCGAAGTCGCCGAGGGCGTGATCGTCGAAGAAGGCTCTGTATTGTCGATGGGCGTCTATCTGGGGGCATCGACCAAGATCATCGACCGCGCCACGGGCGAAGTCTTCATGGGCCGCGTGCCCGCTTATTCTGTCGTCGTATCGGGTACGCTGCCCGGCAAACCGCTGCCCGATGGCACACCGGGGCCGAACCTGTATTGCGCGGTCATTGTGAAGCGCGTGGATGAAAAAACACGCAGCAAAACATCGATCAACGACCTGCTGCGCGAGTAAGAAACCATGACCACGTCCGATCAAAATCCCGTTGCGATCCTGCAAGACCTGCTGCGTTGCCCCAGCGTCACCCCCGCCGAAGGCGGTGCGCTAACGCTGCTTCAGGGGATTTTGACCAAAGCAGGCTTTAAATGCCACCGACTGAAGTTTTCGGACGTGGACACGCCGGACGTGGATAACCTCTATGCACGCTGGGGCACCGCAGCACCGCATTTCTGCTTTGCCGGACACACAGACGTTGTGCCCGTTGGCGATGTGAACGGCTGGAGCTTTGATCCGTTTGGTGGCGACATACGCGACGGTTACGTCTGCGGCCGTGGCGCGGCCGACATGAAGGGGCCGATTGCCTGCTTTGTTGCGGCGGTGCTGCGTTTTCTTGAAACGCACAAGCCACAGGGCTCGATCAGCTTTTTGATTACAGGCGACGAAGAAGGCCCTTCTATCAACGGCACCCCAAAGATGCTAAAATGGCTGGACGCGCAGGGCGAGAAGATCGATTTCTGTCTGGTGGGCGAACCCACATCACGCGCTGCGCTGGGCGACATGATCAAAATCGGCCGCCGCGGCACCTTTACGGGCTATCTGACCGCCGAGGGCAAGCAGGGTCACGTCGCCTATCCACATCTGGCTGATAACCCGATTACCAAGTTGACGCGCCTGCTCGCGGCGCTTGATGCGCTGACGCTTGATAACGGCAATGAGCATTTCCAGCCCTCGAATCTTGAAGTTGTGAACATCGATGTCGGCAACACGGCCGAAAACATCATTCCCGCCCGCGCCCGCGCGACATTCAATATACGGTTTAACGACCATTGGAGCGGGACGACGCTGGAGCGGAAAATCCGCAAAACCCTGGATGCCGTGCAAACGCCGTACAAACTGGATATCCGTGTCGGCGGCGAAAGTTTTTACACAGCCCCCGGGCCGCATTCGGATTTGATCGTTGAAACGATCAAAAAACATACCGGCCGCATACCCGAGCTCAGCACATCCGGCGGCACATCCGATGCGCGGTATATCAAAAACCATTGCCCCGTGATCGAATTCGGTATTGTCGGCGATACCATGCACAAAACCGACGAGCGCGTGGCCGTTTCCGACATGCACGCGCTCGCTGATATTTATCTAGACATCCTCAAGGGCTGGTTCCGCGTTTAAAGCGCGGCCCTCGCCCCTGCCGCTTATTCACAGCGGCAGGAGTCGTAGTGCGTATAACCACCCGTCGCCGGATAGGAACACGGTGCCTGCTGACCCTGCGTCGGGCATGACGTACCAGCCGTATTGCTCAGCGCAACGCCGTACGGGCCGTGACCCGTAGTTTTCGGACGCCATTGATAAGAAACCGGCCCGCAGTTGTTGTTCACAATAAACCAGTCATCCCAGCCCGGCTGCGGAGATTTACCACAGTTCCAGTTACGGCGTTTTTCGATGATACCCACCTGCGCGACGCCGTTCACATCCGGGCAGCTTTCCTGCGTAAGCTCGAACAACGACGAGTTACAGGTGCAGCTATTATTCCCCGTATCCGCCCAAGCCGTATTGCCCGGGCAGGTCGAGAAGCGTTCCTGCTCCTTGGTGCCGTTAAAGCCGTTGCCGCAGCTTACCCACTGCGTCTGTCTGACGCCGGAAGTACAGGTACAGCAATCCGAACCCGCCAATACCGTGTAGGACGTATAACTACCGGCCTGACGTGCCGTACACGTCCAGTCACGCTTGTCTTTAGGCGACTGACCCGAAGGACATGCATAGCCCGTCGGATAGTTAAAGGGCGATTGCTGACACGTTCTGTTACGCTGTTCGGTGACATTCACGCATTCACAAGCCGAGCTGTCAATCGCGCCATATGTAGTTGCACCACTCGGGCAGGTCGTTGTACGGGGACGCGTCGCCACCCCCGTCCAGCCGTTCGCCGGGCCGCCAAAGACGGCTGAGCAGTTGAGGTTTTCTACGGTCGTCGTCGCTGTGCAAGAGCAGGTCCCCGTCTGCGACTGCAGCGCCCAGGCACCGTTCGTGCAGCGATACGTACGGCGGTAAGACACGCCAAAAACGTCCGTCTGGTAAACCTGGTTGGTCACGCCGGACGGAATAAACGCCTGCTGCCAGACGCCATTCACTTCGCACATATTGACTGTGATCGGTGCGCAGCCCGTGACCGCCGAACAGTTCAAGGTGCCATCCGCGCTGACGCCACTTAGAATCTGACCCGCGGGGCAACGCATCTCTTCGGTACCGGAACCACAGACCGCTTCACCAAACTGATAGCCTGTTACATATGGCCTTGCCGGGTTATAAGACGGGTGCGCCGGGTTGTTACATTGCAGCTTCGCCGTTGCAGGGTTAGCATCATTACCGCCAATACCGTCCACAATAAAGCAGTCGGCGCCGTTTTCGTTGCAAACCTGCTGCGCCATATAAGCTTCTGATGTTTTGACAGTGCCGGAGACATGGACCTTGGCGGCAGGCGAACTGACACCAATGCCCACATTACCTGTATCAATCAGATCCACGATGTTATCACCCGTCACACCCGAAACACGCCACAACGGTGTTTCAACAGATGCGTAGTAGCGCACAAAGTCATCATAATGCGCAGCGGTCGCCGAGCTGCTTTGTGTCGACATCCGGTATACGGCCAGATTATAGGGAGAGCTCGAGCCCGTTTGGCAATTCATGGCGTCTTGCTGCGTATCCGGGTTGCCGCAAGCCTCGACTTGGCGGCCATAGCGCGTGACCGCGCCGCGGCGGTCGTCACCGACGCTGAAAACAACAAAGTGCGCCGATGCCGCAGGTGTCACCATAGAAATGCCCGCGCCATTGACGATAGAAACACCGCCGGAATCTTTGCGGTATGTCGCATTGTTCGTCAGGTTTTCTGTGACGGCATAATAGAAGCGGTTTTTATTGCCATCTTCGGAGGCACTCTCGGGCAAGCCCAGAATACGGAAAGGCACGGCACCGCGTCTGACACGCGGCGTAATATTCACGGCCGTGCCGGGGTTCGGGTTAATATTGACCTGACGCTCGCCCTGCTCGACACAGATGCCGTTCGCGCAGGTGCCGACAGCGACAGTGGTGCTGGTGCAATCGCCCATCATGCCATAAGCGGGGTCTTCACGTGCGACATCCATACGGGCGGGGCATGGGTAGTTACCATTTTGTACAAGGTAATTGCCCAGCGCCTGTACAATCTGTTCTGAGTTTGCAACCGTGGTCATGTGCTTTTGCGTGCGGTGATAAAGATTATATGCCGATGCAAACGCCGCGATAAGAATGCCCATAACCGAGAGAACAATCGCCATCTCGATCAGGGTATACCCCTTCTGTTTTGCCGGTGCGTACGTCATCCTATCCCCCACTACAAAAAACTTTCGCGCACATCGCTATGCGTCAGCAATTACGGACACACAGGCTCGCTACCGCCCGGTATTTTGCACATACGTGTGCCGTTCGCGCAGAAGCCGACCAGATATTGTCCACTGGGGCAGTTGCCCACACCGCTCACAATTGTGCTGGTATTTACCTTGGTTTCGCAAATCGCCTGACCGTTCGCGATGCCCTTCATCCAGCCGCCGCTGCATCGGATACCCGAACCACCGATAATACCGGGCTGGAAGCAGTTGTTGCCATTGGCATCACAGAAAACCATACTCTCCGCATTGTTGCTACGAATAGCGCCTTCAACATCCAGAGAAGTTGACGGGTTGTTCTTGCCAATACCGATCAAGGCACTGTCCTTGTTACGAATCGCGGAAATCGTGGAATAAATCCACTTGTCACTGTCGCGGATCGGGGAGCTTGATACAAATGCGTCGTCATAGTAGTCGGCGCCTGCCACCGTGGATACGCGCGCTTCGTTAATAAATGTCGCGCTGTTCATGGTGCAATTCACCACATCGCGGCCCGTACCCGTGCAGGGAACAGCCATGCGGCCAAAGGCATTCCAGCCGCCTTTACGGTCGGGGCCGTGCGAAACGACCGCCATCATCCACGAGTTAAACGTCGCATTGTTCGAGGCATCGCGCACGTTCGGGTTACCCAGGCGCGTGTCGGTGCCCGCCACCTCGTCCCAGCTACGATGGTCGATTGCACCGTTGGCTTCGTTAAAACTGATCATTGCCGTGGCCTCGCACTGGCGCAAAATGACCGCAAGTCTCTTGACTGTCCCCGAGCACGGGTCACCGAACACACCGTTGCTAGCGCTAATGCTACCAGACGCCCGCCCTTGAAAAGCGTTTGCAACCGCAGTTGTGCTGTTTGCGGCATGACAAGCACCTGTTACCATGACGGCAGGACACAGTCCGACTGGCGTACCGTATGAAGCATAAATAACGCTGGTGAAAATTTTACCCGCGCTGGCAGTCAGGGACAGAGTTGACCCCTCGGAGACGGCCTGACAGCTTTCTGTGCAGTTGCTTGTCGTCGATGATTGCGACAAGAAAAAACTGCTCGCAAGCATTTCCGTCACCGCATAGGTCATCATGCTGCCCCATGGGTCATAGGCATCACGCGGGGAAATCCCCAAGGTGACATAAGGAATACCACCGCGCAGCACACGCTCGGCCGCACCGTTTGCCGGAACGGTACCGATAATTGTCGTGCCTGTTGCAGGAAAAATCGGGCCCCGCGCCCCCGCAATACGGCAGAGGGAATTATTTGCCGTACATGCCAGCGTTGGATATGCCACGTTGTTCGGACGGCAGTTTTCAACCCCTGCCCCCGCAGCGCCGATTGCTAACGAGGGGTCAGCAGGGCATGGCAAGCGGCCATTCATCGCCATGAATTTACCCAAGGCGATTTCGATATAGTTTTTGCGTTCAAAGGCCGTGTTCGTGGCAGACTGCTTGGAATAGACTTTATATGTTTGCAGCCCTGTTGCGACAAAAAGACCGACAATCGTAAGAATGATCCCAAGCTCGATCAAAGAAAAGCCGGATTCTTTTTTACGCATGATATTTGCCGTCCCCAGAATCATCTCTTTAAATCCCTGAAAGCGCGCATCGGGCGCTTTTTGTCATTATACGTTTGCAGGCTTAAACAATCGGTTAACAACTTCTTACCATTGCAGAAAAGTTTAGTAAAATTATCCACTTATGGCACCTGACAGATAATGCTGCCGCTTGCGGTGAACCCCACGACGTATTCACCGGGGTTCGCACATTTCTGGTTTGCCATCACTGTTGGCAGGGACACTTCGGTGCAAAGGGGGTCAACTTCTGCCTGCCTGATACCCTGCATGATGCGGGTGCGGCCTGGTACGGCGGTCGTTGAGCAGCGCATGCCGGAGCCACCGAGTTTTTCAGGCCCCCAGCAGTTTTCCATTCCTCTGTCACAAAGACTGCTTGCGTTGACCGTGCTGGTACGCAGGTTACCGTTGATATCCAACTTTTGTTCTGGCGACGCCGTACCGACACCCACGTTCCCGGGGTTTACGTTATAGATGGTGGATGTGGTATCACCAAAACGCCACAGTTCTGACATGGTGAAAGAACGCTGCAAGAGAACATCGTCATAATATGCGGCGCCCGCTGCCATCGCACGCAGCCCCGCAATGAATGTCGCGTTTGTCCGGTCGCAATTTTCTTGGTCCACAGTGCCCGCGGCGCACGCAACTGCAACGCGCCCTAGCGCGTTAAAGGCACCTTTATGATTCTCACCATGCGAGACCAACACAAAGTGCGCGCTGCCCACAGGCTGTATAAGAGACGTACCCCCTTCGGTTTGCACATCAATCGCGCCATAGCTGGTGTTATAGGTACCTGCGTCCGTTTGTGATGCAGATACCGCGTAGGTCAGCTGGAACCCCCAGGGGTCAATCGCATCTTTACTGGATGCCAGACGCACCGACTGCAGGTTCGTCGATACAAAATTTCGAATGGTCTTGTAAGGAAAGCCGCCAATATAAACAGGGTCCGGCGTCACAAGCCCGAGTGCGGGTGTGGTGCGTGCACCATTGACGCGGCAGATTCCCCCATTTGCCGTACAATCCCCGACAGCCAAGGCCTGCGCTGCTGCACAGTTTTCAACGCCCGAATTCGGATCATCAATTGGCAACGACAAGTCAGACGGACAGGGGTAGCGGCGCTGCACTGACGCAAACACAGAAATACTGCTGTTGAGGACATCCATGTTGGCATAAATCTCGCGCTGATATCTATCCGCAACATAGACTTTGTATGCCTGAATGATCGCCGCCAAAATCATCCCGGACATCAGCATCACGATCGCAAATTCGACTAACGTAAAGCCCGCGATACGATTTGTTTGCTTGGAATTCTTCACCAGCCGCCCCCATACCACATCATAAACACCGGTCACAAACCGGGCATCTTAGATATTCTAGCGCAAAACTGCTGAATAAGCCCTTAACATGTTTAAATTTTTCGAATTTTTCCGATCTTAACAATAAAAAGAATGCCCGGCGTTTCCACCGGGCATTCTTTGTCTTGGACGTATCAGGCTCAATTAGCCTTGGATACGCATTACCAGGCCGCAGTCTTTGCTGGTGACAGCTTCCGCGTAGCGGGTATCTGCTGCCGTGTTGTAGCAAGACAGCTGTGTACCGTAACCACGGACGTAGCCGCTGTTCGGACGGCCGTCGTCAATACGGCGGTCGATCTGCGCAGCACGCGCGGGCGTCATCGGCTGGGTACCCGCCGTGATCACAGGGTTGGTTGCAACGGCCTGCTGGATCAGCAGAACCAGACCCGTTACACCCGTACCAGCCGCACCGGTCGAACCGAGTTCGATCGCGCCGTTGCCGTTACCGACAACGAAGCCACCACCGATACGTGCAGCAGGGTGCGATTCACCCCAAGCCAGCACACCAGCCGTACGCAGCGGGATATCCGTGATACCTGCGATCAGGTCTGCTTTCAGAAGGTGCGTCCAAAACAGCTGGGTTTCTGCACCCACCGCAGCAGGTGCCGCGTTGTTCAGCGGCGCCACCATCTGGGCAGCCCACGTTGCAGCCCAAGCCTGCGCACCAACAATACTGTCACCGGCCGTCGCTGCGACCGGGTTACAAGCAGCCGTGCAGCCTGCGATACGGTTCTGCGCGAGCGGCATGTCGCCGGGGATCGCGTTGAACGTGTCACGGAAGGTCGTGACAGCAGCTTCGTAAGATTTAACCTGCGCAACGGTCGACGTGACACGTGCGTTTTCCATTAGTT
>JBEIOU010000012.1:0-84865 GCA_040377425.1 Micavibrio sp. | reverse complement strand
TCTCCAAGATCATGCCGCTTGAAAACATGCCCTTCCTGGAAGACGGCACGACCGTGGATATCGTTCTGAACCCGCTGGGTGTTCCGTCGCGTATGAACGTCGGCCAGATCCTCGAGACGCACCTGGGCTGGGCTTCTGCCCGCCTTGGCAAGCAGATTGGCGAGCTGGTAGACCAGTGGCATCGCAGCCCCGCGGGCGAGCGTGACAAACTGGAAAAAGACCTGCATGCCAAGCTGAAAACGGTATACGGCGACAAAACGTACAAAGAAGACGTTGCGACGCTGAAACCGGCCGAACTGCTGGAAATGTGCCAAAACATCAAAGGCGGCGTGCCGATGGCAACGCCCGTATTTGATGGCGCGGTCGAGGCGGACATTAACGTCCTGCTCGAAGCGGCGGGTCTGAACACCTCGGGTCAGGTTCGCCTGATCGATGGCCGTACCGGCGATTATTTCGAGCGTCCGGTCACTGTTGGCTACAAGTACATCCTGAAACTGCATCACCTTGTCGACGACAAGATCCACGCACGTTCCATTGGTCCGTACTCTCTGGTGACGCAGCAGCCGCTGGGTGGTAAAGCCCAGTTCGGTGGCCAGCGCTTCGGGGAGATGGAAGTCTGGGCGCTGCAGGCATACGGTGCGGCTTACACGCTGCAGGAAATGCTTACTGTCAAGTCGGACGACGTCGCAGGCCGTACCAAGGCTTATGAGTCTATCGTTCGCGGCGACGACACGTTCGAGATCGGTATCCCTGAATCGTTCAACGTTCTGATCAAGGAACTGCGTTCCTTGGGCCTGAACGTCGACCTGAAACAGAGCGCTAACTGATCAACTGATTGAATAGAGAATTGGAGTTATAAACATGAATGAAGTCATGAATCTTTTCGGTCAGGTGAGCGGTACGCAAGGCTTTGACCAGATCCGTATTTCGATCGCCAGCCCGGAGCAGGTGCTTTCCTGGTCCTACGGCGAGATCAAAAAGCCGGAAACCATCAACTACCGCACGTTCAAGCCGGAAAAAGACGGCCTGTTCTGCGCGCGCATCTTTGGCCCCGTGAAGGATTACGAATGCCTTTGCGGTAAGTACAAGCGCATGAAGTACAAGGGCATCATCTGCGAGAAGTGCGGCGTTGAAGTCACGCTCTCGAAGGTACGCCGCGACCGTATGGGCCACATCCAGCTGGCGGCACCCGTTGCCCACATCTGGTTCCTGAAGTCGCTGCCTTGCCGTATCGGTCTGATGATGGACATGGCGCTGAAAGACCTCGAAAAAGTACTATATTTCGAGAGCTTCATCGTTATCGACCCCGGTATGACGCCGATGAAACCCCTGCAACTGCTGACTGAAGAAGAATATGCAGATGCACAGGACAAATACGGCGAAGACGCGTTCAAAGCAGGCATCGGTGCGGAAGCGCTGAAAGAACTGCTGTCCGCGCTTAACCTGGAAGGCGAGAAGGCGCGTCTGGAAGAAGATCTTCTGGGCGCCGGCAGCTCGGATGCCAAGAAAAAGAAAATCGTGAAGCGTCTCAAGCTGATCGATGCTTTCCTGACGTCCGGTACGCGTCCTGAGTGGATGATCCTCGACGTTGTTCCGGTTATTCCGCCGGAACTGCGCCCGCTGGTCCCCCTCGATGGTGGCCGTTTCGCAACGTCGGATCTGAACGATCTGTACCGCCGCGTCATCAACCGTAACAACCGTCTGCGCCGCCTGATCGAACTGCGCGCGCCCGACATCATCGTGCGTAACGAAAAACGTATGCTGCAGGAAGCTGTCGACGCACTGTTCGACAACGGCCGCCGCGGCCGCGTGATTACCGGCGCGAACAAGCGTCCGCTGAAATCGCTCGCCGATATGCTGAAAGGTAAGCAAGGTCGCTTCCGTCAGAACCTGCTGGGTAAACGCGTCGACTATTCCGGTCGTTCGGTTATCGTTGTGGGCCCTGAACTGAAGCTGCACCAATGCGGTCTGCCGAAGAAAATGGCGCTCGAACTGTTCAAGCCGTTTATCTACAACAAACTGTCGCTGTACGGTCTGGCCTCCACGGTCAAGGCTGCCAAGCGCATGGTGGAAAAAGAACGTCCGGAAGTTTGGGATATCCTCGAAGAAGTTATCCGCGAGCACCCCGTACTGCTGAACCGTGCGCCCACGCTGCACCGCCTTGGTATTCAAGCATTTGAACCCACGCTGATCGAAGGTAAGGCTATTCAGCTGCACCCGCTGGTCACGACCGCGTTCAACGCCGACTTCGACGGTGACCAGATGGCCGTTCACGTTCCGCTCGCGATTGAATCGCAGCTTGAAGCGCGCGTCCTGATGATGTCGACCAACAACATTCTGCGCCCCGCTGACGGTAAACCCGTGATCGTTCCGTCGCAGGATATCGTTTTGGGTCTGTACTATCTCTCACTGGCTGTCGATGGCATGCCGGGCGAGGGCTCGGTATTCAAAGACCTGGCCGAAATCGAAATGGCGCTGTTCAGCAAGACGGTGCATCTGCACTCGAAAGTCAAAGCGCGTTTCAACACCGTTGATAAAGACAACAACCCGATCACCCGCGTTGTCGACACGACCCCCGGCCGTATGATTATGGCGCAGGTTCTGCCGAAACATCCGGATGTTCCGTTTGAAGTCATCAACCGCATCCTGACCAAAAAAGACGTATCGAACCTGATCGACGTGGTCTATCGCCACTGCGGCCAGAAAGAAACTGTCATTTTCTGCGATCGCATGATGGCGCTTGGTTTCACCAACGCGTGCAAAGCAGGTATTTCGTTCGGTAAAGATGACATGATCATCCCCGATGCGAAGCACAAGCTGATCGGCGAAGCCAGCGCGCGCGTGAAGGAATTCGAACAGCAGTACCAGGACGGTCTGATCACCAAAGGTGAGAAGTACAACAAAGTCGTGGACATCTGGTCTTCCTGCACGGACGACGTGACCAAGGAAATGATGGAAGTCATCTCCAAACCCGGTCAGAACGGCTATGTCAACTCGGTCTATATGATGGCGCACTCCGGTGCCCGCGGTTCGACCCAGCAGATCCGCCAGCTGGCAGGTATGCGCGGTCTGATGGCCAAGCCCTCGGGCGAGATCATCGAGACCCCGATTATCTCCAACTTTAAAGAAGGTCTGACGGTTCTTGAGTACTTCAACTCCACCCACGGTGCCCGTAAGGGTCTGGCGGATACGGCGCTGAAGACCGCGAACTCGGGTTACCTGACACGCCGTCTGGTTGACGTTGCGCAGGATGCGATCATTACCGAAGACGATTGCGGCACCGAAAACGGTTTCACCGTTATGCCCGTGGTCGAAGGCGGCGATGTTATCGTATCGCTGTCCGAACGCATCCTTGGCCGTACGGCTGCCAAAGACGTTCTGGATCCGCTGACCGATGCGGTCATCGTATCTGCCGGCACGATCATCGACGAGGTCACCTCGGAGAAGGTCGAAACGGCTGGTATCGACAGCATTCTGGTACGTTCGGTTCTGACGTGCGAAAGCAAAGACAACGGTATCTGCGCGAAATGCTACGGCCGCGATCTGGCCCGTGGTACGGCGGTTAACATCGGCGAGGCCATCGGCGTTATGGCGGCCCAGTCGATCGGCGAACCCGGTACCCAGCTGACCATGCGTACGTTCCACATCGGTGGCGCGGCACAGCGTGGCGCGGCACAGACTTCGGCGGAAGCAGCGTTCGATGCGACGGTTGAAATCCGTAACAAGAACGTGGTTGTCAACTCCGAAGGCATCAGCATCGTCATGGGTCGCAACACCGAAGTCGTTCTGCTGGACAAGCAGGGCCGCGAGCGTGCGAACCACCGTCTGCAATACGGCGCGAAGCTGCTGGTTGCCGATGGCGACAAGGTAAAAAAGGCCAGAAACTGGCCGAGTGGGACCCCTATACCAACCCGATCATCACCGAAAAAGATGGTCTGGCTGTCTATGGTGACCTGACCGAAGGTATGTCGATCCGCGACGAAATGGATGAAGCAACCGGTATCTCCTCCAAGGTGGTGATCGATTGGCGTCAGCAACCGAAAGGCGCATCGCTAAAACCGCGTATCGCCCTGACGGATGCCAGCGGCAAAGTGATCAAACTGCCGAACGGTCTGGAAGCAAACTACTACATGCCGGTGGGTGCGATCCTGAGCCTTGAAAACGGTGCCGAAGTGAAAGCGGGTGACATCATCGCCCGTATTCCGAAGGAATCGTCGAAAACGCGTGACATTACCGGTGGTCTGCCCCGCGTTGCCGAACTGTTCGAAGCACGTCGCCCGAAAGACTTTGCGATTATCTCGGAAATTGATGGTCAGGTTGAATTTGGCAAGGACTACAAGTCCAAGCGCCGCCTGATCGTGAAACCGACCGATGGCAAGGGCGAGCCGCGCGAATACCTGATCCCGAAAGGCAAACACGTTGCCGTGAACGAGGGCGATTACGTCCGTCGTGGCGACGCGCTGCTGGAAGGCGCGATGGTACCGCACGACATCCTGTCTGTACTGGGTGTCGAGGCACTGGCCGACTACCTCATCAACGAGGTACAAGACGTCTACCGCCTGCAGGGTGTGAAGATCAACGACAAGCACATCGAGGTGATTATCCGCCAGATGCTGCAAAAAGTTGAAATCACCGATGCCGGCGACACGACGCTGCTGTCGGGCGAGCTGGTCGACCGCGAAGAAATGGACGAACTGAACGCACGTCTGGACGGTACGGACAAACGTCCGGCCAAAGGTGCACCGGTTCTGCAGGGCATTACTAAAGCGTCTCTGCAAACCCGTTCCTTCATCTCGGCCGCGTCCTTCCAGGAAACGACCCGCGTACTGACCGAAGCCGCGATCAACGGCAAAGTCGACAAGCTGATCGGCCTGAAAGAAAACGTCATCGTCGGTCGTCTGATCCCGGCTGGTACGGGTGCCTTCGTTCATAAACTGAAGCGCATCGCAACCGAACGTGACCAAGTCGCGCTGGCGGCTAATGCCACCAGCATGCCGATCGAAAGCGAAAGCGTTTCGTCTATCGAAGACGACGCTGCGCAAAAAGCGAAAGGCCGCGCAGCCGGCTAATCGCCGCCGCGTATAACAAACAAACGCCCCGCGCGCCGCAAGGCCGCGGGGTTTTTGTTTGGCTGTTGTGGTTTGTGATTGCGCGCTTGCTGCGATATCCGGCGCGGAACATGCCGCAGAGCGGGACGTTGGTTGCGGCAGGAAATGGCGCATTTGTCGCAGGTTGACCGACGGACGTACGGTTGATACCGTCATGATTGCCGTGGGCGTGATGCCGGCGCGTTTAACAACAGGATAAAACATGGGCTGGCTGAAAAGAAAAAAGATACACGCGGATATTGCCGAGCGCAGTTATTTGCAATGGAACTTGATCCGCTCGCTGGCTTTCGGCGAGCGTGACTGGATTACGCTGTGCGCGATCTTTTTTCTGCTGAGCGAGACGCGTGAATTTCTGAGTATCACCGGATTTAGCGCGATGGCGCTGGGTATCTTTTTTCTGGGGCCGGTTTTTGGCATGTTCATTCATATGATGACCAAGCTGATTTATTTTCGCCGTAAAAAAGCAGGCACGCTGCCAAAGACGGCGGATCAGCTGATGCGCCTGACGTGGATGGCGAATCTGATTTGTGCGCCGGTGATTATGGGCCTTGGCTGGTTGGCGTTTGATTTGTTTTATCTGACGATTGATGGGCTCGTGCAAACATTCGAAAACACCGCCGAAGCCGCGCAGAGCATCGTACAGTAATAGATACGCATCAATCGTACAGAACATAAAAAAATCCCCCGCGCGAACGGGGGATTTTTGTTTGGATATCTCTTGGGTTATGGTTTGAACGCCTGACGTGCCGATACCGCAGGCGTGGCGGCTTTTGGCGTATCGTCGTTCGCGCGCAGCAGCTGGACGACGGCGTGGTTGTAATCACGCGTTTGTTCGGATTTAATTTGCGCGATGGGTTTGCCCGTTTCACAAATCTGGATGATAGGCGACAGGGCGCCGGACAGTTCGGGATTGCGCACGGTATAGGCCTTGAGGATTTGGCCAAGGTCGCGGGCGAAATCTTTCAGGTTGCCATCGCTGCCATCGGGGCGGGTGCCAAAGGGGACGTCGAGGAATTTGCCGCCGTGATTGGCGGCGCTATGACGTGCGGCCACCAAACGCTCTTGCCAGCCGTCCTGATCCGGCAGCAAGCCATAGTCGGCCAGCAGGCCCTGCACGGCACCGCGGCCCACAGGGTCACGCAGCAAGGCATGGCAGAAGGGAACAGCCGACAGCGCGCCCGTTTCGCCAGCGTCAAAGCCGCGCACTTCTACGCGTTTGCCGATGGGCTTGCCTTCGCTGTTGCGGATGTTGCACACCTTGTAGTCTGTATACACAAACGTTTCGGCAAGGTCGTAGTTGGAGCGGGTGTTGAGGCCGATTTTTTGCAGTTCTTCAAACTTTACCGGTTTTTCAGGCCAGACCAGTTCTTGTTTCTGGTCGTAGTAGAACAGCATGTCTGTTTTGAAAACCTGTTCGGCATGGCGGCGGATGAAATCATCTCCGCTGGTCGATTGCAGCAGGCTTTGCGGAATGCCGCCGTCTTTGCCGAAGGCTTCGTAGAAAGCTGCGCGGGGGTTGGTCGTCAGGCGTTCGTCTTTGCCTTCGATGAAGGCGGGGTAGTTGGCAAACACACCAAAGATCGCACCTGTAAGGGCGTAGCCGGTCGTTAGCGTATCGCGCAGGTCGTCGGGGCTGGCGTAGCTCAGGCTCACCTGCGTGCTGGTACACAGTAGCGTGACCTTGAGGAACTCCGGCGCCTTGAACAGGTCCATGCCTTTGACAAGGCCGCGTGCGCGGTCGCGGTCGACCAGATTTTCTTTCGCGCTATCCAGCGTGACGAACGGCGCGAGTGCCGCGTCGTTGGTTTGAAAGCCTGCTTCGCGGATAACTTGCGTGTAGTCTTTCCATGCTTTGGTGATTTCGCCGTTCAGTTTTGCGACTTGGGTGACGGGATAGGCGGGGCTTGCGTATTCAACGGCGCTCGCCATTTCCAATTGCGGTTCCAGCCCGCGGGATTTCAGGCGTTGCACCAGATCGGCGCATTCGCGTGATGAAGCGCCTTGTGGTTTGCCGTCATCGCCTTTGCGGTAAACGAAAATTTCGGTTTCGAAGCCGATGTATTGTTCGTGCTCTTTCTGGCCGTTGCCCCGGTACAGCGGCACGACATCGTCGATAGAGTTGATAAGGGTGAAATCGTCGTTACGAACGTCGGTCATTTATGTCCTGCCTTCCCGCATGCCGCGGGAGATATATAAAGGCACGCCGTTATGGCGCGCGCTGTTTTGAATCGAAAAGGGGAATCGTCAGCGGAATATGGTCAGGATCACATTCGCATGGCCACCGCACGCGAAGGACGTGCCGGGCGTTGACGGTTTTGAATGTCGGTGGGGGTAGAGGGCATGATGTTTATCTTCTCCAGCTGTCGGTTTTATGGTTCCGCAGCGTTTTGCCCTGCGGCGCTTTAGCTGTTGGTGACGCGGCAGCAAGCTATCCATCAAATCCCGCGATTCCGAAGAACATCCCTATATCAACATATGACATAATTTTCGTCAACGGATTTGTTGCGATGCACATCGACATATATATAGGGAAGGTGGAAGACTGAACGACCCATATCGAATTTCGTTACGGTTGCTGCCTCTCGGCCCTGGCCGGATTGGCGAATAATATGCCCGCCAGTCTTCCGAGAGTGAATATGGCTAGATTCTCGACCTACTTCAAGCCTTTTCGGCCCGTTTCGAGAATCGGTTTGGAATCATCATCGTTATAGAGATGCGCAGGGCAGGGCTGCGGGCGCATGTGTACCCCAATGCGTAATAATATTTCTCCCATGGATAATTTTGTGTAATTTTTTTGAATTTGTGTATTCTGTTTAATCGGGTTGCGGGGGCAAAGTTGAAAAAACATAAAATTCCACGCCATAACCCTCAAATAATGTTTGACCCTCCTTGAACCCGTGATATATTCCGCACGCTCTAAGGATGGGCTGGTAGTAGACATTTTGGTCTAGACGCAGTCCGGTTTGTAACCGTCTTTCACGGGAAAAGTGAAAGTTAGACTGATCAACGATCAGGACCTGTCGTGTATTCGCTATTGCGAACCGCAGGTTGTTTCCTTCTCATCCTCCAGACACCGAAGATTTAACTTTGTTGCAACAGAGAAGGGCTATCAATGCCAACGTACAACCAACTCGTCCGCAAAGGCCGCAAACTGCAGGTCGCGAAAAAGAAAAACGCCGATTTGCAGGGTAACCCGCAAAAACGCGGTGTGTGCACGCGCGTATACACCACGACGCCGAAAAAGCCTAACTCGGCGCTGCGTAAAGTTGCCCGTGTTCGCATGGTCAACGGCCGTGAAGCAACTTGCTACATCCCCGGTATCGGTCACAACCTACAAGAACACTCGGTTGTTCTGGTTCGTGGCGGCCGTGTAAAAGACCTGCCCGGTGTTCGCTACAAAATCATCCGTGGCGCACTCGATACGCAAGGTGTGGATAAACGCCGCAAGTCGCGTTCCCGCTATGGCGCGAAGCGTCCTAAATAAGCAATTCCAAAAGAGGTTTTAATCAATGTCTCGTCGTCACTCGGCTAAAAAACGCGAAGTTCTGCCAGATCCGAAATTCAACAACGTTGTTGTTGCGAAGTTCATGAACTGCATCATGGAATCGGGCAAGAAATCCGTTGCTGAAAACATCGTGTACGGTGCTTTCGACATCATCGCTGCCAAAACCAAAACGGACCCTGTTGCGTTCTTCATGGAAGTTCTCGACAAAGTGAAGCCGTCGGTTGAAGTAAAATCCCGCCGCGTTGGTGGTGCGACCTATCAGGTTCCGGTTGAAGTCCGTCCGAACCGCGCACTGGCAATGGCAATGCGTTGGCTGAAAGAATCGTCGACCAAGCGTAACGACAAGACCATGGACGCGAAACTCGCATCCGAGCTGATGGATGCGCATAACGAGCGCGGCGCAGCGGTTAAAAAACGCGAAGACACCCACAAGATGGCTGAAGCAAACAAAGCTTTCGCGCACTTCCGCTGGTAATTGGATTTAAGGGGAATAACTTATTATGGCTGACGTCAAAAAATATCCGCTCGATCGTTATCGTAACATTGGCATCATGGCGCACATCGATGCTGGTAAAACGACAACGACCGAACGTATTCTGTACTACACCGGCAAATCACACAAAATCGGTGAAGTGCATGAAGGCGCCGCGACCATGGACTGGATGGAGCAGGAGCAGGAGCGTGGTATCACCATTACCTCTGCTGCGACCACGTGCTTCTGGAACGACCACCGCATCAACATCATCGACACCCCCGGCCACGTTGACTTCACGATTGAAGTTGAACGCTCGCTGCGCGTACTCGACGGTGCTGTGACGGTATTCGACTCTGTTGCCGGCGTTGAGCCGCAGTCTGAAACCGTTTGGCGTCAGGCCGACAAATACGGCGTTCCCCGTATCTGCTACGTCAACAAAATGGACCGCACCGGCGCGAATTACTACCGCACCGTTGACATGATCGTTGACCGCCTGGGCGCGGTTCCGCTGGTGACCCAGCTGCCGATCGGCTCCGAAGCTGACTTCATCGGTCTGGTCGACCTGTTGAAAATGAAAGCCATCATCTGGAAGGGTGATGACCTGGGCGCTTCTTTCTCTGAAGAAGACATTCCGGCTGATCTGGCTGACAAAGCGAAAGAATACCGCACCAAGCTGGTAGAAACCGCTGTTGAAATGGACGATGCGGCAATGGAAGCGTATCTGGGTGGCGAAGAGCCTTCTCTGGAGCTGCTGAAGAAGTGCATCCGCAAAGGTACGATCGCTTACAAATTCGTACCCGTACTGTGCGGTTCTTCGTTCAAAAACAAAGGCGTTCAAACCATGCTGGACGCGGTTATCGACTACCTGCCGTGCCCGCTGGACATGCCTGTTAACGAAGGTACGCTGCCGAGCGACCCCGAAAAAGTCATCGAGCGCAAAGCGGATTCCGCCGAGCCCTTCGCTGGCCTCGCGTTCAAAATCATGAACGATCCCTTCGTCGGCTCCCTGACCTTCGTTCGTATCTACTCCGGTACGCTCGAAAGCGGTACCTACGTTCTGAACTCCGTTAAGGATAAAAAAGAGCGTATCGGCCGTATGCTGCTGATGCATGCAAACAACCGCGAAGAAATCAAAACGGCATCCGCTGGCGACATCGTTGCGCTGGTTGGTATGAAAGACACCACAACGGGTGATACGCTGTGCGACGCCGACAAGCCGGTCGTTCTCGAGCGTATGACCTTCCCCGAGCCTGTTATCTCTATCGCTGTCGAGCCGAAATCGAAAGCGGACCAAGAGAAAATGGGTATGGCGCTGGCACGTCTGGTGGCGGAAGATCCGTCCCTGCGCGTCAACTCCGACCAGGAATCGGGCCAGACCATTCTGCGCGGCATGGGTGAACTTCACCTCGACATCATCGTCGACCGTATGAAGCGCGAATTCAAAGTAGAGGCAAACGTCGGCGCGCCGCAGGTTGCGTACCGCGAGACGATCACCAAAACCGGTGAAATCGACTACACCCACAAAAAGCAGTCCGGTGGTTCGGGTCAGTTCGCCCGCGTCATCATCCGCTTCGAGCCGGGTGAAGTTGGTAGCGGCTTTATTTTTGAAACCGACATTACCGGTGGTTCTGTTCCCAAAGAATACATCCCCGGCGTTGAAAAGGGTCTTGAAGCGGCAAAAGAAAACGGTGTTATCGCCGGTTTCCCCTGCATCGACTTCAAAGCAACCCTGTACGACGGTGCTTATCACGACGTGGACTCTTCTGCGCTGGCGTTTGAAATCGCTGCCCGCGCTGCATTCCGCGAAGGTCTGCCGAAATGCAAACCCGCGCTGCTCGAGCCCGTCATGAAAGTCGAAATCGTTACCCCCGAAGACTACATGGGTGACGTGATCGGTGACCTGAACAGCCGCCGTGGTCAAGTCGGCAGCATGGACAGCCGCGGTAACGCCCGTGTCATCACGGCGATGGTTCCGCTGGCCAACATGTTCGGCTACATCAATACGCTGCGCTCCATGAGCCAGGGTCGTGCACAGTACTCGATGGAATTCCATCACTACGAGCAAGTCCCGCAGGCAATCGCGGACGAAGTGAAAGCTAAACTGGCGTAAGCCACAGACTGAATAAACTGAAACAACTCTAAAAAAATAGCTCGCTTAAAACCTAAGGAAGGAATGACAAGATGGCTAAAGGTAAGTTTGAACGTAACAAACCGCACGTGAACATCGGCACCATCGGTCACGTTGACCATGGCAAAACCTCGCTCACCGCGGCAATCACCAAAATCCTCTCTGAAAGCGGCAAAGCCGAATTCAAAGCCTATGACCAAATCGACGGCGCGCCCGAAGAGCGCGAACGCGGTATCACGATCTCGACGGCACACGTTGAGTACGAAACCGACAACCGTCACTACGCACACGTTGACTGCCCCGGCCACGCTGACTATGTGAAAAACATGATCACCGGCGCCGCGCAGATGGACGGTGGTATTCTGGTTGTTTCCGCAGCTGACGGCCCGATGCCCCAGACGCGCGAACACATCCTGCTGGCACGTCAGGTTGGCGTTCCTTCGCTTGTTGTATTCCTGAACAAATGCGACATGGTTGATGACGCTGAACTGCTGGACCTCGTTGAAATGGAAGTCCGCGAACTGCTCAGCAAATACAACTTCCCTGGCGATGATATCCCCTTCGTAAAAGGTTCTGCTCTCTGCGCTCTGGAAGGCACCAACGAAGAACTCGGCAAAAACGCCATCCTGAAACTGATGGACGCTGTTGACAGCTACATCCCGACCCCGGCACGTCCGAAAGACAAGCCGTTCCTGATGCCTGTTGAGGACGTATTCTCGATCTCTGGCCGTGGTACCGTTTGCACGGGCCGTGTAGAGCAGGGTATCGTGAAAGTTGGCGAGGAAGTTGAAATCGTTGGCCTGCGCGCTACGACCAAAACGACCATCACCGGCGTTGAAATGTTCCGCAAGCTGCTCGATCAGGGTGAAGCTGGCGACAACATCGGTGCGCTGCTGCGCGGTACGAAGCGTGAAGACGTTGAGCGTGGCCAGGTTCTGGCAGCTCCCGGCTCCATCAAGCCGCACACGAAGTTCAAAGCAGAAGCTTACGTACTCACCAAAGACGAAGGTGGCCGTCACACGCCGTTCTTCACCAACTATCGTCCCCAGTTCTACTTCCGTACGACGGACGTCACGGGTATCGTTCAACTGCCGGCTGGCGTTGAGATGGTTATGCCTGGCGACAACGTCACGATGGACGTCGAACTGATCGCTCCGATCGCGATGGACGAAGGTCTGCGTTTCGCAATCCGCGAAGGTGGCCGTACCGTTGGTGCTGGCGTCGTTGCGAAAATCGTTGAGTAACGACTAATTTCCTGCCGCCCCGCCGCGTAATGCGCGGCGGGGCAGGCACGGAAACAAAGAAGAAGATAAGAAGGTAGGATACTATGGAAGCGCAAAACATCCGGGTTAGACTTCGTGCATACGACCACCGCGTCCTCGATCAGTCGACGAAGGAAATCGTAAACACGGCGAAAAGAACAGGCGCAGAAGTGCGCGGCCCGATTCCGCTGCCGACACGAATTGAAAAATTCACGGTTCTGCGCTCGCCGCACGTGGATAAGAAATCCCGCGAACAGTTTGAAATGCGGACGCACAAGCGTCTGCTGGACATCGTCAATCCCACCCCGCAGACCATCGACGCGCTGATGAAGCTCGATCTGGCTGCCGGTGTTGACGTCGAAATCAAGCTCTAAGGATAACAACGGCGCTTCCGGGAAATGATCTGGTGGCGTCAGGCTTGAAAAATAAGAAAGTAAGGACAAGAAAATGCGTACCGGTTTGATTGCACAAAAGCTTGGCATGTCCCGCGTCTTTGATGCGGATGGCAAACACGTTCCCGTGACCGTGCTGAAAATGGATGGTTGCCAGGTTGTCGCCGTACAAACCCAGGAAAAGAACGGCTACACCGCTGTTCAGCTGGGTGCGGGCGAGCGCAAGGCGAAAAATGTTTCCCAAGGCGAGCGTGGCCACTTTGCGAAAGCAAAAGTAGAGCCCAAGACCAAAGTTGCCGAATTCCGCGTCAGCGAAGACTCGCTGCTGGAAGTTGGTGCGGAGCTGTGCGTTTCGCACTTCATTCCCGGTCAGTTCGTTGACGTCACCGGCATCACGCTCGGTAAAGGTTACCAGGGTGTTATGAAGCGTTGGAACTTCGGCGGTCTGCGTGCAACGCACGGCGTGTCCGTTTCCCACCGTTCTCCCGGTTCGACCGGTCAGCGCCAGTCTCCCGGCCGCGTTTTCAAGAACAAGAAAATGGCAGGTCACATGGGTAACGTGCAGCGCACCGTTCAGAACCTGCGCGTTGTAGAAGTACACCCCGAGCAGGGCCTGATCGTTGTTGAAGGTGCCGTACCCGGCCACAAAAACAGCTGGCTGACGATTAAAGACGCCGTTAAAAAGCCTCTCCCCAAGGACGTGCCGCAACCGGCCGGTCTGAAAGGCAAGGGCGCACCTGCCGCTGAAGCGCAGCCTGAAGCTGCCGCTGAAGCTCAGGCATAAGAAGAAGGAATGGATTGATGAAAATCGCCGTTAAAACACTCGAAAACAAACAAGCTGGTGACATCGACCTGAGCGATGCCATTTTCGGCCTGGAACCCCGTGCAGACGTTCTGCATCGTATGGTCAACTGGCAGCTGGCAAAACGCCGCTCCGGTAACCACAAAACCAAGGGTATCAGCGAAATCAGCGGTACCGGTAAAAAGCCGCTCAAACAAAAAGGTACGGGTCACGCCCGCGCAGGTTCCCTGCGTAACGCGCATCACCGCACTGGCGCGGTTATTTTTGGCCCGATCGTTCGCGATCACAGCCATGATATGCCCAAAGCGGTTCGCAAACTGGCGCTGAAAGTGGCTTTGTCGGCGAAACAAAAAGAAGGCAAGCTGATCATCCTCGATGCAGCAAAATCTTCCAGCCACAAAACGAAAGATATGGCGAAGACATTGTCCGATCTGGGCATCAAATCTGCGCTGATCATTGATGAAACGCTGGACCAGAACTTCTTCCGCGCGGTGCGCAACATCCCTCTGATCGATGTTCTGCCGCAAAAAGGTATCAACGTTTACGACATCCTGCGCCGTGACACTCTCGTCCTGACGAAAGAAGCGGTTGCTCAACTGGAGGCGCGCCTGAAATGACCAAAGCTGCAAAAAAACAAGATCCGAAGCTCACGGAACAGCTTTACGAGATGATCCGCACGCCGGTCATCACGGAAAAAGCAACCATGAACTCGCAATACAACCAGATCACTTTCCGCGTACCCCTGTGCGCAGACAAAGCGATCATCAAGGATGCCGTCGAAGCCGTTTTCAAGGTGAAAGTGACGAAAGTCAACACGCTCACCCAGCTCGGTAAAACGAAGGTGTTCAAAGGCCGCAAAGCATTCCGCAGCGACAGCAAAAAAGCGATCGTGACCCTCGCAGAAGGTCAGCAGATCGACGTCGCAACCGGCGCTTAATAGATAAAAATAATAAAGGACCGGGACAGCGAAGTGATGTTGTCCCCCGAAATTGAGGAAGATTAAAATGGCACTCAAAAAGTACCGTCCGACATCGCCCGGCATGCGCCAAATGGTGCGCGTAGACCGTAGCGAGCTGTGGAAAGGCAAGCCCGAGAAAACCCTTCTCGACAAAGACCACAACAACAACAAAGCCGGCCGTAACCATAAAGGTCGCAAGACCATGTGGCACCGTGGCGGCGGTCACAAACAGCGTTATCGTCTGATCGATTTCAAACGCCGCAAGTTTGACATCGAGGCTGTTGTCGAGCGTCTGGAATACGACCCGAACCGCACGGCCTGGATCGCACTCGTGAAATACACGGATGGCGAGTTGGCGTACATCTTGGCGCCGCAGCGTCTGGCAGCAGGGGACAAAGTTGTCTCCGGCGAGCGCGCGGACATTCTGCCCGGCAACGCAATGCCAATCAAAAACATCCCGGTCGGTACGCTGGTTCACAACGTTGAACTGCACCCCGGCAAAGGTGGTCAGCTGGCACGTTCCGCCGGTGCTTTCGTTCAGATCGTCGGCCGCGACAGCGGCATGACCCAGATCAAACTGGGTTCCGGCGAGCTGCGCGTTGTCCGCGGTGATTGCATGGCAACGGTTGGTTCCGTTTCTAACGCCGATCATTCGAACATCGTTCTGGGTAAAGCGGGCCGCAAACGCTGGATGGGCTGGAAGCCTGTCAACCGTGGTGTGGTCATGAACCCGGTCGACCACCCGCATGGTGGTGGTGAAGGTAAATCCTCTGGTGGTCGTAACCCTGTTACGCCCTGGGGTAAACCGACCAAGGGCGCGAAAACCCGCAAGAACAAGGCAACAGATAAATACATTCTGCGCCGTCGTAAAAACAAACGTCTGGCGAAGTAAGACAGAGGGAGAAATTAAGTGTCACGTTCCGTACGCAAGGGTCCTTTTATCGATGGCTATCTGCTGAAAAAAGCAGAAAAAGCACGTGCTTCGACCCGCAACGAGGTTATCAAAACCTGGTCCCGCCGTTCCACCATTCTGCCGCAATTCATCGGGCTGACGTTCGGTGTTTACAACGGCCAGAAATTCATCCCGGTCCTAGTAACGGACAACATGGTTGGTCACAAACTGGGCGAATTCGCTCCGACCCGCCAGTTCTCCGCTCACACGGCAGCCGGTGCTGACAAGACCGCGAAAAAAGGATAATTGAGAGATGTCTAAAGTAGGTAAAAAATCGCACCGCAAGGACAATGAAGCCATTGCCAAGGCGCGTTATATCAAGGGCAGCGAACGTAAGTTGAACTTGATTGCCCAGCTCATTCGCGGTAAAAGTGCGCAGCGCGCTCTCGTGGATCTTGAATTTGCCCGCCGCCGCATGGCTGTGGACGTCAAGAAAGTGCTGGAAGCAGCTATCGCAAACGCAGAAAACAACCATAATCTGGATGTTGACCGCCTGTTTGTGAAAGAGGCGACCGTTGGCCGTACGATGACCATGGGCCGTTTCCACGCCCGCGGCCGTGGCCGCAGCGCCGCTGTCCAAAAGCCGTTCAGCAACATCACGATCATTGTTGAAGAACGCGAAGAAGGCGAAACCAAGAAAAAGGTAAAAGCTGCTAAAAAAGCAGACAAAGCCGAAGCTGGTGAAACGCCCGCGAAAAAATCCGGTGGTGCGAAAGCCGCCAAGAAACCCGCCGCGAAAGCAAAAGCTGCCGCTGGCGAAACCACTACCGCAGAATAAGAAAGGCGCAGAAAAACATGGGTCAGAAGGTTAACCCGATTGGTCTGAGACTTGGTATCAACCGTACGTGGGACAGCCGCTGGTATGCAGGCAAGGACTACGCTGCGAAACTGCTGCAAGACATCAAACTGCGCGAGTTTGTCATGGACAAACTGAAGCAGGCGGGTGTTGCACGCGTCATTATCGAACGTGCGGCCAGCAAGACCAACGTGACGATTCACACGGCACGTCCGGGCGTGATCATCGGCAAAAAAGGCTCCGATATCGAAAAACTGCGCAAGGATCTGTCGAAGTTCACGGGCGGCGAAGTCACCCTGAACATCGTAGAAATCCGTAAACCCGAGCTGGATGCCCAGCTGGTTGCCGACGGTATCGCCCAGCAGCTGGAACGCCGCGTATCGTTCCGCCGCGCTATGAAGCGTGCGGTACAATCCGCACTGCGTCTGGGCGCCGGTGGTATCCGCGTCACCTGCGCCGGCCGTTTGGCTGGTGCCGAAATCGCACGTACCGAATGGTACCGCGAAGGCCGCGTGCCGCTGCACACCCTGCGTGCTGATGTGGATTACGCAACCTCCCGCGCGCTGACCACCTACGGCATCATCGGCGTAAAAGTCTGGATTTTCAAAGGTGAAATCCTGGGCCACGACCCGATGGCACGCGACAAGCGTATGCAAGATCAGCAGCCTAACCGCTCGTAATTGCTTGAAAAGATTGTATAAGTAAGGAATACGACTATGTTGTCACCGAAGAAGATGAAATTCCGCAAGGCGTTCAAAGGGCGCATTCACGGCGTTGCTACCTCCGGCCATTATCTGGCTTACGGCAGCTTCGGCCTGAAAGCGACGTCGCCCGAGCGTATTACGGCCCGTCAAATCGAAGCGGCCCGCCGTACGATCACCCGTCACATCAAGCGTCAAGGCCGCTTGTGGATCCGTATTTTCCCGGACGTTCCGGTATCTACGAAACCGCTGGGCGCACGCTTTGGTGGTGGTAAAGGTTCGCCGGAATTCTACGTAGCCCGCGTAAAACCCGGAAAAATTATGTTTGAGCTTGACGGGGTACCCCGTGAACTGGCAGAAGAAGCGTTCGAATTAGCCTCTGCGAAGCTGCCGATCAAGACCCGATTCGTCGCGCGCGACTAAAAGAGATATTAAGGTATAAGAAAATGAAAATCGCAGATCTGAGAGCAAAGTCGGCCGACGAGCTGAAACAGGAGCTTTTGAACCTCCGCAAGGAACAGTTCAACTTCCGTTTCCAAAAGACCACGGGCCAGCTGGAAAACACCGGCCGCGTACGTCTGGTACGCCGCGACATCGCGCGTGTCAAAACCGTGATTGCCGAAGCAGCGCAGGGCAAAGCCCCGGCTGCAAAACCGGCCGCTAAAAAAGCAGCTAAAGCACCGGCAAAAGCCGCCAAGAAAAAAGAAACTAAGGAGTAATCAAGATGCCCCGTCGCGTGCTTGAAGGTAAAGTTGTCAGCAACAAATGTGATAAAACCGTCACGGTTCTGGTCGAGCGCAAAGTGCGCGACCCGCTGTACGGCAAAATTATCCGTCGTAGCGCGAAATACGCTGCCCACGACGAAACCAACGCTTGGAAAGTAGGCGACCTCGTTTCCATCGAGGAGTGCCGCCCGCTGTCCAAATCGAAAACTTGGCGCGTCGTTGCCGGCAAGGCAATGGGCGAAAGCCAAATGAAAACTGTTGACGACGCCGATCAAAAGCGTACGACCGTCAAAAAGTCTAAGAAAGAAGAATAACAGGGTGGTCCTTGAAACCCCCCTGTTGAAATAGGAAAGGTCAAGATAATGATTCAGATGGAAACCACCCTCGACGTCGCTGATAACAGCGGCGCCCGCCGGGTTCAATGCATTAAGGTACTGGGCGGATCCAAACGCCGTACCGCCGGCATCGGCGACATCATCGTCGTATCCGTAAAAGACGCGATCCCGCGCGGTCGCGTTAAAAAAGGTACGGTCCACAAGGCCGTCATCGTCCGCACCTCCAAAGCCCTGAAACGCGAAGATGGCACCATCATCCGCTTCGACCGCAATGCTGCCGTTCTGATTAACGCAGCAGGCGAGCCGATCGGCACGCGTATTTTTGGCCCCGTCACCCGTGAGCTGCGCGGCAAAAACTTCATGAAAATCATTTCGCTGGCGCCGGAGGTTCTGTAACCATGTCGAAACTTAAAGTCAAAAAAGGCGACAAAGTCGTCGTCCTGACCGGTAAAGACAAAGGCAAGACCGGCGAGATCAAAAAAGTAATGCCCGCTGACAACAAAGTGATTGTTCAGGGCGTGAACGTACAAACCAAACATCGCAAACCTTCCGCGACCAACGCTGGCGGCCTCGACAAAGTCGAATCTCCGATCCATGTGTCGAACGTTGCGCTTGTCGATCCGAAGACGAGCAAAGCAACCCGCGTCGGTTATAAAACGGTAGGCGAGCGCAAGGTGCGCGTGGCCCGTCGCTCCGGCGAAGTGATTGATTAAGGGAGCATGAAATGACAGCCCGTCTGAAACAAGTATACCTCGACAAAATCCGCGCTGACTTGAAAAACAAGTTCGGCTATGCAAACGACATGCAGATCCCGCGTCTGGACAAGATCGTGATCAACATGGGTGTTGGTGAAAACGCACAGGACAGCAAGAAAATCCAGGGCGCTATCTCTGACATGACTGCCATCTCCGGCCAAAAGCCGCTGGTGACCCGTTCGCGCAAATCCATCGCAGCGTTCAAACTGCGTGAAGACCTGCCGATCGGTTGCAAGGTTACCCTGCGTGGTCAACGCATGTACGAATTCCTGGACCGCCTGGTCACCATCGCTATGCCCCGTATCCGCGACTTCCGCGGCATTTCGGATCGCAGCTTTGATGGCAACGGTAACTACGCGTTCGGCCTGAAAGAGCAGATCATTTTCCCCGAGATCAACTTCGACAAAGTCGACACGATCCGTGGTATGGACATCATTATCTGCACGACCGCGAAAACCGATGAAGAGGCGAAAGCCCTGCTCGACGGCTTCAAAGTGCCGTTCCGCAAACGCTAAGAAGGATTTAGAACAATGGCAAAACTGAGTTCTGTGAACAAAAACAACAACCGCAAAAAGCTGGTGAAGAAATACGCCGGCAAGTGGGCACGTCTGAAAGCAATCGCGGACGACGAAAGCCGCCCGGTTGACGAGCGTTTCGCTGCACGCCTGAAAATGGCGAAACTGCCGCGCAACTCTCATCCGACGCGTGTACGTAACCGCTGCGCCCTGACCGGCCGCGCACGTGGTAACTATCGTAAATTCGGCATTTCGCGCCTGATGCTGCGCGAACTGGCATCGCAGGGTATGATCCCCGGCGTGACGAAATCCAGCTGGTAAGGAGAAGCACACATGTTTATTAGCGATCCCATCGGCGACCTGCTGACCCGCATCCGTAACGGCCAGGCTGCTCGCCTGTCGTCGGTGCATTGCCCGGCTTCCAAGCTGCGCGTTAACCTGCTTGAAGTACTGAAGCGCGAAGGTTACATCCGTGACTACGCAGTCTCTCAAAAAGACGGCGGCAAATCGGAATTGAACATCGAGCTGAAATACTCGGAAGGCCAACCTGTGATCCGCGAAATCAAGCGCGTATCCAAGCCCGGTCGCCGCGTATACACGCAGATTAAAGACGTGCCGCGCGTTTACAACGGCCTCGGTATCTCGATCCTCTCCACCCCCCGCGGTGTACTTTCCGACCGCGAAGCGCGTGAAGCGAACGTGGGTGGCGAAGTTCTGTGCCGCGTATTCTAAGATAAGGTAGATGTAAAATGTCACGTATTGCAAAACATCCCATCCCGGTACCGGCAGGCGTTGAAGTCAAGCTTGCTGGCCGTAAACTGTCCGTCAAGGGCAAGAAGGGCGAACTGACGCTCGACATCTGCAACGATATTAATGCAGAAGTCAAAGACGGCGCGGTTGTTCTGAAAAAATCTAACGAAGGCCGTCATGCCCGCAACATGTGGGGCACGACCAGCTCGCTCATCAAGGGCATGCTGAAAGGTGTGACGGAAGGCTACTCCAAGCGCATGCTGATCGAAGGTGTGGGTTTCCGCGCCGCGCTGCAGGGCAAGGAGCTGGTTCTCCAGATCGGTTTCAGCCATGAAGTGCGCTACAAAGTGCCGGCTGGTATCGAACTGAAAGTGCCGAAGCCGACGGAAATTGAAATTTCCGGTATCGACAAACAAAAAGTCGGTCAGGTTGCCGCGGAGCTGTACCTGATGAAGCGTCCGGAGCCGTACAAAGGCAAAGGTATCAACTACGAAGGACGCCGCATCCTCCGTAAAGAAGGCAAGAAGAAGTAATCGAGGGTAATATGGCTATCGTCATTAAAAAACCGACCTCCAAGCAACGCCGCTCGTGGCGCGTTCGCAAGGTCATCAAAAAGGCCTCCGAAAAAAACCTGCGTCCGCGCCTCTCGGTGCATCGCACGGGTCAGCACATCTATGCTCAGATCATTGACGATGTACAGGGCGTAACCATCGCTGCTGCATCGACGGTAGAGACCGATCTGCGCAAGTCGCTCAAGAAAACGGCTGACAAGTCGGCAGCGGAAGCTGTTGGCAAGCTGGTTGCCGAGCGTGCGCAGAAAGCGGGCGTTGCCGAAGTTGCTTTTGATCGTGGTTCCTATGCGTTCCACGGCCGTGTAAAAGCTCTGGCAGAAGCTGCACGTGCAGCCGGCCTCTCGTTCTGATTTAGTAAAGGATATATAAAATGGCAAAAGCTGAAAAAGGTCCTAAGGGTCAAAGAGAGCCGCGCGAGAAAGATGCGGAGGCGGGTAGTGAAGTCGTAGAACGTCTCGTCGCCATCAACCGTGTCGCCAAAACCGTTAAGGGCGGCCGCCGTATGGCATTCGCTGCTCTGGTTGTGGTCGGTGACGGCCGTGGCCGTATCGGTGCCGGTTCCGGTAAAGCACGTGAAGTTCCCGAAGCGATCCGCAAGGCAACTGAACAGGCGAAACGCAGCATGATCCGCGTTCCGCTGCGCGAAGGCCGTACGCTGCATCATGACGTCGAAGCACGCTTCGGCGGCGGCAGCATCCGTCTGCGCAGTGCAGTCCCCGGTACGGGTATCATCGCCGGCGGTCCGCTGCGCGCTGTATTCGAAGTACTGGGCATTCAGGATGTTGTTGCGAAATCGCTCGGCTCCTCGAACCCCTACAACATGGTTAAGGCTGCACTGACAGCCTTCCAGAAAATGGAAAGCCCCCGCATGGTGGCAGCACGCCGTGGCCGCCGCGTCAACGAAGTGCTGGGCCGCAAAGGCGACGTGAAGGAGCAAGCTGATGTCTGAAGCTAAAAAGCCCGCTGCAAAAAAGGCAGCACCGAAAAAAGCAGCGAAAGCCGCTGGCGGTAAAATGCTGAAAGTAACCCAGATTGCAAGCGGCGCTGGTCGTATCCAGTCGCAGCACGCAACGCTGAAAGGCCTTGGTCTCAACAAGATTAACCGTAGCAAGCTGCTGCAGGATACGCCGGAAGTTCGCGGTATGATCCGTGCCGTGCGCCATCTGGTTACAGTTGAAGAAGCCGCCTAAGCGTCTCTGGAAAGATAAGGAACACGACAATGAAACTCAATCAACTCAGAGACAACCCCGGCGCCCGCAAACGTGCGACCCTGCTGGGCCGTGGTATCGGTTCGGGTAAAGGCAAGACCTCTGGCCGTGGCGTCAAGGGTCAAAAAGCCCGTACCGGCGTTGCGATCAAAGGCTTCGAGGGCGGTCAGATGCCCCTGATGCGCCGCATGCCCAAGCGTGGCTTTAACAACGTCAACGCAAAGAACTATGCGATCGTTAACCTGTCTTGCATCCAAAAGGGTCTTGACAGCAAAAAGCTCTCCGCTTCGAAGACGGTCGATCTGGCTGCACTGATCGAAGCTGGCATTCTTAGCAAAGAGCAAGATGGTCTGAACGTTCTGGCGAAGGGCGAGCTGAAAACGAAAGTAACGATCGTTGCGACGCGTGCGTCTGCTGCGGCTGTTGCGGCTGTTGAAAAAGCTGGCGGCAAACTGGAAGTTCTGCCTGTAAAAGAAAACAAACTGCTGAAAGGCAAGCTGCCCAAAAAAGAGCAGCGCCGCCAAGCAGCCGCTAAAGCTGCGAAGAAGTAATTCAGCTGCCTGGATCGGATAGGCGTATCGTCCATCTGTATCAAACCGGCGCAGAATACACATAATCCAAAGGGGTCAATGACATATACTTCAGAATGTCTTGACCCCTTTGTCTTTGACGGGCATATATTTACTTCGATTTATATCCTAGCCATCCCCGCGGACGCCGAGTCCGGCCGGATGTCCAGAGCAGGGGGCAAGTGCCCCGCCACGGACTTGCGGTATTCAGGGTATGCAGGACCTCAGAGGGAACAACAAAAACATGGCTTCCGCCGTCGAGCAATTCACTAACAACCTTAACTTTGGCGCGTTTTCGAAAGCGCAGGAACTGAAGCAGCGTCTTTGGTTTATGCTGCTGGCGCTGCTGATCTACCGCATCGGTACGCACATTCCGCTGCCGGGTATCGACCCCACGGTATGGAATGATATTTTCAGCTCGAAATCGGGCGGCGTTCTGGACATGTTCAACATGTTTTCGGGTGGTGCGCTTGAGCGTATGTCGATCCTGGCACTGAACATCATGCCGTACATTTCGGCATCGATTATTATGCAGATCATGACGTCGATGAACCCCGCGATGGAAGCGATGAAAAAAGAGGGCGAGGCGGGCCGTAAGCGCCTCAACCAGTACACGCGCTATGGTACGGTCATTCTGGCCGCTATTCAGGCCTATGGCCTTGCTGTGGGCCTTGAAAGCCTTGCCAGCTCCAGCGGTGCGTCCGCGGTGATCAACCCTGGTCTTTTCTTCCGTGTGACAACTATCATCACGGTTGTGGGCGGTACGGTATTCCTGATGTGGCTGGGCGAGCAGATTTCGCAGCGTGGTGTCGGCAACGGTATCTCGCTGATTATTTTCTGCGGTATCGTCGCGGGCATCCCCTCGGCGATTGCAAAGGTGCTAGAACTGGCGCGCACGGGCGATATGTCGGCGGTGGGCGTGTTCCTGATCCTGGCGATGGTTGTGGTCGTCCTGACATTCATTGTGTTCATGGAGCGTGCGCAGCGCCGCGTCGTGGTGCAGTATCCGAAACGTATGGTTGGCGGCAACCGCATGGCAGGTGGTGAAACCAGCCACATGCCACTCAAGCTGAATACGGCCGGTGTGATCCCCGCGATCTTTGCATCGTCGCTGCTGCTGATGCCTTTGTCTGTTGTGCAGTTCATGGGCGTGGACGGTTCGGGCGTTGAATGGCTGGATGCGCTGACGTTGCATCTGGGACATGGCAAGCCGGCGTATATGGCGCTTTATGGCGGGCTGATTATCTTCTTCGCGTTTTTCTACACCGCGATTGTTTTCAACCCCGATGAAACGGCAGACAACCTGCGCAAGTCGAACGGCTTCATTCCGGGCATCCGCCCCGGCCATGCGACGGCAGAGTATCTGGACCGCATCCTGACGCGCATCACGGTGATCGGTGCGGCATATCTGACGTTTGTGTGCCTGCTGCCCGAGTTTCTGATTTCCCAATACAGCTTGCCCTTCGCCCTTGGCGGTACCAGCTTGCTGATCGCGGTGACGGTACCGATGGATACGGTGGCGCAAATTCATTCGCACATGATTGCGCATCAATACGAAGGCCTTATCAAGAAATCGAAACTGAGAGGGAGCCGGAAATAATGACACAGCCGCTGCGCATGATTCTGATCGGACCGCCGGGCGCGGGTAAGGGGACGCAGGCGCGTCTGCTGACCGAGAAGCACAACGTTGTGGCCATTTCCGCGGGCGATCTGTTCCGCGCACGTGTCAAAGATCCGAACGACCCGCTGGGTAACGAGATCAAACAAATTCTGGATGCCGGCAAACTGGTACCTGACGAAATCACGATCCGCATGATCGCGGAGCGTCTGGACCAGCCGGATTGCAAAAACGGTTTCATCCTCGACGGTTTTCCGCGCAGTGTTGCGCAGGCCGAAGCGCTTGAGGATATGCTCGACAAAAAAGGCATCAAACTGGATGCCGTCGTGCAAATGGAAGTAGACGACGATAAACTCATCGAACGCATTTCAGGACGTTTTACCTGCGGCGCGTGCGGCGAGGGGTACCACGACAAATTCAAGCCGCCCCACGATCCCGCCACGTGCGATTCGTGCGGCAAGCAGGATACGTTTACCCGTCGTTCCGACGACAACGCCGAAACGGTTCGCAGCCGTCTGGATACCTATCACAACCAGACGGCGCCGATTCTCCCGTTTTACGAGAGACTCGGTAAGCTAAAAACTGTGGATGGCATGGCCGATATGGCCACCGTTACTGCCGAAATTGAGGCCGTTTTGTGCCGCGGCAAGGCTTGTGACAAACCTCAACCCCCGAAAATGGGTTGATTTTGCCCCTAAAAAGGCCGGGGGGTTCAAAAAACGTCAAATTTGCCGGAAATAAGGTAAATATCGTGTTGACGTTTGTTTTGTGCCCCCTATAATGCGCGAGCTTTGCTCTTAATGGGGCAGAGTCGCAGTTTTTTATATATCTAACCCGGGAGACAAAGCGTGGCACGTATCGAAGGTGTCAATATTCCTACGGAAAAAGTTGTCGGCATCGCGCTGACCTATATCCATGGAATTGGCCGTACAAGCGCAAACAAGATTCTTGAAGCAGCAAACGTTGCGTGGCATACGCGCGTTAACTCGCTCACCGAAGACCAACTGAACCGCATCCGCGACGAGATCAAGGCAAACTACAAGGTTGAAGGTGAACTTCGCCGTGATATTGCCATGACGATCAAACGTCTGATGGATCTGGGCTGCTATCGTGGTCTGCGTCACCGTAAAGGTCTGCCCGCACGCGGTCAGCGCACACGTACCAACGCGCGCACGCGCAAAGGTCCGCGCAAGACGATCGCCGGCAAGAAAATCGCGACCAAGAAATAATTAGCGCCTGAAGGATAAAGAATAATGGCAAAAGCACAAAAAGACGATAAAGCCAGAACGCGCAAAAAAGAGCGCAAAAATATCTCGGCTGGCGTCGCGCACGTAAACTCCACGTTCAACAACACGATCGTGACGATTGCGGACGCACAAGGCAACACGATCTCCTGGTCGTCTGCCGGTCACCTCGGCTTCAAAGGCTCCCGCAAATCTACGCCCTATGCGGCGCAGGTTACCGCGGAAGACGCTGGTAAGAAAGCCAAGGAACATGGCATGAAAACGCTGGAAGTTCTGGTGAAGGGTCCCGGTTCGGGCCGCGAATCCGCGCTTCGCGCTCTGCAGTCCGTTGGTTTCGGCATTTCGTCCATCATGGACATCACGCCGGTTCCGCACAACGGTTGCCGTCCGCGCAAACGTCGCCGCGTATAAGATCATCAAAGCCGTGGCGCGCGCCTTTTCCCGGAAGGCGCGCCCCGGTTTTTGACATACTTCCCGTTCACACACTCAGGCAAAAGAGGCGTATCTTGATACAGAAAAACTGGCAAGAGCTGATTAAACCGAACCGCGTTGACGTCAGCACCAACAAAGATCCCAGCCGCTTCGGCACGGTCGTTGTAGAACCGCTGGAGCGTGGCTATGGCCTGACGCTCGGTAACGCACTGCGCCGCGTACTGCTGTCTTCGCTGCAAGGCGCTGCAGTCACCGCGATCCGCATCGACGGCGTCCTGCATGAATTCTCTTCCATCCCCGGCGTCCGCGAAGACGTGACCGACATCGTTCTGAACATCAAGAGCCTGTCGATCCGCATGCACGCAGAAGGCAGCAAGAAACTGCGCCTGAACGCTGAAGGCCCTTGCGAAGTCACCGCGGGCATGATCGAACAGACGGCTGACGTTGAAATCGTCAACCCGGATCTGGTGATCTGCACGCTGGGCGACAAAGTAAAGCTGGGCATGGAGCTGACGGTTTCCACCGGCAAAGGCTATCGCCCTGCTGCACAAAACCGCCACGAAGATGCCCCGATCGGTATCATCCCTGTTGACAGCATTTTCTCGCCCGTTCGCAAAGTATCTTACAAAGTTGAAGATACCCGCGTCGGCCAGATCACGGACTACGACAAGCTGTCGCTGGATCTTGAAACCAACGGTACGGTTCGTCCTGAAGATGCTGTTGCATACGCAGCCCGCATTCTGCAAGACCAGCTGCAAGCTTTCGTCAACTTCCAGGAACCGACTGCGGTTGCCAAAGAAGAAAGCAAAGACGAACTGCCGTTCAGCCGTCATCTGCTGCGCAAGGTCGAAGAGCTGGAACTGTCTGTCCGCTCCGCGAACTGCCTGAAGAACGACAACATTGTATACATCGGCGACCTGGTCCAGAAGACCGAAGCCGACATGCTGCGTACCCCGAACTTCGGCCGCAAATCCCTGAACGAGATCAAGGAAGTGCTGACGAACATGGGCCTGCACCTCGGCATGAAGGTCGAAGGTTGGCCGCCTGAGAATATCGAAGACCTCGCGCGCAAGCTCGAAGAGCCGTTCTGAGCGAAGGCTTCGTAGGAACTAAGCCTGCCCCGGCAGCGGAGCAGGTGGGGGATGTCCCCCGCAGCGTTACTGCTGTCACTTGTACAGGGTAGCGTTTTCACAATCCGCTTCATGCGTGAAGCGTAACGTAAAGAAGGAGACGTAACCATGCGTCATGGTAATTCCGGCCGTAAACTCGGCGTCACAACTCAACACCGTCGTGCGATGTTTGCAAACATGGCTGCGGCTCTTATCAAGCACGAACAGATCGTTACCACCGTGCCCAAAGCGAAAGAACTGCGCGGTTTCGTTGACCGCCTGATCACGCTTGGCAAAAAAGGTGGTCTTGCGAACCGCCGCCTGGCGATGTCCCGCCTGCGCGACGAAACGCAAGTCAAGAAACTGTTCGACATCCTTGGCAAGCGTTACGCAGACCGCAACGGTGGTTACACCCGCGTCCTGAAAGCTGGCTTCCGCTACGGTGACAACGCGCCCCGCGCGATCATCGAACTGGTTGACCGCGATCGTTCTGCCAAAGGTAAAGACAGCGGCCAACAGGCTGTTGCTGACAACATGAAAGCAGCACACGAAGCAGGCGAACCGGTGAAAACCTCCAAGCCGAAAAAGAAAAAAGCCGTCGCTGGTTAATTAAGCCGGCCACGCTTTTGACGAAGATCGAAAAGGGGCGGTTCATTCCGCCCCTTTTTCTTTGTCTGGTGCTTAAACCTGCTCATCCGGACGGTTTTTAGCGCCGTACAGAAGGTTTTAGCCTGCAAACCAAAAAAGGGGGCTGTCCCCATGCCAGAAACGCTTATACGGGCCGCTACGGCCACCGATGCGGCCGACATT
Source organism: Micavibrio sp. (assembly GCA_040377425.1). Taxonomy (GTDB): domain Bacteria; phylum Pseudomonadota; class Alphaproteobacteria; order Micavibrionales; family UBA2020; genus UBA2020. The sequence continues at coordinate 57,144 of JBEIOU010000012.1, read as the reverse complement.
GCCCGTGTGCATGTCCAAAGCTGGCGAGAAAGCTACACAGGCATCGTGCCTGACGCCCATTTGGCGGGTCTGGACGTGGTGGAGCGTACAAAACGCTGGCTGGACACCTTCCAGACGGCAGAAGCCCCCTGGCGCGCGTTTGTGGCCGTTTCCGGGGCGTCTGGCACCGTGGAGGGGTTCGTGACGCTCGGCCCTGCGCGGGAGGCTGTTGCAGGGCTGGCGGGGGAGCTGTATGCGCTCTATACCCTGAGGTCTATACAAGGAACAGGCGCGGGGCGGCAGCTGTTTGACGCGGCACGACAAAGCCTGCGTGCCTGTGGTATAAACGGCATGTATCTTTGGGTGCTGGCCGATAACCCGTCGGCAGGGTTTTACCGTCATATGGGCGGGCGCGAGTTTGCGCGCAAAACCATCGACATCGGCGGCAAGCCCCTCGAAGAAATCGCCTATGGATGGTCCGGGTAAATGGCTTGTCTGAATAAAAACGGAGTTTGAACTGACATGAAAAAACTGTTTTTACTGATCGCCCTGATGTTGTCTTTTGCGGCGCCCGCGCAGGCGCAGGAAAAAACCTTGCCGCAAAGCCGCGCCGATATCCAGATGAGCTTTGCGCCGCTGGTCAAGCAAACCAGCCCCGCGGTTGTGAACATCTATGCCAAACGCGTGGTCCGCGAACGCATGCGCGTGATTAGCCCGTTTATGAACGATCCGTTTTTTGGCCAGTTTTTTGGTCAGGGCTTTGGCGGCGGTGCGGTGCAGGAGCGTATTGAAAACTCTCTCGGCTCCGGCGTGATCGTCGCGCCGACGGGACAGATCGCGACCAACACGCATGTCATCAAAGACGCGCTTGAAATCACCGTCGTGCTTTCGGATGGGCGCGAATTTGATGCCGAGAAGATTTTGGTGGATGAAAAAACCGACCTTGCCATTTTGCGCATCGACCCGAAGGGGGAAACACTTGCGTATCTGCCGCTGGCGGATAGCGATGCCATCGAAGTGGGCGATCTGGTGCTGGCGATCGGTAACCCCTTTGGCGTTGGCCAAACGGTGACCAGCGGTATTATCTCTGCCACCGCCCGCACGGGCATGGGCGGTTTGGATTACCGTTATTTCATTCAGACGGATGCGGCCATTAACCCCGGTAATTCCGGCGGTGCGCTGATTGATATGAACGGGCGTCTGGTGGGTATTAACTCGATGATCTTTACGCGCGATGGCGGTTCGCTCGGACTTGGGTTTGCGATCCCTGCGAACATGGTGGCAACGGTGATTGACGCCTCCAAACGCGGGAGCAAACTGATACGCCCGTGGACGGGGCTGTCGGGGCAGGCTGTCACATCGGATATGATGGCGTCGCTGAATTTGACACGCGCACGTGGTGCGCTGATTAACCGTGTTCACCCGCAAGGTCCGGGTGCAAAGGCGGGTATTCAGGTGGGCGATGTGATCCTCACCATTAACGGTCATGACATCCAAGACCCCGAAGCGCTGAAATTTCGTCTGGCGACCGTACCTATTGGCGGCGATGTGCTGATGACGGTGTCGCGCGGTGGTAAATCTTTCGAAGCGAAAATAAAGGCCGAAGCCGCGCCCGAAACGCCGCCCCGAGAAACCTATGTGGTCGAGGGACGCACGCCGATTACGGGGGCGACGCTTGCCAATATTTCGCCGGCGGTGGCGGATGAAATCGGCCTCGATCACCCCGATGCCGAAGGCGTAGTGGTGATGGATGTGGCCGCGGGAACGCCGGCGGCGCGTATGGGGCTGAGAACGGGCGACATTCTGATGGTGCTGAATGGTGCCGACATCCCTGCGGTGGCGCAGCTGAAAGAAGCACTGGGCGCATCAAAAAATATTCGCCGCTGGCTGGTGCAGGTGCGCCGCGGATCGCAGGTGATGAAGCTGATGGTTACAATATGACGGGGCTTTTCGGCAGGCCGGATACGGCAGACGAAGCGGGAACCAGCAGCGCGCCGCGCCCGCTGGCCGATCTGCTGCGTCCACAAACCGTCGATGACGTGGTGGGGCAAGACCATTTGCTGCACGACGAAGACGCCCCGCTGCGCCGCATGATTGATGCGGGGCGGATGTCGTCGATTATTTTCTGGGGGCCGCCCGGCTGCGGCAAAACCACGCTGGCGCGTTTGCTCGCGCAGCATACGTCGCTGCATTTCGAGGCGGTATCTGCGATTTTTACGGGTGTGGCCGACCTGCGTAAAGTATTTGACAGCGCCAGCCACCGTCGCCGCATGGGGCGGGGCACGCTGCTGTTCGTGGACGAGATTCACCGTTTCAACAAATCGCAGCAAGACGCTTTTTTGCCGCATGTCGAAGACGGCACCATCGTGCTGGTGGGGGCGACAACCGAAAACCCTTCGTTTGAATTGAATGCCGCGCTTTTGTCGCGGTGTCAGGTGATGGTTTTGCAGCGTCTGGATGAAGCTGCGCTAGAAACCCTGCTGCACCGCGCGGAAATACAACTGAACCGGCCGCTGCCGCTAATGCCGGAGGCGCGTACCGCGCTTGTGAATATGGCCGATGGCGACGGACGTTATCTGCTGGGGCTGGCCGAACAAATTTTTCAGGTACAGAAAAAAGGCGCATTGGATGTGGCCGAGCTGACCAAGCTGGTACAAAAACGCGCCCCGCTATACGACAAAAAAGACGACGGGCATTACAACCTGATCAGTGCGCTGCATAAATCTGTGCGCGGGTCGGATGCGGATGCGGCGCTATACTGGTTCTGCCGCATGCTGGCGGGCGGGGAAGACCCGCGTTATATCGCGCGCCGCATGGTGCGTATGGCGGTTGAAGATATCGGCCTTGCCGACCCGCAGGCCATGCAGACCACGCTGGGTGCGTGGGATACGTATGAACGCCTCGGCAGTCCCGAGGGGGAACTGGCGCTGGCGCAGGCGCTGGTATATCTGGCGACGGCGCCGAAATCAAATGCGGCCTATACCGCGTATAAAGCGGCCAAGGCGGCGGCAGCCGAAACCGGTTCGCTGATGCCGCCTGCGCATATTTTGAATGCGCCGACCAAGTTGATGAAAGACATCGGATACGGCCGCGATTACAGCTATGACCATGATACCGCCGAAGGTTTTTCCGGCCAGAACTACTTCCCCGACGCGATGCCGCGCCAGCGGTTTTATGCGCCCGTCGAACGCGGGTTCGAACGCGAACTTAAAAAACGCATCGAATACTGGGATAAGCTGCGAAAAGAAAAAGGTGGCACATGAATATAGCATTAGCAGTTTTTGCAGGCGGCGGTATCGGCGCGGTCATGCGGCATTTTTTTGTGATCGCTGAAACGCGGCTGTTCGGCACGGGTTTTTCGTATGCGACATTCGCGGTGAATGTGCTGGGCTGTTTTATGATTGGTGCGCTGATTGAATATTTCGCGCTGCGAGATACGCTGTCGCCCGAATGGCGGGCGTTTTTGACTGTAGGTGTTCTGGGCGGGTTTACGACCTTTTCCGCCTTTTCTGTCGAGGTTATGAAACTGGCGCAGACAGGCCAGACGATGGGAGCGCTTATCTATGCGCTGGCATCGGTTGTTTTTTCCATTGCGGCTGCCTTTGGCGGGCTGCTTCTTGTACGCGGAGTGCTTTCCTGATGTCTGAACAAAATAACAATATCATCGTCGTGGGCGAAGTGGACGACGGCCAGCGCCTTGACCGCTGGCTCAAAAAGAAATTCCCGCATCTTAGTTTTGGCGATGCGCAAAAAATATTGCGCACGGGGCAGCTGCGCATTGATGGCAAACGCGCCAAAGGTGATGCCAGATTGGCGCTGGGGCAGGCTGTGCGTGTCCCGCCGCAATTGCTGTTTGAAGACGCGCCAATGAAAAAACAAAAGCGCGTCACCGAAAAAGAAAGCGATATGCTGAAATCGTGGGTGTTGTTCGAAGATGCGCATATCATCGCTATCAACAAGCCCGCTGGTATTGCATCGCAGGGGGGGTCAAAAGTCGGCCGTAACATCGATGACATGATGCTGGCCATGGCTGACAAAGAAGGCCACAAACCGCATCTGGTGCACCGTCTGGACAAAGACACCACGGGCGTCATGATTTTGGCAAAAAACCCCAAGGTTGCACGCGCGATGGGCGATTTGTTCAAAGGCCGCGACGTGCGTAAATATTACTGGGCCATTACTGCGCCCGCACCTGAAATGTATCAGGGCAAGATTAAATCGGCGCTGGCAAAAGTCAAAGAAGACGGCACCGAAAAAGTGCGCACTGTCGATGACGAAGACGGCAAAATGGCGCTGACGTATTACTGCGTGATCGAAAACGCGGGGCGTGATGTGGCGCTGGTCGCATTCTGGCCGCGGACGGGACGTATGCACCAGATCCGCGTGCATGCCGCCGAAATGGGCTGTCCGCTGCTGGGCGATTTCAAATATGACGAAGCGCAGCCGTTGCTGGCAGAAAATCCGGATTTGCCGGATAGCCTGCACCTGCATGCCCGCCGCCTTATTTTCCGTCATCCGATCACGGGCAAAAAAATGGATATCACCGCGCCTGTGGGGCCGGACATGAAAAAGACGCTGAAGTATTTCGGTTTCCCCGCGGACAGCAAGCAAGACCCGTTCGAAGATCTGGAATAATCGTCCATGAAGCGTTTTTACAAACAGGCCGAAGCGGGCACAGCGCCCGGCGGGCATGTGGTGCGTCTGGACGGCGCGCCACTGCGCACACCGCTGCGCACGCCGGTTATTCTTTCAAGTGCGACAATGGCCGCTGCAATCGCCGCTGAATGGGCTGCGCAGGGCAGTGAAATTGTCCCCGCCAGCATGCCGCTGACGCAGCTGGTATGCACCATGATCGATAAAGCCGAAGGGCACGAACGGCCCGATATGGAAGCCGAGATTGTAAAATATGCAGGCTCTGACCTGATCTGTTATTTCGCGACGCATCCAGCCGATCTGGTCGCGCGGCAAGAAAAGCTATGGCATCCGCTGCTGGCGTGGATGCAGGACGAATACGGCATTGTGCTGAAACACGTATCGGGTATTCAATACGTGGCGCAAGATCATGCTGCGGCAGCGGCTGTGGCCGCCATCGTCAAGGATATGGACGCCGTGTCATTCACAGCCGTGCAGGCGGTGACGGGTATTACAGGTTCTGCCGTGATTGCGCTTTGTATGGCCGCAGGGCGCATGGGCGCCGCACAGGCATTCGAGGCGGCGACCGTGGACGAAGTCTTCCAGCTGGAAAAATGGGGCGAAGATACACTGGCGCGCAAACGGCTACAAAAAATCGAAGCCGATTTAACAGGCGTCGAAAAATTTTTGTTTTTGTTTAAAACCAGCTCATAACGCTGGGCAGGGGCTCACCCTTGCGCAGTTGCAAGACGCCGCGCAGGCAGCGCCACCACCACCAGGCGGCAAAGATGCCCAGAACCGTGACGGATGATCTGAAAATCATCTGGCTATTGTTTTCGTACAGCATGCCCATGAGGCTTTGGACGTCGTGATCACCTTCGCGCATGGCGCCGAATATGGGCGTCATGTCCATCATGAACAGCTGGTATACGCTGAGAACAACCGTGGCAATCGGCAGGTATACCGCACCGCCAATCCAGAATGTGCGGGTCATCCACTGGTAGTGGCTTTCAAAAATGGTGTCTTTCAGTTCTTTGCGCTTGATATAGGCGTATACAACGGCGCAGATCACGGCGACGCTGCCGGGCAGGAAAGTATACAGGTTGAACTGCGCCACCATGGCCAGCGCCAGAATACCGTAGATACTATAGGTGATCGCGGTCATGTCGCGCAGGTCGAAAGTCTCGGACGGGATTTTTTTTGGCGTATCGTTCATGGTTTATCTTCTTCCAAAGAGTTTTTCGATGTCGTGGAGTTTCAGCTCCACATAAGTCGGGCGGCCGTGGTTGCATTGACCGGCATGCGGTGTTTGTTCCATCTGGCGCAGCAGCGCATTCATTTCGTCCGCGGTCAAACGGCGGCCGGAACGGATAGAGCCATGGCACGCCATGGTCGAGCATACTTCGTATAGTTTTTCGCGCAGTGGTTCGGCATTGCCGTAGCTGGCGATGTCATCGGCCAGATCGCGCACGATTTTCTGCACGTCGGCTTTGCCCAGCAGGGCGGGCGTTTCCTGCACCACAATTGCGCCGCCGCCAAAACTGTCGATGACAAGGCCCAGTTCGGCCAGCTCGTCCTTGCGCTCCAGCAGGGTGTCGGCGGCGCGGGTGTCCAGCTCGACCACTTCGGGCAGCAGCAGCGCCTGGCGTTTGATGCCGCCTTGCTCTAGCGCGGCTTTCATTTTTTCGTACACAATACGTTCGTGCGCGGCATGCTGGTCAACCAGCACCAATCCATCGCGCGTTTGCGCGACGATGTAATTTTCATGGAGCTGCGCACAGGCGGCGCCCAGCGGATGTGCCTGTACAGCCTCTGACGTGGGGGCATCGGGCACGATGTGCAAACGCGCGGTGGGGGCGGCCATATCGGCGGGGATGGGGGTGTCCTGTGCTGTGTCCGCCGGCTGAATGCCAAATGCCGCGCCGGTATAGCCGGCACCTTCAAGGCCTTTCAGGTTTTTGTATCCCGCGCCGCTCTGGCGATATTCACCATCCCACAGGTTGTTTTGCGCAGGTGCGGCGGACGTATATTGTGGCGCACTGAAAGATTGCAGCGTTTCGTCAGCAACGGTCGATGATGCGCGGTGGCCTGCATCGGCGAGGGCGTGTTTCAGCCCCCCCACAATCAACCCGCGCACAATGGCGCTGTCTTGAAAGCGGACCTCGGATTTAGCGGGATGCACGTTCACATCGACCATATCCGGCGGTGTATCAAGGAACAGGCACAGCATCGGATGGCGGCCATAGGCAAGAAAGTCTGCATAGGCACCGCGCACCGCGCCAATAATCAATTTATCGCGCACGGGGCGGCCATTGACAAAAAAGTGCTGGTATTGCGCCGTCCCGCGGTTGAGCGTGGGCAGGCTGGCGTAGCCCGTCAGTGTAAACGGCGCACGTTCGGCCTGAATGCGAATGGCATTTTCGGCGAAATCCCGTCCCATGATCTGGCGCAGGCGATCCAGGCGGCGGGCGAACAGATCGCCCTTGGCGGCGGGCAGGTCCAGCACTTCACGTTCGTCATTCATCAAACGGAAATGAATATCCGGATAAGCCATCGCCAGATGTTCGATCACATCGCGCACGCTTTGTGCTTCGGTACGTGGAGATTTCAAAAATTTCAGGCGCGCGGGCGTAGCGTAGAAAAGATCGCGCACTTCAATTTTCGTGCCCTGTGTCAATGCCGCGGGGGCGACGGGGTGCTTGCGGCCTGCATCGACCAAAATCATCGCCGCGTCTGCGCCGGGGGTATTACGCGGGCGGCTGGTGATGGTCAGGCGGCTGACGGCGCCAATGGACGGCAATGCCTCGCCGCGAAAGCCGAGGGATTGGATATGCACCAGATCATCATCGGGCAGTTTGGATGTCGCATGGCGGTCGACAGCCATGGCCAGTTCGTCACCGCTCATGCCGATACCGTCGTCGGTGACGGCGATCAAACTTGCGCCGCCATCGCGGATAACGATTTCGATGCGTGACGATCCGGCGTCGATCGCGTTTTCCACCAGTTCCTTGACGGCGGCGGCGGGGCGCTCGATAACCTCGCCGGCGGCGATCTGGTTAATCAGCGTATCTGGTAGATGACGAATGGGCATGCCCCTTTATAGCCCATGCGGCCGCGCCAAAAAAGGGAAAGGCGCGGGTGTTTTTATTATTCATAATGCAAAATGGGCAGGTTATGCGGGTTCGGCGACCGGCGGCTGGCGTGGGTCGTTGTTCTCATCGAAAAGCGTATCTTCGAGCAGGGCATTGATGAAATGCGCCCCGCGCAGCTTTGCCCCGCGCAGGTCAGCACGGCGCAGGTCGGCATCGTTAAAATTCGCACCTGTCAGGTCGGCCTTGGCGAAGCTGGCATCCATCAGTCGTGCGCCCGAAAAATCGGCGTGACGCAATTGCGCGGCTTCGAACCGGCAGGGGATCTGATATTCGCCGCTGCCATCGCGTGGCTGGATGGTAAGGGGGTTAAGGTTTGCATGGCGCAGATCGGCGCGGTTCATCAAACAGCCGTTGAATTTGCTGCCGCGTAAATCGCTGCGCACCAGCAGGCATTTTCTGAAATCTGACCCTTCCAGACTGCCGGCCTGAAGTTCAATGCCGCGCAAATCCATTTCGGCAAACGTCGCGTTATGTGCACGCACGGCTGTCAGGCGCTGCGCAGATAATGTGCCTGCCTTGCGCATATCAACGCCGTTCAATACCAATTGCATGCCCTGACGTCCTGCTGTGGCAACCCACTGGATGTGGCGCAAAACCAGTTCATCCAGTGACATTTCAAATTCTTTGATATCCTTGCCCACGACCTCTCCCGTGAGGGTGAGGGAGAAGTTGCTGCCCGTGCGCTCCGTCCCCGCAAGGTTCGCGCCCGTTAATGTGGCGCAGGAAAAATCCGCATCGCGCAAGTCGGCGCCTTTCAGCACAGTGTTCGACATGTCCGCACCACGCAGCACAGCACCTTTCAGGTTGGTGCCGCTCAGGTCTGCGCTTTCCATTTTGACATCGGTAAAATCAGCCCCCATGGCGAGGGCGCCTGCCAAGATCGCATCAGTCAGGTTACTGCCGATGAATTGCACGCCGCCCACTTCGGCGGCTTTGGAATATTGGTCGTCTTTCTGGCGGATTTTACGCTTCACGACCGTTTTTCCTTCGCGCAGGTCGGCGCCTGTCAGGTCGGCACGGTATAGGTCTGCTTCGTCAATTTCCGCCCCGCGCAAATCAGCGCGGACAAGGCGTGTCGCACGCATTGTGGCGCCGCGCAGGTCACAGCCAAAAAGCGTCGCACTTTCAAACGACGCATTCGTCAGCACCGTACGCTGCATGATGCAGCCTGTGAAATCCGACTGCGCAAGGTTTTGTCCGGTGAAGTTCAGTCCGCTCAAATCGCGGTCGCGGATAACAGCGCGTGCGCCACCCGGCTTGGCCGAAAGGAACATCAGGTGCTTGCGGATGATCTCGTTGATCTCCGCTTGCGTTACTTTTTCTAATGTGAAATCGACTGGGGGCATGGTTGTATCCGGTGGTGGTGCGCATATCTTCGCAACCACATCATAGCGTAATAATTCTTAAAAAGGGTAAACGTCTGTTAATGCCGCTGTCAGGCGGCTTTGTGGCCGGATTTCTGCGGGACATAGCCCGATGGCACCACGCGCGATGCAGGTTCGGTGTGGTATGTCTGGTCGTCGAAAAACAGATCGGCGCCAATCGCTGCCAATACATCGACTTTTTCGTATTTGGGGCCTTGCTGGTTTGACCGGCCGATCATGTATGCGCCATCGACAATCTGGCCCCATTCGATCAGCGTGTTCATGGGGCGGATCTGCGCCTGACCGCTGCGCATGGTGACCAGCGATGTTTCAATCGGGCAGCTGTCTTTGGGGAATGTGGCCTTCAGCGCCTCGATCACGAACAGTACTTTGGCGAAGGGGCCGGCAGGCATGGGCGTTTCGGCCATTTCGGTTTCGAATTTCATGAAGCCCAGCAAACCTTCACGCTGGAAAATCGTTTCGGATTCACCGCCAAACAGGACTTGGTCGCCATCAAATGCGAAATGCACTTTGCCGGGGCGGGCTTGCGGCTCTGTCGGCGGGTCATGCAGGACGGATGCGGCGATATCGCCATCTACGGCCCGCTGCACGTCATCGGCATGGCGCGACAAAAACAGGTCGATGCCATAGGCACGCAAAAGATTGCTTTCAACATTTTTGCCGCCGGTCAGGGCAATGCGGGGAATATCCAGCTTGTGGTAATCCAGCGAATAACGGGCGCGAATACCGGTTTCGATGTTGTTGCGCGAAATCAGGGCGACTTCGACCCGCGGGCGTTCACCGGGGGTATTGATGGATAACAACTTGTCGATGACGTTAAACGCGGTGCCCGGCTTCATGGGGTCGCGGCGGCGTTCGAACTGCAAACGGCGATAAGCGTCGATACCGCCATCGACATACGTCGCATGCTCTTCGCGCAGGTCGAAAAGGGCCGAGGTTGAAATACCGATGGTCAGCGGTTTGAAGGCCATTGCAAAAGCCGTAACTTGACATAAATTAAAACGGACGCCTTGTCATTCATAACCGATTTCGTCCGGAATAAAAAGCATTTGCATCCGGTGGCTCAGGTTTGAATTGTCCGGCGGCGGGATTTGGGGTAATTTTATAACTGCAATCTGTTCGTATATTGCGGGAAAGGAACGGCACGGCGATGACGCTGAAGGCCGAACATTTGGTGGATCTGATACACCGGCAGCTGCCGGATGCGCAGGTATTGGCGCAGGATACGCGCGGCGATGGCGCGCATTTTGCTGTTACAGTCATTTGTGCGTCGTTTGCGGGGCTGAGCCGTATCGACCAACACCGCAAAGTATACGCCGCACTGTCTGGCCATGTGGCCGACGGCAGCCTGCACGCCGTGCAGCTGTCGACCCGCGCGGAATAAGACAAGAGAGAGAAAAGGGCCTATATGCTGTTCAACGAAAACGAAGCGGTGCTGGAGCGTATCCGTCACGATATTACATCAAACGATATCGTACTTTATATGAAAGGCACGGCCGTCTTTCCGCAGTGTGGTTTTTCTGCGGCTGTTGTGCAGGTGCTGGAAAGTCTGAACTTGCCGTTCAAGGATATCGATGTTCTGGCCGATCCGCCGCTGCGTCAGGGGATCAAGGATTTCAGCAACTGGCCGACACTGCCCCAGCTGTACGTCAAGGGCGAGTTTATTGGCGGCTGCGATATCGTACGCGAAATGTATGCCAGCGGCGAGCTGCAGGCGCTGCTGCAAAAAGAAGGCCTGATCGAATAACCGCGTTTACGCTGCGTTTTTTGCGGCGTGATCCGCCCGCAGGTTGCGGCGCATGAACAGCAGATACATGAAAATAAAGTAGTAGATAAACAACTCGTTCACTTCGCTCGGCCGGTGATAGAGCGCGAAGATATCCAGCTTGCCAAACTTTTTTGACAGCTGCGACAGCAGTGCGCACAGCGCAATCCAGAACATCGCGTCATTCGGATAAAGCGCATTAAAGCGCGCAGGCAATGCCATCGGGCGGTAACGGCGCACAAACGGCAAGATAATCCCGCCGAGGACGGTGCCAATCAATAAAACAAGGCGGGGTTTCTGGTCAAGCCAGCTGGACGTATTGTGCAGGTTGGTTTCGTTCTGGTCGTTGATGGCCTGCCAGTATTCGGGCGTTTCCCATTTAAAAAGATGCTGACCATAGCTGATTTCTTCGAGGGTAATATAAAGGCTGCCAAGCGCCCCCAGCACAAGCCACGCCATAATCCACGGCCTGCCTTTGCAATAGCGCAGGCACGACAGCCCCATAAAAAATGCTGCCGCCGACACCAGCCATTGCATGGTTTCAAGGACGCCGTTTTCTGCATACATCCAGGCGTCGCCGTGGGCGTGCCCCAAAAGCGGGTCAATCAAGGCGATACCCACAAAAACCGATATCGGCAGCCATAGCCACCAGAAGCGATGTACGGAATATTTGTTGTCGGTCAGGAACATAATGATCCTCCCCCGTTGTGCAGCAGGTATTGAAAATGAACGCTTTTTTTGAAAAGGCTCTGGGTTTATAGGCCGCGGTGCCTTTGTATGCAAGGCAACAGGCGCCCCAGAGGGGGGATTCGGGTAATGTTGTGGCTTTCAGGTCACAGTTTCAGGGGCGCAATAAAATTGAACGCTTGATATCAGCGCGGCTGGCGGGCCCTAAAGGCTTTCCACTCGTCTTTTTTCAGCAGCCACATTTCGCTGATGTTCAGGGCGGGGTCAACATGTTCGGACGGTTTTGTCCCCATAAAGACGGCGCCTGTTTTTTCCTTGATACGGCGGGATGCGATGTTGCCGAGTGCGTTTTCCATCTGCAATGTTTTTTGGCCCAGAATATCAAACCAGTAATCGTTCACCACGGTCGCAGCTTCGGTGATGTATCCGTGGTTGTGGTGTTCGCGCGCCAGCCAAAAGGCACGCTGGCTGGTCTCGACATATGGCCGCAATTCAATGGATCCGATCAGCGTATCGGGCGCAGGTTGAAGGGCAATCGCCCAATACACAATTTTGTCTTGCGTGCGGATACGTTCGATAAATTTCTGTGAGCCGTCATCGGGGTAGGGGTGCGGGAAAGTTTTGGCGAAATTGCGCACAATTTCCCAGTCTTTCATGCAGCGGTTATGCGCGGCTGCGTCCGACATTTCTATCGGACGCAGCAATAAACGCGCAGTTTCAATGACAGGCGGCAGCATTATTCGACCGTCACGCTTTTGGCAAGGTTGCGGGGCTGGTCAACGTCCGTACCCTTCAGGATCGCCGTGTGATACGCCAGCAACTGCACCGGAATGGTGTACAGGATGGGGGCGACGAACGGATCCACTTCGGGGATTTCAATCGTCCAGGTGGCGGTATCTTTCAGCTTGGCAATGCCGTGCTTGTCCGAAATCAGCAGCACCTTGCCGCCGCGGGCGATGACTTCCTGTGCGTTCGATGCCGATTTTTCAAACAGGCTGTCGTGCGGCGCAACGACGATGACAGGCACGTTTTCGTCGATCAGGGCGATGGGGCCGTGCTTCATTTCGCCCGATGCATAACCTTCGGCATGGATGTACGAAATTTCTTTCAGCTTCAGCGCGCCTTCAAGGGCGATCGGGTACGCGGTGCCGCGGCCGAGGTACAGCACATCGCGTGCTTCGGCCACTTGCTTGGCAATCGCCTGAATGGCGCCGTCATGACCCAGCAGTTCGGCTACGCGTGCGGGGACTTCGCGCAGGGCATCGGTCAGCTGCTTTTCACGCTCCGCACTGATCGCGCCGTTTTTACGGGCGAGGGCGATCGTAAAGCATGCGAGCGTCGTCAGCTGCGTGGTGAAGGCTTTGGTCGATGCAACGCCGATTTCGGGGCCGGCAAGCGTGCGCAGCACGTGGTTGCTTTCGCGCTCGATCGTGCTTTCGATGGTGTTCAGGACGGATACGATCTGCTGGCCTTGGCGCTTGGCATAGCGCAGGGCTTCCAACGTATCCAGCGTTTCGCCGGATTGCGAAATAAACAGCGCCGCGCCGCCCTTGGGCATCGGTGCTTCGCGGTAGCGGAATTCGGATGCGATGTCCGCTTCGACCGGAATGCGGGCGATTTGCTCTAGCCAGTATTTGGCAACCATACCCGCATAAAACGCGGTGCCGCAGGCCGAAACCGTAATGCGCGGTGTGTTTGCGATATTCAGGATATCACCGGGCAGCGTAATGTGGCCGGTGGCGGGGTTGATGAAGGTGTTCAGCGTTTCGCCAATCACGGCCGGCTGTTCGTGGATTTCTTTCAGCATGAAGTGGCGGTATTTGCCTTTGCCCATCAATGCGCCGGACTGTGCGGTCACGCGTACTTCGCGTTCAACTTTTTCGCCGTCGGTGTTGTAGATTGTTGCGCCTTCGCGCGTGACTTCGATACGGTCGCCGTCTTCGAGGAAACTGATTTTATCCGTCAGCGGTGCAAGCGCGTAGGAATCAGAGGCAAGGAACATTTCACCCTTGCCATACCCGACCGCCAGCGGCGTGCCAAAACGTGCGCCGATCATCAGGTCTTCCTGACCCGTGAAAATCATGGCCAGCGAAAAAGCACCGCGCAGGCGTTTCAACGAAGCATTCACCGCGTTTTGCGGCGTCATGCCCTGACGCATATAGAACGTGACCAGATGCGCGATCACTTCGGTATCGGTGTCCGATTCAAAACGGAACTGGGATTTTTCCAGCTCTGCCTTCAGTTCCTGATAGTTCTCGATAATGCCGTTATGCACGACTGCAACGCTGTCGGTGATATGGGGGTGTGCGTTCTTTTCGACCGCGCCGCCATGGGTAGCCCAGCGCGTGTGGCCAATCCCGATGCTGCCGCCGAGAGGTTGTTGTTCCAGCTTGTTTGCCAGATTGATCAGTTTGCCTTCGGCGCGGCGACGCTCCAGCTTGCCGCCCTGCAGCGTGGCCACGCCCGCGCTGTCATAGCCGCGGTATTCAAGGCGTTTGAGGCCCTCGACCAGAATGGGGGCGACGTCTTTGTCTTTGCTGATGATACCTACGATACCGCACATGATATTTTTCCTTTTCCCTTTAAACGGGTATGTTGCTTGTTGTTATAAAACAGACCCACGTCAGCAAGGCAAAAATGCCCTGTAAGATCGCTTGTCTTTTTTTGCCTTTGATGGCGTCTTTTACAGCGCAAAATGCGATATAAAACCCGCCGCCCAGAATAAGTAGTTCAATGACTGTCCAGTAAGGGCTACCCAGAAATTCCAACCGGGTATCTGATAAGCCTACTGCATGGCGATAACCGCTATTCGCGATAGCCAGCAGCAGAATGCCTATTTTGAAAGGCCAGTTTCGAATGCCTGTCAAAAGGCGCAGCATGCTCATCCCTTCTTCGCCTTTTCCTTCATTTTCTTTTGACGGAATTCGGGTGCCCATCCGTCTTTGTTAATTTGTGGGGCGCGCGTGATGCCCAGTGCGTTTTGCGCAACGTCTTTGGTGATCGTGCTGCCCGCGCCAATAATCGCGCCCGTGCCGATGGTGACCGGGGCGACGAGGGCGGTGTTCGATCCGACAAACGCTTCGCTGCCCACGGTGGTTTTATACTTCAGGAAACCGTCATAGTTGCAGGTAATCACGCCAGCGCCAATGTTGGTTTTGTCGCCAATGTCCGCATCGCCCAGATAGGTCAGGTGGTTCGCTTTCGCGCCCTTACCCAGACGGGTGTTTTTGGTCTCCACAAAGTTGCCGACCTTGGCGCCCTCGCCAATGTTTGATCCGGGGCGCAGGCGGGCGAAGGGGCCGATGTGGGCGCCTTCTGCGATCTGCGTGCCTTCGATGTGGCTATACGCATGAATGGTGACGTTGTCGCCGACGCGCGCGCCGGGGCCAAAAAAGACATTGGGTTCGATCAATACATCTTGCCCGATTTCGGTATCGGCGCAGAAAAACACGCTGGCAGGGTCGATCAGCGTTGCGCCGTTCAGCATATGTTTTTCGCGCAGGCGCTGCTGCATCGCTTGCTCCAGCATGGCCAGCTCTACGCGTGTATTTGCGCCGGCCAGTTCTGCCGTGTCGATTTCAACGACCAGCGTCTGGCGGTTGTCTTTGCGGGCAATCGGGGGCAGGTCGGTCAGGTAATATTCGCCCTGTGCGTTGTCATTGCCGATTTGCGACAGCCAGTCGAACAGTTTTGCGCCGTCAGCCGCGACGATGCCGCCGTTACACAGCGTGATTGCTTTTTCATCCGCCGTGGCGTCTTTGAATTCGACGATTTTTTTCAGCGTGCCGTCATCATCCATCACCATGCGGCCATAACGTGCCGGGTCAGCGGGGCGCATGCCGGAGAAGGTCAGGCCGACCGCCGGCATCTGGCGGCGGATGTCAATCATACGCTGCAGCGATGCGGTGGTAATCAGCGGGCTGTCGCCAAACACGATCAGCACATCGCCATCAAAATCTTTTAGCGCATCGCGTGCTGCCAGCGCTGCGCCACCTGTCCCGTTCGCGGTTGTCTGTATGGCCGTCTGGTGCGGCTGCACGGCGGCGGCCATTTCGGGCATGTTTGCGCCGATGACAACGATGATGCGGTCGGGGTTCAATCCTTCGGCAGCGGCAATCACATGCTGCACCATTGGCGCGCCTGCAACAGGGTGCAGCGGCTTGGGCAACGCGGATTTCATGCGCGTACCTTTTCCGGCGGCGAGGATAATGCAGGCGATCTTTTTAGACATCGACAAAAAACTCCGTTAACGCCCCTGAATAGACCAGAGGCGGAATCAACCATCAATTCACAGTTTGTTGCAGGAGGTTACAACAGCGGACGCAGCCGTAAAAACGCTTTTTTAACGTCAGAAACAGCCCGTTTGCAGTCAGGTGCTGGCAGGAAAATTACTTGTTTTCGAGCGTCGACAAATGCGCCACGACCGATCCATAGGCACTGGCGATTTCCATGCGCACAGGCACCATCGGGCCTTTTTGGGCAATCTTGGCCAACCACAGGGTGGGGGGCTTTTTGCGGGCTTCGGTGTGCGATTGTACGGCCATCCAGCCGCGTTCCTTGTCTTTCTTCTTGAAACCTGCCACGGGCTCCACCTTCAGCGTGCAGCGCAGGGCGTCACCGTTAAAGGCCGAGTATTTGTTTTTTTCCAGCTTTTCCACACCGCCATCTTGCAACGTGATATTGAAACGCCGCTTACCGTCGAAAACCGGAAAAGTTCCTTCGCATTTTTCCGTTTGGCCGGATTTTTTGAGCATCTGCAACGCGCCCGTCAGCACGTCGACGGCGTTTTCGGTCAGGGCGGGGTCAAAATCTTTTTTGACCTTGGTTTCATTGTCTTCGTGCGTGGTGGTTTTCAGCAGCGTGCCTTTGGGCGAGTACTGCATTTCGGTGACTTTTTCGTCTTTTTTCCAACTGCTGCGGGCGGTATGCACGCTGGGCACGGGGGTGCCGTCGTTTTGCGCATGGCCGGACGTGGCATAGACGCCTTCCCACGGGAAGAGGGAGCCGATCGTGCCCTGCGTCTTTGCTGTCAGCGACATGTCGTATGCTTTGGGGTCCAGATCCATTTCCAGCGTGGCGGCCAATGCCTTGAACCCGCCCGCGTAGACGTCGTAATTCAGGCCCATTTTCTTGGCAGGCTCTTCGACATCGCTGCGCAGGCTGACGTTTTCAAATGCCGCATATGCCGCAAGGGTTTGCAGGCTCATCGTGGCTGCAAAGCCGAGGCAGATCAGGGATTTGAAAAAAATCTTGTTCATTTGTCTCTTTTGCTGCATTTGATAGGGCGCTTTTGCTGGTATCCGGCACGGCCACGGCTATATTAGCCGATAGTAAGGGGCTGTATCAGCCTAAAATAAAGAGGTAGTGCCAAGTTCTGCGTAAAGCAACAATGGGTGCAAAAATAGCAAGTTTATGAAAATTAGTCAACCCGAAAATCCACAATCTGCCGCCAGCGATATTCCCAGCTGCTGCGGGGCTAAACCGGCGACTGTACAGGTACAAATCCCTGTAAAAACAGTCCCTTCGTGCTGCGCTACGCCTGCGCCCAAAACAACGCCTTCTTGTTGTGACACGGGCGAAAACGCAAAACCCCGCGCGGATTATATGTTTTGGGGCGGGCTTTTGATTGTGGCGGCGGGCTATTTCGCCTATTTCGCGCTGGGGGCGGACCCGCATACGGCGCATGGCGGTACGGCCGGCGTCATGGGCGCGGCGCAGCGTTTTTCGGCTGCTGTGTTCGAACTGATGAACATGATGTGGGTCGGCGTTGTGGCAGGGATTGTTGCCATGGGTTTCCTCAGCCGCGTGCCGCGCGATTTTGTGATGGCCGCGCTGGGATCCGGCCGCGGCGTGCAGGGTATTCTGCGGGCGGCCTTTGCGGGTGTACTGCTCGACCTTTGCAGTCATGGTATTTTGATGGTGGGCGCAAAGTTTTACGAACGCGGCGCGACCATCGGCCAGGTGATGGCTTTTCTGATTTCCAGTCCGTGGAATTCCTTCTCCCTTACGCTCATCCTTGTCGCCATGATCGGCCTGAAATGGACGCTGGCGTTTATTGTGATTTCAATGGCGATTGGTATCGTGACGGGCATTGTGTTTGACTATCTGGTCAAACGCGGCACGCTGCCGCCCAATCCCAACCACCGCCCGCTGACCAGCGGCTTCCAGTTTTGGCCCGCGGCCAAAAAGGGACTGTCCGAAGTCAAATGGACGCCGCGCTTTTTCTGGGACACGCTGGTGATCGGCGTCAAGGACTCCAAGATGATTATCCGCTGGCTGTTCGTCGGCGTCATCATCGCGGGTGCGCTGCGTGCCGGCATGACGCAGGATATGTTTGCGCAGTGGTTTGGCCCCACCATGATCGGCCTTGCCGCCACGCTGGTGGCCGCGACGATTATCGAAGTATGCTCCGAAGGCGCCGCGCCGATTGCGGGCGATCTGTTTGGCCGTGCGGGCGCGGTGGGTAACAGCTTTACGTTTTTGATGGCGGGCGTGGCAACGGATTACACCGAAATCATGGTGCTGCGCGAAGCCACCAAATCATGGAAAATCGCCTTGTTCCTGCCGCTGCTGACCGTGCCCCAAGTGCTGGTGATTGGCTACATCATGAACCAGTTTGGGCATTAAGATCAGGCCACCTTCGCCGTGCTGACTTTCAATCCGCTTTTGAACAGGTCGATCACGCGGATAGTGTCTTCGCGCTGCGGGCTGGTCGAAATGACGGCGGCGGGTACGCCGATCAGCTCTTCGATACGCTTGATATAGGCGCGGGCATTCGCGGGCAGGTCTTCCAGTTTACGCACACCTTCCAGCGATGTTTGCCAGCCGGGCATCGTTTCGTATACAGGCTGCAGTTTCGCCTGCAAATCCTGCGATGCGGGGATGTAATCATAGTGTTTGCCATCGGCGGTGTAGCCTGTGCAAATCTTGACTTCGGCCAGCGTGTCCATGACGTCCAGTTTCATAAGCGAAATACCCTGAACGCCAGCAACCTTCACGGCTTGACGCACCTGTACGGCATCAAACCAGCCGCAGCGGCGTTTACGGCCCGTGGTGGTGCCAAATTCATGACCGCGTGCGCCCAGTGTTTCGCCGACGTCATCGAACAGTTCGGTCGGGAAGGGGCCGGAGCCGACGCGCGTGGTATACGCCTTGGTAATACCCAGCACGAAACCCAGCTGGTCGGGGCCGACGCCCGTGCCCAGTGCCGCTTGTGCGGCAGAGGTATTGGATGATGTAACGAACGGATACGTGCCGTGGTCAACGTCGAGCATTACGCCCTGTGCGCCTTCGAACAAGACGGTTTTACCGCTCGCGCGGGCTTCGTCCAGCACTTTCCAGCTGGGCTGGATGAAGGGCAGAAGCTTTTGCGCGATACCTTGCAGATAGGTCACAAATTCGTCCACGTTCAGCTCTTGCGCGCCCAAACCGCGCAGCAGGGCGTTGTGGTAAAACAGCTGTTTTGTCAGCTTATCCGCCAGCGTATCCGGATGCGCAAGGTCGCACATGCGCAGGCCGCGGCGGCCGGTCTGGTCTTCGTAGGCGGGGCCGATGCCGCGGCCGGTGGTGCCGATTTTGCTGGTGCCACGGGCTTCTTCGAATGCCTTATCAAGCGCGCTGTGCAGCGGCAGGATGAGGGGGGCGTGTTCGGAAATAATCAGGTTGTCGGGCGTGATGTTGATACCCTGGCCTTTCAGGCGCTCGATTTCTTCGAGCAGCGCGGTCGGGTCGACCACAACGCCGTTACCGATCACGGATAATTTGCCCCGCACAACGCCGGAGGGGAGCAGGTGCAGCTTGTAAACCTTTTCGCCCACGACCAGCGTGTGGCCGGCGTTATGGCCGCCTTGGTAGCGCACGACGATGTCGGCCTCGGCCGCCAGCCCGTCGACAATTTTGCCTTTGCCTTCGTCACCCCACTGAGAGCCAATGACAGTAATATTTCCCATATTCCATATCCTTTTCTGTGGTTTGACGGCAACCCTCTCTGGATAGCATCGGAATCGGCGTAAAAACATGGAAATATTTAATAAAATCAGCAAAAAGACTCTTCGGAATCACCCGCCCTTCGGGCTATTCTGTCCGGAATAACAAGCCGCATGGCAGAGGACAGTGCAGGGGGTTGAGAAAACCGCCTGACACGGCTACCTTGCGGCGGCACAAAAGAGGCTTAAAAGTCCATGGGATTACTTGTTTTGAAATTCGGCGGCACATCTGTCGCCACGGTTCCGGCCATAGAAAACGTAGCCAACAAAGTCGCGGCAGAAATCGCCCGCGGCCACAAGGTGGCTGTTGTCGTGTCTGCGATGTCCGGCGTGACCAACCAGCTGGTGAAATATTGCACCGAAGTGTCCGAGATTTATGATCCGCGCGAATACGATGCGATCGTGGCGTCGGGCGAACAGGTGACGTCGGGGCTGCTGGCCCTCGCGCTGCAAAAACGCGGCGTGCCTGCACGCTCGTGGCAGGGATGGCAGGTGCCGATCATGACCAATGACGTCCACGCCAAGGCGCGTATCAAGAGCGTTGAAACCGGCATGCTGCGCGAAAGCCTGGACCGCGGCGAAGTCGCCGTCATCGCGGGTTTTCAGGGGCTGGCGTCCGATGGGCGCATTTCCACGCTGGGCCGCGGTGGATCGGATACGTCAGCGGTGGCGGTTGCCGCCGCGCTGAAGGCGGAGCGCTGTGATATCTACACCGATGTGGACGGCGTATACACCGCCGACCCGCGTATCGTGAACCATGCACGCAAGATCAACCGCATTTCGTACGAAGAAATGCTGGAGATGGCCAGTGTCGGGGCGAAGGTTTTGCAAACCCGTTCCGTCGAATTGGCGATGAAAGAAAAAGTACCGGTACAGGTACTGTCGAGTTTTGAAACGGCACTGGGCAGCGACCTGCCCGGCACACTGGTAGAAGATGAGGAGAATATCGTGGAACAGGAAGTTGTCAGCGGCGTGACGCATAGCCGGGATGAAGCAAAAGTCACCCTGCGCAATTTGCCCGACGTGCCGGGCGTGGCCGCCAAGCTTTTTGGCCCGCTGGCCGATGCCGCCGTTAACGTGGATATGATTGTCCAGAACGTATCGCCCGATGCGGCGCGTACCGACCTGACCTTTACCGTGCCCCGCGCGGACCTGCCCAAAACGATCGAAGTTCTGAAAGAGTCGATCAAAACCCTCGAAGGTGCGCAGTTTGAATCAAGCGCGGATGTGGCCAAAATCTCCATCATCGGTATCGGCATGCGCAGCTATGCGGGTGTGGCATCGAAAATGTTTAAAACGCTGGCCGAAAAAGGCATCAACATCCAGGTCATCACCACTTCTGAAATCAAAGTCAGCGTGTTGATCTCCGAAGAATACACCGAACTGGCCGTGCGCTCCCTGCACACCGCCTACGGCCTGGATGGCGAGGGTCGTCCGTCCTAATGGCAGCGGCGGACCCGCATAGCTGGACGCCGGGTCCCCAAACCAGCCCGCGCGCGCGGGAAGAAACCGCATCCGCCTTTGTTGATGCGCAGATGGCGCTGTCATCACCGCGCCAGATGATGCTGCGCCTGCGCGATATCATGGACGAAGACATCGCGCCCGAACATAAACTTGATCGTATCGTCGCTTTGATCGCGCGTGAACTGCGGGCGGATATTTGCTCCTGCTTTATTCAGCGTGCGGGGGAGGTGATCGAGCTTTTTTCTGTCACGGGCCTGCCGCCCGATATGGCGCATACAGCCAAACTGCGCGTGGGGGAGGGGTTTATCGGCGATATTGCCGCATCGGCCGTGCCGCTGGTGATGAACGACATGACCACCCATCCGCAATTTACGCTGCGCCCCGAAACGGGCGGTGCAGATTACCGCGGGTTTTGCGGTGTACCTGTTTTGCGCAGCGGGCATGTGCGCGGCGTCTTGGTTATTCAAAACAAACTGCCCCGCAGTTATGGTGACGAAGCCGTCGATATTCTTGAAACCGTCGCCATGGCGGTCGCCGAACTGATTGTCGCGGGCGGCATTATCACCCGCAAAGAATTGCATTCAGGAAAAGCTGGCGGCGGCAGCACCAACCAGATGGACGGTGTCAGCCTTGCGCGTGGCCTTGCGACCGGTACGGTGGTGCTGTACGACGCCGCAAACGGCCTGCAGCGCATTGTGGCCGATGACGTGCGCGAAGAAAAATCCCGCCTGCATGGCGCGATCGCCACGATGCACGAAGCCATCGACCGTTTGCTGAACCGCAGCGGCGTCCCCACGGGCAGCGAAAGTCGAGATATTCTTGAAGCCTATCAAATGTTCGCCCGCGACCGCGGATGGTTGGCCAAGCTGGAAGCGGCGATTGACAAGGGCCTGTCCGCCGAAGCCGCCGTACACCGCGTACAAAACGAAACGCGCGTGCGCATGATGCAGATCAATGATGCCTATATCCGCGACCGGATGGCGGATATCGAAGATCTCAGCAATCGCTTGCTCAGCCACCTGTCGCAGCAATCGCAGACGGAAGACACCAGCCGCAACGATGATTTGCCGGAGAGTTTTGTTCTTGTGGCACGTTCTCTTGGTCCCGCCGCGCTTCTGGATTACGACACGGCGCGGTTAAAGGGCGTGATCCTTGAAAAAGGCAGCTATTCAAACCACGTTGCCATCGTCGCACGTGCGCTGGGTGTGCCTGTTGTGGGGCAGTGCCGCGATATTTTGAATGTGGTCAGTGCGGGCGATATGGCCGTTGTCGATGGCGACCACGGCACGGTGTACATCAATCCGTCGGAATACGTGCAGGATATTTACGCCAAAAACATCGAAAGCCGCCGCGAACGCGCCAGTCAATACCGCCTTGCGCAGCATCCGCAAGAATCTGTAACGGCCTGCGGTATCCGTGTGGGTGTCATGATGAACGCGGGGCTGATGCATGAAGTAGACGCCGCCGCCGAATGGGGGGCGGAGGGGATTGGCCTGTTCCGTACCGAACTCGCGTTCATGGCGTGGCAGAAATATCCCTTGGTGGTGACGCAGGCAGAACTGTACAGCCGCATCATGGACAAAATGGACGGCAAGCCTGTTGTTTTCCGCACGCTGGATATCGGCGGTGATAAGCCGCTGCCGTATTTCAAGGCACCGGACGAGGAAAACCCCGCGCTGGGCTGGCGTGCGGTACGCATCGGCATGGATCGCCCCGCTGTTTTGCGCACCCAGTTCCGCGCCTTTATTCGTGGATCGCAGGGGCGGCCGCTGCATATCTTGTTGCCCTTCGTGACCGAAGCGGCCGAGCTGGACCGCGCCCGTATTCTGCTGGACATGGAAAAAACCCGCGCCATCCAAAACGGCATTCCCGTGCCGGAGAAGATTTCGCTTGGCGTGATGCTGGAAGTGCCCGCGCTTTTGTTCCAGCTGGAACAGATTTTGAAATCTGTCGATTTCATCGCCGTCGGCACCAACGACCTGATGCAGTATTTGTATGCAGCCGACCGCAGCAATCACGCCATTCGTGGCCGTTATGACCCGTTGTCGCCCGCCATGCTGCGTGTTCTGAAAACCGTGGCCGATCAATGCCGCGCGGCGGGGGTCCCCGTCAGCGTTTGTGGTGAAATGGCCGGCCACCCGCTGGAAGCCATGGTGTTGATCGCGCTTGGCTATGGCACCCTTTCTATGCCCGTACAATCGTTGGAGGCGGTGAAAACCATGATCCCCACGCTTGATACGCGGCAACTTGTACCGTATCTTGAACGTCTCATGGCTTCGCGCGAGCATTCTTTGCGCGAAAGGCTTTTGTCTTTTGCCCGCGACCATGGCGTCCACATTATGACTGTCAGCTAGGGGGATTATTTTATGTCCGGCAAAAAGAAAAAAAACCGTCAAGGCGGTCAACCGCAATCCGGCCCCGCGCACAACCCTGCCGCGCCGACGTCGCATGTGCCCGAAGATGACGCCCCCAAGCATACGGTCGGCAAAACTCTCCGCCGCGCCCGCGAAGGGATGAAACTGACGCTCGAAGATGTATCATCGTCCATCAACGTACGCGTGGCGCAGCTGCAATCCATCGAAGATGACCGTATCGACCAGCTGCCCGGCATGACCTATGCTGTCGGTTTCGTGCGTACCTATGCCCAGTTCGTCAAGCTGGACGCCAAAGAACTGGTGGATACGTTCAAGGCAGAACATGCAGGAGAAGAGGCGGCCAAGACGTCGTTGAAATTCACCGACCCTATCAGCGAAGACAAATTGCCCGGCCCGATGCTGATCGGCGCGGCAGCTTTCGGTATTGTGGTGTTGGTGATTGTCTGGTCGCTGATGTCGTCGGATGATGAAGGCGTCGAGTTGGCGGACAACATTCCGCCTGCGCCTGTTGTCGGTACGGCATCCGGCCAGCCCACACTGGCAGACTCCCGTCCGCTGGCGGGCTATAACAATGGCATTATACAGCCGGGCGATAGCGCGGCGGCACCTGCGGGTGAGGCACCTGCCGCCGCAACCGGTGCGCCAGCGGTTCATACAGATACGGCCGCGGCCCCTGCGGCGGCTGCATCTGCAGCAGATATCGCTCAGGCGCCTGCCGCACAGGCAGATGCCCCTGCGGCAGGTATGGTGGTACGTCCGGCGCAACGTCCTGTCGCAACGGCCATCGCGCCGCCCATTCCGCCTGAAATGATTACCGTCAAACAGCGCGGTAAATCGCGCATTGTGCTGGAAGCCAGCCAGAAAAGCTGGGTACAGATCAGCGATAGCAGCGGCAAGGTTGTGTACAAAAAAGTCATGGCCGCAGGCGAACAGTTTTTTGTACCGGATCAACCCGGAATGACGATGGTTACGTCGAATGCAGGTGGATTGAATATTCTAGTCGATGGCGCGGCTGTCGCTAGTTTTGGCAAACCCGGCGAAATCGTGCGCGGTATTCAGCTGGAAGCCGACGACTTGAAAAAAAGAAAAACACGCGTACGTCATTGATACGCCGCGCCCGCCGGCGCGTTATCCGGCCAAGAGAAGAGGTGTGTGAAAATGTCAGGTGACGTCAGGCCGTATCGCCAGATTTATCGTCGCAAATCGCGTCAGATTTGTGTCGGCAAAGTGCCCGTGGGCGGGGATGCGCCGATTACGGTGCAGTCCATGACGAATACCCCGACGCCGGATGTGGCGGCGACGGTTGCACAAATTCACGCCCTTGAAAAAGCCGGCGCGGACATTGTGCGCGTATCCTGCCCTGACGAAGCATCGACGGCCGCGCTGAAAGATATCATTGCGCAGGTATCTGTTCCCATCGTGGCGGATATCCATTTTCATTACAAACGTGCGATTGAGGCCGCCAAGGCGGGCGCAGCGTGCCTGCGTATCAATCCCGGTAATATCGGTTCCGACGACCGCGTGCGCGAAGTGGTGCAGGCGGCGAAAGATCATAACTGCTCTATCCGTATCGGCGTGAATGCGGGTTCGCTTGAAAAAGAACTGCTGGAGCAATTCGGCGAGCCGTGCCCCGAAGCGATGGTGCAATCCGCGTTGCGGCATATCAAAATCCTCGAAGATCACGATTTTTATAACTTTAAAATTTCGTGCAAGGCATCCGATGTTTTTCTGGCGGTGGCGGCTTATCAACAGCTGGCCGATGCCTGCGATTACCCCCTGCATGTCGGTGTGACCGAAGCGGGCGGCCTGCGCACGGGCACGATCAAATCGTCTATTGGTATCGGCAGCCTGTTGTGGGCGGGTATCGGTGACACTATACGCGTATCGCTAACGGCCGATCCGGTCGAAGAGATCAAGGTTGGTTTTGATATTCTCAAATCTATGGGGCTGCGTCACCGCGGGGTGAATGTTATTTCGTGCCCGTCCTGTTCGCGCCAGCAATTCGACGTGATTGAAACCGTGAAAGTGCTGGAAGAGCGTCTGGCGCATATTACGACACCCATGACGGTATCCGTTATCGGCTGCATCGTAAACGGCCCTGGCGAAGCCTTGATGACCGATATCGGTTTTACGGGCGGCGGGCGCGGCACGCATCAGGTTTACCTGAAAGGCCAGCCCGCGCACCGTTTGAAAGACGAAAGCATCGTCGACCATCTGGTGCATCTGGTCGAAGAGCGTGCGAAAGAGATCGAGAAAAAAATCGCCGAACAGCAAGAAACGGCGGCATAAGAAATCCCATGTCGCTCGCCCGCAAGCTGGATCAGGTTCTAAGCCGATTTCATGAAGTCGAAGCGCTGCTGGCGTCCGGTACGCTGGCGTCGGACGTATTCACAAAACTGTCGCGCGAATATGCCGAACTGACGCCGCTGGCGGATATCATCCGCAATTACAAAAAAGCGCAGACGGAATACGCCGATCTGGAAGTCATCATGCGTGACCCTGCGGCCGACAAAGACATGCGCGAAATGGCAGAAGAAGAATATTTCCGCCTAAAAGACGCGCTGCCCGAATTTGAAAAGAAAATCCAGATCGCTCTGCTGCCCAAAGATGCCGCAGACGAGAAAAACGCTATTTTGGAAATCCGCGCCGGTACGGGCGGGGACGAGGCGGCGCTGTTCGCCTTTGACCTGCTCGACATGTACCGCCGCTATGCCGCCGACCATGGCTGGAAGTTCGAGGTGATGGAGCTGGCCGAAAGCGATCTGGGCGGTATCCGTCAGGCCGTGGTGGCCGTGGCGGGGCAGGCGGTTTTTGCCCGCATGAAATATGAATCCGGCGTGCACCGCGTGCAGCGTGTCCCCACGACCGAAGCGAGTGGCCGCATCCATACCTCCGCCGCGACTGTGGCTGTCCTGCCCGAAGCGGAGGAAGTGGATTTGGACATTAAAGATGGCGACCTGCGTATTGACGTGATGCGGGCGGGCGGCGCGGGCGGGCAGCACGTGAACAAAACGGAATCCGCGGTGCGTATTACCCATATTCCATCCGGTATCGTGGTTGTGCAGCAGGATGAAAAATCCCAGCACAAGAACAAAGACCGCGCGATGAAAATTCTGCGGTCCCGCCTGTACGACATGGAACGCCAGAAGCTGGACGACGCCCGCGCGGCCAACCGCCGCGAACAGGTGGGCTCGGGTGACCGGTCGGAACGTATCCGCACCTATAACTTCCCGCAGGGGCGCGTGACCGACCACCGCATCAATCTGACACTCTATAAACTCGACCGCGTCATCACGGGCGAATGCCTTGATGAAATCATCGACCCGCTGATCGCCGAAGATCAGGCCGCCAAGCTGACGGAGATGTCATGGTAAACGAAGCGGAAGATCTTGATATCGGCTTTGAACAAACCCGCAAGTCTTATGGAGATATCCTGGGTGAATTTAAAGTAGCGCTTGAGGTGGCGGGACTGGACGCCCCTGATCTCGAAGCGCGGCTTCTTGTTCAGGGCTTGCTTGAAATAAGATACGAAGAGCTATTGTTAAATAAAGAT
The DNA here is from genome assembly GCA_040377425.1 of Micavibrio sp. Taxonomy (GTDB): domain Bacteria; phylum Pseudomonadota; class Alphaproteobacteria; order Micavibrionales; family UBA2020; genus UBA2020. The sequence continues at coordinate 30,167 of JBEIOU010000012.1, read as the reverse complement.
AAAATTCTTACCTCGACAGAAGAGGCTGCGCTACGCAAAGGCCTTGCGCGCCGTTTGCGGCACGAACCGGTCTCACGTATTGTCGGTGTACGTGGTTTCTGGAAGTCGGATTTTAAAATTACACCGCAAACCCTTGATCCAAGGCCGGATTCCGAAACGTTGATCGAGGCCGCGCTGCACTGGGTGCCCGAAGCGAAAAACGAAAAGGTACGCGTACTGGATCTGGGCACGGGCAGTGGCTGCCTGTTGTTGTCGTTGCTGCAGGAATGGCCGCAGGCGGTGGGTATTGGGATTGATCTCAGCGAGGGAGCCATTCGCGCGGCGGTTGCGAACGAACGTTTGCTGGGTCTGCAAAAGCGCGTGGCCTTTCAGGCGACCGACTGGGCGGATTATAAACCCAAAGGCCGCTGCGATGTCCTCATCAGCAACCCGCCGTATATCGCCGAGAGCGAGCGCGGCGATCTGGCGCCCGAGGTCCTGGATTATGACCCGCACAGCGCGCTGTTTGCGGGGCCGGACGGGCTGGATGCCTACCGCACGCTTGCACGGCTGACGCCGCGGTGGCTGCGTCCGGGCGGACTGGCCTTCTATGAAATAGGATACAGGCAGGCGGGCGCGGTCAAAGAGCTGCTTGAAGCGCAGGGCCAGACTGTGTTAGAAGTCCGTCAGGATTTGGCGGGGCATGATCGCGTGATCGTTGCCAGACTGACGCAGTAGTCAGAAAAAAGCATTCAAATCAACATTTTGCGAAAAAACAGCTTTTCAAGCGATTCGGGCTTGAGTAACATGAACTTGTGCCTTCTGCGATAAATAGCGTCCCGCTTGCAGAAAGGGCATCGAACTTGGGGGTTCCTGCGTGCCATGTGCCGGGAACAAGGGGAAACGGGGCGACGTATCAAAGTGAAGTGGGTTATATGAGACATAATCAAAACGGAAGACGTTTTCGCGGCCGTAACAACAATAATGGCGGTAACGGCGGCGGTCAGAACCACCATCACCACAGCAACAACGCCGGCGGCCATCGCCGCATCAATCCGCGCGTTCAGACATTCGACAGCAACGGCCCCGATGTGCGCATTCGTGGCAACGCCATGCAGATCGCTGAAAAATACCTGACGCTGGCGCGTGATGCGCAGGGCGCAGGCGACCGCGTACTGGCTGAAAGCTATTTGCAGCACGCCGAACACTATCAACGCATGCTGAACGAGGCGAACGAAGAATATAACCGCCATCAGGCACAGTTCCAGCAGCAGAACCTAGGCCACCGTGGTCATCAGTCGCAAGACGACGATATGGATGACGAAATTGCGGGTGCGGGCGAACAACCGCAAGTGCCGCTGGAAGACCTCGATCAGGGCTTTCTGGTCGGTCGCCGCAGCGTCCCTATCCAGCAGGCTGCGGATGGTGAAATCAACGGCAACCTGAATATCTCTGCCGCGGATGACGCCGTCGAAGTTCTGGGGGATACGGAAGACGCGCCGGCACAGCCGGTGGTGCGCCGCCGCGCCGCCCCCCGCGTAAAGGAAAGCGAAGCGGTCTGATTTTCCGCTCGTAATACATAAATATACGGCAAAGGGGCGTTTTCCAAAAACGCCCCTTTGTTTTTTTGATATTTTTTAAGTCTATAAGCGGGCGGCAGGCGTATAATAATCAAAGGTGCCTATTCAGGGCCTTGTCACATACGATCAAGGAGTGCCACAGATGGACTTCGAAAAATTCACCGAACGCGCGAAATCGGTCGTGCAAGCCGCACAAACATTGGCGCTCAGAAACAATCATCAGCAGCTGCAGCCGGAACATTTGCTGAAATGCATGCTCGACGACGACAGCGGCGTCGTGCGCAACCTTGTGCGCAATGCGGGCGGCAAGCCCGAAAACCTGATGAAGGTTCTGAACGAAGGCATCGCCGGTATGCCTGCGATATCGGGCAGCGGTGCCGGTGGTTTGCACATGTCGCCCAATCTGGCGCGCGCGTTCGATCAGGCGCAGCAGGCCGCGCAGAAATCCGGCGATAAGTTTGTGACGCTGGAGCGTCTGCTGCAAGGCATGACGCTGGTGCCGCAAAGCGAAGCCGCCAAGCTGCTGAAAGACAACGGCGTGGATGCGCAAAAACTGAACGCGGCAATTAATCAGATGCGCAAAGGCCGCACAGCCGATAGCGCATCGGCCGAAGACCAGTTTGAAGCGCTGAAAAAATACGCCCGCGACCTAACCGAAGCGGCGCGAAACGGCAAGCTGGACCCTGTCATTGGCCGCGACGAAGAAATCCGCCGCACCATTCAGGTACTCTCCCGCCGCACTAAAAACAACCCTGTGTTGATTGGTGAACCGGGCGTGGGTAAAACCGCGATTATTGAGGGTCTCGCGCTGCGCATTATCAACGGCGACGTGCCCGAAAGCCTGAAGGACAAAAAACTGATGTCCCTCGACCTCGGCGCCATGATTGCGGGTGCGAAGTTTCGCGGTGAATTCGAGGAACGCCTGAAAGCCGTGCTGGAAGAAGTCCGTGCGGCAGCGGGCGATATTGTGCTGTTTTTGGACGAGCTTCATACGCTCGTCGGCGCGGGCAAGGCCGAAGGCGCGATGGATGCGGGCAATATGCTGAAACCCGCATTGGCGCGGGGCGAGCTGCACATGATCGGCGCGACCACGCTGGACGAATACCGCAAACACATCGAGAAAGACGCCGCGCTGGAGCGCCGATTCCAGCCTGTTTTTGTCAAGGAACCGACAGTCGAAGATACGATCTCCATCCTGCGTGGGCTCAAGGAAAAATATGAACTGCACCACGGCGTGCGCATTACCGACGGCGCAATTGTGGCGGCGGCGACGTTGTCGAACCGTTACATCGCCGATCGTTTTCTGCCCGACAAGGCGATTGATTTGATTGACGAGGCATCATCGCGCCTGCGTATGGAAGTGGACAGCAAACCCGAAGAGCTGGACGAGCTGGACCGCCGCATCGTGCAGCTGAAAATTGAACGCGAAGCGCTCAAAAAAGAAAAAGACGACCAGGCGACGCGTGACCGCTTGACGCGTCTGGAAGAAGACCTGACGACGCTGGAAAAACAATCTGCCGAAATCACATCGAAATGGGTATCGGAGAAAGACAAGCTGGCATCGGGTCAAAAAATTCAGGAAGAACTTGAAAAAGCACGTCTTGAGCTGGATCAGGCGCACCGCGATGGTAACTGGACGCGCGCGGGAGAGTTGACCTATAGCGCCATCCCCGCACTGGAAGAAAAACTGGCCGAATCCGCGACCGCCGCCGATAACGCGATGATCAACGAAGAGGTCAAAGACGAAGACATCGCCGCTGTTGTCAGCCGCTGGACGGGTATTCCGGTTGATAAAATGCTGCAGGGCGAACGTGACCGTTTGCTGCAAATGGAAAGCCTGCTGCATAAACGTGTGATTGGCCAGAACGAAGCCGTGACTGCGGTTGCAAATGCCGTGCGCCGTTCGCGTGCGGGGCTACAGCGCCGCAACCAGCCGATTGGCACGTTCCTGTTCCTCGGCCCCACGGGCGTGGGGAAGACGGAGCTGGCGAAGGCTTTGGCCGAATTCCTGTTCGACGACGAAAGCGCCATGCTGCGCATTGATATGTCGGAGTATATGGAGAAGCACGCCGTTGCACGCATGGTCGGCGCCCCTCCGGGGTATGTCGGCTACGAAGAAGGTGGTGCGCTGACCGAAGCCGTCCGCCGCCGTCCGTATCAGGTGGTGCTGTTTGACGAAGTCGAAAAAGCGCATCCCGATGTGTTCAATATTCTGCTGCAGGTTTTTGACGATGGTCGCCTGACGGATAGCCAAGGCCGTGTAGTCGATTTTTCGAACACGGTTTTGATCATGACGTCCAACCTCGGCTCCGAATATCTGGTCAGCCAGAAAGACGGGGAAGATGTAGAAAAAGTGCGCGGGCTAGTGATGGAAGAAGTGCGCCAAGCCTTCCGCCCCGAATTCCTGAACCGTATCGATGATATCCTGCTGTTCCGCCGTCTCAGCCGCGATGTGATGGTGGATATCGTGGATATCCAGCTGGGCGGTTTGCAAAAAATGCTGTCCGAACGCCAGATATCGCTGGCACTCGATGACAGTGCACGCAAGTGGCTGGCCGAAGAGGGCTATGACCCTGCATACGGCGCACGCCCGCTGAAACGCGTCATCCAGAAAGACCTGCAAAACCCGCTCGCCAATCTGATTATCGAAGGCAAGGTCAGCGATGGCGGCAATATCAATGTGACGGCCGACAAAGCGGGACTGGTCATTACCGCAGCCCCTGCGGCGGAAAAACCCAAGGGCGGTAAGAAGGACGCAGCGGCGTAAGGCCTGCGTAAACAAAAAACACCGGCTGTTACAGGCCGGTGTTTTTTATTGGGCGTTTGTTAAATCCGGCGGATGGCCGTGACGATACCGTCTGAACGCTTGGTCACAACATCCAGCGGCTCCACGCAGGTTTTCATGTGCGTGGCGTTGGCGTGCAGGATATTGGTTTCATCGACCATGATGCCGACATGGCCGGGGAAGTAGACGATATCGCCGCGCTGGCGCGGTTTATTGGTGGCATCCTGTCCAACCACTTTTTCCTGATCGCCCGTATCGCGCGGGGCATCGATGCCTGCGCGGGCGAGGGAGATTTGCACAAGGCCGGAGCAATCGATGCCAAGCCCGCCGCGGCCGCCCCAGACATAGGGCGTATCGGTCAGCTTCTCTGCCGCCGCCACGAAATCTTCGCGGGCGGAGAGGGGGGACAGATGGCTGGCATAAATATGTGTGCCGTCATCCAGCACCGCGAATTTATCGCCTGTGCTTGTCACCGTCACGCGCGCGCCGAAGCCGAGTGTCTGGCGAATGGGCGATTTGATGCTGTCATCGCGGTAAACGTCTGTGCGCTGCGTGGTCACGATATGTGTGGCTTCGGCAAATTCCTGCGTCAGACATTTTTTCTCGACGTAGCCTTTGTACCCGTCATGTTCGCAATACCCTTTCAGCCAGTCTGCGGTTTCCTCTTCGGCGACAAAAATCTCGCCGAACAGCAGCTGCGATTCCAGCTTGCCGCGCAGCGCTTCGGGGTCGGGCTTTTCCCGCACGTCCGCGGTGGGCGTGATGACTTTCCAGCGTGCACCCGTCATCGGCGGGGTGCTTTCGGCGTTTTGGGGCCCGCTTTCTTGGCTGGCGCTTTGCCGAATTTTTCTTTGATCAGATCATAGCTTGCGCGCATACCCAGCGCCTCGCCGCCTTCGGGGCGGCCGGGGCGGTTGCCCGGGTTCCATGCAAACGTGTCGATATGTACCCACGGCACGTCTTTATCGACGAATTTTTCAAGGAACAGCGCGGCGGTAATGGCGCCCGCGTGGCCGCTGGATCCGGAGTTTTTCATGTCGGCGGCTTTGCTGCCCAGCATGTCCATGTACGGCTTCCACAGCGGCAAACGCCACAGCGGGTCTTGTACTTTGCTGGCGGATTTCAATAGTGCATTCGCCATGTCATCGTTGTTCGAGAACATCGCCGGAATATCGGGGCCGAGGGCGACACGCGCCGCACCGGTCAGCGTGGCGAAGTCGATCATCAGATCCGGCTTTTCGCGGCAGGCTTCGGCGATGGCATCGCACAGCACCAGACGGCCTTCGGCGTCGGTGTTGTCGATTTCAACGCTGATACCTTTGCGCGTTTTGATGATGTCACCGGGGCGGAAGCTATGACCATCGACCGAGTTTTCAACCGCCGGAATCAGCACGCGCAAACGCACAGGCAGGTTTTCGGACATGATCATGTGGGCAAGGCCCAGCACGTGCGCGGCGCCGCCCATGTCTTTTTTCATCAGGCCCATCGCGCTTGATGGCTTGATATCAAGGCCGCCGGTATCGAACACGACGCCTTTGCCGATCAGCGTGATCAGCGGGTGTTTTTCGTTGCCCCAGCGGATGTCGATCAGGCGCGGCTCCCGCGGGGAGCCTTTGCCGACTTCATGGATGGCGGGATAGTTTTGTTTTATCAGCTGTTCGCCCACGATGACTTTCACGCTGGCCTTGTTAAATGCCTTGGCGGTTTTCTTGCTGGCATCGGCCAGCTCTTCGGGACCAAGGTCATTGGCGGGCAGGTTGACCAGATCGCGCACCAGAAAGGTCGCCTCCGCCGTTGCCTTGACCGCCTTGCGATCGGCGTTTTGCGGCCAGACGAGGGACGCCATCTCACGCGTTTTCGACGGGCGATATGCCGTGAACTGATACGTACCGAGCGCCCAGCCGAGCGCAGCCTGTGTGGCGCGGTCATCGGTCATCTTGGCGTCGATGTAATAACCGGCGCTGTTGGCGGGCAGCTTGGCCGGCAGATCGGCATAAGTATAAAGACTGTCGTCGTTACCAACGCCATAGATCACACGGGCAATCCCGCCCTTGTCATCGGGAATAGAAAGCAGGGCGCCTTCGCTGCCCTTGAAGCCGCTGGCGGCGACCCAGTTGCGGGTTTTGTCATCCTGCCCTTTCAGCCAGTCTTTCAGGCTATCGGCGCTGACGGGGGTGATGGGGGTGCTTTTGGCAGATTTTTTGTCGAGGAAATGCATGGCGCTTTACGCGGCTCCTATGGGATGTGGGATGCTTTGTTATAACTTTTTGACGCCAAAAGGTCAAAAAGGGATGTTTAATTAATTACGGAAATTAAATAAGCGCGATTTTGGCCAATTCCCGCCTTAAAAATCTTGACGGAGGGGGCGTGCTTAACATATCTTTCGCGTCTGTAAAGATTCTCGTCCGCACGGCATAGCTATGTCTGTGGGGACATATATAAAGCGAAACAAGGATAAATACCATGACCAGACGTTGCGAAATCACGGGCAAAGGGCCGATGGTCGGCAATAACGTGTCCCACGCGAACAACAAAACCAAGCGCCGTTTCCTGCCCAACCTGCAGGACGCTTCCTTCTACAGCGTTGCGCTGGCGAAAAACGTCAAGATCAAAACATCGACGCACGGTATCCGTACGGTTGAACACAAAGGTGGCATTGATACCTACCTGCTGTCCACCGCACCGACCAAGCTGCCGGCTGAACTGCGCAAAGTTCGCAAAGCAATAGTTGCAAAAGTTGGCGAGCTGCCGAAGCCCGAGCCGAAGCCGCGCCGCAACCTGACGAAAAAGGCCGCTGCGAAAGCCGCCTGATTTGGCTGAAGATTAAAAAAAGGGCGGGAGTTTTATCTCCCGCCTTTTTTGTTGCCGAAATTTCCATTTTTCCTGTGACGTATCCCCATCATGACCTTCGCCTTCGACATCACCCACCGCGACCCGAATTCTTACGCGCGCCTTGGCCGTTTGACCACGCCGCATGGCACGATCGAAACGCCGAATTTTATTTTCTGCGGCACCAAGGCTTCGGTGAAGGGGTTGTCGCCGCAGCAGATGCGCGATGCGAAATCCGACATCATCTTGTCGAACACCTATCACCTGATGCTGTCACCGGGGCCGGATCTGATTGCCGAAATGGGCGGTCTGCATAAATTCATGGGCTGGGATGGCCCGATGTTTACGGACAGCGGGGGGTTCCAGATTTTCTCGCTCGGTTATGGTTCTGTCGCCGATGAAATCAAAGGCCGTGGCCAGCGTCACCGCAAGAAAACCATTTTGAAAATCTCGGAAGAGGGGGCGGCGTTCCAGTCGTATCTGGATGGGAAAAAGTTTTTCCTGACGCCCGAAGGCTCGATCGATATTCAGCGCAAACTGGGCGCGGATTTGATCGTGCAGCTGGATGAATGCACGCCGTTCCACGTCGACCGCGATTATACCGCGAAATCGATGGAGATGAGCATGCGTTGGGGCGACCGTTCGCTCGCAGAATGGAAACGTCAGGACGATGGCAAGCAGCGCATGTACGGTATCGTACAGGGCGGCGTATACGAAGACCTGCGCAAGATTTCCTGTGAATGGACGCGCGACCGTGATTTTTTTGCGACCGCCATCGGCGGCTCGCTCGGCAGTGACAAGCAGCAGATGTACGATGTGGTTGCGATGTGCAGCCCGCATATCCATCCTGACCGCCCTGTGCACCTGCTGGGTATCGGTAGTTTTATCGACGTGTTCACCAATGTGCGCAGCGGCATGGATACATTCGATTGTGTGTCGCCGACGCGTATCGCCCGCCACGGCTGGGCCATGGTGAAGGGCGCACCCAAAGAGCGCATGAACCTGCGCAACGCGCAGTACATGAAAGATCAAGACCCCGTGGACAGCACCTGCGATTGCCATACCTGTACGCATCACAGCCGCGGATACATCCACCACCTGTTCCGTACCGGCGAGTCGCTGGGCATGATGCTGCTGTCCATCCATAACGTGGCCACCATGAACCGCCTGATGCGGGCGGTGCGTGGCGCGATTGCCACGAATACGCTGGATCAGGTCCAAAAGGAGTGGGTGATTTAAAATCCACCCGTCTTTTTCTGCCCCGTTTCCCCTGTACAAATGCCGCGCTTACGATATCTTAATAAAGTAAGATTATTTTAAAGAAGGAAGATCTTTACGTTTTTCTATAATCTTCCGTGGTTTTAAGGGTTTTTCACGTGGCTGTTTCCTACGCCCAGGTTATTTCAACGGACATGATCGTTTCAGAAATTGAAACGATCCTCGATTGGCGCAACGAAATCATCCGCCAGTCATTCTTTCCCGGTTCGCAAACACGTCCTGCTGACGCGACCGCGCCGTCGGCCATGCTGATCTGGTGCAAACGCGAAGCCGACCGCAATACGGTTGACCGCGCTGTCGTTGAGCGTCTGATGCATGTGCATAACGAAATGTGCAAAGCCGCGCGCGTGATGCTGGATCACTGCGCGGGCGGGGCCGCGCCCACATTGGCGCTGTATGACAGTCTTGAAAACGAATGCGACAGTTTCATTAACCACATCCGCCGTTTGCAGCAGGATCTGGCCGATAGCTCGACCGCGGTTGACCCTGTGACAGGGCTGCGCACTGTGGCCGGTATGCGCAACGACATCAAACGCGAACAAGACCGTTTCGACCGTAAAGGCACATCGTTCAGCATCGCGAATATCGAGATTGACGGTCTGGAGGCCCTGCAGGCCAAATACGACCGCCGCGGCATGGATTTGATTTACGCATCGGTGGCGCAGGTGGTTGCCCGCACCGTACGCTCGTTCGACGATGCGTATTATCTGGGCAAGGGTGAATATATTCTGGTGCTGAAACACGTCGATTTCATGGATGCCTGTTCGGTTATGGACCGTCTGCGCGCCGAAATCGAAAGTAACCCCGTTTTCATGCAAACGGGCGAGAAACTGAAAGTCACCGCATCGTTCGGCATCGCCGAAGCGATCCAGCGTGAAAAGCCGGAAGTCAGCGTCAGTTATGCGAAAACCGCACTGGCGGAATCCAAACGGGCGGGGGGCAATCGTATCTCCGAATACCGCGAAATGTCGGCGCTGGCGCAATTCGCCCGCGAACGCGGCAAAGAACAGGGCTAACCGTTTCCGCTATCCTGCACTCCCCCATACAAAACAAAACCGCCCGTACGATTTTAGCCGTGGGGCGGTTAAGCATTCTGGTTTTTATAGTCTTTTTATTGGCACGACCGTACGGGCGTTGTCCGTAGGGTCTGTCAATTCTCCGCCCGTGAAGGGCGGAGCAGGGCAGTCTCAGCGCGGTTTGGGCGCGGGGGCTGCGGCGGCAGGTTTTTGGGGGCAGTGGCCATCTTCGTTCTTCGGGGCCTCGGTGCCTGCCTGTGCGGCTTTCTGGCGGCGCTGGTCTTGCATGCGGTCGAATTCCGCTTTTTTGAAGATCAGCTCGAGACGCTGTTGAAACTGGCGGTCAAAAGGATAGGTACTCATGTAGTCGCTCCTGTTTTTCAGTGAGTGCATATGCGAACCATTCGCCCCATCTTTATAGGGTATTATTGTACCTCGGTCAAATTTATTATGTGAATTTAAAAATTATTTGGCCGCCGAATTCTTGCGCGGCTGTTTAAGTATTTGCTTTTTCTTGGAAAAATCATGTTTTTAACCCCGCGGCAGCAAGGTTTTGTTAACCAGTTTTTTGTTATTTACATGCTACCAACAAGGTAGGTGTTTCGTGTCTTCCACTGCTGTCCGGCGTTTCATGACTGTTAGCGAACAAAATAACCGCGCCCAAGGATTCGTCCCCGATGGCGATTTCCGGCAGTTTTATTTGCTGTCGCCCATCGCGCGTATGGTGATGTCGGTGGAAACCGACGGCCGCTTTATTTTTGCCGAGGTCAATACGGCAGCCGCGCAGTATTTCGAGTTGTCGCGCGAAGACATGGTGGGCAAGACCGCCCGCGAATTATTTTCAAACACCGTTGCCGACCAGATAGAACAATCTTTTTTGTCTTGCCTGAAGGCACGCCGTGCCGTGACCTTCAACGCGCTGCCGCATATGGCAGGCGGTATCAAGGTGCAGGCGTTTATTTTCAACCCCATCATCGACGAAGCCGGTTGTGTGCGTTACATCGACGTAACCGCGCGCCCCGATGTGCATGACAGTGCGCAGCTGCAGCGTGAACGTGACGATGCGATTATGCTGGTTACATCGCTGTTCGACGCCAGCGGCCTTGGCATTCTGGTCACCGACCATCATGGACGCATCGTGCGGGTAAATGATACGTTCCTGTCTGATTACGACTGGGCCCGCGAAGACTTGCTGGGCGAAGATTTCTCTCTGCTGATCCCGCCGGATGATCAGGTTGTATCGCGCAAACTGTATGCCGCGTTCATGGAAAAGGGACGTCAGGGCACACGCGAAGTACAGATCATCAAAAAAGATGGCACCGTTGCCGACGTGCTGATTACAACCGCCCTGATGGAGCTGACCCAGAAACGCCGTTTCATGGTGTCGACCATCCGCGATGTGACCGAGCGCAAAAATATGATGCGCAAACTGCGCCGCGCCAAAGAAGACGCCGACAGCGCCAACCGCGCCAAATCGTCGTTCCTGGCGAATATGAGCCACGAGCTGCGCACGCCGCTCAACGCCATCATCGGCTTTTCCGAGATGATTAAAAACCAGACCTTTGGCGCGGTGAATAACCCCAAGTACGAAGAATACGTGGGGGATATCCATTTCAGCGCCCGCCATCTGCTGGACATCATCAACGATGTTCTGGACATGTCCAAAATCGAAGCCGGCAAAGTGAATTTGATGGAAAGCGAGGTGGAGGTTGCCTCTGTCCTGCGCTCCGTCGGGCGTATCATGAATGACCGCGCACAGGCGGCGCAGGTATCGCTGCGCACCGATATTCCGGCCGGCCTGCCGCATATGAAGGCTGACCAGCGTTTACTGCGCCAGATCCTGATTAACCTTGTGGCGAATGCTGTCAAATTCTCTCCCCCGGGGGCGGAGGTACGCATTGGCGCCCGTATGATGCTGGATCATAGCGTCCAGATCGAAGTGGCTGACCACGGCCCCGGAATCCCCGAAGACAAGCTGCGGTATGTCATGGAACCCTTCGGCCAGATCAACGACCCCCGCACGTTCAAAGGGCAGGGCACAGGTCTTGGCCTGCCGCTTGCCAAGGCGATGGTGGAACTGCACGACGGCCAGATCAGCCTTGAATCGCGCGAGGGTTTGGGGACGACGGTTATCCTCTCTTTTCCGCCATCCCGTGTTATCCCCCTTTAATAAAAGGGAAAAACCCGCAAATGGGGTATGGCCAAACGGGACTGTTTCGGTTATAAAATAAGCATGTCGATGTTATTGCAAAAATGTACCGAAGCTGGCCTCAAGATCACTGATCAACGCAAGGTGATCCTGAAAGTGCTGGAAGAGTCCGAAGATCACCCTTCGGTGGAAACCCTGTGCGAACGCGCGCGTCAGGTCGACAGCTCGATCAGTATCGCGACGGTTTACCGTACCCTCGGCCTGCTCAACGAGCTTGGCTTGGTGCTGAAACACGATTTCAAAGACAGCTCCGCCCGTTTCGAAGTCGACCATGGCCATCACTATCATCTGGTCGATACCGAAACCGGACAGGTGGTCGAATTTCAGAGCGAAGAACTGGTCGCGCTGATTAACAAGATTGCGACCGATCTTGGCTATCAAATGGTGGATCACACCTTTGAAATGTTCGGCCACAAACTAAAGAAATAATAATCCCCATGACAGCCCCTAGCGAAGATGACCGCCTGCCTGCCGGATTGTGGGTGGATGCACATGTGCGCCGCTGTATCACCGCAGCCATTCCCGTCTATGTCGTCAACAAAGGCGCCTATGCATCCGGCACCGTCATGGTCAAAATCGTGATGCGCGGGGCGGGGTGCTTGCTGCTCAACCAGACGCGCGACATGGATGGTAATATGGGCTGGATGCAGATATTCGATGATGCGCCTGTCGAAGAACGCCGCGCTGATGAATACATCAAACGCGCCATCGCCCGCGACCCCGACGTGTGGGTGATCGAGGTTGAAGATGCCGAAGGCAAAAACCCGTTTGAAGGGAAGATATTCTAAAAAAAAAGCCGGTCATCGCAGACCGGCTTTTTTGTGGGTATGCCGAAAATCTTACGGCGTGGGGCAGAGCTTGACGCCCGACAAAATCGCTTTGGCATCAAATGCGACACGTTCGGTGATTTTATCCGCGCCGCCCCATTGCTGCACAAACAATTCTGCACGCGGGGTGGCGATATCGTTCATGGCGGACAGGGCTGCGGCCGGGTTGGCGGTCACGCCACCGACGCCATGATATTGCATGTAAAGCAGGTCGATTTTTGCCTGTACGTTGCCTGCTTCCGCGGCTTGCTGGAATAATCCGGCAGCGACCGTGGCATCTTTGGGCACGCCATCAAAACCGTTGAACGCAAAGAACGCGAGGTCCTTGGCGCCCTGTGCCGCCACGCGGGCATTGTCGGATCCGGTGCGGGCAATCGCATCCGTCACGCGGTCAGACACGTTGTGGCCGTCAATCAAAGATGTAAAAGATTCCATCGGCGTCGGGCAGGGAACGACGACGGGGGCGGCGATGACGGTTTCGATTGCAGGCTCCGGCGTGATCACGGGCGGGGCGATCACAGGGTCAGCCGCTGGCTCTGGCGTGGCGATCATAGGGGTCGGCTCCGGTTTTACTTCCGGCGTCGGTGTCGCATCGGGCGTGGGGCCAAAGAATTTATCGACCACGTCGCCAAAGCCCATAAACAGTGCGCCACCGATCAGCGCAAAGCCGCTGGATTTCAAAAACGTGTTACGGTTTTGCTTGGTCCAGAATTTCGGTCCTTCAATGCCTTTTTTCTTCGCGCTATATGTCTGGCCCGCGTGGCACATGACGGTCATCGCCGCACCAACGGCAAAAGACGATACCAGCAGCGTCGCCACCGCAGGGGCTGACATCATCGCCATGGGCACAGCCACGATCGATTTCGCCGCAGCCGCAGCTGCCGCACCGGCTGCGATGTTGAAGGCGATACTAAGCGCTTTTTTGCCGCGGCCTTTTTTGGCGGGGGCGGCGCCTTCGGTCTGTTCGGTTGCGGGGGCAATCGTTAGCGCATCGTTGCTGTTGGCGGCATTCGGCTTGATATCATCTGGGTTCTGATGCGGGTTGCTCATGGGGATATCCTTTAAGGTTATGGGCGGGCGGCGATATATCGCGGCACGCGTATATTTTCATAAATAATAAAAAAGATGATGGGTCAAAAGACCATGACGGGCATAGCCTGTCAAGCCGCAATGGCCTGAAAGATATCGGCTGTATTAGATATTATCGCCGTAGGGTAGCGGGGATTCACAGGGCATCTGCGCCTTGGTTGCACGCTCCGACAGGATTTTGTTACACTTTTTCAGCTGATTGCTGCCCGTGTAAGTGAGTGTGAAGGGCAGAATGCCATGCAACAAAATCACAAAACCCGCAAACATTAAACGTGCGCCCATACCAAGCGTGAAGGCCAGATGCTGCCAATACGTTTCATCGGCCGCGGCGGGGTGTTCGGTAAAGGCTTTGTGTGCCAACGCCAGCAGGGGCTTCAGTTTGGCCGCAATGCTGTGCTGTTCGCTGGGCGGGTTGTTGTCTGCGGCGGCGCCGGGCGTTTCGGGCGCGGATTGTTCTTCGATCACGACGGCATCAACTACGGGCGGTGTCTGGCGGGAGCTGTTGTCGGCGGGGGTCGGAGAATTCATGGCGGTTTCCTGCGCGGCTGTTAAAAAACGTCAAAGAATCTGACATTCACTGTAAACCGCTTATGCCAAATATTGCAAGTGCGTGATGCCGCATCAAGACATGGAATCTTCATGCATTCACAATGCTTTTTGATTATGATCGTGGCGACTCATTCATATCGCTCTCCCACCCGAGGTTTTTCACATGCGGATTCTGTCGCGCGTCTTTTTTGCATTCATCGCCTTTGCCGCAGCGCCGCAGATAGCCTTTGCGCAGCAAGATGCCGCACAAGCCGTCGCCATATCGTCCGAGCCGCTGGAAATCATCCGCATCACACCCGAGGGGGAACACGTACCCGCATCGCAGCAGATTGTTATTACATTCAACCGCGCCGTCGTGCCGCTGGGCCGGATGGAACGTACGCATGACGAAATCCCCGTGGTGATCGAACCTGCACTTAGCTGTGAATGGCGCTGGCTGAATAACACGTCGCTGTCTTGCCGCCTGAAAGAAGGCGATGCGATGAAACTGTCAACCGCGTACAAGCTGACCGTAAAGCCCGACATCACCGCCGAAGATGGCGCGACGATTGCGGAGGCGTATGAACATACCTTTAGCACGCGCCGCGCGGATGTGGAGCATAGCTGGTTCCAGACGTGGCGTTCGCCCGGCACGCCCGTGGTGCGTTTGACGTTCAACCAGCCCGTAACGATGAAATCGGCGCAGCGTGCCCTCAGCTTTGAGCCCGAAGGCGGCAAGCCCGTAAAGCTGAAGCTGGCCGCGCCCGGCCCCGGGCAAGGCCATCCGGCGATTAAAAAACACGGTGAAGAAGATCACCGTGTGCTGCTTGGCGAGCCTGTAAAAGAACTGCCGCTGGATAGCCGCGTAACGCTGAAGCTGTCTGCCGGACTACATTCATCCGAAGGGGACGAACCGTCGGTAGCGGACCGTGACGTCACGGTATTCGATACCTTCCCCGCACTGGCGCTCAAGGGCTTGCGCTGCTATGGCAATGACGAACAGGAAATCAAAATCGCGCCCGGTACGCAGCCAACGGCGAAGTGTAACCCGATGGCGCCTGTCGCGCTGGAATTTACAACCCCGGTGCACCGCAGCCAGATCAAGAAGCATGTGACCTTTTCGCCTGCGCTGGGTTCTGCCGCGGCTGCGGACGATGTCTGGGGTGATCTCAGCGAAGAATACTCGCGTCTGGGACGTGCGCATAACAAAGGCAATACTTATGACGTCTTTCTGCCGCAGGGCCTGAAGGCGGAACAGACCTATACGCTCACACTGGGTGAACCCAAACGCGGTTTTTGGGCGCGTATTGCTGCGTGGTTCCGTGGTCTTTTTGGTGCCACCGTCGCCGCAACGGCGCTGGAAGATGAATTCAGCAGCACGCTACCCGCCGGTTTTACGCTGTCGTTTGAAACCGACAGACGCCGTCCGAATTTTGAAATCATTCACAATACAGCCGTGCTGGAATCTCAATCCGACAGCGAAGTGCCGCTTTATGTGACCAACCTTGAAAAAACGACTTTCAGTTTCCGCGGTCTAACGTCCGAGGGCGTGAAGGCCGACGCGAAACATGAAACCGCGCTGCCCGAAGTGCGCAACCTGCAATATGCCGTCCCGTTCGATGTGCGCGGCATGCTGGGGGGCAAGACGGGGGCTGTGTATGGCTATCTGGGGACAACGCCCGAAACGCCAAACAAATCACCATACGAACGCAAACTGTTTGCGCAAGTGACGCCGTGGCAGGTACATGCCAAGATCGGGCATTTTTCATCTATCGTCTGGG
Source organism: Micavibrio sp. (assembly GCA_040377425.1). Taxonomy (GTDB): domain Bacteria; phylum Pseudomonadota; class Alphaproteobacteria; order Micavibrionales; family UBA2020; genus UBA2020. The sequence continues at coordinate 14,266 of JBEIOU010000012.1, read as the reverse complement.
TCACGGACATGGCGACGGGCGCACCGGTTGAGGGGGCAAAGGTTACCTTTTACCGTGATGTCCTGTCGATGATGAGCGCGCCTGCGAAAGACAGCACACTGTCCACCGCCACGACCGATGCCAAGGGTGTGGCACGTCTGGCCGGGACGGAAGAGATTGACCCCGGCCTCGATCTTGCCCGCGGTTACAGCGATGACACGCCCAAAGTCTTTGTGCGCGTGGACAAGGGCGGCGACATGGCGCTGCTGCCTGCTGCATGGGAATTCGGCATTGATACGTGGCGCGCATCGAACGAAAGCATCTATTCCGCCAACCGCCGCAAATTCGGCCACATGAAGGCATGGGGTGCAACCGCGCAGGGGATCTACCGCACAGGCGACACCATCGAATACAAAATCTATGTGCGTAACCAGAACGACCGCACCTTCGTGCCCGCACCGCGCACGGGGTACGAACTGGAAATCGTCGACCCGATGGATAATGTGGTCTCGACGGTCAAGGATCTGCGCCTGAATAACTTTGGCGCATTCGACGGTAAATTCACTGTGGCCGATAACGCGCCGGTGGGCTGGTATAACTTCCGCCTCAAGGGCAGTTTCTCCCCCGATGATAAAACGCTGGACGAATATACGCGCAATGAAAATTATAGCTGGACGCCGCTGCGTGTGCTGGTGAGCGATTTCACGCCGGCGCCGTTCCGTGTCAGTACAACGCTGGAGGGAGATTTGTTCGCCGCCGGTCAAACAGTGACGGTGCAATCAACGGCACGTCTTCATTCGGGCGGGCCGCATGGCGATGCCAATGCGCGCGTAACGGCAACGCTGCAGCCGCGTACGCTGACACCTAAAAACCCCGCCGCTGCCGGCTTTTATTTCGCCAGCGCCGATGATGACAGTTCCTTGCGCCAGATTTCGCAAACGACCAATCCGGTAAATGCACAGGGCGATTTGTCGACCACGTTTGATCTGAATGTTACCGACGTCGTCTATGGCCGCCTGAGCGTCGAGACCGCCGTGCAGGATGACCGCGGCAAATACGTGGCATCGCAGGCGCAGGCGGATTATGTCGGGCGTGACCTGTTCGTCGGCCTTCGCAATACCGAATGGGTGTATAACGCCAAAAAACCGGCCAAGGTTGAATATCTGGTCGTCAATCCGCGCGGCGAGGTTGTGGACGGTGTGAAGGTTGACGTGATGCTGGAAAAGCAGGTCACGAAATCGGCCAAGGTTAAGGGCGCGGGTAACGCATACCTGACCCAATATTCGACCGAATGGGAAGTGGTGGATAACTGCGAAGGCAAATCGGGCAAGGGGGCAGAAACCTGCGCCTTTACGCCCGCAACCGCCGGCTATTACCGCACGACAGCTAGTATCAACGACACCAAAAACCGATCTCATGACACCGCCCTTTATATGTGGGTTGCGGGCAAAGATTACGTGATGTGGCATAACGAAAGCGACGTACTGCTGCCCATCGTGCCGGAAAAGGCCGAATACAATGTGGGCGACACTGCGCGTTATCTGGTGAAAAACCCGTGGCCAGGGGCGGAGGCATTGGTCACCGTTGAACGTTATGGCGTTATCGACACGTTTACCATGAAGCTGGAGGGGAATACCCCCATCGTCGAAATCCCCGTGAAGCCGGATTATCTGCCCGGATTCTATCTGTCCATCGTTGTGACGTCGCCGCGCGCGGCCGAGGCACCGATCGAAGGCGGCGTGGATTTGGGCAAACCGTCTTTCCGCATGGGGTATGTCACGGTACCTGTCAAAGACCCGTACAAACAAATCGACGTCAGCATCAAAACGGATGCCGAAGTGTATCGTCCGCGCGACAAGGTCACGGTTGATCTGACCGCCGTGCCTAAACACCCGGAAGGGCGCGAGCCGGTTGAAATCGCCGTCGCCGTTCTCGACGAGGCTGTGTTCGACCTGATCGCAGGCGGCGCGAAGGCGTATGACCCGTATGATGGTTTTTATACCCTCGAAGGTCTCGACCTTAAAAACTATAACTTGCTGACGCGTCTGATTGGCCGCCAGAAGTTCGAGAAAAAAGGCGCGAACCCCGGCGGTGACGGCGGAGCAGATTTTGCCATGCGCGATCTGTTCAAATTTGTGGCCTATTGGAACCCGTCCGTGGCCGCGGATGCCAACGGCAAGGCCAAGGTTGAATTTGAACTGCCCGATAACCTGACAGGCTGGCGCGTGCTGGCCATGGCTGTGACGCCGTCTGACCGTCTGGGTCTTGGGCAGGGGACGTTCAAGGTCAATCGCCCGACCGAATTGCGCCCCATGATGCCCAACCAGGTGACGGAGCGTGACAGCTTCAAAGCCGGTTTCAGCGTTATGAACCGTACCGACAAGCCGCGTACGCTTAGCGTTGAAATCGCGGTCGACGGCCCTGTCGATACCGCCAAAACGCCGAAACAATCGGTGCAAGAGATCACGCTGGAGCCGTATAAACGCACGACCGTTTACATGCCTGTACAAACCAAGGCCTTGCCCGAAACGGCAGATATCGCCAAAGCCGAATTGGTCTTTACGGCCAAGGCGCGCGATGCGGTCGATGCCGATGGCATGGTGCACCGTGTACCCGTGGGCAAAATGCGGTCACTGGAAACCGCGGCCAATTATGGCACCACGACCGATGGCAAAGTCAGCGATAGCGTCGCCTTCCCCAAGGAAATGTATCCGGATGTGGGCGGTGTGAGTGTTGTGCTGGCACCAAGCGTGATTGGCTCGGTCGAGGGGGCATTTAAATATATGCGCTCCTATCCCTATTTGTGCTGGGAGCAAATCCTGACCAAGGGGGTCATGGCTGCCCATTACCAAAACCTGAAGGGATATATACCCGAAGGATTTAAATGGGAAGATAGCGATACCCTGCCGCAAAAAACGCTCGACCGCGCGGTATCTTTCCAGGCACCCAATGGTGGCATGTCGTTCTATATCGCCAAAGATGAATATGTCAGCCCCTACCTGAGCGCCTATACCGCCATGGCGTTTAACTGGATGCGTGCGTCGGGTTACAAAGTACCCGAAGCGACCGAAAAGAAATTGCATGCGTATCTGCAAAACTACCTGCGCAACGACGCCGCGCTGGGATTTTATAGCGAAGGCATGCAATCAACGGTCCGTGCCGTCGCACTGGCGGCATTGTCGCAGCATGGCAAGGTCAGCATGGATGACATCCAACGCTTTCGCCCGCACGTGCAGCGCATGAGCCTGTTTGGCAAAGCGCATTACATGCAAGCGGCCCTGAACCTGAAAGAAGGCGACGAGGTGGCCGGGGAAACGGCCAAGATGATCCTGTCGCATGCTGATCAGACGGGCGGCAAGTTCATGTTCAGCGAAACGCTGGATGATAGCTATCGCCGTATTCTGGCGACGCCGCTGCGCGATAACTGCGCTATTCTGGATGCCTTTGCTACCTATGCAGGGCGCGATGACGGACGCAAGCTGGTATCCGACGTGCCGTTTAAACTGGTCCGCACGATCACCCAGACACGCAAAAACCGCGACCATTGGGAAAACACGCAGGAAAATATTTTCTGTATGAATGCCCTGACGTCGTACAGCCGTAAATACGAAAGCGACAAGGTGGACATGACCGTGACCGCGGGTATGGACGGCAAAACCTTTGGCGACGCACAATTTGATGACCTGCGAAACGCACCCGTCACCTTGGTGCGTCCGGTGACGGCTGAAGACGTGGGCCGCAAAACCAGCGTAGATATCGAACGCAAAGGCAGCGGGCGTCTTTACTACGCGACGCGCGTGCAATATGCGCCGAAGTCGGATTTCAGCAAACCCGCCAATGCCGGTATCGATATCCGCCGCGAATACAGCGTGGAGCGTGACGGAAAATGGCAATTGCTGAAACCCAAAGACACCATTAAACGTGGCGAGCTGATACGCGCCGACATTTACATGTCGCTGCCGGCGGCGCGTAACTTTGTGGTGGTGGATGATCCGCTGCCAGGCGGCCTTGAAACCGTCAACCGCGATCTGGCGACAGCATCCGAAGTGGACGCAGCAAAGAGCGACCAGCCCATGGCGGATGGTGCGTGGTGGTTTAACTTCACCGACTGGGAAGCCTATGGTGTTTCCCGCTGGAGCTTCTATCACAAAGAGCTGCGTCATGACCGTGCGGTATTCTACTCAGAATACTTGCCCGCGGGTAACTATCACCTCAGCTACACCGCGCAGGCGATCGCCGAGGGAGCATTCGCGCACATGCCCGTCCATGCCGAAGAAATGTACGATCCAGATGTTTTCGGCAAGGGGATAAGCGGTGAGCTGGATGTCGCGGCGCCCTGATATTAAACGCTGGAGCTTGCGGGCCTGCTTGCTGATGCCGCTGCTTGTGTTGCTACTGGGGGTGGTAACGCTCTGCAGTATGCAGCCGCCGGCGGCAGCGTGGCGTGCGGCGGCGCGTGAAACGGGCGTTCCGCGTGTGGCTGACCGTTCAGGACAGCCCCTAACGGCCAGTTATCATACCCGCTGGAGCACGGCAGACCGCCGCGCGCTGTACGATATGCCGCCGCTGTTGATTGCGGCATTTTTGCAATCCGAAGACAAACGTTTTTACGAACACCGCGGTATTGACTGGCGCGCGCGGGGCAGTGCGCTTGCGCAAAACCTTCAGGCCGCCAGCGCGGTGCGTGGTGCCAGCACCGTGACCGAACAGGTTATCCGCCTGCTGCATCCGCGCCCGCGCACGCTATGGTCGAAATGGGTGGAAGGTTTTGAAGCGGCCGAGCTGGAGCGTCGTTATTCCAAACCGCAGATTTTGGAATTCTATCTTAATCAGGCGCCGTATGCGTCTGGTAGGCGCGGGGTGGCGCAGGCGGCGCGGTATTATTTTAACCGCGATGTGAATACGCTGACACCCAAGGAAACGCTCGCGCTGGCGGTATTGGTGCGTGCGCCCAGCAGCTATGACCTTTACCGCGATCCGCAGCGTATTGACGGGGCCATTTTGCGTCTTGCGGCGGCGTTGCATGAAAAGCAATTGCTGGATGACATCGCATTGGCATACATAGGCGCGCAGAGTTTCAATTTGCAAAAACCTGTCATGGCGGTCAATGCATCGCATGCGGTTGCATACATTCGCCAGCTGTCATCGGTCGATACGTCCGGAGAAATTCAAAGCACGCTGGATGCCGGGCTGCAAACCCGTGTGCAAAAAATTGTGGATGACCGCGTGCGTGCGCTGAAACCCAAAAATCTCTATAACGCCGCGGCGCTGGTGGCCGACCACCAAACAGGTGAGATACTGGCATGGGTTGTTGCCGGTGCAGGCGATGAAAATACACCCGCCCGCGAAATCGATGCCGTGACCGTGCCCCGCCAGCCGGGGTCTGCGCTCAAACCATTTTTGTATGCCACCGCGCTTGATAAAGGCTGGACGGCATCGACGATCATCGACGACAGCCCCTATTCGGGCGCGGTGGGCGAGGGGCTGCACAGGTTTCGCAATTACAGCAACACATTCTATGGCCGCATCACCCTGCGCGAGGCGCTGGGCAATTCACTGAATATCCCTGCCGTCAAAACCGTGAACTATGTTGGTGTCCGCCCATATTTGCGCCAGCTGCATGAACTGGGGTTTCGCAGTCTTGTCCGCGCGGCAGAGGTATATGACGAAGGCATTGCCCTTGGTAATGGCGAGGTGTCGTTGCTGGAGCTGGTGCAGGGGTATGCGGCACTGGCGGCGGGCGGCAGAACGGTGCCGCTGCGCATTTTGATGCAAGACCCGTCATCGCCGGCCGCCAAACAGGTCTATAGCGAAGCGGCCGCGACGTTGACGGCGAATATTTTGTCGGACCCGCATGCGCGGTCGCTGGAATTTGGCGCCAATAGCGTTTTGAATTTTAATCTGCAAACGGCGGTCAAAACAGGCACATCCACCGATTACCGCGATGCATGGGCGGTCGGGTTTAATGATCGTTATGTGGTGGGTATCTGGATGGGGAACCTTGACCACAAAGTGACCGACGGCGTCACAGGCGGCACGGGGCCTGCGCTGGCGCTGCGCAGTATATTCAACGAACTCAACCGCGGGCGCGTGACACAGAAATTGAAAATCAGCCCGCAACTGGCGCAGCATGATGTGTGTATCGAAGACAGCCGCGATGCCGGCCGCTGTTATACCCGCAGTGAATGGTTCATGCCGCATACTGCGCCGGATGCAGACGCGGCGGCTATGGCGGTGCAGGCTAAGCTCTCTTTGGGGATTGCGCAGCCGACCGAGGGCCTGCACATGGCCATCGACCCGCGCGTGCCGATGGATATGCAGGAATTTGCGTTTCGTCTGTCGGGTCTGCGCGACGGTCAAACGGTGGAGTGGGTGCTGAACGGTGAAAGCCTCGGCGCAGCATCGCCCGATGCATTGCATTTGTGGATGCTGAAGCGCGGGCGGCACAAGCTACAGGCGCGTATATCCGAAAACGGCCACGACATTTTCACAACGCCGCCAGTGTCGTATGTCGTCAAATAATGCTTAACATAAAACAAAAGTGTAATTAGCGCTTGCGAATCTGGATTTATCGGGTATTAAATACCCCTAAAGGGGTAAAAAATACCCGATAAATAAATTCAGGAGATTCGCCATGACCTATACGCCCATCAGCCGCGACACCGAAAAATCCGCAATGGAGGCATCCGCCCTGCGTGCATGGCGCAACCGCATGGGCTGGTCGCGGGACGAAGCGGCGGGGCAGCTGAACCTGAAACGCGACACGTATAAGAAACTGGAGAACGGCCAGCGCCCTATTACCATCCGTCTGGCAGGCGAGATTGAACGTCTCGAAAAACTGGGTGCGGGCAAGGTGCAGGCACCGGTTGCCGATGCACGCGCATCTATCCACGTGGTGGGCGGGGGCACGATTGTGCATGTGCGTAACCATCTGGCATTGGCGGCACCTGCGTATGGCTCGACCGCGCGGGAAATTGCGGGCATTTGCACGCGTCTGGGTCATAGCACGCGCCTGACGCTGACGCGCATGGCCGATGTATCGTCGCCCTATGAAACCAACGACGACATGGCGCGTCTGGCAGGTGAAATTGTCGCAAACCCCAATACCAAAATCGTTTTCTGGAACCCCGCCATTTGCGATTTCAACGGCGTGATTGATGACGTCACGCCGGGGCGTAAGGCGCAGCGCATGAAGACCGCAGCGGGTGAAACGACCATGACGCTGACACCGGCAGACAAAATCGTCTCCGGCATTCGCCGTGAACGCAAAGACATTTTCCTTGTTGCGTTCAAAACCACCACAGGCGCAACCGAAGACGAGATGTATCTGGCGGGTTTGAAGCTGATGAAAGGTGCGCATATCAACCTTGTGCTGGTGAACGATGTTGTTACCCGTATGAACATGGTTATTTGCCCCGAAGAAGCACGTTACCACGTGACGACTGAGCGGGTGGAGGCATTGGAAGGTTTGGTGGAAATGGCGCTCATGCGCTACCGCGCGACATTCACCCGCTCGACGGTGGTCGAAGGGGCGGCGGGCGTTGAATGGGCATCGGATATGATCAGCGATAACCTGCGCGAAGTGGTTGATCACTGCATTCAGCGCGGCGCCTATAAACCGGTGCAAACCAAAACACGTGGTGCCGTCACAGCGGGGCATTTCGCCGTACGCGGACCGGATGGCAAAATCATTACATCGCGCCGCTGGTCAAATTTCAACCAGCTGAAAGAAAACGGCATGGTGCTGATCGAACCCAAGGGGCGCGACAAAGTGATTGCGTATGGCGGCAAGCCGTCGGTGGGCGGGCAGAGCCAGCGGATTATTTTCGACGAACACCCGACGCTGAACAACATCGTGCATTTCCATTGCCCGCTGAAGCCTGATGCGCCCGATAATATCCCGCTGCGTGACCAGCGGCCGTTTGAATGCGGCAGCCACGAATGCGGTAAGAATACATCGGACGGCCTGCGCGAGATTGAAGACGGCATCTGGGCCGTGATGCTCGACCAGCATGGCCCCAATATTGTTTACCGCAGCGATGTACCCGCCGCGCGGGTGATTGACCTGATCGAACGTAATTTCGATCTGGACGATAAAACTGGCGGGCATGTGCACGGATGATGGCGGTATGGAAAAATCCTATCCCCCTGCGTTTGATCGCGTCGGCCGATAGCGAGTCATTCCGCGCAATGCCAGAGGGCGCTACGGCATTGCCGCTAGCGCCGCATCCTGGTGCTTATGGTGTGCAGCGTAAAAATCATGTGCATGAAGGCATCGATCTTTACTGCCCGCACGGCACACCCGTACAGGCCGTAGAGACGGGGCAGGTTGTGGCGATATTTCCCTTCACCGGCGCCAAAGCCGGATCGGACTGGTGGGAAGATACCGATGCGGTCATGGTCGAAGGTGCAACCGGCGTTGTGGTTTACGGCGAAATCGCCGCCACATGCGCCATCGGGCAAAACGTTGTGGCGGGCGATACGCTTGGCCATGTCGTGACGGTATTGAAAAAAGACAAAGGCCGTCCCATGGCGATGTTGCATCTAGAACTGCACACCCACGGCGCCCGCGCAGCGCCCGAATGGCCTGCCGTGGACAAAAAGCCCGTAACACTCCGCGACCCAACCCCTTATTTGAAACAGGTGGCCGAATGACAGAACGCCCAATGACAGAACGTATGTTTATCAAGGCAGGCGATATCATCATCCCCCTTGCATCGGTGCAACGTCTGGATATGTCGCGGCTGGAGCAAACGGGCGAGGTGGATATCACCTTTGCGAATGGCGAAGTGGCCATCGCCCGCGATTTTGATGCATTCGAAGCCGTGATGCTGGCGCACCCTGCCGCCATCGAGGGGCGGCGCCTGCGCTGGGCAAAAAACGCATGGGCGTTTCACAATCTGGTCGCGCATCCGTTGATGCAGGTCATGGTCTGGCTGGGCTTTAAACGCGCCGCCATCCGCCTGCATGACATGACGGTGCCAAAGCCCACGGGGCTGCGGGTGGCAAAGGCCTCTTGATCGATCAAAACTTGCCATAAGCGCACGCGAAAAGTGGCGGATCCCTTGCGTAGTGCCATGTTCTGGGGCAGACTTGAACACTGAATTTTCAGCGTTTTATTGTGCGCCGCAATATTTGCGGGGCAGAGCCACGGAAGAAAGATTCCAAGACCATGAAAAAGAACCGCCCCACGTCTTCGTCCCACATCATCCTGACGTCGCACCCGCCGAAAGACGGCAAAGTGCCCAAGGTAAAATGGGGCGCAGAAGCGCTTGAAGAACGTGGCCCTCTGATTGCCAGCATGGCCGACCATGCGGCATCGAACGTGATTGGCGCGTATTCGGGTGCGTATTCGGTTTACCGTGCGATGGCGGTGGCGATTGGCGTACTCGACCCGCTGCACGTACCTGATCTGACCAACACCGCGCCGGCTGAAAAAATCGGCCCGCATCCGCAGTGGATGGACCCCGAGAAAATTGTAAGCCTCGACCCTTGGGGCCACATGGTGGGGGATGCGTTTGACGATTTCCGCAAAAAAGGCCTCGACGTGCGCCCGACGATTGCGGTGACCAAAGCGCATATCAATATGCCCGAGATTAAAGAAGCCATGGCCGCGGGCCGGTTGAAACCCGATGGCGATATCCTGAAGGCGAATGGCGACGTCAAAGTCACCAAGGCCGCGATTGACCCCGTATGGTATCTGCCCGGCATTGCCAAGCGTTTCGAAATCGAAGAAACCGACCTGCGCCGTGCGCTGTTTGAATATTCGGGCGGTATGTTTCCCGAACTGATTACGCGCAGCGACCTGAAAGTCTTCCTGCCGCCCATCGGCGGGCATACGCTGTATTTCTTTGGCGATGTATCCACCATTGGCAACCCGAATGTGAAACTGGCCTGCCGTCTGCACGATGAATGCAACGGATCTGACGTTTTCGGCTCTGATATTTGCACCTGCCGTCCGTATCTGTGCCACGGTATCGAAATTTGTATCGAACAGGCGCAGCAGGGCGGCAACGGCCTGATCGTCTATAACCGCAAAGAAGGCCGTGCATTGGGCGAAGTCACTAAGTTCCTTGTATACAATGCCCGCAAACGTCAGGAAGGCGGCGACCGCGCCGATAAATACTTCGAGCGTATGGAATGTGTGGCGGGCGTGCAGGATATGCGCTTCCAGCAGCTGATGCCCGATATCTTCCATTGGCTTGGTATCAAAAAAATCGACCGCTTCGCATCCATGAGCGACATGAAATACAACGCCCTGAAATCGCAAGGTATCGAAGTGGGCGAGCGTATCGAAATTCCGCCGTACCTTATCCCCGCCGACGCATCGGTGGAGATGGAAGCGAAAAAGGCTGCAGGTTATTTCTCCGAAAAAACCGGCGTCATGGCGAAAGAAGACCTGAAAGACGTAAAGGGCCGCGGCCTTGAAGAATAAAGACTTCGATCCTGTCTTCGATGTCAACCTGATGACGGGCGCGGCACGTACAGCTGCGGCCGCCCTCAAGGCCGACTTCGCCGCGCTTGAAAACCTGACGGTGGATGAAAAAGGCCCCGGCGATTTTGTATCGCGTGCGGACCGCAGATCTGAAGAAACCATCGTGGGTATTCTGTCCGATGCCCGCCCCGATTGGGGTTTTCTCGGCGAAGAGGGGACTGACCGTCAAGGCAACGACCCGCGTTTCCGCTGGATCATCGACCCGCTGGATGGCACAAACAATTTTGTGCACGGCCTGCCGCATTGGTGCATCACCATTGCGCTGGAACGTGACGGCGAGATTATCGCGGGTGCCACGTATGATCCGCTGCTGGATGAAATGTTCCATGGCGTTCTGGGCGGCGGTGTTTTTCTGAACGGTCTGCCGCTGAAACGCATGGCACGCAAGGGTATCAAAAACGCACTTGTTAACATCGACCCCGGTCATGCCCGCCGCGACGCTGCGCAATTTGCGCAGTTCGGCAAAGTGGTCTTGGCGGCCGAGCAGCACGGCGCCGCCGTGCGTGTCGCAGGCGCTGGCGCGCTGGATCTTTGCTATCTGGCAGCGGGCCGCTTTGATGTGCTGTTTCATGCCGGCGGGGCCAAGCCGTGGGATATCGCGGCGGGTTTCATGTTCTGCCGCGAACAGGGTTTGATCGCAACCACGCCGGACGGCGCCGCCGCCAGCATTCACAACGGCCTGTTTCTGGCGGCTGAACCCGCCTTGCACAAAGCATTTTCCGAACTTATCGAATGGAAGGTTTTACCATGACAAAAGAATTCCCGAACGTTCAGCTGATCGACCATCCGCTGATCCAGCATAAACTGACGATCATGCGCGACAAAAATACGTCCACGCACGATTTCCGCAACCTGATCCGCGAAGTGTCCATTATTATGGGGTACGAAGTTTTGCGCGATCTGCCGCTGGAAGATGTCGAGATTGATACGCCGCTCGAAAAAATGACGGGCAAGATGCTGGCGGGCAAAAAAATGTGCATTGTGCCGATTTTGCGCGCAGGCACGGGTTTTCTGGATGGCCTGCTGCAGCTGGTGCCGTCGGCGCGCGTGGGGCATATCGGTCTGTACCGCGACCCCGAAACGCTTATTCCGGTTGAATACTACATGAAGATGCCCGATGACCTGTCGAACCGTCAGGTTATTGTCGTTGACCCCATGCTGGCGACCGGCCATAGCGCCGTGGCAGCGGTCGAGCGCATCAAAGACTGCGATGCGACCGACATTAAATTCATGTGCCTGATCGCGGCGCCGGAAGGGCTCAAGACGTTTCAGGAAGCGCACCCTGATGTGACGGTCTATACCGCCGCCATCGACCGCCAGCTGAACGATCATGGCTATATCCTGCCCGGTATCGGCGATGCGGGCGACCGCATTTTCGGGACGAAGTAATAATCCAGTATCCGCGGTTAAGCCGGTTTGGATGCGCCAAAGGCGGGGGTATTCCCCGCCTTTATCGTTAGGGCGGCTGGCGGTGGTTCCAGTCCTTTTGTTTCAGGATTGATCAGCTTCATCAGCTTGTCGCAGTTTTCTTTCTCGAAACCTGCGCGGTGGCCGAATGTGGCCATTGTCCACATGCTCATTTGCTGGTTGGAAAAATCAACGTTTGCCTCTTCCTGCTTGTACATTCTTTTGACAAGCTCATCTGGAGCCGGGGCGTTTTGTACGGTGATGTTGATGCTTCCCGCAACGGCCTTCAGTTTGGCGGCTGCGGCGCCGTGGCCTTCTTGCTCAAGCAAAGTGGCGGCGGTTTTGAAATCGGCGGCGGCTTTTTTCTTTAAGCCCTCTGTATAGCTTTCCCCAACTTCTGACACGCCAGAGTCGAGGGGGAAATCGCTTTTATAAAGACGGCTTTCTATTTCGTTGTTCAGGTACATTTGTGCGGCCAAGGTTGTCGCCTGTGCCGATTTCAATGCTGGTGCATCGTTTTCTGCGCCAACATATTTAAAGGTATCATTTCGGGGCGAGACGTAACCCAGTGCTGTTTCGCGGTTGCTGTAGGCCTGCCGCTCGATTAATCGCTGGCCGTTTTCAAATTCAAAACGCTCTTCGGGTGATATTTTCACGGGGGCGGCATGCGCGCCGAAAATGCGCTGTATAAAAGACGGCTTCTCTTTTATTTTTTGATGCTCTTGGCTACGCGCGCGGAACTGCTCTGCATGTTCTGCCTGTTTATCTTTTACTTCTTGTTTCACATCCTCAACGATTTGATCGCGGTGCGTGTGAAAGAAATTGACCTTTTCAGCCGCGCGTAATGTGCGTTCGGCCGCTTGCGCAATCAGAAGGGCTGTTTTGGTATCCGCGCTGACGATGCCTGCTTTTTCGGCGGCGGCGCCTGCCGGTGCGGTGACAGATCCTGCCGCGTATTGCTTTTCCAGGCTGTCGTTACCTAAAAGGCCCGAGATCATCTCGCCTAGCCGCGCATTGACAATATCCCGTGTTTGCCGGATAGCTTGTTTGTCTTCTGCGGGCTGGGGCATGGCAGGCCTCTTTCGGTTTTTTAACTTAATGTGATTTTATTGACATAATGTTAAAAAACCATGAATAGGGCGTCTGGATAGGCAAAAAAGCATTCGAAACATAGGTTTTGAGCTATGCTGTGGCTTGTCATTCATTACAAAAAAAACAGGCGAGGAATATGCGGATCAAAATAATGCTGGGTGCGATCGGGTTGTGGATGGCCTTATCCGCGCCGCTGATGGCACAGCAAGACATGCCGGCTGGCAAGCCTGCGAAACCGGTTGAAAGCACTATTGCCCCGCTGGGCGAAGGTGTGGCCCGTCAGGCATGCACGCAGATGTGGTGTCAGGAAGGTTATTTTCTGCACATGAAAGCAGAGTCATGGCCAGAGGGGTATTACAGCTTCAAGGTTGTGACCGACGACAAGGTCTATAATTGCGAAGGTACGCTGCCGCTGCAGGCCTGCGGCATGCCGTCTGTCGTCTGCAATGAAAAGGGCATTACAATCGGCGAAAGCGGCTGTGCAATGTCGCCGGAAACGCATTCGTTTTATGGTGTGACGCTGAAAGATATCCCGAACCAGATTTCGGTTACGGTCAGCGGTCCCACGGGCACCGTCATCCACGAAGGGCAGGTCAATAAACAATGTACCTATCCAAATGGTAAACAATGCGACCCGCGCGAATGCTGCGCCGCGATTGATTATATGGCGATCAATTGGTGACATGACACGAAAAACAAAAAAGCCCCCGTATAAAAACGGGGGCTTTTTTGTTGTGCGCCAGATTGTTATTCGGCAGGGGCGTTTTTCGCCAGCCATTCTTTCAGGAACGCGATTTCCTTTTCCTGTGCACCGATGATCTCTTCGGCCAGTTTGCGGATTTCAGCGTCTTTGCCTTTTTCCATGACGATTTTCGCCATGTCGATGGCGCCCTGATGGTGCGGGATCATGCCGCGGGCAAAGTCGATATCGGCATCGCCCGTGGGGACGATGACCATATCTTTGTGCATTTTTTCCATGGCGTCGGCGTAGACATCCACGGGGGCGCCTGCCGCTGCTGCATGTTCATGCGGGGCATGGACATGCTTGTCAGCGGCCAGTGCGGCATTGGACAGTCCGGCGACTGTCAGCAGAGCAAGGAATAGATGACGTGTCATGCTTTCAATCCTTCTTTTTAAAAGTGGAGAGGGCGGAGCGTTATTGACGCTCGCCCAGCCATTTACCAATCGACGGCGGTACCAGTGCCTGCGCGGAGCCAGAGACATAGATACCGATATGGCCGCCTTTGAACGACAATTCGGTGTAGTCTTTGGTGCCGACAGCCTTGCCGAGCG
>JBEIOU010000003.1:0-207131 GCA_040377425.1 Micavibrio sp. | reverse complement strand
AAGTTAATTGCTTCTGTTCGCGAAGGTCAGAGCGAATCGTCTTCGTTTGCAAAAGCTTGTATTTTAATTGGGGCGGCGGATATGCGGCTTCATGTTCAGGCGCATGCAGGTGATGGTGATATTCTCCGGCAGGCCGCGGGTGATAATTTCGATATCGGCTTTCATTTCCGCTTGCCGCGCCTGACGCAGCGCCGCGTCGCGGGCGCCGGGTACGGGTACAATCCGGGGGGCCAGCGCATCGTATCCCAGCTGCACGGCCAGATCGCGCACATTCTGCCCCTGATCATTGCGAATATCAGGGTCTGCGCCACGTTTCAGCAGCAGGGTAATGCAATCCTCCGCACACCAGCCGACGCAGATGTGCAGGGCCGTCCAGCCGCTGTCGTCCTGCGCATTGATGATATGGGGCACCAGTTCGATATTGTCGTCTAAAACCGTTTTCAGGGCCTGCGGGTTGGCGTCCTGGCAGGCCTCCAGCAATGCCGTGCAGGCTTCGGCCAGTTCATTTTTGCGTAGGACTTCGCGGCCGCGCACGGGGGCGGTCTTGGCGGGGGGGCGGACAAAAGAATCGCGGGCTTGCTGGCGTAAATACGGCATGAGCTGAACTTTCAAACCCCTCAAGCCTAGCACTGGAGGGTATTATGTCCAGAATTTTTTGCGCAGTGCCGCAAAAACGCCCGTTTTGCAGGCATAATTGTTTACAGCAGGAAAACCGTGGCCAACCCCAAAAAGGCCATGAATCCGATTACATCGGTCATCATGGTCAAAAAGATCCCCGCCGATGGCGCGGGGTCGATTTTCATGCGCGTCAGGGTGATGGGCACAAACGCGCCGAAAAATCCGGCGACCAGCAGGTTGATCACAAGCGCCGCAGCAATCACTAGCCCCAGCAGCGGGTCTTTGAACCACCACCACACGGCGGCGCCCAAAATAGCGGCAAAGAAAAATCCGTTCAGCATGCCAACCAGACATTCTTTGCCAATCACACGCCATGCGTTGGTGGCTGAAAGCTCTTTGGTGGCGAGCGCGCGAACCGCAACGGTTAGCGTTTGTGTGCCCGCATTTCCGCCCATAGAGGCGACGATGGGCATTAAAACAGCCAATGCAACCACGCGTTCGATGGAATCTTCGAACAGGCTGATGACGCTGGCCGCGATAAAGGCAGTGAACAAATTCACCATCAACCACGATGACCGCGAACGCGCAGTAGCAAATGTTGAACTGTAAATGTCTGAATCGCTGACACCACCCATGCTCAGCAGGTCTTCTTCCGCCTCCGCATCGATAACGTCGACGATGTCGTCAACGGTGATAACGCCGATCAGGCGCCCCACATCGTCCACCACGGGTGCGGACAAAAGGTCTTTGCGGCGGAACAGGTGCGCGACGTGTTCCTGGTCCATCGCGACAGGAATTTTGACGTGGTTTTCATCCACGATGGTTTCCATTTTCAAACTGCGCTGGGTACACAGCACATCGCTGAGCGCGACCGAGCCGATAAATTTATGCATCGGGTCGACAATGAAAATGTCATAGAATTTATCAGGCAGTGATTCAGACGCGGCCCGCAAATAATCGGCGGTTTTACCCACGGTCCAGAACTGCGGGATCGCTACAAATTCACGCTGCATCAGACGGCCCGCAGATTCTTCGGGGAAGTTCAAACCCTCTTCGACGGCGGCGCGCACTTTGCGCGACAGGTGGCGCATAATCTCGCTGCGGCGGGTTTCGTCCAGCTCGTCGATCAGGTGGATGGCGTCGTCCGATTCCAGTTCGTTTACAATGGCCGCAATATGCGGGCCGGACATGTACCCAAACAGATCATTCAGAATTTCATAGCTAAGGTATGAAAACGTTTCGGGTGACAAATCGTCTTCGAGAATATCCACCAGCCGGTGACGCAGCGGGCCGACCTTGGTCAGCAATTCCGCCGCGTCAGGGGCATTCAGGTGGGCGCATTTTTCACGGATACCGGTGGCGGTGTCTTCTTCAAGAAGATCGATCACCTCGCGGATGAAGTCATCGGACAGGCCAAGCTGCTCCTCCGCCGGAATATCCGCGGCGGGGGTATCGACGTTAATATCGTCCGTCGTCAGCTCGTCGTCCTTTTGCTCCATCTACCCTCTTGTCCGCCATGTGATTTAGGCGCGTTTGCGTTTCGCTGTTTTCGCTGCGGGTTTTTTAGCGGCTTTTGCGGCTTTGGCCGGTTTGGCCTTTTTTGCGGGCTTGGCTGCTTTAACGGCCGGCTTCGCTTTTTTGGCAGCGGTTTTGGGCGCTGCTTTTTTCGCGGATTTACCAGCAGTTTTTGCGGCCGGCTTGCCAGCCTTTTTCGGCGCCGGTACGTGTTCACGCTCCAGCAGTTGTGCACAGACCGAAGCATAAGCCGCCGCATTTACGATACCGCGCGAGGTAACAGACGGTACCATGATGTGTACAGGCTTCGCCGCGCCCAGCAGCAGCGGGCCGACGGTGATGCCATCACCCAGCGCGCGCATGATGTGGAATGTAATGTTTGCCGCATCAATGTTGGGCATGATCAGCAGGTTTGCTTCACCCTTCAGCGACGAATTCGGGAACATCATGTTGCGGACTTCTTCGGACAGGGCGGCGGCGGCGGTCATTTCGCCCTCCACCTCCAGCTCGGGTGCGCGGCTGCGGATCAGTTCAACCGCACGGCGCATTTTCAGCGTGCTATCGCGGTCGATACTGCCAAAGTCGGAATGCGACAGCAGGGCGATTTTCGGCTCCATGCCAAAACGGCGGACTTCTTCGGCGGCCATGATCGTCATGTCGCAGATTTGTTCGGCCGTCGGATCGGGGTTGACATAGGCATCGCACAAGAAATACGTGCCTTTGGACAAAATCATCACGTTCATCGCGGCATAGGTTTCCGACGGGCAGGCTTTGCCGTGGCCGATAATGTCGGTGATATAACGCAGGTGGCGATCATAACGGCCAATCGTGCCGCAGATCAGCGCATCCGCATCGCCTTTTTCAACCATCAGCGCGGCAATGGCGCTGTTGCGTGTACGCACTACCTGTTTGGCCAGTGCGGGCGTCACGCCTTTGCGCTGCATGATGTGGTGATAGGTATGCCAATAGTCGTTATAGCGTGCGTCGCTTTCCGGATTGACCAGATCGAAATGCACACCTTTTTTCATGCGCAGGCCCAGTCGCTTCATGCGCGTGGTAATGACTTCTTCGCGGCCAATCAGGATGGGGTAGCCGATTTCATCATCCACAATGGTTTGCGCGGCGTGCAGCACGCGGGTCTCTTCGCCCTCGGCAAAGGCAATGCGTTTCGGGTTACCGGCGGCGCGGTCGTAAATCGGGCGCATCAGCTGTCCCGATTTGAATACGTATTTTTCAAGCGATGCACGGTATGCGTCGAAATCTTCGATCGGGCGCGTGGCCACGCCGCTGTCCATCGCAGCCTTGGCAACTGCGGGGGGCAGCTCCAGAATCAAACGGGTATCGAACGGTTTGGGGATCAGATAATCCGCACCGAAGCTCATGGGGTCTTCGCCGTATACGGCGGCCATTTCGGCGCTGGTTTCCTGCATGGTCAGCTCGGCCAATGCGCGGACGCAGGCCAGCTTCATTTCTTCGTTAATCGTGGTTGCGCCCACATCCAGCGCCCCGCGGAAGATGAACGGGAAGCATAGCACGTTGTTCACCTGGTTCGGGTAATCGCTGCGGCCGGTGCAAATAATGGCATCCGGCTTTGCGGCGCGTGCTTCTTCGGGCATGATTTCAGGCGTGGGGTTCGCCAGCGCCATAATCAGCGGTGCATCAGCCATGGTCTTGACCATGTCGCCCTTCAGAACACCCGGGCCGGACAGGCCCAGGAATACGTTCGCACCCTTGATGGCCTCTGCCAGCGAACGGGCGCTGGTTTTTTGTGCGAACTGTTCCTTTTCAGGGTCCATGCTCTCGTTGCGGCCTTTGTATACAACACCCGCGCGGTCGGTCAGGGTGATGTTTTCCTTGGGCAAACCGAGGGCCACCAGCAGGTTCACGCAGGCCATTGCAGATGCGCCCGCGCCGGACGTTACCAGCTTGACGTCTTTCATTTTGCGGCCGGAGAATTTTACCCAGTTGCTGAATGCCGCGCCCACGATGATGGCGGTGCCGTGCTGGTCGTCATGAAACACCGGAATGTTCATGCGCGCTTTCAGGCGGCGTTCGATTTCGAAACATTCGGGCGCTTTGATGTCTTCAAGGTTGATGCCGCCAAAGCTGGGCTCCAGCATCGCAACAGCATCGACGATCTTGTCGATGTCTTTTTCGTCGAGTTCCAGATCGATCGCATCGATGCCGGCGAATTTTTTAAACAGAACGGCTTTGCCTTCCATCACGGGCTTTGCGGCCAGCGGGCCGATATCGCCCAGACCCAGAACGGCCGTACCGTTGGTGATGACAGCAACCAGATTGCCGCGTGCCGTGTACAGCGATGCCGTTTTCGGGTCTGCCGCGATTTCTTCGCACGGTGCAGCCACGCCAGGCGAATAGGCGAGCGCGAGGTCGCGCTGCGTAGCCAGTGCCTTGGTCGGGGTGATGGCGATTTTACCCGGGCCGCCCGGATTTTTGTGATAGTCGAGAGCCGCCTGATAAAGTGCGTCTTTTTTAAGTGCCATGATGTGAAAAAACTCCAGGTAACGTATCCGCGCATCGGAAGGGCTTGGTCAGCAAGCCTTCTGCGCGTCATGCGCGGCGAGAATAACACGCTTTTTTGCTTTTGGGGCCTGATTTCGTTAAACGAACGGGGCTTTTTTGAAGTTTTTTTCCGGTAGTTTTCGGGTGATGATGTGTTGCTTCTTCCGGCGTATTTATGCGCGTCAGGTATTTTGTAAACCCGTATTTGTTTTTTGGTTAAAACTCTCCGCACATCTTGATAGCGACGAAACGCATGTCATGAAGCGACGTTTCAAAAAGCCCCTTCAAAAATCTTCGCGCGCGGTGCGCAACAACAGCCACGGACATATCAAAAAAACGTGTGACCGCCAGCGAGGCGCCCGCGCCCTTGATGGCATAACCAGCTAAAGCAATATAACCTGCAAAACGACCGCTTGAATGTCGGCGTCATGGCCCAAAGGCTTTCGCCCCTCATCAAGGGCGTCGCCTGAAATATATGCCGGATTTTTAGATAAATGGTGCGGTCAAGAAGACTCGAACTTCCACGGGTTGCCCCACAACGACCTCAACGTTGCGCGTCTACCAATTCCGCCATGACCGCAAGAAGGTAGGGCAGTATTTAAACTGCCGTATGGAAATATCAGATCAGCACCGGAGTCGCAAGGAGATTCAGGGCGCTCGTTATATTACATAATGTTAATTTGTTGCAAAGCACCCAGCAGGGGGCTGGTTTTGGTGCCAAACCTTACCTAGACTGTTCTGGCGCGGCGACAGCATGACCCAAGCCGCGCTTTTCAGGAGATGACATGGATATCACCAGCACCCAACTTCTCGTCGCTTTTGGTGCGACGGCGGCGGCGGGCCTTGCAACCGCGTTCGGCAGTTTTCTGGTTTTCGCCGCCAAGGCACCGAGCCCCCGTCTGCTCGCCTTCGGTCTTGCTTTTGCGGGCGGCGCGATGGTGTTTGTATCGCTGTCTGAAATTTTAAATAAATCGGTTGCGTCCTTCACGATTGCGTATGGCGATAAACTCGGCTTTACCTATGGCACGCTCGCGTTTCTTTGTGGCGTGCTGCTGATTGCCAGCATTGACCGTCTTGTGCCCAACCCGCATGAAACGCTGGAGGCAGACAACCCCCACTTCAAAGAGCAAAATCGTGCCTACGTCAAACGCGTGGGTTTGCTCACGGCGATTGCGATTACCGCGCACAACTTCCCCGAAGGTCTTGCGACGTTTTTTGCCATGCTCGATGATCCGGCGGTGGGCCTGCCCCTTGCGCTGGCCATCGCTATTCACAATATCCCCGAAGGCATCGCGATTGCCGTGCCTGTGTATTACGCAACAGGCAGCAAAAAATATGCATTTGCGGCAAGTTTGCTGTCTGGCCTGGCCGAACCCGTCGGCGCGGCCATCGGTTATCTCTTATTGGCGCCGTTCTTGTCTGATGCTGTTTTTGGCTCTGTTTTCGGCATTATTGCGGGGGTGATGGTTTTCCTCGCGCTTGACGAACTTCTGCCGGCAGCCAAGCGTTACGCCAAATCACATGAAACGGTTTACGGCCTTGTGACCGGCATGGCCGTGCTTGCGCTTAGTCTGGTGCTGTTTAAATGGTGATGTGAAATCGACAACAAAAAACGCCCGCCTGTTACAGCGGGCGTTTTTTATTGCACCGTTATTTTTTCAAGCTGCGAAATTAATTCGGTTTGAATCCGCCGTTATTTTTTGGCTTCTCTGCCTGTGGCGCTGGTTTGGGTTTCTGCGGCAAAATGCCGCCGTTTTCGCCGTGCTTGTCGAAAAAGATTTCATCCATCTGTTCGCGAAATGCCTGGGGCAGCAAACGGTACGCGGCCATATAGTGAAAATCGGGCTCTGCCTGCGGCGCGGTGTCCTTGAATTTCATCAGCGACTCTTCCATGTCGCGCAAAATCAAAAACGCTGCATCAAAGTTCATGCGGAATTCGTCTGCGTTGTTCGTGATGCGGCGCCCTGTGTATTTGGTGATCGCTTCGCGGTAAGCGCGGCTGGTTTCCTGTACACCTGCCGTCACGGTCTTCAAATTGTTCTGGATTGAAATCGTCCAGTATCCTTCTTTGGTGCGCTTGGCCGTCAGCTGTACAAATTTGTCGGAGCCTTCCAGGCCCGGCACCGGGAGCTGACGCGTGGTCATCTGTTTGACGTCGTCGAAGGAGTTTGCGGCTTTGTTGAACCAGCCTTTAAACATGGATCGGATCTCCTTCTTTTTACAGAATGATATAATTTTTCAAAAACATAAGGGCTTTTCTATGATTTTTTGTAAGGACGGGGGCCAGACGTGTCAAGGGGGGCTTTTCAATAGGCCCGCCGCCGATTATCTTTACATTATTCAAACCAAAACGATTTTTATCAAAGAAAGCGATTTTTTATGGCCGTTGCCCGAAAAGCGCCCACCGATACCCCTGCAAAACCTGCGGGGGTAAAAATGGCGGGCGGTAAACCTGCCGCGAAAGCAAAAACGTCCGTGAAAAAAATCCCCGTCCATTGGCAAACCGAAGAGCGCCCTGTGCCCTATGACCGCGCGCTCGCGTTTATGGAAGCGAAAGTCGCCATGATCCGCGAAAAGGGCGAACAGGATATGGTCTGGCTGCTTGAACACCCGCCTGTGTACACGGCGGGTACCAGCGCCGATCAGAAAGACCTGCTCAACCCCCGCTTTCCTGTTTATAACGCGGGCCGCGGCGGACAATATACCTATCACGGTCCGGGTCAGCGCGTGGCCTATGTCATGCAGGATTTGCAGCGCCGCGCATCCGGTAATGGCCCCGATTTGCGTGCGTACATTCATGATCTTGAAGAGTGGATTATCCAAACACTGTCAACTTTTGATGTAACGGGTGAGCGCCGTTCAGATCGTGTGGGCATCTGGATTGATATGAAGCCCTATGGCAAGCCCAAAGGCACAGAGGCGAAAATCGCAGCGATTGGCGTGCGCGTGCGCAAATGGGTGGCCTTTCACGGCGTCTCTATCAACGTCAACCCCGACCTCTCGCATTTCAGCGGCATCGTGCCCTGCGGTATTTCGCAGCATGGCGTCACGTCGCTCGCTGATCTGGGCATCAAGGTACCTATGGCCGATCTTGACCGCGCCTTGCGCGACAGCTGGTCGAAAGTCTTTGGCTGATATGGCCCCCGTCTTTGCGCAGGATCCAAAAATTTTCCGGCTGATCCGTCAGGGCACGCCGCAGGATGTAGCGGCCGCGCTGGCAGCGGGCGCGAACCCGAATGCGCAAACGGCCGACGGTAAACATACTCCGCTCGTTTTCGTATCCGAAATTCATATGTCCGAGAATTACCGGCGCGAAATGATTGACGCGCTGATGGCAGCGGGCGCGGATATTGACCGCCCCGCCCCGAATGGGGATCGTCCGCTGCATGCAGCCGTGCGCCGTGATGACAAAAGCCTTGTGCAATTCTATCTAGACCGCGGCGCGATACTCATGCGCTGGACGCCAAGGGCGACACAGCCCTGCATATCGCCGCGCAAACGGCCTGCATCGAAGGGCGTACGGATATGATGGCCTTTCTGCTTGCCGCGGGCGCCAATAGTCTACTGCCGAACAAGGCGGGGCAAAGGGCCCTGACGCAGGCCTTGGCCAACCAAAGCACACGCATCTTTGGCCATGTTCCCGTCCAGTTTTTAAAAGCGTGGGAGGGGCGCAAGGACAGCCTGCGCGCCCGTTTTGAAACCATTCACGCCCAAAAGGGCCTGTCGTCCGCAAATGCTGCCCGCGACCATCACAAATTGAATAAACTGGCCAAGGCATCGGCACCCATGCGTTTCAAACCCCGCCCCCCCTGCCCCGCCCAAAGGATAAAGACCATGAGCATCATCCCCGCCTTTCGCGCCGCGCTGGATACGAATATAACCGCCGGCCAGCAGCAAAAACTGGCCGAGGATATCCGCCGTCTGCGCGGGGTGGTCGGCGTGCACTTCCAGCGGGCCGCGGATGGCGAGAAATGCCTTCTTATCAATCATATGCCCGGCAGTGACGCCGAACGTACTGTCGCGGCCATGGCGGGGGTTGCGCGGACCTATCCCGCAGGGCCCTGATGGCCGTTTCGCGCGCCGCGCTATTATTTTTTAACAGATGATTCGTCAGGATTGCGGAAATGGGGTGTATATATACCTAATTATACCCCATATAGAAATTTTATATTAAAAAATAAAATCAATAACATATTTAGTTACAAAACATAGGGGTTGATTTTAAAGAAGGTTTCGCATAACAATAACTCACCACCAAGAGATACCGGATACCAAAGACTGCACCGCTTTAAAACGACGGAGGCACTATTGGCGAAAAGGGTTTCGGCCGAGACGATCACAGAGATCACGTCTTCCCCTGGGTTTGCACTTCCGGGCAGGTCCTCGAATTCCCCTTCATCCGACGATATCATCCAATCTACACGTCTTGATATTGCTGCCCGCGTGGATAAATTCACCCGCGCCCTCTCCGGTGCGCTCTCGGGCGAAGATACGTTGCGCGCCCGTGAATCCCTGACCAAGGCACAGGTCGATAAAGAACAATTCGAAACCGCGCTCAAAGAAGTCCCCGAAGGCTTCAAGCTGGTACCGGTCCTGTACAGCAAAATCACGCAGGAACAAAACGGCGCGATCCACGAAGAATACCTGACCAACGTGCGCAGCCGCTTTCTGCAGTTCATCGGCGAAAACCATGCCGAAGCGGCCCGTAAACTGGGCATCTGCGATACAGGCATCGAGCGCATGAAGCGTGGTCTGGACCCCGCCGACAGCGAAGGCCGCCCCTATGAAATGAACATCGATCATATCATCGAGCGCGCAGGCAGCGGTCTTTGGGCAAACAGCAAAGAAAAAGACCCCGACCAGAACGCTGAAGTCGAAGACAAATTCCGCCAGAACCATTTTGGCAACCTGATCCTGATCCCCGAAAAAATCCACAACTATAAAAACATGCTGAACAACCTGCAGCGCATCAGCCAGCTGCAGCCGGGCGAAAGCAAATGGGTTTTGATGATGGTGCCGGAGCGTAACGAGCAAAACGCCGGTTTCATTTGCCCGCCCCAAACGCCGGGCAGCCGCTGGGATATTCTGGCCGTACGCCCGCACGACCCCGCGCGCGATACCCATCACGCCGATTTTATCGTCAAGCAAACCAACGACCGCATCCGCGAATTCCGCAGCAACCCGATTGCCGACAAAACACTGCAAGCCATCGAAGAAGTTGCGCGTAAATACAAGCGCAGTGTTGTTGATATGGCCGATGATCGCGTCAAAGGTCGCGGCAGCCTGTCGAAAATCTTTAACGACCTGCTGGATCATGACGAAGCCGCCCGTGACATCGAAAAACTGATGCGCCCGCTGTTGAAAGAATGCGCAGCCAGCATCAACAAAGCGTTCGAGAGTGCGGTCGACAATATGGGCGATCCGGTCAAAGGCCAGAAATTGATTGCCAGCTTTGCGGGCTTTTTCCGTGGCGGCGCCATGAAAACCCTGCGCGATCAGGCATCTAAATTGCCCGTGCCGGAAGCAAAAGAAATCAGCGATCTGTGCGCAACGATCGAGCGTGATCTGGATATGATCATGCCGCCCAAACAGCGCGAGCTGCAAAAATCTGCCGAGATTATTTACCTGCCCGAAGGCGCCTCGGCACGCAAAGACTTCAACGCCCGCACCAATAAAAAACCCAGCCGCGAGGGTGACGCCCCTGCGAACGGTCCGTGGCATCAGGGCGGTGGCAACAAAGACAAGCGCCAGAAACGCAGCGGCGGCAACCGCCGCTGGCGCTAATTATCGATAAAAACAATATGAAAACAGGCCGCGGGCATAAACCTCGCGGCCTGTTTTGTTTGGTCGCGGCTGTTTTGGCCCTGCGTCGGTGCTTTTCCTTGTATCCGTCTTGGGCGCGGCTTATATATTTCATAGATATAAACGGGGTTTAGCCCCGACTTTTCCGCCGCCGGAGACGATTTGTCATGCAAAGCACCCCCCCTGCCCCGCAATATGCTGCCGAAGACCTGACCGTCGATCAGCTCTGCGCCCGTTACCTGAACCGCGAGGCGGTCATTGGTGTCATCGGTCTTGGGTATGTCGGTTTACCGCTGGTGTGTGCGATCTGCGCGCAGGGGTTCAAATCGGTCGGCTTCGACATTGATCAGGACAAAATCGACCGCCTGAACAAAGGGCAGTCTTATATCGGCAACATTCACAACGATAAAATTTCGTCGCTGGTAAGCAGTGGCGCATTTGTACCCACAGAGGATTTCAGCCGCCTTGCTGATGTGGATGCGATTTTGATGTGCGTGCCGACGCCGCTGAATAAAAACCGCGAACCTGATATGACCTATGTCGAAGAAACCGCGAAAACTATTGCCAAAACG
This sequence comes from Micavibrio sp., assembly GCA_040377425.1. GTDB lineage: Bacteria > Pseudomonadota > Alphaproteobacteria > Micavibrionales > UBA2020 > UBA2020. The sequence continues at coordinate 196,101 of JBEIOU010000003.1, read as the reverse complement.
CTGCGCCGCGGACAATTGGTGGTGCTTGAATCCACCACCTGGCCGGGCACGACGCGGGAATTGCTGCGCCCGATCCTTGAGGCAGGCAGCGGACTTTTGGCGGGCGTTGATTTCTTCCTCGCCTTCTCGCCGGAGCGCGAAGATCCGGGCAATGCGAAGTTTCACACCGCGATTATTCCGAAAGTTGTCGGCGGCGACGGCCCCGATGCGCTGAAACTGGCGCAAACGATGTATGACCAGTTCCTCAGCAAAACAGTTGCTGTGTCATCGGCAGAAACAGCCGAAGCGGTCAAGCTGACAGAAAACATTTTCCGCGCGGTCAATATTGCGCTGGTGAATGAACTGAAAGTTATCTACGACGCCATGGGCGTCGATATCTGGGAAGTGATCGAAGCCGCCAAGACCAAGCCCTTTGGCTACATGCCCTTTTACCCCGGTCCGGGTCTGGGTGGCCACTGTATTCCGATTGATCCGTTTTACCTGACTTGGAAAGCGCGCGAACATAATATCTCGACCCGCTTTATCGAACTGGCGGGTGAAATTAACGTGCTGATGCCGCGTTTTGTTGTGACGCGTCTGGCTGAAACGCTGGATACGCGGTTTTCGCGCGGCATGAAGGGCGCCAAAATCCTGTTGCTGGGCATGGCGTACAAAAAAAACGTGTCCGATATCCGCGAAAGCCCGACATTCACCATTCTTGAGCTTCTGCAAAAACGTCAGGCCGATTTGTCGTTCCACGACCCTTACGTCGATGTCGTGCCCCCGACGCGCGAGCATGCGGCCTTTACCGGTATGGTATCGACCGCTCTGACACCCGAGGCCGTCGCGGCGGCCGATGCGGTGATTGTCGTCACAGATCACGACAATGTGGATTATGACATGGTGGCGCAGCATGCCCGACTGATCGTCGATACCCGCAACGTTTATGCGAACCGCACGGACCGCAGCAATATTGTGAAGGCCTAAAACTCAGGCCCGGGTACGGCGGTAAAGGGTGCTTCTCTTTTTCCGTCGCCTTGGCTAGACTTGCGCTAGTGTAGCAAAAAGGAAATTTGATATGTTCGGTGGTAAAAAAGAGCCAGAAAAACTCGTCGGCGCCCGCGCCAAAATCGAACACGCCAAAAAATTCAAAAAGGGCTATCAGGTCGAATCCAAACGCGAAGGCAAAGCGCCTGACCCCAAAGTGGCGGTCGGTGTGGTGCTGGCGCTGGCCATGGGCCTTGCTGCGCTGATGACCGAAGGCGTTTTGAAAACCGGTGCAGGTATCGGGACGGGTAACGCCAAGTTCGACAAAATTCTGTTCGGCCCCGGTGAACCCGCGTTGATGGGGGATGCCAGTATTGATTATTTTCTGGTCATCTTTATCCGCGGTCTGGCGATTTTTATCGCAGCAGGTATTTTGCCCGGCGCGACATACCTGTGGCAGCGTCTGATGGATAAGGCGCAGATGAACATCTATATCAGTACATGGGGCGTTACCGTCGGCCTTGCGCTGATTTATTACATCGGCCGCGATTTTCTGGCGGGCATCTTCAAAGAAGTGATCGCGGTTTTTGTCTAAACCAAACGGCTGTTCACGCCGTATAAATTTGCCGATCACAACATCAATACAAAACCGGAGCAAAACAAGACATGGATAAACCCTTGTGGATGTGGGCCGTATTTTTCGGGCTCGTTCTTTTTCTTCTGATCCTCGATCTGGGGGTGTTCCAGAAAAAGAGCCACGAAATCGGCATGCGCGAATCCCTGAAGATGAGCGCTTTTTACATCAGCGTGGGGCTTTTGTATGGCGTATGGCTGTGGTTTGAATTGGGCGCGGCGCAGGGAAGTCTTTATCTGACAGGCTTTCTGGTCGAAAAATCGCTTTCGCTTGATAACATATTTGTTATCTCGCTTGTCTTTGCCTATTTTAAAATCCCGCGTATCTATCAACATCGCGTGCTGTTCTGGGGCATTTTGGGTGTGATTATTCTGCGTGGTGCGACGATTATGCTGGGCGCTACCATCATTCATAAATTTGAATGGGTGCTTTACATCTTCGCGGCGTTCCTGATTTTCAGCGGCATCAAAATGCTGTTCATGAAAGAAGAAAATGACGAAGACATCGCGCACAATCCGATTTTGCAGTTCGTACAAAAACACCTGCGCGTGACCGAACAGTTGCACGGTGAAAAATTTATCGTGCGCCAGCCCGACCCTAAAACGGGCAAGCTGGTATTATTTGCAACGCCCCTGCTTATGGCGCTGGTCGTGATCGAATTCGTGGATCTGATTTTTGCCGTCGATAGCATTCCCGCTATTTTCGCGCTGACCACAGACCCATATATCGTGTTCACCAGTAACGTCTTTGCCATTCTGGGTCTGCGGGCGCTTTATTTTGCGCTGGCCGTGATTGTGGCGCGTTTCAAATATTTGAAATATGCGCTGGCGCTGGTGCTGGTCTTTATTGGTGCCAAGGTTTTTGTGGCGGATCTGCTGGATCTAGACAAAATTCCGGCCGTGGTGTCGCTGGGTGTCACGCTGTCGCTACTGGCGGGCGGTGTTTTGTACTCGCTGTATAAAACCGACAAGACCGATAAGGGCAGCGCCGCCTGACGTTATACATAAGGTTTGAATATACTCATCAGATCTATGACAAATTATGCCGCAGGGTCTTTGATCTTGCGGCATTTTTTGTGGTCGAAAAAGTTGATTTTCCGGCTTTACGCACCCTTGGCCATGCTTCATACTCTTTTGAAATAAAAAAACAGCGCGCAGCTTTTAAAGAACGCGACTGGTGGCTTTTTAAAAAAGCCGCTTAGACAACTGGTACTCAGGGTGTGGCCGATATTCATTTTTCTCATACGAGAGGCCCCATAATGTCCGAACCCAAAAAAGTCGTTATTGCAGGATACGTCCGCTCCCCCTTCACCCCCGCCGGTAAAGGCGAACTGAGCGACATGCGCGCCGATGATATCACCGCGCAAACCGTGCAGGGCCTCATCAAAAAAACGGGCGTCGATCCGAAACTCATCGAAGATCTTAAACTTGGCTGCGCGATGCCCGAGGGTGAACAAGGCCTCAACCTTGGCCGCCTTGTCGCGCTGCGTGCGGGCCTGCCCGAAGAAGTCGCAGGCGTAACCATCAACCGCTTCTGCGGCTCGTCCATGCAGGCCATTCACGACGCTGCGGGCGCGATTACTATGGGCATGATGGATGCTGTGGTCTGCGCGGGTGTCGAAAGCATGTCGCGCGTTCCTATGGGCGGCTTTAACGTCTCGCCTAATCCGGCGCTGTACGAACAAAGCCCCGGCGCGTATATGAGCATGGGCGAAACCGCCGAAAACGTCGCCGACCGCAAAGGCATCAGCCGCAAGGAACAGGAAGAGTTTTCTCTGAAATCCCAGTTCAAAACCGCTGCCGCCAAAGCCGCCGGTAAATACGACAATGAAATCGTACCCATCGTGAAGCCGAACGGCGTGGTTGTCAAAGACGACGGCTGCCCGCGTCCTGATTCATCGGCAGATGGTCTCGCCAAGCTGAAACCCGCATTCAAAGCAGATGGCAGCGTGACCGCAGCAACGTCGTCGCCCGTGACGGATGGCGCGGCGGCAGTGCTGGTCTGCTCCGAAGAATTTGCAATCAAACATGGCTTGGCGATTTTGGCCGAAGTGAAATCGTTTGCTGTTGCGGGTGTTGACCCGACTGTTATGGGTCTTGGCCCCGTACCTGCGACCGAAAAGGCACTCGCGAAAGCGGGCGTGACGATGGATAACGTCAAATTCGTTGAAATGAACGAAGCCTTCGCATCGCAGGCCGTCGCATGCCAGCGCGACCTAAAGATTGCCGATGAAAAACTCAACGTACACGGCGGCGCGATTGCCCTTGGTCATCCCATGGGCGCAACCGGCGCGCGCATCACCGGCAAGGCAGCGCAGCTGCTGGCCGACGAAGGTAAAGAAGGGGACTATGCGATTTCTACCCAGTGCATTGGCGCAGGGCAGGGGATTACCACAGTTCTCAAAAAATATTCGCCCAAACCCTGATGCCAAATTAACCATCAGCGGAAACACTTTTAAGGAGACCTGGATATGGCGATTAAAAAAGCGGCAGTGATTGGCGCAGGCGTGATGGGGGCGGGCATTGCCGCGCATCTGGCCAACGCAGGCATCGAGGTAGAGCTTCTGGACATCGTGCCTAAAGGCGCGAGCGACCGTGATGTCATCGCCAACGGCGCGGTCGAAAAAATGCTCAAGACCAACCCCGCACCCCTGATGCACAAACGCAACGCAAAAAAAATCCGCGCCGGCAATACCGAAGATAATCTGGATCGTCTGAAAGATTGCGACCTGATCATCGAAGCCGTGCTGGAAGATCCGACCATCAAGTCGAACCTGTTCAAAAAAATCGATGAAAACCGTAAAGAGGGGTCGATCGTCGCATCCAACACATCGACCATTCCACTCAGTACGTTGATTGATGGCCAGTCCGAGCAGTTCAAAAAAGATTTCGTGGTTACACACTTCTTTAACCCGCCGCGCTATATGCCGCTTTTGGAGCTGGTCACATCGCAGCATAACGCCCCTGAAAAAGTCGCAGAAATCACGCGTTTCATGGACGAAAAAATGGGCAAGGGCGTTGTCGTCTGCAAAGACACGCCGGGTTTTATTGCGAACCGCATCGGTACCTTCTGGATCCAGTGCGCGATCAACGAAGCAATCGACCGTAAATTGAAAATCGAAGAAGCGGACGCCATTGTCGGCCGCCCGATGGGTATTCCCAAAACGGGTATTTTTGGTCTGGTCGATCTGGTCGGTCTTGACCTCATGCCACATATCAGCAAAAGCCTGACGGCGAAATTGCCCGCCGATGACGGCTATGTCAAAATCGCGCGTACGTCCGATGTGATCGACAACATGATCAAAACGGGATACACGGGCCGCAAAGGCAAGGGCGGTTTCTATCGCCTGAACGACAAGCGCGAGAAGATGGCGGTTGATCTGCTGACAGGCGCAGAGCGTCCAGCAGAAAAAGTCAAAATGAAAGCCGCTGACAACGCCCGCAAGGGTGGCCTGAAAGGCCTTGTCGAAACCAAAGACAAGGGCGGCGATTACGCATGGGCGGTACTCAAACAAACTTTGTGCTATGCGGCCGAACATGTACACGAGATTTCGGGCAACATCACCGACGTCGATCAGGCCATGAAACTGGGCTATAACTGGAAACACGGCCCGTTTGAGATGCTGGATAAGATGGGCGTGGATTATTTCATCACGCGCATGAAAGCCGAGGGCGAGAAGGTACCTGCATTCATCGAACAGGCCGCCGGTAAAAAATTCTATAAAACCGAAAACGGTAAACTGCATTTCATGCAAAAAGACGGCAGCTATGCCGAGGTTGTGCGCCCCGAAGGCGTGCTGCTGCTGGCCGACATCAAACGCGCATCGAAACCCGTTTTGGACAACACCAAAAACATTCCGGGCGTCGGCAAAATGGGTGCGGCGCTGTGGGATGCGGGCGATGGCGTTCTGTGCCTTGAATTCACATCTAAAATGAATTCGCTTGATTTCTTTAGCCTGAAAACCATCAACGATGCGATCGACATCATTGAAAAAGGCAGCAAGAAAGACAAGAACGGCCAGCCGTTCAAGGCGTTGGTCATTCACAACGAAGGCGATGATTTTTCGGTCGGTGCCAACATTGGCGTCGCGCTTTATGCCGCCAAGGCCAAGCAATACTGGATCGTCGATAAAATGGTGAAGATGGGTCAGGACACGATGAAGCGTATGAAATACGCCAAATTCCCCATCGTATCCGCACCGGCGGGCAAGGCACTGGGCGGGGGCTGCGAAGTTTTGATGCACAGCCACCATGTGCAGGCGCATGCCGAAACCTATCCGGGTCTGGTCGAGGTGGGCGTGGGGCTGCTGCCCGCATGGGGCGGCTCGACCGAGCTGATGTCGCGTGCGCAGAAAAACAAAAAACTGCCCAAAGGCCCGATGCCGCCTGTGGCCATGGTTTTCGAAACTATTTCGACCGCCAAAGTTGGCCTGTCGGCATTCGAAGCCAAGGATATGATGTATTTCCGCGATACCGATGGCGTGACGATGAACAAATCGCGCCTGTTGGCGGATGCCAAGAAAAAAGCGCTGGAAATGGTGCCTGATTTCAAACCGGAATTGCCACAAGATCTGAAACTGCCCGGAAAATCGGGCGCAACGGCGCTGAACATGGCGGTCGATGGTTTCTATCTGAAAGGGCAGGCGACGCCGTATGACGTTGTGGTATCGGGCAAAGTCGGCGAAGTGCTGACGGGTGGCGACAAAGCTGGTCCCAACGTGACGGTATCGCAAGATTACCTGCGCGAGCTGGAGCGTAAAAAGTTCATGGAACTGGTACACGACCCGCGCACGATTGCACGTATCGACAGCATCCTGAAAACCGGCAAACCGCTGCGCGAAAAACCGATTGCAGGCAAACGTGCGCATGACCTGCGCAAAGAAGCCGCTGCGCAATCGCCTGGCCTGTTCACCCGCATGGTGTCCGAACCGCTGCGCCGCGTGTTTGGCAAGGCCGCAAACAAGCCCGCCAGTAACGACAATGCAGGCGTAACACCCGACAAAAAACCGCCGTTTAACTGGCCGAACTTGGGCAAACCGAAGTAGTAACGGCCAAATGAGCCGTTTTTACCCCGAAAAACCGCCCGCATGGTGTCAAAACCGGCGGGCGGTTTTATTTTAAGATATTGAAATATAATGATAAAAAAACTTGGCATTTGCTTTCTTGACAAACCGAAGCCGCTGTCATATTTCTATCCAACCTGTGGAAAGCAGATTCTTTTCACTGCCTGTCAAAAGGCGTTGCGGACGTAGCTCAGGGGTAGAGCGCAACCTTGCCAAGGTTGATGTCGAGGGTTCAAATCCCTTCGTCCGCTCCAATTTTTTCAAATGGTCACCGCCCGCTGGGCGGTTTTTTTGTGCGTGCAATCGGGGCTTTATTTTTAAGCCGCGCACAGGGTTTCGCGGCGGGCGGGCAGTATTACATGCGGCGCAAAAACATACAGGCGCGCGGTATTAGGCATGCTAGCCTTGCAAAGGCCGCGTATTTTGCGGCGCTGGATACGGAGATGTTCCATGAAAAATTATACCGCGCCTGTTTTAGCCGTTTTTGTTTTACACAGCCCCGCCACCTTTGCGGCCGATAGTAAACCCGCTGCCCCGATCGAACGTCAGGGTATGATCATGCCGGCGCCCGCCCTGCTGGACGAGGCTTTAAAAGGCGACGCCAAAGCCCAGTACGATATGGGTCTTGCCTACGCGGCTGGTACCGGTGCTATGCGCGATCACCGTACGGCCGTGATATGGCTGGAAAAAGCAGCGCGGCAAAATTACGTCGATGCGCAATACGACCTTGGTATGATTTACATGTTTACCGAAGACGAGAGCCTGCGCAGCCCTGAAAAAGCCGGCAACTGGTTTATGATGGCGGCAGAACAGGGTCATCTGCGCGCGCAGAACGCGCTGGCAGCGGCTTATGCGGGCGGGCAGGCCATAGAACAAAGCCATGAGAAGGCGCTGGCTTGGTGGCGCCGGGCGGCCGCGCAAAAGAACGCCGAAGCACAATTCAACATCGGCTATGCCTATCTGGCGGGCGAGGGTGTCGAGGCGAATGCCGCCGAAGCCATGCGCTGGCTGACGCTGGCCGCTGAACAAAACAATGCAGATGCGCAATACCTGCTGGGCCGCGGTTACACCGAGGGGGCGGGTGTGAAGGCAAATCCCGAAGCCGCTCTTGAATGGCTGCACAAAGCGGCATCGCAGCAACATGCGGCCGCGATGATGCTGATCGGCGATGCTTATATCGGCGGCACGGGCGTGGCACAGAGTAATACGGAAGCCTATTACTGGTACGCGCGGGCGGCAGATATCGAACCCTCGTTTAATGATGAGCGTGATGCCCTGCGTAAACAAATAACCCCGCAAGACCAGATTGAAGTGCAAAAGCGGTTGATAAGCAGATAATAACCCAAAGGATAAAACATGCGGACAGGGCTGTGGATTGGCGTGGTGATAGCGGTTTTGTGGATGACAATACCGGTCGCCGCACATGCAGAGGGCAAGCTGCGCGAAGCCCTGCGCGAGCGGTTACAAAAAAAAGCGGAAGAGGGCGATAGCAGCTTTGCCGAAGAAGGCGGCGGCACCTGCGTCGATCATTACGCCAAGGTGGAGCGCATTATCAAAGCTGCCGGCGACAAAGCATTCGGCCCGCCGCCGGATATTGCAGATGTTTCATATGGCGATCATGCCCGCCAAAAATTCGATGTCTATTTACCCCGCAACAGTACGGGCCCCGCGCCCATTATTTTAATGGTGCATGGCGGCGGGTGGTGCGTTGGCGATAAACGTTTGAAATCCACGGTGGCAAACAAGGCGGCCCGCTGGGCCCCGCGCGGGTTTCTGGTGATCAGCACGAATTATCCAATGCTAACCCATGGTCGAAATGCGATCCAGCAAGCCGAAGAAATTGCAAAAGCCGCCGCCTTTATCCAGCAAAATGCGGCGACATGGGGCGGCGATGCCTCGCGTATGATTTTGATGGGCCATTCGGCGGGGGCGCATCTGGTATCGCTGGTGGGGGCGGATGCAGATATACGTGCGGGCGCCGGCATGCAGAATGTTCTGGGTGTTGTGTCAATTGATGCAGGTGCGACCGATGTCGTGATACAAATGCCCAAAGTCGTCCCACAACTGAAAACGCGTTATAATGAAGCCTTCGGCACAGACCCAGCCGGATGGCCCGCTGCATCGCCGCGTCACCAGCTGGATTCCCGCTCCGCACCGTGGCTGGGCATTTGCTCTATTACGCGTCCGGACAAACCGTGCGAACAATCCGAACTATATGTGCAAAAAAGCATCAACCTTGGCATCATGGCCAAGGCGCTGCCCCTGCCAAAAGGTCACGGCCGTTTGAATAGCGAACTGGGTATGGCGGGCAGCTATACAGACAGCGTTGAAAAATTTATGTCCGCGCTGGATCCTGTTGTAGCGGCGCGCCTACGCTAGCAGGCACATATCAAAATAAGCAAAAGGCCCGATGTTTGAAACATCGGGCCTTTTTGATGAACGCCATAAAAGCGGTTTGATTAGTCTTTGTCGATTTTCGCGGTGATTACATCGCCGGTGATGGCGTCGATGCGCACTTCATGTTCGGCTGTGTCCTTGATGACGCTGACGTCATAAACGACCTTGCCCAGACTGGTGTCGAGATCCGCATCAATCGCTTTGCCGCCGATATGTTTTTCGGCAATGCCGATAGCATCAACGAGAGAGATTTTTGCTTCGGACAAGCGCTGGATATCTTTGGCCGTGTCAGATGCCGCAAGTGCACTGCCTGGAAACAGGCTGCTGGTCGTTGCGCCTGCCAAAAGTAGTGCAACGCCGAGGGTCATGATATTCATTTTGTTTTGCGCAATGGTTTTCATGGGTCCCTCCGGTTGTTTTAAGAGCTGTATTTATAAGACTAGGCCAAACTTCATGAAAAACCAGTTAAAAGATAATATTTTCTTTGTGCGGCGCAAAAAGAAGCCGGTATGACCGTTTGAAAAGAACATGCGAAAAATTACCGAAGACACGCAAAAAATACGCTATCGGAGTGAAGGTGATATTTAAAAACCGGTACCCCGCTCTTGTGAATACAGGGGTGGGGTAGGGTTGCGATTGATAACGCGCCGCACGCATGCGGGGCCGAAGGTTTCGTCCCCCGTTGCAAAACCGGCCGGCGCAGCGCCCGAATACGGTCCCTGCGCTAAAACCGCCGCTGGCCGGAAAATAACCTGCCGCCTTGCCTGTTTGTTGCCGATTTGACGCAGGGGCGTTTTTTTCCCGAAACGGCTTGAGTTTCAAAGACGCTTGCCAGTATCCTGAATCTCAAGGGATTCGCCGCATAAAAACGCGGTGGCAACACGATATGCAAATCATCGAACAGTTCACCCAAGGCAAAACGGGGGATGAAACGCTCAACGAAGACAGGATCGTCGTTGATGAGCATTTTATTGCTGTGATCGATGGCGTGACATCCCGCCGCGGGCAGATGCTGCAGGGTATGACGATTGGCCGTTTTGCGGGCGAAACGATTGCCGCCGAAATCGCCCGCTTGCCCCGCCAGATCGAAGCGCGTCAGGCCATCGATCACCTGACAGAGCGGCTTAAATCGATCTCCGAGATGGTGGCTGCCTCTGAAAATAAAGTTTTTGGCGAAAGCCTGCGCCGCCCTGCCTGTGCGCTTATTATGTATTCGCGTCATCGCCGCGAAATCTGGCGTGTGGCCGACCCGACTTTTATGATCAACGGCCTTGCGAATACCAAAAGCTTTCCGCAGGAAGAAAACTGGGCGCAGCTGCGCCGTGCCTATATCTGCTCCCGCCTGGCCAAGGGCGATAGCGAGGACAGCCTGCGCAACGGCGACCCCACATGGGAACTTCTGGCGCCCATGATGTCGGAATTTAAGGTTTTTACCAATTACGACGGCCCCTTTGGCTACGGCGTTTTGAATGGCACGCCTGTGCCCGACGCCCATGTTGAAGTGTTCAGCGCAGAGCATGCGAACGAAATCGTGCTGGCCAGCGACGGTTATCCGCATGTGGCGGCCACGCTGGCAGAAACCGAAAATGTGCTGAAATATGTGGTGACCGAAGACCCTCTGATGTACCGCCTGTATCCACAGGTAAAGGGCGTAAAGCCGGGGTTTGTTTCGTTTGATGACCGTACCTATATTCGTTTTCTGCCCTAATCACACATCCAGATACAGACCCGTATGACCGAAGCGTTGAATAACCCCGCCGTTCAAATAGACATAATCCAGACACCGGAGCCGCTGGGTAGCCAGTTCGCTGCGCTGGGGCTTGAGGTCACAACCTATGCCCACCCGCCCGTATTTACGGTGGCCGAGGGCGAGGGATGGAAACACCTGATCCCCGGCGGGCAGACCAAAAACCTGTTTCTGAAAGATAAAAAAGACCAGATGTGGCTGATCACGGCCGAGGCACACACACAGGTCGATCTCAAAGGCCTGCCGGATATAATCGGGGCGGGGCGGCTGTCGTTTGGCTCCGCTGACAGGCTGATGAACACGCTGGGTGTGACGCCGGGTTCGGTGACCCCGCTTGCTTTGGTGAATGATCTTGGCAGACAGGTGCGATTTGTACTGGATGAAAAATTGACGCGCTGCAGTACCATCAACTGCCACCCCCTGCGCAATGACATGACAACCTGCCTGACGCCAGAGGCGCTTTTCCGTTTTTTGCGGGCTATGGGCTATGAACCGCAGGTTTGTACGCTGGAGAAGCGGGCCTAAACGCAGCCGAATCCTTATTTTGCGTTGATTTTGACGCCTTCTGGCTTATTTCTATGAAACAGGCTGCTATAATACGGCCTGTTTGAACACAATCAGGAATACACGTCAGATGCTTGATCTCACCACTCTTGGCAAACCCGCCGCCGTGCCGAACGCCTTTATCCGCGATACGCATACCGATGCGTTTGAACAGGACGTCATGGCACAGTCGATGCAGACGCCGGTGATTGTCGATTTCTGGGCGACCTGGTGCGGCCCCTGTAAACAGATGATGCCCGCGCTGGAAAAAGTTATCACCGAAGCGAACGGCAAGGTGATGATGGTAAAAGTCGATATCGACAAGAACCCTGAACTGGCGCAGGTGTTCCGCATTCAATCCGTGCCGACCATATATGCCTTCTGGCAGGGGCAGCCTGTTGACGGCTTCATGGGCGGCAAACCGGAAAGCGAGCTTCGGGCTTTTGTGCAAAAATTGACCGCCCTCGCCGGATCGCCCGCCAACGATAGCGATACGCCCGTTGCCGTAGATGTGACCGAAGACATGAAACGTGCCGATGATTTTTTTGCGGCCGGCAGTTATACCGATGCGATGGCCGCATACAGCACGGTGCTGGATATTGCGCCCGATAATATGGATGCGATGGCGGGTATCGGCTGGTGCTTTGTGGCGGAGAAATCGCCCGAAGGGGTATCCGAAATTCTGTCGCAGCTGACGGATGAACAAAAACAAAACCCGCGCATTCAGGGTTTGTCGTTTATTCTGGCGCAGGCCGAAGACGCCGCAACGCTGCAAGATGTCGAAACGCTGACAGCGGCGCTGGATAAAAACCCCAAAGACAACGCCGCCCGTTTTGATCTGGCACGTGTGAAAATGGCTGCCTGCGATATCGATGGCGCGATTGATACGCTGGTGGACCTCACGCGCCGCGACCGCGAATGGCAAGACCAGAAAGCGCGCAAGCTGCTGTTGTCGCTGTTTGACGCGCTGGGCAATACCCACCCGTTGACAGCGCAGGGCCGGCGTAAACTGTCCGCCGTTCTTTTCTCGTGAAAGCAAAAATCATGAGCGATGCGTTTGACACAAGATATGACGACCTGCCGGCGGAAATTCCTATTTTTCCGCTGCCGCGTGTCATCTTGCTGCCGCGCACGCAACTGCCGCTGAATATTTTCGAGCCGCGCTATCTGGCGATGACGCGCGCTGCGCTATCCACGCACCGCCTGATCGGTATGATCCAGCCGCAGGATGAAAAGGGCGCTGGCGCGCTTTGCACGACGGGCTGTGTGGGCCGCATTGTATCATTCAGCGAAACGGATGATGGTCGTTATCTGATTACGCTGAAAGGCGTTGCGCGTTTTAACCTCGCCGCTGCGCCGGTGCAGAACCCCATGGGGTATTTGCAGGCGCGTGTCGACTGGTCGCCATACAAGCATGATCTGGAGCCGGATACCGTCACCGACATCTGCCGCGAAAGCATGGTGCAAACCCTGCATGCGTATTTTAAACAAATGGGCATGTCCTGCGACCAGTGGGAACAAATCCGGCAAATCGGCTGCGAACGATTGGTGGGGACGCTCAGCGTTGTCTGCCCCTTCGCTGCGGCCGAAAAGCAGGCCCTGCTGGAAGCGCCCACGCTGGCCGACCGCGCGCGTCTTTTGCGGGGGCTTCTGGAATCTGCCGTGCGCAGCGGCTGCAGTGGCGAATGCCCCGATACCTGTCATTAATTTTTAATACGGATCATACATTTTCATGCCCAGCGAATCCAAAAAAGCCGACCCCAGACTGCTTGAAGTCCTTGTCTGCCCGCTGACCAAGGCGCCCCTGGAATACGACGCAGATAGGCAGGAACTGATCAGCAGACAGGCTGGTCTGGCTTTTCCGATTGAAAATGGCATTCCTGTTATGCTACCGACGGCTGCACGCAAACTGGATTAACCCGCACACATATGACAGACCGTATCTGGATTTACGATAGTACCCTCTTCGCGGGAGATCACGCGCCGGGCCATAGCATGCGCCCCGAAGATAAATCGCGCATGGCCGAGATGCTGGACAGCCTTGGTGTCGATATCATCGAAGCCGGTATGCCCGCCGGTGACGAAGAAATGGAAACCATTCGCCGCGTGGCAGCGGTTTTGCGCGGCGCGAAGCTGGCGATCATCTGCCGCACACGCCCCGAAGACATCATGGCCGCCGCACAAATCGCCCGCCGTTTGCCGCGCGTACGTCTGAATGTTTTTACCGCCGTATCGCCCCAGCACATGAAACACCGCCTGCAAATGAACGCAGATGAAACCCTGAATACGATACGTCAGGGAGTTACCGCTGCCCGTGCCCATGCCGAAGACGTACAGTGGACAGCCGAAGACGCCACCCGTGCCGAGCCTGATTTCCTCTGCCGCGCTGTCGAAACCGCCATTCGCGCCGGTGCCAGCACCATTAATATTGCTGACAGCGTGGGGTATGGCGTACCCACCGAAATTGCGCAGGTCGTGCGCATGATTAAAGAGCGCGTCCCCGCCGCCGACCGCGCGGTACTGTCCGTTGATTGCCCCAATGACCTTGGCCATGCACTGGCCAACAGTATGGCGGCGCTGGAAGCGGGCGCACGCCAAGTCACTGTGACATTGGGCGGCATTGGCGCCCGCGCGGGCCACGCCGCGCTCGAAGAGGTCGTGATGGCGATCCGTACGCGGCAGGATTTATTGTCCTACGAAAGTAACGTCATTGCCGAACGGCTCGTCCCTGCCGCCAAACTACTGAGCGAGCTGACGGGCTTTACCATCCAGCCCAGCAAGCCCGTGATTGGTCTGAACGTTTTTTCGCAAGAATCCGGCATTCATCTTGACGGCAGTTCCTATGACGTCATGACGCCTGAATCTGTCGGGCGCGATAAAACCGAACTGGTACTGGGTAAATATTCCGGCCGCAGTTTTTTCCGCGCCAAACTGCGCACGCTGGGGTTTGAACTGGATGATGCCGCCCTTGATGCCGCCTATGCACGGTTTCAGGATTTTACCGACCGTAAGCGCAAAGTCAGCGACGAAGACCTGCGCGTGATTGTGACGTCTACCGAGGGTTTGCCGCGTGAACGTGTGTCGTTTGTCGGGCTTGGTATCAAATCCGGATCTTTTGGCCCGCAAGAAGCAGAAGTCGAAGTCGAGCTGGACGGCGAACGCCGCAAAGCCCGCGCCAGCGGCAAGGGGCCCGTCGATGCCAGCTTCAAGGCCATGCGCATTCTGGTGCCGCATGACGATGTGTTGTTGACGCATTATGAACTCAAAGCCCTCACGCACGGGTCAGACGCCAAAGGCGAAGTGAACGTGCGTTTGGCGGGGCAGGGGCATACCTATAATGGCATCGGTATCGATAACGATGTGATCGTGGCTTCTATCCGCGCCTATATTGATGCGCTCAACCGTTTGCTGGCCGCCCGTGATGCTCAATCGTCTCGTCCCAACGCTTAAACGGGCGGTACCGCCCGCGGAAATTGATGGCGTGCGTGTCGTGCCCAACAGCCGCGCCAAACGTCTGTCGCTGCGCGTCGATCCGCGCCTTGGTGATGTGGTTCTGACATGGCCGAAACGCACATCGCTGAAAGCTGCCGAGCGTTTCGTGCGCGAAAGTCAGGGCTGGATCGAAAAACATCGCCAGAAACTAACGCCCGCCCGCACCTTCGCGGCCGGTGATACGGTGCCAGTCGGTGGTAAACCGCTGGTGGTCGTACATGCCGCAGGCCGCGGCGTCACGCGTATCGAAAATGACACGATCATTGTGCACGGCGATGCCGCGCATCTGCACCGCCGCGTGTGTGATTTCCTCAAATCCGAAGCCTTGCGCCAATTGACGGCCCTGTCGCACGAAAAATCGGCCGCGTTGGGATTAAAACCGTCATCTGTCCGCGTGCTCGACCCCAAATCCCGCTGGGGCAGCTGCGGCAGCGACGGCAAGCTGATGTATTCATGGCGCCTGATCTTCGCGCCGTATGACGTGATGGATTATCTGGTCGCCCACGAAGTCGCCCACCGTGTACACATGAACCACGGCCCCGCTTTCTGGCGTCTCTGCGCCAGCCTGACGACAGATGCTAAATCCTCCCGCCGCTGGCTCACCGATCACGGCAAGACGTTGATGGCGTGGAAGTGATTTAATTTTCGCAGTCGTACAGGCTCGAAAGAAGTCCGGCAGCAGTATAGGGCGCATTGCTTCTTTGTTTGTTCGGCGCAGTTTCCATCTCTGGTCGCCAACGGCTGGCGATATACTCGGCGGCTTGTTTTTTCAGGTCGGTATCGGGCGTGAAGCATCCTTGGCGGGCTTTGATGAAATCTTGCAAAAAAGCATTCTTCTCTTGATAGCAGGTATCTGATTCTGGATAGGTCGGCAGACGATGGCTTTTCGCAAGGCTATAGATAACCAGAACACCGCTGATGCTTGCGCGGTAAAGGCTGTTGTCTCCAGTTTGCTGCCCATCGTTTTTGCAGCTGTTGATTAAGTCTGTGGAATCTGGTTTGAACGCGCTGCCTTCCCCAATCTTTCTGTTAATCTCAGCCGCCTTCCTTAAAGCACTGTCGTCAGGTTTCTGGTGCGGCATTTTATCCCAATCGGCAAGTATTTGCGCATATGCCCGGTCTGCGAGGGATGTCAGCAGGGGAAAGTCTCGTATCTCTACACCGCTGTCGATGAGTGCGACAAAGCTGCGAGCCGCCTCTTCATGAGAAAAGAAGCTGCTGATGACAGGCGGAATTTTTGAAATGTCATCATGTAAGGTATCAGATTTCCTTTTTTTACAGCTGTTTTCATCATTGACTGTGGGGATGTAATTGCGTGTTGCAAATGCCGCAGGCCTTAACGTCGATATCATTTGATAGCAGTAATTGCTTTCCAGCTCTTCATCGGTTGCTGAGAGAGAGGCTGCACATGATTTATAAAGCGCTGCGATTTCCGGATCCTCTTTTGGATTGGACAAGGCTTGTGCCGTAGGGGCTATCAAAAAAACAAGAAGAGCAACAAAACACGCGATGCGCATGTGGTAAATCACCTTGTGTAGAAAGGTTGGTAAAAAGCCTCCGTGTTATCGGTGGTTTTCGATTTAAGCAGATGGCGTGCGGCGTTTGAGGCCGGCGCTGCCGAGGGTTTGGCTCAACGCATCTTTCTGCGCATCCAATGCATCCAGCTTGTCGCTGACGATATTTTGCAGGGCGGTTTTCGCGGCGGCCGCATTGTTGAAGACCAGCGTGTTTTTCCCTTCAGCGGCCAGACCGTCTTGCGTGTGCGGGCTCTTGGGGCCAACGGATACGACAGTATCATCGTTGTTGTTTGCGGGGCTCTGTTGTGTACCGCTCAGGGCATAGCTGAAATGCGTGGCAAGGCTGTCAAAGAATGCGGGCGTCGCGCGGCGGCTGATGACGGTTTCTTCGCTGAGGGTCGGGATGGCGTCGGTACCGCGCAAGACATGCACCTTGTCGCCGGGAGACAGGATAGCGGCGGGCAGCTCCAGCGTTTCTTTCAGGCTGTGAACTTCGACCGTGAATCCGGTACGCAGCGCGGCGTCGATATCGTGCTGCGTCGACAGTGCCTTGGCATAGGCCGTGCGTACGGCGGCTTGCGCGGGATTGGTGGCGTCGGCCATGACCGCCGCTGTTTCATCGGCAAAGGCCAGCGTGTTGATCTCGTCATAGCGTGCCTGATAGCGCGTGCGCATGCTGGCCGCAATTTCTGCGGCGGCTTCGTCGGCGGTCGCGTATTCGTAGTCTTCCTGCTTTGCGCCCAGATCTTCGCGGACGTGTACGATACCGTCTGCCTTGAAATCAGCCAGATGTAGCAGTTTATCCGCCAGCGTTTTGGGTTTTGCTTCGCGCAGGGATATGCCGTCCAGACGCGATTCGTAATGCACACCCAGCATGGCAATCGCATCGGTACGGGACATGGTTTGTGTGGGCTGGCTCATGGCGTGATCCTTTTGGCGCCGCTTAAATAAGCGTGCTGAATGCAAATGAAGATAACATAAATACAGCCGTTTTATCGCAATTAAAGCGGATGCTGTCAACGGGCGATGGCCACCACATAAACAAAAACCCCCGAAGTTGCCTTCGGGGGTTTTGTTCAAGCGTAAAGAGGCGGAAGATTATTCGCCGTCTTTTTTACCTTTTTTCTGCAGAGCGGCACCGAGGATGTCGCCGAGCGAAGCGCCCGAGTCAGACGAGCCGTATTCGGCCATTGCCTGTTTGTCCTCGTCGATTTCGCGCTGCTTGATCGACAGTTCCAGCTTGCGGCCGGAGCGGTCTACCTTCAGAACCTTCGCATCGACTTTTTCGCCAACAGCGAAACGGTCGGGGCGCTGTTCAGAGCGTTCGCGGCTCAGGTCACCCTTCTTGATGAAGCCAGAGAGCTTCTCGTTCACGGAAACTTCGATACCTTTGTCGGTGATCTCGGTAACCGTGCAGGTCACGGTCGTGCCTTTTGCAACGCCGCCCAGTGCATCTGCAAACGGATCGCTGTCCAGTTGCTTGATACCCAGGGATACGCGCTCTTTCTCGGCGTCGATCTCGAGGATCTTGACCTTGAGGCTGTCACCTTTCTTGAAGTTCTTGATGGCTTCTTCGCCCGTTTCGCTCCAGGACAGGTCAGACAGGTGCACCATACCGTCGATCTGGTCGCCGATACCAACAAACAGACCGAATTCGGTGATGTTGCGGATTTCGCCTTCCAGTACGTCGCCCGCTTTGCGGTCGGACGCGAATTTCAGCCACGGGTTTTCCGTGCACTGTTTCAGGCCCAGGCTGATGCGGCGCTTGGTGAGGTCAACGTCCAGAACCTGAACTTCGACTTCTTGCGAGGTGGATACGATTTTGCCCGGATGGACGTTTTTCTTGGTCCAGGACATTTCGGAGACGTGCACGAGGCCTTCGATGCCATCGCCCAGTTCAACGAATGCACCGTAGTCGGCAATGTTCGTGACGCGGCCTTTGTAGCGCTCGCCCACTTTGAACTTGCCGGCAACATCACCCCAAGGATCGCCTTCCAGCTGTTTCATGCCGAGGCTGATACGCTGGGATTCTTCGTTGAAGCGGATGATTTTGACGTTGACCGTTTGGCCGACTGTCAGAACTTCCGACGGGTGGTTGATGCGTTTCCAGGAGATGTCGGTCACGTGCAGCAGACCGTCTACGCCGCCGAGGTCGATGAACGCACCGTAATCGGTGATGTTCTTGACCACGCCTTGCAGTTCCTGGCCTTCTTTCAGGTTCGACACCAGTTCGCTGCGTGCTTCTGCGCGGGACTCTTCGAGTACGGCGCGGCGCGAAGCGACGATGTTACCGCGCTGGCGGTCCATCTTCAGGATCAGGAAGGGCTGGGGCGTACCGAACAGCGGGGAGATATCACGCACAGGGCGGATGTCCACTTGCGAGCCGGGCAGGAACGCAACAGCGCCGTTGAGGTCGACCGTGAAGCCACCTTTGACGCGGCCGAAGATGATACCGGTAACGCGTTCGTTTGCTTTGTGCTGCTTTTCCAGCAGGACCCAGCTCTCTTCGCGGCGGGCTTTCTCGCGGCTCAGAACGGCTTCGCCGTCTTTGTTTTCGAGGCGCTCGACGAATACTTCGACTTTGTCGCCTTTTTTGATTTCAGCGCGTACGCCGGCTGCGCCGAATTCGCGCAGCGGGATGCGGCCTTCAGATTTCAGACCAACATCGAGCGTGACGAATTCGTCATCAATGCCGATCACGGTACCTTCGACAACGTTACCTTCAAAAGATTTTACATCTTTCAGGGTTTCGTTGAGCAGAGCTTCAAAGCTCATTTTCTCGCCGGTGATGTCCGCAACGGATACATCATCGATAATTTTAGCGGCTACTTTTGCCATATGTTTAGTTCTCACTTTTCAGATGAAATACAACCCCCGAGCCGCCATGCGGCACCCGAGCACGCGGATTGCTGCCGCATTGATAGGGGATTCACATGCCTTGAGTCAATAAAAACCATGTAAAAACAGGGTAAAAGGGGTAAACTCGGCAAGCAGAAATGTCGCCGTTTTTGCGCTATCTCTGGCCCAGTTCGGGCAGCGGACAGTAAAAATTCATTATTTTTTGACATAATATAAAAAAGGGGAGGGCATATGTCGTTTTTGCCCCAATTTTCGCATGTTCTAATCTTGCACGCCCTGTTGGTGCTGATCGGGCTGCGGCGTTTGTCACAGGCGCAATCACTGTCGCCTTTTTCACGTATTTTCTGGGCGGTGGCGTGCGCGGCGTTGCCGGTCGCTGGACCCGTGCTGGTGTTGATTTTTGTGCGGCTCCCCGAAAAGCTTGGAAAGCCGCTGCGGTCGTCGCGTCTTGAAGAAGACCACACAAATGGCCCGGATGGTTTGGGCTAGGCTGCTTAAAGCCTTATGGCCGAAGCGGGTATTTAAAAACAAAAACGGCTTCCTGTGTGGAAGCCGTTTTAGGTTTTGTATGATCCGGCCGCTTACGGCTGCGGCGGTTTGCGCATCGCATGCGCGTTATCGTTGGTTTCCGACAGGAACTTGGCGCGGATGACACTGATCGCCTGATCCAGCGCCTGCTGCGCGTTCAGGGTGGTCGTGTCCATGACATAGGCATCGGCAGCAGCCTTGGTCGGCGCGGCGGTGCGGTTCTGATCACGTTCATCGCGGCGTTTCAGGTCGGCCAGTACTTGAGATTGGCTGAGAATCGCGCCTTTGTCGGGACTGGTCGCTTTCAGCTCTTCGAAGCGGCGGCGGGCACGCTCTTCGACCGATGCCGTCACAAAGAATTTTACATCGGCTTGCGGGCAGATCACGGTGCCGATATCGCGGCCATCCAGCACAGCGCCGCCGACATTGCCGGGCGGGTTCGCGGCGAATTCACGTTGATAATCGAGCAGTGCCTGACGCACCTCGGGGATCGCGGCCACTTTGGATGCCGCTTCGGCAACCTGCGGGGTGCGCAGGGCGGGGCTGGCCAGCAGCTCTGGCGTCAGGTTGCGGGTGATGATTTGTACGGCGGTTTGTACATCCGACCAGTTTTCAGGATTGCCGCCCGTTTCCAGTGTGGCCATGCCAACCGCGCGGTACAATGCGCCCGTATCCAGATAGGCGTAGCCGAGGCGGCCGGCCAGTTTTTTGGCCAGTGTCCCCTTGCCCGATGCGGCGGGACCGTCGACGGCAATCACGATTTTCTTGTTTGCATCCGCAGATGATTTGGGCTGCGGAATGAAATCGGTTTTTCTGAAGTGGGTTTGCATGGGCTCTCCGTCGGCTGGCGCGCATATATGATATAAATCGAATGCGAGAAATTAACATAAGCCATAGAAAAGTCAAATGGCTTTTGACCTGATGGATGTTTTTGTACCACAAAAAATGATGAATAATCAATATATTAATCATTTATGGCGCCAGCAAACGGCGGCATAATTTTTATCCGCCAAGGTGCGAATGCCAAAAAGAATCGGGAAATAGGCCGTGGTAAAGCAGACGTCTCTTTAAAGAAGCCGTCTAATCCATCCATTCAGCCGGCGGGGAGGGCGCACTTATGCGCTGTTTCCGCTGTTCCGAATATCTGCCCCAAGCGCGTTCATCAGCGTCGCAAAGCCCGGAAAGCTGGTGTTGATGGTATCGGCATCATCGACCGCAATCATTTCCTGCGCGGCCATGCCCAGCACAAGGAAGCTCATGGCGATGCGGTGGTCCAGGTGCGTTTCGATGGTGCAGCCGCCGGCGGGTTTTGTGCCGGCGCCGCCGTCAACCTCCAGTGTGCTGTCGCCCATGCGGGCGGTGACGCCGGATGCGGTCAGGCCGTTGTAAATGGCGGCCAGACGGTCGCTTTCCTTGACGCGCAGTTCTTCAAGACCGGTCATATAGGTCGTGCCCTCGGCAAAGGCCGCGGCCACACCCAAAATGGGGAACTCGTCAATCATCGACGGCACGCGGGCTTCGGGTACGGTGACGCCTTTCAGCGTGCTGTGGCGTACGCGGATATCGGCCACGGGCTCGCCCGACAATTCACGTTCGTTTTCAAACGTAATGTCTGCCCCCATATCGCGCAGTGTGGCATAAAGCCCCGTACGCAGCGGGTTGATGGACACCTGCGGCAAAACAATATCAGACCCGGGCACAATCAGCGCGGCGACAGTCGCGAAGGCGGCAGAACTGGGGTCGGCGGGTACCATTACAGGTTTGCCGGTCAGCACGGGTTTCCCGCGCACGGTGACCACGTTGCTGCCATCTGGCTTGCTTTCGCTTCGGATATCCGCGCCGAAAAAGCGCAGCATGCGTTCGGAATGGTCACGCGTCGGTTCGGGTTCAATCACCACGGTTTCGCCTGCGCAGGCAAGGCCTGCCAGAATAATCGCCGATTTCACCTGCGCCGAGGCGACGGGCAATGTGTATGAAATTTCGCGCAGGGTTTCAGATCCTTCAACCGTCAGGGGCAGTCTGCCGCCCTCCGCTGTGGTGATTTTGATACCCATTTGTTCAAGCGGTTTGCTGACACGCGCCATCGGGCGTTTGCTCAGTGACGCATCGCCGGTGAATGTGGCGCGCACGGGGTATCCTCCAACCAGACCCATCAGTAAACGCGTTGATGTGCCGCTATTGCCCAAGTAAATTTCCTTGGCAGGGTTTTGCAGGCCTGCTTCGCCCACGCCCGTCACGTGCCAGACGCCGCCCGCCTGCGCGGGGCGGATGATTTTGGCGCCCATCGCCTCAAGTGCTTCGGCAGTGTGGATGACGTCTTCGCCTTCCAAAAGGCCTGTGATTTCGGTGACGCCGTTGGCGAGTGCGCCGAACATCAATGAACGGTGGGAAATGGATTTGTCGCCGGGCACGCGCGCGATGCCGGACAGCGATTTCGAAACGGGATGCGATACAAGACTAACCATGCGCCCAGCATAGCGGCGCGCGCGTTAAAAATCCAAGGGAATAGCGGCAGCCGCAGCGTTATGCGCCTGTTTTTTCGTCGACGATTTTCAGGGGTGTTGTCGCCGCCATCATGCGGTTGTGATTGATGACATATTCACGCAGCTGGTCTTGCGGCAGCGGTTTGGTGTATTTGAAACCCTGTACTTCGTCGCAACCTTCGCTGCGCAGGAATTCTTCGTGTTCGATGGTTTCAACACCTTCGGCGATGACTTTCAGGTTCAGGCTATGGCCGAGGGTGATAATAGTTTTCGCAATCATGCGATCATCGTTGTTAACCAGCGCATTGCGGATAAAGGACTGGTCAATCTTCAGGCGGTCAATCGGGAACTGGCGCAGATAGCTCAGCGATGAATAGCCGGTACCGAAGTCGTCTACCGCCAGCTCGACGCCCAGCTGGTGCAGCTGGTTCAGAATATCGATGGCGACATTCATGTTTTCCATGAACACGCTTTCGGTGACTTCCAGTTCCAGCCATTTCGGGTCAAGACCGCTTTCTTTCAGGGCGGTCGCCGTCAGGGCGACAATGTCCGCACGGTGGAACTGCACGCCGGAAATATTAACGGCCATGCGGAACGGCGGCAGGCCTTTGTCTTGCCATTGCTTGTTGATCTTGCAGGCAGTTTTCATGACCCATTCGCCAATCGGCACGATCAGGCCCGATTGTTCGGCCACGGGGATGAAATCGGCGGGGGAGATAAAACGTCCGCCCTCTTTGCTGTTGTCGGGACAGAACCAGCGCAGCAATGCCTCCACGCCGATCAGCTGGCCGGAGCGCAGGTCAAACTGCGGATGGAAATAAAGACGCAGCTGGTCTTCTTCCAACGCGGTACGCAAATCGCGCAGCATCTGGAAACGCTGCTGCACGGCCAGATCGAAGTCTTCGGAATAATAGCGTACGGTATCGCGGCCTTCTTCTTTGGCGCGGTTCAGGGCGATGTCGGCGTTTTTCATCAGCTGGCGGGCTTCCATGCCGTCATCGGGCGAGTGGGCGACGCCGATCGACACACGGATCTGGAAACGTTCATGCAGAATGCTGACGGGTTCGGCAACCGCGTTGAAAATCTGGTCAACCAGCACCGAGGTATCGGTGTAATGATCTTTAAGCACCACCATCGCGGTAAATTCGTCGGCACTGGCGCGGGAAATCAGCGAACCTGCGGGCAGGGCCTTCACAAGGCGTTTGCCGATCGCTTCCAAAAGTTTGTCGCCAAATTCATGACCCATCGTATCGTTGATGTCCTTGAAATGGTCAAGGTCGATCGCGAAGACGGCGAGGCGACGCTCTTCTTCGGCCACGCGGTGGCGGATATTGTCATCCAGCTTTTCAAGGAAAAACGTGCGGTTCGGCAAGCCGGTCAGGTTGTCGTAGTAGGCAAGTTTATGAATCTTGTCTTCGGCCTGTGAGCGCAGTTTGCGCAGGTTATGCGCATTTTGCCGGATCAGGTCGTTGGCGATACGCAGGGCAATGCCGATTTCATCGCGTGTTTCGCGGCGCGGGCGGCGTACATCGGGTTTTTCGGGGTTTTGTGCAGCACTGAGCAGGTTGTTGCGCAGAACCATCACAGGCTCCAGCAACCATTGACCCAACACCAGCATCAAAACACTGGTTACAAAACCGGACAGCAGCATAATAATCAGAATAGATTGCTGGATATGGTTGCGGATCAGTGGTGTGATATTGGCGGTATATAGCTTGACGACAATATGATACGGGCGTCGCAGTTCCTGTGAACGCAGTACGACTTCGAAGTATTTGCTGCTCGCGCTCAAAAATTCCTGCGGGGCTTCGGCGTCGGGCGTGGGGCGCAGCAGGGCGGTGTCGCCGTAAACCTGTATCAGGTTATAATCAATGCCGTATACGGCGATACCGCCGATCATCGTCTCGCTAAAAAGCTTTTCGGCATCTTCGGCCGTCAGCGGCGCGTTCAGCTGGTCGTCAGTATTGACCAGCGACGATATAATAAACACGCGTGCCAGTTCGCGCATTTCATGCAGCTTTTGCTTTTTGAAATCTGTCGCGGTAACAGACAGTACAACGGCCTGTACGGTCAAGATCGTCAAAAATACGGTGATGGTAATGCGCCAGCTGATTTTGCTGCGCCAGATCCGTGCCGGCGCCGCCAGATGGTCCCATAGGGATGCAGAGCGGAACTGATCGCGGAACGAACCCGAAAGTGACGGCCCGGTTTTTGTCACCGGTTTCTGCGTCTTACCCTGCTCTGTCAATCAGTGACCCCTGTGCCGTATCTTTTTAAATGTGCTCTGTCTGCCGTCTCTGACCACCCCGAACGGAATGCAGCAGTTATTTAAAATTGTATACATTTCGTCTTAACAAATCATGTAAAAGTACAATAATATGACAAAAAGCATTCATATTTTTCAATCTAAACACTTGTTTAAACGATGTTTTCTTATTTTTCAGCTGCAGCAGGTATGCGCGGGGCTGGCGACGGGCGCGGTGTCGGTGATGTTTGATTCTATCAATGTTTCATGAAAACGCACCGGCAGGCCGCGCGGGTGGCGGGCGATTGCGGCGGGGATTTCGTCTTCCCACATCACAATCCGGCCGCGCAGAATGGTACCCATGCACCAGCCCGTGACGGCCATACCGTCGTAGGGTGTCCAGCCGCATTTGCTTTTGATCCAGCGGTCGGTGATTTTACGGGTGGCCTTCAGATCCACAACGGCAAAATCGGCGTCGTATCCCGCGGCGATGCGGCCTTTGTGCGCGATGCCGTATACACGCTGCGGGCCGTGCGCCAGCAGGTCAACCAGACGCATCAAACTCAGGCGCCCTTCGTGCATATGGTTCAGCATCACGGGCAGCATGGTTTGCACGCCGGGCATGCCGCTTGGTGATGCCGGATAGGTTTTTGCTTTTTCATCCAGCGTATGGGGTGCGTGGTCTGACCCGAGTGTATCGACGATGCCGTTGTTAATAGCCGCCCATAGGGCATCGCGGTGTTCGCGGCTGCGGATGGGCGGGTTCATTTGTGCGCGCGTACCCATGCGGTCGTAGCAGTCTGGCGCGAATAACGTCAGGTGCTGCGGCGTGGTTTCGATGGTGGCAATGTCTTTATGTGCCTGCAAATACGCCATTTCTTCGGCGCTGGTGGTGTGCAGAAAATGCAGGCGGCGACCGCTTTGACGGCCTAGGGCGACGGCACGCTGTACAGCCGTCAGCGCACAGGCGGCATCCCGCCATTCGGGGTGTGTTTTCACATCCTGACTGTCGGTAGCGATATGTTTGCGCGCGATAAGCCGCGCTTCGTCTTCGGCATGCAAACACAGGCGGCGCGTGCCGGATTGCATGATTTTCAAAATCGTTTCATCTTCTGCTGCCAGCAGGGCGCCGGTCGATGACCCCATAAAAACTTTCACGCCGCTGCAACCGGGCATGCGTTCCAGTTCGTGCAAATAATGCGCGTTGCCATCGCAGCCGCCCATGTAAAACGCGTAGTCGCAAAACGCGCGCCCCTCCGCCCGCGCCATTTTATCGCGGTGGGTGTCAGCGGTGATAGTAAGCGGATCTGTATTCGGCATTTCGAATATGGTGGTGACACCGCCTGCAATCGCAGCCAGTGTGCCGGTCATGATGTCCTCTTTGTGCGTCAATCCGGGTTCGCGAAAATGCACATGGCTATCGATAACCCCGGGCAGA
This sequence comes from Micavibrio sp., assembly GCA_040377425.1. GTDB lineage: Bacteria > Pseudomonadota > Alphaproteobacteria > Micavibrionales > UBA2020 > UBA2020. The sequence continues at coordinate 170,190 of JBEIOU010000003.1, read as the reverse complement.
ATATGCAGGTTTGTACAATCGATGACCTCTGCCGCGCGCCCTGCATCCAGCGCACCGATTGCAGCGATCTTGCCGCCTGTGACGCCAACGTCTGTTTGGGCGGTGCCATGCGGCAGACACACGGTGCCGCCCTTGAGGATCATGTCGAAATTTTGTGTCATAAAGGGACTCATTTTTGCCAAAAAACCTGCTATCTTGTACCACGCGACACAAAAGGATTTCTAATGGAGTTTTTGCAAAACATCGGCACAAACCACCCGCCCGTCGAAGAGGCGGAGGTAAAGGTTGACCTGCGCGGTATGGAAAAAGAACCCGCGCTGGAAAAGCTCGACCATGTTGTCAAATATTGCAAACGTTCGTCTTCCAAAACGCTGTATGTCACGTTCGATCCCGTCCGCCCCGGCGCGGGCGAGACGCTGTTCCAGCCTGTGGCGCGTTATTTCAAGTTTGAAAAATACAACGGCTATATCGTCAATGCCGTGCCCGTGATGCGCGATGACAGTGGCGGGTTTCTTGTGACGTTTAAACTTTAAGGCCTCAATATCAATGGCACTTTACATTCACAACACCCTGACGCGCCAAAAAGAAGAATTTCACCCGATCGATCCGGCGAATGTGCGTCTGTATGCCTGCGGCCCCACGGTTTATAACCATGCCCATATCGGCAATGCGCGTCCGGCGGTTGTGTTTGATTTGCTGGCGCGTGTGCTGCGTCATATCTATGGCGCAGATCATGTGACGTATAGCCGCAACATCACCGACATCGACGATAAAATCATCCAGTCGTCCAAAGAAACCGGCGTCGAAATTTCGGTTATCACCGAAAAATATACGCAGATTTATAACGAAGATATGGGCGCGCTGGGCGTCGGCATCCCCGACCATCAACCGCGTGCGACGGCGTATATTCCGCAGATGATCGACATGATTGAAAAGCTGATCAAGGCCGAACATGCCTACGCGGCCGAAGGCCACGTGCTGTTTCATGTACCGTCATGGCCGGAATATGGCGGCCTGTCCCGCCGCAGCCGCGATGATTTAGTCGCGGGGGCCCGCGTCGAAGTGGCGCCGTATAAAAAAGACCCTGCCGATTTTATTCTGTGGAAACCGTCGGATCTGGACCAGCCGGGCTGGGAAAGCCCGTGGGGCCGCGGCCGTCCGGGCTGGCACCTTGAATGCTCCGCCATGAACGCCAGCATCAACGGTGCGCATTTTGATATTCATGCGGGCGGCGAAGATCTGATCTTCCCCCACCACGAAAACGAAATCGCCCAAAGCACCTGCGCACATGGCGGCGAAAAATACGTCAATTACTGGATGCACAACGGCCATTTGATGGTCGAGGGACAGAAGATGTCCAAGTCTCTCGGCAATTTTCTGCTGGTACATGATTTGATCAAAGAACATCCGCCCGAAGCCTTGCGTCTTATGCTGCTGTCCGCGCATTATCGCCAGCCGTTTGATTTTACCAAGGCGGGCGTCGAGCAAGCAAAAAAAACACTCGACCGTTACTATGGTCTTTTGCGCGATAGTGCCGATGTGCCTGATATGGATGTACCAATGCCGCAGGCCTTCATCGCCGCGCTGGAAGATGACCTGAACACACCCAAAGCAATGGCAGAGCTGGCGCAAATCGCAAAGGGTTTTACCGCGAACAAAGAACGCGCCAAGGCTGAATTAAAGACGGCAGGCAAGCTGCTTGGTATTCTGCAGCAAGACCCGCAGGACTGGTTCCGCGGCGCGGCGCCGGCCACGGGTCTGGATGCCGCCGCGATCGATGCCATGATTATCGCCCGCCGCGATGCGCGGGCGCAGAAAAACTTCGCCGAATCCGACCGCATTCGTGATGCGCTGGCGGCCCAAGGTATTATTATCGAAGACAGCCCGCAGGGCACGACATGGAGACGTCAATGACCACAAAGCATTCCGAAATTCTTCTGGTTCCCCAAGATCTCGACCAGGTCAGCTGCAACGGCGGTGGCGGCGCGCTTGGACACCCCAAAGTGTACTATACATTTCATCATCAGGACGAAGTGACCTGTGGTTATTGCGACCGCGTGTTCACCAAGGTTGGGCAAGACGGCGCAAAGCCTTACGCAAAAACGGCCGGCTGATCCCGTTGACGCCCACGCCTGACCAGATGCTGGAAGACCCCGCGTTAGCGATGGTGTATAACCGCCGCCTGCTCGACCTTGCATCGGGGGCGGAGGTTGCGATGCGTCTTGCACATCCGCAGCTGACCGCGCGTGCCATCAGTCCTATTTGCGGCAGCGACATCACGGTTGATTTAAATGTCGATGTAGATGGCCGTGTGACAGCTTTCGGGTTTGATGTCAAAGCCTGCGCTCTAACTAAATCTGCCGTATCCGTGATGGCCTCTGCGATCATTGGCAAAACCCGCGCAGAAATTGCGGCAGCCGGCCAAGACCTCGAAAATATGCTGGATGGTAAATTGGCTCAGCCGCAGGGTGACTGGGCTGCGCTGGAGATCCTTGCGCCGGTGCGCGACTATCCGGCAAGGCATAATTCGATCTTGCTGCCCTTCGAAGCCGTCGATAAGGCCTTCGCGCAAAAATAAAAGTCATCAGACAAACAAAAAGCGGCGATGTTTTTGCATGCCGCTTTTTGTTTTGTTGTTTATATATGCGCGGTCAGGGCTGCGGGCCTTTTGTCTTTTTTGTGGCGGGGGTTTGCGCGGCGGCCAGCAGGTGCTGAAATGCTGTTTCGCGCTGCGCCGCTGTATTAAAAGATATACGCACAGATTCGCGGTAGGGATTTTCCGCCGTTTTCTGACGCTCCAGCGTCATGCTGTATTTGTTTGCGTTGTTTCCCTCTACTGTATGAAAGCGTATGGTGGCAAAGGCCTGCGGCTGCACATACACAGCACGGTTGGCGCCGGATATCTGCGTCAGTTCCCCATTTGCATTTGCGATTTTTGCGGCCAGATCGGCCCGTGCCGTATGTTCTTCGGCGGGACTGCGGCGGTTGCCGAATGTATAATCTTCTGTTTGTACATCAAGCGTGCCCGATGCGATAAACGACACATTCAATTGGCCACCATCATCACGAATCTCGCTGACCGAAGCGGGGTCAATATAAAGCGCCGCCGGCGTTGACCAGCGTGCATGTGCTTCGGATGGGGTAAATTCCATCAGCTGTTTGCCGGATTGACGCACAGCATCTAAAAGCATTGCGATTTCGGAGGGCTTGGCTTCGTAGTTTTCTTCCCAGCCAAGTCCCTTGACGCCGATGATGATCCCCTGTGTGCCGTCTTTGGCTACTTGGGTGACGGTCGCGAATGTGACGGCTTCGGGCGCGATGAAATGCGGATATTCTTTTGCGTCGTGGCGCATCGGCATGGATACCAGCGCATTTCCGGCATCGGCCAGTTTTTTCAGCAGATCGTCCGCGTCGACTTTCCAGCTTTTCATTTCAAGGCTGAAAAGGACCCCCTTCTCGGTATAAATCGTCATGGTGTCTTTGTCGGGCAGGATATGAATGCCTGTGATGCAGCGGGCGTCGACAAACGTCGGTTGTTCGGCAGAGGTGGTGATGTTGACAAGGTTTTTCATGAAAAGAACTCTGGTGAATGAATGTCGGCAGCATACAAGCTTATGAAAACCTGTCAAATGATATCCTGCAAGCAGGACATGGGATAGATAACCTACTGTATAAAATAGACTTTGTCTGGCGCTTGCCTTTTGCTGGCCGTGCCGTATATGATGGTATATGGATAAACGCCGCTGCTGCCGAATGTCGGGGCCGGCGCTGCCCGCTCGCTTGACGTAAGGAGCCAATGGCATGAGCAGACGACTTTCTCTTTTTGATAGCCCCTTTTTGCTGGGATTTGACCAGTTTGAACGTGCGCTCGACCGTGCGTCGCGCGCCTCCAGCGAAGGCTACCCCCCTTATAACATCGAACAGATCGGCGAAACGCAGATCCGCATCACGATTGCGGTCGCGGGTTTTTCGATGGACGACCTGTCGGTGCAGCTGGAACAAAACCAGCTGGTTATTCGCGGCAAAAGACAGAATGATGATGATGAAAACCGCGTCTTTCTACACCGCGGGATTGCCACGCGCCAGTTTCAACGCGCTTTTATCCTCAGCGAAGATATCGAGGTCGTGGGGGCGCAGCTGGATAACGGTCTACTGAACGTTGACCTGCGCCGTATTTTGCCGGAAACGACGGTGCAAACCATCCGCATCACGTCGCCGAAGGATGCCAAAAAGGGCAAAACAATTGACGTGCAAAGCGACGGGCCCGCTGGTCTGCCGCAAGAGTAGTGCTATATACCAAGAATAATAAGCGCGGCAGGGTGTGTGTACACGCCGCGCAAGATTGAAGGAGGTCACCGTGACCAACAACCCCATGCAAAGCAGCAAGGTCGCCCTTATTTCCATGACGCAAAACGATTTGCGTGAACTGGGTCTCGAAGAAGTCGGCTATGTGCGCCAATACAGCGTCAAAGGCAAACCCGCATGGGTTCTGCACGCGGCGGACGGCACAGCCCTGGCCGTGCAGGAAAACATGCCTGCGCTGCAAGCCAGCATGCAGCACCACGATCTTGACATCGTGTCTGTACACTAACCTGTCTGTTAGGTTTTGACTTAAGCCGCCTGAGAGTTCGACCATTCCGACAGAATGGCAGAGAGCGCTTCGGTTTGCTTTGCCGCGCGAATGGCTTCGCAGGTTTTTGCGTCTTTCAGGAAACGTGAAATATGCGCCAGCATTTTCAGGTGCTGGGTCGTTTTGCTTTCGGCGGGCGCCAGCAGCATAAAAATAATATCCACGGGTAGATCGTCGATCGCATCATAATCCACGGGTGTTTCAAGGCGCACCAGCACACCATACATGCGTTCTGCGCCTGCAATTTTGATGTGCGGAATGGCCACGCCAAGGCCAATGCCCGTCGTGCCAATACGTTCGCGGTCCAGCAGCGCTGTCAGCAAATCATCGGCATGTCCGCCGATTTCTGCGGCGATTTGCTCGGCGATAGCACGGAAGGCTTTTTTCTTGCTGGTTGCCTCAAGGGCAGGGATGATCAGGTCTGCGGTAATCATTGCTATATATTTCGCCGTTGCAGGTAACGCGCACCGCAGTATTTCTGCGGTGCGCGTCCTATAAATGCCTGCAAACCGGGGGTGTCGCGTCCTCTTGTTAATGATAGAAAAGCCGTGTTTTGTTTATGCGCTTTTCTATTTTCCGGTTTTATTTCTTTGCCAGCCCATCGGGGTCTACCCAGCCAACATGTCCGTCTTTGCGGCGGTAAACCATGTTGTATCCGCCATGCGCGGGGTTTTTGAACAAAAGCGCGGGCAGGTCACCCAGCTCCAGACGCATCACGGCATCGCTGACAGCCAGCGTTGGCACTTGCATTTGCAGCTCGGCAATGATGGCGGGTTCTTCGCCGCCTTCAGCTTCGTCTTCGTTCGACTGGAACGTGGTATAGGCCGCGTGCAGCATTTCCGCTGCGTCTTCGTGGCGGTGGTGATCGCGGATCTTGTCTTTGTAGCGGCCAAGGCGCGTTGCAACGCGTCTGGATGCTTCGTCGAATGCCGGATACGGATCATCCGCTTCGTATTGCGCTTCCAGCACCATGCCTTTGCCGACATGGATGGAAATGTCTGCCTTGTAGCGGTGGTTTTTTTCCTTGGTGAAGGTGACCGTCGCTTCCACGGCGCTATTGAAGTATTTGCCGGTGGTGTGTGTCAGGTTGGAGCGCACATGCTCGCGCAGCGCGTCCCCCACATCGAGGTGCTTGCCTTTTACTGTCAGTTGCATTCTTGAGAACCTTGCTGTTGCAGATATACGAATCCGGCCAGAACGTAGCGCGGACAGGATTTTTAAGCCATAATTTTATTATAGGCACCGATTGGTAAAGTCAAGGTTAAGACACCGGAAAAAGGCATATTTCCTTTAAAAAACAATAATTTAAATGTTTTTTTGGCGGCGGCGCTGCACCGACGACGGAATCTTCATCGCCTCGCGGTATTTGGCCACAGTGCGGCGGGCAATATCGATACCCTCGGCTTTCAGCGATGCCATCAAATCATCGTCCGATAAAATGGCGTCCGGCTTTTCGGCGTCAGTCAGGGATTTGATGCGCGCCTTGATCGCTTCGGACGACCACGTCGCATTACCGTCGGTCGACGACACGCCGCTGGTGAAGAAATATTTGAGTTCAAAGACCCCGCGCGGGGTGCCTATGTATTTGCCGGTCGTCACGCGGCTAACCGTGCTTTCGTGCATGCCAATGGCCGTTGCGACGTCTCTCAGCACCAGCGGTTTCAGGTATTCGACGCCGTACAGAAAAAACGCTTCCTGCTGCACGATAATATCTGTTGCGACTTTTAGAATGGTTTCGGCGCGCTGTTCCAGTGCCTTGACCAGCCAGTTGGCGGAATTGATCTGTGCGCTCAGATATTCTTTGTCCCTTTGCCCGTTCGCGTTTTTGGTGATTTCGGCATAATACGTGCGGTTGACCAGCACGCGGGGCAGGGTGTCGCTGTTCAGTTCCACCGCCCAGCCGCCGCCGCGCGATTTCGGCAGGGGTTTCATCAGCACGTCGGGCACGACCGTTTGCGAAATAAACCGGTCAAACGCCAAACCCGGTTTGGGGTTCAGGGTTTTGATCTCGCCGATCATGTCGCGCAGGTCTTCTTCATCCACTTCGCAAATCATGCGCAGCTTTTTAAAATCGTGCGCACCCAGAAGATCCAGGTTTTGCAGCAGTTTTTGCATCGCCGGATCCAGGCGGTCTTTTTCGCGCAGTTGCAGCGCAAGACATTCGCTCAGGTTGCGGGCAAATAACCCTGCGGGATCGAGGCGCTGAAGGGTATCAAGAATATCCTCGATACGCGCCAGCTCGCAGCCCAGCCGTTCGGCCAGCGAGGCCAGGTCGGCGCGGATATATCCGGCTTCGTCCAGATAATCGCCCAGCACGCGGGCGATGGCACGGTCACCCGCGGTGTCGAATTCCAGCTGGATTTGTTCTTCCAGATGGTCCCTCAAGGTGACTTCTTTGGCCATAGTATTTTCAAGGCTGAAGTCAGGATCATCGAATTTCAAACTGCCGCCGCTGCCGACATTCGCAAAACTGTCGGTGGCGAAAGCGTCATAGCCGCCTTCTTGCGGGGCCATATCGCCGCCGGTGAAAACGTTGTCAAAATCGGTATCCAGCGGCCGGTCATCGGCCGCGGCACGATCAGCGGCGAAGGCGTCGTTTTGCTCGCCGCTGTGGGACGTCATGATGTCGCCATCGCCGGGGCGGGCGTTTTCTTCGGCGTCAATGGTGTCTGTGGCGGGGGATTGTGTGCCGTCGTCTTTTTCCAGCAGCGGGTTTTTTTCAATCTCCGCTTCCAGATATTCAGCCAGCTCGACGTTTGACATTTGCAGCAGTTTGATCGCCTGCTGCAACTGCGGCGTCATGGTCAGGGTTTGCCCCTGACGGATATCCAAGCGTTGATTGATCGCCATTCCCTGAACGTCTCCCCTATTTTAAATATAACAGGTAGCGGCGGGTATGTCACGCCTGCGGCATTTAGGTGTTCGGGTAAATAAGACGGGCGTTACAGGCTGAATTTTTCGCCCAGATAAACGCGGCGCACGTCCTTGTGATTGACGATGTCTTCGGGTTTACCTTCCATCAACACCTGCCCACCGTGCAGAATGTATGCGCGGTCAACAATGTCCAGCGTGTCGCGCACATTGTGGTCAGTGATCAGCACGCCGATGTTGCGGTTTTTAAGATGTTTGACGAGGTCGCGGATTTCCGCAACCGCAATCGGATCAATCCCTGCCAGCGGTTCATCCAGCAGAATGAACTGCGGATGCGTTGCCAGCGCGCGCGCGATTTCCACGCGGCGGCGCTCCCCGCCTGACAGGGCGACAGCGGGCGTGAAACGCAGGTGCGTGACAGAAAATTCCGCCAGCAACTCTTCCAGCATATGTTCGCGGCGGTGCGGGTCTTCTTCGACGGCCTGCAGGACGGCGCGGATATTGTCTTCGACGTTCAGGCCGCGAAAAATAGACGATTCCTGCGGCAGATAGCTGATGCCCAGACGTGCGCGGCGATACATCGGCAGGCCGGTGATGTTTTTTCCATCCAGTTTAATCGTGCCGTTATCGGGGTCGATCAATCCGGTTACGATATAAAAGCAGGTTGTTTTACCCGCCCCGTTGGGGCCGAGCAATCCGACCGCCTCGCCGCGTTTGACATGCAGCGACACGTCGCGCAAAACGGGGCGGCGTTTATAGCGTTTCATCAGGTGTTCGACAGACAGGCCGCTGGCCTGTGGCTGCACCAGTTTGGGCTTGTTTTCGTTGCTTTCGGTCATGGTTTTGCTGTCTCCGGCGCCGCAGCTTCCGGCGTCTTTTTCTTGGGATAGAATACACCGCGCACACGGCCATCGCCAACGGGTGCGACAGGCGTTCTTTCAACACCGTCCACGATCAGCGAGGTGCGGCCCGGCAAGGGCTTGCCGTCAGCAAACAGCTTGCTGATACCGGTTTTCAGGTCAACTTCGGCGCGGGTGCCTTCCAGCCAGTTTTCGCCCTGCAAAATGCGGACGCGGCCGCGCAACGTCGCTTTGCCGGCGGTGACGTCATAAACGCCGCTATCGCCGGTGACCGTTTCGCGGGCGGTTTTGATGGTGACCGCGTTGTCGGCGGTGATGCGGTCAAGTGCGGTTTTTCCGTCCTTGCCCTGTTTAAAAAACGCATCCAGCTTTTCGGATTTCAGACTGTCGGTACCGCGTACGGCTTTTGCATCGCCGACCGCGCTCAGTCTGTTATTGGCGGTGTCGAATTCGATGCGCTGTTCGGCCGTCAGGTTTTCGCTCGGGGTCTCGATTTTCAGATCATCGCCCGTCAATGTCGCAACGCCTGTTGTGACGTCGTAGATGGCAGTGTCGCCATGTGCGATATAGGGCGGGGACGAGATTTCAACTGTCCCATCGGCCGTCAGCTTGGTGATTTCGCTGCCTGCGCCCGCGCCGGCTTGTTTGTTGTTGCTGTCTTCGCTGTAGTGGGCAGTCAGCGTGCTGCTTTTGACCTGCATGTTCCCTTGACGCGCGACGGCATTGCCGCGTGCTGTGTAAGTTTTTTTTGCGCGGTCCCATTCCAGCGTCTTATCGGCAAAAATTTCGACAGGCGCATCACTGTTTGTGGCCGTAATATCTGCCGCAAAACCAGCCGCCGAAGACGACAGAACCATAAACATAGCCATAAGCGTGGTTTTTTTCATCCGCGCGTGCCCTTTGTCTTGATGCCATGCAGTGTCAAATGTGCAGGGCCGTTAAATACAATCAGATCGGCACCGCTTTCAATGCGTATGCCGGATGCCCTCAGCAGTGCGGCGGGGCCTTGTGCGGAAACGGGTTTGTCCGATGTCGCGGTGCGGGTTTTCAGCGCAACGTTGACGTCTTCCATGTGCAGTTCATACCCTGCATCATGAAACAGCGTGACACCGTCCGACAGGTACAGCGATCCGGCTTCGTTATCGTAAAGGCCTTTTTCGGCATGAATAGCCAGCCACTGATTGTTATCAAGCGCCAGATCGGCGCGGGGCTTTTCCAGGCTCAGGCTATTGGGTGATGACATATCGCGGCGTGCGCGTGCCGCAGTGACGGTATACATACGGCCTTGCGCATCCGCGCCCTGATATTTCGCTTCGACCATGTCGATTTCACCGGGGACTGTTTTTTCTTCGGCGGGCAGGTCGCTGATACTGATGGGCTGCTGCGATCCGCCATCGGTCAGGCGCATAACCACAATGCCCAGAATGACAATAGCACAGAGCGGCAGCGCCAGCCGCGCAAAACGGACAAAGCGGGTATAGCCGGCTGAAATAGACGCCGCCCGCGATGCACGCGCAGGGTCAAATCCGCGCAGGCGTGTGCGTGGCGCCTCCGGCATTTTCGGGGTATCCGATTGTGGTGTTTGCGCGATCACGCAAATCCAGCCCGCAGGCAATCATGCAGGTGCAGAACACCCACCGGTTTTTGCGCCTGATCGACCACGATCAGTGTCGTGATCTTGCGGAATTGGTTTTTAAGATCGTTCATGACGGCCATGGCTTCGGCCACCAGCATATCGGGGGCGGCTGTTTTGGGCGTGCGGCTCATGATGTCCTTGGCGGTTTTCTGCGCAATCGCCTCGTCCAGCAGGTGGCGGCGCAGGTCACCATCGGTGATCAGACCGCTCAGGGTGCCGTTCGCATCGACCAGTGCAATGCAGCCAAGGCTTTTCTGGCTGATGATGTCGACGGCTTCGCGGATGGAAATGTTTTCACTGGCCACGGGTACTTTGTCGCCCATGTGCATGATTTCAGATACGCGCATCAGTTGTTGGCCCAGCTTGCCGCCGGGGTGATAAACTTTGAAATCCTTGGCGGTGAATCCTTTGCGCTCCAGCAGTGTAATCGCCAGTGCATCGCCCAATGCCAGCGACATCGTGGTGGATGTCGTGGGGGCCAGGCCGTTCGGGCAGGCTTCGGGGCAGGCAGGCAGCAGTAATGTCACATCCGCTTTGGTGCCCAGCGTGGACAGCGCACCCGATGTGATACTGATGAGGGGAATGGCAAAACGGCGCGTGTATTCGATCACGTCCAGCAGCTCTTTGGATTCCCCTGAATTGGATAGCGCCAGTACAACGTCGCCGCGGACAATCATGCCCATGTCACCATGGCTGGCTTCGGCGGGATGTACAAAGAATGCGGGGGTGCCGGTCGATGCCAGCGTGGCGGCGATTTTGCTACCGACGTGGCCGCTTTTGCCCATGCCTGTCACAATCACGCGGCCTTCGGCGGCGGAAATGACTTCGATCGCCTGATCGAAACTGTCGCCAAGCCCTGCAGCCAGCGCAGACAACGCGGCGGCTTCGGTTTCCAGTACGCGGCGACCGCTATCAATATTCGCGGTGCCTTGCTGTTTCTGGGCGGTGGTGTCGGTCAGGGGGATGATCGCCATGGCCTGAGGTGTCCTGTCTTGGAAAAGGTTTCTTTTTTTATAGGCCGGAGCCTGCATTTTTTGAAGTTAAAACACGGAAATTTCTATCAAAGTTTTATAATTATGTCAATTTTGCAGCTTTCTGACCTAAAATTGACATAATTCAAAACATGTGGAAGGATAACCAGCATCTTTTAAAACGAATCAAACCCTCCGGCGCGCGCTTTGCGGGCGTGGGTGGGCACACTGGAAATGTCATGGCCAAAGCACCTCAAACCCTCTCTGGCACGCCGGAGCAACAGCGCAAATTCGTCATCGATTGCTGGAATGGCATGATGGATGACATCGTCGATGTGATCGTGAAGCATCCCGACGCCGTCCATTGGCGCGACCCCGAAAGCCGCAATACAGGGCTGACCTATGCCGCCGCGCACGGCAGCCACAAATATGATATTGCAAAATTTCTGCTGCAAAATGGTGCGGACATTGATGCGCAAAACGCGAAGGGTGAAACCGCGCTGATTTTTGGCGCCAAGGGCGGATCCGAAGCTTACGTCGAATTATTTCTGACACATGGCGCCGATCAATCACTTCAGGACAATGAAGGAAAAACGGCAGAGCAGCATGCCATCGACAGCGGTCGTCAATCTGTCGCGGGCGAATTCGATAAACACCGAAGCCGCATCAAACGCAGCGCCGAAGAAACCGCGCAGCGTGCCGCGGATGAGAAAGCAAAGGCCCTGCGTGATGATATCGCCATTATTTGCACGGGCACGCGCGATGATATTGTAATCAAGCCCGCGCCCGATATCCGCCGCCGCGCTATCAAGCCCTGACCGGGGGGCTGAACACAAAAAAGCCCTGCGGTTGCAGGGCTTTTTTGTTGTGCTTACGACGCGTGGCTGAAGATATCTTCTTCGTCCCAGCCCGCGATATCCAGCAGGGCCCGGCTTGGCAGGAAATCAAAGCAGGCTTGCGCCAGATGCACGCGGCCTTCGCGTACCAGCATCGTATCTAATACCCCTTTCATGCGGTGCAGGTGCAGCACGTCGGACGCGGCATAGTTCATTTGCTCCTGCGTCAGGGTGTCTGCACCCCAGTCGGTCGTTTGCTGCTGTTTGTCCAGATCAACACCGATCAGATCTTTGCAGAGTGTTTTCAGGCTATGGTGCTGCGTAAATGTCCGCGCCAGCCGCGAGGCGATTTTGGTGCAGTAAATCGGCGCGGTTACCACGCCCAGATACTGGTACATAACGGCCACGTCAAAGCGCGCGAAATGAAACAGCTTGGTTACGTTTTTATCGGCCAGCAGTTTTTTCAAATTAGGGGCGTCATATTGGCCAGCCTTCAGCTGCACCAGATGTGCGGTGCCGTCACCGGCGGACAGTTGCACCAGACACAGGCGGTCGCGGTGCGGGCGCAGGCCCAGTGTTTCGGTGTCGATGGCAACAGAATTACCAAAAGAAAGCCCGTCGGGCAGGTCGCCGAGGTGCAGGGTGATGGTCATAGCAGGAAACCCCTATAAAAACGCCGGGATGACGCCCGGCTGAAAAACAGTCCTAAAACAAAAATACCGGGCTTAATGCCCGGTATAATGGTGCCCAAGAGAAGACTCGAACTTCCACGGGTTGCCCCACAGGTACCTGAAACCTGCGCGTCTACCAATTCCGCCACTTGGGCGCGGATGAAGTATGCAAGGGTATAATAGAAATCCGCAGGGCTGTCAAATAGTCGTTTGAAAGTCTTTTGAACCCGTGCCCGCCCCGGGTAAAAACCGGATTTTATGACGTAATTTTAACACTTTTGCCCTAAAGTAGGGAAAGCGCCACGCAGGGGTTTTTCATGGACATATTGGTCATCGACCGCGAATCTCTTACCAACCAGCTCATTACCTCCAAGCTGGGGGCGAAGGGGCATCAGGTGACGGTAGAGCCGAACAAGAATGCCGCCTGCGAGCTTTTGGGTACGAAATCCTTTGACTGTATCATGGTCGATCCCGCGCCCCTCAGCGAAGCGCGTCCTGTGATTATTGGCGTTTGGAAAAGCCTGCAAAAATCCGCCGCAAAACCCTACATGCTGCTGCTGTCCAAATCCGCCACGACCGAAGAAGCTATTTTGGCCGGTGCGAACGATGCACTGCTCAAACCGCTATCCAGTCAGGAACTGGACGAAAAAACCGGCAATGCTGGCCGCTTGATTACGGTGGCGCGGATGCTGGCGCGCGAAGATAACGTGCACTCCACCGGCGGTATGATCGGCAAGGCCGCTTTCAATCAGCTTTTTTTGTCTGCGACAGACCGTGCGTTCCGCTACGGGGAGCGCAGCCTGATTGTTTTTCTGCATTTGATGAACCATGAAAAACTTCAGGCGTCCATACCGCCAGAGGCTTTCGAGCAATTGATGGAAAAAATGGCCAAGCAAATGACCTATATGCGCCGCCAGTCCGATGTGATCGGGCGCCTGGGCGCGGATGATTACGCCATTTTGCTGCAACGTCCGCAGTATGAATCAGAACCGATCGACGCCATCAACCGCTTTTCCGAACAGCTTGAAAAGTTCTGCGCAACGTATGACGGCGGGCCGGTGAAACCGGAAATTCACCTGCGGCTGGTCGAATTGCCCCAAGGAGCGCAGCACGCTGAACGTTTCGTGCCGCCGCTGCTGGCCGCGGCCGGTGGCGCCGAGGGATAATTCGCCCTATATCACCCAAACACCCACGTGGCATCATGCACGCCCTGTGTTATGATGCCACGGTTGTTTCTCTACCTCTTGTATAAATAAAGGCGCGTGCCCATGGCTTCTTCTATCGTCAATCCGGAAATGCTGAATGTTCTGCAAGATCTTTTGAAAACTGCGCAGGGGTATGGCGCGACGGCGGCCGATGCGGTGCTGGCTGATTCAACCTCCGTTTCAGTGCAGCGACGTCTGGGCAAGCCTGAATCGCTCAGCCGCAGCGAAGAGGCCGAAGTGGGCTTGCGTGTTTTTGTGGGAAAGCGTCAGGCCATCGTGTCTTCATCCGATAAATCGCCCGCCGCGCTGAAACAAATGGCGGAACGTGCTGTCGCCATGGCGCGCGCTGTGCCGGAAGATCATTATGCAGGCATCGCCGACCCCGAACAATTGGCGACGTCCTTTCCTGATCTCGATATGTACGACGCCACGGAAATGAGCGTCGAGCAAATGATCGAAATGGCCGACAAGGCCGAAGACGCCGCGCGTGCTGTTGCGGGGGTGACCAATTCCGAAGGCGCTGAATGCGGCGCGGGCAGCGATGCGGTGTATTTTGCGGCCACCAATGGCTTTGCGCAAGGTTACGCAGGCAGCGGCTACAGCCTGTCTGTATCCGTTATCGCGGGCCGCGATACGGGCATGGAAACCGATTACGAATATGATAGCGTCACGTTTTTATCCGATATGAAAGACCCCGCCGATATCGGGCGCGCGGCCGGCGAACGCGCCGTATCGGCGCTGAACCCCCGCAAGGGTAAAACCAAGCCAATGCCCGTGGTGTTTGACCGCCGCGTGTCCGGCGGTATTATCGGCTCACTGTCGGGCGCGATTTCGGGCGGCGCGGTCGCGCGCGGCACGACGTTCCTGAAAGATAAAATGGGCAAGCAGATTTTTGCGGGCAACATTCACGTGATCGACGATCCGTTTATGGTGCGCGGCATGCGGTCGCACCCGTTTGACGGCGAAGGCGTCGCGCCGCAAAAACGCAGTATCATCGAAAATGGCGTGCTGACAGGTTGGCTGCTGGACCTGGCATCTGCGCGTCAGCTGGGGCTGCAAACAACAGGTAATGCCGCACGCGGCGCATCATCGCCGCCATCGCCGCGTCCTGCGAATTTCTATATGCAGCCCGGTGATATCTCGCCCGAAGAGTTGATCGCAGGCATCGACGAAGGTTTTTTTGTCACCCAAATGATGGGCAGCGGCGCCAACCCTGTGACGGGTGATTACAGTCGCGGCGCGCGTGGTTTCTGGATTGAAAAAGGCCAGATCGCCTATCCTGTCAGTGAAATGACGATCGCAGGAAATATCAAGGATATGTGGATGAATCTGACGCCTGCCAATGATCTGATTTTTAAATACGGCATCGATGTGCCGACACTGCGCATCGACGGTATGACAGTTGCGGGCGGCTGATAAATTTAAATCCCCGTTTGCACCACGGTGCGCGGGCGGAAAGGGATCACAACACCAAAGCTCTCGGCCGCGGGCTTCGCCGGATCGCGCAGATGAATTGCCGGCATCAGGCGGCTGCCCTGCGGCGCGTCTTCGCGCATGTCTTCCAGCATGTCTTGTTTATTGAATGTCTGCTCCACCATGCGGATTGAAATATCCAGTGCTCTGGCGTGAAACAGGCTCAGGCCCAGTTCAACCACGCTACGTGACGGGCGGGTATAGGTTTCGCCATCAAATCCGATATGCAGCACGCGGAAATAATTCGGGCGCGCGGTGCGCTCCGCCATTAAATAAAAACGGTCTTCTGCGGCGTGGTCGGGGCTTTGTGCCTGTTCGTCATCGCTGCGTACGGCTTGCAGTTCGGCAACCAGTCGCTCGCCGCCTGCTTCGAGGCGGATATCGGCAAAACCTGCAACCGCCCCCGTATCAGCATCGCAGTAATGCCATTGCAGGCGGGATTTTTCGCGCACTTCGGGGGCGCCCATTTTGGTCAGCAATTCGTGCAGATGATAGATCATGTTCAAATCTCCCTACCGGCGTCGCGCCTGATATCAGGATAGGAAAAAATGGTTAACAAAACCCGTTTTCGGAATATGGGAATTTGACAGCCGTTTATTTCGCCTCGAACGTACGCAAAACCTCGCGGAACTGTTCCAGACACCAATCGACCTCGCTTTGCGTGATGGTCAGGGGCGGGGCGAATCGCACGACGGTTTCGTGGGTGTCCTTGGACAGGATGCCGCGTTCCATCATTTTTTCGCAGATTTTGCGCGCGGCAACGCGTTCGGGGTCGAAATCAACACCGATCCAAAGACCCTTGCCGCGTACTTCGCGGATCAGCGGGCTGTTGATACCGCGCAATTGGTTGAGCATGTATTCGCCAAGCTTGGCGCTGTTGTCGACCATGCCTTCTTCTTCGAGTACGCGCAGCGATTCAAGGCCGACAGCCGCCGCCAGCGGATTACCGCCAAAGGTCGAACCATGGCTGCCCGGTTTGAACAGGCTGATGATCGCTTTCTTGCCGACAACGGCCGATACCGGCAGCAAGCCACCGCCGAGCGCTTTGCCAAGAACCAGCAGATCCGGCAAAATATTGTCGTGCTGATAGCAAAACATCTTGCCCGTACGGCCAAGGCCGGATTGCACTTCGTCCAAAATCAGCAGCACATTATGTTTGTCGCAGATCGCACGCAGATCGCGCAAAAAGCCTGCGGGCGGCGTCTTAATGCCGGCTTCGCCCTGAATAGGCTCCAGTAATACGGCGGCGGTGTTTGGTGTGATGCTGGCTTCGATCGCTTTCAGATCACCAAACGGCACAGCACGGAAACCGGGCGTGAAGGGCCCAAAATTTTTGCGGTAATCGACTTCGGTTGAAAAACTGATCACGGTTGTGGTGCGTCCGTGGAAGTTGCCTTCGGCCACAATAATTTCGGCGGCGTTTTCGGGAATGCCTTTCACCGTATAGCCCCACAGACGCGCGGCTTTCACAGCGGTTTCGACGGCTTCGGCGCCCGTGTTCATGGGCAGAATCATATCAAGGCCCGTTAGCTTTGCCAGTTTCTCTGCAAACGGCGCCAACATGTCGCTGTGATACGCGCGCGAGCAAACGGCCAGCTGCCCCGCCTGATCGCGCAGCCGTGCAACAATACGCGGGTGCGCATGACCGCAACTGACGGCGCTGTAGGCGCTCATCATATCCAGATATTTTTTGCCTTCCTGATCCCACAGGTACAAACCTTCGCCGCGGTGCAGCACGACCGGCAGGGGGTTGTAGTTGGGCGCGACATATTGGTTTTCATGCACAATCGTCTGTTCTGATCTGGTTTTCGGCTTGGATTTGCCGGTCAGCTTTTGCAATAACGCGTTTAACATATGCTCTCTCTTGAATTGGCAATGGGCTCAAGTATATTAGGCCATCTGAATGTACGAGTCGCCGTTTCACTTTAAAGCGGCCGCTCCGAGAGTATCAAGCCCCCCAAGGAGAAATGCAATGCTCATCGGCTGCCCCAAAGAAATCAAAACCAAAGAATTCCGCGTCGGTCTGACGCCGACGTCGGTGCGCGAATACGTACATCACGGGCATCAGGTGATTGTTGAAACAAATGCCGGCGCCGGCATTCAGGCAACCGATGATGATTATATCCGCGCAGGCGCCACGGTTGTGGGCACGGCCAAAGAAGTTTTTGACCGCGCGGATATGATCGTCAAAGTAAAAGAGCCGCAGCCGTCTGAAACCAAGATGCTGCGTAAAGGCCAAATCCTTTTCACCTATCTGCATCTGGCGGCGGATCCCGTACAGGCCCAAGGTCTGATCGATAGCGGCTGCATTGCGATTGCCTATGAAACCGTGACGTCTGACCGCGGTGGCCTGCCCCTGCTGGCCCCGATGAGCGAAGTTGCGGGCCGCATGGGCGTTCACATTGGTGCATACCACCTGCATGCGCCTGTTGGCGGTTCGGGTATTTTGATTGGCGGCGTGCCCGGTGTATCTGCATCGCAGGTCACCATTCTGGGCGGCGGTGTTGCCGGTACCCACGCCGCGAAAATGGCGATTGGTATGGAAGCGCGCGTAACTATTTTGGAGCGTAACCTCGACCGTATTCGCCAGCTGGATGATATGTTCGGCAACCGTGCAAACATTGTATATTCAACGCAGGACGCGGTTGAACGTTACGTGATGCGCGCCGATCTGGTTATTGGCTCTGTCCTGATCCCCGGTGCGCTGGCGCCCAAGCTGATCAAGCGTGACATGCTGCCGCAAATGCGCCCCGGCTCGGTTATCGTGGATATCGCCATTGACCAGGGCGGCTGCACGGAAACATCCAAAGCCACCACGCACGACAACCCGACGTACGAGGTCGATGGTGTTGTGCATTACTGCGTGGCGAACATGCCGGGCGCGGTGCCGCGTACGTCGGCATACGCGCTGAACAATGCGGTTCTGCCCTACGGCCTTGAAATCGCCGATAAGGGCTGGGTGCGTGCCCTGTCTGAAAACCGCCACCTGCGCAACGGCTTGACCGTGTGCAAAGGCAAAATCACGCATGCCGAAGTCGCGCGCGACCTGAAACTCGACTACGCCAAAGCAGAGGAGCAACTGGCAGCATGACAACATCTTTTATGCAAGAATTTATGAGCGGTGAAAAAACAGCCGAAGAAAAAAATCTGATGACCGCGCAGGCCGAAGAACGCCGCCGTGATGTCATGACCATCAACGCCGATGCCTATACGGACGAAGAAGCCGATGAAGATATCATGGGCTGCGACATTCCCACGGGCGGTTGCGGCGGCGGTTGCGGTTGCCGCAGCTAAGCCCGCAAGCCGACCCGCAAGCCGAATAGTAAAAAAAGGCCGGTGTTTCGCACCGGCCTTTTTTATTTACTGGCTGCGATTATGCCGCCAGTGTTTTCATGTCGATCACGAAACGATATTTCACATCGCCTTTTTGCATACGCTCATAGGCGGTGTTGATATCTTGCGCCGCGATCAGTTCGATATCGGATACGATGCCGTGCGCCGCGCAGAAATCCAGCATTTCCTGCGTTTCGGCAATGCCGCCGATCAAAGACCCCGCGATGCTCTTACGGCCCATGATAAGCCCGAAAACATTCGGCGACGGGTGGGGCTGGTCAGGCGCGCCCACCAGCGTTAATGTGCCATCACGCTTCAGAAGCGCGATAAACGGATCAAGACTGTGCGGCGCGGCCACGGTGTTAAGGATAAAATCAAAACTGCCGGTATGTGCATTCATTTCTGCTTCGTTTTTCGATACGACTACTTCATGCGCACCAAGGCGGATGGCGTCCTCTTTTTTGCTGGGTGATGTTGTGAATACGACAACGTGTGCCCCCATGGCGCGGGCAATTTTGACGCCCATATGGCCAAGGCCCCCCAGACCGACAATGCCGATCTTTTTGCCGGGCCCCGCATTCCAGTGGCGCAGCGGCGAATAGGTGGTGATACCGGCGCAAAGCAACGGAGCGACCGCCGACAATTCCAGTTTGTCAGATACTTTCAGCACAAATTCTTCACGCACGACAATCGCCGACGAATAGCCGCCCTGCGCAATCGTTTTGCCGTCGCGTTCGTAGCCGTTATATGTCTGGGTCATGCCTTCTTCGCAGAACTGCTCCAGACCGTCTTTGCAACTGGAACAGGTCTGGCATGAGTCAACCATGCAGCCGACGCCGACCACGTCACCGGTCTTAAACTTTGTTACTTTGTTGCCGACAGCTGTTACGCGGCCGACGATTTCATGGCCGGGCACCATGGGGTAGATCGAGTTTTGCCATTCGTTGCGGGCTTGATGCAGGTCTGAATGGCAGATACCGCAGTACAAAATGTCAATTTGGACATCGTTATCGCGCGGGGCGCGGCGCTCGAAGGTAAACGGCGCCAGCGGTTTCGCTGCATCCAGGGCGGCGTAGGCGAGGGTCTTGGTCATCGGGGAGGGTCCTTTCGGCTGGGAAGGAAAGTCGGCGGCGCGGTTGCGGGGACGACGAGCCATAAATGGCCCGGCGGGGGCGAAAGTCAAGACGGCACAAGGCCGCAGTTTACCGCAAATCGTTTGTTTTCCGTTGCTTGGGAATCTATCCCCAGTATACTTGACGAACGATGGGCGCATATTCGCGTATTTTATTTTACACATTTACTTATCTTCTCGTATTGCTGGTAATAACCGGACGTTTGGGGATAGATGACGCACGCGCGTATTATCCCGAGGTCTATACGGGCAGCGACGCACCGGCTTCGCTTTCGCCGCAGGCATCATTCAACGTGACCGATGCCGACCGTATGCGCGTTGAAAAAGTCATGACGCTGCTACAGGCGGCAGGTCTGGCGTTTAACGGTGGCGGCGGCGATGGTGTGGCGGGCACGCTTAATCAGCAGATCTGCTCGGAAACGCTGGGCATGATGCCGATGGGCGGGGCGGGCGGCGAGAGCGGCCTTAAGGTGCCGGGTTTAACCGCAAGTGCGCCCGGACGTTTTGTATCGTCACAGTTTGATAACGGTGCACGTCAGGCGCTGTCGATGGCCTGCACCAGTTTGACGTCAAAGAGCACATCCACACTTGATCCGGCGCAGTTGATGGCGGATTTCCGCCGTGCGGGGATGCTGGCGGCCGCAGATGCCGGTTTACAAATGGCGCGCGGTACGGGTCTGCCGTTCCTCTCACGGCTGGAGCTGGAAACGGGTCTGCGAATGGATAACCCGTATTGGACAGTCCTGTCCGTGCAGCCGCTCTGGCAGGATAAGGCAGGCCAGCAGCATGTATTTGTGCAAACATCGTGGAACCGCCATGACGAGGGGAAAGATACCGTAAACGGCGGCA
Organism: Micavibrio sp.; assembly: GCA_040377425.1. GTDB lineage: Bacteria > Pseudomonadota > Alphaproteobacteria > Micavibrionales > UBA2020 > UBA2020. Next base: position 149,723 of record JBEIOU010000003.1, on the reverse strand, counting down.
TCGCCTATCGCCGCCTGCTGGCCGATGACACCGCCATGATCGGCCTGAATGCGTTTTTTGACCACAATCTGGATGCAAATCATAACCGTTTCAGCATTGGCGTGGATGGCCAGACCAGCCTGCTGGGGTTTTCGGCCAACCGGTATATTCCGCTGACCGGCTGGAAATCAGCGTCACTGACCGAAGAGGAGCGCGCCGTATCCGGATGGGATATGGAGCTACGCGGCCAGCTGGCGCAAATGCCCGCATGGACAGCCTATCTGCGCGGATACCAGTGGGACGGACTTGACGGCGAAAGTGATATTTACGGCGTCGACAGCCGCCTTGAATGGGCACCGTCACAGGCGATGCGCGTGTATGGCGGCGCCGTCAAAGAAAACCATAAAGCGCTGGATATGCAATTTGGTCTGCGCTTTATTTTAAATCATGCCGAGGGCGGGCTGGATGGTTTGACGCAGCCCGTACGTCTGGCCAGCGTCAAAGACCGCGTGTATGAAAAAGTGCGCCGAGAAAATATTATCCGCGTACAAACCCGCCGTAAAAAAGCAGCAGACGTGCAGGTGGTGCAAACAGTCGGCGCGAATACGGTTATCAGCGCCGGCGTGACCAGCGGTATCGTGAATGGCCAGACGATTGAAATGCCGACCCGCGTCACGGTGGGCAATACGGCCGGCGCTGTGCTGCGCTTGCAATTCCATGATGGCGCGATTTTGACGCTGGGGCAGGATACGGTTGTTGATATGAACCCGGCCGAGCTGACGCTCGTGCAGGGTATCATGCAATATGTATCGGGCAGCGTGAACCGCACGGTCAACGTTCCCGGCGGCACGATTGAGCTTTTGGGCACGGATATCGATGTGCGCAGCCGCGGCGGTGATGCAACCGTGCGTGTGCGCGAAGGCCGCGTACGTGTGAATGGCTCGTTGGTTGTGCCTGCCGATTTGATGGCGTCCGTGAGCACGACGTCGCTTGTTGCAGAAGGCACTCCACAATTTGCGGAGCATAAAGACGAGGCCAGTACGCAAATTGACCGCATTGCCGCGCCGCAATCCGGCGGGCATATCGCGCCCTATCCGTTCGAATTGCCCCGCATTGTCACGCCCGCCACATCGATTGGTGACACCATTGTGTTTGGTGTGCGCTATACACGCATGCTCAGCATCAGCGGCGGGACGCCGCAGCTTCAAATCAATATCGGCGGCGTCGAGCGGCAGGCGGCGCTGACAGACAGCACAACCGCAGACCTGCAATTCAGCTATACCCTGATGCCGGCGGATAGCGGCGCAAGTGATGTGATTATTCAAGGTATCGACCGCAATGGCGCGACGATGACGGCCGATGGTAACGCGGCCGTGGTGACCTTTGCATCAACGCCCGTGGCCCTTGGCGGCACGGTCACCGATACGACCGCGCCCAGCGGTTATAGCGCTGCATTTGATGCAGACGATTATGATTACGCAACGCGCACCGCAGCAGCGTTTACGATATCAGATGCTGAAATCGGCACCACTTACGAATATAGCATCACCAGCAGCGCGGGCGGCGCAAACGTGACAGGCACCGGCAACGTGACCGCAGCCAGCATGGCGGTCAGCGGCATTGACCTCTCCGCCATGACAGATGGGGCGCTGACGCTGAGCTTGACATTAACGGACGCCGCAAACAACATCGGCGCTGCGGTGACGGACACTGCCACATTGCTGGCGGGCGCATCGCTCAGCATGGATTTTATGAATGATGCCTTTGGGCTAAACGGCGCATCGCAGCCCAGTCTGACAGCTTTGATGTCGGCGGCGGGCGGTACGTTCTCCCGCGGCAGCGTGGGTACATATTTTGACAGTGCGGGTGTTATGCAGACGGCGGCAGCGGGCGTGCCGCGTATCGATCATGTCCCTTTCACGGGCGCGCGCCGGGGCCTGTTGATCGAAGAGGCTCGCACTAACCGTATCCTGCATAGCAATGACGTCACCCGCACGCCCATGTGGCAACTTCAGGGCACAGCATTAACGAGCGCAGGCACGACAACGGCGCCTGATGGCAGCACCGTCCCCGTTTATAATTTTTCGACCAGCACGGTGGTGTTTCAGGATGTGTCGGCAACACCCGGACGTGTGATGACGCATTCGATCTGGATACGCGGCAATCGTAATGCCACGCTTGGCTTCCGTCTGCCGGGCAGCGCGAATAACGAAGCCAATAACCGGAACATTGCCGTAACGACCAGCTGGCAGCGTTTCACGCTTACAAGCACCGTCGCGGCGGGCATGACAACATCGCGTCTTTTGGTCGATAACCGGTTTACGCAGGTGCCCGGGCTTCAGCTATCTTTTTTTGGTGCTCAAATCGAAGAAGGCGCTTTTGCAACATCGTTTATTCCGACGACGACAGCCAGCGCCACGCGGGCAGAAGACACGCTGACCTTTTCAGATGCGGGCGGGTGGCTTGCACCGGATACGGGTACGCTTGTCGCACAGGGGTCGATGTATGGTCTTGGCCGGAGCGCCTTTCCAGGCTTTGCGTCGCTGGATGACGGTACAGCAAATAACGCGCTTCAGATGATTGTCGATGACACCACGGATAATATCCGTACGCATGTATATAATGCCGGTACAAATGTTTATGCCTATGCGGGACCGACCTATGTGGCGGGCGCGGCGGTGCGTCTGGCGATGGCGTATACGTCAACGTCGGTGCGTACAGCGTATAACGGCACACTGCAGACAGCGGGTACTGTGGCCGTTCCGGCGTTCAATCGTTTGAATGTGGGCCGCCGACGCGGGGCGCTAGACCCGCTGGATGGCTGGATACAGCGCATCGACTATTACAAAAACAACCGCACAAATGCCGATCTGGTGCCGCTGACGCAGTAAGTGTTATCTGCGGTTCAGGCTGCGCGGATCGAAACGGTCTTGCAGCCTGTCGCCCGTGAAATTGAAACACAGCACGGTGATAAAAATCAGCGCGCCCGGGTAAATCATCTGGCGCGGCTGGTCCCACATCTGGTCTTGTGCGTGGCTGAGCATATTGCCCCAGCTGGGCAAGGGCGGTTGAATACCAAGCCCCAGAAAGCTCAGCACGGATTCCATTAAAATAATGTGCCCGACGGCAAGGGTGACAGCGACGCTGACGGTATTCAGGATATTCGGCAGGATATGGCGCAGTAAGATGCGGGCATGCCCAACCCCCAGCGCATGCGCGGCACGTACGAAGTCGGACTGGCGCAGCACCATGGTGCGCGCCCGTGCCAGCCGCGCCAGCGTCGTCCAGCCCATCAAGGCGATCAGGATAGATATTTTATATAGGCTGGCATATTTGCTTTGCGCGAATTCAGCGCTGACGCCAAGCTTTTCAAGATCCATCGCCGCCAGAATAATCAAAAGTGGAAGGGCAGGCAGCGATATCAGCAAGTCTGTCAGACGCATCAGCAGGGCATCCGTGCGTCCGCCGGCATATCCAGCCGTCATGCCGACCAGCGTGCCGATACTGCCCGCGGCAAGCCCCGCCAGCAGGGCCACCGTCAGCGATATTTGCCCGCCATAGAGCAGGCGCAGAAACACATCGCGTCCCAGCTCATCCGTACCCAGCCAATAGGCACCGGATGGCGGCTGGTATTGCAACGATAAATCGGCCATGTTGCTGTCGATGCCGCGCAGCGATTCAACCCATCCAGCCGAGAAGCAGAGAACGGCAAGCCCGCATAAAATAGCCAGTGGCCATAAATGGATGGCGCGCAAAGAAGGGTTCATATCTTGCCCCCGCCTGCCGTAACGCGTGCATCAAGCCAACCATAGGCGATATCCGCCAGCAGGTTGGCCAGCAAAACAAAAGCCGTCAAAATCAAAAAGCCGCAAAGCGCAAGGTTATAGTCGTTCCCCATAACCGCATCAAACATCAGCTTGCCCATGCCCGGCCACGCGAAAATAGTTTCAATCGTCAGCGCCCCGCCAAATAGCGTGCCAAGGTCCAGCATGAAAAGCGTGACCAGCGGCGGCAAGGCCGCACGAAACGCGTGTCCCCATACCACGCGGGTTTCGCTGCAACCCTTGGCGCGGGCCGTGCGGATATGATCTGCCCGCAGGGCATCGGTCATGGCGCTGCGCAGGTGGCGGATGTAAATTGCCATGCTGGCCAGCGTCAGCGTCATGACAGGCATGATCATCGATTTCAGCCGTTCGGCCAGCGGCGCGTTATCGAGCGCGGCGCCTGCCGGCAGCCATTCCAGCTGCACCGAAAACAGCGCAATCAGCAAAAGCCCCAGCCAGAAGGCGGGCAGTGAAATACCAGCCAGACAAGTTACACCGATAACGCGGTCCGCCACGCTGTCCTTGCGGTATGCCGCCCACACGCCCAGCGGCACGGCCAGAGCAAGGGTCACCATCAGCGCGGCGCCCATTAAAACCAGGGTATGCCCCATACGCGGAAAAATAACATCCAGCACAGGCAGGCCATACACGCGGCTATATCCAAGATCGCCGCCCAGCGCCGCGAAAAGCCAGCTGGAATACCGTCCCAGCAGTGGGCGGTCGAGGCCGTAAATTTCGCGCAGCCGTGCCGCGTCTTCGGCGGTCATGTGCGGATTTCCCGCAATCATCAAATCAACCGGATCGCCCGGCATCAGTCCGATCAGGACGTAGACCAGAAACGACAAAAGCAAAAGCGTGACCGCTGCCTGCCCCAGGCGCGGCAGCAAAAAGCGCAGCGTCATTCGGCGTCCTTGTTTGTGTCTTTATCCGGCGTGGCGGGTTGGTCTTTTTGCGGCGGCTGCTGTCTTTGTTGCAGGTCACGCATCATTTCTCTCAAGCTCAGTTCGGTGCGCGAACGCAGGGTATGGCGTATTTGTTGCCAATCGCCCTGTTTGACGATGGCGTAGTTATTACCCTCGATTTCATAGACGATGCGGCAGATACGCGCCGGGTTATTGTTGGCCGGATATTTTGCATCAAATTCCAACACATCGTGAATGCTCATGGGGATAAGATGTGGCCAACGCTGCACGGTAGAGGTGATATGTCCCTCGGGCATCAACGCCATAATACCATCGACGTTCTGAACCGAATCCGGCGCGCCGCAGCGCAGGGCATCAAATCGCAGGCGGTAGCGGGCATAAAAATGCCAGAAAACCGTTTTTTCGACCTCTAGTTTCTTGGCGGACCACTGCGAAAACAGCAAAAAGAAAAACGGGTCAAGCTTGGCGCTCAGGGGCTCCAGTTTTGCTTGAATTTCGTCATGTTCATGTTCGGGGCGCAGGTGTACCCACGACATAAATTGCGATTGATCGGGGCTATTTAGGTCTTCGGCGATCAGTGTGTCCAGATGGCTCAGCGGTTGGCTTTTGTAATAAGCCGACCAGCCCCATTGCCATGCCAGCGGGAGCGATAGCGCAAGGTAGCTTATAAAAAACAAAGTAAAGGCAACGCGCAGGATGACTTTGCCGGTGCGAAATTCCCAGCTGCTTTTGGCCTTGTCGGCGAAGCTTTCCTGTTTGTCGGCGCCGGATGTATCTTTGCTGTTTTTAGGGCTCATTTCTGGATGCTCCAGTATTCAGACCAGAGGGTCGAGGGGTTAAGATGTCCTGTTGGCTCCACACCATGCAACCAGACAGGTACAAAAAACGCATCGGCGCGGTAATAAAGCGGCAGGGCAGGCAGGTCGTCGGCATAGCGTTTTTGCAGGGACTGCCATAATGCCTTGTTTTCGTCCGGGGCGCAGGTGATGTCAAGATCGTCAATCAGCTTGTCCATCTCTGCGCTTTTATAGGCCGCGTAATTTTGGCCTGCATAGTTGTTACCGGCTGATGGAATCATACTGGAATGCAGGGTTGTTTTGGGAATATTCGCAGGCGATGACAGCCATGCGTACATGACGCCGCCCGTAAACTGGCGTTCGCGCATGGTGCTGCCAAACAGCACGCGGGCGGGTTCGTTTTTAATGATGATATCAATACCCAGTTTTTTCCAGTCTGATTGCAGGGCTTGCTGGATAACTTCGCGGTTTTTGTTACCTGCGGTGGTCGATAGGGTTATGCTGAGTTTTTTCCCCTCGGCATTCACGCGCATGCCATCGGCGCCTTTTTTCCATCCGGCGCTGTCCAGCAGTGCTTCGGCTTTGGCCGGGTCATAGGGGTATTGGGTGACATCGTCGGTAAACACGGTATCCAGCGGGTTAATGCCTGTCAGTGCGGGCGGCTGGCGGCCATCAAAAATGACGTTGTTGATTTGCGTGCGGTTCATGCCGTACATCAGTGCCTGACGCAGGCGGAGGTCATCAAACGGTGCGCGGTCCAGCGGCAAATCGATATGTTCATACGTCAGGCCCGCTTTGTATGTCACGTTATACTGGCCGGGGCGCTGCGCCTTCAGGCGTTTTTCAAAGGCGATGGCCTGATCGACCGTCAAACCAAGTTCGCCCGCAATATAATCAACCGCCCCAGACAACAAATGCGCCGTCAGCGCGGCGGAGCTTTCAACGGTTTTATAGGTAATAAAGTCAATGTTGGGTACATCACCGCCCCAATGCGGGTTTTTTTCCAGCGTAATGCTGGCCCCGCTTTGCACGCGGGCAATGCGGTAGGGACCGAAATAAAGCCCTCTGTGCGCCGGATCCGTGTTGTAAAGCGTGCGGTTTTTGTAGTTGACCGGATCTTGTTCAAAGATCTCTTTTTCCACATGCGCGGGCAGGGGATTGAAATCGTTAATCAGCGCGAAGTTGCATTTTTCTTTGTCAAAGTGGATCGTCAGCGTATCGGGCGCGCTGGATGTGATATCCGCGATGTCTTTGGAAAAAAACTCCCCGTTGCTAACGCCGGATTGCGGGTGTTTGCCGACCTGCCATGCGAAAATAAAATCAGCCGCAGTCAGCGGCGTGCCATCATCCCAGCGGATGCCGCGTTTAATTTTATACGTCGCGGCAATACCGGTTTTGCCATTTTCGCGGGATTCGCGCTTGGCCAGCCCGTTTTCATACGACGGCAATTCGGTGCAGATCAGGCAAACGGGTTCCCACTTGGCGTTGTGCGCAGTCATCGGGCGTTGTGCGCCACCCAAAACCAGACTTTTGGCCACCATCGCATCAAACATCGGATGCAGGGTGGATGGGTATTGGCTGATGCCGATATTCAGGTGTTTGGGCTCTGGCATCTGCGGGGCGCGGCTTTCTGCATCACGCGCCGCATACAGGCCGCCAGCAATTGCCAGAATACAGAGAGATGACAGCTTCGCGCGGCGGGATGTTTTCATGGCTTGTTCAGCTCTCCGGCTTTGGATTAGAGTTATACGCGATCTGGCTCCACCCAAAGGCGGTAAATCCATGCTCAATATCATACACATTTTGTTGGCTCTGTTAGTGGGTTGTTTGCTGCTGACGCCCGTCATGCTTCCATTCTGGAAAGTCTGGGCGCGTCTCAAAAGCCACCACCCCGATATCTGGCAGGCCAAAGGGCCGTTTGATCCGGTTACCTTTCTGGCGCATGGATATGTCGCGAAGAATTTTTTCGAAATCATCGCGCTGGCTGAACATGACGAAGCGCTGAAAGCGCGCGACCCCTATCTGGTCAAATGGGCGCATACAGGCCGCGAGATGATCCGCATGATGCCGCGGGGGTTTATTAAACAAATTCTGGCGGCGCTGGTTTTCATGGCGCTGGTCTATGCCATCAGCGGCGAAATCATGACCGTATTCGGAGCCTAAATCATGACACAAAAAAGCGGCGGCCATTTGCTGGTCGAAAGCCTGCGTGCGCACGGCGTCAAAAAAATATTCTGCGTGCCGGGTGAAAGCTATCTAGATGCGCTGGATGGCCTGCATGACGCGGGTGATATCCGCACCGTGACATGCAGACAAGAAGGCGGCGCCGCGTTTATGGCCGAGGCCTACGGCAAGCTGACGGGCCATCCCGGTATTTGCTTTGTCACGCGTGGCCCCGGTGCCTGTAATGCCAGCATTGGCGTGCATACCGCAATGCAGGATTCAACGCCGTTTATTTTGCTGGTCGGCCAAGTCGCCCGCGACCAGAAAGGCCGTGAAGCCTTTCAGGAAGTCGAATACCGCGATATGTTCAAACCGCCGTTTTGCAAGTGGGCAACGGAAATTGATCATGCATCGGATATCCCGCGTATCATGCGTGAAGCCTTTGATATCGCCACATCCGGTCGTCCGGGCCCCGTGGTGATTGCCCTGCCCGAAGACATGCTCTGCGAAGAAACGGATGCCGCCGTGCAGATGCCCGCCCCGCCGGCGCATTTTGCCCCGACGCATCATGATATGGAGGCGCTGCGGAATATTTTGAACGCTGCACAAAGACCGCTGGTGATTGTCGGTGGCGGCAGCTGGGGCGATACAGCCATTCAGGCGTTTGAAAATTTCTGCGAAAAATCGCAATTGCCCGTGGCGGCAGGCTTTCGCCGTCAGGATGCCTTTCACAACAGCCATCCGTGCTATGTGGGTGCACTCGGCACTACGGTTGATCCAAAGCTCTGTAAAGCGGTCGAAGAGGCCGATGTTATTATCGCCGTTGGTACAAGGCTCGGCGAGATTTTGACACAAGGATATAGCATCATCCAGCCCGGTACGCCCAAACAGCGTTTGGTGCATGTCTACCCCGACGCGGATGAATTGAACCGCGTCTATAAATCCGAACTGGCCATCCATTCATCGGTCAATGAATTCGCCAAGGCGCTGGACGGATTGGTCATTGACGGCAGCCGCTGGGCGCAACATACGCAAACATTGCGCGGCCAATACACCGCATTTTCAACCGTGCGCAGCCGGGATAAATTCGTGCCCGATCTGGACGGTATTATCGAAGACATCATCAATGCCCTGCCCGAAGATGCTATTTTGACGACCGACGCCGGAAACTTCAGCGGCTGGCCCCAGCGCTATGTGCGCTATGACCGTCCTATGCGTTTGCTGGCGCCGACCTCCGGCGCGATGGGCTATGGCGTGCCCGCAGCTGTGGCCGCCAGCCTGACCTATCCGGACCGCGTGGTTGTCGGGTTTATGGGCGATGGCGGTTTCATGATGACCGCGCAGGAAATCGCCACCGCCATGCACGAAGGCGCGCATCCGGTTTTATTGGTGTTCAACAACAACATGTACGGCACCATTCGTATGCATCAGGAAAAGCACTATCCCAAACGCATCAGCGCGACCAATTTGACCAACCCGGATTTTGCAGCTTTTGCCGCGGCCTTCGGCGCGCAGTCGTTCGTGGTGACGCGCACCGAAGAATTCCTGCCGGCTTTTCATACGGGCATGAAATCGAAAAAACCGACGCTGATCGAAATCCGCATGGATCCGCAGCAGATCACCACCGCAAAGAAACTGGCAGAACTGTGACCGATATCATCCCCGTCACCGCGGACGATCTGGTGCCGCTGGAAGATTATCAAACCAGCCACCCCCTGCGGGTTGATCTGGTCTATGCCAAAGCAGACCACCGCGATAACATGTTTGGCGGTGCGATTTACCGCGCGGATGCGCAAATGCTTTGCCACCGTAAATTCTTGCCTGTCATTTTGACAGCATCGCAGCTTTGTCACGCCGAAAGCGGTTTGTTTTTTGAACTCAAAGACTGCCTGCGCCCCGTCGAAGCGCAGGAAAGAATGCGCCAGACCGATATCGTCAAGGCAAATCCCCATTGGCTCGAGGAGCCGAACAGGCTTCTCTCCCCGCCCGGCAAGGGGGGGCACCCGCGCGGCATGGCGATTGATATTATTTTGCTGGATGGGCACGGCGACGAAGTCGATATGGGCACGCGGTTTGATTATCTGACGCCCGATCCGGCGCGAAACCCCGCCGCCCGCAGTTTTCAGGATTTGCCTGCCTTTGTTCTTAACCGGCGAAAAATGCTTGAAAATTGCATGATGCAGGCAGCTGCAAAGCATGACCTGCCGCTGCTGCCGCTGCCGCAGGAATGGTGGGATTTCAGGTTCCCCCGCGATCTCTACGATCTGTATGCGCCCGTCAATGATGCGGACATACCCCGCCATCTGCGGATGACGGATGTCTGATTTTCTGAATTAAATCGTGCCGCGTTTTAACCCGCGTAGTAAAAACCGCGCAGGCATAACTGTATTTACGATGTCTTGCGGTACAGGCAGCGGCTCACCATCTATCATGGCCGCAATAATTTCGCCGCCCAGCGGTGCGCCCGTCATGCCGTGTGCGCCATATCCGGTGCTGATATAAATGCCGTCCAGGGTGGGTATGTCGATATTTGGCATCGCGCCGCCTGTGCGCAAAATGGCAAAATCCTCTAGCACGCGCACCGCATCCGGCGCAGGGCCGATCATGGGCAAATGGTCAGGCGTGGCCGCACGGTATCCGGTACGGCCGCCGGTAATATCGCCAATGCTGATGCCAAGATTGGGAAGATGCGCGCTCAGCTGCGCTATGTTTTCCGCATGATCTTCGCTGCGGATATCGGGTGTATTGGATACCTGCTCTTTTTGAAACGTTGCGCCAATATACTGCACGCCATCTACGGGCGGGGTGATATATCCATCATGGCAAATGACATGGTTCAGATCTTTTGATGCGGCGGTCGGCTGCACGTAGCTGATTTGCCCGCGCAGGGATTGCAGGGGCAGCCACGGCGTTATATCAAACGCCGTGCTGCCATGCGCAGCCGCGATGACAACGCAATCGGTGGCCATAATGACATTGCCCGCATCGTCCAGTATGTCCCATGCGTTACCGTTTTTTTTGATATGTAAGGCTTCTTTGCCAAATACTGTGGAGATATTTTGTGCGGCCGTCAGATATTTGCAAAATTCAGGCGGCGATAAATATCCGGCCATAGGCTGGTGCAGACCGTTTGCATCGTGCTGCGCATATTCGGCGGGCAGGTTGCTGCGGCTGATCATTTTTTCATGCCGTACGGCGTCGTCTGCTGTCTTATCCAGATGTGTTACGCCGCTGGGGCGCCATGACGGCAGGCTTAAATGCGTGCACAGAATGCGTGTATGGCAAAACCCATGTGCGTGAAAAGCCGATAGAGGGGATGGATCAACCGTCATTTTGGGATAAACAATTGCGACCGGATTGCCGGATGTCTCGGCGGCGATGCCTGCTTGGCGGTCGATCAATGTGACAGCGTGCCCGCGGCGGGCAAGCGCATAGGCTGCGCTGCATCCTGCAATTCCCGCACCCAGTACAGCGATGCGTTTGCGCGCTGTGGGCGGCTGCGTCGTGCCTGTTTTGTGCGCCATGGTCATGGACCATTTAATGCCAAAGCCTTTGACCTTTTGCACAGTAAAGCCCAGTGTTTTGAGGGCGCGGCGCATGTGACCGGTAACCGAAAACGTGGCCAGCGTGCCATCCGTTTTGGTGCGCGCGGCAATTTGTGGAAATAATTCTTCGCGCCACATGTCGGGGTTTTTGGCGGGTGAAAACCCGTCCAGAAACCAAGCATCGAGCGCACCGGATATTTGCGGCAGTACATCGGCTACATCGCCAAAGCATAGCGTCAGGCGAATGCGTCCCGCTGCCAGCAGTATCGTATGAAACCCCGCAATCATTGGCGGGTATCCTGCCAGAATATCCGATGCAATATCTGCATAGTCCGGCCAATGCGCATAAATTTGCGCCAGCATATTTTTATCGATCGGGTGTTTTTCGATGCTGGTAAAAACTAAATGCGCATCCTTGGGCGCTGTTTGTAAAAACAGGCGTGCCGTCAGCAAAAAATTCATACCTGTGCCAAAGCCAAGCTCGCCCACGGCAAATCCGCGCGAGCCCAGCTGCGCAAAACGCTCCGCCAGCTTGTTGTGCTGCAAAAAAACATAATCGGATTCAGCAAAGCCTGCGCCACGTTGAAAATACACGTCGCCGTAATCCAAACTTTCAAGGTCGCCGTTCTCAGACCATTGCAAACGGGCGGGTTTAAGTGTCACAATAGGTATCCTGCATAAGCTGCACATGTTGCGGCAAGCCAGCATAACATCATGGCACAAAACATAAAGACAAGAGGTAAGGCCCCCACAATGACCGCGGCCGGTGTGATTAAAATTCTTTTCGTTTGTACAGGCAATATTTGCAGATCCCCCACGGCAGAGGGCGTTTTTCGCCATCTGGTCGATGTGGCGGGTGTGCCGCATCGTTTTCATATCGATTCTGCCGGTACAGATTCTTATCACGTGGGCGAATCGCCCGACAAACGTGCCGCCAAGGTTGCCGCGCGGCATGGCGTATCGCTGCAAGGCCAGCGTGCCCGTGCGCTGCGAACCGAAGATTTTAACGCGTTTGATTATCTGTATGCCATGGATGGCGGACATTTGTTTGACATGGAAAATCGCGCGCCCGCGGGACATACGGGCAAGATTGAATTATTTCTGGCAGCTGCCGGACATGACGCGCAAGACGTACCCGACCCGTGGTATGGCGAAGAGCGCGATTTCGAAAATGTTTTTTCTCTTGTGCAGGGTGCTGCGACGGATTTGTTCAGTCATCTCAGAAAGGTGCATGCAGTATGATCAGCCCCGCGATTTATGGCGAAATCGAACAGGCTATGGGCTGCCGTATTCTGGCAGTAGCGCCGCTGTCGGCGGCTAATAATGCGCAAATTTACCGTCTGTCGCTGGCCAATGGCGAATCACGTGTGGCCAAGGTGGCGGAACGTGGATTAGACACCGAAGCATGGATGCTGAAATACCTGCGTGAAAAATCGCAATTGCCTATACCGGTTGTTTTTTATAACAACGAACATGTCATCATCATGGAATTTGCGCAGGCGCAGGGCATGATTGATTACCGCATAGAAGGCAGCGCCGCGCAGCAGTTGGCTGCACTGCATAATATTACCGCAGACCAGTACGGCATGGAGCGCGATACCCTGATCGGCTCCCTGCCGCAGCCGGGCGGCTGGCATAGCGACTGGCCGCAGTTTTTTGCCGAGCACCGTTTGCTGTACATGGCGCGCAAGGCGCGTGAAGAAAATAAAATCGACACGCGTATGATGACGCAGTTTGAAAAACTGGCAGCCAAATTGCCGGTCATGCTTAAAAATCCGCAGGCGCCTTCGCTGGTACATGGCGATATCTGGAGTGGCAATGTGATTGTCGGGCGCGGCGGCATCGCCGCTTATCTGGATCCTGCGATTTACTATGCAGACGCCGAAGTCGAGTTGGCTTTCATCCGCCTGTTCAATACCTTCGGCGATGGATTTTTTGCGCGTTATAACGAAATCCGTCCCATTCGTGCGGGCTTTTTTGAAGAGCGCGCGGATGTATACAATCTTTATCCTCTATTGGTGCATACGCGTCTGTTTGGCGCGTCGTATGCCCGCAAGGCGCAAAAAATCCTCGACCGCTTCGCATAAACGAGCGGCCGGGGTTTATCAGTTGTCTGATCAGCTTAAGCGAATTGCGGTGCCAGTGTGCCCATGCTGCGCTTAACCAGCGTGTCCAGATCGGGTGCGCCGATTTGCTCGGGGGTCATTTTACCTTCGACGATCAGCGTGGTCAGGCCGTGGCACAGGCTCCAGACGGCAACAGTCAGAAAACGGGCGTCTTCGCTGCCTTGGGTCTGCGCGCGCTGCGCCAGCGCGGCCGAAATCAGGGCGTAGCTTTTGCCTGCGGTCATGGCAAGCGTCGGAAAACGTTTCAGATCTGCCAGTTCTCGGCCGAACATGATGCTGAATAGCGGTTTGTTGTCGACCGCAAAACGTGCGTAGGCGCAGGCAAGTTTTTCGATTTTTTCCTGTACGCCCTTCGCGCCTGTGGCAGCTTCGGCCATCGACAGTGCCAGACGTTGAAAACCGGTTTCGGCAACGGCGGCCAGCAGCTCGTCTTTATCGCGGAAATGGCTGTAGGGGGCGGCTTGTGTCACGCCCGTGGCGCGCGCCAGACTGCGCAGACTCAAACCATCAATGCCATCGGTCGCAAGGATATCAAGCGCGGCGGCCAGCAGCGCCTCGCGCAGATTGCCGTGGTGATATTTAAATTTCTTCTGGAAATCAATAGCGGTCTCTGCGGTCATGAATTACCCCTGAATATAATCCCTCGCATAAATATCTGCGAACGCTTCGCAAGTATCTTTGCATTGGCCTGATGCGTGGTCAATACGGATTGTCAGAGTCCGCTCTGTAAAATGCAGGGCAGGGGTTGCAATCGCGGGGGCCGCAACGCATCATCACCAAAAAGCAATACATAATACGGAGTTTCCGCACGATGAACGATGGACTGACTGAAAATAGACGCCCACGGCTTGGTCTTTGACATGTCCCATACGGTTAACGACGATTATACCGCCCGCTACCACGCATTAATGGCGCATTGCCGCCGGTTTCATGGGGCGGACAATATACGTGCAGTCTTTATTCTGATCCTTAATCTTGTGCTGCTTTTCGCAGGGTTGGGCGCCATGTATGCACTGCGCGAGATATCTTACGCGCTGGTGTTGCTGGCTGGCGTGCCGACCGCGTTTATTCTGGTGCGGATTTTTATTATCCAGCATGACTGCGGACACGGTTCGTATTTTTCATCGCGCCTGATGAACAATATAACGGGGCAGGCGATCAGCATGCTGACGCTTTTGCCCTATACCTATTGGCGGCGCGAACATGATGTGCATCATGCTTACGTCGGGCAAATTGAATGCCAAGATGTCGGCTATATTGATATCTATACGCGTGCACATTACGAAAGCCTGCCCCCATGGCGGCAACGGCTTTACCGGTTTTATCGGCATCCTGTGCTGCTGCTGCTGGTGGGCGTGCCCTTGCATAATCTTGTGCTGATGCGTATCCCCCCGCTGCGGGCAAAGGCTTTTGATAGCCGCCGTTTTCTGACTTTTGCACAGGCATGGCGTAGTGTGATGCTGCACAACGTGTGCCTTGTGATTTTCTACGGGATGGCGGGCTATCTGCTGGGCTACGGCACGCTGTTCGCGCTGTATGCGCCGGTGGCGGTGCTGGGCTGGCAAATTGGCGGCTGGATGTTTTATGTGCATCATCATTTCGAAGACGCCTATTGGCGTGTCGGCGATGATTGGCATCCGCATGCTGCGCGGTTGCTGGGCAGTTCGCAATACGATTTACCGCCGCTGCTGCATTGGTTGACGGGGTATATCGGGCTTCATCACATACATCATTTTTCAAGCGCCGTGCCGCATTACAAGCTGGCGGCATGCAATGCGCAAAGCGGCGATCTGCAGTCGATGAACCGGATATCTCTTGGTGAAAGTTTTCGCAGCGTCTGGCTTTCTATCATTGATACGCAGCAGCGCAAGATGATTAAAATCTCTGACCTGACGTCATAAGACATCAGAAAGTAGAAAGTAGAAAGTAGAAAGCAGAAAGCAGAAAGCAGAAAGCAGAAAGGCCGGCAAGGGGCTGCCGGCCTTTCGCTTCAGGAAAGAAACGGATGCGTTAGTGGAGGGTCTTTTCCCACTCGCGCACTTGTTTCTCTGCTTCATCTTCGGCGTAGCCATAGGTTTTTTGTAGGCTACCCAGCAAGCGCGTACGCTCGCCGCGGATTTGGGCCAGATCGTCATCCGTCAACTTGCCCCATTTCTTTTGAATGGCGCCGCGGACTTCGTTCCAGTTACCTTTAATAATGTTCTCGTTCATGACGATACCTCCTTGTTCAGGTTTGGGTGTGTTTGCCTCGTCGTGGCGCTTTACCTACGCGCTGCGGCTTGTCCGTGTTCCGGATCATCTGTTTTAAATCGTCAAAAAATAATAAAACGCCGCGTTTTCAAAAGGTAACGCGGCGTCTTCGTTTTGTATTATGGTTTCTTTGGCTATTTGGTTTTGCGGTAAAACCGTTCATAAATCGCGGGTAAATCCTGTGGGCATTTGGCGGCTTCGCGCTGGTAATTTTCAGGCGTGTCAATTTCGCCTTGGCGCTTGCGGCGCGCATCGCGCAGCCGCTCTGTCATCGGCTTGCTGGCGGCGACAAGGTTTTCCAGCAGTTGCTTTTGATGCGTGGGCATCTGGTCTTTGGGATAGGGTCCGAACCCCTGATAGCCCAATGACCGCAAATGCAGCAGCATGTCGCGTTCAATGTGCGGCAGGTAATCGCGTATGGCCTGCGTATCTATTTTGACATGCTCGTTTTCATGCGCTTTCGTCACGTTGAGGGTGCAGGGCATGTTTAAAATATCTTTGGAAATAAAAACAGCGGGCCGGTACGTAATCCAGAATGTCGCGGTATCGACGTACAGGCACTGATGGCCTGTTTCGTCGGTCAGGGTGTTGAAACTGACTTTAAAATTACTGCTGGTGATACTGGTCGTGACGCCAAATACGGCGCTGCGTTTATCTGTGTTCAGGGTTGATTCCTTGTCTTGTGCCATACTGGCGCGCAGGGCATCCGATGAATGTGCCTCGCTATAATAAAGCGGCTCCACGGCGAAATGCGTCACAACGCGCGGTGCGCCTTCCACCGGACAGGCCCCCAGGGCGGCCTGCATCAAAAGCGCACTGGCAATCGATAGATCAAGCCCCGGAAATGCCATCGGCTACGTCCCTTGGTCTGTTATCCGGCGGTTTTTTTAAATGCGGCGGATGTCTTGATCACATAGGGTTTGAGCTTGCCAATGCCTTTGCCCAGTATATTGAAAAACGGCAGCGAAATCAGACCAGCAATCATACCGGCTATAATCGTCCCCGTCATGTTCAATGTGCCTGCCAAAAGTCCGTTTGTGGTGATGGCGGCAATACCGCTTTTCATGGCGGCTTCGGCGCCCGGAATGCCGTGCACCAGAATGCCGCCGCCAACCGCAAACATGGCAACGGTCCCAATGACAGAAAGCGCTTTCATAAATTTAGGGGTGTGGTTGACAAGGCCGTCACCAATTGCACGCTGCAGGCGCGCTTTGGTGCTATCGCCCGTGCGCTGTTGCAGGGCCAGTCCCCAATCGTCAAACTTTACGATGCAGGCAACAAGCCCGTAGACGCCTACCGTCATACCCACGCCGATGACCGTCAATGTTAATGCCTGCGTCATCAGCGGGGCGGCCGCAATGGCGCCCAGACTGACCGCAATAATTTCAGCCGACAAAATCGTATCGGTGCCAATCGCGCCCCAGATCTTTTTGTTTTCCACTTTCAAAAGCGCTTCGGGGCTTTCCTGAATAGCTTCGACCATTTTCTGGTGATGCTCTTCGTCCTGAGCGTCTTTTTTGTGGGTCATTTTGTGAAACGCTTCGTAGCACAAAAATGCACCGCCAAACATCAGCAGCGGCGGAATGGCTTTCGCGGGGAGTGTCAAGGCAAGGGGGATCAGAATCGCCTTGTTCACCAGCGACCCCAGCGCGATTTTACCCACTATCGGCAGTTCGCGTTTGGGATCAATACCAACAACGGCGTTGGCATTCACGGCCAGATCGTCACCAACGATGCCGGCTGTTTTCTTGGCTGCGATTTTTGACATCGCCGCCACGTCATCGAGCAGGAGTGTGATATCGTCCAGTACTGCCAAAAGCCCGATGCCATCATGTCATTCCTTTGAGTTGCCGCTATTAAAACCCGTAGAAATTAGCCGTTTGGCATATTTTTGCAAGCCCCGCCACAGGTTTGCGGCCGGAATCAGCGTTCATCCGCATCGCCGCGCACCCGACGCCGGCCTATCCAGCGGATTTTAAGGGCATTGTTTCTTTGAAGGGAGTTCAAAAAAAGACGTCATGTCTTTTAAAACGGGCGCCTTGCTATGGCCAAGCCACGACAGCGCGCCAACAATCCACACGTGGTCAATATCCTTATAAATACGGGTGACGACGCAACCGCCTTTTTTCTGAATAGCGGCCTGCAGTTTTTCAAGGTTAAACTTGCCGACGGCGGTATCATCCGCGCCCCATAGCAAAAGCATCGGGGGTTCGTTGCCGTCTACGAATGTGGGCACTTGCATGCGTGTATAATGCTCGGGCGGGCTAAACATATCTTTCAGGTCTGCGTCCTCTGGAACAAAGGCGTACGGCCCTGCCAGACCGGCAAACGCCTTAATCGTACTTTGCGGCTTCCCCTCTGCTTCCAGGTAGCGTGCATCTGCCGATATCAGCGCACCGATATGCGCGCCCGATGAATGGCCTGCAACAAAAATGCGCGCCGCATCTCCGCCGTATGAACCTATATTGTCAGCAACCCAGGCAACCGCTTTTGCCGCATCCTGCGCAAAGGCGGGAAACCGCACATCAGGATATTTACGGTAGTCCGGTATGGCCACCACATATCCAGCTTTTGCAAAGGCAGAGCCGGCAAATGCGTATTTTTCCTTGCTACCGCTGGTCCAGCGTCCGCCATAGAAAAATACAACCACGCCATGTTTCGTGCGGTTACCTGCGGGAATATATATGTCCATTTTTTGCGCATGGACGGGATCAAATACAATATCGCGCGTGACGGTGACGTTGTCAAAATGCGTGGGTATATTGGCCATCTTCGTGCCAATCGTGGTGCAGCCACATAACAGCACAAAGACAGAGAAGCAAAATAAACGTACAGCCGTTTTCATCGCCGCAACATCCGCAGGTAAAGCCAGTTCGGAAGGATTTGCAGTGCCTTCAGCAGAAAGGTAAACGCTTTGGGGAAGTGAATTTCAAATGATGACGACAGCAATCCATCGGCAATGGCACGTGCGGCTGTTTCAGGCGATACCATCATCGGCATAGAAAAGCTGTTTTTATCCGTCATGGGTGTACGCACAAAGCCGGGGCTGATCAGGCGCACATCAATGCCGTTTTTTGTTTCTTCGGTATAGGCGGTTTCGGCCAGATTAATGATGGCGGCTTTGGTCGCGGCATAGGGCTGTGCATTCGGCAGCCCGCGGTACCCGGCAACACTACCACACAGGGCGATCTGCCCGCGGCCCTGCGCGCGCAGATGGGGCAGCGCCGCATACAGACAATTAAGCGTGCCGGACAGATTAACGTTCACAATGTGCTGCGCATCGGTAATGTCAATATCGGCAAGGCTGCCGGGCGTGTAAATAGCGGCCATCATGATCACGCAATCGATATGACCAAAATGCTGCTTCACCGCCGCGGCCGCGGCCGTAAATGCGGCGGTGTCGCTGACATCCAGCGGAAAGGCACTGTGCGCCTGGCCAAGCGCAGTAACCAGCGTATCCAGCTCGGTGTTGCGGCGGGCCGATAGCGCAAGGCGCGCGCCCCGTGCCGCGAGGGTTATTGCCAGCGCGCGGCCAATGCCGCTTGATGCGCCGATGATCCAGACATTCTTGCCTTGATAATCCATTTAGGGTTTCTTTGCCATGTAGATCGACACTTCGCCCACCCGCACGCCAAATTTGGTAAGCGTCGAGCGATTGAGCATCGTACCGTCCGGCATCAGGAACATCCAGTCGTCAAATTTGACATCATATGTCGTGCCGCCAACGGGAATGCGCATCACGTAATTCCAGCGAATGGCGTTTCCGGCCTGCTCCCCCGTTGCGGCGCCGATGATATCGGATGCCGTGCCCGAATACCGGCCATCCGGCAAGCGGGTGACATTCCATGTGCGTTCCTGACGCTCGTTATCGTCATAAACAAATATTTCTTCAAGCTTGCCTTTGTCGCCGTCCCACGTGCCGCGCATATCTACTGTGAAGCGGCGTATTACCTTGCCGCTGCGCGACTGGATTATACCATGCGCCATCACGGGGCCATTAAAGAACTCTTCAAACGCCAGTTTTGGCGTGTTGTCCTTGTAATCGGCAACTTTGGGACCGCATCCGGAAATAAGCATGAGTGTTCCTAACAAAAAAAGTTTAGATAAGATGTTCTTGGCCAAGTTTTTCCTGGGCGGACTTTTCATGGCTGGCCCGTCAGCTGCGCGCGTAGATGCGGGCTTTCTGTTTTGTCACCAAGCCATATATCAAAGAAAGCGCGGGCAAAAGCAGGATCTTCGATCTGCCCGATCTCCTTGCCTGCGCTACAAAATACCGCGCCGCCGTTTTTCAACTGGATGCCGGTTATCGCCATGCCCGGTTTGACGTCGGGAAATATCGCCAGCATCTCTTGCCGCCAGTGGGCGATTTTATCTGCGCTGGCCGCATTTATGCGCCGCATTTGCGCCGCGGCTTCACCTGCGATGGCTTTGCCTGAAAACTGCATCCGGTAAGAGAGTGTCAAGGCAAAGGGCTTACCGCTGTGAAAGACGCCGCGTGGTGCAAACAATTCAGCATCGTAGGCATGAAAAACAAAACGTCGCCCTTCTCCGCTGCCAACCATTTTTGCATCGTGCAAGTATTTTTTGATGCAGTCCGCAGATGCTGCGGCCGGCAATGTAAAGAATATAGCCAGCGCCAGCGCGGCAGTGAGCGGGTACTTAAACATGTACCAATTCCGCCTGCATAACCCCCACCCGATTGGTGCGGAAACCCGCGATGCATCCCGCCAGATAAAAACGCCACATACGAATAAAACCCTCGTCATAGCCGAGCGCCAGAATATCCGCTTTGCGCGCATCAAAATTGGCCAGCCATTTTTCCAGCGTTCTGGCGTAATCATGGCCAAATTCAAAAACACTTTTTGTTTGCAGGCCCGATTGCAGCGCGCTTTGGCTAAAACGTTCACGGCTGGGCAGCAGGCCGCCGGGGAAGATATGCTTGCGGATGAAGTCGCCGCTGGATTTGTAGCGCTCGAAACGGCCTTCTTCAATTGTGATGGTCTGGATCATTGCGCGGCCGTCGCGTTTCAGGCTGGCAGCGACTTTGTCAAAGTAGGTTTTCCAATATTCTTGCCCAACCGCTTCAAACATTTCGATCGAAACAATGTTGTCATAGGTGCCCGTTTGTGTACGGTAGTCTTCAAGCGCGATCTGTGCGCTATCGCCAAGGCGCGCGGCGGCATATCTTTTTTGCTTGTCTGACAATGTCAGGCCTTTGATGGAAAAATCGCCGCGGCTCTGCGCGTATTCGGCAAAGCCGCCCCAGCCGCAACCAATTTCAAGCAGGCTACCGCTGCTATTGCCGAGGTGGTCTACAATCCGGCCATATTTGGCACGCTGCGCCTCTTCGAGACCTTCGCTGCCGGTTGCAAAAATGCCGCTGGAGTAAGTCATGCTGCGGTCAAGCCACAGTGCATAGAAGTCATTTCCAAGGTCGTAGTGCGCGCGGATGTTGCGGCGGCTGCCTTTCAGGGTGTTTCCACGCAGCAAATTGCCAAGGCGTGCCAGAACGCGCGTGGGCAGGATGCCAAAAATAAATGATTCGACGGCTTTTTCATTCATCAGCGCCAATGACAGCAGATCTTGCAGGTTGTCTGTATCCCACAGGTTTGCGCGGTAATCTTCGGCGAAGCCGATGTCGCCACTGATGGCCAGATTGCCAAGAACGCGCCAGTCGTGCAGTTCAAGCCTGGCGGCGGGGCCGTTGCTGCGGCCTTCGAATACGCGGGTTTTGCCGTCCGGCGTTGCAAGCTCAAGCGTTCCCTGTTCAAGGGAGGCGAGCTTCTTGAAAAAAATATCTGCGGTCTTGCTGGCGAGCATGAAACTACCTTTTTTACGTTACTCGTCTATTTTAGATCAAATGCATGGCGACGGCATGGCTGCTTTATTACATTTTAGTAATGTGCGTGTCGCGGTTGTGGCTCAGGCGGTCTTTGATTTGCAAGGGCTTTTTTATGTAACGCACACCCTTCATCAGCAGCCGCAGGGCATGCCAGTGAATACGCAGCACCGCAACAAAGGAAACCATCGGATAGCGCCACCATACTTTGTGTAACGTACGGTCCGTCCAGGGGGAAAAGGTGCCCGTCAGTGCCGTGGCCAATTGCAGCCGTCCGTCCGCAGCGTGATAGTTGATCCAAAAGCCCAGTTTGTTTTCTTGCACATTAATGCGGAATTTATAGCTGCCGTCGCGCGGCAGGAAGGGCGAAACATGGAAAAGTTTTTCTGTTTCAAGCCATGTGTCGCTATTAGCGCCATCCGGCAGGGTGCACAAATAGCTGTGGGTTTCGCCAAAGGTGTTGTTGACCTCGTAAAGCACAGCGCGCAGCTTGCCGCTGCGGTCATGGCACAACCAGAAACTAACCGGATTAAAAACGTGATGAAGCACACGCGGCATACAAATGAGTATAATCTCGCCATCCGCGTTAATGCCGCGGTCATTCAGGATGTTTTTTATCCAGTTTTGCAGCTCGTCGCCGTTACGCGGGCCGTGATCCTTGGTGTAAAATCCGGCCAAGGCAAAGCGGTTCACGCCAAAGCGCCACCCGCGATCAAGCTGCTGCATTTGCGACAGCGGAAATGCAATATAATATATGCCATAGGTAAAGCCGTTTTCCTTTGGGAAAAACCGCTTGTGCATGACGTGGCCTGTCAGGATGCGCGGGTTTATATCCATGCGGCGCCAAGGTCTTTTGCTGCGGCGACGCCGCTCATCAGGCCGTCTTCGTGAAATCCGTACCGTGTCCACGCGCCGCAGAAGTGGCTGTGATTTTTGCCTTGAATATTACGCAGCTGACTCTGCGCCGTAATGGCTGCGCGCGTAAACATGGGGTGTGAAAAAACATGGCTATTGTACACAAGCGCGGGGTCTGGGGCGCGGCCCGGGTTGAGGGTAACAAACAGCGGCGTCTGCGCAGGCAGATTTTGCAGGTTATTCATCCAGTATGTCAGCGACACCGATGGTGTGTGGCTGACTTTTTCTTCGGATAGATACACCCAGCTGGCCCAGCATGACTTATTGCGCGGCATCAGGCTGGCGTCCGAATGCAATACCGCTAGATTATCCTGATAATGAAATGCACCCAGAATAGTTTTTTCATCATGTGTGGGGTTTTCCAGCAATGCCAAGGTTTCGTCAGCGTGACAAGCAAACACGACATGATCAAATTTATGCGTCTTGCCGGTGATATCCGTCACATCCGCACCATCCGCATGGCGCAGAACAGATCGCGCGGCCGTATTCAGCCGTACCTGATCTTTGAATCCGGCCGTGAGTTTCCCCACATATGCGCTGCTGCCGCCGGTTACGGTATACCACTGCGGCTGGTCGCGAATAGTCAGCAAGCCGTGGTTTTTGAAAAAGCGCAAAAACGTGCCGGCGGGAAAAGAGAGCATGGTCTGCGCCGAACAGCTCCATATCGCGGCGCCCATGGCCAAAAGATAATAGCGGCGGAACCACTCCCCCATGCCCAGCTTGTCAAGACATTCGCCCAGCGTCATATCGGGCACGTCGATATACCGCTCGGCCTGTACGTTGAAGCGGACGATGTCGGCCACCATGCGCAGATATTGAGGACGTAGAAGATTTTTACGCTGCGCGAATGGCGCCTTGCTGCTATATTCAAGAAACCCGTCGGCAATTGATGCGCCAAACGACATTTCGCTTTTTTGCGTAGCGACGCCCAGATGCGCAAACAGTTTTGTTAGCAGGGGGTAATTCGGCTCGTTATAAACAATAAAGCCCGTATCGACGGGTGTGCTGCCGACCCTCAGCGTGCGCGTGTGGCCGCCGATATAATCGTTTCTTTCGAACAGGGTGATTTCATGCTGCTTATGCAGCAGGTAGGCGGCGCCAAGACCGGAAATGCCGGCGCCAATAACAGCTATTTTCATGCAAAATACTCCATCTACCTACTATGATCCTTGGTGCATAAAAGGGATATGACGAAAAAATTAAATAAATGTAATTTTGACAAGAAGGCCTGGCTTGGCATCGTCAAGTGTGATTCTGCCGCCATGAAGTGCAATTACTGCCTGCACCAGACTAAGGCCAAGGCCGTTGCCTTGGGTGGTGCGGCTTTGCTCCCCGCGGTAAAAACGGCGAAACACATTTTCACGCTCCGCCGCCGGAATGCCGGTGCCGTGGTCGCGAACCGTGCAGGTGATGGCTGCCTGGTCACCCTGCAGAGTAATGTCGATGGCGGTATCCGGCGGGCCAAATTTGATGGCGTTATCGACAACATTCGCAAAAGCCTGAAACAGCAAATTTCTATCGCCATTATAAATGAGCGGGTTTGCTGTCAGCACTATTTTCATGCCTTTTTGTTCGGCTACCGGCTCATACAGGTCAACGATATCGTGTAAAATATCGTCAAGCGCAACGGGCGTAAAATAGCGCTGCTGGGCGGTTTCAATGCGTGCAATACGCAGAAGCGCGTTAAAGGTGCCCAGCAAGTGATCGGCTTCGGCAATCAGGGCGTCGGCGCTGTCGGCGGCGGCGCCTGTGTTCTGGTTTTTAAGGTCTTCAAGGTTATTGCGCAGGCGCGTCAGCGGTGTGCGCAGGTCGTGGGCGATATTGTCCGACACGCGCTGTACGCCCTCGACGAGATCTTCATTCCGTTCCAGAAACTTGTTCAAAACGCTTGATAGGTAGCTGAGGTCATCCCACCGCGAGTCAACTTCTATACGCTGGGCAAGGTTGCCTGTTTCCATGATTTCATGGGCTGTGCGTGCAATGCGGTTGGTGCGGCTGACCACAAAAACACTGATAAAAAAGCTGATACCAATAACCGCCAACATTAATGCCGCGGCAACAAGGCACATAAACACATGCAGCGTCGCGCTATCCGCAGAAAAAAAACGATATGCCAGATAACAAGAAATAAAAATACACGGCGTCAACAGGCCCGTAAACAAAGCAGCCATCTTAAAGCTGGAGCTACGGGTGTAGCGCTGCCCTTCAATCTTCGATGATGTAGCCCGCACCGCGCACCGTTTTTATGATCGAGTTTTCACCATCGCTGTCAATCTTGCCCCGCAGGCGGCTGATATGGACATCGATAACATTTGTTTGCGGATCAAAATGATAATCCCAGACGTGTTCAAGCAGCATGGTGCGCGTTACAACGCGCCCTTTGTTGCGCAGCAAATATTCCAGCAGGCGAAATTCCCGCGATTGTATGTTAACGGGTTTGCCGTTGCAGGTCACTTTACGCCCCAGCAGATCCATCTCAACTTTTCCCGCGCCCAGTTTGACCATCTCTGTGGCCAGCGGCGCACTACGGCGGCCCATCACCTCAAGGCGCGCCATCAGTTCGGTAAAGGCGAATGGTTTTGTCAGATAGTCATCACCGCCCGCCCGCAGCCCCATCACGCGGTCATCGACTTCGCCCAGGGCGCTGAGAATCAGGGCAGGGGTTGCATTACCCGCGCCCCGCAGGGTCCTGATCAGCGCCAGACCATCAAGCCCTGGCAGCATGCGATCAACAATCAACGCGTCGTAGCTTTCGGTGGTGGCCAGAAATAATCCATCCTTGCCGTTATCGGCATGGTCTGCGGCATGGCCGTGTTCTTTCAGCCCCTTTTGGATATAGGCGGCAACCTGAACGTCGTCTTCTATAACAAGAATTTTCATGCGTACTGGCTTATGTGAAAAACAGAGTGGCGCTGTGTGCGTGCTATGATTGTAATATGAACTATAGAGCGGCGCATAATCAATTCGATTGCCGCCGCCAATCATTACAAAAACGTAAGTTGACGGCGGCTACCGTGCGGCCGATAGCTATGAGGATAGATAAGGAAAGGATTTGGTCATGACAGCGCTGCGGCTTGTTTTGGGCGATCAGCTGTCTATGACACTGCCAAGCCTGAGCGACATCGGGAAAAATGATGTCATCCTGATGTGCGAAGTGATGGCTGAAGCGGAATATGTGCCGCACCATCCAAAAAAAATCGCGTTTTTGTTCACGGCAATGCGTCATTTCGCGCAAGAGCTTCAGGCGCAGGGCTTAACCGTGCGCTACGTCACCTTGGACGATCCTGCCAATACCCAATCGTTCGAGGGGGAGGTTGCGCGCGCTTGCACGGAAACGGGCGCAAAACATATCGTAGTGACAGAGCCGGGCGAGTACAGGCTGCTTGAAATTTTCAAAAGCTGGCCGCAAAAGCTGGGCACCGCGGTGGATATCCGCACCGATACGCGATTTTTGTGTACCGTTGACGAATTCAGGCATTGGGCGGGCGGGCGCAAGCAATACCGCATGGAATACTTCTACCGCGAGATGCGCAAAAAACACTCAATTCTGATTGAAAAAGGTGATAAGCCAACCGGCGGGCAGTGGAACTTTGACAAAGAAAATCGCAAATCGCCACCCCGCGGGCTGACATCGCCGCCGCGGATCAGCCACCCTAAAGACCGGATCACCAAAGATGTGCTAAAAATGGTGCGGGAAAGATTCTCGCAGAATTTCGGTACGCTTGAGCCGTTTCACTATGCCGTTACGCGTGCGCAGGCCCTGCAAGAGCTTGAACATTTTATCGATACGCTGCTGCCCCATTTTGGTGACTATCAGGACGCCATGATGCTGGGAGAGCCTTATTTGTATCACTCCCTCATATCGTCATATCTCAACGCCGGTCTTTTGCTGCCGCTTGAAATCTGTGTACGGGCAGAACATGCTTACCGCGCGGGCAAGGCGCCGCTGAATGCGGCGGAAGGGTTTATTCGTCAGGTTTTGGGCTGGCGTGAATATGTGCGCGGCATTTACTGGCTGCATATGCCCGAATATGGCGAGATGAATTATTTTAATGCCCGCCGCCCGCTGCCCGAATTTTACTGGACCGCAAAAACAAATATGCGCTGCATATCCGAAGCGGTTATTCACACACGTGATCACGCCTATTCGCATCATATCCAGCGTTTGATGGTGACGGGCAATTTCGCGCTTTTGGCAGGGCTGGACGTAAAAGAAGTTCAAGCGTGGTATCTGGCCGTATACAGCGATGCCTATGAATGGGTGGAAATGCCCAATACGCTTGGCATGGCGCTGTTTGGCGACGGCGGTATCATGGGCAGCAAGCCTTATGCTGCCAGCGGAAAATATATCAGTAAAATGAGTAACTTTTGCACGCGCTGCCCTTATAATCCGCAGGATACTACGGGTGATAACGCCTGCCCCTTCAACGCCCTTTACTGGGATTTTATGGCGCGTAACGCGGATAAACTAAAAGACAATCACCGCCTGCCTTTTGTATACAGCACATGGGATAAATTTGGCGTGGACAAACAGAACGACATCCGGCGCAAAGCGCGGCAGATTCTAGACGACATGCAAAATAGCCGCCTGTAAATATACAGACGGCTATTTTTAATGCACGGACGTATCCGCGGCGGGCGGGGATTTTAGTTAAAATCAGGCTTTTGCGTTTTGGCCGCGCCTTCTTGGGCCTGTGCAAGCGCTTCGGCAATCTCGCGTTGGCGCCCTGCATCGGCGGTGCTGCGGCCTTCACGGGCGGGGGCTGCCTTGGCGTGCGTCAATACTGCGGCGGCTTCGGCGTAGCGTTTTTGCTTGAGCAGAAAATCGCCATAAAAGAAGTTCGGATCGATCCCGTCTGGATTGATGGCGAGTGCCGTTTTCAGATGTTCTTCCGCTTTTTTATCATCGCCAAAGCTGATCGGCCAGCCGGGCACTTGATAGTAAAGCGAGCCAAGAGATGTATGTGCAGATCCATCAAGCGCCTTCGCATCAACCCGCAGCGCCTCTTCCAGCAGGCGCTTTGCGTGCTTGACCTTGGGCAGTGCCGAAACGCCCTTAATAAGGCCAGCTTGCGTTGATATGATAATCGCATCCCAGATTTTAGGCTCCGCCCGTGCCGGGTTTTCCGCAACCAAACCTGCCGCTTGTTTTTCAAGCGTATCCAGGGCGGCAAGTTTGCTGTCTCTGTCGGCGGTGCCGTATTTTATATCTGCCCAGCCGTTCTGCAGCATACTGATTTTATCCATCAGCGGATCGGCTAATTCAGCCGCATCGGCCTGCGGCGCGGCGGCAGGGGCGATGGTCGCCGCAGGTGACGCGCTCACCTGCGCATAGGCGGGCTGCACTGACGTAAGGCCAAGAAGCAGCATGGTCATAAGATATATCTGGTTCATCGTATTTCTCCTAAGCGGTTATTATTTTGGTGCGGCGGCAAGAATGCGTTCGCCTATATCGCGGTTTTTCCGAAGGGCGCGGTCAATAAGCCGTGGGCAAAAACCATTTAGAACGGCGAAAAAACGTTCCGGCCAGCCTATACGCACATCGCTTTCGTCATGGGTGATGGCGCGCAATATACGCGCGGCGATGATATCGGGCGGATCCTGCGCAACACCGGTTTTCGTGTTAAGCTCTGCCTTCAGCCCGCTATTGGCGCCGGTATCGACTGCGCGGGGGGTAATATGCGTCACAATAATGCCGCTGCCTTGTAATTCGCGCCGTAAAGAATCCGCAAAAGCCTTCAGCCCCGCCTTGGCGGCAACATAGCTTGTCAGATGCGGCAACGGGATGAGCGCGGCCATCGACCCGACCGTTACAATCTGGCCATGCGCGCGCGCACGCATAGCGGGTAAAACAGCTTGCGTCAGCCGAACGGGCACCAGAAGGTTGATGTCGATAATGCTTTTGCTGTCTTGGGCTTCGCAGCGTGCAAAGGCATTATATCCCGCAAGGTTGATAAGAATATCGGGTGCTTTGGCTGATAATTGGGCGCAGATACGGTCGATCTCGTCGCTCAGGCTGCCGCCCGGCGGACGTACATAGACCGTCACATGCGCACCCGCCTGTTTCAGCAGGCCGACAAGCGGGCGGCCAATGCCGCCCGTCCCGCCGGTAATAAAAACGCTTTTACCCTTAAGCTGCATGACGCTGGCTCCGGTCCATGGGGATGGCGCGCAAAACATTCGCAAACAGGCGGAATGTGTTGTTGGCAACTTCGATGATCGCCGCCTGATCTGCGGGATCGTCGATGCGGTTGACCAGCTTTTCGTAGAAACGAAGATGCTCGATATCAAGCGCGCCGTGTGAATACAGATACGTAAAAGCGTTTTTAGGCAGGCCCAGTCCTTTCATGATGGCGTCGGCGCCCTGATTGGCGATTTGTGTGGATGTGCTTTCCAGCATAAAAACCATGCCAAGAAAACCAACCGGATTTTTACGTGCGATATAATCGTAATTATAAGCGACCAGTACCTGCGTTTCGAGGTTGGGCGTAGATTCGCGCGCCGCTTCCATGTCGCCACCTGCCGCTGCGATATCATTCAGGATCCACTCTTCGTGGCCTTTTTCTTCTTCGATATATTCTGCAATTGCATCGTGCAGAAATTTTTTGCTTTCGGGCAGGTTGACGCCCATTGCCATCATAAAACGTACGGTATGACGCACGTGATGGAACGCTTCGGTAAGATAGGCGATATAGGTCTCGCGGTTGATTTCACCTTTAAGACCGCTGGACAGCTGGGGCACGCTATAGAGCGCCTGACGCGCAGCGATTGTTTCTTTTTGCAGTTTTTCGTAGAAATTCATGGCTCTCTCCTGTGTATAAGCGGCAAGGATTTTTTCGCGTCGCGGGCGGCCGTTGCCGGTCAGCAGTCCGTTAAGGGTGGTAAAAGGCGGCACGCGCGTCACACTGCCGATATGGGCATAAGGCGGCAGTTGCGCATGACAACGTGCGATCGCCGCATCAATGTTGGCATCTGCATAAATGGGCACAACAAGGGCGCTGAGCTGCGGCTGTCCGTCACCATAAACGATCGCCTGTGCAATTTCGGGCTGCGCCAGCAAAAGGCTTTCGATCCATTCCGGCGAAATATTTCGGCCAAAGCCTGTGATGATCAGGTTCTTTTTACGCCCCTCAAGGTAAAGACGGCCGCCCTGTTCGATCCGCGCGATGTCGCCGGTCTTGATATGCGCGGGCGGGGTGGATGCGCTGCCCAGATAGCCGAGAAAACCAGTATTTTTCACCACCAGCTCGCCATCTTTAGTGTGGGCGTCAATGTGTGGCAGTAGGTGCCCCGCGCTGCCCGCCAGATGGTCAGCGGGGGTGTTCAGGCTGACAACGGATCCGCATTCGCTCAAACCGTAACCTTCGTAAACCGGTATACCCAATTCCGCCGCCTGATACAGCAGGGCGGGTGCCACGCGTGCGCCGCCGACTGCAGCGAAAGTCAGGCTTTGCGGGCATTGTCCCGTTTTGCTGACGGCAGCCAGCAATCCGCGCAGCAGTTCTGGTACCAGTATAATACTGGTCGCCTTATGCTTTTGTATGCAGCCAAGCATTTGCACAAAATCCGGCGCAAAAGCGTCCGCCATACCCCGTGCCGTAGCATCCGGCAAAATAACGGACGCACCCATCGCCAGTGCCGTGTAAACGCCTGCGATATTTTCAAGCAAGATTGCAAGGGGCAGAAGGCAAAGGTGGCAACCTGCAATATCGGGGCCCAGACGTCCGGCAATACTCACGACAACAGATGTCAGGCCCTCTTCGGACAGGCAAACGCCTTTGGGCGTGCCGGTTGATCCGGATGTGAATGTGATTTTGACGCTGCCCCCGGGAATCGGCGGCTGCATGTCACAAGGCACAGGCGTCAAGTGGGCGCTATCTGCTACGTGGCTGACACCTGCAGTTTCAATCGCGTGATGATATTGCGCATCGCTAAAAAATGGCGGCAGCGGTACGCAGGGGATATCAAGATACAGTGCGGCAAGATCCCAAAGAACCCAATCAATACTGTTATCGCCGGCGATAGCCAGCCGTGTGCATCCCGCCTGACGCAAGTGCTGCGCATATTGCTGGACGGCATCGTACATTTGCCCATACGTCATCTGCTGCGTGCCGCTGCTCAGGGCGATTTTATCGTGGTAACGGTGCACGGCCTGATCCAGAAGGTGTATTATCTTCATGACGGCTTCTCCGTTTTGTGATGCAGGCGCGGCAGTAATGTCACGCCGTTTTCCTGATAAAGCGCGCCCAGCTGCCGGTTAAGCTGCTGCATGCTGGCATCCAGAGACCCTGCGAGAACTTTTGGCTGAGTTGCGTAATAGCTGCCCCAATTGTTTTCTGCTGTCTCCAGCAATCCGCGGTCAGCATCGCAAATGGTATGCGGCTCAAGACCCAGCAGGCGAAAGCGTTTGCGCAGCTGTTCGGTGCCCGTCACTGTGGCATAGCGTATACCGTGGCTGAGCAGATAAGACGCAATCGCGCCAAACAGAAAAATAGAGGCGCCTTTACCAGCTGAAGCCAGATTGCCAATCTCGACAATCTCGTGCCGTGCAATGTGATTGCGGTAAAGCGGTTTTAGAACCTGTTCGATAGGCTGGCGTGTGTACTGTTCAAGGAACAAAGGCGCCTCGCTTGCCAGTCTAAAGCCAACGGCGGCCAAAATTTCACCATCCGCGTTACGCACACTCATCAGGGCTGGATAGGTGACGGTGATGTCGGCGGCATAATGGGCATGATAAATATCGCGGATAAATGTTTCCACGCGCAGGCGCTCGGGCATAAAACAGCGGGTAATATCGATTACAGAAGGGGTCAGTGACGTCAGGTGGCGGATACGCGCCGCGTCGAACAAAAGCTGCGCGTTTTGCGGGTTATTGCTGAATTGCAAAGCAAACATGATCTTTCCCCCAAAGGGCCCGCGCCAGCAGGGGCGGCGTACCTTGGAGCCTTTCATGTTTACAGTCTCTCACGTCAAGCTGAAGGCGACCTGAAGCCCGCACGGAAAAAGCAAAAAAATCAGCGCTTGGGAAAACTTGCCGTGAAAACAGTGCCTTGGGGATGGTTATCGCTGATATCGATGCGTCCGCCATGGATATCGGCAACCCATTTCGCCATTGCAAGGCCTAGGCCCGTGCCTGAAACGCGGGATTTTTCGATGCGGTAAAACCGCTCGAATACCTTGCCTCTGTGCGCCGGGGCGATGCCGCGGCCGCTGTCTTTCACTGCCAGTATAATTTTCCCCGCATCGCCCGTCAGCTCGATGTCAACGCGGCCGGTTTGTGGTGAAAATTTGATAGCGTTCTGCACAATGTTCCGTATCAGTACCGAAATGCCGTCTGCACTGGCGTTGCTATAGGTATCTCCGCTGATGCGGATATTCAAAGATACTTCTCTGGTTTGTGCTTCTGCTTCAAGCTCTCCGGCTTCTTTGCGCAAGACCTCCGCAAAATCAAGGCTTTCCATTTTGCCCGACTCGTTTTGCAGGCGTGCAAACGCCAAAAGACTCGCCGTAAGCGCTGTTGCACGATCGATGCCTTGCAAAAGAAGATCCAGCTGTTGGCGTAATTCTGGCGAAAGCTCTTGGGTGCGTGCCATCACCTGCGCCTGTATTTTTATGGTCGCCAGCGGTGTGCGCAGTTCATGCGCGGCGTTGTCGGTAAATTCGCGTTCACGGGCAAAACTGTCCGATAGGCGTGCCAGCAACCTGTTCAGCGCATCCAGCAGGCCGGCAATTTCAACGGGGATATTGCCGTGAATGGCGGATAGGTCGTCGATGGCGCGGCGGTCAACCTGTTCGGAAAGAATCGTAAGCCGGGAAAGCCCTTTTGTGGTGGCGCGCCAGATGATAGAGACTGCAATCAATGCAAAAAGAACCGCAGGAATAAAAATGCTCAAGATTAACTGAAAAGCCAGCTCGTGCCGGATGGCGTAGCGCTCGGCCATAATAATCGAGCGTTTGTTTTCACTGTCATACACAGATAAAAAACGCCAGGGTTTGCCCCCCACCGTGTGGTCGCTAAAGCCCGCTGGTAAATCGGCGGGCGGCTTCGGCGCCTCTTGCGAGCTTGTAATTTGCCGCCCGTCATCCGTGATAATACGATATGTAATTTTGCGCTCGTATTTATACGAAGGAAAATCGTCAAAAATCGCGTTTGGCGTTGCTGTTAGATCGTCGTCGGTTTTCTCCGCAATCAAACGCGTATACTGCGCCAGTGTCGAGTCATAAACTTCCGCAACTTCATGATAGATAGCCGCCAGCGCAGCTGTCAGCGTCAGCAACCCTGCCACCGCAAGGGGCAAGATCATGGCGCGCAGAATATCAAGACGCAGTGAATTCGTAATCATTTTTCGATGACATACCCGATGTTGCGGATGGTTTTGACAATATCCTTGCCCAGCTTGCGGCGCAGCGAAGAAATATATACTTCGATGGTATTGCTGCCGATGTCGTCATTGCTCCAATCGTAAATATGTTGTTCGATTTGCTGCTTGCTAACTATATTTCCGATATTATTGAGCAAATATGACAGCACCGCCAGCTCGCGCGCGGAAAGCGCGATGGCGCGGCCGCCTTGGCTGACTTTATGGGCGATAGGATCATAGATAATGCCGTGATGTTCAATCACGGGCTTGGCGCGTCCATGCGCACGGCGCAGCAACGCCGCGCAGCGGGCCAGTAGTTCGTCAATATCAAACGGTTTGACAAGATAATCATCTGCGCCCGCGTTCAAGCCCTCCACGCGGTGATACGTTGCATCCCGCGCAGTTAAAAACAGACACGGAATTTCATTGTTTCTGCTGCGAAGCTTACCCAGAAAATCCAGCCCCGATATGCCGGGCAGGTTGATGTCGAGCACCAATAAATCATAGCTGTGCGTGGCCATGGCTTCTTGCGCGTCTTCGGCGGAAATAACCCAGTCCGCGGCATAGACCGTCTGCAGCGCCCGCTGCGTCGCTTCGCCCAGCAAATCTTCATCTTCTACAAGCAGTACGCGCATTTATTTATGATCTCTTGGGCCGTGTTCTGTCCAATCTTACCCTAGCCCTCCGACCAAAGCAAAAACAGATAGAGCAACGGCGCACAAAGTGCGGTCAACGTATAAAAAGGGTAGTGCGTTCGCAGTTCGGCCCATGCCGTTCGCAGAAAATACATCATTTTTCACCGGGTTTGATGATCGTGGTCATTACAATCCCCCCATCATCCCCCCGCTGCCTGAAGCCAAGCTGAAGAGTGCTGTTAATTTTGCTTCGTGATTTGACGCTCTCTGTAAGTCTCAGTTATAAAAATCTATGAATACTGTATAGCAACTTATAACTACTTAACTTTTGCCTTTCTATACCAATAGTCACCTCCTTTGGGTAAGATTTCCTCTAGTAGGATTTTGTTTTGCAGCTGATCAATCTTATTATTAACTTTGTGTTGAACGTGTTTAACAAGTGCCTCAATATCGCCAGTCGGATCTACTAGCATGTCGGCTTGAAAGAGTTCTCTATGCAGCCAAAAAGGCATACCGCTTTTCTTTTTTGGTGGTAAAACAAGTGCGATCTGCACGGCTTCATAGTTTTCTATACCGCTATGAGCCGCAAAGTTGTTCCGCAAATGCATTAGCGTGTCGTGTGCATTTGTAAAATCTTTGTCTATAAGTGACTTTTCTAATTTGATTTTGCGCCCTTCACATGTAGTGAAGCATTTGCCGTAGCTAGATAGTATCGCAATAAAGAGCCCCTTTAAACGGTTGGCGCAGCAACTTGGCTATGAAGGCCCACTCGATGGATCTGCTGAAATGAACATTTGGCTTAAGAAACGAGTGGTAGAAAAATTCGTCGAGCAGGAAAGAATTAAAAACGCCCCGTGATTCTGTGCGGCCTACGTCAACTGGGGCATCACGGGAGGGGGCGACATCCTCCACGGCGCGGATGTCTTCGCCGGAAACGCCGATATGACATTCGGTGGCGCGGGCAACCGTGAAAGCGTAAGTCTATGTCTTGTATGCAGCATGTTTCTATCTGCTTTTTTTGTTGCGAAGTGCAAAAAAATGTCTCACTCTCTTGATTGATTTTTTAAAGAAAATCTTCAGTGCTTATCTGCAGAACGTAAAATTCTCTCGTATGATCCATGTTTTTGAGATGACCGGTAAGTAATAATGTAATTCAGTGTTAGGACGCTTAGGCGCCTCTAGACTATTGGGTGAAACAACGATTTTAGGGGGTAGCGTATGTCAAAGAAACTGCTTTATTGGAGCTTGCTCTTTGTTTTGACGGTAGGCGGAGCCGCCGCGCAAGCGCGTCTCTCTCCATTTTTCAGCCAAGAAAACAAGGCAGTTATTCAGGCCTTTTTATCCACGCCTAGTGGTACAAATGTTCGGGATGCTTTTTTCTCAAATACCAAGATAATCGTGGTGTGGGCGCCAATTACTGCGAGGCAGGATTTCTTTGATAAATCAAGAAGGCTTTACGAGTTGGGAAAAATTAAGCCCAAGACCGTAGACTTTGAGGCTGTAGCGAAGGAAGCGCTGAAATCTAAGCTAGATAAGAAAATTACCGAGCGCTTAGAGATTTTTACTTACTCTGAAATGCGCAGCCAAAATCCTTCGTTTAATCCCTTCAGGCTAGATGATGCCTCCGTCGTCATACTGCAACTGAAAGGCACAAATGACCTGCTTGCAGGGCAAGATAATCTTTACATAGGCGCGGTTCATGCGGAAATATTCCGCTTGATGCCTGACGTTTCCGCTGTCCGAAACGCATCAAGTATGTACAGCTACAGTACCGCCAATTTTTTTCCAAAAGTATATACAGAGAATTT
This sequence comes from Micavibrio sp., assembly GCA_040377425.1. Lineage (GTDB taxonomy): Bacteria > Pseudomonadota > Alphaproteobacteria > Micavibrionales > UBA2020 > UBA2020. Next base: position 114,558 of record JBEIOU010000003.1, on the reverse strand, counting down.
CGAAGAACCCCTAACAGGGGCCGCAGAGGCCGCTTATGTGAGGCTGGTTTCTGATGTGGCGACATCTATCAATAGTTCTTGGTAACGGGTGAGGGCAATATTTAGATGATCAAGAAAAATAACGTATTCTACTGGTCAGGCTCTCAGCTCGTGAATGGGCAGGGTACAATTGTTGGTGCGCAGAATATTTCAGCGGCCGATATGTTACAAGCTGTAAATAATTTGACAAATCAATCGGCAAAATTCCGCTCTATTATGCAGGATATTGAAAATAAGGGATTTCATCTATATATAAATGCATACGATGGAACAAAAAGCCCTGTACAGGGGGGGAATCAATTCCAGCGTCCAGATATCTATGCTCGTGCTGCCGACACCTCAAGCCCGACGGGCGTTCATCCAAAACTGTTTCGATCGTAATGTCCGAACAGTTTTTTCAAGAGGTTTTGTACAAAACTAATTACGCTACCGGAGCGACAGCGATCTTTTCTCTTGAGCGGGCTCTGGCACATGAAATTGTTCACGCATGGCAGTATGCTAATGGAAGCACGTTAAGCAATGCAGAAATGGAAGAGGAGGCAGCAAGGATAACAAACCAGATTATGGGGACATTCGGAGAGTCTCCTTCTGATGGTTTATTAAATGGCTCATATAGCGCTTACTATGGCTCAATTTTGTTGGACCCGAATGGGCCGCATCCCATTCAGAAGTTTCCTCCTGTCCCCCCGATCAATGTAATCCAAGAGGCTATACAGGATGCCATCTTGTGGTTCAAGGAAACGCTTTTGAAAGATAGCCCGTTGGTTCTGGATATTGACAAGTCCGGAACGATAGATTTGATCAGTTTCGAGAACAGTTCGGCATACTGGGATATAGACGAGGATGGTTTTGCCGAACGTATTGGCTGGGTAAAGCCGCAAGATGGCTTACTAGTTTATGATGTTAACCTTGATGGTATTGTCAACGACCACACGGAACTGTTTGGAGCGGCAACAGGGAATGGGTTTAATGCCCTTCGTGCGCTCGATTCAAACGGTGATGGGAAAATTACGTTAGATGATACGGCCTGGTCTCAACTACGGATATGGCAGGATACAGATGGCGATGGATATTCGCACGTAGATGAGGTCAGAAGCCTAGATTATTACAACATAACCAGTATTGATGTGCTCGCCAGTGAAGTGTCAGAAACAAATCAAGCTCATGATGTAACGCATACGGCTTTCTTCACGGTTAATGAGGGAGCTGGCGAGCAAAGCTACCTCATTCAAGATGTGTGGTTTGAGTACGATAGTGCAAATACGAAGTATATCGGAGATATCGTTCTCGACCCTTTAGCGTTAAGTTTGCCTGTGGATATGCGAGGCTATGGTCACCTTCTCGACCTTCATGTCGCTATGTCTGGCGATAACACTCTCGAAAACGAAGAAAGTCTAATTTCGCTCGTTATAGCCTTGCACGAAACCCCGCTCGAACAAATCTTCACCGGCCCAGTTGATGTTAAAGACGGGATCCGTGCACTACTTTTTAGATGGGCAGCAGTTGATAGTGTCGACCCGGAGAGCCGAGGCCGATATGCGGATGCGCGGGAGATCGGGTTTCTAGAGAAGATGACCGGTCAGCCGTATTTGCAGCGGGGTTGGTCTTCCAACCCTATCGGGCCGAATGGTGGGGGCGGGGTAAAAGAATCTTTCAAACTTGCTTTTGACCACTTTTATGCCGTTCTGCTCGCCCAGACCGCTGCGGGCGAGGTGTTTACAGGTGATTTCTACTACAACATCGCCACAGACAGTATTGACGGCATTACGGGGCTGAATGCCGATGTGCTGGATGATCTCGAAACTCTCGCCTCCGCACTGTCTTCCACCGCAGAGCGCGAGACGTTCTGGTCTGATGTGGTGCGGATGATCGAGTTTACGTTGGGCACCGCCAACCTCGACAGTGGTAGCCTCTATGCCCTGCAAACTGCAATAGTAGATAGCGATGTCACACTGAACCTTTCGGGCATCGTTTCCGGTCTGACGGCGATGGAGCCTGTGACGACTCTGAACGGCACCAACGGTGACGATACTATCACGGGCGGTGAAGGGGCGGATTACCTGCGCGGAAGCACCGGCCATGACGTGCTCGATGGCGCGGGCGGCGATGATACGCTGGAAGGTGCCAGTGGGAACGATATCCTGACCGGTGGCACGGGCAGCGATCTGGTGCAGGGCGGTAGCGGTGATGATGTATATATTTATAACTTAGGAGACGATTGGGATACGTTCATCGACAGCAGTGGCGTCGATAAAATTCTCCTCGGTGCGGGTATCAGTGCTGCGCACCTGACGCTGGCACGGGTGGGTAATGACGACCTGATGATCTCTATCGACACGGGGACACAAAGCGGTAGTATTCTTGTCCAGAACCAGTTCACAACCAATGGTGCAATTGAAACCATAGAGTTCGCCGACGGCTCGATACTCAATCTCGCAGCCTATGGCAACTGGGTCATTACGGGTACAGATTACAACGACACACTGTACGGGGCGGACGCCCCTGCTGGAAACGCCGATACGATATTCGGCGGCGCAGGAAATGACCGGATTTGGGGTTACGAAGGTAACGACGAGTTGCATGGTGGTACGGGCAATGACACGGTCTATGGCGGTAACGGTGTAGATACTCTGTTCGGTGATGCGGGGAACGACCGTCTAGACGGTGGTGCCAGTGCGGACGCCATGAGTGGCGGTACGGGCGATGATACGTACTACGTCGATAACGTAGGCGATGTGGTGGTCGAGAGTTCTGATGAAGGTCGCGACACAGTTATCACCGCACTCAACGGCTATATTCTTTCCGACCATGTAGAAAACCTGACGCTGTCCGGCAGCGCCGCAATCAGCGGCACGGGTAACGCGCTCGATAATATCCTGCTTGGCAACACTGCCGTTAATACTTTGACGGGCGGCGCGGGTAACGATGTTCTCGATGGCAAAGGCGGCAGCGACCGTCTTGTGGGCGGTATTGGTGATGATACCTATATCATCGATAATACAGGCGTCACCATCGTCGAAAATGCGGCTGAAGGTATCGATACCGTCAGATCGTCTCTGAGCACCTATACGCTTGGTACGAACCTTGAAAATCTGATCCTGACCGGTACGGGGCATATTATCGGCATCGGCAATGCGCTCGACAACGTACTTACCGGCAATAACGGGAATAACACGCTGAACGGCGGCACGGGTGCCGATACCATGATCGGCGGTAAAGGTAACGATACATATACCGTGGATAACGTTGGTGATGTGATCGTTGAACTCGAGGGTGAGGGCATTGATAGCGCCACGGCCAGCGTCTCCTATACGCTTTCGGATAACGTCGAAAACCTTACGTTCACTGGCTCCGCCGCATTGGTCGGCACGGGTAATGCACTTGATAACACCCTGACCGGCAATTCCGGCGCGAATACGCTTTATGGCGGTGCGGGTAATGACTGGCTTGATGGTGGTTCAGGTGCGGATACCATGTTTGGCGGTACGGGCGATGATACTTTTGTCGTCAACGTGGCGACGGATGTGGTTATCGAGAATGCGGATGAAGGCATCGATACGGTTCGCTCTGCTGTCGCTTATACGCTCGGCGATAACATAGAAAATCTTGTTATTACCGGTACAAGCGCCCTGAGCGGTACGGGTAACGCGCTTGATAACGTCTTAATCGGCGGCAGTGGCGCCAATATTCTTTCTGGCCTCGATGGTAACGATACGCTTGATGGCGGTCTGGGTAATGACACGCTGATTGGCGGACTTGGCGATGACACCTATATGGTCAATGCGGTCGGTGATCTTATCGTCGAGAATGCAGGGGAAGGTATAGATACGGTTTTCTCTACCGCGGCGAGTTATACTATTGGCGCGAACGTCGAGATACTACACTTGCTCGAGGGGTCTGTCACCGGCACGGGTAACGCCATAGCCAATACGATTATTGGCAACAGCGCAAATAACACGCTTGATGGTGGCGCGGGCATTGATACGCTTATTGGCGGCCTTGGTGACGATACATATGTCGTAGATGAATTCGATGATGTTATAGTTGAGCTTGCGAGCGAAGGCCGCGATACCGTTCAAACAGCATTAAATGCTTATGTTCTTGGCAGCCACCTGGAAAATCTTACATTGACGGGCACGGCGCTGATAGGGTCCGGCAATGATGATGATAACACGATTACTGGCAACGCTTCGGCAAATACCCTATATGGCTTGATAGGGAACGATACGCTCAATGGTATGGCGGGCGCCGATACCCTGATTGGCGGCCTTGGCGACGATTACTATGTCGTCGATAATATCGCTGATGTTGTGATTGAATATGCCGCTGAAGGCATTGATACAGTTCAATCCAGTGTTAGCTATACCTTGGCTGAACATATTGAAAACTTGACGCTTACAGGCTCCTCTACTTTGAGCGGCTCTGGTAATGGCCTCGATAATACAATTATTGGCAATACGGGCGTCAACATCCTGAACGGCGGCGCAGGCAACGACTATATTGATGGCGGTGCAGGCGTGGATACGATGATCGGCGGGACGGGTGACGATACTTTTGTTGTCAGTGTATCGACCGATGTGATCGTAGAAAATGCGGATGAAGGTACAGATACGGTTCTTTCTGCCTTGTCCACATATACGCTCGGTAACAATCTTGAAAACCTGACACTGACAGGTACAGGAAATATTATTGGTATCGGCAATGCACTCAACAACGTATTGACCGGTAACAGTGGTAACAACACTCTGAATGGTGGCGCGGGCGCAGATACCATGATCGGCGGGCTTGGCAATGATGTCTATATCGTCGATGACGAGGGGGATGTCATTATCGAAGCTGCCGATGAAGGCACGGACACCGTCCAGTCTTCGGCGGCCAACTATACCGTTGGTACAAATGTCGAAATCATCACGTTGACGGGCACAGGCAACATCAATATCACCGGCAATGATGGTGATAATACAATTACCGGAAATTCCGGCGTGAACATCCTCTCTGGCGCTGGCGGCAACGACACGCTGAATGGCGGTACAGGCGCGGATACCATGATCGGCGGTACGGGCAACGATTATTACATCGTCGATAATATCGATGATGTCATTATCGAATATGCCGGTGAAGGTGTTGATACAGTGCAGACAAGTCTGAGCTACGTCCTCTCTGCAAATGTCGAAAACCTGATTTTTACAGGCAGCAGCAACCGCAACGGCACGGGGAATGATGGTGATAACTCTCTGATTGGCAATAGCGGAAACAACATTCTGGATGGCGGCGCGGGCAACGATTATATTGATGGCGGCAGCGCTGCAGATACGATGATCGGTGGCCTTGGCGACGATACTTTTGTCGTTAATACCGCGACGGACGTTGTGATCGAATATGTCGGAGAAGGGAACGACACTGTCATTTCGGCTGTGACCTGGACGCTAGCAGATCATCTCGAGAACCTTATCCTGTCCGGAACATCCGCTATAAATGCCACAGGCAATGCGGCTGATAACGTTCTGACAGGTAATACGGGCGCGAATACACTGAACGGCATGGCTGGGGCAGATACGATGATTGGCGGCGCAGGCAACGACATCTACGTTGTCGATGATGCTGGTGATCTGGTTATCGAGAACGAAGCCGAAGGTACGGATACCGTTCAGTCCAGCGTGACCTATGCACTGCCTGAACATGTAGAGCACCTGATCCTGACGGGAACCGCAAATATCAACGCGTCTGGTAATGCTTTCAACAACAGCCTGACCGGCAATGCGGGGAATAATACGCTGGATGGCGGCACGGGTGCTGATGTCATGGCGGGTGGCCTCGGAGACGATACTTATATCGTTGATAACATCGGGGATACTGTTACAGAAGCTTCTGCGGCCGGTATTGACCATGTGTTTGCGAGTGTCAGCTTTACGCTCTCCACCAACGTCGAGAATCTGACTTTGACGGGCAGTGAAGATATTGTAGGCACAGGAAATGCCCTTGCCAACACGTTGATCGGGAACGCGGGTCACAACACCCTGAACGGTATGGCCGGGGCGGATACGCTTATTGGCGGGCTTGGTAATGACTACTACGTTGTCGACAATGCAGGTGATATTGTCATTGAAAATGCCGATGAGGGAATTGATACCGTACAGTCAAGTATAGCCTGGACGCTCGGTGAGCATTTCGAGCATTTGATACTGACCGGATCCGGCGTCATTGACGGAACGGGCAACGATAAAGACAATATCATTATCGGTAACTCCGCAAAGAATAGATCTTTTGCCTTAATCGATGTGGTAAAAAACTCCCCGAGAGGTTGGGAGACTTTTACAGCTTCTAATTTAAGTGTACGCTGTGCTTGCATATTTATCTCGCCGAGTTTCTTGAGGTTAAGGGCTTTAGAATTCTTGCTACGATCGGACGGATGTTCCCTGAATGCGTCTTATGGCCGGGGGAGGTAATGCCGTATGTCGGAGCCTCGCGGCTAAAGGCTATAGCCGTCGTATCCTAAGGGTGCTTAAAAGCCCTCAGAAGCTATAGCGTGAGGCTGATCTGTCATTGAAGCACGATCAGCGTCTGGTCTTCCCGAAGCCGCTGATCTAAGCGCAAAGCGAGCGAAAATTTTAAATCATGTAGTAGCCTTGATTTACAGGTTTTTTGCATGTGCAAAAAATTGCTCTCTTAAAACCAGCTCACATTGAGGTATGGCCGAAATGCCCATCACAGATGAGAAGGCCTGAATGCCCCTCTTTCTTACTGTAACAGCAGCTGACGACTGCAACGTGTTTTTAAGGAGTGCGAAAAGGCCCGGAAATGCGGCAATTGCGCGGCATCGAAAACACAGCTAAGCAATTGATATTAAAGAGAAAAATAAGTGGTGGACCCGATCGGGATCGAACCGACGACCTCCTGCATGCCATGCAGGCGCTCTCCCAGCTGAGCTACGGGCCCTCACAATGCCCGGCGTGGCCGGGGCAGGCGCGGAGCCTGCCGTGAAGTGTGGGTATATAACCAGAAACCCTGCGGGCTTTCAATACCTATTTCGCGTGAAAATGCAGGCCGCGGATGGGGCTAATATGTTGATTTTAAGTGTCTTTATGGTCTGAAGTGGACGGTTTTAGCCGCGCGCGGTGCGGCATCGTGGATGCCCAGATGCTTTTGTGCCTGCGCGACGGCGGCGGCCAGTTCGGATTCGTCGGCGCATTTCACGAATTGGCGGCTGCCGTGCACGGGGCCGCTTTTCGCGCGGCCTTTGTCGTCCACTGCGCTGCCCCATTTGAAATCTTCAAGGCCCAATGACGGATGGAACGTACCGATGAAATAAACGTCGTGATGCTGGGCGTGCATCACCGCAATGTCGTGGCCGGTGATATAAGCGCCTTGCATGCAGCCATCGCGCTCGCCAAAGGCATAGCCGCGCTGCGTGGCGTCGAAATGGCGGCACATGTCGGTGAGCGTTTTTTCGGCCGCTGATTTGCGGGCGACCTCGTTTGTGGCCAGTGCGGCGAAGTCAGTGATTTGCTGCGCAAATGTTTTTGTATCAACGTCATTGCCATCGAGGCACAAGCTGCACGCGGCCAGCCACCAGCATGTGGGGCTTTGCACGTCTTTGATGTGCCATGCGCCGTTTCGGTGTTCGATGCTGCTGCGTATTTCGGCAACGGCATCGGGGGTATAGGCGGCATGCAGTGTTGCGACCAGCTTTTCGGCGTGCTGCGGCATCAGGCCAAGGGCGCAGGCGATGCCCGCATCAAAGCCGCTGGCGGTCTGATCTTGCGTCGGGATGCGTTTGACGAGAGATGATTCAATATCGATCCACGCGGGCCACCGGCCTGCGGCGGCGATTTGCGGGGCGCTTGAGCGGGCGGTATCTTGCCATCCGGCTGGGTCTAGCGCAGCAAGCTGTTCAGCGCGCGATTTTATATCACCTGTCATTACGTGGTTCGCATGGCCGCCATGGGGATTCCGCGCGGCGGCATCAGCGGGCGTGTTTGCTGGGATACAATGATGTCTTCGCGCAGGCCTTGCGGACGCGCCAGCAGCGCATCTTTGCGCAGCGGGGGTACCCCATGCGCCTTGGCTGTATGCCGCGCAAGGTTGCCCGCCATATCGAATTGATCACCCATCACAGGTTTGCCCATGACGTTATAAACAGCCGTGTGAAAACCTTTTTTGGCGTTTTGCAGGTCACGCACAATCGCCTTGGCGTCGGCATCCAGGCCGAATGTTTTATCGGCTTCGTTAAACCAGCCCACATTTTGTTTTTTCAAATCGGCAATCACCATTTCGCGGCGTGCGGTGCTGAGGCCAAATAGCGGGTCGGTCGGGAAGCGTAGGCCGGCCTTGGGGCTGACGACGGCAAATGACAGCTTGCCCAGAATTTCGCGGGTGTCGTGGCGCAGCTTGCTGAATTTTTCTTCGAAAGCTTTGTAATCGCTTTTGCGGATCAGGGCGGGGGTGCCTTCGCCCGCAGGGCTTGCGCAAAGGCCGACGTATTGTCCGCCTTCAAAAACCTCGTAAGGTACGTTGGGATTGAGTGCCATGGGTATCGATTCGCCTATCATTCTCTGACTTGCGGCCGGACGACCGCAGTTACAGTATCTCACATGGGGGTTAATGAACGCTAAACCCCCGCAGCGCAACATAAATTTTCAGTTTTTAATTTGAACGCCCAACAAAAACCCCGCCGTGTGACGGGCGGGGTTTTTGTGCTTTAGGGAAGCAATCTTATTCTCGGTTGCCCAGCAGCGACAGCAGATGTTGGAACAGCAGCACAAAGTTCATGTACATGTTCAGGGCCCCCATGACGGCCAGTTTCGCATTGGCTTCAGCCAGATGCGCGCCGTAGGCATAGGTTTCTTTCAGGCGCTGGGTGTCCCATGCGGCCATACCCGTAAACACGATCACGCCGATGACGGAGGTTACGAAGTGCAGCATGCTGGATTGCAGGAAAAGGTTGACCAGACCGGCAATGATCAGGCCGATCATACCCATCACCATGAAGCTGCCCATGCCCGACAGGTCACGTTTGGTAGTGTAGCCGTAAAGGCTGGTTGCGGCGAACATACCAGCAGAGATAAAGAATACGCGTGCGATGCTCTCGGCCGAATAGATCAGGAAGATCGATGCCATCGACAAACCCATGACACCCGCGAACACAAAGAAAAGGGTGCGCAGGGATGCGGCCGACATGCGCTGTACACGCTTGCCGGTGAAGCCGAGGAAGATAAAGGCGAGCGGTGCCAGCGCAAGGACGATACCAAAGATCGAGCCCATCACAACCTGACGCAGCTGCTCGTTATTGATCATCATTTGCGCAAAACCGAAAGCGGTAATGCCGGTCACACCGAGGCCAAGGCCCATAGTGTTATAAACGCTACGCATAAAGCCCTGAAGGCCGGCGTCGACGTCGGTGCCGGTAGCGGCGACGGTCGCCTGCGGACGGTAGGGGTCGTAGGACATATGTTTTCCTCTCATAAATTCAAAAAAGCCGTTTACGGGCTGCTGCCCGTACAAAGCTTATACGCTCTATTATACCGCAAAGATCACCCTTTCGGACGATTTTGCGATTTTGTTCACTAAATATATGAATTATCTGCGCTATTTCAAGGATTACGCAGATAGGGCGCTGGTTTCTGGCCAAGCGCCCGCCAAGTGCCGGACATTCCTGCCAAAACCGTAATACCCAGACACAAACCAGCTACCCATAATATCGACGAGATACTCAGACTGAACGGCATGTTCAGGATAAACGTCATCGCCGCCCAGCCGCCCAGACTGCCCAGCGCCGCCGCAATGCTGACGGTTATCAGGCCTAGCAGGGCGTATTCCAGCAAGAACGTGCGCATGATCCGCCCGCGCGTCGCGCCGAGGACTTTGAGCACAACCGCGTCATACACATGGCGCCTGCGTGCCGCGGCAATGCCGCCTGCCAGCACCAGCGTACCTGCAACCAGTGTCAATGCCGCGCTGATACGCACCGCATCGGCCACCGCGCGCAGAAAACCCTGCGCCAGTTCAAGCGCATCGCGGATCCGTACGCTGGTCACGTTTGGCAGTTCCTTGGCTAGACGTGCCTGAAGCGCGGTCTCGGCGGCAGGGTCGACGATAACGGTCGCAATGAATGGCGCGGGGATATCATCAATGGCGCCGGGCGCGAAGGTCATGGCGAAATTCATGGCAAAGCTGGCCCATGAAATTTCGCGAACGTTGGCGACGGTCGCTTCGGTTTCGACGCCCATGATTTCGATGACCATTTTATCGCCAACGCCAATCTCGAATGCGCGGGCCACATTGCTGGCAATCGACAGCGCGGGCGGGCCTTTGTAGTCTTTGGGCCACCATTCGCCTTCGGTAATGCGGCTGTGGCCGGGCTGGTTTGCGGTATAGGTGAAACCGCGGTCGGTGTGGGTGACCCATTCTTCGTTTGGATCTTTCAGCGCCTCTTCGGCGGGGATGCCGTTCACGGTCACAACGCGGCCGCGGTATGACGGGTTGATAATCAAGTCCTTCGCGCCCTTGGTTTCGGCCAGAATTTTTTCAAATTCCGTTTTTTGGTCTTGCTGGATGTCGAGCAGGAAGAACGACGGTAAATCCGCGGCCAGATCATCGCCGATCAAGCGGGAGAAGTTATGTTCGACCTGCGCAATCGATACCAAAACCGTCAGGCCAAGGCCGAGTGATAAAACAATACTGGTCGTCGCGTTGCCGGGGCGTGTCAGGTTGGTGGTCGCCATGCGCATCTCGGGGCTTTTGCGCGGACGCATGCGGCGCAGCAGGTGCTGGATCAGGAACGATGCCAGCTGGAACACGCCAAAGGTGACAAAGGCACTAAACACGAAATAAACCGCATAGCGCGGAATGGGCGCCGTTTCGATGACCAGTGCGCCAAGGCCGATGGCCAGCACGCCAATCCAGATCAACACCGAGATTGCCGGACGCGCATGCGTAGGGGCAACCAGTTCGCGGAACAAATCTGTCGGGCGTGTGCGCACGGCACGGCCCAGCGGCCACAGGCTGAAGCAGAGCGTAATCAAAAAACCGAATGCCGCCGACTGCGCCCAGATCAGGGGATAGATACCTGTTTGGTCGCTCAGGCTGAATTTTTGCGTCAGGATGGCGCCGGTTATCATCGCCCCGCCGCTACCAATCGCAACGCCAACCATAATACCAATCGTCGCCAGAAACAGGATTTGCAGCAAATACGTTCGAAACACAAAGCTTTGCGGTGCGCCCAGTGATTTCAACGTCGCGATTTCCGACAGGCGGGTGTCCAGAAAACTTTTGACAGCATTCGAAATGCCAACGCCGCCAACCAGCAAGGTGGTCAGACCGATCAGCATCAAAAACAGCGTCAGGCGATTGATATAACGCTCGATACTTGGCGATGCATTCAGAAACGTGCGGATACGGTACGTATCATCGGCGTAAGCCGCGCGGATTTTTTCACTCGCGGCTTCCAGCTGCTCTTCGGTGTCCAGCCCGGGTATGGCGATGCGCGTGCGGTATTCAAGCAGGTTGCCCGCCCCCGTTAATCCGGTTGATTGAAACGCGCTTAGCGATGTCAGCAAACGGGGCGCAAGGGCAAAACCCGTACCCGCCACGCTATCCGGTTCGCGGCCAATCACAGCGCGGATCACAAACGGCGTCTGGCCAAGGTGCAGGGTATCGCCAACCTGCGCATCCAGACGTGTCAGGATATCTTTTTCGACAGCGGCGCCGGCAATGCCATTGTCGTCTACGGCGAACAGGGCGCCGGATGTGGTTTCCAGCGGCTGGCCATTGCCGTCCAAAAACGTGGCCGTGCCATACAGCGGCCATGCCTGATCGACCGCTTTAATTTCGACAATCGCCGCCATGTCGCTTTTTTCATGGCGTGCCATGGCGCGGGTTTCGGTGATAATGCTGGTGCGCCCGCCCATATCGTTTTGCAAAAACGCCAGCATATCATCGCTGATCGGCACATGCGGCGTGCGAATGGCCAGATCGCCGCCAAGAATATAGCGCCCGTCATGCTTGAGGCTGTCTGTCATGTCGCGCGACACGCTGCTGACCGCCGAAATCATGGCCACGCCCAGCACAAGGCAGGCAATGAAAATATAAAAACCGCGCACGCCGCTGCGCAATTCGCGGCGTGCATAGGCGATACTCAGGCCAAGCGAATATGAACCGGCCATCAGGCGGCATCCCCGCGGCTTTGTTGTATTTGCCCATCGCGTATGCTGATTTTGATATCGCAGCGGTCGGCCAGCTGGTTGTCGTGGGTGACCAGCACCAGTGTGGTGCCGTTGCGGCGGGTCATGTCGAACATTAGGTCGATGACTTTTTGGCCGGTGTCGTGGTCAAGGTTGCCTGTCGGCTCGTCCGCCAAAATCAGGCGGGGGGATGTGACGAATGCGCGGGCGATGGCGGTGCGCTGTTGCTCCCCGCCCGACAGCTGGCCGGGGTAATGGCTCAGGCGGTGGCCAAGGCCCACGGCCTCAAGCGCGGCCTTTGCTTTGTCAAAGGCGTCGGGGGCACCCGCGAATTCCAGCGGCACGGCCACGTTTTCAAGGGCGGTCATGGACGGTATCAGGTGGAAACTCTGAAAGATAATCCCTATATTATCTCTACGGAACGCGGCCAGCGCGTCTTCGCTCAGGTGCGTCAATTCCTGACCTGCCACATGGATCCGGCCGCTGCTGGGTTTTTCCAGCCCGCCCAGAACCATAAGAAGGGTCGTCTTGCCGCTGCCCGACGGGCCAACGATACTGACGGTCTTGGCGGCAGGCAGGCCGAGGGTGATGTCGCGCAGGATATGCACATCGCCCGCGCCACTGGGCATATGTAAATCAACGCGGTCCAGCTGAAGCAGGGACGCGGAAGAAGAATCGGAAGGAGCCGTCATGCTGTTGTCCTTTTGCAGGAAAAAGCCCCATAACCGGAAGAAATCCGGGGCCACGGGCGCATTTGTATCTTCATTAGATAATTCCGTGCTGCGGGGTGTCAAGCAAACCGTGGCGGCTTTTCTGCTGCTGACGCTGCTGGCTGCCCCAGTTTTGGCGCAGCAAACCCCTGCCGCGCCGGCGTCATCCGCGTCGGGGACGGTTAAAAAAGTCCTCGCCTTCGGGGATAGTCTGACGGCCGGTTATGGTCTGAAACGTGAAGAAGCGCTGCCGTTCCAGCTGCAGGCTTTGTTCGATGCCCAGGGCGTACCCGTGACGTTTATCCAGGGCGGCGTGTCGGGTGATACCACGGCAACGGCTCTTAATCGTCTTGAATGGACGCTGAAACGCCAAAATCCTGATTATGCGATTGTGGCGCTGGGCGGTAACGACATGCTGCGGGCGATTGACCCTGCGGCCAGCGAAAAAAATCTGCGCCGCATATTGGATACGTTCAAGGCGCAAAACATTCCCGTGTTGATTGCGGGTATGCGGGCGCCGATCAGCTATGGCGCGGCCTATTCGCAGGGTTACGATAAAATGTACGCAAGCCTTGCCAAAGAATACGGCGCGGTGTTTTATCCGTTCTTGCTGGAGGGGGTTGCGCAAAACCCCGCGCTGAATCTGCGTGATGGTGTTCACCCGAATGCACAGGGCGTACAGCTTGTGGCGCGCGGGCTTTATCCGTCCGTGGTCGAACTCCTCAAGAAGAAAAAATAAAAATAGAAAGCACAGCCATGAAATTCAACAAACTGGGGCAGACAGATATAGATGTCAGCCTGATCTGCCTCGGCACGATGACCTTTGGCGAACAAAACACCGAAGCCGAAGCGTTCGAGCAGATGGATGTGGCGCATGCCGCCGGTGTCAATTTTTTTGACACAGCCGAGCTATACGCCGTGCCGCCGCGTGCCGAAACCTATGGCCGTACAGAAGAAATCATCGGGAGCTGGTTTCAAAAAACCGGCAAGCGCAAAGACATCGTGCTGGCATCCAAGGTTGTCGGTGCGGCGGGGCATCTGCCGTGGATACGCAGCGGCAATGCCCGCCTCAACAAAGCGCAGATCAACGAGGCGCTGGACTGCAGCCTCAAGCGTCTGCAAACCGACTACATCGATCTGTATCAAATCCACTGGCCGCAACGCCCTGTGAATACATTCGGCAAGCTCGGCTATGACCAGTTCAATGTATCGGGCCGCGAAGCGGATGTGATCCTTGAAACTCTGCAAACGCTGGGCGATGCCGTGCAGGCGGGTAAAGTGCGCCATATCGGTGTTTCCAACGAAACCCCGTGGGGTGTGATGCAATATCTGGCGCTGGCCGCCGCACACGGATTGCCCCGTATCCAATCGATCCAGAACCCGTACAGCTTTCTCAACCGCAGTTTCGAAGTGGGTCTGGCCGAAATGGCGATGCAGGAAAAAGTCGGTTTGCTTGCTTACGCGCCGCTGGCGGCGGGGACGCTCACGGGTAAGTATCTGGATGGTCAAGTGCCCGCAGGTTCGCGCCGCGCGGTCGATAATCGCGTATCGCGCTACGACCGCAAGGGCGTCGATGATATTGTACGCGGGTATATCGATGTCGCGCTGCGCTATGGCATGGATATCGCCGTGATGTCGCATGCGTTTGTGAATACGCGCCCCTTCCTGACGGCGAATATCATCGGCGCGACCAAGGTTGATCATATCAAAACTGCGCTGGCATCGCTTGATGTCACGCTACCGGCCGAATTGATCGCGGATGTCGAGGCATTGCACAGCCGTCACCCCATTCCCTGCCCGTAAGGTATAAAATTATGCCCCGTTTGTTTATCGGTCTTGATATTCCGCCGGATGCGTCCGAACGCATTCATTTGCTATCGGGCGGTATTCCGGGCGCGCGCTGGACGTCGATTGAAAATTATCATGTCACGCTGACATTCATCGGCGATGTCAGCGAAGCGCAAATCGATGATATCGACGAAGCGCTGGCGGGCATCGACTGCCCTGAGTTTGAGCTGGAAATCGCCGGCACCGGCAGCTTTGCGCAAGGAGACGACCCGAAGGTACTGTGGCTGGGCGTCAAAGAAAACGCATCGCTGAAACTGCTGAAACAGCGTATCGACAATGCCCTCGACCGCTATGATATTCCGTTCGAACGCCGCAGCCGCTTCACGCCGCACGTCACGCTGGCGCGTTTCCGCCACCATCCTGACGAAGATAAAATCGGCGCATTCATGCAGGCGCATAACCTGTTCAAACTGCCGCCGCTGGTTGTCGAAGACTTCGTGCTCTACGAAAGCTATAGCGGGTCCGAAGGGCCGGTGTACCAGCCTATGGAATATTATCCGCTCGGCGGTTAAGGCGCCTTAGCTGATACCGGCGCACATTTCCTTGATGATGTCTTCGAGGGTCTTGCCCTCCGCCCGTGCGGCGAAGTGCAATGCCATACGGTGGCGCAGAATGGCGGGGGCGATTTCGATCACATCATCCAGCGACGGCGTATAGCGGCCATCCAGCAGCGCATAAGAACGCGCGGCCAGCATGAACGACTGCGCCGCACGCGGGCCGGGGCCCCAGCTGACGAATTTTTTGACGTTGTCGATTTTGGTCTGTTCGGGGCGGCCGGATTGCACCAGCTGCAAAATACCATCCACAACTTTCTGGCCAATCGGCAATTGGCGCACGGTGCGCTGCGCGGCCATGATTTCGTCGGATGTGAAAACAGCATGTGCCTTGTCTTCGCTGGTGCCGGTGGTCGCCAGCATCATGCGGCGTTCATCTGCTGCATCGGGGTAGCCGATATTGATTTGCAGCATGAAACGGTCCAGCTGCGCTTCGGGCAGCGGATAGGTGCCTTCCTGTTCCAGCGGGTTCTGCGTGGCCATGACGTGGAACGGGCGCGGCAGGTCATACGTGGTGCCGCCGACCGATACCTGATATTCCTGCATCGCCTGCAACAGTGCGGATTGGGTACGGGGGCTGGCGCGGTTGATCTCGTCCGCCATCAGCAGCTGGCAGAAAATGGGGCCTTTCAGGAACGTAAAGCCCTTGTTACCGTCAGCTGTGGTGCCGAGGATTTCCGAACCCAGAATATCCGCCGGCATCAGATCAGGCGTACATTGTACGCGCCGGCTGTCGAGGCCGAGCACGGTGCCCAGCGTATCCACCAATTTCGTTTTACCAAGACCGGGCAGACCCATCAGCAAAAAGTGGCCGCCGGACAGAATGGACGTCATGCAAAGGTCAACCACGCGGTTTTGACCGAAAATGACCGTGCGCACAGATTCGCGCGCCGCGGCCAGCTTGCTTTTCAGCTGTACGGCCTGCTGTTCAAGGTCGGGGGTGATTTCGGTGCGCATGGGTTCGACGGACATGGTTCTTCCTTTGAATATCAATTGACCTACCCTTATTATAGTAGTCGATAATGAATAAAGCAGAAAGAAAATGTCAGAAACCCGCAGCCGTATAGACCCGCCGGAGGAGGATTTTGGTATCAAAATCCTTAAAAACGGCACATGGCTGCACCGTGGGGCGCCAATTACACGTTTGAATCTGATAAAGCTTTTTGCAACCGTGCTGCGGCGGGATGAAAAAGGCGATTTCTGGCTGCAAACACCGGTGGAGCGGGGGCGCATCGAGGTCGAAGACGCGCCCTTCGTGGCGGTTGAAATGCGGCGCGAATTTTCCGAAAATAAACAAGAGCTGCACTTCCGCACAAATATCGACGCATGGGTGCGGCTGGACACCGAACACCCGCTGGTCATTAAGCCGGCGCGAGATACGGCACAGCTGTCGCCGTATATTTGTTTAGGCAAGGGGCTGGAAGCGCGGCTTGACCGCAGTGTCTACTACGAACTGGCCGCGCTGGCCGAACCGCATGCGGGGCAGCCCGATCTTTACGGCGTTAACAGTGCGGGCATGTTTTTTGCGCTGATGCCAGATCAAAGCGTGTTACAAGAATAAAAAAGAAAAAAGCATGATTACGAAACTCAACCGCATTACGCATAAGCTTGCTGATTACCAGCCCCGCACGGTGCTGGGTGATCACTTGTTGACGCCGGATTGGGTATCGCCGCAGCCGCCATACCGCGAAGCGGCCGTGCTGATCGCCCTGCTGCCCAGCGGCAACGATTTGTCGGTCGTATTCACCCAGCGCACGTCACATTTGACGGCGCATGCGGGGCAGGTCAGCTTTCCGGGCGGACGGGTGGAAGAACAGGATTTCGATGCGGCCGCCACGGCCCTGCGTGAAGCCGAAGAAGAAATTGGCCTGCCGCAATCCGCCGTGCGTATTTTGGGCCAGCTGGATGATTACATTACCGGCACGGGCTTTCTGGTGCACCCCGTTGTGGGCTTCGTGCCTGAAATTCCGGTGTGGCAACCGGACGATTTCGAAGTCGCCGAGATTTTCGACGTGCCACTGGATTATCTGTCCGAGCCGGGAAAAATATTCCTCAGCAGTAAAGAATTCCGCGGCATGCAGCGCAGTTTTTATGCCTGCGACTGGCAAAAATTTCATATCTGGGGTGCAACGGCCGGCATGCTGAAAAACTTTCTAGATGTGATTGGCGACGAGGAAACGCCGTGACCATTCTCCTGGGTAAAATCAGCAAACAGGCATGGATGGTTGCGCCCGAAACCTTGCGTATCATGGAATGCCTGCTGAAGGACGGCGCCGAAGCGCGCTTTGTGGGCGGCTGCGTCCGCGATGCGCTGGTGAACCGCCGCGTGATGGATATTGATATCGCAACCACGCTGCGGCCCGAAGAAGTCATCGCCCGCCTGACCGAAGAAAAAATCCCTGTCGTGCCGACCGGATTGAAACACGGTACAGTGACGGCCGTGGTCGATGGCCGCCCGTTTGAAATTACAACACTGCGCCGCGACGTTGCGACGTATGGCCGCCATGCCGATGTGGCGTTTACAGATGACTGGAAAGCCGATGCCGCGCGGCGTGATTTCACATTCAATGCCCTCTCGGCCACGATTGACGGCGATGTGCATGATTATTTCGGCGGTATCGAAGATTTGCGCATGGGCCGCGTTGTTTTTGTGGGTGACCCCGAAACGCGCATCCGCGAAGATGTTTTGCGTATCCTGCGCTATTTCCGCTTTCTTGCCCATTTCGGGCGCGGTGATGCGGACGACGCGGCGCTGGCCGCCTGCGAAAAACTGGCCGATCATATTCCGCGCCTGTCGGCGGAGCGTATCCGCGCCGAAGTCTTGAAGCTGCTGGACGCGCCGCGCTGCGCCGATGTTTGGGCACTGATGATGGAACATCGCGTCGTCACAAATTTCCTGCCCGAAGGCACGAACGTGAAACGCCTTGCGCGTCTGGTGGCGCTGGAAGAAAAATATCACAGCCCCGGGTTTGCCCTGCGCCGCCTTGCGGGCGTGCTGGAAGTGACTGTGCAGGGGATGATTCAAATCAGCGAAGATTTGCGCCTGTCGCGTGAACAGACAACCCAGATGCTATCGATGATGGAACCACCGGTCGAGGTTTCATTGCATATGGACCAAAAAGCCGTACGCCGTGCCGTGCACCAGCTGGGCAACGATACATTGCGCAGTTTATTGCTCCTCTGTGCAGCGAATAGCGACGACGAAGGCAATCTGGCCGAGATTTATGGCTGGGCGACGACCTTCCGCGTGCCCCGTTTCCCGCTTCAGGGCAGTGATGTGCTGGCACTGGGCATTCCGGCGGGGCCTGAAGTCGGCCGTGTGCTGGATATCATGCGCGAGTGGTGGGCGGGGCAGGATTTTTCTCCCGGCCGCACGGCCTGCCTTGAAAGAATGAACCGTGAATTCGGACGCAAAATCGTGCGTGAATAATATTGCTGTGGCTTACGGCCACTTTGCCTCTGGCGGTAGCGACATCAAAATGGCTTCGGTATTGCCGCCGGTTTTCAATCCAAACTGCGTGCCGCGGTCATGCAGCAGGTTAAACTCGGCGTACCGGCCGCGTTTGACCAACTGGTGTTCGCGCATCTCCGGCGTCCAGGGCTTGTTCATGTGGCGCGCGACGATCTGCGGATAGATGTTCAGGAACGCTTCCCCGACATCGCGTGTGAATTTGAAATCGTTCGCTTTGCTGCCACTGTCCAGATAATCAAAGAAAATACCGCCAATACCGCGCGGTTCATTCCGGTGCGGCAAGAAAAAATATTCATCGCACCATTTTTTGAATTTCGGATAGTACGTATCATCATGCGCATCGCATGCGGCTTTGAATGCGGCGTGAAAATCTGCGGTGTCCGTTTCGTCGGGGAACATCGGCGTCAAATCCGCCCCGCCGCCAAACCATGTTTTCGACGTTTCAATGCGGCGCGTATTCATGTGTACCGCCGGTACGAGGGGGGATCGCATATGCGCGACCAGGCTAACGCCGCAGGCCTTGAACTTGCCGCCGTTTTCGTCGGCGCCGGGAATTTGTTTGCGAAACGCTTCGGAAAAACTGCCCTCAACGGCCGATATATTCACGCCGACTTTTTCAAAAACCCGCCCGCGCATGATCGACATCACGCCGCCGCCGCCCGCGCTGCCGTCTTCGTTTTTACGCTCCCAGCTTTTGCGCTCAAAGCGTGCGGGGGGCAGGTCGCCGTGCGTGCCTGTTAATTCATCTTCCAGTTTTTCAAATGCCGCGCAGATACGGTCACGCAGCGACGTGAACCATGTCATCGCTTCTTCGTGGCTGATCGCCCCTTGCGGGTTTTGCTGTGTTTGCGGCATCGCGGGCTCCTTGGACTGAATGCTCCGCATTAAATAGCCTTATGGTGTAAAAATCAAGCGGCGGGCGGGATGGGGAATTGCCCTGTCTGGCGCAGCGCTTCGGTCAAGGCCATCGCCCCCGCAATTGCCACATTCAGCGACCGCAGTCCGGGCGCCATCGGGATAGTAATCCGCGCGTCACAGGCGTTGTGCACATCATCGGGCACGCCCGCGCTTTCGCGGCCCAGCAGCAATACATCATCCGCGCGGAACGAAAACGTATGAAACGGCGAATCGCTTTTGGTGGTCAGCAGCACCGTACGTGCGGGCTTCACCCGCGCCTGAAATGCATCCCAATCGGTGTGTCGCGTTAAATCAAGACTGCCCAGATAATCCATCCCCGCCCGCTTCAGGTTTTTGTCGGACAAAATAAATCCGCATGGCTCGATAATATCCATCGGCAAGCCCATGCAGGCACATAACCGCATCAGGGTGCCTGTGTTCTGGGGAATGTCCGGCTGGTAGAGGGCAAGGCGCATATTCGTCTATCTGCGTGTTTGTGTGGCAGGCACAATTTCGTCTTCGTCAATCCATGGCGAGCCGAGGGCGCCGGGATGGACGGGGATATTGAATACATCACCGCGGCTGCTGGTGTCAAAGCGGCTGGCATCGACATCCAGTACATACGGCGCGTTATCGTCGTTGCGCCACGCGGGGAAAGTGAGTTTGTACCGCATGCTGGCGCTATTGCGGCAGATAGCGTCCTGATCTTTCAGTTGGGCGATTTTGATCTGGCGGTTCGCCGGGGTGCATTCGGCGGCAGAGAAAGGATAATCCCGCGTGGTCGATGACCGCTTGCGGCGGCGCTTACTGCAATGCAGGCTACATTGCTTGCTGACGAGCGGTTTTTCCAAAACGGATGGCGCGGCCTGCGGCAGGCGCTGGTTCGCTTCGATGGCGCCGAGGGGGATGGTCAGGGCAAGGCCCGCAAGGCCGATCAGGATGAAATCGCCCAGCGCCATGACAAGCCACATGCTCCGGCGGAGCGCCGCCACCATTAGCAAAATCCACATCGCGGCGGCGAGCGGAACAAGTCCGCCGGATGCGAATATAAGACGTGACAGGTTTTCAACATGCATGTCGCCTGCGGCGAAGGCGATGAAACCAAAAATGCCGCCTGTCAGCAATGTTGCATGCAAGACCATAAAGCCCAGTGCGCGCTGTGCGTAGCTGAAGCGCGGGGCGCGCATAGTGCGCATTTCGGCTGATCTTTCGGCGCCGCTTAGAATTTCCCACAAATAGGCGAGGATTTCATGGCGGTTTTCGTCCAGCCAGCTTTGCGGTACGTCCTGCGCCTCCAGCCAGATGCGATGTCCGAACGCACGGATTTTAATTTTTTTGTGACGCAGGGTAAGTTTATGCAGTGCGCCACGAATTTGGGGGGTCTGTAGGATATCCTGAAACAGGAGCGGGTCGTCGCTGACAAACAAAAGCTTGTCTGTGTCGTGGTCGCCAGATTGAAATTCGTCGGCAACGCCGATTACTTTCAAAAAGCGCGACAGACCGCTTTCGGGGCTAATTTTGAAATAGAGTTTATGTTCGGACGGCATGCCAATGCGCACGTTATAACGCACAGACTTTTTGCCGACCGGCTTTGATTCTTCAAAATGTGTGCGGCCGTCGTTATCGACGTTTATTTTCATACCCGCGCCGCTCATGCTGCGGTACCTGATAAAGAATACGAGGGCAAAAACGGCAAGGTAGATCAAAAAGATCATCGCTCAAACCTATGTGGGTAGCTGCAGAATATAACGTCCAATCGCCCAAAGCGCCAACATATGGGCGGGGTAGAAAATATGCAGGAAATATTTGGGCAAGTAGCGGCCTGTTTTCGGCATCGTTGCGGCATAGCGGATTAGTAAAATGGGCGGCACAACGCAGAAAAATGCCATGGCAATCATCAGTCCGGCTTTGGCTGCGCTGACCTCTTCGAAATAGGAGCCGTAATCGCCGAAGTTGATGCAGGCCAGTACCGCCGGCAGGCAGATGAGCGCGAGGGGACGTCCGCGCAGCGCCATCAAGAACGCGGCAGGCAGCATAACGCCTGCGGCGGAAAATTCGAATAATGGCTCGAAATACATCAGCGCAATTGCAATCAGGCAGAGCGCCAGAACTTGCCAGTCTTTCATCCGCAGGCTGAGGCCCGCCATGACGGCGCCGAAGGCGAGGGTGAACATCACATTATAAACATCGCCAATATCGCGGCTGAAGCGGGAGATGGGTTCGGTCAGCAATGCGAAAATAAACAGGCGCGGCGCATAGCGGCGCATGGCGTAATTTGTGCCCTTTTCATCGCCCGCCTTGAACAGCGCCATGGCCAGCGCAAAGCAGAACAGCGGAAAAGTAATGCGGCCGATCAAAAACATGTCGATACGGCTACTGCCCAAAAGCATCGAATTGATGTGGTCAATAACCATAAAAGCGGCCGCGGCTGCTTTTATGAAATCAAGTCCGCGTCCATCCACTTGAGGAATAAATGTTTTCGAAATGTTTTTATTATACATAAAGTTTTTATTTTTTAACGTGGGTCGTTTATTTTGGTTTTTGATTAGGGTAGTATCTGCGGAAAGCGGGTCGGGTCTGTCTTCTCCGCCTTGTACAGCCATGTCCGGCCGTCGAGCCAGAGATACCCATCCCGACAAGCTTTTTCAGCATGACCTTACTCAGGATGTAAGTCCAGAAAAAAGGAAGAATAACAATGGACTCGACCAAAAACTCGCAAGCCGCAGCCCCCGCAGGCGAAACCCGCCGCGACTTTCTGTACCTGACCGCAGGCGCCATGGGCGCCGTGGCCGCAGGTTCAGCCGCCTGGCCGCTGGTAGATAGCATGAGCCCCGCCGCAGACACGCTCGCCCTCGCATCGACCGAAGTCGACGTCAGCAGCATTCAGGCAGGACAAACCATCACGGTTGTCTGGCGCGGCAAACCGGTATTCGTTCACCGCCGCAGCACAGAAGAAATCGCGGAAGTCCGCGCCGAAGCGTGGCAAGACCTGCGCGACCCGCAAAGCGACCAGTCGCGCGTGAAATCCGGCCACGACGAATGGCTGATCCTGATCGGCGTTTGCACGCACCTGGGTTGCATCCCGATGGGTAGCAAGGTCACCGACGTCAAGGGTGATTACAACGGCTGGTTCTGCCCGTGCCACGGTTCGCACTATGATAAGTCCGGACGCATCCGCAAAGGCCCTGCACCCAAAAACCTTGCCGTTCCGCCGTATGAATTTATGTCCGGCACGTTGATCCGCATCGGTTAATGACACCGGATAAGATAAAGAAAGAGACCGCCATGTCCCGTCCCGCAAATACAGAAAAATTCGAAAACCCCGTCGTCCAGTGGATCGACGAGCGTCTGCCGATTTTCACTATGCTCATCAAGGAATACGGCGTATTCCCGATGCCGAAAAACGCCAACTACTTCTGGAGTTTTGGCGGTATGGCGCTGACCATGCTGATGATTATGATCGTATCGGGCGTTGTGCTGGCGATGAGCTACACCCCGCATGTCGACATGGCGTTCAACAGCGTCGAGCGTATTATGCGCGACGTTAACTACGGCTGGTTGCTGCGCTACATTCATATGAACGGCGCATCGTTCTTCTTTATTGCCGTGTACATTCACATCATGCGCGGGCTTTATTTTGGTTCTTACAAAAAGCCGCGTGAACTGCTGTGGATCGTCGGTGTCGTGATCTTCCTTTTGATGATGGCAACCGCGTTCATGGGCTATGCCCTGCCGTGGAGCCAGATGTCGGGCTGGGGTGTGACGGTTATTACGTCTCTGTTCGCTAAATTCCCGCTGATCGGCGATGGTCTGGTGACCTGGCTGTGGGGCGGCTTCTCGGTCGATAACCCGACGCTGAACCGTTTCTTCGCGCTGCACTTCCTGCTGCCCTTCGTTATTCTGGGCGTTGTGTTCGTGCACGTCTGGGCGCTGCATGTGACCGGTTCCAACAACCCCGCCGGTGTCGAGCCGAAATCGGAAAAAGATACCCTGCCGTTCCATCCTTACTTCACGTCCAAAGACGGCTTCGCGCTGGTTGTGTTCCTGACGGTGTTTCTGGCGACGGTTTTCTTTGCGCCCCTCGCGCTGACCGAGTTTGACCACTTCAAGGCCTATGACTCGATGGTCACGCCGCCGCATATTGTGCCGGAATGGTATTTCCTGCCGTTCTACGCCATTCTGAAATCGTTTGTTTACGACTTCACGGTTGTGCTGGCGCTGCTGGCTATGGGCGGCCTGGTGCTGGCGGCTCCTGCGGCTTTCGCGTTCTTTAAAGACGACAAGAAAAAACGCAACTTTGCCCTTGGTGGCATTGCGGCGCTGTTCTGCGGTCTGGTGTTGATCACCTTGCTTGCGATTGTCACGACCAAACTGGAAGAGCCTTCGCTGGCCGCTTACCTGAAAGTCGTCATCATCCCCGCCGCGCTGCAGGGTGTGATTGCCATGTTCGCGTCGATCCTGCTGCTGGTCGCGCTGCCGTGGCTGGACTGCTCGCCGGTGAAATCGGCGCGTTATCGCCCGATCTATAAAAAATGCTTGCTGGTGCTGCTGATCTCGTTCTTTGTGCTGGGTTATACCGGCGCGCAGCTGCCCGAAGGCTGGCCGGTTATCGCCGGTCAGGTGGCGACGCTTTATTACTTCGCGCATTTCCTCGTGATCGTGCCTTATCTGGGCCGCAAGGAAAAAACCTTGCCGGTTCCGGCCAGCATCTCCGAAGCTTGCGCATCCAAAGGGAACAAATAATCATGTACAAAAAATCCCTCCCGCTCGTTATGGCTGCTTTTGTGGCGTTTTCGGCACCTGCTTGGTCTGCTGAAAGCGTTGCGCCGCCCAAACAGCACTGGCCGCATCAGGGTATTACCGGTTCGTATGACAAGGCATCGCTTCAACGCGGTTTTCAGGTCTACAAACAGGTTTGCGCCGCCTGCCACGGCATGAAACTGCTGTCGTACCGCAACCTGGCAGGTCTTGGTTATAACGAAGACGAAATCAAAGCGATTGCGGCTGAATACACCGTGATGGATGGTCCAAACGATGATGGCGACATGTTTGAACGTGCGGCGCGTCCGGCTGACCGTTTCAAGTCGCCCTTTGCGAATGACAAAGCTGCCCGCGCAGCCAACGGCGGCGCCCTGCCGCCCGACCTGTCGCTGGTTGTCAAAGCCCGCCATGGTCACGAAGATTACATCTATGCCCTGCTGACCGGCTATACGACGCCGCCGTCGCATGACAAAGAGGGTAACCCGATTGTCGTGCCAGATGGCATGCACTGGAACACCTATTTCGCCGGCCATGTGCTGGCGATGGCGCCGCCGCTGGTGGATGATTCAGTGACCTTTGCGGACGGCACGCCCGCAACGGTTGCACAGATGTCCCGCGACGTGACGCAATTCCTGGCATGGGCGGGCGAACCGCACATGGAACAGCGTAAGAAAATGGGTATCAAGGTTGTTCTGTTCATGCTCGTCTTCGCAGGCATTATGCTGGCAGCAAAAAGAAAGGTCTGGGCTTCCGTCCATTAATGGACTTTGCCTTATCCTTTCCGTCCTCGGCAAAAACAAGAACAGCGTATCAACGCGGAATATAGAGACAAGTGTCACACCGTCCGCCATAATGGCGGATGGCGTGGCACAAGTTTTATTTTAAAAAGGATACCGCAGGCAGATGACGCCGGCAGACGTAGTAACAGCCCCCGGAATGAGCGCGAGCGAAGTGCTTTTGCACATCGTGGGGGGCGTGTGCCTGCTTTTGTGGGGTGTCAGTATGGTCAGCACGGGGCTTAACCGTGCGTTCGGTGCGTCCCTCCGCCGTGTCATTTCGCATTCGACCAGTAACCGTTTCAAGGCGTTTGGCGTAGGTGTTTGCGTGGCCGCGCTCTTGCAATCATCAACCGCGGCCAGTCTGATCGTCAGTTCATTTGCCGCGCGTAATATCGTGACGATTTCGGGCGCACTGGCCGTGATGCTGGGCGCGGATGTCGGCACGACGCTGGCCGCGCAGCTGCTGTCGCGCGATCTGGGGTGGCTTTTGCCCTTGCTGCTGGCCGGGGGCTACATCATTAACAAGGTGATGGAAGAAAGCCAGTACAAGCATGTCGGCCGCAGCTTGGTCGGACTCGCGCTTGTGCTGATGTCGCTGAGCATGATCAAAGGTGTCGCTGCCCCCCTCGGTCAATCCGAAGCGGTCAAGGTGCTTGTAGAGCCGCTGTCAAACCAGCTGTTCCTGGCGATTATTCTTGCGGCGCTGCTGACGTGGGTTGTGCACTCCAGCCTTGGCATGATCCTGATATTCATGTCCTTTGTTGCGGTGGGCACAATTCCGCTGCATCTGGGCTTTGCGCTGGTATTGGGCGCCAATATTGGCGGTGCGATTGCGCCTGTCATTATGACCCTGCGGGATATTCCGGCAGGTCGCCGCGTACCACTGGGCAACCTGATGATCCGCAGTATCGGTGTTTTAATCTGCCTGCCGTTTTTGGGCGAAGTCGAGCCGCTGATTGCCGGTATTGATCCCGATCCGGCGCGTCAGCTGGTGAATTTCCACACCGCGTTCAACCTGGCGCTGGCGGTGATGTTTATGCCCTTTATCGGCGCATTGACTCGCCTGTCCGAGAAGATTTTGCCCGACCGTCCGCGCGAAGAAGACGAAAGTCTGCCGCGCTATCTCGACCCTACGGCCATTTCGACGCCCGCCGCTGCGCTGGCCTGCGTTGCGCGTGAAACGCTGCGTGTGTCCGATATTATTCAAAACATGATGCGTGACACGCTGGAGGCGCTGCGGTCAAACAACATGCGTCAGGTACAGGCGATCCGCGATCAGGAAGCCGTTGTCGATAGCCTGTATGAATCAATCAAAACCTATCTGGCGCGGTTGTCGAACCAACCGCTGGAAAAACGCGAGACGCGCCGTTATATGCAGATCCTCACGTTTTCGACCAATCTTGAACACATCGGCGATATCATCGACAAAAGCCTGATGGAACTGGCGATGAAGAAAATCCGCAATCAGGATAACTTCTCCCGCCCCGGCTTTGCCGAAATTTCCGGCCTGCACGCCAAGGTGATGGATAGCATGGCGCTGGCGCAGAACGTGTTCATGACCAGTGACGTCAAAATGGCGCGCCAGCTGTTCGAAGAAAAAGCGGTGTTGCGCAATCAGGAAATGCAGGCATCGGAAAGCCACTTCAAGCGTTTGCGCGACGGTGTTGCCGAAACGCTGGCCACGTCCAGCCTGCACCTAGACATCCTGCGCGACTTCCGCCGTATCAACAGCTATATCTCGCTTATTGCCTATCCAATTTTGGAAGAAGCGAAAGAGCTGAAGCCGACTCGTCTGAAACCGCGCGATGAAAAGCCGCGCAAGCGCGTTAAGAAACGCAAAAAACCGCAGGCGTCCGCAGCCGCCCCCGACGCGGCAGATGATAAAAAAGAAGCTTAAAAACAAAGCTTTGGGCATTTATTAATAAATCATGAATTGGACACTTAACGCCGTTAACCTTCCTTTAAGGGCGGTCGGTGTATTCTGAAATTAGGAACACATTCTTTACCTTTTCGGAATTTGCTCCTACGGAATTCTGAAGTTTGACCTTCATCTGTGCCTCCTCGTGATATCTTTCACCCCGCCCTTTCGAGGGCGGTTTTTTTTTGGTGGCCTTCACTTGCGACAAACCCTTGCAGCGCCTGCGGCGGCTGTCTAGTGTTGTGGGTATGACGATACGCAAAAAACTTCTTCTCGCGGTACATGGCGCAGGGCTGCAAAGCAGCTTTTTTGGCGCCCTCGCGCCGCATGTGATTGACTATACACTGAAGGCCGTGACCCTGCCCGGACACGACGCGCGGCGACGCGATGCGCTTTGCGCCGATATCCCCGCCATGGCAGCATTTCTGCGCAGCGAAATCGAAACGCTGCCGGCGGATTACGATATTGTTCTTCTGGGCCACTCCATGGGCTCTTTGGCCGCGCTGGAAGCGGCAGATCATCCGCGCGTGACCGCGCTTATTCTGACGGGTGCAGCGGCAACCATGCCCGTCAATCCCGATCTGCTGGCACAGGCGAAGTCCGACAGCGCGGCCGCCGGCGCGATGATTGCAAAATGGAGCATCCCGCGTCAGCATCCGCAGGCAGAAACGCTGCGCGAAGTTTTAGGGCATATCATGGCCGCTGTGCCCGCGGCGGCGCTAGCGGTTGATTTGGCCGCGTGCGATGCCTACAAAGATGCCGCCAGCGCCGCGGCGCGCGTTAAAAAGCCTGCACTGGTGCTGGCCGGCGACGCCGACCGCATGACGCCGATCGAGGGGGCGCAGGCACTGGCCGATATGCTGCCGCAGGGCGTTTTTTCGATCATAAACGAAGCGGGTCATATGCCATCCATGGAAAAGCCGCTGGAAACCAGCCGTGAAATCAAGGGGTTCCTTGGCGCCTAAGGTTCCGTGAATTTTGCTGCGCAGCGTTAAGATTTTCGCAAGCTTCTCCTGATAAAATAAAAAATAACAATCGACGAGACGTTTTTGCCTGACATGAAGGAGAAGATAGCTATGGCCACTGCACATTTGTCCGCGCTTAAAAAACGACACGAAGAGCTTGAGCTGCGCATTCACGGCGAGCTTAAACATGCCGCGCGGGACGAGGCGCAAATTCGCCGCCTGAAGGAACAAAAACTCCATCTCAAAGAACGTATTGAACGACTTCTGGAGGGTGGCTCGGTGCATTAATCACCCTGTTACCCCAAAAAGAAAAAGCCCCGGTTTGCACCGGGGCTTTTTGCTTATGTGCAGCGGCAGTGATCAGCCGTTTGCACGCTCGTCTTCGTCGTCCAGATCCAAATCGTCCAGATCATCCAGTGCGGGCGTTTTGTTCGCGCTCGTATCTGCCGGCGCATCTGCCGGGGCCGGTGCGGATACAGTCGCAGCCGCAGTCGTTGCCATCTCTTCAACCGGTGCGCCAAACGTGGGGATTGGCTTGCCGGCGGCTTTCGCTTCGCGCTGAACGCGGCGCTGCGCACGGCGCACGGCTTTTTCCAGCTCTTCGCCCGTGCAAAGACCAATCGACAAGGGGTCGGTCGGCTTCAGGGTAGTCATCAGCGGGTGGGTTTTGTTGCGGATCGCATCCACGGTCGGCTTGGTGGAGCCGATCAGTTTCGCGATTTGAACATCCGCCAGTTCGGGATAGCGTTTCAGCAGATACAGAACCGCGTTCGGCTTTTCCGCGCGTTTGGTGACGGGCGTATAGCGCGGGCCTTTCGCGCGGGCGCGCGGCTTCGGCAGGTCGTTTTTCAGCATTTTCAGTTTCGCGTTGCTGGTTTTTTCGCAGCGTGCGATTTCTTCGGCGGTCAGTTCGCCGTTCAGGATCGGGTTTGCGCCCATGATCCCGGCGTTCACTTCGCCATCGGCCAGTGCTTGTACTTCGAGCGGGTGCAGGCCGCAGAATTCGGCGATCTGGTCAAACGTCAGGGCGGTGTTATCTACCAGCCAGGATGCCGTGGCTTTGGGCATCAGAGGATAGGCCATGAAAGGTCTCCTTGTTCAAAATCTCCGGCCATCCGCCGGAAGGTGTTCTTTGTCCTGAAACGCAGATAAATCTCACACGCACGCGCCGTTTGGAAAAACGGCGACGACTGAAAAATTTTCAATCGTTTTAGGAAAACGGGGTCATCATAAGGGATTGGGCGCGAAAGTCCAGCGAATAATCCACACACGCCTGCACGGGCGCCGGATAAGGGTATGATTTTAAATGGCTATTTAACGTGGCGAACGCGGCTTGGCCAGCGCGGCGCGTGCATCCGGGTCTTTTTCGGGCGGCAGGGCGGGCGGTTTGCCCTCCAGCTTGACCAGCTGTGCGTGCATATATTCAAGCGATTCGCGGTCCAGCTGCGAAAACGGTGTAATGCTGGGGGCGCTGCTGCCGGTACTGCCGCTTTGTGAAATCAGCACGCGGCTGACGAAATCATACGTCATGTAGACGGTCGACGCGCCCGTGCTGACTTGCACCTGCAACGTCACGTCACTGTATTTTTGAATACGGTAACGATCGTTGGTCGCGTTGAAGTCGGCGGAAAGCGGCGCGCTGTCCATCGTTACATCTTGGCGGCGTTAAATTTTGCTGCATTGTTGCGCGGGCCGAATGCTGAGGGCTCGAAGCCATCTGCCTTGGGCTGGGGGCCCGGGTGACTGACGATACCGCGGGCATGGCGCTGCATTTCTTTTTTCCAATCGCGCGTTTCGGTGATGAAACGTGTTTCCAGCTTGTAGATGCGCGCGCCTTCGTCGTTGGCGGCTTCGGTTTTGTCGCGTTTCAGCGGTTGGCCGTTTTTATTCAGGCCATTCGCGGGGAAATAGCCCATGCCATTCAGGATATTGCGCAAGGTCTTTTCCGTTTTGATGTCGGTCGGAATAACCAGACGCTGTTCCTGCCCCAGTTTTTTGTCGGGGTTCGCTTTGGTGTAAAATACGTGGCCGCCGCTGGTGTGGTCGTAGCCATAGCCCAAGTCGCGCGCGGCGCGGACAACTTCATGGTGGGTGCGTGGGATGCCAGTATTCATTGTTTCACCTCAAAATCAAAAATCACTTCGTCTGCTTTGACCTTGTCCATTTGCAGGTATTCAAGCGCCAGTGTACGGGACAAGCTGAAAATCTCCTCGCGGTCCTCATGCTCGACGTTAAAGCCGGGCAGATCGTCACTGGTTGCCAGATAAACATTTTCCGGCTGGTGTTCGATAACGATCGTAATGTGGCGCATGGCAATGGCCCTGTTCACAGATGAATGAATGTTATGATGTCATAAAAGGGCGAAATCGTGAAGAAAAAGTGCCAGAAAAAGCAAAAAAGCGTAACTATATTATAATAATTACGTCTTTTCGGTAATATTAACACGCAAAATCACTTTTCCGAAGTGTTGGCCAGCTTCGAGGTAGTCATGCGCGGCCTGCGCCTCTTCAAGGGGATAGATTCGGTCAATGACCGGCGTGATACGTTTGCGGATAATAAACGGCCAGACGTTTTTCTTGAGCGACTTGGCAATGCGCCCCTTCGCGGCCACTGTTTGCGGGCGCAGGGTCGATCCGGTCAGGGTCAGGCGTTTGGACATGACCTGAAAAATATCCATCTCCGCCGTCCGGCCACCCTGCATGGCGATGCTGACATGGCGGCCTTCGGGGGCGAGGACTTTCAGGTTGCGGCCAATATAATCGCCGCCGACCATGTCCAGCACCACATCGACACCCTTGCCATCGGTATCGCGTAAAATCTCGCTGACGAAATCCTGCGTTTTGTAATTGATGGCCATCATCGCGCCCAGTTTGCGGCAGGCGGCGCATTTATCGTCACTGCCTGCTGTCACGTATACTTTGGCGCCAAAAGCCCGCGCCATCTGAAGCGCTGTTGTGCCAATGCCGGATGCGCCGCCGTGGATCAGCACGCGCTCCCCCTTCGTGAGCTGTCCCCGCTCGAACAGATTGGTCCATACGGTGAAAAACGTTTCGGGAATGCCGGCCGCAGCAATCCACCCCAGACTTTTCGGCATGGGCAGGCACTGCACGGCTGGCACGGCGCAGTACTCGGCATAACCGCCGCCCGCGACAAGCGCGCAGATTTTTTGTCCGGCTTTAATGCCTGTCACGCCGCCGCCTGTCATGATGACATCGCCGGAAATTTCAAGCCCCGGAATATCCGTGACCCCTTCGGGCGGCGGATACAGCCCGCGGCGCTGCAAAAGATCTGGGCGGTTTACGCCTGCCGCGCGTACGCGCACCAGAACCTCGCCACGCGCCGGATGCGGCACGGACACCTGTTCGATCACCAGTTTCTGATCGCGGATCACGGCGGCATTCATGCGGTCGGGCAGGGTAATATTTTTTTTCACGTCGTGCGGTCTTTCAGGCTTGTGATGGCGGCATCTGGATTTCTGCAGTCGCGGTGCTTATAGTAAAACAGCTTTGATCCTACAAAAAGAAAAACACGACAGCGCCGCAGGAGATCATACCATGCTTTTCGACGAGGATTCAGAACCCAAGCACAAAAAAGCGGCCCTGCGTCCGCTTGATAAAATGTCTGTGTCCGAGCTGGAAGAATACATCCGCGCGCTGGATGCCGAAAAAGAACGCGTGGGCGCCGAAATCGCGCGCAAGAAAAATCACATGCAGGCGATGGATGCCCTGTTCGGCAAAAAAGACGGCGCCACTTAGGGCGCCGCTTTTTAAAATATAAAAAAGGTTTTAGTTGCGCACGACGCGCCAGCCGTCAATCACCATCCCGTTATCGTTTTCACCGGCCGGTGTGCGTGCGATACGCATTTCAAGGCGGAAGTTGCCGCCTGCGACCGTTTTGTGGTCGCCGCTGTCGTCTTTCTCATAAAAGCTGATCAGCAGCGGAATGCTAACATTCCACATATAAACACCGCCCACAGGCCCGCTGCCCGCAAAGGCAGCATCGCCGTTAACGATGCTCGAAAGTTCGTATTTGCGCAGCGATACCATGTCAACCACTTTGGCGTCGCGCATGTAGGTCACGTATTCGTTGTAGCCTTTTTCGTTGAAAGATTTGCGGTAGTTGCGAATTTTTTCTTCGATCTGGCCGGGAGATTGTGTCATCAGGTCAGCGGCAAGGCCTTTGGCCCAATCGCCCACTTCTTCGGATGTACGGTGCGGGTTTGAAATAATCCGCTGGGATTCAAGGTATGGGTCGCTATAAGTCATCCAGCTTTTGTCGACGGGAATTTCCTTGTTCTCGTACTCTTCGTAGGGCGGCGGCGCATTCACATCTTCGCCCGGCAGCGCTTCCAGCGGCACCTGGGCGTGCGCACTGGCGGCGAAGGCGAAAACGGCGAAGGCTGCCGCTGTCCATCTGGATTTAAACATGAAGACCCTTTCCTTTCGTAGGTGACTGCGGCGCGATGCCGCGGGCTTGAGGTTATCAAGCCGCGCGTGCGATCGAGCGCAGTACGTACTGTAGAATACCACCGTTTTTGTAGTATTCGATTTCATCCAGCGTATCGATACGGCACATGACTGTGAAAATCTCGCTCGCGCCATTGGCACGCGTCATCTTCACGTTCAGGTCCATGCGGGGTTTAAGGCCCGCTTCGATACCGGCGATATCGAATGTTTCGTTGCCTGTCAGTTTCAGGTCAGCGCGGGTTTGACCGTCCTTGAACTGCAGCGGCAAAACGCCCATGCCCACCAGGTTGGAGCGGTGGATACGCTCGAAGCTTTCGGCAATCACGGCCTTGACGCCCAGCAGGTTGGTGCCTTTGGCAGCCCAGTCGCGTGACGAACCGGTGCCGTATTCCTTGCCCGCGATAATCACCAGCGGCGTTTTGGCGCTGACGTATTTCATCGCGGCGTCGTAAATCGGCATGACTTCGCCCGTGGGGATGTGCTTGGTGATGCCGCCTTCGGTCCCCGGGACCATTTCATTTTTGATGCGGATGTTGGCAAAGGTGCCGCGCATCATGATTTCGTGGTTGCCGCGGCGCGCGCCGTAAGAGTTGAAGTCAGCCGGCGTGACGCGGTGGCCGATCAGGTATTTACCGGCAGGGCTGTCTTTTTTGATCGAACCTGCAGGCGAAATGTGGTCGGTCGTGATGGAATCGCCAAAAATACCCAGCAGGTTGGCGCCTTTGATGTCTTTCACATCGCCGCTTTGTTTTGTCAGCGCCGTGAAATAGGGCGGGTTTTGCACATAGGTCGATGTGTTATCCCAGTTGTATGTCATCCCGCCCGACGTTTTCACGCCCTGCCATTCGGCGGGGCCTTCGAATACGTTGGCGTAGCGTGACTTGAACATTTCCGACGTGAGTGCCTGTTGCAGGGTGGCCTGCACTTCCGCTTGCGACGGCCAGATGTCTTGCAGGTAAACAGGTTTTCCGTCCGAACCGATGCCGATCGGGTCGATCGCCAGATCAATTTTCATCGAACCTGCCAGCGCATAGGCTACAACCAGCGGCGGCGATGCCAGATAGTTCGCTTTGACGAACGGGTGGATACGGCCTTCAAAGTTGCGGTTGCCCGACAGGACGCCGGCAACGGTCAGGTCACCTTCTTTAATCGCCGCTTCGATTTCTTCCGGCAGCGGGCCAGAGTTACCGATGCAGGTCGTGCAGCCGTAACCGACAAGGTTAAAGCCAAGCGCATCCAGATCTTTTTGAAGATCCGCACGCAGCAGATAATCCGTCACAACTTGCGAGCCGGGCGCGAGAGATGTTTTCACCCACGGCTTCACCGTCAATCCTTTTTCACGCGCCTTGCGTGCAACCAGACCCGCGCCGATCATGACAGAAGGGTTCGATGTGTTGGTGCAGCTGGTGATCGCGGCGATCGCCACATGGCCGTGTGCCATGGTGAAATCACGCCCCTGAACCGCGATGCCTGCGCCTGCCAGATCCGTCGGCGTGCCGCCTTCGGATACAAAGGCTGCTTCGGCGCTGCCGGGGACAGCCGTCAGTTCAGCCGCCAGATGTTTTTTGAATTCGGCGGCAACATTGACCAGTGCCACGCGGTCTTGCGGGCGCTTGGGGCCTGCCAGCGACGGTTCAACCGCGCCCAGATCCAGCTCCAGCGTGTCGGTGAACACAGGGTCGGCGCTATCCGGCTCGCGCCACATGCCTTGTGCTTTTGCGTATTCTTCGACGAGCTTCACACGGTGCTCGTCGCGGCCGGTGAAGCGCAGATAGTTCAGCGTTTCCTGATCGATCGGGAAGAAGCCGCAGGTGGCACCGTATTCGGGCGCCATGTTGGCGATCGTCGCGCGGTCTGCCAGTGACAGGTTGTTAAGGCCGGGGCCGAAGAATTCGACGAATTTGTTGACCACGCCTTTTTTGCGCAGCATCTGCGTGACCATCAGCACAAGGTCAGTCGCCGTCGTGCCTTCTTTCATCTTGCCCGTCAGTTTAAATCCGATGACTTCGGGGATCAGCATCGATACGGGTTGGCCCAGCATTGCAGCTTCTGCTTCGATACCGCCGACGCCCCAGCCCAGAACCGCAAGGCCGTTTACCATGGTGGTGTGGCTGTCGGTGCCGACGAGGGTGTCGGGATAGGCAACCATGCGGCCGCCTTTGCTTTCGTCGTCTTCCGTCCAGATGGTTTGCGACAGGTATTCAAGGTTGACCTGATGGCAAATGCCGGTGCCCGGGGGCACGACGCGGAAACGGTTGAAGGCTTTGGATCCCCAGCGCAGGAAAACATAGCGCTCCATGTTGCGTTCGAACTCGCGCTTGACGTTGGCATCGAAAGCTTTGGGGCTGCCGAAATCGTCCACCATGACCGAGTGGTCGATGACAAGATCAACGTTTGCCAGCGGATTGATTTTTTGCGGATCACCGCCGAGGGATACCATCGCATCGCGCATCGCGGCCAGGTCAACAACCGCGGGGACGCCTGTGAAATCCTGCATCAGGACGCGGGCGGGGCGGTATGCGATTTCGCGGGTGCTCTTTTTATCTTTCAGCCATTCGGCGACGGCTTTCACATCGTCGATGCTGACACTCTGGCCATCTTCGAAACGCAGCAGGTTTTCCAGCAGCACTTTGAGCGAATAGGGCAGTTTCGTGATGTCGCCGATGCTCTTGGCCGCTTCGCTCAGGCTGAAATAATCATATTCCTTGCCATCGACGGTGAGGGTCTTGCGGGTCTTGAGCGTATCATGTCCGGTGGTGGTCACGTTGGAAACTCCCTTGGGTATGCATGGGCGGCAGGACACCGCCATGTGACTGTCTTTTTGACTATATCCGAGCTTTCCTAAGATTTTGTAACTCGGGGCTGAATGT
Source organism: Micavibrio sp. (assembly GCA_040377425.1). Classification (GTDB taxonomy): domain Bacteria; phylum Pseudomonadota; class Alphaproteobacteria; order Micavibrionales; family UBA2020; genus UBA2020. The sequence goes on along the minus strand of JBEIOU010000003.1, from coordinate 79,100 downwards.
TCTATAGTCGGCGCAGATCGCGGCCCTGTGGATACATTCTTATCAGCATGTTCCGCCAGTGGCGCATTAACAGACATTAATATAGGCTAAAGAATGGCATCGGCAAAACGGCTTTTTTCATCCACCTTGCGCTTTGCAGATATTGCATGCGTACGCGGTAGCCGTTTGCTTTTCCAAAACTTTTCATGTGTGGTCGGCGCGGGTCGTGTGCTGCGTCTGGCGGGGGTGAACGGCGCGGGAAAGACCAGTCTTTTACGTATCGCTGCCGGGGCACTGCCTTGCGCACAGGGAAACGTGCTCTGGGATGGTGCTAACATTTCGGAAAATGATGCGGTTGTTCATAATGCGCGCTTTGCTTTTCTGCCGGCGGATGACCGCGATCTCAAACTTCTGGAAACCGCGCGGGAAAACCTGACCTTCTGGGCGCGGCTGTGGCAATTGCCGGATACGGCGGCGGCTGTGCAAATGGCGCTGGATACAATGGGGTTATTCGCCCTGGCCGATGCGCCGGTGCGGGTTTTGTCGGCGGGGCAAAAACGCCGCCTGTCGCTGGCGCGGATGGTCATGAAACCGTCACCGCTCTGGTTGATGGATGAACCCTTCAACGCGCTGGACGACGCCGCGATCGGGCTTTTGATGCAGGCCTTGGCAGTGCATCTGGATACGGGTGGTATGGCTATCATGGCCACGCACCATCACCCGGATATTCAGGGCATGCAAACAGCGGTGCTGCAAGCGGTGCATGCGCCGGAACAGGGGGCGGCATGATGTCCCCGCTGTTCGCCCTTGTGGCGCGTGATGTGCGCCTGACATTCGGGCGCGGGTCCGAAGGTCTCGTGACAGTTTTCTTTTTTATTCTTGTGGTGTCCGTCTTCGCCCTTGCCCTCGGCGGGGAACAGGCCTTGATTGCCCGCGCGGCCGCGGGCGTTATCTGGACTGCGGCGGTCCTGTCTGCGCTGCTCACACTCGAATCGGTTTATCACCGCGATTATGCGGATGGCACGCTGGATCTTTTGCTTCTCTCGCCGCTGCCCGCGTGGCAGGTGGTGGCGGCGAAAATGATATCGCACTGGGTTCTGGGCGGTGCGCTCTTGCTGCCCGCCGCGCTGATTGCGGCCCCGATGCTGTTCGTGCCGCTGTCTGCGGTGCCTGTTTTGCTCTTGTCTTTGCTGGTGGGGACGTTATATCTCAGCTTGCTGGGCGGGCTTGGCGCGGCGCTGACATTGGGCAGCCGCCGTCCGGGTTTGCTGCTGGTCGTCATCGTATTGCCGCTTTATACGCCGATGCTTCTTTTGGGTGGTATGGCCAGCGCAGCGGCCATCGCCGATATGGCTGCCCGTCCGTATTTGCTTTTGCAAGGGGCGCTGCTGCTTCTGGCTTTGCCGCTGGTGCCTGTCGCCGCTGCCGCCAGCCTGACAATGAATATGAGGTCGTCTTGATAACCCGCTTTGCCAATCCGACGCGCTTCCTTGCGCTCACCCGCGTGGTGATGCCGATTTGCGCTGTGCTGGCGGCGATGGGGCTGGGCGCGGGGCTTTGGCTTGCGCTTGTTGCATCACCCGAAGATTACCAGCAGCGCGATACTGTGCGTATCATGTACGTGCATGTGCCCGCCGCGTGGATGGCGCTGTTTGTCTATACATCCATGGCCGTCGCCGCGATCACGGGTTTTGTGTGGAAACACATCGTTGCCGAGCTGTATGCCAAAGCGGTCGCGCCTGTGGGGGCGGCGTTTACGCTGATCTGCCTGATCACCGGCGCGCTCTGGGGTCAGCCCATGTGGGGGACATGGTGGGCGTGGGATGCGCGGATGACATCCGTGCTGGTGTTGTTTTTTATGTATCTTGGCTACATCGTGCTGGTCGATGCGTTTGACGAACCGCAGCGCGGTATCACGGCGGGCGCCATTTTACTGATCATCGGCCTTGTGAATATTCCGATTATCAAATTCTCGGTCGATTGGTGGAACACGTTGCATCAGCCCGCCAGCATCACGCGCCTGGATGCGCCCGCTATTCATGCCAGCATGCTCTGGCCGCTGCTGTGCATGGCGTTTGCGTTTAAAATGCTTTTTGTCACCCTTGCGTGCATACGCCTTGAAACCGCCATACTGCGCCGCCGCGCCGCGGTGCGCCAGCAACAGCTGGCAGGCGGTGTGCTATGACCATCAGCGGACACAGCGATCTTTTTTACATCGCACTGTCGTATGGCGCCGCAGGGGTTGTTCTGGGCGCGCTTGTTTTGCAAAGTATATTGTCGTGGCACTCTGCCCGCCGTATGGCGCGGGGGGAATGACCATGAAAAAACGCCAGCGTCTTTATTTTGTATTGTTTGTTCTTTGCGCCCTTGGCGGTGCGGTTGCCTTGTCGCTCTATGCGCTGCGCGATAATATCTCTTTTTTCTATAGCCCCCGCGATATCGTGGCGATGGAAGCCGCAGGCGATCCGCGTATGGCCGCGGGTAAAACCTTCCGTCTCGGTGGGCTTGTCGTCGAAGGCAGCGTGGTCAAAAGTACGCAGGAAACCAAAACCAGCTTTGTCGTGACCGATGGTGATGCGACCTTGCAGGTGCATTATATCGGCATTCTGCCCGACCTGTTCCGCGAGGGGCAGGGCGTGGTGGCCACGGGCATGCTTATGGCCGATGGCAGTTTCGCAGCCAGCGAGCTTTTGGCCAAGCACGACGAAAATTACATGCCGCCCGAAGTTGCCAAAGCCCTCAAACAAGGTCACGAAGACGGCAAAGCCCGCATGATGCAAAAACAGCGCGATGCCGCGCCGGCAGGTACGGATGATTATTGAGCTGGGACATTTTGCGCTGGTGCTGGCGTTTTTTCTGTCGCTGCTGCAGGCAAGCGTGCCCCTGGTGGGTGCCGCGCGCGGCCGCGCCAGCTGGATGAATATCGGGCGTCAGGCGGCGTGGTCGTCTTTCGGGCTTTGCACGATTGCGGTGCTTGCGCTGATGCATGCTTATGCGCTGTCCGATTTTTCGGTGCGCAATGTGGTTGAAAACAGCCATACGCTGAAACCGCTTCTTTATAAACTGGCGGGCACATGGGGCAATCACGAAGGCTCTATGCTGCTTTGGGTCTGGATGCTGTCGCTTTGGAGTGCGATGATCGCGCAGGCGGGCGAAAAACGCCTGCCGCAAACCTTTCAGGCGCGTGTGCTGTCGTTTCAGGCGATGGTAATGGCGGGCTTCAGCCTGTTCGTGCTGGCGGCGTCTAATCCGTTTTTGCGTCTGGATCAGGCACCGGTCGAGGGCCTTGGTTTAAACCCTGTGCTGCAAGACCCCGCGCTTGCGATCCACCCGCCGTTTTTATATGCAGGCTATGTCGGGTTTTCGGTGGCGTTTTGTTTTGCCATGGCGGCGCTGCTTGAAAAGAAAATCGATGCCGCGTGGGCTGCGTTCCTGCGCCCGTGGGTGCTGGCGGCGTGGTCTGCGCTGACGGTCGGCATTCTGCTCGGTTCTGCATGGGCATACTATGAACTTGGCTGGGGCGGTTTCTGGTTTTGGGATCCGGTTGAAAATGCGGCGCTGATGCCGTGGCTGTCGGGTACAGCGCTTTTGCACTGCCTGTCGGTTTTGGAAAAACGCGGCGCGATGAAAAACTGGACGATTTTTCTGGCGATCCTTAGCTTTAGCCTGTCCCTGCTCGGCGCGTTTCTGGTGCGCTCGGGCGTATTAACATCTGTACATGCTTTTGCGCTGGATCCGGAACGGGGCGTTATTCTGCTGGGCCTTCTGGCGGCGACCACGGGCGGCGCGCTGTTTTTGTATGCACTGCGTGCGCCCGCGATTCGCACTGTGGCCCAGTTTCAACCTTTCAGCCGCGAAACCGTTTTGCTTTTGAATAATGTATTCCTGTTCGCCGCCTGCGCGACCGTTTTTATGGGGACGCTTTATCCGTTGTTTATGTCCGCGCTTGATCTGGGCAGCGTATCGGTGGGGACGCCATATTATACAGCAACAATGGTGCCGATGATGGTGCCTTTCGCGCTGCTGATGGGGCTTGCGCCCGCGATGTCATGGCGGGCCGGCCGGCCGGAGAAAACATTGCGCCGCCTTGCCGCGCCTGCGCTTTTGACATTTGCGGCAGCGGTTGTGCTGGTTGCATCGCCCCTGCCGTCTACACCGCTGATTATGGCGGGTATGGTGCCGGCGGTCTGGATTTTGGCCACACTTGCGCAGGATGTGCTGCGCATGGCAGGTTCGCTGCGCGGCATGCGCTACCTGACGGCACGTTATTACGGCATGGTTGTCGCACACGCGGGTTTTGCGTTTTTAATCATGGGCGCAGTCGCTGCGACGCAGGCGGACAGCGAAGACATCCGCTGGATGGCGCGCGGGGACCGTGCGCAGATTGCAGGCTATGAATTTGTACTGCTGTCCGCCGCGACCGATCTGGGGCCGAATTTCAACCGTGATAAAGCGGTTTTCAGCGTGCGCAAAGCAGGCGCGGCGGGTGATGATCATTATTTCTTTTTGACGCCCGAAAAACGCTGGTATCCCGAAAGCGAAAAAGCCACCAGCGAAGCCGCACTCAGCTTGCGCGGCCTTGATATGCTTTATGTCGTTTTGGGCGATCAGGATGAAAAAGATGCGGCGCGCTTTGTGGTGCGCATTTACCATCACCCCCTGATTGCGCTGTTGTTCGCGGGTGCGGGCATGATTGCGCTTGGCGGTGTGATATCACTGTTCACCCGCCGGCGCAAAACGCAGGGGGGCCTATGAAACCGCAATTGATGGCCATGATCCCGCTGGTTTTGTTCGTGGCCCTGCTGGCGATGGTGGCGGCGCCGCTGCTGCGCGGAACCGATCCGGCCAAGCTGGAATCCGCCATGATCGGCCGCGCCGTGCCGGCTTTTACGGCGGCCGGTGTTCTGCCGAATGGCGCAGGGCTTTCGCGTGATGACCTGCTGGGCCATGTATCGGTTGTGAATTTTTTTGCGTCGTGGTGTGTACCGTGTCAGGCCGAACAGCCTGTGCTGGCGCGTCTTGCGGCCAAAACAGATGCCGCTGTTTACGGCATTAATTATAAAGATCGCCCCGATGCGGCGGCGGCATGGCTTGAAAAACACGGCAACCCCTTTCGCGCGGTGGCGGGTGACCGCGACGGCCGCATTGCGATTGAGTGGGGCGTCTATGGGGTGCCCGAAACTTTTGTGGTTGACCAGCAAGGCATCATCCGCCTGCGTCACGTAGGGCCGCTGACCGATGCCGATCTTGAAAATACCATCCTGCCGCTGCTGGAAGGGATCAGGAAATGATTCGTTTTCTGCTGATGCTTGCGGTGCTGGTGCCGCTGTCCCTACCCGCGCTGGCCGTGCAGCCCGACGAAGTATTGTCCGATGCAGGGATGGAAGCCCGCGCCCGTGTTATCAGCAAACAGCTGCGCTGCCTTGTTTGTCAGGGCGAAGACATTGACGAATCCGCAGCCGGTCTGGCGCGTGATTTGCGCTTGCTGGTGCGCGAACGCCTCACTGCGGGTGATACGGATCAGCAGGTGCTCGATTTTATTCAAACGCGCTATGGCGATTATGTATTGATGAAACCACCCGTGGCGCCGCGTACGTGGATTTTATGGCTGACGCCGGTGCTGATGGTGCTGGGCGGTTTTGGCGTGGTCTGGCGGCAGATCAAGCGCAGCGGCGATTCTAAATCCACGGCCGGGGGGGATGGCATATGACCATGCTTTATATTCTCATGGCGATGCTGACGGCGGGTGTGTGTATTAAACTGGTGTATGTCCTGTCGCCGCGCGGTGGCAATGCAGGCGTGACACGTGCCGACCGTTTTTTACTGGGTATCATTGTGATGGTGTTGCCTGTGGCGGCGCTGTCACTGTACTTGCTGCTGGGCCGTCCGGATTTGAAGGCACAGCAGGCCATTTTTGACATGACGACCGATTTGTCGATGCGTCAGGCGGCGCTGCTGGCTAAAAAACCGATGTCTATTCTGGTTGGGCAAAATCCGGATGATATCGGTGCGCACCTGGCGCTGGCGGAAGTCAATCGCCGCATTGGCCGCGACGAAGAATCGGTACAGTTTCTCGCGCGTGCTGTGTCGCTGGCGGCAGCAACCGAAGACCCCTTTTTGCGCCATTATGCGGCCGAGCTGGGGCAGGCGCAAATTCGCGCGAACAAGGGCGCAGTCGGCGACGATGCGCTTGAAACCTTTGCTTTTGTGCGCAGTATTTACCCAGATGACCCGATTGCGCGGCATTTTCAGGCTTTGGCCATGGCGCAGCGCGGCGATCCGCAAGGGGCCATCGCACTTTGGCGCGCATTGCTATCCGAAGGGGCAGGCCGCGCGTACTGGAAAGATTTTGTGCGCAAAGGCATCGCCAGCGCAGAGCGTGACATCCGCGAAGGAAAATTCACAAAAAAAGAAGAACCCGCGCCTGTTAACGGCGGCGGTACTGTTGACCCGGCACCGCGATAGGGTTCGGTTCATGCGCACAGGCACGTGACAAGCGGTCGTATTCCTGCGCGTTGTCGATACGCTGGTGGCGGGCGCGGCGCACTTGATCCATTTCGGCCAAGGCCTGCTGTGCGGCCATTTCAACGCGCTGGCCTGCAAATTCCTGTACTTGCGGTATCATGTTTTGCGGCACCGGCTGCATGGGCGGCAGAGTGGCCAGTGAATGCTGTATATATGCCTGAATGCGCGGAATGAATTCATTCAGGGTGATGATATCAAGGTTGACGTGCTGTACCTCGTGCTGCATCGTCGTCTGGTAGCGGCAGGTGCCGGGCGCGTATTCGTTGGCAATATATACGTCGGGCTGATAATCCAGCGTGACAATGACCTGTGCAATCGAAACGCAATGCTGGTTGCGGCGGGTGTCGGACAGCGTCTGTATTTGCATCTGGCGCGAAATCAAAACTTTGCCATTCGTCAGGCCGCCTACGGCATAAATGGTGTTGGGTGACGGCTGAAACGTGGTGTCGATCTGAAAATTACCCAGCTGCGCACTGGGCAGATGGTAATAATATTTGGGTGTGCCGTTACGGGTGATGATCTGTACGGGCGGCGGCGGGCTTTGGGGGCAGGCTTGTGCGCTGGCCAGTGTTAACATGCCAGCGGCCAAAATAGGCTCCAGACCAAACATCATGCGCGTTTTTTCCCCTTTAGTCCGCCCAGCATACCGCGCAGGCCTGCTTTAACCTTGCCGCCCGCGGTGCCGGCCGCTTTGCCGACTTTCATGACATCATCAATCCGCCGCGCCAAAAACGCGCGGGTATCGGTATGGTCGTCACTATCATCGCCCAACCAGTACAAAATGGTTGCGGTGATAACGCCTGATAGCAAAAACCGTTTTGTATACCGGTTGTAATCTGTGGACGTATCGCCTGCGGCCTGCCAGATAATATCAGCAGTGCGCCAGACATGCGCCGGCAGCAAAAGCCCGCCGGGCGGTGTGCCCAGATAGCTAAGGGCGCTCGACACCGCCGCTTTCCAGGGCGTCAGGATTTCAAGGCGGATTTCAACGCCACGCGCCACCCGGTCGCGCACGCGCATGTCGGCCAGTTTTTCGCGGGCGAGTTTTTTGCGCATTTCCTCATCCGCCCATTCGGAAAAATAAAGGGCGAGGCCGCGCGTGCCATCGGGGAAGGCATCTTCGGCGGCTTCGGTATCGATGCCCGTCCGCTGCGCGGCATCGGCCAGCAGGTTTTCATGCCAGCCGTCAAATGCGACATCTGGCAGCGCGGCCAGCAAAAGCGCGGGACGAAAATCGGCGGCAGAGCCGGATTTTTTGGAAGAGCGGGCAGAGCGTGTAGCGGCGGACATCGGCGGCCTTTGAAATTGGTCTATAGGGGTGTAGATTACCTGAACATCTTTAATAAATTATATCACACCCGCGCCCGATAGGTAGTCATGGCCACCGCAAAAAAATCATCCCGCCCCAAAAAAGCAGATAAAACAAGTAAATCGCGCCCTGCTGCGCTGCCTGTCTGGGATTTGTCGGATCTGATTGCGGCACCGGCCGCACCCAAAATCAAATCGGGTCTGGCCGCAGCCAAACGTGACGCCACCGCCTTCGCGAGGGCCTACGAGGGTAACGTCGCCAAGCTGGCTGCCCCTGCTTTTGGCCGTGCTTTTGCTGAATATGAGCGTATTAACGAAAAACTGGGGCGTATCGGCAGCTATGTGTCGCTGGACCGCACCACCCGTCTGGAAGATGCAGCCGCAGGGCAGCTGGCGCAGTCGGCATCCGAACAGATCAGCGATATTTCGGCGCTGATGATTTTCTTTCATCTGGAAATCAACCGCGTGCCCGATAAAACGATGGCAGCATGGCTGAAACATAAAGATGTTGCCCGCTACCGTCCTGTCCTCGATCAGATGCGTGTTTTCCGTCCCTATCAGCTGGCCGATAACGTCGAAAAGATTTTACATGACCGCGACATCACGGGCGCGGCGGCGTGGACGCGATTGTTTGATGAAACCTCTGCACGTTTGCGCTTTTCTTATCGCGGCAAAACCCTGACCGAAACTGAAATTTTCCATCTGCTGCTGTCCGATGATGCTGCCGTGCGCCGTGATGCGCATGTCTCTATCGGCCAAGTCCTGAAAGACAATAGCGCCGCGTTCGGCTTGATCCTGAACACGCTTGCCAAGGAAAAAGAGATTGACGAACGCCAGCGCGGCTACAAAAGCCCGATGGCATCGCGCAACCTCGATAACCAGGTTGAAGACGACGTGGTGCTGGCCCTGACCAAAGCCGTGCGCAGCAGCCATAAACGCCTGTCGCACCGCTATTATACGCTTAAGGCAAAATGGCTGGGCAAGAACAAACTGGATATCTGGGATAGAAACGCCCCGCTGCCCTTCGCGGCCAAGCGTAAAATGGATTGGGGACAGGCGCAGCAGGCTGTGCTGTCCGCATACGGCGCTTTCCATCCGCAAATGGCGGCGGTGGGTCAAAGGTTTTTTGATGGCGGCTGGATCGATGCGCAGCCGCGGGCGGGCAAGGACAGCGGTGCTTTTTCGGCATCGACGGTGCCGTCGGCACATCCGTATATCTTGATGAACTTCAAGGGCGGTCTCGATGATGTCATGACACTGGCCCATGAACTGGGGCATGGCGTGCATCAGGTGCTGGCGGCGCAGCAGGGATATTTCATGTCCGATACCCCGCTGACACTGGCGGAAACCGCCAGCGTGTTTGGCGAAATGCTGGTGTTCCAATCCCTGCTGTCGCAAGAGCGCGACCCCCTGGCGCGCCGCGCTCTGCTGGCGCGCCGCGCTCTGCTGGCGCGTAAAGTAGAAGATATGCTGAATACGGTTGTGCGCCAGATTGCCTTTCACGATTTCGAATGGCAATTCCATACACGCCGCAAACACGGTGAATTAACGCCCGATCAAATTGGTGACATCTGGATGGATGTCATGCGGCAGAGCCTCGGCCCCGTCTTTAAATATGACGAAAATTATAAATACTTCTGGTCATATATCTCGCATTTCTACCATTCGCCGTTCTATGTGTATGCCTATGCGTTTGGCGATTGTCTGGTGAATGCGCTTTACATGACGTACAAAGATTCTGAAAAGAACGGCGATGCGGCAGTTTTTGCGGCGAAATACATCGATCTTCTGGCGGCGGGCGGCACATTGCATCACAGCCAGCTTCTGAGGCCCTTCGGGCTGGATGCGGGTGACCCTGCATTCTGGCGCAAGGGGCTTGCGCTGATTGAAAGTTTTATAGACCAGTTGGAATTGGACGAGAACGCTGTTAGTCTTGATCCCAAGCCCCGCCGCGCCAAACGCCGCGCGTAGGCTTAACAAGCGGGTGTATTTTCTTCATGTTCCTTTTCGGAAAAAAAGCCAGAGTTGCCGATCTGTGTCATCAGATCACGATGCGCACCGAAGAGGGTGTTGTCATCATCGACCGCAACAGCGAGATTGTTTTTTTCAACGAGGGCGCGGAGCGGGTTTTCGGCTATACCGGCAATGAAATTATCGGACAAAAGCTGGATACCCTGCTGCCCGAGCGTTTTCACATCCAGCACGATATGATGGTGCATGAATTCGCGGGCAGCGAATCCCGCGGAAAATCGTCGGAAGAGCGTCACCGCAATATTTACGGCCGCCGGAAAAGTGGCGAGGAATTTGCCGCCAGCGCCGCTATTTTTGACCTGAGCCGCGGCGATCAAAAATATTATGCTGCCGTCGTCCGCGATATCAGCAAAAGCCGCAAAACCGAAGAAGAATTGCTGCGTCTGGCCGCGACCGACCCGCTCACGGGGGCGTTCAACCGCCGTGAATTTACGGCGATTGCCGAGCGTGAAGCGCTGCGTGCCAACCGCTATCACCATCCACTGTGCGTGCTGATGCTGGATCTGGACCATTTCAAACGTCTGAACGATACCTATGGTCATGGCGCCGGTGACAAGGCATTGCAGCGGTTCACCATGATTTGTACCAATGCGCTGCGCAACGTTGACGTATTCGGCCGCTGGGGCGGCGAAGAATTTGTGGCGCTGCTGCCCGAAACCGACATTCAGGGGGCAACGGTGATTGCCGAACGCTTGCGCAAGCTGACAGCGGATAACCTGCTGACCTATAACGATCATAAAATCAATTTCACGGCCAGTATCGGCATTGCCGAATTCAAAGACGGCGAAACTTCCATCGACGGGGTTCTCGGACGTGCCGACAATGCGGTTTACGATGCCAAAAAGGCAGGCCGTGACCGTATTTCCGTATTCAGAAACTAATCCTCCAAAGTTTTGTAAAATAAAACGCGCAAGCCAAAAACGCTTGGCGGTCTGGATTTTTATGTTAGGCTTTTGCCTATCCGTTCAAACAAGAAGCTTTCGCCGCGCCCGCAGGGGTATGGCAGGGGGCCAAAACGGCTTCGCGGTAAAAAGGGTGACACCGGTGCACGTCAATGGCGGGCGCCCCGAACAGAATGCCGGAGCCTATGACAAACCGACCGGAACCGTCACAACCCAGTCTTTTGCTGCACGGTGATTTGCCGCGCTGGGATTTGTCGGCCCTGTTTCCGGGCAAAGATTCCCCCGAATTTACAAAAGCCCTCGCCGATATCGACCAAAGCGTTAAAGATTTCGCCCGTGACTGGCAAGGCAAAGTCGCCAAGGCCGATGGCGTATCGCTGGGACAGGCCGTGGCGCGATTTGAAAAAATCAGCGAAAATATTGCCCGCGTTGAAACCTATGCGGGTCTTTTGCGGGCGGCGGATAGCGCCGAAGATGCCTTTGCCACCAAAATAGACGACCGCCTGCGTGGTGCGCAGCAGGAGCTGCTTTTCTTTACGTTAGAGCTCAACCGCATGACCGAGGCCGCGCTGCTGCAAAAAATGGCGGCGCCCGATCTGGCCAAATATGCGCCGTGGGTGGCGGGTTTGCGTGCCGGACGTGCGCACCAGCTGGATGATGCATCTGAAAAATACCGCCATTTAAAAGAAGGCGTGGCCGAAGACGCATGGCGCCGTCTGTTTGATAGCACACTGCAAGATATCCGATTTGTGGTGGATGGTAAAAAACTGACCGAAGCTGAAACGCTGAATATCGTCGATAACGACAAAGACCCCGCCCGCCGCCGCCGCGCATGGGAAGCTTTCGCCAAGGGGCTGCAGGATAATATCGGCAGCTTTGCGCTGATTACCAATACACTGGCCGCGTTGAAAGCGGCCGAAGACAACCAGCGCAAATTCGAGAAGCCCGAAGACAGCCGTCACCTGTCAAACCATATTGACCGCAGCACGGTCGATGCACTTACGCAGGCCGTCAAGGCGTCACATACTAAAACATCGCACCGTTATTACAGCTGGAAAGCTAAAAAGAACGGCACGGCGCGGCTGCATCCTGCAGACCGCAATGCACCGCTGCCCGGTGCAGCAGAAAAAAATATTCCGTGGGACGAGGCGAAAGAAATCATCCTCGCCGCCTTTACCAAGCTATCGCCCGAAATGGCGCAAATCGGCCGCCGCTTTTTTGACGAGGGCTGGATCGATGCGGCGCCGCGCGCGGGCAAAGACAGCGGTGCGTTTTCGCACCCCGCGGTGCCCTCTGCGCATCCTTATATTCTTGTGAATTATTTCGGCACGGCGGGCGATGTCATGACGCTGGCCCATGAACTGGGTCACGGTATTCATCAGGTGCTGGCGGCGCAGCAGGGACATTTGCTGGCCGATACGCCCTTAACGCTCGCGGAAACGGCCAGCGTGTTTGGGGAAATGCTGGTATTCCGCTCGCTGCTTGACCGTGAAGAAGACCCTGTTGCCCGCCGCGCCATGATTGCGGGCAAGGTCGAAGATATGCTGAACACCGTTGTGCGCCAGACGGCACTGTTTACGTTTGAACAAAAAATCCACACCGAATACCGCGAAAAAGGGGAGCTGTCTGCCGAACGCCTGTCCGATATCTGGCGTGACGTGAACCGCGACAGCCTGGGCGCGGGCGTAAATATGGACGTGCCGGGCGCGGGCAATTTCTGGGCCTATATTCCGCATTTCATCCATACACCGTTTTACGTCTATGCCTATGCCTTTGGCGATTGTCTGGTCAATGCGCTGTACGACAGCTACGACAAAACGTCTGACAAACAGGGTTTTGTGCAAAAATATAAAGATATGCTATCGGCAGGCGGCCGCATCAGCCACGAAGACGCGCTCGAAAGCTTTGGCTTTGACATCAAAGACCCTGCCTTCTGGCGCAAAGGTCTCGGCGTCATAGAGCGTTATATCGACGAGCTGCAAGCGCTCGATCAGAAAATCGAAAACGCCGCCAAGGTTAAAAAAGATTTCAAAAATGCGGGCCGTGATATGACGGATAACGATCAAAGCCCCATCAACGACAACACCGCACGCAAAGCTTTTGGCAAAGGCGCGCATAAAAAGCCGCCGCGCGCGGGGCTGGATGGTATACCGCCCGCGCCCAAACCGCCGCGCAGTGGCAACGGGGGTAACCCATGACGCAGCGTAGCCGCCCGCTACAAAAAGATTTGCGTGGTGATTTCAACCGTGCGCGCAAACCGTCGAATGATAATAAATCGCCACTGGATCAATTTGTGATTCCGACATGGGATCTGACGGCGATTTATGCATCGCCTGATGCTCCGGCGCTGAAGGCGGATCTTGCCAAAATAGACGAACTTTGCGCGGAATTTGCCGATACATACGAAGGCACGCTGCAATGGCTGTCCGGCGCCGATCTTGGCGAAGCGGTGCGTATCTACGAACAGATCGAAACAGCGCGTTATAAAATCAGCAGCTACATTACCCTGATGGAATCCGACAACGTTGCAAACTTTGCGCGTTTGGGCGATTTGAATAAATGGTTTCAGGAAAACGGCGGCAAAATTGGGTTCTTCGAAGCAGAACTTGCGGGGCTGAAAGAAAGCGAACTGATGCCCAAAATGGCCGCGCCCGCGCTGGCGGCCTATGCGCCGTGGGTGGCGGCTGTTCGCGCCCGTAATGACAGCGGTGTACCCGATAGCGTATCCCACCTTGCCGCTGATTTTGCCACCACCAGCCGCGAAGGATGGGGGCGGTTTTATTACGAAACCATGAACGCCCTGCGTGTTGATTGGAAAGGCAAAAAACTATCGGTTGATGAACTATCCGAAAAATTGGCCGAAGGTGGCGCATCGCTTGAACTGCGCAAGCAAGGCCGCGCAGCCATGGGCGCCGCGCTCAAGGCACAAAGTGCACGCATTGCGCTTTGCTACAATGCCATCATCCGTGATGATATGATTGATAATGACATGGCCGGCATCACCCGCCCCGATGCGCCCGTCAACCGCATCAACCGCGTGGATGACGATGTCGTTGATACAATGTTTGATACGATCAAATCATCTTACAGTCGCCTGTCGCACCGCTTTTACGAATGGAAAGCTGCGCAGCACGGCCAAGAAGTCATGCCGCGTGCGCAAGTAAGTATGCCGCTGCCGGGCCTCGAAAAAGCGGCGCACGGGTATAGCTTTGGCGATGCCAAGCGTCTGGTCATGAAGGCGTTTCGCAAATTCTCTCCCAAGTTTGCCCGTCTGGCCGAAAAAGTTTTTGAGGCAGGTCACATCGACGCCGCCCCGCGCGAATGCAAAGAAGGCGGCGCATTTGCCTTGCCTGCCGGCCCCGGCGATGTGCCTTTTGTCATGCTGAGCTTCACGGGTACTGCGGGCGATGTCGCCGCGACACTGGGCCATGAACTGGGCCACGCCGTGCATCAGCAGCTGTCTGAAAAAGCCTGCGGATTTTTTATGTCCGAAGTACCGACGCCCGTTGCCGAAACCGCCAGTATTTTTGCCGAAATGCTGGTCTTCGAGGAAATGCTGCGCGAAGAAAAAGACCCTGCCGCGCGGAAAAAACTGCTCGTTGATCGCGTGGAAAACATGCTGGGCAATGGCCTTCAGCAGCTGGCCTATTACGATTTTGAAAAACGCGTACATGCGGCGCGGTGCGAGGGCGAACTGGATGCCGAAGCGATTTCCGATATCTGGGTTGATACCCAGCGCGAATATTACGGCCCCAACGTCGAAACCGACGATTATGACCGTTATTACTGGATGACGGTGCCGCACCTGTTTGATACGCCGTTCTATGTCTATTCATACGCCTTTGCGCAGCAGGTGGTCAGCGGGCTTTATCAGGCCTATAAAACCGCCGAAGGGGAGGGGCCTGCCGCCCGTGCCGAATTTATTGAAAATTATATCGGACTTCTCGAATCTGGCCTGACGAAGAACCTGTATGAAATGTTCCAGCCCTTCGGTCTGGACCCCGAAACCCGTGAATTCTGGGAAAACGGCCTGTCTTTAAACGAAAAATATCTGAACGAATTGATCGATTTGGATAGCGCGGGCCCTGCCGCCGCGCCCAAACGCGGCCGGAAACCGTCCAACGGAAATCCTTGAGCGTGTAAAATCCTCTCGACTTTTTCGCGCTGCGATATCATCTTGGCAACATGAACAAGGATCGCGGCGATAAAACCAAATCCAAAAAACCGGCAGCAGGGAAAAAGCCTGGCGCAGGCAAACCTGCCGCCGGTGCGGACAAGCCCGCAAAAGACACCGAAAAAAGCACTGTGGGTGGCCGTATCAAACGCTACGCCCGTGTATCCACGACCATGACCGGCTTGGCCGCGCGTCTGGCGGGGCAAAAGTATCTGGGGCTGGATATTAACAAGCCCGAACATGCGCGCCAGCTGATGGAAAGCCTGGGTAACCTGAAAGGTCCGCTGCTGAAGGTCGCGCAGTTGATGGCGACCATCCCCAATGCCCTGCCCAAAGAATATGCGGCGGAGCTGCAAAAACTGCAATCACAGGCCCCGCCGATGGGCTGGCTGTTCGTGCGCCGCCGTATGGCCGCAGAACTGGGACGCGATTGGGAATCCAAATTCAAAAGCTTTGAAAAAGACGCCGCCGCGGCGGCATCGTTGGGGCAGGTCCACCGTGCTGTCACGCATGACGGCCGCAATGTGGCTTGCAAACTGCAATACCCTGATATGGCTGCCGCGGTCGAAGCAGACCTCGGACAGTTGAAGCTGGTCATGGGCGCGTTTGAAAAATACGACCAGTCCGTGGTGACGTCGGAAATTCAAAAAGAAATCGCAGCGCGTCTGTACGAAGAATTGGACTATGAACTGGAAGCACGCCACGCCGCCCTCTATGGCCATATTCTGAAAGACGAAAGTGGTGTGCATGTACCGGCTGTTGTGCCTGAACTGTCGACGGGCCGCCTGATCACGACAACATGGCTGGAAGGGGCGCCCATTCTGGGTTTTGTGGATGCCTCCGCAGGCGTGCGCAACAAAATCGCGCATAACCTGTTTCGGGCATGGTACGTGCCGCTTTATTTCTATGGCATGATTCATGGCGATCCGCATCTGGGCAATTATACTGTGCAGAAAGACCAGACGATTAACTTGCTGGATTTCGGCTGCGTGCGTGTTTTCCCGCCCCGCTTTGTCGAGGGGGTTATCACGCTTTATCACGCGCTTCAGAAAGAAGACCGCGATATGGCCGTTGCGGCCTATGAATGCTGGGGTTTCGAGGGTCTGAAGCAGGAAACGATTGATGTGCTGAATATGTGGGCAGGATTTCTGTATGGCCCCGTGCTGGACGACCGCGTGCGTCCGATCGGTGTTGTTGAAAATGGCGTTTACGGCCGCGACGTGGCATCCAAGGTCCACCGCGAATTGAAACGTATCGGCGGCGTGCGTGTGCCGCGCGAATTCGTATTCATGGACCGCGCCGCGCTGGGGCTTGGCTCCGTCTTTTTACATTTGAAAGCGGAAATCAACTGGCACAATATGTTCCATGAACTGGTATCGGATTTTGATGTGAATAACATGGCAAAGCGCCAGCGTGCCGCGCTGGATTTGTTCGATCTCGATATTTCGGCTTAAATCACATCACGGAATATGTCTGAAACGCATCGGTGCGGGCGTGCGCGCCGGTTTTGCGGCAGGCAGTTCAAGCCCGAATAAAATCTGGTCACGGTTAAATTCAAATTCGCGCTCTTTCAGACGTTTCGATACGTTCTCCCAGCCCGCGCCCCACAGCGGGCTTCCGTTGACCTTGATAAGCTTGTCACCGTTTTGCATGTCGGCCAGATGACCCTGAAGATAGCCGCGCAGAACAGGGGCGCCCCACCGAAAGACTTCCCAGTCTTTCGTATCCAGAACCGTCTGCGCCAGAACGCGGTATGGCGTATCATCGCCCGGCTGCTGCGCCAGCATTTTTTGAAACGGGGCGAAAGCCTCCATAATATTTTTCACGACCTGATCGTTCGGCGTGTACAAAATAGCGATGCGGTCTGCCAGCGCGGCCGTTTGCTGCGGCGTGATCTGGCGCAGTGGCAGTTTGTCTGCGTTTTCGATCAGCTTATCCAGCACAAAACTTGTGAAATGATCGGCATGGCGTGTGCCCTCCAGCGAAACCAGCCGCTGGGCGCGGCGCAGCTGCAGGCTATGCACGGCGTTGATGCCGTTTTCAAATCGCTGCATCTGGCGGATGGCTGCATATAAATCGGCGGTGCATTCATGCAGCGTGCGGCTGACTTTACCACGTTGCCCGTTGGCCGTAACGATATGGCCGATTTCATGGTCGATAATAAACGTCAGGCCCTGCCGTGCCGCGGCCGATTTACCCAGCATGTTGATGGCGTCATCACCGGTGTATAGCAGTACAAAAAAATCTTTTTTAGGGCCCGCAAAGACGACCGAGTTTTTTTCGGCGCTGTATTTATCCATCTGGTTGACAAGGCAATTACGCAATGACGGATTGACGGCCATATAGCGTTCATAGTTTGCATCCGCGCGTTCGTCGCCGGCGATGTATTCTTTTTTAAAGGTATCAATAAAATAGACCCGCGGCGCGACATCGGGGAAATCGCGGCGAATTTCGGCGGCCAGCGCGGGAAAATCAAAATTATCGTTGGCAGTCGTCAAAGCGGTATCCTTGGCGGGTCTGTGTTTCGGGGTGCTTTATTATACATAACAAAACAGAGAAGACTACCCTTTTGTCATCTTGCGGGGCCTCGGGACTAACATGCTGATTTATCATATAAAATCGACATGATTTTTCCCGTCATGGTTGAGTTTATACGCTTTTTCCGGCATGCTGTTACCGATTTGTTGATTGATTCCGATTTACGCCGCATTTGCGCCGGATTGGGGCGAGTGCATCGCAGCAGGCGGGCCTGCCCGATTTTTGTATCACGCGGCCGCCGCGCCGCACGCTTGGGGGACATGACATGAAACTTGCCGTCGGCAAAGAAACCATCACCGCCGAAAAACGCGTCGCCGCATCGCCTGAAACCGTGCGCAAGCTGATCGCGCTTGGCTTTAGTGTTACGGTCGAAACGGGCGCAGGTGTTGCCGCTGCTGTCACGGATGACATGTACACCCAAGCGGGCGCGTCGATCGCCGCCGCATCCGATGTGTACAAAGACGCCGATGTTGTGCTGCGTGTGCGCCATCCGGCTTTGGCAGAAATTGCACAGATGAAAAGCGGGGCTGTACTGCTGTCGCAGCTGTCGCCTTATCAGGAAAAAGAAACGTTGAAGGCGCTGGCCGCACAAAACGTGACCGCATTTTCGATGGAATTCGTGCCGCGCATCACGCGTGCGCAAACTATGGACGTTTTGTCGTCGCAGGCCAACCTTGCGGGCTACCGCGCCGTACTCGAAGCCGCCGCCGCATTTGGCCGCGCGTTTCCCATGATGATGACGGCGGCAGGTACTGTACCGCCGGCCAAAGTATTCATTATGGGTGCGGGTGTTGCGGGTTTGCAGGCGATTGCCACGGCACGCCGTCTGGGCGCGACCGTATCGGCAACCGATGTACGCCCCGCGGCAAAAGAACAAGTGCAGAGCCTTGGCGCATCGTTCGTGATGGTTGAAAACGAAGAAACAAAAGCCGCTGAAACATCCGGCGGCTATGCCAAGGAAATGAGCGACGATTACAAACGCCAGCAAGCTGAATTGATCGCCGAGACGATCAAGAAACAGGACGTTGTCATCACGACCGCCCTGATCCCCGGCCGCCCCGCGCCCAAACTGGTAACCGAAGAGATGGTGCGCAGCATGAAGCCGGGCGCCGTGATCGTCGATCTGGCTGTTGAACAAGGCGGTAACTGCGCCCTGTCGAAAGCGGGCGAGATTGTCGAAGTGGGCGGCGTTACAATCGTGGGCCATCTGAATTTGCCCAGCCGCATTGCGGTTGATGCCTCCGCGCTTTATGCCCGCAATCTTTTGAACTTCATCACGCCGCTGGTGGATAAAGAAACCAAACAGCTGGCCATCAAACGCGAAGACGAGATTGTGAAAGCATCGATGGTCACAGACGGCGGCCAAATCGTACATCCGCAGCTGCAAGGCTGATAGACCCAAGACAACAAACGCCATTCGGGGAAATTCATATGGACGCACATACACTTGCCGAAGATGCCGCAAATGTGGCGAATACTGCCAGTCAGCTGTCGCAGCAGGCGCAGGATCTGGCCATCAACATCAGTCAATACACGACGCCTGAAACGGCAGGTATGCCGTTTTTTGTCGTGGGTCTGACGGTTTTCGTTCTGGCCTGCTTTGTGGGGTATTACGTGGTATGGCGCGTAACGCCTGCGCTGCACTCCCCCCTGATGGCGGTAACAAACGCGATTTCGTCGGTGATTATCGTGGGCGCGCTGATTGCGGCGGGGCCGGAGGGGTGGAACTTCTCTAAAATCCTCGGCTTCCTCGCGGTTGTTCTGGCATCGGTGAATATCTTTGGCGGGTTTATCGTCACGCACCGTATGCTGCAAATGTTCTCCAAGAAAAAGAAACAAGGGGCCTGATCCATGCCAATGACCATTTCTTTGCTGGCCTATCTGGTTTCTTCTGTGTGCTGCATCATGGCGCTGCGCGGTCTTTCGGGGCCGAACACCGCCAAAGGTGGTTTGATGTATGGCGTTGCCGGTATGGCGATTGCTAGCATCACCACGCTGCTGCTGCCCGGTGTGACGTCGTATGGCATTATTATTCTGGGTATCGCCATCGGCGGCGGTATCGGCACGCTGATTGCCAAAAAAATCGAAATGACGGCGCTGCCGCAGCTGGTGGCGGCGTTCCACAGTCTGGTCGGTCTGGCGGCGGTGTTTATTGCTGCAGCGGCATTCCACAACCCCGAAGCGTATAACATCGGCTCTCCCGGTGAAATCCACATCGGTAGTCTGATTGAAATGGCGCTGGGTGTGGCGATTGGGGCGATTACCTTTACCGGCTCCATCATCGCGTTCGGCAAATTGCAGGGTATCGTTACGGGTAAACCGCTGGTGTTTAAGGGGCAGCATATGCTTAATGCGGCGCTCGGTGGCACCCTTCTGCTGCTGATCGTGCTGCTCTGCCTGACGGAATCTGTCACGGTGTTTTGGGGCATTGTGTTCCTGTCATTCCTGCTGGGTGTGTTGATTATCATCCCGATTGGCGGCGCGGACATGCCGGTGATTGTGTCGATGCTGAACAGCTACTCTGGCTGGGCGGCGGCGGGCATTGGCTTTACCCTGCAAAACAACCTGCTGATTATCGTGGGTGCGCTGGTGGGGGCATCGGGTGCGATCCTCAGCTATATCATGTGCAAGGGGATGAACCGTTCGTTCTTCAATGTCATCCTTGGCGGTTTTGGCGGCGAGGCGGCAGGCGGCGCAGCGGCTGCGGCGCAAACAGATAAACCTGTCAAAATCGGCTCGGCCGAAGATGCGGCCTTTATCATGAAAAACGCATCCAGCGTGATCATCGTACCCGGCTATGGTATGGCGGTTGCGCAGGCCCAGCACGCGCTGCGTGAAATGGCTGACCAGCTGAAAAAAGAGGGCGTGAAAGTACGCTATGCCATTCACCCCGTTGCAGGGCGCATGCCCGGCCACATGAACGTTCTGCTGGCCGAGGCCAACGTGCCATACGAAGATGTGCTGGAGCTGGAAGAAATCAACCGTGATTTCAGCCAGACCGATGTGGCTTTCGTGATTGGTGCGAACGACATTACCAACCCCGCTGCGAAAAAAGATCCGGCATCGCCGATTTACGGCATGCCTATTCTAGATGTCGAATCGGCGGGCACGGTTTTGTTCGTCAAACGCTCGCTCGGCTCCGGTTATGCCGGTATCGACAACGAGCTGTTCTTCTACGACAACACCATGATGCTGCTGGGCGATGCCAAAGCCATGTGCGAAGGCATCATCCGCGCGATGGAGCATTAAACATAAGAAAAACAACAACAAAAGCGGCGGCATCTTCGGGGGCCGCCGCTTTTGTTTTGCGGCGCACAAATTGTACGTATTTGAAATGACTTAGGCGGTTTTTAGTGGGTGGTCATTCATGCATTTCCCGCTATAATTGGCAGGCATCTCAACGCCGCCTCTTTCAAAGGGAAGAAACAACCGAGCATGGAGTATCTGGCCCGATTTTTCGAACCAGACACATGGCAGGAAGGATCTTTTACCAACCGACAAGGTAAGACGATACGTTTTGGCCATGCAAAGCCCACGGGCGCAGTCAAAGGCACTGTCGTGATGACGACGGGCTATGCCGACTTTATTGAATCCTATTTCGAAACCATGCACGAATATCTGGACCGCGGATATCAGGTTTACATGATGGACTGGGCGGGGCATGGCGGGTCTGAAAAAGTCAAAGCGGCCAGCGTCAAACCGGACGATATTAAAAAACCCGCTATCCTCGACGATCATATCGCCGATTTGCATCAGTTCCGCACGCAAGTCGTAAAGCCTGCCGCGGGCAAGCCTGTTTTCCTCAGCACGCATTCCATGGGCGGGCAGGTCGCGCTGCATACGCTAAAAAAACATCCAGAATTTTTCGATGGTGCCGTACTGGCAACGCCGCTGGTCGATACCAAGGTAAAGGGTATCAAGCGCGGCGTGCTGTCCGCCGCTTTTGCTGCGGCTGTCAAAATGGGTTTTGGCGACCATGTCATGCAGGGCGGGCGGCAAAAGGCCGTACGCCGCATTACCCGCGCCCGCCGCGAACGTAAAAAAGATAACCCCGTACGGATGGCTCTGCATAAAGCGTTCATGCTGGGCAAGCGCGACCTGCGCGCGGAAGATCCCACCATCGCCTATGCCGACAATATTTACCGCGCGGTGGCGGCCATCAACAAACCGGGCGTGCTGGAAAGCATACAGACGCCTATTCTGTTCGGCATCGCCGGGCGCGACAACATGGTTGATAATCAGGCGATCCGCGATGCGGGCACGCGCATGCCGAATGCCCGCGTGCTGGAGCTGCCGGATGCCAGCCATGCCTTCTGGATCGAACGTGATGACCTGCGCCGCAAATGGTGGCAGACGATTGATACGTTTATGAGCGAGTGCCACGTGGCCTTCGACCGCAAGCATGCGCCCGTAAACGATAATGACAAACCCGCAGCGCCTGCGGCGCAAGCACCCCGCGCGAAAGGCCCCCGAGCATGACGGATCAGCCCGCACATCCCTTGCGCGAACCAGACGGTTTTCAGTGGGGCACGTTCACGAATGCCAAGGGTGCCGATATCCGCTATGGCCATGTAAAAGCCGACGGCGAGAGCAAGGGCACGATTGTGATGCTGCCCGGCTTCCGCGAAAGCATCGAAAAGTATTTCGAAACCGTGCAAGACATGAAATCACAAGGCTATGACGTCTGGCTGATGGATTGGCGCGGGCAGGGCGGGTCGCAGCGGTATTTGCAGGACAACCCGCAAAAAATGCATCACGAAGGCTACGACGAGCAAATCGAAACCCTGCACCAGTTCACGCAGAATGTCGTTGACCGATCCCCATCCGGCCCGATGTTGCTGATGGCGCATTCGATGGGCGGGCATATCGGCCTTCGGTATCTGAAAGAACACGATGGTGTGTTTGACCGCGCCGTACTGACGGCGCCGATGGTCGATATCAACACGGGCACGCTGCCCAAACCGCTGGCGCGTCAAATGGCAAAATTTGCCAAAGCAGGAAATTATCTGGATAAATATATCCCCGGCGGCGGTGACTGGGCCGAAGAAAAAAATGCATTCAAAGACAACAACAAGACCAGTGACGAGCCGCGCTTTAAGCTCTGGATGGATACCCTGCGTGCAGATCCGTCATTAAAAACAGGCGATCCGACATATGGCTGGGTTTATCACACTTTCCAGTCCATTGACATTCTGGGCCAGGAAGATTATTTGAAGAGTATCAAAACGCCGATCCTGATGCAGATTTCCGGCCGCGAAAACGTGGTCGATCGTCATGCGCAGGAAAGAGCCGCTAGCCTTTTGCCGGATTGCCGCCGCGTGGATATTGCGGATGCGCAGCACGAAATCTGGCACGAGGCAGACAACCTGCGCAAACCGTGGCTGGCGACTGTCACCGGTTTTCTGGAAGAAAATATGAAACCTTCCGGGCCACGCCCAAAAAAGTCTGAACCGTCAGCGCCGCGTCCGCCCAAACCGTAATGGGTTTGTGATGTGCTGACGGCGAAAGAGGCCGGACACAAGAAAAATAAAAAGGTTTACGATGTCGGATCAACAAAAAGATTACCAACGCCTGAGCGACCTTATTCTCGAAGCGCTGTTTCTGGCGCTCGATCAAAAAGACGTTGTGATTTCGGATATCCTCAGCCGTGCGCTGGAAATGTCGATTACGCGCAATGCGGGTGGTCGCGATTTTATCGAACGGCGCGACCTGTCACACGATGTCGAAATTGCACTTGAAAAACTATACGCGCTCAAACGTGAAGCCAAGGGGCAGGGTTAATTCTCGGTGCTGCCCGATATCAGGGCAATCCACGCGTCTTCGCTTAGAATTTTCACATCCATCTCTGCCGCTTTTTTCAGCTTGCTGCCCGCGTCTTCGCCGGCGATGACGTAGTCGGTTTTTTTCGATACCGATCCTGCAACCTTCGCGCCCAGTGCTTCGGCTTGTGCTTTCGCTTCTTCGCGCCCCAGACGCAGCAATTTTCCGGTGAAGACAACTGTTTTGCCGCTGACGGGTGAATCCGCAGCCTGCGCGCGGATATAAGGCTGTATATCCAGCTCGCTCTGCAAATCGCTCACGGCGGTCATTTGCTGGGGATTGTTAAAAAACGCAATCAGGTCACGCGCCACAGACGGACCGATGTCGTCAATGGCGACAAGGCTTTGGTAGGCGCTGCTGTCGCCATCCATCGCGGCGGTCATTTCTTCGCGCAGACGGTCGATGGTTTCGTAGTGCAGCGCAAGCTTTTTGGCTGTCGCCTGTCCCACCTGCCGAATGCCAAGGGCATATATAAAACGGTCGAGGGAGATATTGCGCCGCGCCTCGATGGCGTTCATCAGATTGCGCACGGACAGGTCCCCCCATCCTTCGCGCTCTTTCAGCGTGTCGGCATGCGCCGCCAGGCGGAATATATCCGCAGGAAGGCGTACGATGCCCTCGTCGTAAAATTCGCGAATGATTTTATCGCCAAGGCCTTCGATATCAAACGCAAGGCGACTGACGAAGTGTTTCAACCCCTCAACGGCCTGCGCGGGGCACAGCAGGCCGCCGGTGCAACGCGTGGCAACCTCGTCTTCTATGCGCACCGCCAGACTGCCGCAAATGGGGCAGGTGTCCGGAAATATAAATGGCGTGCTGTCTGCGGGGCGTTTTTCGGTGATGCTGCGTACAACCTGCGGAATAACATCTCCGGCGCGCTGAATAAGCACATGATCGCCCGCGCGGACATCCTTGCGGATGATTTCGTCCTGATTATGCAGCGTCGCGCGGGATACAATTACCCCGCCGACGTTCACGGGTTTCAAGTGCGCCACGGGCGTCAGTGTGCCGGTGCGCCCCACCTGAATTTCAATCTTCTCCAGAACTGTTTCCGCCTGTTCTGCCGGAAATTTATGTGCAATTGCCCAGCGCGGCGCGCGGCTGACGAAGCCGAGGCGACGCTGGTATTCAAGGCTGTTCACCTTGTACACAATGCCGTCGAGGTCATAGGGGATATCCGGCCGATCGCCGTATACTTTTTCGTGGAACGCCAATAACCCCGCCGCATCCGGCGCGATAACTGATGGCATGGGCGTTTGAAAACCAAAGCCTGCCAGTGCACGGCGAATACCGCCTTGCGTATCTGCAACCGGTGCCGAAGTTTCACCCAGCGCGTAGCCGAAAAATTTCAGCGGACGTTTGGCGGTAATGGTGGGGTCCAGCTGGCGCAGCGATCCGGCGGCGGCATTGCGGGGGTTTGCGAATATTTTTTCTCCGGCGGTTTCCTGCGCTATATTCAGCGCGGTGAAATCGTCGCGGGTCATATAAATTTCGCCGCGGACCTCCAGTACATCCGGAGCGCCACTGATTTGCCGGGGCACATCAGGGATGGTCATGATATTGGCGGTAACGTCTTCGCCCTCTTCGCCATCGCCACGCGTCGCGGCCTGTACCAGACGCCCGCTTTCATA
The DNA here is from genome assembly GCA_040377425.1 of Micavibrio sp. GTDB lineage: Bacteria > Pseudomonadota > Alphaproteobacteria > Micavibrionales > UBA2020 > UBA2020. The sequence continues at coordinate 54,192 of JBEIOU010000003.1, read as the reverse complement.
CCGCAAGCTGCATGACAGCCCGTCAATTTTTGGTTCGGCCAGAACATCCAGCGGCGCGTCCTGCGCAAGGTTTAAAAATTTGCGTACGCGGTCGGTAAAATCGGCAACATCGTCGGCGCTGAACGCATTGCCGAGAGACAACATGGGTACGCTATGACGCACTTTGTCAAAGGCGCCGGAGGGCTTTGCGCCCACGGTTTGCGTGGGACTGAACAGATCCGGCGCAGGCGGGATGATTTTTTCGATTTCTTCCAGCCGCTGTTTCAGGCGGTCGTATTCCGCATCCGAAATTTCGGGCGTATCTTGCTGGTGGTACAAAATATCGTGCCGCTTGATTTGTTCACGCAGCAACGATGCTTCCATTTCCAATATTTTTGCAGATTTTTTAGGCGGCGGGGGCATGGTTATCCGCATTTTCCAGCAGGCGGGCGGCTTGGGCGCGTGCCTCGGTCGTGATGTTGGCGCCCGATAGCATACGGGCGATTTCTTCCTGGCGTGCCACGGTTTCGGTCAGTGGTGTGATGCGCGTGAGTACGGTGCCTTTTTGTTCGGTCTTGGCGACATGCCAGTGGTGCGCGGCACGGGCGGCGACCTGCGGGCTATGCGTGACGACCAGCACCTGACAATGCAGCGACAGGCGCTGCAAACGCTCGCCCACCGCGTCGGCAACCGCGCCGCCAATGCCGCTGTCGACTTCGTCGAAAATCAATGTCGGCACGCTGCCGCCGCCGGACAGGATCAGCTTCAGCGCCAACATAAAACGGCTCAGCTCCCCGCCCGATGCGATTTTATCCAAGGGGCCGGGGGCAGACCCCGGGTTGGTCGCCACCAGAAAACGGATACGATCGATACCCTGCGGCCCCCACAATGTTTCGTCGGCCTGCGCTTTGCATTCGACATCAAACCGCGCTTTGTCGAGTTTCAGCGCCGGCAGTTCGGTATTCACGGCCTTGGCCAGCTTGCCTGCAGATTTATGACGTTTGGCGGATAGCTTTTCCGCCAGATCGACGAAGTGCTTGCGCGCGTGGCGCACCTTGGCCTCCAGCTCTTCAAGCGCGTCGTCCTGATGTGTAATCAGACGTAGTTTTTGTGTCAGGTCGGCCTGTACGGCAGGCAGGTCGTCGGCCGTGCAGCGGTGTTTCTTGGCGACGTCACGCAGGGCGAAATAGCGCTCCTCGATATCTTCAAGGCTTTCATCGCCGTTCTCTTCGGCGTTCAGCTGGCGGTCAATCTGCCAGCCGAGATCTTCGAGGTCCATGCGAATACGCGACAGCGTTTCCATCAGCGGCGCTGCCAGACTGTCCGATTTCGCAGCCAGTTTTTCAAGAACGCTTTCAAGGCGCCCCGCCATGTTTTGCAGTCCGCCATCGGCGGTCAGGATATCGGCCGCCTGCGATAGCCCCTCCGCCAGTTTGCCGCGGTTGAGCAGACGTTGGCGTTTTTCGGCCAAGCTGGCTTCTTCGCCTTGCTTGGGGGCAAGCTTTTCCAGCTCTGCCACTGTATAGCGCAGGTATTCTTCTTGCAGGCGCATGGCGTCAATGCCGGCTTTGGCTTCGTCGAGGTTTGCCAGCGCATTGCGCCAGCTATCCCATGCCTCAGATACCGCTTTGGCTTCGACCGCAGTGCCGGTGAAGGCATCAAGCGTATCGCCGTGCGTCGCACTATCCAACAGGCCGTGCGTATCAAACTGGCCATGAATTTCAATCAGCTGTGCGCCCAGATCGCGCAGGAATTGCACCGATACGGCGGCGTCGTTCACGAAGGCTTTGCTGCGGCCGTCTTTGGTGACGCTGCGGCGCAGGATGATTTGCTCGGCCCCGTCAATCCCGTTATCGGCCAACCAGCTGCGCACACGGTGCATGGCGGGCAGTTCGAACGATGCGGTCACGGTCGCTTGCGCGGTGCCGTGGCGTACCAGTCCGGCATCGGCGCGCGCGCCGAGCGCCAGTCCCAGCGCATCCAGTAAAATAGATTTGCCCGCGCCCGTCTCGCCCGTCAGCGCAACCAGTCCGGCATCGCCCTCCAGCGATAGCCGGTCGATCAGCACCACGTTTTGAATATCAAGACTGGCGAGCATAAAACCTTTGTCTCTGTGTGTTTAAAACATCTTGCCGATGGTGCGGTCGTAAATCGACGGATTGTCCGGCGCTTTCATATCTTTGTCACCCACAAGCGCGTAGCTATCTTTGTACCAGCGGCTTTCGGGGTAGTTATACCCCAGAATAGCAGCGGTACGTTTCGCCTGCTCGGGAATGCCAAGGGCGAGATAGGATTCAACCATGCGGTGCAGTGCTTCAGGCACGTGCGTCGTGGTCTGGAATTTATCAACAACGCGCTGGAAACGGTTGATCGCAGCTTGATGTTGGTGGCGCGACTGGTAATAACGGCCGATTTCCATTTCCTTGCCCGCCAGGTGGTCGCGGGTCAGATCGATTTTCAGCATGGCGTCGCGCGCATAAACCGTTTCGGGGAAGCGGTCAACAACGCGCTGTAGGTTTTCAAGCGCCAATTCTGTCAGACGTTGATCGCGGCGCACGTCGACGATTTGTTCGTAAAAACAAAGCGCACGCAGATAATGTGCATAGGCGATGCTGCCGTCACCGGGGTGCAGTTCAATAAAGCGGTCGAGCGCGAGTGTCGCTTCGTCATATTTCATGTTGCGGTAATGCGCGTAGCCCGACATCAGCTGCGCACGCGTGGCCCACTGCGAATAGGGGTATTGGCGATCAACTTCGTCGAACAGTTTCGCGGCGTCAAAAAACGCACCTTCGTCCAGACGTTGGCCCGCGCGGTTGTAAAGTGTTTCAACAGGCTCTTGCTGCGCAACCTCGGCGGCGACGCGTTTGGCGGCTTTTTCATCTTCTGTCGCGCAAGCGGCCAAGGGCAGGCAAAGCACGCAAAGCAAAGCCAGCTGCGCAAGCCGCGGAGATTGGGAAGAGCCTGAAAAAACGGTCATGGTACGGTATATCCGGCAGAGGTTTAAAAACGTCGAAAACATGGTTTTTATAGCATGTTTCCGCAGGCCGGGGCAAACGGACGCTACAGCAAAATGCCGCGGGGATACCGCGGCATTTCTGTGTGCATTATGTGAATTTGTGCTTATACAGCGACCGCTTCACCGAAATAGGCGGGTGTGCGCACGGGGGCGGCCTGCGTTTCGGTTTGTTGGTTCAGCGTCACGATGGCATAGGCCGCCGGATCTGTGAACAGGGCATGCAGCACCTTGTTGTTCATGGCATGGCCTGCCTTCACGCCGTGGTAATGGCCGATCAGCTGTGCGCCAGCCAGGTAGATGTCACCAATCGCATCCAGAATTTTGTGGCGCACGAATTCGTTTTTGAAACGCAGGCCGTCCGGGTTCATGACGGTGTCGCCATCCACAACGATTGCGTTGTCGAGCGAGCCGCCGCGGGCCAGCCCCATTTTGCGCAGCATTTCAACTTCGTGCAAAAAGCCAAAGGTGCGCGCCGCCGCGATTTCGCCGCGGAAGCTGTTTTCTTTCAGCTGGTGCAGGTATTTCTGGCGGCCGATCAAGGCGTTGTCGAATTCGATTTCAAAACCGAAGTATTGCCCGTCTGCAGGGCTCAAAATCGCTTCCTTGTCGCCGTCTTGCACGCTGATGGTCTTTTTGATAACCAGTACTTTGCGGGCAGCTTTCTGGCGGGCAAGGCCGATGCGGTCCATCGCATCCATAAACGGTTTTGCACTGCCGTCCATGATCGGCGTTTCGGGGCCGTCGATGTCAACGCGTGCGTTATCGACGCCCATCGCGGCGAAGGCGGACATAATGTGTTCGATGGTCGATACCGTTGCGCCTGCTTTGTTGGCGATCACTGTGCAAAGACGCGTATCCGCAACATGATCCCAGCGTGCGGGGATGACGTTGTCGCGGTCCGTAATGTCAGTGCGGACAAAAACAATCCCGCTGCCAGCCGGCGCCGGATGAATGGTCAGGTTCGCGGGCGCGCCCGAATGCACGCCAATACCGCTGATGGTCAGGGTTTCTTTGACGGTGTGCTGGTAGACGGATTTGAGCATTGTTCGCTTCCGGTTTGTTGCGCTGCGGGGGATCCCCTTATCTCCAGAAGTAACAAAGTTTCGGGCCTGCCTGAAGTCACTCTTTGTGACAGAGTGTTACAATATTAAGTATATGTTTTGTAAAGGGTTTTCAGCGTCAAGCGGGAGGCCCAAAAACAATTGACATAAGGGTGTTTCGAGCGTAATTCTATGGCGATTTCAAAAACAGGCCGTTGATTCAAGGTATCCGAAGCTCCCTCGGCTTTGGCTTTTGCCCGGGGGGTGGCCTGCTGTTTTATCGTTTTTCGTCAGGAGATCCTGCATATGCGTCACTCGTTTAACCGTGCTTCCGCCCGCCATACGGCGTTTTCCGGTCTCATTATGGGCGCCGTTGCGCTTGGAATTGTCGGCGGTATCGGCGGCAGTGTGTATTATCAAACCGCCACCCCCGAAACCGTCCGCGCCATGGTGACGGACAAAGAACGTCAGGTAAAATCCGACGGCGATGGCGGCTCCACCAGCAAATACATTGTGTTCACAGATAAAGAAGTTTTTGAAAACACCGATACCCTCGTGCGCGGCAAATGGCGCTCATCCGATTTACAAGGCCGTCTGCATGCAGGCTGCACGTATGATTTTAACGTCTATGGGTTCCGTAACGGTCCGTTCAGCATCTACCGTAACATTGTTGATGCGCAGCACGTGCCCACACCGGCCTGCCCAGAAAACAAACCCGTTGCCGCCCGTTTGAACCCTGCTTCGTAAAGGATAAAAATATATGAGCCCGAAAAACAAACAACTCCTCCGTGCGACATTCACCATGGCGGCTTTTGCCATGGCCGTGACGGCGATTGCGAACATGGATACCGCCGCGCCGGAAAAGGCGCCCGCGGCACCTGCCCCCGCCGTCGCGGCGCCGCCTGCGCCGCGTTAATGGCGCACAGCAGACAAGACAAAATAAAAAGGCCGGGAATTGCTTCCCGGCCTTTTCGTTACGCCCCTAGCGGAGGGGTTAGTTCCTTTAGTTTGCCTGACGGCGGAGGAAAGCGGGGATATCCAGCTCGTCCTCTTCTTTTTTGCCGCCTTCTTCCACGGTCAGTTTACCCATGGCGGGCGTCGTGACGGTGGTTTCGGCTTCGACAACATCTTCTTTGTGACGCTGCAGCGTGAAGCGTTCGAACAGTGACGGCGATTTTTTCACCGGCTTTTCGGCTGCAGGTGTTGCGGCTGCTTTCGGCGCGGCGGCCAGATCGCTTTCGGCGAACAGGTCGCTGCCTGCGGCAGCAGCAGCAGCTTGGCGCGGATCAACCGGCTTCGGCGGAATGAAGCTGTTACCGTGACGCTGCGCACGGGGTTGTGCCGCGACATCACGCGCTTGCGTGACGGGCGGAACCGTGCGGTTGTAGTTTTGCGTCGGCGTGCTGGGCTTCGTCCACGTGTCGGCTTCGGTCATGTCTTCGTCCAGCTTACGGGCGGTTGCCGCGCTGGCACTTACACCGTAAGCCGTTGCAGCGGCGTGACCAACAGCGGGCTGTTCAGCCGTTTGTTCGTCCGCTTGCCACGTATCGGCAGCGGCCGTCACCGGCGCATTCATTTTCTGCGCCGTTGCGGCACGTGCCTGGCTGGCATGTGCGGGAATGATAGAAGACGGGATGCCGCCAGCAAAGCCTGCATCACGCGCCGCAGGTGCCTGCGGTGCGGGTGCGTAGCCATAGCTGTGCGATTGCTGTGCGGTGTTCAGGCTGCCGACCGGCTTCGCGCCGGAAAAGCCGCCCCGGCGCGCCGGTTCAACCGGTGCGCCCGCCAAGTGCAAAGGGCGCGGTTGCGCCATTGCCGCAGCTTCGATGCCCGTTGCGACAACGGATACACGCATAGAACCTTGCATCGTCTGATCGAACGTCGAGCCGAAGATGATGTTTGCATCCGGATCGACTTCGTCGCGGATACGGTTGATCGCTTCGTCAACTTCGAACAGCGTCATATCCAGGCCGCCGATCACGTTGATCAGAACGCCTTTGGCGCCTTTCATCGATACGTCATCCAAAAGCGGGTTGGAAATGGCCGCTTCTGCTGCTTCGATTGCGCGGCGCTCGCCTTGGCCAACGCCTGTGCCCATCATTGCCTTGCCCATTTCGAGCATCACGGCGCGTACGTCCGCGAAGTCGAGATTGATCAGGCCGGGCATGACCATCAGGTCGGTCACCCCGCGTACACCGGATTGCAGAACTTCGTCTGCCATGCGGAACGCATCGGCAAACGTCGTTTTTTCGTTCGCAATACGGAACAGGTTCTGGTTCGGGATGATAATCAGGGTATCAACGTATTTTTGCAGCTCCGCAATGCCGTTTTCGGCCAGCTTCATACGGTGCGTGCCTTCGAAATGGAACGGCTTGGTGACCACGCCGATCGTCAGGATGCCCGCTTCGCGTGCGGCCTGTGCGATGACGGGGGCAGCGCCCGTACCTGTGCCACCGCCCATACCGGCTGTGACAAAAACCATGTTGGAGCCTTCGAGATACGCGAGGATTTCCTCGATGCTCTCTTCAGCAGCCGCACGGCCGATTTCGGGGTTTGCGCCTGCGCCAAGACCGCGCGTGACGTTTGCACCGAGCTGGATTTTGTGGGCAGCGGAAGAACCTTCCAGTGCCTGCGCATCCGTGTTGCACACAAGAAACTCGCAGCCTTCAAGCTCAGAGTTAATCATGTTGTTGACGGCGTTGCCGCCGGCACCGCCGACACCGATGACGGTGATCTTCGGTTTCAGTCTATTTGTGGGTGTTTGCATTCTTACATTTATCATTTTTGTTATCCTCCGCTTCGTAACGCTGCTGATTCTACTTACTCTCTTAGCCGCTTTCCAGAGTCATCATGCACTTCAGCGCATTTTTTTTGATGTTCGATCAAGTCTAACGTATTGGAAAATCAGTAGAATTTTGCCCCGTCGGGCAAAAAACCCATTGGATTGAATCGCTTACCAGTTCTCTTTCAACCAAAGCGTGACCTTTTGCAAAACGTTGCCTTGAAATCCAAAGGGCAGCGCGAAGCTGTAATTCTGCATAGCGCGGGGGGTTTCTTCGCCTGCGTGCTCGGCGGCGTAGTGCAAAAGACCTGCGCAAGCGGCAAAAGCGGGGCCACCCGTTGCTTCGGCAAGACCGCGAATACGCTGCGGACGGCCGAGGCGGATTTGTTTATCGAGGATCAATTGACCGATATCGCAAAGACCCGGCAACTGCGATGCGCCGCCCGTCAGCACAACACGGCGACCCGCGATTTGATTGATACCATTGTCGACAAGCTTTGCGCGCACCAGCTCGAATGTTTCTTCGATGCGCGGCTGGATGATACCGACCAGCAGCGATTTGGGAATGTAGTTCGGCTGCAGCGGTTCTTCTTCGCCAACCGGCGGTACGTCAATCAGTGCGCCGTCGTCTGTCGATGTGGCGTGGGCTGCACCGTATAGCGTTTTAATACGCTCTGCATCTGCAACAGATGTTGTCAGGCCGCGTGCGATATCGCTGGTGACGTGATTGCCGCCGACGGGAATAGCCGCGGAGTACACCAGTTTACCTTGCGCAAACACAGCAATCGATGTTGTGCCGCCGCCCATATCAATAACGGTGCAGCCAAGATCTTTTTCATCTTCCACAAGCGTCGCAAGGCCTGCTGCATAAGGGGCTGCGCAGAAACCGTCTACTTCCAGGTGGTTCTGGTGCAGGACGCTCGTGATGTTGCGCGTTGCCGTCGACAGGGCCGTGACGGGGCTGAGCAGGACATCAAGGCTTTGCCCGACCATGCCGCGCGGATCGTTGATGCCGCGCTGGCCGTCAAGTGCATAGCCTGCGGCGATGACGTGAATCAAATCATCGCGGCCATGCTGAACCGCGCCGCGGCTGTGTGCTAGTGCGTTTTGGATATCACGCTCGGATACTTCGTGGCCGGAAATTTTAACATTCACCGACATTTGATGTGAGCGCGTATGTACGCCCGGAATATTCACGTATACGCTGCGGATCGGTTGCCCCTGCAGTTGCGGTGCAGCCATCATCTCGGCGGCTTCAACGGCATGGGAAATCGCTAGCTCGGCGGCCTTCAGATCGACAATCGTGCCTGCGCGCACCCCGCGTGACGCCTGATGGCCGATACCGATGACTTCAAGCCCGCCATGCGGACGCACTTCGGCAATGAAGCAGCAAATTTTGCTGGAGCCGATATCAAGACCTGCGATGATATTGCGCGATGCGGCGGGCTTGCGGCCACGCGCGGGTTTCGCGCCTGCGGACATTTTCTCCAGCATCGACGGTTTATCGGTGCCCTGGCCTTCCACGCCTTCGGTGCTTTGTTGCTCTGGCGGGGTTTTGCCCTTCTTCATTTGGTCGTCTCCTTCGGGTGCTTCGATGTTCTTTTTAAATCTGGTTTTTATCTTGTTCGTTGGCTTCGACAACCAGCTTGCCGTCGATGCGCATATCAATGTGACGAATGTCGCGCGCCATCAGGTCGCCTTCTTTCTGAAGGGCGGCTAAACGGCGCAGCGCCAGTTCAACGTCGTTTTCGGGTAGTTTTACCAGCACGCCGTTCTTCAGGCGCAGGTCCCAGCGTCTATTGCCAATGCGCACAGCGGCAGAAAGTTCTTGCGCGATGTCCGGCTCCGCTTGCAGAAAACCCAAAAGGGCGGTCACGTCATGCGCCGCGTATTCACCTACGACTAGCGGCAGATGCCGCCAACGATCAAGGTCATGTTCGCTGAGCACATGGCCGGTCGCATCGATGAGGGAGAGTTTCTGGCGGTATTGCCACAGGGCGGCGGGACGGCGTTCTTTTAAGGTCACCACGATGGTATCGGGCAGGCGGCGGGCGACGGTCGCTTCCTGCGCCCATGAAATGCCAGCGACAGCGGCTTGGCTTTCTGCGATGGAAACACCAAACATCGGATCGCCCGCCTGCATGTTCAGGCGTGACAGCAATTCTTCGCGCGGCGCATTGATACGGCCAACCACCAGAATATCGTTGATTTTAAAGCCTGCGGATGCGCTGGCCGAGATGGTTTTTTGTACCGCAAAGCTACCTGCCGCGCTGAACATGCCGGAAACCCACGCCCATGCAATCAGGCCCAGCAGTGCAGACGCACCGCCGCCCCACAGGGCAATGCTGCGCATACGCCCCATCCATAAGCGGTTACTGCGCCGGCTACCCGACGCACCGCGTTTGAAATTCAAAAACTTCATCTACCCCAAAAAACCTGCGGCTCCGACCCCTCGGCCCGCGGCGCGACGTAACCCCTTACGTATGCACCCCGGCGTGTTCTACGAGCCACGCCACAAGTTCCCCAAAACTCAACCCCATATGCGCCGCTTGTTCCGGGACAAGGGATGTTGGCGTCATCCCTGGTTGCGTATTTGTTTCGAGATAGTAAAGCCCCGAAACACCCGGTTCGTTATCATTGTATCTGAAATCGCTGCGGCTGACACCTGTGCAGCCGAGTTTTTCGTGCGCGAAAGCCGCCATGCGCATCGCTTCGTCGAAAACCGCGCGATCAATCGGCGCCGGTACAACGTGCGTAGAGCCGCCCTGTGCGTACTTTGCTTCGTAATTGTAGAAATCCACGTTGGTGCGAATTTCGGTGACCGTCAGCGCGCGCGCGTCTTCGTTCTCGTTTCCCATAACGGCAACGGAAAGCTCACGGCCCGGAATATATTCTTCAACCAACGCGTAAGAACCAAAGCTCCAGGTGTCCAATCCCAGCGGCGGTTTGTTGTCGCCGGGGCGCACGATATAAACACCGACGCTGGATCCTTCGGCATTCGGCTTCACCACATAGGGCCGCGGCATCACTTCGGCGCCGGCGCGGATATCGTCGATATGCACCAGCTTGCCTTCGGGGCAGCGCATGCCCAGCGGCTTCAAAACTTCTTTGGCTTTTTGTTTGTTCATCGCCAGCGCCGATGGCAGGGGGCCGCTGTGCGTATAGGGAATGCCCATCATTTCCAGAACGCCTTGGATGCAGCCATCTTCGCCGCCTTTGCCGTGCAGGGCGTTGAAAATCACATCGGGGGCAGGCGTCAGGGCGGCCAGAAGCTTGGCGATATCACGCTCGACATCGATTTCGCGCACGTCATAGCCCTGTTCGCGCAATGCCTTGGCGCAGGCTTTACCGCTGGAGAGGGATACTTCCCGCTCCGACGACCACCCGCCCATCAGGACTGCGACTGTCTTGGCCATTTCATTTACCCCATTCATGAAGCGGCGCACCGCGCCTGCTTCTCCCCACGGATCCCCATCCGTTTGATTTTACAAGCGTAACACGATGCTTCGCGTTGCCGCAATACGTTTACGCAATTGTTTGCCCGGAACTTTTATATCGGCGGCTGTTCGCAGCCTAAAAATCTATGCGATGGCGAACTTGTAAACCGCATGTGCCGTGCCGTCAATAAGGGGGTCTCAGAATTTCTGCACATTAAAATGGCAAAGAGGGCTGGATGCACGATGATCCAGCCCTCCGTTATGTTCGGAAGTATTCAACAGCGATTAATGGTTGCCGTTCGCCGTTTTGGGCGCGACGCCCATCAAGGTTTCGAGCTCTTTGGGCAGTGCATGCGCCCATGTGGTAATACTGCCCGCGCCAAGGCAGATCACGAAATCGCCCGGCTGGGCGATATCCTTGACCATGGCCGCAAGGTCTTCGGGTTTTTGCAGGGCGCGCACATCTGCGTGGCCGGATTTTTCAATCGCAGCAACCAGCGTGTCGCGGCTGATGTTGGGGATCGACGTTTCGCCGGCCGTATAAACATCGGCAATGATGACTTTGTCGGCAAGGCCAAAGCACGTCGAAAAATCTTCGAACAGGTTTTTCAAACGCGTGTAGCGGTGTGGCTGCATCACGGCAATGATCCTGCCGCCGCCGCGCCCGGTGACGGCATCGCGCCCGGCTTTCAACACCGCAGAAATTTCGACCGGATGGTGCGCGTAATCGTCAATGACGGTGATGTCGTTCACAATGCCCGTGGTGGTAAAGCGGCGTTTGACGCCTGCAAACTTCACAAGCGATGCGGCAATTTTTTCTGCCGGAATACCAATTTCATGACCGACAGCAAAAGTCGTCAGCGAATTCACAACGTTGTGCGGGCCAAACATCGGCAGCTTGACGCCTTTGATCTCGCGCGGGAAGTTGGTCAGGTGCGGGTCGTTGACTTTAACGTCATACACAAGGCCTTCGGGCGTTGATACAACGTTGACAGCCTGAATATCTGCTTTGTCGCTGAAGCCATAAGTAATCGTCTTGCGGTGGAAATCGGGGATCAGCTCCGCCACCACGGGGTGGTCGATGCACGCAATCACTACGCCATAAAACGGCAGGTTATGCGCATAGGCTAAAAATTCGTCTTTCAGCGCATCGAACGTTTCGTAGTAATCCATATGTTCGGGGTCGATGTTGGTGATGATCGACGCGACCGATGGCAGGTGAGAAAACGTGCCATCGCTTTCGTCGGATTCAACAACCATCCAGTTGCTCTTGCCCATACGGGTGTTGCTGCCATAGGCATTGATGATGCCGCCATTGATAACGGTCGGGTCGATGCCCGCTTTTTCCAGCACATGACCGATCATCGATGTGGTTGTCGTTTTGCCGTGCGTGCCCGATACGTTGATGCACCATTTCGCGCGCATCAGTTCGGCCAGCAGGTCGACGCGGGGAATAACCGGAATTTTTTCGGCCTGCGCGGCAACAATCTCGGGGTTGTCTTTTTTGACAGCGGTTGATTTGACCACGACGGCGGCGGCTTTGCCTTTTTCGTCGAACACGTTTTTACCGTCATGGCCGATCAGGACGCGCACGCCCAGATCACGCAGGCGTTTGACGTTGGCGTTGTCGGCTTGGTCGGATCCCTGAACCTGATAGCCCAGATGGTGCAGCACTTCGGCATAGCCGCTCATGCCGATACCGCCGATACCGATGATGTGGATGGTGCCAATGGCAAAGGGGAAGGTCTTGCTCATGTGACGGTTCCTTTCACGCGCGGCGCGGGGGCAAAACGCCCCGTCTGCGTCGCTGGTTGTTGTTTTGGTGTGCCGGGACGCCCAGTCATGGGGCGCCGGCTTCTTCTGCGGCCAGATCTGCCAGCCGCGCTGCGGCGCCGGGCTGGCCACACGTGGCGGCGGCTTCGGCGGCGCGGGTCAACTGCACGGGGTCTTGCGCAAGGCTCTGGATCTTATCGGCCAGCCATGCTGGTGTAAAATCCTGTTGCAAGGTCACCCATGCGCCACCGGCATTTGCAATAATGTCTGCGTTGTGCTTTTGCTGCATATCCTGATGGCCGGGGTAAGGTACAAAAATCGCAGGACGGCCTGCAACAGCTAATTCAGCCACGGTAGAGGCGCCGCTGCGCCCGATAAACAGGTGACAAGCAGCCAGACGCGCCCCCATATCACTGAAAAAGCTAGCCGTTTCAGCGCGAACGTTCATTTCTGCGTACTTCGTGCGCACGGTTTCGACGTCATTTTCACGGCACTGATGCATGACATAAAGTGACGATTTTATAGATTCTGGTAAATTTTTAACCGCTTCCGGCATCACATCGCCAAACACACGGGCAGCCTGACTGCCCCCCGTGATCAGAATACGGAAATCATTGGTGGGGGGCTGATAGGCCTTTGTGCGTACATCTATTATATGTGTACGCACAGGATTACCCGTTACGATGCTTTTGGCGATTTGCTTCGCCGTCATGCCTTTGGTATTCGGCAGTGACAGCGCGATGCGTTTGGCGCGGTTGGCCAGCATCACATTCGCTTTGCCCAGCACGGCGTTTTGTTCGTGCATGATGGTCGGGTATCCCAAAACCTGCGCGGCCAGCATACCGGGAAATGACGGGTACCCGCCAAACCCCACCACCAGCGCGGGTTTGATGCGCGTGACCAGACGCATCGCCGATAAAACGCCAAGGCCGATATCGATCAGGGCGCGGATTTTGGACACAATCCCTGCCTTTAGCGTTGCGGCGCGTACCGTGTGGATGGTGACGCGATCGCCGAGGCTTTTGAACGCATGGCCGCGTTTGTCCGTGATAATTTCAACGCGGTAGCCGCGCATCAGCAGCTCCGCCGCCAAGGCTTCGGCCGGATACAAATGCCCGCCTGTGCCGCCGGCAGAAAGTAGAATGGTTTTGGTCATACGGCCGCTCCTTCGCGTGCGCTGAAACCGCGCCACATGGTGGTGCCGGTCATATGCTGGCGTTTACGCGTCAGCGATAAAAGCATACCCATGCCAAGGCCAAGGGCCAGCAGGGACGAACCGCCATAGCTGATAAACGGCAGCGTCATACCCTTCGCGGGCAGCAATTGCAGGGACGATCCCATGTGGATCAGGCTTTGCAGCGCGAATTGCGTCAGCAAACCGCCCGCGGCCAGTACCACAAACAAATCTTCGCTCTGCGATACGCGCCAAATACTGCGCAGGATAACAAAACAAAACAGCGACACCAGCAGCAGCGCGGCCAGCAAACCCATTTCTTCGCCCGCAACCGCAAAAATAAAATCCGCATGCGCATCGGGCAGGTTCATCTTCACTTGGCCATGACCGGGGCCGGTGCCGAACAGCCCGCCGTTTGCAAACGCGTCCAGCGATTTTTGTACCTGATAGTTATCGCCGCTGGAGGGGTCAAGGAAACGGTCAATCCGGCTGCTGACGTGCGGAAAGAACATATAAGCGCCAAACAGGCCAACAACCGCAAGGCCGCCCAGCAGAAAAACCCAGATCATCGGCAGACCCGCCAAAAAAACCTGCACGCCCCAGATCGCCGCCATCACGAGCGACATGCCAAGGTCGGGTTGCAGCAGCAGCAAACCCAGCACCATCACAAACAACCCCACTGTCAGGGCTTGTCCGGGAAATTGCCCCGTGCCTTGATCCTGATGCCGCGCCATCAGCCACGCGGCGGTGACAGCAAACGCAGGCTTGGCAAATTCCGATGGTTGCAGCGAAAAGCTGAAAATATGCACCCAGCGTGTTGCGCCCTTAATTTCGGGGCCAAATAGAATGGCGCAGACCATCAACACCATGGATATCAGCAGTGTGACCGATGCCGTACGCCACAGCATTTTACGCGGCAACATTGATGCCGCCAGCATCATGCCAAGGGCAGGCACCAGAAACACCAGATGGCGAATGACAAAATAAAACGGCGACAAGCCAATACGCTCCGCCACCGACGGTGATGCGGCCGATACCAGCAAAATGCCGCAGATGACCAGTGTCATCAATGCGCCCAGCGTCCAGCGGTCAATCGACCACCACCAACCGCCCAAAAGCGATTTATCGCTGCGTGCAAGGCTCATGCCTCAGGCTCCTTTTGTGATGTCGGGTTTATCGGCGGCGGTGACGCGGCGGACGGCATCGGTAAACGCGTTGCCGCGCTGCTCGAAGCTTTTGAACTGGTCAAAACTGGCGCAGGCCGGCGATAGCAAAACCGTTGCGCCGCCAAGACCTTCGCGCTGCGCCATTGCATGGGCGGCTTGGACAGCTTTATCCAGTGTGCCGCAGCGGGTATAGGCTTTGCCGTGTTTGTCCAGCCATGCGGCCAGAATGTCTTCGGCCGCGCCGATTAGAAATGCGTGATGAATATGCGGCAAATATTTCTCGCACTTGGTATATCCGCCGCCTTTGTCTTGCCCGCCCGCAATCCAGTATACGGGGCTGTATGTCGACAATGCCACGGCAGCGGCATCGTCATTGGTGGCCTTGCTGTCATTGACGTACGTGACGTTATGCAGGCTGGTCACAATTTTCTGGCGATGTTCCAGCCCGGGGAAAGTTTGCAGGCCACGTTTGATCGCGTCTGTCGCCACGCCTGCCGCGCGGCAAGCCGTATAAGCCAGCGCTGCGTTTTGCCAGTTGTGCCGTCCGCGCAGGGCGGGGCAAGTATTGAGGTCTAAAACCGGATGCGGGCCGTCGAACAGTTCGCCTTCGTTTGATGCGAACACGCCTTGTGTCATCGGACGCAGGCACGATACAGGGGTCATCCGCCGCATGCCCTCTTTGCGCTGGCGGGCAAAAATGTTTGCGCTGCCTTCGTCATCCACGCCAATAATGCCGACGCCGCGGCCGCGGAAAATACGCTCTTTCGCAGCCATATATCCCTCCATGCCGCCGTGGCGGTCCAGATGGTCGGGGCTGATATTAATCAGGACAGGGATATCGATGCTGAAACTGTTCATTAAATCCAGCTGGTAAGATGACAGCTCCAGCACGTAAATGCCGTCTGCGCCCAGATCCGGCAGGCCCAGTACCGCCTCGCCGATATTGCCGCCGACGGCGCATTCGATATTTGCCGATTTGATAATATGGCCGATCAGCGCGGTTGTGGTTGATTTGCCGTTCGTGCCAGTAATGCCGATGGTTTTGGCATGTGGTTTGGCGCGGTGGAACAGTTCCATATCGCCAAGCACATCGATGCCTGCCGCGCGCGCTGCAACAGCAGCCGGATGCGGCACAGGGTGTGTCAGCGGGATGCCGGGTGCCATGCATAGGCAGGCGAAACGCGTGAAATTACCTTTGGTAAAATCCTCGACAACGGCACCTTTGTCGGTGGCGACTTTGCGCATGCTCTCCCCGTCGTCCCACAAAACGGTGTCGATGCCGGCGGCGTGGCAGGCGTCGAATACCGACAGGCCGCTGCGGCCAAGGCCCAGCACGGCAATCGGTTTACCTTTCAGGTGGGGTTTAAGGGCGGAGAGGTCAATCATGCGCAAATCTCCTTATCGCAGTTTCAGCGTGGACAGACCAATCAGCGCAAGGATGATCGAAATAATCCAGAACCGCACCACAACTTTTGTTTCGGGCCAGCCAAGCTTTTCAAAATGGTGATGTAGCGGCGCCATCAAGAAAAATCTCTTGCCGCCTGTTTTTTTGAAATACAAAACCTGAATAACCACCGACAGCGTTTCGGCCACGAACAGACCGCCTATAATCGCCAGTACAATTTCATGTTTTGTCACAACGGCAATCGCGCCAAGGGCGCCGCCCAGCGAGAGCGAACCGGTATCGCCCATAAAAACAGACGCCGGCGGTGCATTATACCATAAGAACCCAAGCCCAGCGCCCACGAGCGCGCCGCAGAATACGGCCAGCTCCCCTGCGTCCTTGACGTAGTGGATACCTAGGTAATTGGAAAAATTGATGTTACCGACCAGATAGGCAATCAAGCCAAAGCACAGCGCGGAGATCATGATCGAGCCGATGGCAAGGCCGTCCAGCCCGTCCGTCAGGTTGACGGCATTCGCCGCGCCCACAACAACAATGATGCCAAAGGGAATGAAAAACCAGCCCAGATTAATCAGCAGATTTTTGAAAAACGGAAACGCCAGGCTGCTGCCCAGATCTCCTGTGGTCAGTAGCATGACAGATAAAACCGCTACGGCCGCGATCGCCATTTCCAAAAGCAAACGCAGTTTCCCCGGAATGCCGCGGTGGTTGTTGTGCGTCAGCTTGGCGTAGTCGTCGGCAAAACCAATCGCGCCATAGCCAAGGAACACGAACAAAACAATCCACATATAAGGATTGGTAATGTCCACCCATAGCAGGGTCGATAGCGTGACCGAAAAAAGGATCATGAGGCCGCCCATGGTGGGGGTGCCTTTTTTCTTCAGGTGGGTTTCGGGGCCATCCGCGCGGATGGGCTGGCCTTCGCGCTGTTTTTTCTTCAGCCAGCGAATAACCGCAGGGCCGATGGCCAGCGTGATAATCAGCGCGGTCATCAAAGCGCCGCCGGTGCGGAAGCTGAGATATTGAAACAGGTTAAACGCTGTGAAATGTTCGGTCAGCGGAAAGAGCAGGTTATAAAGCATTTTTTTTGTCCTTGCCGTTCGTGTGCGATGCGGCGGGTTTGTCGTTTGCGGCTTTGTTGTTGATATCAAGCGCGTGCAGCGCTTCGATGATATAGGCCATGCGGCTGCCGGCGGATCCTTTGACCAGCAGCACATCGCCCGGCTTCACGGTTTGTTTCAGGGTGTCGATCAGCCCCTTGCTGTCTTTGGCATGTGCGCCCTGCCAATCCGGCGGCAGCGCCTGATAGAGCGCATCCATCAGCGGGCCGCAGCAAAATAGCTGGTCGGTTTTTGCTTTCAGCAGAGGGTTTGCCAGTTCGGCATGCAGGCGCGGGCCGTCTTTGCCCAGCTCCAGCATATCGCCCAGCACGGCGAGGCGGCGGCCTTCGCCTTGCGGCTCCACCAGTTCCAGCACGTTAAAGGCGGCCTGCATCGATGCAGGGTTGGCGTTATAGCTTTCGTCGATAATCGTCAGCGGCGGCTGTCCCGCGACGAGTGTAATCTGGTGGCGGTTGCCGCGGCCAGATACAGCTTCGGCGTTTTTGAGTGCGTCAATCGCTTTATCAAGGTCTGCGCCCGCTGCCTTGACCACGCTGAGTGCGCCCAGCGAATTCAGCACGATATGCTTGCCGGGGATTTGCAGTTTATATTTGCTGCGCGATCCCATGACGTCTGCGGTCACGCGGCTGCTATCGGCATGCAGGGCGCAGTCGACCAGCTTGGTATCGGCGCCGTCGTCTTCGCCAAAACCGTAAATGATTTTAATACCCTGACGCTCCGCATGCGCCTTCAAGCGGTCGAAATACGGGTTGTCATGGTTCAGGATGGCGATACCGTTTTCGTCCATACCTGTAAAAATTTCGGCATTCGCATCGGCGATGCCATCAAGGCCGTTGTCAAAAAATTCGATATGCTCGCGGTCGATCGTGGTGATGATGGCAATATGCGGCTTGACCTGATCTGTCAGGCCAATGATTTCGCCCGGGTGGTTCATGCCGATTTCAAAGATGCCGTAATCGGCATCGGCGGGCAGATTGGCCAGCGATAGCGGCACACCCCAGTGGTTGTTAAAGCTTTTTTTCGACGCGTGCGTTTTGCCGCAAGCAGAAAACAGCGTCGCCAGCATTTCTTTGGTGCCTGTTTTTCCAACCGATCCGGCGACACCGATGATTTTGCCTTTGCAGCGGGCACGTGCTGCGCGGGCGAGGTCTTCCATGCCCGTCATCGTGTCATCAACCACCAGTACGGGGCCTTTGGCTTTGGATACGTCATATCCTTTGGAAACCATCACGGCCGAAGCGCCTGCTGCAAATGCGGCATCCACATAATTGTGGCCGTCCAGTTTGTCGCCTTTCAGGGCAACGAACAAATCGCCTTTTTGCAGTGTGCGCGTGTCGATAGATACGCCGCCTGCGGTAAATTCCGCACTGGCCTTGCCGCGTGTGGCGGCGGCGGCTTCGGCAGATGTCCACAGGGGGGCAGATGGTTGATCAGTCATTATCATTCTCTCTCGTTCAGTCTTTGTTTTTCTTATTTGCCTTCGGCGGCTGCCTTGGCTTCGCTGACGTCGTCGAACGGCAGCACGTCGGTGCCGACAATCTGGCCTTGTTCGTGGCCCTTGCCGGCGATCACCAGCAAGTCGCCCGCGCCAAGATTTGAAACGGCTTTGCGAATGGCGTCGCGGCGTCCGGCAATTTCGGTGGCGCTGGGGCAGCCCTGCATCACTTCGCTGCGAATGAATGCGGCATCTTCGGTGCGCGGGTTATCATCGGTCACGATGGCGACATCGGCCAGACGCGCAGCGATTTCGCCCATCATCGGACGTTTGCCGCGGTCGCGGTCACCACCGCAGCCAAATACCACATGCAGTTTGCCCGCCGTGTGCGGACGCACCGCTTTCAGCATGGTTTCAAGACCATCGGGCGTATGGGCGTAATCCACATAAATCGCTGCGCCGTTTTTCAGACTGGCGGCATATTCAAGACGTCCACGCACACTTTGCAGACGTTCAAGGGCATGAACGCCCTGCATGTGCAGCGCCGTATTGTCCGGATCCGCCGCAATTACAAGGCCAAGCGCCGTCAGCGCGTTCAGCGCTTGAAAATCGCCGACCAGCGGCAATTCAAGGGTATACCTGTGTCCCATCAGGGTCAGATCAAGATATTGACCGTGCGGTAAAGGTTTTTGCACGTTGATGCGGATGTCCTTGGCGTCTTTGCCGATTTCGATCACGCGAATGCCGCGTTTCGCGCAAATGTCGCGCAGGCGCACAGAATATGGCGTATCCATGCAGATGACGGCCACGCCATCATCCGCCAGCACATCGCTGAACAGGCGTGCCTTGGATTCAAAATATTTATCCATGGTGCCGTGGTAATCCAGATGGTCGCGTGTCAGGTTCGTGAACGCGGCGGCGGTGACGGCCACGCCATCCAGACGATGCTGGTCGATACCGATGCTCGAAGCTTCGAATGCCAGATGCGTGACGCCCGCCGCTTCCAGCTCGGCGATTTCTGAATGCAGCACGACAGGGTCGGGCGTGGTCAGCAGGCCCGGGCGCTTGATACCCGCAATTTTGCCGCCCGCCGCTTCTACGCCAATGGTGCCAAGGCTGGCGGCGGCATGGTCCATCGCTTGCCAGATCTGGCGGCAAAAATTGACTGTAGAGCTTTTACCGTTGGTGCCGGTCACGGCCGCAATCGTATTCATCTGGCGGCCATAAAAACGCGCGGCCATCAACGAAAAACGGCGGCGCGGATTATCATCCTCGATCACCACCACGTCATCATTCACCGCGCCCGCAAGATCCGTACCCGTGGGCACCAGAATAGCCGCTGCGCCGCGCGCAACCGCATCGCTGATAAACTGGCGGCGGTCAACTTTGACGCCTGGAAACGCGGCAAAAACAAAACCCGCGCGCACTTCGCGTGAATCAGCCGTCAGGCCGGTCACATGTATATCATCCGCGCGCGCTGGCATGGCGGACGGATTATCGATCAGTTCCGACAGTCGCAACACTTTTGCCTTCCTTCTTTTTATCATAGATGTAACGCGCCATTTCCGCCTTGATATCACGGGTCGGCGTATGCGGCGCGATATGATAGAGCGGCGCCATTTGTTCAATCACACGGCCTACCACCGGTGCGGCCGTCCAGCCGCCGGTCGCATAGCCATAGGTTTCTTTGGTCGGCTGCGGCTCGTCGATGGTGGCCAGCACGACATAGCGCGGCTCTTCAATCGGGAATACGCCGATGAACGACGACAGGCGGGCGTTGCGGTTGTACCCGCGGCCAAGTGTTTTATCAGCCGTGCCGGTTTTGCCGCCCACCCCATATCCTTCGACGGCGGCTTTGCGTCCCGTGCCGCCGACGACGACGATTTCCAAAAGGTCGCGAACGCGGCGCGATGTTTCCTCGCTGATTACGCGCGTGCCTTTGGGGGCTTGCGGGTTATCGTGCAGCGCAAGTGTCGGGTCCACCATGGTGCCGCCGTTGGTAAGCGCCGATGCCGCGCGCAGCAAATGCACAGGCGTTACCGCGATGCCATGGCCATAAGACGCGGTCAGGGTGTGGATTTCACGCCATGGGCGCGGGTACAGCGGTGCACCGCGCTCCGGCAAATCCAGCGGTGCGCGGTCAAGGAAGCCGAGCTTTTGATAAAAATCGCGCAAACCCGTTTCACCCAGCGATTGCGCCATGCGTGCGGTGCCGATGTTGGATGAATGCAGAAAAACTTCGGTCAGGGTCATCACACGTTTTTCAGCGTGATAATCGTTGATGGTGTGGCGGCCAAAGCGAATGGGCACGCGCGCGTCATACGTGGTGCCAAAATTTGCGATCCCTCGGTCGAGGGCGGCGGCCACGGGGAACAGCTTCATGGTCGATCCCATTTCAAACACGCCCAGCGTGGCGCGGTTGAACTTGCTGTCGTCGCTGGCGGCGGCGGGGTGGTAGGGGTCAAAATCGGGCAATGACACCATGGCGATAATTTCGCCGTTATTGACATCCATCACCGCGCCGATTGCGGCTTTTGCGCTGAATGTTTTCATAGCGGTGCTAAGCTCGCGGTGCAGCAGGTGCTGTATACGCAGGTCAATCGTCAGGCGCAGGTCTTCCTCGCCCTCTGCCAGCTGCTTTTGGTAAGACTTCTCGATCCCTGCAATGCCAATGCCGTCCACGTCTGTGTATCCCAGAATGTGTGACGTCAGATTGCCATGCGGATAAATGCGGCGCGATTCATCCTGAAAGCTGAGCGACGGCTCGCCCATTGTATTGATCGCCTGCACCTGACGCGGCGTGATGTTGCGGGCAATCCAGATGAATTTTCGCTTCGATGCCAGTTTTGTCAGCAGATCTTTTTCTTTTTCGCCCGTCAGGATTTTTGCGAGCTGCTTGGCCAGCGCGGCAGGATCGCGTACCAATGTCGCATCGGCATAAACCGATGCCATGCGCAGCGATGTGGCCATCAACTCGCCATTGCGGTCCACAATCGTGCCGCGCAGGGCGCCGATGCGCGGCGCGGCGGCGGCAGGTTTTTCTCCGCTGGCAATGACGGCGGCGGGCGGTGCGTCTTCTTCGATATCGCGCAGCAGCGTCAAGTCAACCAGACGCAGGCTGATGGCAAGATATCCCAGCATAAAAACCAGGGCAACAACCCCAAGGCGCAATTTCGCCTGTCCCAATAATTTGGACTGCGCCCCCGGAATGCTGCCGGTTGAAAAGACGGGGCGTGCCATTAAAACCCCCCGCCCAGACTATTCAAAACATCTCCGAAACTGCGGCTGCTATCTGCCGGTGCCGCGGATGCCGTCGTTGCCGCCGGTTTCGGCGCGGCAGGCTGCGGCGGCATCACGGGCTTTGTTGCGGCTGGCGCGGGTGCGATTGCTGCGGCCGGGGGCGCTTTCAGCCCTGCGGGTTTGCGCATCGGCACGGGTGGCGTGATTGCGGGCGCGGCCATGCCAGCCGCAGGTGCGATAGAGGCGGTTTCTTCTACAGCGGCAGCAGTGTCTGCCGCGGCGGCGGTGATCACGCTTTCGGTGGTGACGGCGGCGACCAGTTCAGGCGTTTCGGCGGGTGCGGGCGTTTCAGGTACGGGGCGCAGCGGCAGGCTATCGGCCTCGGCAAATTGTTTGCCTTTCATAGGACTAAGTTTCAGATACTGCGCGCTGAGTTTTTCAAGGCGGTCGGGCTGGTTCAGATAACTCCATTCCGCCTGAAGGACGCGCAGGGAGTCTTCTTCGCGCCGGATATCTGCCGTGATATTGGCCAAATGCTGGCGGCCATCGGTGACCTGCTGGCTGGTTTTAAACAGCAGCGCCCCCGCGACAACGGCCAAGACAAGCCAGAGAACAGCCATGCGGTTCATGCATCACCCCCTGCCGGCGCACCGGTGCGAATGGCGTAGCGCAAACGGGCAGACCGCGCACGCGGATTGAGGGCTGTTTCAGCCTCCGTCGGGGGCAGACCGTTTCGTTTTTGAAGGCTGTATACAGGCGCGGATCTTTGCGTCATGTCGGGCGGCAGATGGCGTGACGTGCCCGCAACCTCGCCCGATTTTTCGCGCAGGAATGTTTTGATGCGCCAGTCTTCCAGTGAATGGAAAGATACAACGACCAGACGGCCCCCTTCGCGCAGAATATGCGGCGAGGCCTGAAGGGCGCGGTCAATCTCGCCCATTTCATCATTCACATGGATACGCAGCGCCTGAAAACTGCGCGTAGCGGTATCTGTTTTCATACCGCCATGCATGGGCAGCACGCGGTGGATAATCGCCGTTAATTGTGCGGTTGTTTCAATGCGGGCAATCTGGCGTGCTTCGACAATCGCGCGGGCGATGCGGCGCGATGCGCGCTCTTCGCCATAGGTATAGATAATATCGGCAATGGTTTCTTCGTCGGCATCGTTTACGATATCTGCCGCGCTTTCGCCGCTCAGGCTCATGCGCATATCCAGCGGGCCGTCGTGCTGGAACGAAAATCCGCGCGCGGCCGTCGATAGCTGAATAGAGGATACGCCAAGGTCGAGCACGAAACCGTCCACCTTCTCAACCCCTGCCGAGGCGAGTAAATCTGCGACATCGCCAAAACACCCATGCAGCGGATGAAAACGGTTCGGGAAATCTTGTGCAAAGGCGCGGGCGCGGGCGAAGGCTTCGGGGTCGCGGTCGATAGCGTACAGGGTGCAGTCGGCTGCTTCGAGGATGGCACGCGCATAACCGCCCGCGCCGAAAGTACCGTCGACGTAAACGCCGCCATCTTTCGGTGCGAGGGTTTCAACCACCTCGGCCAACATCACGGGGATGTGGCCCGCAGGCGGTGCCGCCGCGTTCTTTCTTGTCGAAATCATCCCAGATTTTATCCGTCCCCAAATACCCACGGCTTTTTGTTAAAAGCCTTGAAATCCAACCCCTTGTACAATGTACACGGCGGGCAGGGGGGCGTCAACGAAGGACGCGGGGAAACGTTGCGCAGGTGCCCGCGGCTCAGCGGTTGTTTTGCGGCGCACGCAGGGCGGATTTTTCAAGCTTGTCCACCGCAGGCAGCGCAGGCGGGTTGCCGCCCAGCGCAGACAGTTTGCCGTGCATCATCTGCACTTCGTCAAGGCTGTCGAGTTCGCTGAATTTGGTCACCGTCATGTTGGATGTAACGGCCGATCCGTACCACATGCTATAAATTGTCGTAATATTGTGCGCGGCAAAATTGAAAATACGCCGCAGCTCTGGATCCGCCTGATCCATGCGGCTGAAATCATTCACAACGCTGAGGGTGTAATCATTCAGCTTTTCAAATACTTCCGAATTTTCGGGGCTTTGGTCTTCGTCGGCCATGGGCGCGGATTCTTTTTCTATGTAAACAATCTATGCGATGTTATGTTTTGGGCTGGCGCAGTGTGCCGCCGCGTGGTTTGTCCAGGCCTTTGCCGCCCAGCGCTTCGTCAAGCGGCGGCGGCTTGCCGCCGGCTTTGACCAGTCTTTCGTGCATCTGGCGGATTTCGTCCGGGTTGGGCAGATCTTTGAAATCCCGCATCTCCATCGATGAGGTCACCGCGGCGCTATAGCCCGTTTTTTCGCTGCCATAATTATAACCGGCGGGGATGGTGTATTTCTGGATGCCGCCGCGTTCATAGATGGTTGTGAGCTGACGCGCCGTGAAATTGAAAATGCGCATCAGCCGCGGGGCGCCCCAGTTTTCTGTCTCTTTGCCGATGCCAAGCGGCGTGACCGCCGCCATCGTATCGGTGGCAAGGCGGTGATAGGTGGTGTTCATCGCGCTGGTGCCCCCAGCTTGGGCTTGCCCGTTGTGGTTTTACGGTCTGAAAGTACGCTATCCAGAGCGGGCGGATTGCCCTTCAGTTCGATCAGTTTTTTATGCATGGCTTCAACTTCGTAAGTCGAAGGCAGATCGGTGAAATCCTGCACCGACATCTGTACGCTGGACGCCATACTGGTGCTGTTGTGCGAAGAATAGGCGCTGCTGGTTGACAGCGCATAGTGCCGTGCCAGTGTCGTGACCTGACCGGCGCCGAAATTGAAAATGCGTGTCAGGCGGTAATCGGACGGCGCATTAAAACTGCCGGCGCTCATGGCGCTGTCACCAAGACGCTGGACGACTTCGAGGGTGTAATCATTCAGTTTGTTATAGGTTTCAGACATTCAAATCAGCTCCGGTTCGCGCCAAGGCCCGCGGGTTTTTTGTTCATGCTGCGCAGGATATCGTCGATAGCGGGCGGTTTTCCCTTCAGGTCCAGCAATTTTGCATGCATCGCACGGATTTCAAGATCAGATTGCACGTCGTCAAAATTCTGAACGAAGGTCTGGCTGGAAACAGCCGATGACCCGCCGCTTTCGCTGCCGCGCGGTTCATAGGTTAAATCGCGTGTGGTCGTGGTGATTTGCGCCGACAGGAAATTGAAAATACGCGTGATGCGTGATTGTACGGTCAGCTGCTGGCTGTAGCCGCTCAGAGCCTGATCCAGCTCTTGCACTGTTTGGCGCAGGGTATAGTCGTTGATTTTTTCAAAACGCTCTTGCATGTGTCACCCTTTGTTTGCAGGCGAAAGACCGCCCGGTTTCTTGCCGATCCCGCGCGTGACTTCTTCGATAGGGGGTGGCGTGCCGCCCAGATCGCACAATTTGCTGTGCATGTAGACGATTTCGGCATCGCTGCGGAAATCGTCAAAATGTTGCTGCGTGATCGCGCTCGCAACACCGCCCGCGCCGCCCGTGTTATAACCGCCGGTATTGCCAAGCGCTGTGTCGCGCACATGTGTCGTCACTTGCTGCGCCAGAAAATTGAACGTGCGGGTGATGATGCTGCGCTCTTTGAACGAAGATCCGGCAGCCAGCGTACGGCTGGTGATGACGCTGAGGGTATATTCGTTATCGACAACAAATTCCTGCGCACTTTCGGCCATGGGCTGCTCCGTTCGAATCTTGAAAAGACAAATGAAATCAGGGGCTAGAATAGAAATTTGGACAATATATGTCAATTATAAATTAACATATTTATATCAGCGCGTTACCGCCGCAATCGGGCAGAAAAAAAGCCAGAAGGCCTGTAAGCCGGGTTCTGTCCCCCTTGCGGGGTGACGACCATTCATCTAGGGCGGCGGTTACCCGACGCCTCAAGCGACCGACCCGGAAAGCGGGCTGAAAACAGGCCCTGCGGCAAGCCGCATGCTTTCCCTATTTGGTCTTGCTCCCGGTGGGGTTTACCCTGCCGTTTCCGTTACCGGAAACGCGGTGCGCTCTTACCGCACCTTTTCACCCTTACCTGCGCACCGAAATGCGCGGGCGGTATGTTCTCTGTTGCACTGGCCGTCACGGGGGCGAACCCCCGTGCCCGGACGTTATCCGGCACCGTGTTTTCAGGGAGCCCGGACTTTCCTCCCCCCTTTGCAGGGCGGCGGCCGTCCGGCCTTCTGGCAAACGGACTTTAGGGGCAGGTGGCCGGAATGGCAAGCGTAAAGCATGCGTGTTGCCATTCACATTTTGCACGGTTAAATAAAAGACAGTGCGAGGCCACGTCCTCCCCGCCGCGGGCAGGGTTGCCTGCGGGGGATTAAGTCCGGGACGGCCCGGCATGTGGAGGAAAATACCCATGGCCTGGGTTTGTCTGTTGATCGCCGGTCTGCTCGAAGTTGTCTGGGCGTATTTCATGAAATTGTCGCAAGGCTTCACGCAGGTGACCCCGTCTGTTATTACCATCGTCACCATGGTGGCCAGTTTTGCGCTGCTGTCGGTGGCCATGCGCAGTCTGCCCCTCGGCACGGCGTATATGGTCTGGACGGGCATTGGCGCGGTGGGCGCGTTTATCGTGGGTGTGATGTTTTTGGGCGAAAGCCTGAGCCCGATGCGCATCGCGGCGGCGGTTTTAATTGTTTGCGGCATTCTGCTGATGAAGTTTGCACCCAGCGGCGGGGCTGGCGCGTAAAGGCGTTATGCGCTCTCGCTATCAATAAGTCCGATAACGCCTGCAAGGCGTGATAGCGTGCGTCCCGTCACCATGCCGGGCATGCCGCCGTCCTCGAATGCTTCGGGTTCGAAATGACGCTGGAATGCGGGCACCAGAACATCCGGACCGAGTGACGGATCGTAGCCAATATGCGCAAGGCCTGTCATGAAAGCCTGCGGCGTCATCATGCCGTTCACTTTTTCCTGCGGCCACAAACCAATGCCAGCAGCAGCCAAAGTGGCCCACGGGAAAAGATGCCCGGGGTCTTGTTTGCGGGCGGGCGCGATGTCTGAATGCGCAACCACGTTACGCGCCGGAATGGGGTGGCGCGTCATGATATCGCGGCACAGCGCGATCACGCCGCCGATCTGCCGTTCGGGGAAGGGATGATACCCCAGTGAATGGCCGGTGTTTTGAATTTCGATCCCGATGGAATGGGTATTAAGGTCGGTCATGCCGCGCCAATAGGACTGGCCCGCGTGCCAGGCCCGCTTGCTCTCGTCGACCAGTTGAATGACGTTGCCGTCAAGGTCGATCAGGTAGTGCGAACTGACTTTTTTTTCAGGGTTGCACATCCATGCGCGGGATGTTTCGGTGTCGGGCAGGTCGGTATAATGCAGCACCAGCACACTAGGCGCAGCATCGCCGGCGCGGTCGTTAAAATTCGGCGACGGCGATTGCGTCAGGGATACGTAGTTCATGTGTGTTTATCGCTTTGGCTGGAATTTTTTATTGATGCGGGCGACGGCGCGCAAAATAGCGACGGTTTCTGCTGTGGCCACACCCGGCTTGGCGCCTTCGGTCGTGAACAGGTGCGGTTCATAGCGCTGCTGGAACGCATCGACGATCTGGCCCAGATGCGGGGTGCCATCTTCGTGTACGCCTGTATCGTATCCGGCTTTTTTGAAAAGCTTGGCCAGCTTTTGCGGGTTTTTGGCAACAGCGGCGGCGTTGAATTTATCGCGCAGCTTCGGTTTTGGCCATACGCCGATATCGTGCTTCGCCATTTCTTTCCATGGGAAATGATACCCCGGGTCCTGTTTGCGTGCAGGGGCAATGTCGGAATGGCCAACCACGTTTTCGGGGACAATGTTGTGGCGGTGCATGATGTCTTTGCACAAAAGTACCAGCGTTTTCAGCTGCGCAGGCGTATATTCTTCGTGGCGGCGGTTGGAAATTTCAATCCCGATCGATGCCGAATTCAAATCCGTGCGGCCTTGCCACGACGAAATGCCGGCGTGCCATGCGCGTTTTTCTTCATCGACCATTTTAAAAATATTACCCGATTCATCAATCAGGTAATGGCAGCTGACGGGGGGTTCATGCTCCGCATCGCTCAGGCGCATCAGGGCATCGACCGTGGAATTCATGCTGGTGAAATGGATAACCAGTACCGATGGCTTTTCACCGTTTTCGCGGTCATTGAAGTTCGGCGATTTCCAGGGGACGACTTTCATGATGATGCCTCTTTCACAAAGGTTTCCACAAGGGCTTCGAAATGCGCGGCGCCGCGTGCGGCCATGGCCATGGTGTGGTCATGGCTCAGCTGTTCATCCGACAGGCCTGCGCCCATGTTGGTAATCATCGAACAGCCCACAACACGCAGGCCGCAGTGGCGGGCGATGATGCAATCAGGGACGCTCGACATCCCGACTGCCTGTGCGCCCATGGTAATCGCCATGCGAATTTCGGCGGGGGTTTCAAACGTCGGTCCGCGGAACGCGATATAGATGCCTTGGTGCAGCGGTGCGCCGCATTTTTTGGCCGCGGTTTGCAGTTTGGCTTGCAGGTCTTTATCCCATGCATCCGATAGCGGCACAAAACGGGGGCCGAAATCGTCGTCGTTCGGCCCGACCAGCGGGTTCAGGCCCATGTAATTAATATGATCGGTGATCATCATCAGCTCGCTGACTTTGATATCCGACCGCAGGCTGCCTGCCGCATTCGAAATAAACAGCGTTTCAATGCCGGCAGCCTTCAGCGCACGGATCATGGTTTTCAGCGGCGTGGCGTCGTCGGTTTCATAGAAATGTTTGCGGCCTTTGAGGGCGATCACGTCCACCCCGCCCAGCTTGCCGATGATGACCTGCCCGCTATGCCCCAGCACCGTCAAAACCGGAAAACCCGGCAAATCGGCGTAGGGGATGGATACGGCGTCCTGCAGCCTGTCGCCCAGACCGCCCAGGCCAGAGCCGAGGATGATGGCGATTTTGGGCTTCCGGTCAGCGGCGGCCTCGCGGATTTTGGCGGCACTGGCGGCAACATTTTCGGCATGGCTGCGGGTCATAGCGGTGTCCTTTTATGTATGCGCAAAATTGTGCCGTAAAAAGACCGCCGTGTCACCCCCTTGCGGCACAGGGCTTAGGTATTGAAATATAATGATAATTTAACAAATATCGTATATTGACATAAAAAACGGGAGTCTTTAAAAGATTATGATAACCCGAAAGCACCCCATGACCGAGAACCGCCTGCCCCTGACGCGCAATTATTGCAGCGACACCAAAGAAAAACTGATCTTCCACCCAGAGACGGTGGACGAGGCAAGGTTTATTGGCGAACAGCTCAACGGTATGGGGTTTCGTTTCTATCAGGAAGAATACCGCAACCAGATGGCGCTTGCGGCCACGGGCAGTATTTATCTGGATACCGATAAAACCATCATGGTGTCCGAAGCCCGCCGTACGGATGGCCTCTTGTGCAGTCCCGACCACTTCGAAGCGTTTTATATCGGCGAAAGCCAGCGCATCAAAGGCCGTATCTCCGATGACGCGTTCCGCCAGCATCATATGGTGTTCTATCCAAAGACCCTGACCGAAGCCCGCGCCGTTTTGGGCGTGTTTAATCAGGCCGGTCTTGAAACCGAAATGCCAGAACAGGGATTTGCCCTGCCCGTATCGCGCGCGGCGATGCAGGGTATTGCCGTAAAAGATGGTGTTGTGCGTTTCTCGCCCACGCCCGAAGATTTGCGTGATGCGGAAATTTGCACACCGGCCGATATCGGCGTCGTCGCCCGCGGCGCCCTCAGCGCCGAACAGGCCATGATGATGGCGGCCTTCAATGAAATGGCCGCGCGGATGGAACAAATGGGCCAGCGTCTGGCACGTCTGGAAAATGAAATATTGCCGCGTGATATCCCGAAGGGGAATAACGTTGCCGCAAAACCGGCGGTACGTCGTCCGAAGTGAATAAACAAAAACCCCCGCAAATCAATGCGGGGGTTTTTATTTGTATCCGGCGCTTTTGTTACACGCGGCGCTGGATCATCAGTTTTTTAATCTCTGCAATCGCCTTGGCGGGGTTGAGGCCCTTGGGGCAGGTATTGGTGCAGTTCATGATGGTATGGCAACGATACAGGCGGAAGGGATCTTCCAGTGCATCCAGACGCTCGCCCGCCGCTTCATCGCGGGTGTCATCCAGCCAGCGGTAGGCCTGCAGCAAAATAGCGGGGCCAAGGAAGCGGTCGCCATTCCACCAATAGCTGGGGCAGGACGTGGAGCAGCAGAAGCACAAAATGCAGGCCGCCGGGCCGTGACCGTCTTCGCCGTTCAGCTTGTTGGCATCTTCGGACGATTGCAGACGCTCGCGGGCGGGCGGGGTGCTTTCGGTCTTCAGCCACGGTTCAATCGTCGCGTACTGCGCATAAACATGCGTCAGGTCAGGGACCAGATCCTTCATGACCGGCATGTGCGGCAGGGGGCTGATGTTGACATCGCCGCTGCAATCCTCGATCGCCTTGGTGCAGGCCAGCGTGTTCTTGCCGTCGATGTTCATCGCGCAAGACCCGCAAACACCTTCGCGGCAGCTGCGACGGAAGGTCAGCGATGCATCCACGTCGTTTTTAATGTGGATCAGCGCATCCAAAACCATCGGCCCGCATTTTGACAGGTCGATTTCATAGGTGTCGATACGCGGATTGGCGTCGTCATCGGGGCTCCAGCGATAAACGCGGAACGATTTCGGCTTTTTGGCATCGGCAGGCGCCGGGTGCTTGTGGCCTTCCTTGACTTTGGAATTTTTGGGCAGGGCGAATTTGGCCATGATGTGATGTCCTTTTTGCCTTTCTTAATACACGCGGGCTTTCGGCGCGATAACTTCGACATCGTTCGACAGGGTGCGCAGATGCACGGGGCGATAGGTGATGTCGGTCTTGCCTTTGTCGTCGACATAGATGACGCTGTGCTTCATCCATTCTTTGTCGTCGCGATTCGGGAAGTCTTCGTGCGCATGCGCGCCGCGCGACTCTTTGCGGTTTTCAGCCGAGACGATGGAGGCAACGGCCTGATACATCAGGTTGTCCAGCTCGATCGTTTCCACCAGATCCGAGTTCCAGATCATAGAGCGATCGGACACGCCCACATCGCTTTTGCCGGCGAAGATTTTTTCAATCTTTTGCTTGCCTTCGGTCAGGCTGTCGGACGTGCGGAAAACCGCGCAGTGTGCCTGCATGGTTTTTTGCATGCCAAGACGCATGTCCGCCGTGCGCGTGCCGCCTTTGGCGTTGCGCAGACGATCGAGGCGTTCAAGCGCGATATGACCGGCATCCGCGGGCAGACGCTTGTGCGGCGCGCCGGGGGTGACGGTTTTCGCGGCCTGAATAGCCGCCGCGCGGCCAAAGACCACGAGGTCAAGCAGCGAGTTGGAACCCAGACGGTTCGCGCCGTGCACCGATACGCAGGCCGCTTCGCCCACAGCCATCAGGCCGGGCACGATACGGTCGGGGTCGTCCTTGGTCGGGTTGACGACTTCGGTGTGTACGTTGGTCGGGATGCCGCCCATGTTGTAATGCACGGTGGGCAGAACGGGGATGGGCTCTTTGGTCACATCGACGTTCGAGAAGATTTTGGCCGTCTCCGCAATGCCGGGCAGGCGTTCACGGATGATGGCGGGGTCGAGGTGTTCAAGGTGCAGGTGGATATGGTCTGCATGCTCGCCCACGCCGCGGCCTTCGCGGATTTCAACGGTCATCGAACGCGATACAACGTCGCGCGATGCAAGGTCTTTGGCCGAGGGGGCATAACGCTCCATGAAGCGCTCGCCCTGGCTGTTGGTCAGGTATCCGCCTTCGCCGCGCACGCCTTCGGTAATCAGGCAGCCCGCGCCGTAAATGCCGGTTGGGTGGAATTGAATGAATTCCATGTCCTGCAGCGGCAGGCCCGCACGCAGCACCATCGCGTTGCCATCACCCGTGCAGGTGTGGGCGGATGTGCAAGAGAAATAGGCACGGCCATAACCGCCCGTCGCCAGCACGACCTTGTGTGCACGGAAACGGTGGATAGTGCCGTCGGCCAGATTCCACGCCATCACGCCGCGGCAAGCGCCTTCGTCGTCCATGATCAGATCAAGGGCGAAGTATTCGATAAAGAATTCTGCTTTATGCTTCAGGCTTTGCTGATACAGCGTATGCAGCATCGCATGGCCGGTGCGGTCGGCGGCCGCGCAGGTACGGCGGGCGGTGCCTTCGCCGAAATGCGTGGTCATGCCGCCGAAGGCACGCTGATAGATTTTACCTTCGGCCGTGCGGCTGAAGGGCATGCCGTAGTGTTCCAGCTCGATCACGGCGGGAATGGCTTCGCGGCACATGTATTCGATGGCGTCCTGATCGCCCAGCCAGTCCGACCCCTTGACGGTGTCGTACATATGCCAGCGCCAATCGTCTTCGCCGTTGTTGCCCAGCGCCGCCGAAATACCGCCCTGCGCTGCAACCGTGTGGCTGCGGGTGGGGAATACCTTGGTGATGCAGGCAGTTTTCAGGCCTTTTTCGGCCATGCCGAACGTGGCGCGCAAACCTGCGCCGCCCGCGCCGACAACGACGACGTCATATTCGTGTTCGATGATCGCATAGGATTGTTGCATGATGTCTTACCCGAAGTTGATACGCACAACGGCATAAATTGCCGCAACGCCAAGGAAAATGAAGGCCAGTTTATTGACCAGCAGCAGGGCGATTTTTTGCCCCTCGCTGTGGATGTAATCTTCGATCACGACCTGAATGCCCAGCGACGCGTGATAAAACGCGGAGGCGATAAACAGGCCCAGCGCCAGTGCCGGCAGCGGTTGTTGCAGCCAGATCAGAAAGGCGTCGTGATCATGCGTGACCAGTGTGGGCAGATTAACCATCAGGTAAATCATCGACGGCAGCATGGCGATGGCCGATACGCGCTGAACCCACCAGTGGTGCGTGCCGTCCTTTGCGCTGCCAAGACCGCGTGCGCGGCCAAGGGGGGTGCGGATGGATGTGTCTTTATGGGTGGTCATGATTATTGTCCTGCATAAAACCAGATGGCGGCGGTCATAAGAACCGAACCGATCAGAACGGCGTAGCCGCTTGCATAGGCGCCTTTCAGCGACAGCCAGCGGCCGGTATCCCATACCAGATGGCGCATGCCGTTCAGGAAATGGAACGACAACGAAAACAGCCAGCCAGCCAGCATCAATTGGCCGATGATGCTGTGGGAAAATTCATGGAAACGGTCAAACGTCTTGGGGCCGTGCTGTGCCGCCAGTAACCACCACGTGATGAACGCCGCGCCAAATGCAAGGCCGACACCCGTTGCACGGTGCAGTATGGAAAGAAACATCGTTAGCTGCCAGCGATAGATCTGCAGGTGCGGGGAAAGGGGACGCGCTTTATTTTGCATAATAAAAACGATCTCTTGTTGTCAAGGTAAAGGCGCCGGGCGCCGTATTGTGCGCCCAAGGGCAGGCAGCACACAGATACCCAAAAGATATATATATAGTGATGCGCTACGTCTAGACGTGCGGGGCTGAAAAGATTGCATAAAACACACGAAGGGGCAGAAAATTAGGACTAAACACGGTTCGTTGATTTTTTTGGCGGGGTTCCGTGCGGCAGGACATCGCGGCTTGACTTTTCATATTTTAAATTTAAGCTGGGACAACTTCAAAAAAATAAAAAACCAAACCCACTGGATGGTGTGCCAGAGGATACCCTGACAGCCGCGCATTGTGCGCGGGATTAGGCGTATACTCGCGCCGGATTTCGTTGTAATTATGGCTACCTACAGCAAAACCGGATTCGACCGTGCGGCCTCGGCCGCCCAGCAGGAAAGGCACGCCCATGACATCGCGTCACGGCAGCAATGACCACGGCCAACCGACAACGCGGCATCCCCATGCCGGCGTTTATACCGTCGCCCCCGATCAACCGTTTTTGTCATCTGTCGCCCGCGGCGTGCTGGCGCGTATGGGCGATGATCCGCTGAAGCTTTCCGATCTGACTATTCTTGTGCCCAACCGCGATACCGCCTTTGCCCTGCGTCAGGCGTTTATGGAGCAAATGGGCGGGCGCCCGGGTATTATGCCGCGCATCGACGCGCCTGGCGATATCGATGATGGTTATCTGAGCTTGCGCTTGTCGGACAACCAGGTGCTATCGCAGGCGCTGATGGATATTCCGCCGCCCGTGACGCGGCTGGAGCGTCAGCTGATGCTGGCATCCGAAATCATGAAAATCCCCGGCATGGCATCGTCGCTGCAAAAGGCAGTCAAGCTGGGCGGTGAACTGGGCGTGTTTCTGGACGAGCTGCAATCCAACAATATCCAGCTGCGCGACATCGACCGCCTTGTCCCGTCAGAATTCAAAAAACAATGGGGCGCCACGGCTGAGTTTTTGAAAATCATCACCGATGTCTGGCCCAAAAAATTGCAGGAAATGGGGCAGGTCGACCCGGAAGAACACCGCCATGCCCTGATACAAATTCAGGC
The DNA here is from genome assembly GCA_040377425.1 of Micavibrio sp. Lineage (GTDB taxonomy): Bacteria > Pseudomonadota > Alphaproteobacteria > Micavibrionales > UBA2020 > UBA2020. The sequence goes on along the minus strand of JBEIOU010000003.1, from coordinate 20,180 downwards.
CGCGCACTGGCAAATGTCGCCGCCGAAAAATCCTGTGATTGCGGTCGGCTTTGCCGATACAGACCCCTCGACGCTGAGTCTGCTGTCGGCCGTGATTGGCACGCCGGGCGGGGCTGTCGTGCTGCCGGGGCTTGATACCGGCCTTGATGACAAGAGCTGGGATGTGCTGACGCCCGTGCATCCGCAGTTTGCATTCAAAAAAATTCTGGCGGCCATGGGGACGGACCGTAAAGATATCCGCACGCTGGATGCCGCGCCCGAAGTGCACGCGCATGCCCGCGCCAATAACCCAGAGCTAACCGCCCGCGAACGTCAGAAATTGCTGCGCGAAGCCATGCGCCCTGCGGGCACCGCCGAAGGCTGGAGCCACCTGAAAGCGCAGAAAGCGCCGCGTACCCGCGCCGAAAAATTGATTGCGCCGGCGAATGACGATAAAACCATCAGCTCCGCCGCGCTGAACGGTATGGATCTGGTTACCTGCGGCTCGCCGCAGGAAGAAGCCAGCGTGATCGCCCTTAAAATGCGTGAAACGCTGGAAACCACGGGCCGTACCGCCATGCTGGTGACGGCGGACCGCTCGCTCGCCCGCCGCGTGTCGGCGCGTTTGAAATATTGGGATATCCATGTCGATGATGGTGCGGGGTTGTCACTGGCGGACACGTCGGCAGGTGTATACCTGCTCGCATCCGCGCACATGGCGACCGAAGAATGGGCGCCGGTGCCGCTGCTAGAGGCGCTGAAGCATCCTCTCGCAACGCTCGGCGAAAGCAAAGCCGATTTCCGCGATAAACTGGCCGCGATCGAAGACATGGTGCTGCACGGCCCGCGCCCGGGCCCGGGTGCCGACGGTATTAAAAACATGCTGGGCGCGGCGTTCAATCGCCAATCGCGCCGCCCCGATCAGAAACTCAGCAAAGAAGAGCTCGCCGCGAAAGAGGCCGGGCTTACTGGTTTCGTTGACCGTATTCAGCAATCCGGCAAGCCGTTTTTTGATATGGTCGCCGCGGGCAGGGCCCAGCCATTTGCGCAGTATCTCGATGCGCATATTCGCTTTGCCGAAACCTTGGCCGCCGAAGGCAAAACCAAAGGCGCTGACCGTTTGTGGCGGGGCGATGACGGCGTAAAAGCCGCACGTTTCCTGACGCAGCTGCGCGACGCCGCGCAGCGCCTGCCCGATGTGACAGGCCGCGATTACGTAGATGTGCTGCAGGGTTTAATGCGCGACGTCACCGTGCAGCCCACCAACCGCCCGCATCCGAATTTGAAAATCGTCACGCCCGAACAGGCCGTGCTGCAAAAAGCGGACGTGGTCATTATTGGCGGTATCAACGACGACGTTTGGCCACGCAAGGCCGCGGAAAATCCGTGGCTGTCGCCCGATATGATTAAACAGCTAAAGCTGCGCGAAGCCGAAGAGAGTATCGGCCGCGGCGCACATCAATTCGTGCAGTTGGCGTCTAACCCCAACGTATTGCTGTCGCGCAGCGTGCGCAGCGGCGATGCGCCCACGGTGGCGTCGCCTTTCCTGACGCGTCTGATGATGGTGCTAAAGGGTGCCGGTCTTGATAATGCGATCGAAAGCCGTGACCAGCTGCGCGATATTCACGCGGCCATGCATACGCCGGGTGATGTATCGCCCATCGACAGTCCCGCGCCTACGCCGCCCGTATCTGCCCGCCCGAAAAAATTACCGGTCACGGCGGTTGAATCGCTGATGCGCGACCCCTACACGGTCTACGCGAAATATGTTTTAAAGCTGCGCCCGCGCGACCCGCTGGATGCCAGCCCGAGCGTGTCGGAAAAGGGAACGTTCACCCATGACGCGCTGGACGCTTTTGTCAAAAAATATCCAGATAAAATGCCGGAGAATGCCGTCGAAGAATTGCTGAAAATCGGCGAAGAAACCTTCAAGGCGCGCATGAACAACCCGACGGTGCAGTCGTTCTGGTGGCCGCGGTTTGAACGCATCGCCAAATGGTTCGTGAAATTCGAGAGCGAACGCCGTGAACTCTGCCGCACGGTCGGCACCGAAGTCGGTGGCAAGCTGGAAATCGATCTGGGCGGCGGTGAAGTCTTCACCCTGACGGCGATTGCCGACCGCATTGACCGCGACGGCGAAGACCAGTTGCAAATCATCGATTACAAAACAGGTTCGGTGCCGCTGCAAAAGGCGGTCGGGCTTGGCTTTTCGCCCCAGTTGACGCTGGAGGCGCTGATCGCCTTCACCGGCGGTTTTGATGGGATTGATGCGGGCGATGTTGGGTCGCTGCAATACTGGAAACTGTCGGGCGGTCGCCCTGCGGCGGACGTAACCGAAGTGCGTGGCGACATTAAACAGCTGGTGGGTGAAGCACGCGAAGGCATCGAGAAATTGATGAAAGCCTTCAACGACCCCAAAACGCCGTACCTGTCGAACCCGCGCCCCGAATGGGCGCCGCGCTATCAGAATTACGAACACCTGTCGCGCAGCGGCGAGTGGGGCACCGTCAGCAAAACCAACAACAAAAAGCAGCCGCGCAAATCGACACAGCGCCGCCGCAATACGCCCGGCCAACCGCCGAGCGGCGGCAAGGGAGGGCAGAAATAATGACAACCCCCGATCCGAATAAACTGCCCCCCGCCGCGAACGATCCCCAGATCAACTCGCCAGCCAAGAAAACGCCGGTGCCGCGTGCGGGCAAGCTTGACCCGAATATCGCGCAGCGCAAAGCGTCTGATCCACTGGCGAGCGTGTGGGTGACCGCCAGCGCGGGCACGGGTAAAACCAAGGTGCTGACTGACCGCGTCCTTCGCCTGATGCTGTCCGGCGCGACGCCCGATCAGATTTTGTGCCTGACCTTTACCAAGGCCGGCGCATCTGTCATGACCAACCGCATCCGCGAAGAATTGTCGACCTGGGCGACTTGTGACGATAAAAAACTGGAAGAAAAACTCACCAAACTGAACGGCAAAAAGCCGGACGAGGACACCACCAAACGTGCCCGCCAGATGTTCGCTGAATTTCTGGATGCGCATGGCGGGCTTAAAATCCAGACCATTCACTCGTTTTCGCAATCGCTCATCCGCCGCTTTCCGATCGAATCCGGCATTCCGCCGTATTTTGATGTGATGGACGACCAAACCGCGGCCGAAATGCTGCGTGAATCGCAGGCGGATATCCTGCGCCGTATTCAAAAAGAGCCGGATACGCCGCTTGCCCGTGCTGTGCATGCGGTGACGCCCGAAGTATCCGAAGACGATTTCGCCGGATTGATCGGCGAGCTGACATACCGCCGCGGCCAGCTGCTGGCGATTTTCGGCGAACATGGCGGGCTTGAAAAAACGATTGATGCCGTCTACGCCCACTTGAAGGCACCCAAAGGTATCGATGGCCAGCGCATGCTGGCGCATTTGAACAGCGAAGCTGGCTGGGACACACCGCCCGATATGCAGGCGTTAAAACATGCCGCCGACGTGCTGGCAGGCGGCAGCGCGACGGATCTTGAAAAGGCGAAGATTATCAAGGCCTGGATCATGCACCCGGAAAGCCGCGTTGAAATTTTTCAAGACTACGCCAGCGTGTTCCTGACCAAAGACGGCGAGATGCGCAAACGCCTGACAACCAAAGCTACCAGCGCCGCCCAAGACGCGCTGGAGAGCGAAGCCAAGCGTTTGATGGAAGGGATGGAAGCCATTGCGGTTGTGAATACCGCCCGCGGCACGGAATCCCTGCTGCGCCTGTCGGGCGCCATTCTGGAGCGGTATACGGAGCGTAAACGCTCCCTCAACTACCTCGACTACGACGACCTTGTGCATTACGCGAACAAGATGATGCGCGAAGACAATGCGGCGGGCTGGGTTTTGCAAAAACTGCCCGGTAACCTGAAACATATCCTGATCGACGAAGCGCAGGATACCAACCCCGACCAGTGGCAATTGGTATCGGCCATCGCCAAAGAGTTCTTCACCAATCCCGCACGCAAAAAATCCAAAGACCATACCCTTTTTGTGGTGGGCGACGAAAAGCAGTCGATTTTCAGCTTCCAGCGTGCAGATCCCAAAGAATTCGCCCGCCGCAAAAAAATGTTTGCCGATCTGGTGAGCAAGTCGGGCGGAAAATGGCGCGAAGTGCAGATGGATATCGCCTTCCGTTCATCGCCTGCGATTACGCAGGCGGTGGATGCGGTTTTTGCGAACCCCGATGCGTCGGATGGTTTGTTTGATGAAAACGAAGCCGCGGATAAAAAAGTCCGCCACGATCCCTTCCGCCGCGGTCAGGCGGGGCTGGTTGAAGTCCACCCTGTCATCCGCGCCGAACAGCCGCCGGAAGCCGCCCCGTGGGCGCTGCCGCTGAAACGCGAAGATGTGTCTGACCCTTCGGCGGAGCTTGCCGATAAAATTGCAGATCAAATCAAAGACTGGCTGGACAAGGGCGAAGAATTGCCTTCGCGTAAACGTCCCGTGAACCCTGCGGATATTATGATTCTGGTGCGCCGCCGTTCGGCCTTTGTCGACCATATGGTGCGTGCGCTGAAAAAGCGTGACATCCCCGTGGCAGGTGCCGACCGCATGTCGCTGCGCGAACAAATCGTTGTCATGGATCTGGTCGCGCTGGGCGAGGTGTTGCTCTTCCCCAAAGACGACTACAAACTGGCCAGTGTCCTGAAAACACCGCTGATCGGCATGAATGATAAACAGCTGGAAGATCTGGCCGTGGGCCGCAGCGCAGATCTTTGGTCGGCGCTGAAAGAAAAAGCGGCCGACGCCAAGGCGGATCCTGTTTACAAATCCGCGTTTGAATACCTGTCGAATTTGCAAGACCGCATGACGGCGCAGCGCCCGTATGAGTTTTATTCCTCTATCCTGATGGACGCCTGCCCCGCGCATGCCAAATCGGGTTTGAATGCGCTTTATTCCCGTCTGGGGTTCGAAGCCGAAGACCCCTTGGTCGAATTCATGAACGCGGTCGAGCGGTTTGAGAAAATGCACGTCCCCAGCATGCAGGGCTTCCTTGCGTGGCTGGATGCGGGCGAGGCAGAGGTCAAGCGCGAGATCAACATGAACGCCGAATCCCCGCGCGTGCACATCATGACGATACATGGTGCGAAAGGTCTGGAAGCGCCCATCGTGATTTTGCCCGATACCACGGGCGTGCCCGCCGACAACACCCGCGCCCGCCCCAAATTTTTGTGGCCCGAAGGTGAACGCAATGTACCCCTGTGGGTGCCGCGTGCCGACCTTGAAAGCCGCGCCTTCACGGCGGAGCGTGAAAAGGCCGAACGTGAACGCGACCGCGAATTCCGCCGTTTGCTATATGTGGCCATGACGCGTGCGGCAGATCGCCTGTATGTATATGGCAGCCAGAACCGCGATAAAGTGCAGGAAAAAAGCTGGTATTCGCTGATTGCGGGCGGCTTGACGCAGTTCCTTGGCGATCAGGTGAAGGTTATCGATGCACCCAAAAAAGATGCCGGCGATGCGAAAGAAATAAAAGGCATTCCCGCTGCGAACGACAATCCGGGCGGCGAAAATGTACCCGAAGAGGTGGCGCAGAAAATCCTTCGGTTTGAGCTGAAGCAAACTGCCGCGCCGCAGCCGGACGGTGTGAAGCCGCTTGGTAAAAAACGCACCACGGGCATTCCTGTCTGGGCGCGTAGTGCCCCCGCAGTCAATCCGCAGCCGGTCGAAAAATTCCGCCCGTCCGAATACAAACAAACGGCGGATAACTATAGCGCTGCATCACCGCTGGAGGGCGCGGGTGAAATGTATCACCGCCAGCTGGGTACCGTCGTGCACAACCTGTTTGAATTCCTGCCCGCTGTCGCACCTGCGGCGCGTGAAGCGGCTGCGAAAAAGTTCTTGGCCAAACCGGCCTGGGGCCTCAGCGAGAAAGATCAGGAACAATCACTGAAACAGGTGATGTCGATTTTGAACGACCCTGATTTCGGCGCGATCTTTGGCCCCAATTCCCGTGCCGAGGTGTCCATCACGGGCATGTTCGAAAAAGATGGCAAGAAACAGATGATGTCGGGCCAGATTGACCGTCTGGTGGTCGATGATAAATCTGTGCTGATTGTCGATTTTAAAAACAGCCGCAAGGTGCCCAAGAACGTCAAACAGGTGCAATATAAATACATTGCGCAGATGGCGTCGTACCGCTTGGCGCTGCAGCAGATTTATCCGGACAAGCAGATCAAATGTGCGCTGCTGTACACGCGCGAATCCAAACTGATCCCTATTTCGGGGCAGAAACTGGCGGGCGCGGTGCGCAAACTAAACCTGTCGCCGCAGTTCAAATCCGCCGCCGCCAAAAAACCGCGCAGCCGCAAACAAAACAACCAGCCCAAGCCGCCGTCGGTATAGGGCTTAAGTTGTGAAAAAGATACTCAAGGTTTTGATTTTGGTATTCTCCGCCTTGGCTTTGTATGGTGCGTTGAATGTATATGCCAATAAAAAGGCCCATGATATAAAAGAAAAAATTACTCAGGAGCTTTCTGAAAGTTTCCAATCTGGTATTCTGCCAAGCTTGCCGGCGGTTGGGAATGTGCAGTGGGATTATATCTGTAGTGGCAGCTATGAGGCGCGCGGTATAGATGTCGCCAGTGCGGTGTGGATCGGTGAGCGTGCCCTTGTAAAACATATTACAGACGATAACAAACTAGACTTTTCTGGTTTTGATATTGCTGACGAAATATATAACGAGTTTTCAGGCTACCGCCATGGTCTTGTTTTTATTAGTAAGAAAGAAAAAATTCTTATAGGGACCTTATTTCCAGCCGATATCGGGCTGCATGGTTTATCCTGCGTGGCCGCGCTGGATGCAGTGTTGTTGGATATACCAAAGGCGCAATATCCAAATACATCCGGCACGTACAGTCGATATGTTGTCTTGTCCGGTACAAAATTGAAGTAAGAGGAAAAAATGACACAAGCTAAACTCGGTTTCATCGGCCCCGGTATTATGGGGCAGCCGATGGTGCTTAATCTGCTGAAGGCGGGACATACCGTGGCGGTTTATGGCCGCACGCCCGCGCGTTTGAAGCCGCTGGCCGAGGCCGGTGCTGATATTTGTGCAAGTCCGGCGGATGTGGCTAAAGCGGCTGATATTATTTTCACCTGCGTATCCGACACGCCCGATGTCGAGGCCGTGATTTTTGGCGATGGCGGTATTGTGCATGGCGCAAAAGCGGGCCGTGTGGTTGTGGATATGAGTACGATTTCGGCCGAGGCCACGCGCGATTTTGCCAAGCGTCTGGAGAACAGCGGCATCGATATGCTGGATGCCCCCGTATCCGGCGGCGAAAGCGGCGCCATTGCAGGCACGCTGTCGATCATGGTGGGCGGCAAAGAAGACGTATTCGCACGCGTACAGCCATATTTTGCCGCGATGGGTAAGAACATTGTGCATGTCGGCGCGAATGGTGCGGGGCAGGTGGCAAAATCCTGCAACCAGATTGTGGTTGCCGTGACTATCGAAGCCGTCGCCGAAGCGATGCTACTGGCCGAGAAAAGCGGTGTCAGCGGTGCGAAGGTGCGCGAGGCCTTGCTGGGCGGTTTTGCCGCATCCAAAATTCTCGAAGTCCATGGCAACCGCATGCTGTCGGATGATTACAAACCCGGTTTCAAAACTACGCTGCACCGCAAGGACATGGGCATCGTGCTTGACAACGCCCGGAGCCTTGGCCTGATGCTGCCCGCCGCCATTTTGGCAACCGGCCATCTGGATGCCGTCATGGCCGCAGGCGAGGGGGATCAGGACTCCTCCGCGATCTTCAAAGCACTCAAGCGCGCACAGGACAAAAACCCCGAAAAGAAGAAGGCGGTTTAAACCGTACTTTCTGCTTTGGCGTGCGATTTATTTTTGGTGTGTGGCAAGACCGAGCCGTAAAAGCTTTTTGTCTTTGTTGTCGATGACGATTTTGTCAGCAACGAAGTATGCCTGATCTTTATTCGCGCATCCCGTGCGTAGAACCGCGCTCGAAAAACTACCCGCTGCCATCACAGAGAGTGATATTTCAAAGTATTCAATTTTATTCGGCGCATAGAAAAAATATATTCCCCAGTCAAAGTCATCGCCGTGCCCTGCTTCGGATCGCGGGCGGTTAATAACGTCTACTTCGTTGTCTGGTATACCTTCGGCTTCCGATATGGCTTGAACGGCATCGTATTTTGCGCCCATTGCCGTAAAACATACCCTTTGCCAGTCGCCTTGATGTAGCTCGGCGACTTTGATGCGATCACCTGCGGATTTTAGTGTTTGTTGGATTTTTCCCACAAAAGCGATGTCTTGCGGCTGCATGGTATTCATGTCGCAGCCACAGAGAGTAAAAAGAGCGACCACAGCCGCGCAGGTTTTTATGTAATAACAGGAGATGCTCATGATGTGCTATTATGATAAATAAAAGACTATAAGCCAATTTAGTGATAAGTTTCTAATCAACATTATATTTCATAAAATCAAGCGCCCCTTGCAAAATATGCGTGGCAGCGAGTTTGTCGATGACTTCGCCGCGGCGTTTGCGGCTGACATCGGCTTCTTCGATCAAAAACCGCTGCATGGCGGATGTCGACAGGCGTTCATCCCAGAAACAAATGAGGGGCTCGAACCCTAAAATATCTTTGAAACGCAGCAGGTTATGCCCAAAGCTGCGCACGGATTCCGCGCGTTTTCCCTCATCGCCGTTCATATGCACGGGCAGGCCGATCAGAAAACCGCCAACTTCGTATTCCTTGCAAATCTTGCCAAGCTCGCGGGCGTTTTCGCTAAACGTTGTGCGTTTCAGGGTCTTGAGAGGGGTCGCAATCGACAGGTCGTGGCTGGCCAGCGCCAGCCCCAGCGTTTTTTCGCCGTGATCCACGCCCAAAAGCCTTGTTTTGGCGGGCAGGGCGGCTCTCAGTTCTTTTATTGCAACAACTGGCATGCTAGATTTTTCCGCTGATACGCAGACTACTTTAATAAGGAAAAACACGGAAATGTCTATCGATAAAGAAACGGTTGGTAAAATCGCGCGTCTGGCGCGCATCCGCGTGACGGAAGCGGACAAGGAAACGCTGGCCGGCGAACTCTCCGGCATTCTCGCCATGGTCGAGAAGCTGAACAAAGTCGATACCAAAGGCGTTGAGCCGCTGACCTCTGTCGTGCAAATGAAACTGCCCCAGCGCGCGGACGTTGTAACCGATGGCGGCATTCCCGAAAAAATCCTGCAAAACGCGCCGGAACATACCGCCGGTTTCTTTGTCGTGCCCAAGGTGGTTGAATAATCATCCACGCCGCTGCCGACAAAATTTTGCAGATACGTTTTCGACCCGAAAGATAAAATCATGACCAAGCTGACACACCTGACGATCAAGGCCGCGCTGGAAGGCCTCAAGAAAAAAGAATTCACTGCAACCGAACTCGTCGATGCGCATATCGCGGCATCCGAAGCGGCGCGTCATCTGAATTGCTACATCACCGAAACTTTCGACAGCGCGCGCGATGCGGCGAAGCAGTCCGACGCGCGTTATGCGGCAGGCAAGGCATTGCCGCTGGATGGTATTCCGATTGCGATGAAAGATTTGTTTTGCACCGAAGGCGTGCAGACGACTGCGGCCAGTAACATCTTGCGCGGTTTTGTGCCGCCCTATGAATCGACCGTGTCGGGCAAGATGAAGGCCGATGGTTTGATTTCGATGGGCAAAGCCAACCTGGATGAATTCGCGATGGGCTCGTCCAACACCACGTCCGCTTTTGGCAACGTGATTAACCCGTGGAAGCGCAAGGGCGACAACCGTGATCTGGTGCCCGGCGGCTCTTCCGGTGGTTCTGCCGCCGCGGTTGCCGCGCGCATTGCGATGGGCGCAACGGGGACGGATACGGGTGGTTCTATTCGCCAGCCCGCCGCGTTCTGCGGCATTGCAGGCATTAAACCGACGTATGGCCGCTGCTCCCGCTTTGGTGTTGTAGCCTTCGCATCGTCGCTGGATCAGCCGGGCCCGTTCGCGCGTACCGTCGAAGACAACGCGCTGCTGCTGCGCTCCATGGCTGGCTACGACCCGAAAGATTCAACGTCGGTGAATGTGGCCGTGCCGGATTATGCAGCCGCTTGCGGCGGTAGCCTGAAAGGGCTGCGCGTGGGCGTGCCGCGCGAATACCGCGTGGACGGCACCAATGCCGAAATTGTGGCGCTGTGGGACAAGGGCGTGCAAATGCTGAAGGACGCCGGCGCGGAAATCGTCGACGTGTCACTGCCGCATACCGAATACGCGCTCGAAACATATTATGTGATCGCACCTGCTGAATGCTCGTCGAACCTTGCACGGTATGATGGCGTGCGTTTCGGCCAGCGCAGTGCAGGCGAAAACCTGATCGATACGTACGAAAAAACCCGTGCCGAAGGTTTCGGCCGTGAAGTTAAACGCCGTATCCTGATCGGCACCTACGTGCTGTCCGCAGGGTACTACGATGCCTATTACAATCAGGCCCGCCGCGTGCGTAAACTGATCTGGCAGGATTTCATCAATGCCTACCAAAAATGCGATGTGCTGCTGACGCCGACCGCGCCGACGCCTGCATTCGCGATTGGCGAAAACACGCAAGACCCCGTGACGATGTACCTGAACGATATCTTCACTATTCCGGCATCGATGGCGGGCATGCCCGGCATGGCGCTGCCGGTCGGCCTCAGCGCCGATGGTCTGCCGCTTGGCTTGCAGCTGATTGGCAAACCGTTTGAAGAAGAAACGCTGTTCAAAGTCGGCCATGCGCTGGAACAGGCCGCGAAGTTTGACGCGCTGCCCCAGCTGGTTGCGGCATAAATAACGGCATAGACGGAATATAAGGAAGAATAAAAATGTCTGGAATTATCAAAGGCGAAACGGGCGATTGGGAAATGGTCATCGGGCTTGAAATCCACGCCCAGGTGCTGAGCGAGACGAAGCTTTTCTCGGGTGCGTCTGCATCCGTCGGCGGTGCGCCGAACGCGCAAGTCTCCCCCGTTGACGCAGGTATGCCCGGCATGCTGCCGGTCATCAATGGTATTTGTGTTGAAAAAGCGGTGCGCACGGGCCTTGGCCTCAATGCTGCGATCAATCTTGAATCTGTGTTTGAACGTAAAAACTATTTCTATCCTGACCTGCCGCAGGGCTATCAGATTTCGCAGTACGAAAAACCCATCGTGGGTAATGGTGAAATCGAAATCGACCTGCCCGATGGCACCGTGCGTACGATTGGTATCGAACGCCTGCATCTGGAACAGGACGCCGGTAAATCGCTGCACGACCAGCATCCGCAAAAATCGTTTGTGGATTTAAACCGCAGCGGCAACCCGCTGATGGAAATCGTCTCCAAACCCGACCTGCGCACACCCGAAGAGGCTGCCGCCTATGTCACCAAAATCCGTGCCATCGTGCGCTACCTTGATACCTGCGACGGTAACATGGACGAAGGTTCTATGCGCTGCGACGTCAACGTATCCGTGCGCCGCCCCGGCGCCGAATTCGGTACGCGCTGCGAAATCAAGAACGTGAACTCCGTGCGTTTTGTGCAGCAGGCGATTGAATACGAAGCACGCCGTCAGGTGGAAGTCATCGAAGCCGGCGGCAAAATCGTGCAGGAAACCCGCCTGTTCGATACCAAAAACGGCACCACGCGTTCCATGCGTTCCAAAGAAGACGCGCATGACTACCGCTATTTCCCCGATCCGGATTTGCTGCCGCTGACATTGGACCAGTCTTTTGTCGATAACATCAAGGCGGACTTGCCAGAGCTGCCGGATGCGAAGAAAAAGCGTTTCATCGCCATGGGACTTTCTGCTTATGACGCCAGCGTGTTGACGGGCGAGCGTGACCGCGCCGTGTTCTTTGAAAAAGTCGCCAATGGCAATGATGCGAAACTCGCCGCTAACTGGCTGACGACAGAATTGCTGGGCGCGCTGAACAAAGCCGAAAAAGACCTGTCCGAAAGCCCGGTTTCGGCCGAACAGCTGGGCGGCCTGATCGCGCTCATTTCCGATAACACCATTTCCGGCAAAATCGCCAAAGAAGTTTTCGCCGAAATGTTCGCAACCGGCAAAGACGCCGCGGCGATTGTTGAAGAAAAAGGCCTGAAGCAAGTGACCGACACCGGCGCGATTGAAAAGCTGGTGGACGAAGTCCTCGCCGCCAACGCCGACAAAGTCGCTGAATACCGCGCGGGCAAGGACAAGATGTTCGGCTTCTTCGTGGGGCAGATCATGAAGCTATCGGGCGGTAAAATGAACCCCGCGATCGTGAACGATCTGCTGAAAGCCAAGCTGCAAGGATAAAACGGTGTCTCAATTTATTGTATTCGATGTCGACGGTACCATCCTCGACAGCTTTGGCATGTATGAACGCGTGCTGCGTGTTTATTCGGAACTGAACAAACTGCCTTATCCTGACGTCACCGCCATCAAGCGCGGCTACGGGGAGCCGGAAAAGCATGACTTCATGTGGGGCGTTGCGCGTGAAGAGCAGATCAAGCACTTGATGGACAGCTTCAAGCTGAACGATGAATGGTCATTATCGGGCGAGCCGGACAAAATTCCCGAACTGTTTGCGGGCGTCAAAGATGCGCTGATTCACCTGAAAGATCTTGGCTATACACTGGGTATCGTGACATCCAAACCGGAAGGTCCGCTGGTATACCAGATGGAGCATCACGGCGTGAAGAAACTGTTTTCGGGCATTCGTACCGGCACGGACATCAAACGCCGCGGCGAAGCCGAAAAACCCGCGCCGGACCAGTTGCTGAGTTTGATGCGCGAGCTGAACATGCACGCCGAAGAAACCATCATGATCGGTGATACATCCATGGACATCCGCATGGGCCGCAACGCGCAAACCCGCACCCTGGGGGTGACATGGGGCGCACATCCGGTCGAAGAGCTGGTGGATGCCGGCGCGCATCACATTGTCGATACGCATTTCGATGATGTTGTCGCACACGTCAAAGTGGCGTTTGGCTGATTTTTAACGGCTGCGTTTGGCGGATTTGTTCGGCGGCGTGCGCTTCAGGCTGGCGGCCAGCGGGCGCTGTTCTGATGGGCGCTCCACGTAATGCACGCCGTCCAGCTTGCGGATTTGTGCGGCGAATTTGGCGGGCGCGTGCATAAAGAAAATGCCGCGGCTGCCGAGTGTGCCGTCGTCGTTCTTCACCTTTACTTCGCCATCCAGTCCGGCATTTTTGGCCATGTCGCGCACGCGGCGCATCATGGCCTTGACGTCATCGGTGATGTCGGTTTTGGCGAGTGACCCTTTGGCGCGCAGGCCGACCGAATACACATAGCATTTTGCTTTGTCGTTGAAATCTTTGGATGGGTTGGTCATGGCATACTCCGCCGCGATTAAAATTTAAATTTAGGGAATTGTTTTTTCTGGGGCGGCGGGGGCGTATACGGCTCCAGCTTGGTCACAAATTTTTGTGCGGCAATCTTTTGCGCGGTACCGTCGCTGCAATGGATGGCAATACCGATCTGTCCCGTGATAGGCGAAATCGCGGTGACGTCTTTTTCGATGCCTTCGTTTTTGAGAAAATCGCGCAGCTGGCGCAGGGTGTTTTTCTGTGCGTCATCCATCTGGCGCATGATTTCCATGGGGCCGGTGCAAAAATTGCCGGCGCCGGGCTTCAACTTGACGTCATAGGTGATTTTAAATGTCGGCATGGTTTTAAAACTTTCCGTGCATGGCGCAATCCTGCCGCCTGTGCAGGTTGATTCGCCGATAATGTCTTCAAGAATGTCATAATCTATAGGCGCATGGCAGGGGTGTGTCAATTGAGCGGCCCGCGGGTAAATCATATTTACGTAATGATAACCGTATCGTAAAATCAGACAGATTGCGCCTTGCAGCTACGCGGGGGTGCGATAGACTTGCCCGTTGAAAATTCAGGGATATCAGACACCAGCCATGACAACCGACGTGCGGTTCTACGACATCATCATCTTTGGCGGCGGTATCGCCGGCCTTTGGCTGGCGAACGTGCTGAAACGCGCGGGCTATAACCTGATCTTGATCGAAAAAGACACGCTGGGCGGTGCGCAGACATTGGCGTCGCAAGGCATGATCCATGGCGGACAAAAATACACGCTGCAGGGCGCGGTGACCGGTCACGCCGCATCGATTGCCCGCATGCCGGAGCGGTGGGAATGCTGCTTCGGCGGCTACGGCGAGATTGACCTAACGTCGGTCAAATTCCTCAGCGAAAACCAGATTATGTGGCCCGCGGGCTCTATCCTGTCCGACATCGCCGTATTTGGCGCGGCGCAGATGGTGAATGCCGCGACATCGAAACTCAAACAAGCAGAAATTCCCGATGCGCTGAAAGCCAGCGGCAAAAAATTCAAAGGCAGCGTCTACAGCATGCCAGAAAAAGTTTTGGATGTGCGCACGCTGGTGCAGGCATTGGCCGCGCCGCTGAAAGGCCGCCTGTTCAAAGGCGACGTGACCGAGATATTGCCCGATGGCCAGGCCGCCATCAACGGCATGGTGATGCAGGCGCAAATGTTGATCTTCACATCCGGTACGGGCAACGAAGACGCCTTTAAAATGCTGAAGATCGACAAACAGCTGGCGCAGCGCCGGCCTTTGCGCCAGATCATGGTGCGCCCTGTGCACGATGCGCTTTATGGCCACGGCATTGTCGGTAAACCCAAGCCGCGCATGACCGTAACGGCGCATCCGAATGGCCGTGATGGATACGTTTGGTATCTGGGCGGGAGCGTCGCCGAAGAAAGTGCCGCGATGGATGATGCCGCCGCAATCGACTTTGCCCGCAAAGAACTGCAGGCTGTTTTTCCGCATATGGATTGGACAAACAAACAATGGGCGACATGGGCGGGCGACCGCGCCGAACCCTATGACGAAGACGGGCAATTACCGCCCGGCCCGTTTGTGCAGCAGCGTGGCCGCGTGCTGATTGCATGGCCGACCAAATTGACATTCGCCCCCGCACTTGCCGACCGTATTGCGGACAAGCTGCGCGACAAAAAAATTATACCGGAATATAAAACCGAACCCCCCGCCGAATTGCCGCCGGCCGAAGTCGGCCGCTATCCGTGGGAGACGGCTGTATGGCGAAAATTATAATTGTTGTTCGATAAGGAAACCGTGCGATGAAACTGCCGCAAAGACCTTTCGCCGCCACAGGCAAGAACGTCAGCGTGCTGGGCCTTGGCACGGTTAAATTCGGCCGTAACCGCGGCGTGAAATATCCGGGCGGCGAAGGATTTGCACTGCCAACAGATGCGGAAATCACAAGCCTGCTGGATATCTCGCTCGATCTTGGTATCAACCTTCTGGATACCGCACCGGCGTATGGCACGGCCGAAGAACGCCTTGGCGCCATCATGGGCAGCCGCCGCGATAAATTTTTCCTCAGCAGTAAAACGGGCGAGGAGTTCGATAGCAACACCGCAGCATCCGAATATATTTTCACCGCCGAACATACCCGCATGAGCGTCGAGCGCAGTCTGAAACGCCTGCGTACCGATTATCTGGACTGCGTATTGGTACATGCCAGCCGCGACGATGTGAATGTCATCACCAATACGCCCGTGCTGGAAACGCTTGCGCAGATGAAACAGGAAGGCAAGATTTTATCGTACGGCGTGTCGACCTATACGGTCGACGGTGGCGTGCTGGCCGCACAGCTGAGTGATTGCGTCATGCTGGCCTATAACGTCGGGTACCTCGACGAAGTCGGCGTGCTACCCGAAGCGGAAAAACTGGGCAAGGCCGTGCTGGTCAAAAAAGGCCTCGCCTCCGGCCATCTGGGCGCGTATGGCGGGGCGTCGCTGCTGGCCGATAACATCGGTTTTGTGCTCGACACCCCCGGCGTCACGTCGATGGTCTTCGGCAGCCTGAATCCGGCCAATATCCTGACCAACGTCACGGCCGCCCTGCATGCACTGGCGCCGGATGCTGCTAAGTAATTGATTTTGCGTGGTCAAAAACCACGACAAGAGGCTTCCCTTTTTGCCGCCGTGAATATATGATGTGCCCCTGTTATGCTCCTCCGTTTGGTCGGGCGCATTGCATGCGGAAACGTGGCCGAGCGGCTGAAGGCAACGGTTTGCTAAATCGTCATACGTGGTAACATGTATCGAGGGTTCGAATCCCTCCGTTTCCGCCACTCTCTTCTCAGCCATAATTTTTGCCGTTCACGATAGATCATCAGCCCCTTGCCGCAAGGGGCTTTTTATTTGCCCTGAATTTTTTGTTTTCAGGAGGCCCGAAGCATTCACGAATATCGGGATCTGCACAGGTGTTTTGCCACGCCTCGTTTTGAAATTTGCCAGCACGCTGATAGCGGTTTGAATCATGCAAAATGTTTTATGGAGTTGTTTGCTGGCACATGCTTCACAAATCACGCGCAGGCATATTTAGGTGTACCGTTTATACCGATCAATGAAGTTTTTGAACACGCCTGAAAATATTTATTCTAAATCGGTATGTGATGTGAGATCATCTTTCAGTGTTTTTTAGATATAGAGGCGGGTATGGTTTTTAAGAACGTTATTCTAAAATTTTCTCCCTTGCTTTTTATTGCTGTCTTAGGCGTGCTTTGCAGCGCTTCCCTTGTTAAGGGAGAGGGACGTAATGCTTTTGTGATTGAAGGCAGAGAATACTCTCGTGCCGAATTGGCTGCTCATTTTGTATCTGCCGCCTTTAATGATTATTTGTGGCTAGAACGCAGTGCGGGGTTGTTGCGCGCTATTGAAATTATAGAGAACCCAAAAGCTAAAGATATTTCAGAAAGTTGGTACAGACCCTATATGGTGCGCGCAGCTGGTTTGCCGAGGCACGGGGTTTTAAATAAATGGAAAGGCGATGTTTCTGTTGCGATTGGCTGGCCCTCTGTGGGCGAGATTAACGATTCGTATTCTGTCGCAGATATTTCTCAGGATCATTTTTTTCACAAAATTGTATCGGGGCGAGTTTCTTCTTTAAAAGAGAAAACAGGCATTAAGCTTAGGTATATAGACTCCAAGGAAGATGCTGCTGCGGGAGAGCTGTTTGCAAAAATTCGCATTATCCCTATTTTGGGAACGGGGTTGTTTAATGATTATAAAGTTGATGTTGTTGGTGCTGGCCAACATTCAATTTCAAATATCAATAGTTTTAACAGGATACCTGGTGCTGTTGAGTTTACTCCATTATCTCGTGCGCAAGTCTATGGCATGTATGTCCCAGATGTTGAAGGCTCTATAAGTTTTGCATCTTGCCGTATTTTAATTTCTTTACCTGCCAAGATGATCTCTGCCTTGGTCGAAGAATGCCTAATTAGGTCTTTGGGGCTTCCGGCTTTGTCCGAGAGGGCGCCCCATGGGAGTCGTTTATCTGAGTGGAATTCTAAAGCCAACGCTGCGTCTAAGTTGCCTATTTACGATGGCGAAGAAGCTAGAGACCCTTTTTCCCATTTAAGGCAAAAGATCGATAAGGACAATCAAGTTGATCTTCGTGAGGTTGGGGGCTCTGGCTACAGTGACTACGATATTAAGATGCTAAGTATCCTTTATTGCCCAAGCTTGAAATTGGGACAAGATAAGGTGTCGACTCTTTATACATTAATGAAAAGCGATGATTGTTTCTAACTGTTTCATATAGGGGGAGAAATGGCTGGTTCTGAAGCTTGGTTGGATATACAGGTTGATTTGTCGGGGGCTAGCCAGCCGTCTTGGGCGGGGTGTTTGACGGAGGAAAAAGTTAGAAATGCCTATGAGAATTTGAAAAATTCTTCTAAGACTTTCAAAAGTATGATCGATATGATTTCGGGGGGGAGTATCTCTGTTGTCATTTATGAGCTGGATACCCTGCCCCGATGCATCCGATACGCCGAGCGCACCCGACAGTGTTGAGGCGGTGATTATCCCGCGCAGTGGCGATATTGGCGGATATGAAGTGCGCCGCGCATTGCCGTTTCGCAACCGACGCATGGTGGGGCCGTTTATTTTTTGGGATCAAATGGGGCCGGGGGAGTTTTTGACAGGCCGTGGGCTGGATGTCTTGCCGCATCCGCATATCGGCCTGTCGACGGTCACGTATTTGTTTGATGGCGAAATTGACCACCGCGATTCAGTCGGTAGTTTTCAAACTATTCGTCCGGGGGATGTGAACCTCATGACCGCCGGCAGCGGTATTGTTCATTCGGAGCGTACAGGTGCGCATACGCGCGCAAAGCCGTCGAAGCTGTTTGGAATACAAAGCTGGCTGGCCTTGCCCCAATATCTGGAAGAAACAACCCCCGACTTTACCCACCACGCACGGCAAACCCTGCCGCGCGTGTCGGCGGAGGGGCTTGATCTGCAATTGGTCATGGGCGACGGGTTCGGCCTGCGTGCGCCGGTGCGCTGTGATTGGGAAACTTTGTATGCCGATGTTATGTTGGCGGCGGAGGCGCGGCTGCCGGTGCCGACGGACGTCGAAGAGCGGGCCATTTATGTGCTGTCAGGCGAAATTGACATTGGCGGTATTGTTTATGCGCCGCAGCAAATGTTGGTGCTGCGCCCCGGCGATGCCGTGGTGGTGACGGCGAAAACGCCTGTGCGTTTGATGCTGCTGGGCGGGGCGGCCATGGACGGTCCGCGGTTTATTTACTGGAATTTCGTATCGTCATCGAAAGAGCGCCTGGAGCAGGCCAAAGATGACTGGCGCGCCCGCCGCTTCGCGCCTGTGGCGGGGGAGGGGGATGCTTTTGTACCCCTGCCGGAGCCGGCCGGATAACTTTTTAAGCAGATAATGATAGCCCGTTAACCAACCCCGAAGTATGATAGAAGATCAGGGTTTCAGGCTGCCATCCGGCAGTCTCTGCGTTCGCAAAACGATCAAATGGGCAGGGGGCGCCGTATGCTGGTTCTGGCACAGGCCAATAATAAATACAGGGACGAAGATGGCTTCCAGCCGGATAAAACGTCGCGGGCGTATATCATTCTGGTTATTCTGCTGTTCAGTGCGATTACGGGCGCAGGATTTTTGCATCACTACATTGGGCAGAAACAGGCCGCATTGATGCAGACCGCACAATTGCTGGAACAGCAAATCCGCATGGTGCAGGTCATGGGCCTGACGGTCGAGCAAAACGAAGAAGAACACAGCGCTGCGAATATTGCCCGCCTGCGCGAAGCGGCACTGGCAGC
Source organism: Micavibrio sp. (assembly GCA_040377425.1). Classification (GTDB taxonomy): domain Bacteria; phylum Pseudomonadota; class Alphaproteobacteria; order Micavibrionales; family UBA2020; genus UBA2020. The sequence goes on along the minus strand of JBEIOU010000003.1, from coordinate 1,068 downwards.
GCAGAGCATTACCCAGCGTTTACCCCTCGCCATGCATTTGTCGACGTGGTCGCCGATGGGGCATCTGGATTTGCAAAACCTGCAACCGGTCGGCCAGCTGACCGACAAGGTGTTCAGCTATGCTGCCTATGCCGAAGCAACGCAGCGCGGATATGCCCGCGAATACGCCGGCCAGATTGACGAGCTGATGAAAGCGAATGTCGGCGCCGCATGGCACACCGAAGTGTCCGAATTTATTGCGGCGCGCACTGCGGAAACGCAGCAGATTATTTTTCTGTCTTATGCGCTTTATGCGGCCATGCTGGGGCTGCTGGCGTGGCAGTCGATGATGATGGTGTTACCTGCGCTGAATTATATTGATACGCTACGGGCGCGTTTGCACAATCTTGCTGCGGCCGATGCGCTGACGGGGCTTTATAACCGCAGCATGCTGTTTAAAGTGGTGGGGATGCTCATCAGTTCCGCCCGCCGTCATAAACAGGAGCTCGCGGTGCTGAGTGTCGATGTCGACGGCTGTCAGAAAATCAACGAAAAATATGGCCGTGCGGGTGGCGATGCCGCCATTAAAGTAATTGCCGAAACCATGGCCGAGCAGCTGCGCACCAGCGACGTGATCGGCCGCGTGGGCGGTAATGAATTTGCCCTGTTCCTGCCTGCAACCGACGAATATCGCGGCAGCGTTGTTGCCGAAAAGCTGCGCACAGCGGTGGAGGCAATCCCCTTTAGTATTGGCGACAGCAATATTGTGCTGACGATCAGCGTTGGTGTTGCCGATATCCAGCCGCACCACAAAACGCCGGATGATATGTTGCGCGCGGCTGAATATGCGCTGCGCAGCGCCAAGCAGGGCGGGCGCAACCGCGCCATGACATACAGCGCCGCGCATTTGTCGGCGGCGCAGGCCGTCGAAAGCGGCGCCACGGGCGGTGATATTATTAACCCCGCCGTTTAAAAATAAAAACAACCACATAGCGGCCACAGGGGTTTTAAAATACCCTGTGGGCGCGAATCTGTTTTTGATGTGCCCCATACGGTACGAAGGGTGTTTGACCTGTTATATTTTCTTTT
>JBEIOU010000009.1:0-98280 GCA_040377425.1 Micavibrio sp. | reverse complement strand
TGGTGGTGGCCCGTGACAAACAGCCTGCTTGATATGCCCCCTGATGTTGCCCCTGTCCCCGCGCCGCCGCCCGCTGCGTCCGTGCCGCGCTGGCTGTGGCTGACGCTGGGCGCGCTGGTCGCGTGGGGGTTCTGGTCTTTCCTGCCCAAGCTGGCGCTGCAATCCATGCAGCCGCATAGCGTGATTTTTTACGAGGCGCTGGGCAACCTGACCATCTCGCTACCCGTGCTGATCTATCTGCGCGGTAAACTGGTCTGGAGCGGCCGCAGCGTGCCGGTATCTGCCTGCATCAGCGTGATGACGGTGGGGGCCTTCCTGCTGTATTTCTTTGCGCTGCAAAACGGGCCGGTTGCCACGATTGTGACGCTAACGGCGATGTATCCGGTGGTGGTTATTTTACTGGCGCGTATTTTTCTGAATGAAAAGCTGAACCGTCTGCAATGGCTGGCGGTCGCCATGGCGATCGGCGCGGCATTCTTGCTGGCCGGATAAACAAAAAGGGGGAGCCCCTGCGCAGGCGCTCCCCCCGGTTTCAAGGTGTTTTGTTCATCTTTATGCCGCGGCCTGATCCCAGTTGGGGGCCCAGTCGGGGTTGATCAGGCGTTTCGCGCCCTGCATCAGCATATTCACGCGCTGCATGTCGTCGGCATCCAAAACGAAATCGAAAATGTCGAAATTCGCACGCAGGTTTTCTTCGCTGGCGGCCTTTGGAATGGCGGCAACGCGTTCTTGCTGGATCAACCAACGCAGGGCAATTTGCCCGGGGTTTTTTCCGTGTTTAGTGGCCATCGCACGCAGCGTCGTATCATCACGTACTTTGCCGCGGGCGAGGGGCGAGTATGCCGTTAGAAACATCTCATGCGCCCGCACGTAATCCAGTACAGGCTGCTGCGACAGGAACGGGTGATATTCCACCTGATTGTTGACAATGGGGGCGCCCAGTTCTTCGCGGACTTCGCGCATCTGCGCAACCGTGAAGTTGGACACGCCGATCATGCGGGCAAGGCCTGCCTCGTGCACGGCGCGCAGCGATTTCATTTGTTCCGCAAACGGCACCTGCGTCATCGGCCAATGAATCAGCAGCAGATCGACGTAATCGGTTTTCAGTTTTTTGAGGCTTTCTTCAACCGACGGCATAAACAGTTTTTCTTCAAGGTTGGTCATCCACACTTTGGTGGTCAGAAAAATATCATGACGCTTCACGCCGCTGTGTGACAGGGCGCTGCCGACTTCGGCTTCGTTCTCGTAAATCTGTGCGGTATCGATGTGGCGGTAGCCAATGTCGAGCGCTTTGGTGACGCCCTCTTCACACGCCGCCCCCTTGAGCTGCCACGTGCCATAGCCGAGGGCGGGGATTTTGCGGTTCATGATGTCAATATAAAGCATGTCAGTGCCTTTCCGTTTGAAAAATGAAAAATGCGCCAGCGGGCGTACATTGCAGAAATAGAACGGTAGCGAGGATATTCCAGTTCCGTTAAAGAGGGGTTAACTGCGTGCGGCGGCTTTTTGTTCAATGTTTTATGCGGTTTTATTAATGTTTTTATCTGCTGGTTTCGATTCTTTTTTATGACGTTTTTGCTATAATCGAATAAAGCGTAACCCTTGTTTTTACATCCGGCATGAAGCTGAAAGTTCTCTATAAAGGTCGCGCCATCACGCCGCGCGATCTGGATCGCCTGAGCCAATGCTTTGGTGAAAAAATTGATGACATGAAACTATGTCAGGCGGTTATTTTGCGCGTGATGCAAAGCCACAACGCGCTGGCCCGCAGCGCCATTGTGCGCGCGCTGGATACCGGTATTTGCAAACCGGGCGAAGGGGGCCGCGACATGCGCCGCATCATCCGCAAGGCGCGGCGGGATCTGGGGTATAGCTACACAGGGCATGAACATTACGACCGCTGGCATGCACGCCTGACATCGCCTGAATTGTTGGCGGCGGTGGGCGGTATTATTAATGCACTGTTTGGCTTTTTGCTAAATCTCGCGGCGGGCAGGCGTCGCCGGTTTTAAGCGCGGTCGAATTCGATCGGCTCGCCCCAGAATTTTTCAATCAATGCCAACGCATCGGGCGAATATCCGGTCGACAGAAAACGGCGTTTTCCATTCTGGCCGACTTTGTATTCTGCATGGCGCTGTAAATAGGGCACCAATGCCGCTGCCGTGGTTTCCGGCTGGTGGATAATAGGAATACCCGCGGGCAGACATTCGGCAAACAGATCGGACACCAGCGGATAATGCGTGCAGCCCAGAATAACGCTTTCGGGTGCGCGGCCATTCAGCTTTAGCATCAATGCCGTCACGTATTCTCCAACCAGGGCGCGCAGCTTGTCTTGCGACGCGCCCGCTTCAATCGCGCCCGCCAGTGCGGGGCAAGGCTGCTGCACCACGTTGATATCGGGGCGGCGTTTGCGGATTTCGAACGGGTATGTCTTGGTCGCCACTGTGCGTTCGGTGGCAAATACGGCCACAACCGCGCCGGGCGGGACGCCGTCGTGCAGGCGTTTTTCTTCGTACCAATCAAGGCCTGTTGCGGCCTCGATCGTCGGCACGACAATGCTCAGGGCATTGCGATGTATGCCATCTTTCAGGAATTTTGCAGGCAGCCACTGCTGCTGTATCCAACGCATGGCAACAGCTGCGGCGGTGTTACAGGCAACAACGACCAGCGTGCAGCCTTCGTTCAGCAGTCTGTCCATGCCGCCGCAGGTGAGATTCAGCACATCCAGCGGTTCGCGCGTGCCGTAGGGACTGTTTTTGTTGTCGCCCAGATATACGAAATCATGATCGGGCAACGCGTTGATGAGCGCCCGATGAATCGTCAGCCCGCCAAACCCGCTATCAAAAACGCCAATCATGTTTTGTATGACCACTGTGTATATTGTTATGCCTGCGCCGCACGGGGGTGCAGAGTCGCTGTATCACTATAGCGCAGCCGCGACGCGTCAATAAAGAATTTTCCGAAAAGGATGCGCTTAATGCGCCTCCGCCCAGTTATCGCCCCAGCCAGCTTCGACGGCGAGGGGGACGCTGAGGCCTGTGCCTGCGTTTTCCATGACCTTTTTCACCAATGCTTCGGTGGCGTCTTTTTGCGCGGCGGGGACTTCGAACAAAAGTTCGTCATGCACCTGAAGCAGCATTTTCGCCTCCAGCTTGGCGGTTCTGAGAGCGGGGACAAGTGCGATCATGGCGCGTTTCATGATGTCGGCCGCGGTACCTTGCAGCGGGGCGTTAATCGCCTGACGTTCGGCGAAGTTGCGCATGGCGGGGTTTTTATCATTAATGCCGCGCACAAAACATTTGCGGCCATAGAGCGTTTCGACATAGCCATGCTGGCGTGCGAATTCTTTGGCCCCGTCCATGAAGGTTTTAAGCTCGGGGAAGCGGGCAAGGTATTTTTTGATATACTCCGTCGCCTCCGCATTGCTGATGCCCAGCTGTTTAGCAAGGCCAAAGCCGCTGATGCCGTAGATGATGCCAAAGTTAATCGCCTTGGCGTTGCGGCGGATGTCGGGCGTCATTTCATCCAGCGGCACACCAAACACCTGACTGGCGGTGGCGGCGTGAATGTCGATGCCGTCGTGGAAGGCTTGCTTCAGCGCCTTGATATCCGCCATTTCGGCCGCAAGGCGTAATTCAACCTGTGAATAGTCGACCGACAGCAGCAGATGGCCATCGGCGGGAATAAACGCTTCGCGGATTTTGCGGCCGTCTTCGGTACGGATCGGAATGTTTTGCAGGTTCGGGTCCGACGACGACAAGCGCCCCGTATTGGTGCCTGCCAGCGAAAACGACGTATGCACGCGCCCCGTTTTTGGGTTGATCGCTTCGGGGAGGGCATCGGCATAGGTCGATTTCAATTTCGACAGTCCGCGCCACTCCATGATCATATCAATGATGGGGTGTTGACCGGAAAGCTCTTCCAGTACATCCGCGCCCGTCGAATACCCGCCGGTTTTGGTCTTGCGGCCGCCTTGTAGCCCCATCGCACCGAACAGCACATCGCCCAGCTGTTTGGGTGAGGCGATATTAAACGCCTGTCCGGCCAGTTCGTGGATTTGGCGCTCCAGCTGGTCAATCTTTTTGGCAAAGTCATTCGACATACGGCGCAGTATGACGGGATCGACGCGAATGCCCGTAAATTCCATGTCGGCGATGACGGGGGCAAGGCCGCGCTCCAGCGTTTCATACACCGTCGCCATATGTTCGGGCACAATGCGCGGCTTGAAGAGATTATAAAGGCGCAGGGTAATGTCTGCATCCTCCGCCGCGTAATCGCAGGCTTTGTCGAGGGGTACGAGATCGAATGTGACCTGATTTTTACCGCTGCCCGTAACATCTTTATAAGCAATCGTGTCGTGGTTCAGGAAGGTCTTGGCCAGTTCATCCATGCCGTGGCCGTGACGCGAACCGTCCAGCACGTATGACATCAACATGGTATCGTCGATGGGCGATACACGCACGCCCTGCGCCAGAAACATTTGCATGTCGTATTTGACGTTGTGGCCGACTTTCAGGACGCTTGCGTCTTCCAGCATCGGTTTCAGGATTTCAATGGCGCGTGCCATAGGGATTTGTACCAACGCGGGTGTATCTGCCTTTTTATCTGCCATGCTGAAATCAAAGCTTTCGGAATAACCTGTCGCTTCGCGGTGGCCGACGGGGATGTAACAGCCGTTGCCTTCCGCCGTTGACAGTGAAATGCCAACCAGATCGACCATGGCAGGCGTCAGCCCCGTCGTTTCGGTATCGAAGGCGACAACGCCAGCTTCGGTGGCACGTGTTACCCAGCGCTGTAGCGCGGCTTCGTCTTGTACCAGCTCGTAACTGCCTTTGACGGGGGCCGGTATGCCGGCCGTGGCTGTCTCTGCGTGATTGCTGGGCGTGGTAGGTGCCGCTGCGGGCTGCACATCGTTCGCGCCTGTGCCGAACTGTTTTTCCATACGCGTCAGCGTGCTGCGGAAGCCTTGTTCACGCAAAAACGCAAACAGCTTTTCACGGTCGGGATGGGTGATCTTGAGAGATTCAACAGGCACAGGCGGTGCGACATGTGCATCAAGCGCGACCAGCTGGCGCGAAATGCGTGCCTTGTCGGCGTTTTCGGTCAGGGCTTCGCGGCGTTTAGGTTGTTTAATCTCGCCCGCGCGTGCCAGCAGGGTGTCCAGATCGCCGTATTCGGTGATCAGCTGCGCGGCGGTTTTGATGCCGATGCCGGGTACGCCCGGCACGTTATCGACGGAATCGCCCGCCAATGCCTGTACATCGACAACCTTATCCGGCGTGACGCCGAATTTTTCGAATACATCCGCTTCGCCCATGAATTTGTTTTTCATGGGGTCCATCATGCGCACGCCATCGCGCACCAGTTGCATCAGGTCTTTGTCAGACGACACGATGGTGACGGGCCAGCCTTTTTCGCGTGCAAGGCGTGCGTAGGTGGCGATCAGATCGTCCGCTTCGTATCCTTCCAGTTCAATGCCGGGGATGGAGAAGGCCTCCGTCGCCTCGCGGATCAGCGGGAACTGCGGGATCAGGTCTTCGGGTGTTTCGCTGCGGTTGGCTTTATATTCGGCATAGATATCGTTGCGGAAGTTTTTGCGTTTGGCGTCAAACACGACGGCAATATTGGGCACGTGCATGTCGCTGATCAGTTTGACCAGCATGTTGGTAAAGCCCAGCACCGCATTCACCGGCGTGCCGTCCGGCCGGTTCAGCGGCGGCAGCGCGTGATAGGCACGAAAAATAAAACCCGAGCCATCGATGAGGAAAAGCTCGTTATTGCGGTCTTCTGCGGTCATGCTGTCCACCGGTGTTCTAAGGGCATATGTACTGATCATGCCCTTGAAAATGCCCGTGTTTTGCCGCGATGTCCAGACAATTGACAAAAGCCTGTCCGTGCCTATGATAGCGGCCAGTTCCTGCTGATTTTTAACCGTTTTTTCCGACAGAAAGGGAAGCCGTGACCGACGCCACGAATGCCGCGCCGCTGCCCTATACCTATTTCCGTGCGGACGGCTTGACCCTCGACCGTATCGAAACGGTGGAAGCCTCGAAAAAAGAGCTGGAAAAAATGAAACGCGATCTCTGTAAACGCTTTGGCGCGAACGAGGTGATGTTCACCCGCGATGCCGATACGGGCCGTGTGCGTATCCGCGAATTTTACTATGCCGCCGCCTTTGAAAAGAACGTGCCCACACATTGGGAATCCCGCCGCCAGATGTCGCCGGATGATAAACTGCAGGCTGTTTTCGCCCATCCGCCCGCAGGATCGCCCGATGCGTTTTTCCTGACAGATTATGCAGGCCTGATGCACCGTGCTACGCGCCGCATACGTCTTGAAACCGTTTTGGGCAGTGGCGAAATGCCGATGAAGGAAATGCCGGCCGGAAGTTATTCCGGCGCTTTCGTGCGCGACCGCAATGTCGATAGCGCGGGCGGTACGGCACGCCAGATTGGCGCCATACGCGATAACGTGACATTCTGTTTTGGGTCAAACAGCCCGATCCGCGGTGGCGACCCGCTGGATGCGATGGAAATGATGGGGCATTGGTACCTGCGCGTGCCAAACGATGAAAACGGCCAGCCGCGTTTTACGCCGCCCGACAGCGCCGCCGTACCCATAGCCGACATGATGAAGCTGGATAACGAAGAGCGCGCTGCCAGATCTGACCGTGCGCGCATGGCGTCGTTTAATCCGGGTATTTGATGATCTGTTTAAAACGGAAACGCCAGTTTTTCGGCCACGCCCAGACACCATAGCCCCGCCAGCATCACGGCATCGACGGCCAAAAGCGATTTGACCCAGAACAGGCGTTCGCGGAACAGCGCCAGATACACAACACCGATTGCCGCCAGCACGGGCGGATAAAGCCAACGGTACCCTGCATCCATCACAAAGCGGTTAAACGTATCGGCGAATATATACAGCAGTACCATGCCAACCGTGATAACCAGCGCGGGCAGCGTCAATTTGCCCAGCTGTTCGGCGTATTTTTCAAGAAAGTTGATAGCCGCAAAATTGGCCGCGGCCATGCCCAGAATGATCAAGGCGATCAATGACGGCTGTTCAGGAATGGGGGAATTCTTGATCAGCCAGACCGCGATGAACAGACTGGGCATGCCAACAGCCAAGCTGCCCGCGAGGGATCGGAGCAGCTGGTCTTTCGGGTGATGATGATATGGTGTGATATCATTGTACATCGTTCGGCCCGTGGATTGCTTATTCTTCAAGCGTAGCAAATGCGGCTGAACGATTTTTTAATTAAACAAACAATTTCAAATGCATTTTTAACACATTTTATTGAACGGCATTTTATTATAATTTTTGCCAGCCATGTGTACGTGTCTGTACGTGCGGGTACGCACCGCAGGCGGATGATTTTTGGCATGGTTTCGGGCGCGGTATTTTTGTGCCGCAAAGTAGATGTGGCTAACGGTCCTGCGGGTGCAGATGCGCCACATGCGATAAAATTTTTTCCGTTACGTCGTTTTCCGTCATGCGGGTGACATCCAGCGATAGCAAATGTGGATGATTCGGCACCAGCACCTCGCGCACCGCATAGCGGTCGGCACCAGCGGGGTCGATTTCTTTCATGCGCAAATCGCGCGTCGGGTCGGTGATGCGGCGGCGGTGTTCTTCGGTATCGGATATGGTCAGGCGCACGGGGACGAACAGGGCTTTGCGGCTGGCGGCCAGTGCCGCAACTTCGGCGAACCACGCGTGGTCTTCCGGCTGGTCATGATACAGCGCATTGGTCAGTACAAAGCTGAATTCCGGCGGCGACAGGGTGCGGATGCATTCAAATACCGCGCGTCCGACGTCGCCCGTATATTTCCAAATTTCACGGGGCAGGGTGGTTTTGCCGTCGACGCGCACCACGGTAAAAATCGGATTGTTGATCAGGTGGTTGTCGACAACACGGAAGCCCGCGCGCGCCGCAATCCCCTGCGCCACCGTGTATTTTCCGGTGCCAGGCATCCCCAGCAGGTAAATAAACGTATTGGGCAGCGATTGCGGCGCGAGGGTTATATCCATTATTTTCCGCGGATAACTTCGTACAGCGCCACGGCGGCGGCATTCGACACGTTCAGGCTTGCAATCGGGCCTTGCGTCGGCAGCTGTGCCAGCACATCGCAGTTTTCTGCGACCAGACGGCGCAGGCCATCACCTTCGGCGCCCATGACCAATGCCACGCGGCCTTTCACGGCTGCTTTGGCGATGGTCACTTTGCCGCGTTCATCAAGACCGATACAGGTGAAGCCGGCTTCTTTCAACTGCTCCAGCACGCGGCTCAGGTTTACTTCGCGCACCAGCGGTACGTATTCAACCGCGCCGGAGGCGATTTTGGCCAGCGTGCCTGTAATTTCGGGGGCGTGCAGTTTCTGCACAACCACCGCCGCCGCGCCAAATGCCGCAGCCGTACGCAGGATGGCGCCCACGTTATGCGGATCGGTCACTTGGTCGAGGACGATGATTTTCGCATCTTCTTCAAGCGCGTTCAGAATATCCACCAGGAAAACGTCTTCCAGCGGTTTGGGATCGATCATCACATCCTGATGCACGGCATCGCGGGGCAGCAGGCGGTCGATGTCTTCTTTTTCCACGAATGTCGGCTCGGGGCGGCGGATGCCGGCGGTCAATGCCTCGTCATACGCTTCCTTGATTTCTGCAAAGCCGCCTTCGGTCACGACCAGACGCTGGATGTGGCGCTCGGGGTTTGTCAGCGCCGCGCGTACGGCATGGTGGCCATACAAATAGGCGGGCGAGGGCGCACCGTACGATGCGCGGTCCGATTTCAGTTTGCGGCGTGTATCGTCCGAAGCCTCGAACGGTTCGCGTGTTTCATATGTATCGCGTGTGCGGGGTGCCGATTTGCGCGGGCCGCCGGAGCGTTCGCCATAGCGCTGTGCGCTCGGGCCGCGGTCGTCAAAGCTGCGGCGCGGCTTACGCTCGCCAAAGCTGCTGTCGCGGCGGGGACGGCTGTCACCATCTTCACGCGGACGGCGCGGTTTGAAATCGCCATCATCGCGGCGCGGTTTGCGGTCGCTGAATTCACGCTTGGGGCGGAACTCGCCATCTTCACGCGGACGGCGCGGTTTGAAATCACCGTCGTCGCGGCGGGGGCGGCGGTCACCGAAGCCACCTTCGCGCGGCTTGCGGTCGCCAAATTCACGTTTGGGGCGGAATTCGCCATCTTCACGCGGACGACGCGGCTTGAAATCACCGTCTTCACGTGGGCGGCGGGGTTTGAAATCGCCATCGTCGCGGCGGGGTTTGCGGTCGCTGAATTCACGCTTGGGGCGGAACTCGCCATCTTCACGCGGACGACGCGGCTTGAAATCGCCATCTTCGCGCGGGCGGCGGGGTTTAAAGTCTCTGCCTTCGCGGCGCGGGCGGCGTTCGTCTCTATCGCCTTCAAATTTCTTGCCAAAGCTGCGGCCTGCAGGCTTGCGGCCACGTCCGGCACCGTCGGATGATTTACCAAAACTCTTGCCACCGGGCTTGCCGCTACGGCCGCCCGCAAAATTTTTCGATTTGGACTGGAATTTGTTTTCTTTTTGTGACATAAAGCTTCAATCTTTCGTTAGACGTTTCGGGCAATTTAACTTAATTACCGTTTTCGTGGAAGCGAAATTTAGCAAAAACAGCAATTTATTGTGTTTTCATGATAAAAAGCTGTCGCTCCAGTGGTGGAGTGGCCGAGCGGTCAATGGCAGCAGACTGTAAATCTGCCCTCTTATGAGTTCGTAGGTTCAAATCCTACCTCCACCACCATTTTTTATAGCGAAAGCATCCAAGGTCCTGATCTTATTTTTCAAGAATGCGAAATAAGTAATTTCTATTTTGCTTATGAAGACGTGCGCACACGTGATGTTAGGCTGCTTTCTCTCACTTCACGCTATTCTCTCACAAGCCGAAAAGCTGTTTTCACAATTTAGTCGTCAGGCAATCTCCTGTGGGTGATGTTTACAGGTCCGGAATACGAATCAACAGCACTGACATCAAACACAAAAATGTTCGCGAACATTTTTTAAAGACAGCAAGTGCACTGCACTTTAGTATGAGATGATAAATTCCTTTATGGTTGGAGTCTTATGCTTCTTTATCTCTTACATTTTATCGCCAATATTTCAGTCATCGTTGCTGCAAGTACTGCGTATTTCGTAATTTTCAAAAACCGCCAGTTTAATATGTTTTCAGAGGTGGCTTTGCTAGGCTTCGAAAAGTCTGAATATATAAATCGCAATGAAGAGCCTTGGTATAAGCCCGAACGTTTTTGGCGTATGTTAGTCTTGGTTTTAGGCTTTGGAGGCACTTGCTACATACTTTATGGTGGTTTCAAAGAACTTTTCTCATGGATGCCATACAGTTGGCGCGACGAAGAAGGGGAGTGGACTGCTATAAGTATGGCTGGAGCTTTTTCATTTATGGGGACGCTGGCGATCTATAGTCTATTTTCTAAATTAGACTCAATAATTGAGGATAAAGAAAATTTAGTTGAAGAAGTATGGTTTCAATACTCATTGCGAGACGGAATTCGCGATCTTCTTACGTCCAGCGACATGCAGCTAAGATATCAATTTAAATTTTGTTATTTGTTAACTACAGCATCCAATATGGTCGATAAATACGACTTTATTTTGACGACTATTGCAAAACAAAGAAAATTGATAGGCGATAATGAATTGCCACCAAAGCCAAGTTACAGCGATGAATTATATAGAGTATTGCACATTCTTAAAAAGCGAAAAGGCCAAGAACTTATTAACGCGGATAGGCTAGAAAAAGCATTGAGAACAAATGAAGGTTCAAGACAACCATCTCTTGATTCTGGCTATGGCTTCGAGGCCGGTAGCTACCACGTAAAGTTAGTAAAATTTGCCATTTGGGCTGAACTGAACGGGAAAATTGATGCGCTAGAACAGTTTTTGAGAAACGAAGCGCGATGGTATTTTAGATAAGTATTGGCAATGAGTTCGCGTAGATTTAAATCCTCGTAATTTAGAATTTCAAAAACTTTGGTGGCTCTCTTTTGGTCTTCAATTACAATACCTTGATTAACATTCGAAAAGTTAGAAATAACATCCCAGCCGCACCACCATTTTTCCTTCTGCTTTTATAGCTTTACCGAGATTGAATGCCAAAAAACCCGCTGTTGGCGGTGCGGGTGGTAGGTGGCTTTTCAATAGTTCTCTTCAACGCGTGGAGCCTCTTAACCGCTCTTTAGTCAAAAAAGTTACGAATTGCCGAGGCGCCGTATGTCCCAAAAACAAATTTATAAGCTCGACCGTAAAAAGGGGCTTTACCTGAAGCAGACGGCGGCCAAGGGGCGCGGTGTGTTTTGCGGACGTGACATCGAAGAAGGGGAGATTATCGAGGTTTCGCCCGCGCTGGTGCTGAACGAAGCCGCCACGGCGCATGCCGATAAAACCATCCTGTACGATTACAAATTTAAATTAGGCGCGCTTTCAAACGCGCAGCGTGCAGTTTTTGATGTCAACGATCCGAAAAAGAGCTGCTGCATCGTGATGGGCTTGATGGCCTTTTGCAATCACGATGAAAATCCGAACGTCGAGATTTACTGGGAAGAAGACGAGGGCACAGCCTATCACTTTCTTGAAGCCACACGCGACATTCCCAAAAACACCGAAATCTGTACGCACTACGGGCGCGGCTGGTTTACGCAGCGCAAGCAGATGCGCAATTAAGGATTAATCGCGTGCATCTGTGCGCCTGATGAAAAGATAATCACGGCGGCAGATTTAATTGTCTCGCTGCTTTTGATAGGCCGCGATGATACGGTCGAGATGGTTGGCGAATTGCGTGCGTTCATGCTGGCCGAGGCTGCCCGGACCGCCGGTTTCGATGCCGCTGCCGCGCAGGGAGTCCATGAAATCGCGCATCGACAATATTTGTTTGATATTGCTGCGGTCGTACAGCTTGCCGCGCGGGTCAAGCGCGTGGGCGCCTTTGTCGACAACCCTTGCGGCAAGGGGGATGTCGGCGGTAATCACCAGATCTTCAGGCGCGCAGCGTGCTGCGATTTCATCATCGGCGATGTCGGGGCCGGATGGCACTTGCGTGAGCGTGATAAAGGGCGATTGCGGCAGATGCAGGTATTGGTTGGTGACAAAGGCGACGGTGATTTTGGTGCGCTCCGCCACGCGGAATAAAATCTCTTTGATCACCTTCGGGCAGGCGTCTGCATCAACCCATATTTTCATCTGAGGTGCGTGGTCTCAATTTTGTGGATCAGCTTTTCGATGTTGTAGAGTTCGTTCAGCCAATCTTCGGGATATTTCAATTTTTGCGTTGCGCGGTATTTGATCAGGCCTGCGCGTGCGGTGTTCAAGCACTCTACGGCTTTTTCGTACTCCAGCAGTTTCAGGTAAGCTTCGCCAAGGTCTTTGTGATAAAGAAACACAAGGATGTTGAGCGGCTTCGCACGTTTATCGAGCTCGATGATTTCAAGGCACGCCTCGACCACGGTGTAGTAATCTTTTTTCCGGTCAGCTTTGTTCAGCTTCTCGCGCAGGGCTTTCAGCTCGTCCGCGTTTTTTCGGTTTGTTTTACTCATCGCCCGATCTGTCCTTTTTAAAATCGTATTATGTATTTTTTGCAGCAGGTGCGGACGAATAGCAAGGGGTATCTTTTTGAAACAGGGGCGGGCGGTATGCCTGGCGCATCCAAAGTAAAAAAAACGCAAGGTCATCGTCCGGTTTTAGCCGCTGCGGCTGTGCCGTCCGTGCCTGCGCCATGTGCGCTATGGGCGGCGGTGACTTCGGCGGCAGAGAAGTTTTTTGCACACAGCCTTTTGTGCGCACGTCCTGTATAAATAATTTTTGATAAAAAATCAGGCCCTGTTTTGCAGGCTTTGCGTCAGGATATCACGTACGACCGCATATTCTGCTTCGATCTTGTCCAGTATCTCGTGGCGTTCACCTGCCGTGGCGCTGTGCATATGCTGCGCTTTGTTGCAAAGTTCTTGCAGCATGTGCGCTTTGCAGAGGCCTGCGCTGCCTTTTAGTTTATGCGCGGCCTCGGTCCAGTTTTTACATTCGCCATCTACGCAGTCGGTGCGCATGGTCACCATCATTTCGTCCCATTGACGGGTAAAAATATCGACTAGTTTTTTTATCTCGACGGCTTTGGTTGTAAAGCCGATCATGCTGGGCTTGGCCACGTCATTGGTGGCTGCGGCCATGGCAATGGGGGCGTCAGGCTGTGGCGGGGCGGCTTCTGCAGGGAAGTCGACCCAGCGGCTCATGATATATTGCAGCTCGTCCGGGTTGATGGGTTTGCTGATATATTCATCCATGCCGGCTTTAAGGCAATGTTCCCGCGTGCCCACCATGGCGTCGGCGGTCATGGCGATCACCGGAATGTGGTTGCCGGTTTTTATTTCTTTTTCGCGGATTTCGCGCGTGGCGTCATAGCCGCTCATTTCTGGCATGTGGCAATCCATCAACACAAGGTCGTAGTTGCCGGTGGCGAGGGCGTCAATCGCCAGTCGGCCGTTTTCGACAATATCGTAATGCGCGACGCCCATACGGCGCAGCATGTAATGCATATACTGCTGGTTGAGGATATGATCTTCGGCGATCAGAATGCGCAGTTTTTCAACGGGTGTTCGCTGTGCATCGGGCAGTTTGTCGATGCGGCGTTTGTGCGATACCTGCTTGCAGGCATCGGGCGCGGCATCGGCCAGCATCAGCGGCATGGTGAACCAGAAACTCGATCCGGTGCCTTCCGTGCTTTCAACGCCAATGGTGCCATTCATTTTTTCAACCAGACGCTTGACGATATTAAGGCCAAGGCCCGTACCGCCAAAACGGCGCGTGATCGACGAATCTGCCTGTGCGAATTGTTCGAAAATATGGTCGATCTTGTCGGCCGGAATGCCAATACCCGTATCCGTCACGCTGAATTCCAGCAGCCGGATATTCGGATCGTCTTCGTGGGCGTGGATGCGCGCCTCGACGGAGACGGAGCCCTGTTCTGTGTATTTGATCGCATTGCCGATCAGGTTAATCATGACACGGCCCAGACGCAGCGGGTCACCGACGAAATAAATCGTATTGTCTATGCCGCTGATATCATAGTTAAAAGTCAGTCCTTTTTGACTGCTCAGGGGGATCATGGTTTGCATGATGCCCTCCGACGCTTCGTAGAGGGAGAAAATCGTTTGCTCCAGCTGCAATTCACCGGCTTCGACTTTTGACAAATCAAGAATATCGTTGACGATATTCAGCAACCGTCCGCCCGCCTTATAGGCGATGCCGACCATGTCGCGGTGTTCGCTGCCCAGACTGACATCTTCGTGTAGCAGGCGCGTCATACCGATAATACTGTTCAGCGGTGTGCGCAATTCATGCGACATGATGGCAAGAAATTCGGATTTGGCATGCGTTGCACGTTCTGCCTCCAGCTTTGCGTCCTGCAGTTTTTGCTGGTCGGCTTTGCGCTGTGAAATATCGCGCATCGTGCCCGAATAAAGAATGCGGCCATCGATATAAACGCGGTGCACGGAAATTTCGATAGGGAAGGCTTCCCCGTTTTTACGTACGCCTTCCAGTTCGCTGATATAGGCCTTGCCGCCGTGTTTGTCGAAATCGTAAGGGGTGGGGATGATCTTGCGGATGCTCATGCCCATCGCTTCTTGCGCGGTATAGCCAAACATTACCTCGCAAGCGCGGTTGTAGTTTTCGATCAGGCCGTTTTCATCCGTGGTGATAACACCATCCAGCATGTTGTCGAGAATGATTTTCTCTCGGTGTTCATAGCTTTTTTGCAGTTGTTCCAGCAGATCTATATTGCGCATCGTGACGGATGTGGCATCAGCCAGCGCCTGCAGGATTTTGATCTCTTCGGGCCACGGCTTATGCGGATTTGCCCAATAATTGCCAATGGCGCCAATGGGTGATTGCTGGCGTATCGGCACCATCACCATGCTTTTGACAAAAGTGGGGCGGTATAAATCGGCCGCAATCCGTTCGTCTGCATAAATATCTTCAATCGCGACGTGCTGGCGGTTCAGCATGCACCAGCCGCTAACGCAGGCCGTCAGGGGAAATTTCTGGCCTTTCCACAGCGGCGATATCGCGTCTTCATCGACGTAATAACATTTTTCGCCATCGCGCAAAACAAAAGTGGCGCCATCGGCGCCAGTCAGATTTCGTGCAGCGGTACGAACGATCCGGATCACGCTGTCAAGATCGGGTGCCTGCGACAGGTCTTGTACAACCGCGATCAATTGCTCCATCGCGGCGGTATACCATTTGTTATCTATGTCGAAAGAGGGGGGATGCATGTGAATTAAATATAAAAAAATGTCTATTTATCTAATTGTAATATATCTCAAGATTCTTAACAAATTCTATAGGCGGCGCATTTTTAACGTGGCTTTGCGGTGCCCGCGGCGCCGGCCTGTTTTCTTGTTTGTTTTTGGCTGGTTCTGCCGCGTCTCTGTGAACCTTTGGCTTGCCGCGCCGTTGGCCGAACATGCGTGGTAGGCCCGCGGGGGCGGGGCATTCACGCGGCACATGCCAAACGCGGCTCGGCCGCCCATTGCAGGAGGCGCTTATGATCCAGCTAAGTCACGAAAAAATCACAAAATCTATCCCCCGTTCGGAACGGGAAAGCGAGCGCATCAAAAAGAAAATCCTGAACCACTGGAACGGATTACCTGACGCCGTCAAGAAAGATCCGAAAACCACGATGCGGCACATGGCCGTCGCACTCGATATCCCTGAACCCGTCATTGAACAGTATCTCTCGGAACGGGAAGCGGGCAAAAATAGCTAAGCGTCTTTTTCGGGCGCACCTATATTTGCGCGTCACCGTTTTACGAAATATCAAGCGCTGGACTTTCGCCCCGAATATAGTATAAAGGCACCTATCGCGGGTGGAGCTCGATGGTTGAGTTCTAGCCTTCCAAGCTAGCTGTGCGGGTTCGATTCCCGTCACCCGCTCCAAATCTTAAGATTTGTCGAAACACCTGAAAAATAAAGATAAAAGCAGGCCATTTTAGCCTGTGTAGGTACTGTGCAGAAAAATTTGCGGAATCGCTATCTGCACAGGCGACGGAAATCGTGCGCTTTTCCTTCTGTAACATCACCGATCAAAGCCACGGCTGTCGGCGTGTGACATCGCGTCCATTCGATTCGAGGATGCGGGCTGAAAGCCCTCTCTCGGGTGCGGCCCCAAGGCCGCGCCGTTCCGATGTTTGCTGGCGGTTCTGGATCGATCACGCTTTCCTACGGCTTGGCGGCGTGATGCTGGATTGCTTTGTAAATGCGCTCGAGCAAGGGATCAAAGCCCGAGAAATCAATCTTATCTGCGTTGGCCTTCACGACAGATTTTGCGAACGCCTCTTTGCTCAAATCCTTTGTAGGATCGATTTTGCTGGCGGTATTCAGCTTTTTGCCATTGATCGTGTGATCGCGCCATTTCCTCGGGAACAAGTCTTAGATGCACGTATTTTTTGAGCCGTTTTCAGGCGTCTTCACGATATAGAGGTTTTTCGTCACGTTATAGAAATCGGCAGTCGATTTTATATCGATCGTGACCCCAAAATTGTTACTTACGGTGCCTGCGATGCCGGTCAACCCTGCGTTATTATCGAGAACGATGATGACCGGATGTTTCATTGGCTTGTGCGCAAAAGGCTTATGCGAACCTCTCGACGGTTTCAGATTGCGTTTATAGTCTAGCGGGATTGATTTCAGATCGCCTGTGCCGCCGCCCAAATAGTCGCTGCGGATGTTGACTTTCATCGTCGCTGCCGAACTTGACCACCTGCCGGAAACCGTCCTGCACTCGAAATTCTACCGCGTCAGTCAGGAGCTGGCCACGACCAAGCCCGCGAGCACCGACCGCGCAAACGCGCTCGCCTCTCTCGAAAACCTCAACCGCGCAATCATCAAACGCCGTATCAAGGGGCCGGGGTTTTAAACCCGCCCCGCATAGCAAAAGCCGCCAGCGACGAAACTCGCTGGCGGCTTTTGCGTGAGGGCACGCAGGTTTCCCTATGCTGCGAGCAAAAGTCCGTTGGCCTCCATGGTCGCCGCGTCGAGGTTGATATGGCCATTGATGGTCGCAATCTGCGTCCAGCCGTAGACCGTGCCAGCGCCGTCCAAATCCACTCTAAGCTCGGCATTGCTGCCAGCATTCGTGAACTCCACGAAGTCTGCAAGATCGTCGGCGAGTGGGTCATAGCCCGAGAGGATATCGCGTAGGTCAATGGCGTCACCTTCGGTGAGGCTGAAATCGTGGATGGTATCAACGCCATTTCCGACATCACCGGCGTTGAACACGAACAGGTCCGCGCCGTCGCCGCCATACAGGGCATCACTGCCCGCACCGCCAACCAGCACGTCGTCACCGTCGCCACCGAACAAGGTGTCGCTGCCGTCACCGCCGAACAGGTGGTCGTTACCTGCAAGACCGGACAGGGTGTCGTTGCCGCCGAAGCCGAACAGAACGTCATCGCCAGAAGTGCCCGAGAGCGTATCGTTGCCGTCGGTCCAGCCTTGGCTGATATTCGCCACCGTACCGTCCGAATTGACGCGGAGCATGCGGTCGCCAGTGTCGAGCGACATGCGAACATAGTCGGAACCGATGCCGCTATTCACATTGGTGTCGAAGAAGTTCAGCAGCGTCAGAGCGTTCCCGCTGTGACCAAGGATCAGGGCTTGCCCGGATTTCAGCGTCGTCAGAGCGCTTTCCAGCCAACCCACGCCAAGGATGGCGTCACCTTCATGCACGGAATAGTCGAGGATGCGGTCGTTGCCTTCGACATGGAACGTGTCGCGGCCCGCGCCGCCGATCATCACGTCATCCCCAGCGCCGCCGATCAGCGTATCGTCACCAGCATCGCCGGAGAGGATATCGTTACCTGCGCCGCCATAGATGGTGTCAGCGCCAGCGCCGCCACGGATATAATCATGTCCGTCGCCACCGTAGAGCTTGTCGTTTCCGAACCCTCCGGTGATTTCGTCGTTGCCTGCGCCGCCGTTGACGGTGGTGTCCTTGAAGCTGTTAGCGGCAAGCGTATCCGCGCCCGACGTTCCGGTCACTTCGTCAATTTCAAAATCGTAAACAGTAAAATCTGGCACGGAAGAATGTGTGCCTTCAGCGTTGAGCAACTGCGCCGCTCCGGCCTGCGACAAATTGACCTGACCAGAATCCATCAAGGTGAGCGTGACTTTGCTCACATCGTTGGAAATGTAGTCATCGCCCGTGCCGAAAATACCGTCGCTTCCGGAATATAGCCACCAGCTACGTGCAGCCGTGAATGTCATGCTGCCTTGTCCATCGACATCAACTGTCACGTCCGCTCGATATTCTCTGGCATAACCATAATTTGCGAGCATTATAACGTTGTCGTGGGAAACGGTTAGGTCGCCGAGCGCAACGTCAGACGTGATGCCGACGAAATAGTTATAGGATGTGCTTTGATAGGTGTCGGTTCCTCCACCATAGTAGAAGCCGTTTTGGGAATAGCCGCCGAAACTAATCTGATTTTCGCCAGAACCAAGGCGCACAAGCCCATGGCTTGCTGCTGCATAAATGCTATCGCCATGATTGCTTCCAACGACATTCAACCGACCTGACAAAATATCAACGTTCGTACCATCCGAAACGGTACCAGCATTTCCGACGCTCATATAAAGACCGGTTTGCATGGCGCTGTAATCCAGCCAAGTATCGGTGCCATAGGACTTGATGTAAGTGTATCCCAGTTCCTCGGTCCGGAAGGTTGGCATGTAGTCAAGCAAACTGCCGCTGAGGACCGTAAGGTCGATCTTCTCGAAGCCAGAAACCTCCGCGCCATCGCGGGTGTAGATTTTGCCATCCCGTAAAACAGCATCGCCCCATACGAGGACCGTATCATCGCCACCGCCCATGTCGATTTTTGTCGTCAAGGTCTGAGTACCGGAGACATTAACGGCACGTCCGACATTAAGAAGATCGTCGCCAGCGCCCAAGCGAACGTCTTCAATGCCACGCGCCGTCAGGGTGTAGCCGTCGAGGTTCACAAGAACGCGCGAAGGATCGCCGCCATAAACGCTGGTGTAATTTTGAAGGATTGCGCCACCGATCTGCACCGTCAGGTCATCCGTCGCGGTGGACAAATCCAGCGTGTCATAGCCACGATTGGTGAAGAACGTATAGCCGTATGGATTGCCTGATGGCAGGGCATATTCGACGTTGCCGATGACGGTCGTGCCGGAGAAGCCGCCCATTGTAAGCTGGTGGTCTGCGTCAATCTCAAAATTTCGCATCAGGCCGGAGATATGAAATACGTCACCGAGTTGGGTTCCTATGACGTGCTCGATAGAGAAGAGCCTATCAGTGCTGTAGGTATAGGGTGCCTCGCTAGGGGTTTTGACCACCCAAAGCTCATTCGATGTGTTGTGCAAATGGACGCCAGATTGAAGATTGGCATAGGTGACAGTATCTCTTCCGTCTTGAGCGTAGGATATATCGCTTAACCCCGAGAACTGGCTTGCCGCGTCCCAGTTTGGCCGAAAGCTGGCGATTTCGATTGCATTGAATCCGCCGTGTATGATGTCACTTCCTAGGCCGCCGAAGAATGTGTCGTTCCCTTTGCCACCAAGCAACACATCGTTTCCGCTGCCGTCTGCACTTGGCGCAAGGTTGTCAGTCGAGTTCCATGCCCTGTATGGGTCAGCCTCCCGAAAACCAGCATTTCCGTCATAAGACACGCCGTCGCCATAAATTTTGTCGGCACCATCGCCGCCGTATATTACGTTATCCCATGCGTTACCGATAAGACTGTCGTCGGCTGCCGTTCCAATCGCATTTTCGATGACGGTATAGAAGGCGATAGCCACATTGCCTTCGTCGCCATTTGAGGCATTACCATCATCGAAAGCCATGGACGATAAATTGGACGAAGAAGCAGAATAGCGACCAATTGAACTGTATGCACCTTGTCGAAGATCGATTTGTGCCCTTACAGAAAAATCAGAAGCATCGATTGTGTCTATACCTTTGCCATCCCAGATTGTGTATATAAATGGCTTGTCGATACCCATCGGCGCAAAGCCATTTCCAGCACCATATGAAGTATTACCTGATCGGGTATCAAAATTTCTGCCACTAAATTCCTCTTGAAGCGCGGCAATATCAAGTAATTGAAGTGTGTAGGGCATAACTTGAAAGCCATCAGCATGATCGGTGACGTTGGATTCAGACAATCCGTCTGGGCTACCTGTTTGTCTGCTGTAGGACATAATCGTGTACTTGTGGTCATCATATATCGTAGAGGACAAACTGGTTCCGGACAGATCCCTTAATCCGGCAACCGCATGTGCAGATTCATGCAATAGCGCCCAAAATCCGATCTTCCCTATCTCAATATTTGTATCCGCATTTACAGCGGATAAAGACATGAAAACATCCCCAGTTGTATCGAAGATGGTTGGAGACACATAAACCGCTCCCACGTCATCATTGGTAAATTGAGCGCGTATGAAGGTTATTTCTCCTACGTCATCCACATCACTTAATGATTGCGTCTTCTCGGATATATCGACATTTGTTACGTCACTAAATGACACCCTGTGAGACTTGTAGTCGAAAAAGTAATTTTCATCGGTTATAAGAGAATTATCATCAAGGATAAAATTTATTGCGTTTTTCTGTTTTGGGGTGAACTCATACATCTGGCTTAGGTTGACCATAGTAGGGACAAGTACGTTAAATTGGTTGTGCCAACTTGGTGCCGCTATGAGGAATGTATATTGAATTGATGTTCCCCAGTAAAAGCCAGAAATTGAATAATTTTCTGATTGCTCAAGTATCTCCTGATAATTTATGGGCATTTTGTCCATCCTGTATCACGTTAAAATTAATTACGTTTAGCATGCTCCAAATCGGCTGGCGAAACTCCATCTGAGGAAAGCCACGCATGCTGAGAATAATAATAAAATGCTATATAAAGCAATAATGCGATGATTGCGGCTATTATGTATTTGTATTTTTCCATGGTAATTTAAAATTCTCTTTTCATGATTATTTCGATCAATATTCACACAATACAAAATATAATCGCAATATAAATTTCAATTAATAATTGGCATTATGCATATGGATTAAATAACAACGCTGTTGATCATATTTTCAAAATCTACCTCGAAGGGTGGTTATTGAATGTACCTCGCAGTGGTCGCGTTGATTTGTTCGGTGTTTTTAATACATCTGTATGCACCGTTGTCCTTGTCGACGACGGGGGAGCAGGTTTCAGCACGGGCGGCGGCGAAGCTTGCGCAAGGAATTTCGAGCGGAATCCGACACGCGCGAGAAGCGCACGCAATCCACGCGCACGGCGATTTTTCGGGCGGCGTGCCTTTGGTTTCATGAAACGCGATAGCACGCGGCGGACAGTCGGTATAAATGTCGGCACAAGCTCGGGTGGTTCGTCCAATCCGCTGCCGTCCCTGTCAGTATCTGTTCCGTTCTCCGTTTCCATCGGACGCGCGAATAGCGGGAAGATGCGCGACAGCGACAGGAAGCGTGACGATGGCTCTGCTCCTTGGCTGGCGGCACTGCCTTGCTGACCTGTGGCAACCTTTTTCTTCTTCTTTTTTTTGCGGCTCGGTTCTGGTTGCAGGAAGCGCGAGCCGCTTACTTTAGGTGTCTTGGCGGCGGGTCTGCCGCACGCCCCTGTTGCCGCTGCCGTTCGGCTTCGCGGCGATCTTCTTCCACCTGTTCAAGCAATCGCGCTGCGCGGGCGGCGTCCTCGGCGTAGCGAGTGCGCTCAAGCGCAAAGCCTGCCTGCTGGTCGCGCTGCTGCTGATCGTGCCGCTCTTTCAGTTCCTCGATGTGTTCGGCGGTATTCTGGTCGAGCAAGGTTTTGAGGTCGGCACGTTCGCGGGCGTGCCGTGCGTGCATTTGCTTCCACGCGTGATCGCGGGCTTGGCGCTGCTCGGCGCCGCGCCCCGGATTGAGGCGGTTTTGCAGGGCGTTGATATAGCCGTCGATGCCCGTGCGCTTCTGTTCCTTGTGGAAGGCGTCCCGCTCGACCTGCTGGTGACGGGCGAGCCATGTCAGTTTCTCGTCGGCTTCCAAGGATAGGACATGCTCAAGCTGGCCTAATTCCGCATGATGCCATGCGGCCAGCTTGTTCGCCTCCTGCTGCTGACGTTCGGCCAGCGCGGCTTCGACGGCGGGCGATAATCCCGGCATGTCGGAAACGTCCGGCTGCGGTTGCGGCGCGGGCGCAAGAACTTCGACCGGTGCGGGCAGCATATCAACGTCTGCCGATACGAGTGCTGCCGCATCCACATCAGTGCGGCGCTGCTGGGCGGCTTCGGTGGCGGTCGGCAACGCGCCACTCTCGAAGAAGAACTTGCCGAGCTATCCACATCGCTTTCGGAGGAAAGGGAACGTGAGGCAAGTTTACCTACTTTGAAAAAGAAAAAGCAGGCTGCCCTCGACGCCATAGAGAGAGCCGAAAAAGACAGAAAAGCAATCTCAGTCCAAGGTAACGAGGCGCGGGCAAACGAACTCGATCGTGTGACACAGGCGCTTGATGGATTGTCCTCGAGGGCGGACAAGTTAAACCAGAAGAAGCAGGCCGTCACGCGGCTTCAAGATGCCGTTATACATTTCCGTGGCAGTGCTGCGAAAAAGTATCTTGCGGGCCTTCAAGACAAAAATGCTGACGCGGCGCTTTCGGGCGCGGAATGGGAGGCATTCGAGCCGGTATTTGGTGGTGACGTTGACTCAATTATGACGAAACACCTTGCGGCAGCTGAAAGTGAGATTCAATCGTTGAGGGGAGTATCACGGCTAAATCTCTGGTAAGCGTGTATTACGCTCTCTAAAACATCTGGTGCCGCGAATTCGTTAAATCCGTAATAGATGTAATTTGTATATTTCCAGCAAAAGCCATCTGCATAAAAATTATAGCCTGCATCGTGAATTATTGGCTCAATAAGAAAATCGACAACTTTTGTCAGCGCAACAAGCTTCTTATCTGCCATCCAAGTGAAAGTGTTATTGCCCAAATTATTTAAATGGGTCGCAAAATTTACTAGGTTTTTTCTTCCTCGATTGGATTTCCAAATATTTTGAAATTTGAATTCATCCCCCTGATACCCAGGAAATGAAGCCCTTAATATTTGCTCTGATTGGTCTTCAGGAATATCTGCGCTGGCTACAACAAAGAAAGGTTGCTGCGGATCAAGCAGATTTGCTCCGGTAAAGCCAGATTCATCTATATAGATCGTTTTAGTCATTACTTTTTATAGCAAAAAGAGTTATTAAAATCGCAAATTTTTCCGAGGGGGTAGGCTCGTGTTTTAGCGTGGGCATTCTACCCCCCCGCCCAGGGGTGGGGTCGGCATCGGAGTTGATACATTCCGGCGAATGTGGTCTATTCATGGAAGTTCGCCCCCGTACAACAGGGTTCAAAATCCAATATGGGGGCATTATTGGGGGCAGTGGCAAAGCCCACATCAGCGCTAATCCATAAATATCAAAGGATTAAAGTCTTGATGTGATTCCCGTCACCGCTCCAAATCTTCTCTTTCATACCCCTGCTTGAGCCGTGCGCGGCGCGGGTTTTTTGTGGGGCGGGCGTGACGCTGCATATTATTAAATTATCGGTGGGGACGGATAGTCTGGCGGATCTGGCGGAGTGGCAGGCCGCGCAGCTGGCGTATCTGCGTGCGGCGCGTCAAACGCCGGAGCTGATGCATATTACCCGCCAAACGCCCAAACGCGCGGCCGAGGTGCTGGACGGCGGGTCGATTTACTGGGTGGTGAAGGGGTTTATTATCGCACGGCAAAAACTGCTGGAGCTGCGGCCGCTCGAAATCAACAACGTGCCGCATTGCGGTCTTGTGCATGATGCAGAATTAATTCCCGTGCGAAATCATCCGCGCCGCGCCTTTCAAGGATGGCGGTATCTGGAGCCGAAAGACGCCCCGCCTGACGCCCCCGAAGGCAGCGGGCATGACGAATTGCCTGAACACATCCGCAAAGAACTGCGCGCGTTGGGTTTGCTCTGATTTCTGACCGGTTATAAAGGCATTTTTTATTAAATCACGTTAAGCTGGGCGCAGGCTCGCGTATGCGGGCGGCCAGATGCAGTCGATATTACGGGTTTAACGCGGAATGACAAAAAAAACGATCGCCGAAAAATTGTCGGCAAAGCTGAAAACGCCGCGGCAGGTGCAAACATACCTGCGTACGCTGCCCTATAACCGCGAGAAGGAGGGGGAGACGTTGTCTTCCGCCAACGCGGCGCTGCGCCGTGGGCGTCTGCATTGCTTCGAAGCCGCCATGGCCGCCGCCGCGATATTGGAGCATCACGGATATCCGCCATTGGTGATGAGCCTTGAAAGCAAGGATGGTCTGGATCACGTCATATACGTTTTCAAACAAAAAGGCCGCTGGGGTGCCGTGGCGCGTTCACGCGACGAGGGGTTGCATGGACGCCCGCCACGCTATCGCTCGCTGCGTGACCTGGCCTGGAGCTATTACGACCCGTACGTCGATAAATCAGGCAAAATCAAAGCCTTTCAGGTTGCGCATCTGGATGATACGGGCGCGGATTGGCGCAGCAGTCCGCGCAACCTGTGGAAGGCAGAGCGGTACCTGATTGATCTTAAGCATCATCCGCTCAAATCATCCATTCTTCGCTATCGCAAGCTGCTGCGTGATTACCTGCGCCGCGGCCCCATGCCCCGCCAGCCCCATTGGTGGTAAGGGCATTATAAATTATTCATATTGCGCCGCGGCGGGGTAAGGAACGGAGAGGCTGTTGGTGCATTGGTATAGCGGCAATGTTTTTACGTAACTTTTTAGAGCTGTTCGTCATTTGACAATAAATTTGGTGATATAATACTTGGCGGCATGCTTTCCCTTTTTGCGCCCTCGACTATAATTCTTCTGATTTGATTTCTTTTATTTTCAGCTGGATATTTACATGGCCGTCAGAGACCTTGGAACATTTTTCGTCAAGACCGTGGGGGTTTTGATTACGTTTATTGCTGTGTCGGTCATCTTTGGGTGGCTCACGAAAAATGCGGCACTGGTACAAATCAACCCGGCCTTTGAGCCCATGAAGTTCAACACATCGCTGATCCTGATGTTATACGGCCTTGCGCTGATCTTTATCGATACGCGCGGCCGGTCTTTTGCATCGATCTTTTCGGCTGTGGGGGTGGTGATCGCCTGCGCCACGCTGATGCAATATATACTGCACATCAACCTGCGTATCGACATGTTGTTCATCGATCCGTTCGTGCAAAAACGCACACTGTATCCGGGCCGTATGGCGCCCAATACGGCCGTCGCGGCAATGATGACAGGCGCTGCTATTTTTATTCTGTCCCGCCCGATTGCGCACATGCGCCCCTGGCATTATTTTGCGCTGTCTATCATGGGCAGCGTCGTTGTGGTTTTGGGCGCGGCGCCGCTGCTGGGGTTTGCGACGGGAACGCAAGAGTCTTCTGTCTGGGGGCTGTTGGTGGGCATGGGGCTGCATACGGCTGTGGCTTATATCATTTTGGGGCTGTGTGTTTTGTGCGTCTCCGCGCAGCGAAGCCCGTCATTGCCGACGTGGCTGCCTGTGCCTGTTTTTGCGATGTTGATGGCGCTGACGATGGCGTTGCACCAGGCCGCGATCAGTGATAGCGAACTGCGTATTCGCCGGATGTCTGCCGCGCATGCAGAGGCAACTACGCAGCTGATTAAACGCTCTATGACAGATTTCACGCTGGCGTTCGGCCATTTGGGCGCGCATTGGCAAACCCATGATGGCATGCCTGAAACAGTTTTTATTTCGGATGTAAAGCAGTACCTGAAAGGCTACGACATTCTGCGCGCTGTCAGCTGGGTGAATGCAGATGGTATTGTCACATGGCTGGTGTCACGCTTCCGCGAAGATGATAAATCAATCGGCTTTGATTATACAAGCGAGCCTGTCCGGGCACAATTATTCAAGGCCGTCCGTGACACGAACGAGCCACAGACCACCGCCGTCATTCCTTTGCTGCAGGGCGGGTATGGTCTTATCTACGCAACGCCGCTGAATGTAAAAGGCCGCTTTGCCGGTATTCTGGCCGGCGGTATTATGATTGACCATCTGCTGGAAACGCCGGATAAAAACGGCCTGAGCCACGAAGATTTTTTTATCACGATTAACGAAGACGGCCGCCGTATTTATTCAAGCGGCGATGCCTCTGACTTCGAAATATCTATGGGGTCATCGACGCAGGTAGATGTTCTCGGCAAATCATGGCGTTTACAGGCTATCCCGCGCGAAAGTTTTATTGCGGCGAACCATTCGCGTTTTCCGGTGATTACCCTTTGGATCGGGATGATTATCACATGTCTGGCGACGCTTAGTATGCATTACGCCCTCAAGGCCCGCCGTGGTGTGCTGGAAGTCAGCGCGTCGCGTGACAAATTGCAAAAACAGACGCTATTCCTTGATACACTGCTCAACAACATGCCGCTGAGCATTTTTGCCAAAGATGCGAAAAACGGTTTTTGCTATATGATGATGAACAAAAAAACCGAAAGTGTATTCGGATTTAAAGCCGAAGAGATGATCGGCAAGAACGACTATAATTTCTTCCCCAAAGAAGAAGCGGATTTTTTTCGCGCAACCGATGAAAGTGTGATGCTGGGCGGCCAACTGGTAGATGTCGCGGCAGAACCGGTGACGGTCAAAACCGGTACGTTTATCGCGCACACGCTAAAGGTGCCGATTTATGACGAAGACGGCAAGCCGTCTATTTTGCTGGTCATCCTCGAAGATGTCACATCCAAAATCCGCGGGCAGCAGGAACTGAAAGCCGCCAAAGAAATGGCCGAAGCCGCCAACGCCGCCAAGAGCGAGTTTCTGGCGAATATGAGCCATGAAATACGGACGCCTATGAACGGCATCATGGGAATGAGCCACCTGCTGCTCAGCACCGATCTCAGTACCCGTCAACGGCACTATGCCGAAACGGTGGAGCGTTCCGCCGAAGCGCTTTTGCAGATCATTAACGACATTCTTGATTTCTCTAAAATCGAAGCCGGCAAGATGCAGCTGGAGTATATTCCCTTCGACTTCCAGTTATTGTGTGAAGAAGTCTCGGAAATTATGTCTCTACGCACCGAAGATAAAGGCGTGGAGTTCTTCCTGCGTTTCCGCCCTGGCGCGCCGGACTGGGTTATCGGTGATCCAGGCCGTATTCGCCAGATTTTATTTAACCTCTGCAGCAATGCCGTAAAATTCACAGAGCGCGGTTATATCCTGCTCGATATTCTCAAGGTTGAAAATGGCGGTGACCGGGCGATTGTGCGCATCGCCGTACGCGATACAGGTATTGGTATCTCTCCTGAAAAACAACGCCATATCTTCAATAAATTCGATCAGGCTGACAGTTCCACGACACGTAAATATGGCGGCACCGGCCTTGGGCTTGCGATTACCAAACAGCTGATCGAACTGATGCAGGGGGAGGTGACCCTGAACAGTACCCTGGGCGAGGGGTCTGAATTTACAGTGACCCTTCCCCTGCAACTCCCCAAGGGGATCAGCAGCCGTATGTCGTCGAGCATGCGCAAGAATTTCAAAGACCTTGGCTTGCGCGCCATTATTATCGATGATAACGATATTTCTTGTGAAATCCTGAGTGAAGAATTGCGCACAACCGGTTTCAACGTCACGGTCGTTAACAGCCCCATTCAGGCTTTTGACGTCATGCAGGCTGCGCGGGCAGAGGGCCACCCGTTTGATTTTGCGATTGTGGATTATCTGATGCCCGAAGAAACGGGTATCAGCTTCGCGCGCCGCATCACGGCGGACGGTCATAGTAAAACAGGAATCATTCTGGCATCGTCGCAACCCACGCGCAGCGATGTGGAAGATATTAAATCTGCGGGGATCGGCGGCTATCTGGTGAAGCCTGTCCGCGCGAATGATCTGTTGGCGATGATTTCCATGATGTGGGAAGCCCGCGAAGAAAAACGCGATATTGATATGCTCACACGCTATTCGCTGCGCGCGAACAAGGCGGGGGCTGTCGACCTGCGCCAGATGCATTACACAGATGTCACAATTCTGGTTGCCGAAGATAACCCGGTCAACCAGGAGGTCATGACAGGCATGCTGGAGCATGTCGGCATCACCGCCGTCATCGCCCAGAATGGCCGCGACGCGGTTGATCTTCTGCAGCAGGATCCGGATGCTTATGATCTGGTCTTCATGGATTGCCAGATGCCGGTAATGGACGGTTTTGATGCTACCGCTGAAATCCGCGGCGGCAGCGATGCGATTAAAAATATCACCATTATCGCCCTGACCGCGAACGTGATGACGGGTGACCGTGAACGCTGCCTTGCGGCGGGTATGAACGATTATATCGGTAAACCCGTGAACGAACGCGATTTGGAAAAGGCGCTTATGAAATGGGTACC
Source organism: Micavibrio sp. (assembly GCA_040377425.1). Lineage (GTDB taxonomy): Bacteria > Pseudomonadota > Alphaproteobacteria > Micavibrionales > UBA2020 > UBA2020. The sequence continues at coordinate 69,828 of JBEIOU010000009.1, read as the reverse complement.
GCTTGAAAAGCAGGTGCAGGGCGAAAGACGGATTATTCATGACGCTGTCCCGCTATCCGAAACTGTTTCCGGTGCTGCGGCATCGGCAGTGGTTTACACAGCGGGAGAGCCTGCGATCGATCTGGCCAAGCTGGAGCGCCTGCGAACCGTACTCAAAGGCGGTTTTGTGAACGTGCTTAAAACCTTCATCAGCAGTGGCGGCAAACTGATTGCCGATATGCAGAAAAATCTGGAAGAGGGGAATTTCAAGGATATGGCCGCCAGTGCCCATTCGCTGAAATCATCCTGCCAGATTGGCGCACAAGTGTTGTTTACGCATGCCGCCGCGCTGGAACAGGCTGCAAAAGCCGCCGACCGTGACAAGTCGGCAGCGTTGTTGGCGCTGGTCACCGCCGAATTCCAGCGGGCCGTTGCCGAAGCGGAAGATATCGCGAAAAAAACCTAGTCGCCCTATGTGACGGGCAGGCAAAAAAGACCGATACGGCGGATGCCTGTATCGGTCTTTTTTTCTTTTCAAGGCTGTTGCTTAACGTTCGCGGAAGGCAGACTGCGTGACCATATGCAGCGGGCGCAGCAGGTAATCCAGTACGGTTTTCTCACCGGTAATAATCTCGGCCTGCACGGTCATACCCGGCAGGATTAGGTTACGCGAAGGATCGTTCCCAACATAGTTATGATCCAGCGATATTTTCACGCGGTAAAATGTCTGCCCCTGTTCGTTCTGGAATGTCGACGCCGACACGCTTTGCAGTTTGCCGGGTGCAGAGCCGAAACGCGATGAGTCAAATGCAGAGACTTTCACTTTCACAGGCTGGCCGACTTTCAGGTTACCCACATCCGCAGGTGACACCAGCGATTCAACAATCAGGTCGCCGCCGATCGGTACAATTTCCATCATGATTTTACCCGGCTCCACCACGGCGCCGATCGTATGAACGGCGAGGCCTTTGACAATCCCGCTCACAGGGGCGGTCAGGGTCGTGCGGCTGGCGGCGTTTTCCAGTTTTGTAATGGTATTGTTCACCTCATCCAGCTGCGCCTGTACTTGGCCAAGGTTTTTCATGGCCTCCTGCTTCAGATCTGAATCAAGGGAGCTGAGGCGGTTTTCAAATTCGCGGATGGCCTCGCGGGCCTGTTTTTCTTGATTAACCATGGCGCCATATTGACCTTTCATCGCGTTCAATTCACGCTCGCTGGTCATGGTTTCCATTTTCGAAGTCGCGCCCTTTTCGCTCATTTCTTTGGTGATCTGGTATTGCGTTTCCATGAGGGCGACGTTTTTTTGCAGGGCTTCGCGGTTCGCGGTGATGCCCTGCAGCTCTTTTTGTTTTTGCGACAATTGGTCGCGCAGGACGTTTTGCTGGTTGGTACGTGCATCAATCATGCTCGACAAGATGGCGCGTTCTTCGGGCGATAGTGTTTCCGGCGATAAAACGGTATTGCTATCGGCAAAGCTTTTCAGGCGCTCTGCTTGTAATTGCAACGACTTTTGCCGTGATGTCATCTGGCCAAGATCGGCTTCGGCGCTGGTCGCGTCAAGTTTCACCAGCGGTTGTCCTGCCTGCACAAGATCGCCTTCATGTATTAAAATCTCGCGCACGATGCCGCCTTCAAGGTGCTGGATATTTTGAATATACCCGCTGGGCACAATTTGGCCCGGGGCGCTGGCGACTTCTTCGATTTCCGCAATGGATGACCAGACCGCGAAAACAATCATCAACCCGCCCATCACCGTCACGCAGGTACGCAAAATGCCCGGTACCGGTGACTCTTCAAGGGCGATCGATTGCGTCAGCCGGCGCGGGGCAACATCGCCGCTCATCCATTGTGTCCAGTTTGTATTTTGCGGGCGCTGTGTATTCATGCTCTTTTACCTCTCAGAATGCTCAAAACTTTGTCGGGGGCGCCGGCATGCACCAGCTCGCCCTTGTGCATCACCAGCAGAATATCTGCCAAACGCATATGGTCTTCGCGGTGGGTGACCAGCAAAACAGTGGACTTGCCGCGCAGTTCGCTGATTTTGCGGGCGAAGGCTTCGTCATTTTCAGGGCCAAGCGAGTATGAGGCTTCGTCAAACAGCATAATCGGCGCAGGTTTGATATAGGCGCGGGCAAGGTTTAAACGGTGGCGCAAGATAAACGACAATGATGTCGCGTCTTTTCCCTCGACCGGGGTATCCAGCCCCTGCGGCAATTGGCGTAGCTCGCCGGCGGCAATAGAATCCTCGACGGCTTTTTCGATGTCGCTGTCTTTTAGTGTCGGGCACACAAATTTCAGATTGTCGCGGATGGTGCCGGGGAAGAAATCCACCGCCTGCGGAATATACGCCACCGTCTGGCGCAGCGCGATCGGGTTGAACTGGCGGATGTCTATGCCATCGATACGCACGCTACCGCTTTGCGGCTGATAAAGGCCAAGGACAAGCTTCAAAATCGACGACTTGCCCGATCCGTTATCCCCCATAATCGCCACGATCTGGCCGGGGCGAATGTCGAAGCTGACGCCCAGCAGCGCGGGTTCTGTATCCGACGAATACCGCAAGCTGACACGGTGGAAACTGATGCGGCCCTGTATATTGGGCTGCATCATAGGCGGGCCATAGGGGTCGCTTTCGGCAGGGACAGACAGCAGACGCTGCACTTGTTTGGTGCTGGAGGACAGCTGCTGGATACGGCTGATAGACGCGCAGCAAATCTGCATCGGTGCAATAATCCGCCAGATCAGCAGCATGGCCGATACAAGCCCGCCAACCGTAAGCGCTTCGTTAATAACGGCAAGAATACCAAAGCTGAGCGTAGCAACGCCGCCCAGCGTCATCAGGACGTAAGAGCCGGTTTCGAGTGCCTGTCCGGTAAAGCCCGCACGGAAGGCGGCGAGGGATGCCTGACCCGACAGCGCGCGGTAGCGGTCCATCCATTCCTTTTCCATGCCGGCCAGACGGATGGATTTCAGCTTGGTCACGGTTTCCAGCAAAAATTCCTGCCGCTGCGTGGTGGAGGTTGCGGATGCCTGGTTGTTTTCCTTCATCTTGCGGTTGACCAGCAAGATCAGCACGCCGTAACACACAAGCAAAACAACAGGTACCAGCACCAGCCATTTTGAAATAACCACCATGGCGATCATGTACATAATAATCAGCGGCATTTCAAAAAAGAGTGTCGACAGCGGGCCGGTAAAAAACTCGCGTACGTTTTCAAAATCGCGCAGCCGCGCCAGCTGCGACGAAATTGACGCGCGTTCGGTATATAGCGGCGGCAGGTACATCAGCCGTTCAAACACAGACCGGCTGACGAAATGATCAACGCGACCGCCAAAATATCCCAGCCAGCGGTTGCGCATGTGGCGCAGCACCATCTCTGCCGTTAATGCCGCAAGTACGCCCATCACCAGCATATCCATACCCTTGGTGCTGCCCGATGCAATCACGTGATCGTAAATGCCGCGGTTAAAAAAGATAGGGGCCAGCGTCAGGGCGCCGATAATAAGACTGAGCAGCGTAATATGCGCCAGCAGTGGGCGGAAACGCCGCATCTCATAGCGCAGCGACGTGGTGGTGTCTTCGGCCGCTTGCTGCGCGCTGCGGAAAAAGGCAAATGTGCCTTTGGTCACGCCAATCGCATCTGCTTCGGCGCGGTTGTGGATAATTTGCGGTGCGTCGGCATCGGTAATCAGTAGTGCCGGAAAAAGATCCGCGCCGAGGCTTTGGATATGTGCGCTGCGCACAATACTGTTATATCCCAAATGCGCCATGACATCGCGCAGTTCTTGCAGGCTTTTTATCTTGTCCCCGAAAGGCAGACTATGCAGCAGTTGGGTTTCTTGTCCGCGCCAGTTGAGCGCGGATAAAAGCGGCCGGAGGATATTGTGATACGTGATGTCCGTCATATTCTATCCCGCGTGTTAAGGTGCGACAGATTGGTGCCAAGGCCCGTGTGTTCAAGGCGCAGCTGGCCGTTTTCAAGGCGATAAGAAAGATCTGCAAAGCTGAGCAGGTTCTGGTCATGGCTGACCATCAAAATCGTGCAGCGGCCTTTCATGCGGCCGATCAGACGGAAAAGACGGTTATAGCCTTCTTTGTCAAGGGCGCGGTCGGCGTCGTCAAACAGCAGTAGCGAAGGTTCATCCATCAACACCCGCACAAGGCTGATGCGCTGTTTGATGCCGGGCGGCACAGGGTCGGCGGCGGTATCGGCCAGCATGGTCTGGTATCCGCGCGGCAGCAGGTCAATGACGCTATCCAGCCCCAGCTCCGCGCCTGTTTCCTTGGCGCGGCGGATGCTCTCTTCGTCGGTGCGGAAGCCTGTCATGTTATCCAGGATCGATCCGCGGAAGATAGTGCCTTGTTGGGGCAGATAGCCGATGCGGCCACGCAACCGCGACAGGCCGTAGATGGCCGGGTCACAGTCATCCACACGCACAACGCCACCTTGGGGTGGTAGCAGTCCGGCGATCAGTTGCAGCAATGTGGATTTGCCACTGGCTTTGTCTCCGCTGATGGCGACAACCTCGCCGGGTTCGATCGAAAGAGAGGCATCTTTTAAAACTGGTGTGCCTGATTTATAGGCATACGACACGCGGTCAAAAGCCACGCGGCCTTGCGGTGCGAAGCCGGGGGGGGCTCTATCGCGGCTTTGAACGGGCAGGTCAAAAATCTCGCGGGCGTGCTGGCGGGCAAGGCTGAGATCTTGCAGGCGCAGCCATGTCCCCAATACCCGCTGGATCGGCTGGATCGCGCGGCCCGCCAGAAGCGTACAGGCCGAAAGCCCCCCCACCGTGAGCGAACCGCCCAGCACCAGCAGGCAGCCAAATATCGCCGTCAAAATCAGGCAAAGCTGGCCAAAGGCGGAACTGAGGCTCGTGGCAAAGCCGCTGGCAATCGCCACGCGGTAACTGTCGCGGGTGACTTCGTCCTGATAATGTTCAAACCGGCGCAGAAGCGGCGCTTCGATTGCGAGGGACTTGACGGTATGAATACCGCTGAGAACCGATACGATAAAACTGGCCTTGGCATCGTCCGCGTTGCTGCGCTCTTCTAAGGCGCTTTTCAATTTGCGGCCTGCGTAAATCGCGCTAACAAAGAAAACAACCAGCAGGGCCAGCGGTACAAAAACCAGCACACCGCCCAGATAGGCGATCATGAGCAGGAAAATCCCCGCAAACGGGAAATCGATCAATGCTGTCATGGCCTGCCCGCTGTAAAATTCACGTAGACGGCCAAGGGCGCCAAGATTTTGCAGGTGTTCGCCCGCGCTTTTCTTTTCAAATGAGGGCATATCGGCGTGCAGCATGCGGTCAACGGCGGCGCAGGCGGCGGCGTGCTCTTCGGATGCCGCCGACCAACCGACCAGCCATGCCCGCATAATCCGCAGCAGTGCGTCAAATGCCAGCGCGATCAAAACGCCAAAAATAAGCATCACCAGCGTCCCGTAGGATTGGTGAGGAATAATGCGGTCATAAACCTGCAGCATCATCACAGGCAGCGCAAGCGATAGCACGTTCAGCATAAAAGCGATTGCCAGCTGGTAGGGCATGGATATTTTCTGTGCTTTGCGGCGATATTGCTCCGGCAATGGCAATGGGCCACGCGATGTAAACATCGAGAGGTAATCTTTAAAAGAGTTTTCAACAGCCATCGTCGGCTCTCTTTCTTTCTATCGGTTTATGGGGCGCTGATGGCGGTACAGAAATGTGCCGCCTTTGGCGCCGGCGGGTTATCCGGTCTCGTGGCTTTGGAAGGCTTGTTGATAGTCATGTCCTGCGTTGTGTGCGGTCTGGTGCGCGGCATCAAGCGCGTCTTGTGCGTTTTGTGCGGGCGCATATCCCAAACCGGGGATGCCGCCCGATGCATCGGTGGTGGCGTCCAGCCAGCTGCCATCGGGCATCGCGCTGCCGAATGGGTCATATGACGGGTCTGCGGTCACATGCACGTTGAAGCTTTGCGTTGCGGAGGCGACCGCGCCGTTGTCTTCGCGGCTGTATACCGTCATCGACAAATTGAGATCACCATGGAAATCATGCGCGGGCGTGATTTTAAGTGCCGCCAGCTGATCACCGCTGAGCGACCAGGTGCCGTTACCGTTGTTATGTCCGGCGGATAGCGCGGCACCATCCGGCACGCCGCTGATGACAGCGCTCAGATGTTCGCCCGGGTCTGTCAGGCTGGCGGACAGGCTCAGCGATATGCTTTGGCCTTGGCTGCCGCCAACATTGCTGACCATCATAACCGGTGCATCGGCAACCGCATCGACATGAACGGACAGGCTGGACGATGTTGTCGCAGTCGAACCGTTCGCCGTTTCGCGTGATGTTGCGGAAACCGTCAGAACCGCATCGCCATGCCAGTTGGCGCCGGGCACAAATTGTACGCCGCCCAGCTGGGCGGGGTTAACGCTCCATGTGCCGTTGTGGTTGTCGGTGGCGCCCAGCAGGCTGGCACCTGCGGGCAGGCCCGAAATGGTGACGGCACTGATGGTTTCAGATCCATCGATATCACGCAGCGCGATGCCAAGATTCAGGGCAATCGGACTGTCTTCGTTGCCGATGGCGGCGACAGGTGCCACGATCGGGGCATCGGCAACGCCCGTGACGTTGAAATTAAGTGTAGTTTGCAGCACCGACTGGTCGCCTTCGCGTTCGGTCGCAATGGCAGATACTTTGACGGTGGCCGTACCGCTGAAATCGGCCGTGGGAATAACTGTCAGGCCGACGACGTCTGCAGCTTTCAGCGACCATGTGCCGTTGCCGTTGTTGATGCCTTTGTTCAGCATAAATCCTGCGGGCATGCCGCTGACAATATAGCTAAGCGTTTCGGAGCCGTCTGTATCCGTCAAGGCGCCCGCAATGTTCAGCGAGACGGCCTGTCCTTCGATAGTATTCCCGATACTGGCGGTCAATGTCGGCATGTCGGCAATACCCATGACATTGACAGGGGTGCTTGTCAGGCCGACGTCAAGAAGCCCCAGCAGCATTTTGGCAACGGCGGTAATGGTGAAATCGTTATCGCTGTTGGCGGGCAGTGTCATGTAAAGATTGTTGAGCTGTGCGCTCGAAAATTCCCATATGCCGCCCCCTTTGTTCGTTCCGCTGGAGAAAGTAACGCCCGCAGGAATGCCATGGAATTGTATCTTGGCCACAAGGCCGACGACGCCGCTGAGAACCGGAAGCGCCAACAGACCCGGCGCATCTGTGATCAGGAACGTGCTGTCCTCTTTCGCGTATATGCCGGGTGTGCCGATCAGGCCGCCGGTAGACGGGAACAGGTCAATCGGGGGCAACAGCCCGACTTGTACGCCAAGGCCGATGCCGCCAACCTGTACGCCCACGCCAAGGTCGATCAGGTAACCGTTTGCGTAATCGCCGCCGCGTACCGTAAAGGCTGTGGGTGCGCTCACGGCAACGCTGCCATCGTTATCGTGCGATACGGCCTGCGCATACAGGTTTAACTGGAAATTCAGGTTCGGGGGTGTGGTGATTTTAAGACCGCTAAGATCGGCGGTGGTCAGTGTCCATGTGTTATCGCCGTTGTTGATGCCTTTGTTGAGCGAAAATCCGTCGGGCATGCCGTGGATGATATAGCTGATGGCTTCCGACCCATCCGTATCGGTTAATGCGCCCGCGATGTTCAAGTTCATTTGCGCACCTGCGATACCGGCGACGTTGGTCGCGGACACGGTGGGTATATCTGCAACCGCCAGAACGGTCACGCCAAGGCTACCGCTGACAGATGCGGTCGCCCCGTTGCTCTCGGTCGATCTTGCGGTGACGGTTAGGGTGAAATCAGCATCGCTGTTGGCGGGCGGCGTGATTTTCAGGCCTGCCAGTTGCGCGGGCGTTAAAGTCCATATGCCGCCGCTGAAAGTGCCTGCCGATAGCGTGGCGCCCGCAGGGACGCCCGCAATTGTGATAGTCATGCTTTCCGATACGTCTGGCAGTACGGCGCTGATATTCAGATTGATGGCGCTGTCTTCGTTGCCGATGGCGGGCAGCAGTTTCAGAATGGGGGCATCCACCTGCGGCGTTACGGTTACATTGATGGGCAAGGTCATTGTGGCGCTATCGCCATTGCTGGATGTGCTGATGGCCGTTGCTTGCAGCGACATAGTGCCGCTGAAATTGGCGGGCGGCGTTACGGTCAATCCGGATAGCTGGGCAGGCGTTAGCGTCCACATGCCGCCGCCGGCATACAGACCGGCAGACAGCGATGCACCTGCGGGCATGCCGCTGACGGTAATACTCAAGGTTTCCGAGAGGTCGGCCAGACCCGCAGAAATCACCAGCGGAATCGCACTGTCCTCGGCGCCAATCGCTGCGGCAACGGCCAGCAGGGGGGTATCCGCAACCGATACGACCGTCACCGGCAGGGCAATCGTGGATGTCGCCCATGTGCCTGCTTCGGCGGCAGCGGCGGTGACGGCAATCGTGAACGTACCGCTCCAGTTCGCGGGGGGTGTGATGGTCAGATTTGTCAGCTGCGCGGCCGTCAACGACCATGTACCATCGCCGTTATTGGTACCGGCGGACAAAATAGCGCCTGCGGGCATGCCGCCGATGGCAATCGACATGCTTTCGGATCCGTCTGTATCCGTCAATGCGGCCTGAATATGAAGCGGGATAGTATTATCTTCTATCCCGATGGCAGCCTGCACCTGCAAATGCGGCACATCCGCAACGCCGATGACGCTGACGCCCAGATTGGCCGATGTGCTGGCCGAGCTAGTGCCGTCAACGGTGGTTGCGGTTACGCTCAGGTTAACAGAACCGCTCCAGTTTGCGGGCGGGATCAGGGTCAGGCCTGTCAATTGCGCGGGCGTCAGCGTCCAGCTTCCATCCGGATTATGCGTGCCGGCAGACAGGCTGGCCCCCGCAGGCAGGTTCGACAGTGTGATCGATAGCGTGCCTTGTAAATCGGCCGCTGATAGCGCTGCGGCAATGGCCAGCGGCACAGGAATGTCTTCGGTGCCAAGGGCGGCCGTGATGCCCAGCGTGGGGGCGTCGGCCACGGGGGCGACTGTAACGCCCAGATTGGCGGTGGCGCTGGCCGTGGTGCCGTTTTCATGCGATGTAGCGGTCACGCTGAGAGCGACATTACCACTCCAGTTCGCCGCAGGGATCAGCGACAGGCCGGTTAACTGCGCAGGCGTCAGCGTCCATGTACCGTCGCCATTGTTGGTGCCTGCCGACAGCACGGCCCCCGCGGGCAGGGCACCGATTGTAATGCTCAGGGTTTCAGATCCATCCAGATCTTGCAGGGCGGCGGCAATCAATAGCGGGATGGGGGCATCTTCAATACCTGCCGCTGCATGGACAGACAGCAGCGGCGTGGTGGCTACACCTGCAACGTTCACATTCAGAAGTGTACTGGCGCTGGCAACGGTGTTTTCCTCGTTTGCGGTTGCGGTGATGCTGAGGTTAAAGTTGCCACTCCAGTGCGGGGGCGGGGTAATGGTCAAACCCGTCAATTGCGCGGCAGAAAGTACCCAAACGCCGCCGCCGATCGGACTGCCGGCCGACAACGCCGCGCCAAAGGGTACGCCTGCGACAGTGACAACCAGGCTTTCCGATCCATCCGTATCCGCGAGTGCAGCCTGAATGTTGAGGGCAATCGCCGTATCTTCGCTGCCTGCGGCGGCCTGCACCGTCAATGTCGGTGTATCTGCAACGCCCGTGACGTTTACAGGCAGTGATGCGTTGATGCTGGCAGTCGTGCCATTCTCTGCCGCCGTCGATGTGACGGAGAGAGAGAGCTGTCCCGAAAAATTCGCAGGCGGTGTCAGCGTCAAACCCGGCAGCTGTGCGGTTGTCAGGGTCCATGTATTATCGGGGTTGTGTGTCCCCGCTGACAAAACCGCACCGGCAGGCATGCCCGCGATGGTGACGGTCACGGTTTCAGATCCGTCCATATCCAGCGATGCGGTGATGATATTCAGCACGATCGCTGTATCTTCGGCGCCTACGGCACCGGCTACATACAGGCTGGGGGCTGTTGCCAGCGCCGCAATATTTACGCCAAGTGTCGTACTGGTAACGGCGCTGGTCCCGCCTTCGGATGTGATAGCGGTGACGCTCAGCGCGGCGATACCGCTAAAACCATTCGCGGGGATCAACTGAAGCCCGCCCAGATCTGCAGGCGTCAGTGTCCATGTACCGTCGCCGTTGCTGTGGCCGGTGGACAAGGTTGCGCCGTTCGGCAAATTCCCAATGATAATAGTCAGCGTTTCCGAACCGTCCGTGTCGCTCAACGCGGCGGTGATATTAAGGGCAATCGGCGTGTTTTCGCTGCCGGATGCGGGTGAAACGCTTAGCTGCGCGGCATCTGCGACACCTGCGATCACAACGGGCAATAGCGCCGATGTGCTGGCTGTGTCGCCGTTTTCTGTGATTTCTGCGGATACGGCCAGTTGCAGTGAACCGCTCCAGTCAGGCGGCGGGTTCAGCTTCAGGCCAGCCAGTTGCGCAGTCGTCAACGTCCATGTGCCATCGCCATTTTGGGTGCCAGCGGACAATGTCGCGCCCGGCGGCAAATTGCCGATAGTAATTGTCAGCGGGCTTGGGCTGATCACGCTTGCGCTGATGGTCAGATCAATAGCGTTATCTTCCAATCCGGCGGCTGCCTGCACGTGCAGTGTCGGCAGCGGGGCAAGTCCTGCGACAGTAACGGGCACAATAATTGTCGTATCTGCGGTGGTGCCGTTTTCGCTGGATGTTGCCGTCACACTCAAATTCAAGTTGCCGGCCCAATGCGCGGGCGGCGTCAGGGTCAGGCCTGTCAATTGCGCGGGCGTTAACGTCCAGCTGCCATCGGGGTTGTGCGTACCGGCAGACAGGGTGGCGCCAGCGGGCATGCCGCGCACGGTAATGCCCAACGTTTCCGAACCGTCCGTATCCACCAACGCCGCTGTAATCACCAGCGCCAGAGGGACGTCCTGTATACCGGCCCCGGGCAAACCTGTAACAACCGGCGCATCTGCCACGCCCAGAACGGTGATTGTCAAATTGGCATGCACATCTGCGGTGGCGCCGTTTTCCGATGCAGATGCGGTGACCAGCAGATGAATGTCACCGCTGTAATTTGCAGGCGGGTTAAGCGTAAGGCCCAACAGCTGCGTTGCCGACAGTGTCCATGTCCCATCGCCATTATCGGTGCCGGCCGACAGGCTGCCATTGGCGGGAACGCCCGCAACGGTGACAGATAACAACTCTGATCCGTCCGTGTCGCTCAGCGCGGCAGTAATCAGGACAGGAATGCCATGATCCTCAAGACCGACAGCACTATGGACGTTCAGGATCGGGGGCGATGCGATACCCGCAACCGTGACGGGCAAGCCAGTGCTGATGCTGGCGGTGGTGCCGTCTTCGGTGGATGTAGCAGTCACAGACAAGTTAAACGAACCGCTATAGAACGGCGGCGGCGTCAACGTCAGGCCGGGCAGCTGCGCTGGTGTCAATGTCCATGTGCCATCGCCGTTGTGGATGCCCGCCGACAGCGATGCGCCATGCGGCAGGCCCGTGATATGAATAGCCAGCGTTTCCGAACCGTCGGTATCCGTCAAGCCTGCCCCAATGTCGAGGGGGATTGGCATGTTTTCGTTGCCGCTTGCGGCATGGATGCTCAGCGTGGGGGTATCGGCAACACCCGTGATAACAACGGGCAATGTTGTTTGCGCGGTGACGCTGGTGCCGTTTTCATCCGTTGTTGCACTCACCGTTAAGTTAAATGTGCCTGAAAAATTTGATGGCGGCGTTAGGGTTAGGCCGCCCAGCTGCGCAGGCGTCAGCGTCCATGTCCCGTCGCTGTTATCTGTGCCCGCCGACAGCGTGGCGCCCGCAGGTATGCCTGCAATGGTGATGCCAAGCGTTTCCGATCCGTCCGTATCCACCAGCGCCGCGTTGATGTTTAGCGCAATAGCAGTGTCTTCGGCGCCGGCTGCGGCCTGTACCGTCAATGTCGGGGCAGTGGCGACGCCGCTGACAGACAGGGGCAGGTTAGCTGTTGTCGTTGCCGTGGTGCCATTTTCGGACGATATAGCGTTTACCGTCAGGTTGAAATTTCCGCTGGTGTGCGGGGGCGGATTGAATGTCAGGCCGGTTAATTGCGCGGGCGTCAGCGTCCATGTGGCATCACCGTTATCGATCCCGGCCGAAAGTAGGGCGCCCGCGGGTACGTTGCCGATGATAATCGATAATGTTTCCGATCCGTCTGTATCCACCAGCGCCGCACTGATGCTAAGGGGGATTGACGTATCTTCGCTGCCCATCGCCGCCGCAACGGACAGCGACGGCGTTGTCGCAACACCTGCAATTTGAATGTCTAGCGCGGCGGATGTTACAGCCGTGGTGCCGTTTTCGCTCGATGTGGCTGTAACCCCCAGATGGATATCACCGCTGAAATGCAGCGGCGGCGTTAAGGTCAAGCCTGTCAACTCTGCAGGCGTCAGCGTCCATGTGCCATCGCCGTTGTTGATGCCTGCCGACAGAACGACGCCTGCAGGAATACCGCTGATGCTGACGCTCAGCGTTTCCGAACCGTCGTTATCTTGCAATGCCGCGCCAATATTCAGGCTGATCGCGGTATCTTCGGTGCCGTTCAGGTTCTGAACATTCAATATCGGCGGTGTGGCCACCCCGCTGATGTTGACTTGCAGGGGGGCGGATACGGTTTGCGTGGTGCCTTCTTCCGAAGATGTCGCCGTCACTGTTAAATGATAATTGCCGCTGGCATGCGCGGGAGGTGTAAATGTCAGCCCCGTTAATTGCGCGGGCGTTAATGTCCATGTACCATCGCCGTTGTCGGTCCCCGCCGACAGGCTGGCGCCCGCTGGCACGTTGGCCACAGTGATGCTCAGTGTTTCAGATCCATCGGTATCTTGCAGCGCGGCGTTGATGTTGAGGGCAATAGCCGTATCTTCTGCACCCGCCGCTGCCGCAACAGCCAACATTGGCGCCGTGGCGGTGCCTGCGATGTAAATGCCGAGAGGGGTTTGAATGCTATGGCTGGTGCTGTTCTCGCTGGATGTCGCCGTCACGATTAAATTGAAATTACCGCTGGCATGCGCGGGCGGGGTAAATGTCAGCCCCGTTAATTGCGCGGGCGTTAACGTCCATGTACCATCGCCGTTGTCGATGCCTGCCGACAGGCTGGCGCCTGCGGGCATGTTGGCCACAGTGATGCTCAGTGTTTCAGAACCATCGGTGTCTTGCAGCGCGGCGTTTATATTCAAGGCGACCGCAACGTCTTCTATGCCTGCGGCGGCAGATACCGATAACGTCGGCGGCGTCGCAACGCCCGATACGTTAATGTCCAGACCTGCTGACACGCTCGCGGTGGTGCCGTTTTCGGCAGAGGTGGCGGTAATCGTGAGGTTGAATATACCGCTGGCATATGCGGGCGGGGTAAAGGTCAGGCCGCTGAGGTCTGCGGGGGATAGTGTCCATGTACCGTCACCATTATTGACACCCGCCGACAGCGCTGCGCCCGCTGGTACCCCTGAAAGGGTGATGGTCAGGACTTCCGATCCGTCGGTATCCTGCAGGGCGGCGTTGATGTTGAGCGGAATGGCAGTGTCTTCAAGCCCTGCAACAGCCGCGACTGATAACAGCGGTGCGCTGGCCGTACCCGATACGTCGATGCCCAGATTAGCAGAAACGCTACAGGTTGTGCCGTCTTCGGCAGATGTTGCGGTAACTGTCAGATTAAATGTACCGCTGCTATTGGCGGGCGGTGTAAATGTCAGCCCCGTCAGTTGCGCGGGTGTTAACGTCCATGTGCCATCCCCGTTATCGGTCCCCGCTGACAGGCTGGCGCCAGACGGTACGCCCGAAATGGTAATCGACAACGTTTCAGACCCATCGGTATCTTGCAGCGCAGCGTTGATGTTGAGCGCAATGGCGGTATCCTCGCCACCCGCCGCGGCAGATACTGACAAGACGGGTGCTGTTGCCACGCCGCTGACATGAATGCCCAGCGGTGCGGAGACACTGGCGGTGGTGCCATTTTCGGTTGATGTCGCGGTAATGGTTAAACTGTAATTGCCGCTGGCATGCGGCGGCGGGTTGAATGTCAGGCCTGTTAATTGCGCAGGCGTTAACGTCCATGTGCCATCGCCGTTGTCGGTCCCCGCCGACAGGCTTGCGCCCGCCGGAATACCCGCAATTGTGATCGTCAGGATTTCCGACCCATCCGTATCTTGCAGCGCCGCGTTGATATTAAGCGGGATGGCCGTATCTTCGGTGCCGGCTGCAACCCCAACGGCCAGGATCGGTGCCGTCGCAGTGCCGGTAACTTGAATACCCAGATTTGCCGATACGCTTTCGCTGGTGCCGTTTTCGCTGGATGTGGCGGTAACGGTCAAATCAAACATACCGCTGGCGTGCGGCGGCGGCGTGAATGTCAGGCCGCTCAGTTGCGCCGCCGTCAGCGTCCATGTGCCATCGCCGTTGTCGATACCGGCAGACAGGCCGCCGCCCGCAGGAACGCCTGCAATGGTGATGGTCAATGTTTCAGACCCGTCGGTGTCCACCAATGCTGCATGTATATTCAGTGCAACAGCGGTGTCTTCGGTGCCGGATGCGGCGGCGACGGCCAATGTCGGGGGTGTCGCCATGCCGGAAATGTTTACCCCCAGCGGTGCAGATATACTTTCGCTGGTGCCGTTTTCGGTTGATGTGGCGGTGATGGTCAAATTGTAATTACCGCTGGCATGCGGGGGCGGGTTGAATGTCAGGCCTGTTAATTCGGCGGGCGTCAACGTCCATGTACCGTCGCCGTTATTGATACCGGCAGACAGGCTGCCCCCTGCGGGGATGCCTGCGATGGTGATGCTTAATACTTCGGATCCATCCGCATCCATAATGGCGGTGTTGATATTCAATGCAAGCGGCGTGTCTTCAATGCCGGCGCCTGCCGAAACCGATAATGTCGGTGTAGAGGCAGTTCCTGTCGTGTGGATGGCGAGCGGCGCGGAAACACTTTCGCTGGTGCCGTTCTCGCTCGATGTTGCGGTGACGGTCAGGTTGAACGTGCCGCTGGTGTGGGCCGGGGATGTAAACGTCAGGCCGCCCAGCTGCGCCGGCGCCAGCGTCCACGTACCATCGCCATTATCGATACCGGCGGAGAGCATCGCGCCCGCGGGCACACCGCTGATGGTGATGCTCAGGGTTTCAGATCCATCCGTATCCACCAGTGCGGCCTGAATGTTCAGCGGTACGGGGGTGCCTTCCAAACCTGTGGCGCCTGAAACGCTCAGCATTGGTGCGGTCGCCACGCCTGATACATCAATGTTCAGGATTTGCGATGTGCTGGCGCTGGTGCCATTTTCGGATGCGGTGGCGGTGACGGTCAAATGAAACGCGCCGCTGGCATGCAGCGGCGGCGTAAATGTCAGGCCCATCAATTGCGCGGGTGTCAGTGTCCATGTGCCGTCGCCATTGTTGGTGCCCGCGGACAGGCTGCCACCTGCGGGAATGCCGGAGATGACGATGCCCAGACTTTCGCCTGCGCCAACCGTGCCGGCGTTGATATTGAGGGCGATCGCCGTATCTTCGTTTCCGGCGCTGGTGCTGACGTTCAAAAGCGGGGCATCGGCAACGCCTGTCACGTTAATGCCTAAATTCGCCGTGACGCTGGCGGCTTGCCCGTTTTCAAGCGCGGCGGCGGTGACGGTTAAATTAATCGTGCCCGCAAAATCGGCGGGCGGCGTTAGTGTCAAAAACGGCAGATCGGCGGGGGATAATATCCATGTGCCATCGCCGTTGTTGGTGCCCGCCGATAGCACCGCACCCGCGGGGACGCCCGCAATGACGATGACAAGCGTTTCCGAACCATCTGTATCAACAAGATTGGCATCAATATGCAGGGCAATCGGGGTGTCTTCTGCGCCTGTGGCCGATTGTACCGCCAACGTGGGGGTCGTGGGCATGGCCTCGATATGAATATTTGCGGCCGTGGTGTTGGATGCCGTTTGGCCATGTTCCGAATGTGTGGCCGTTACGGTTAAGGTAAAATCTGCCCCTGCATTGGCGGGGGGGATCAGCTGTAAACCCGGTAATTGACCGGGCGTCAGCGTCCATGTGCCATCGCCATTATTGGTGCCCGTCGATAGCGCGGCGCCGGGCGGCAGGCCGCTGATGGTTACCGTGACAATACCGGATGACGGCAAGGGGCCCAGAACGATGCTGACGGGTAAATTCTGATTTTCTGCGCCCGCGCCGGTTGATACCGAAACAGTTGGCGCCGTGGGGCCGGTAGGGTCAGTAGGATCAGTAGGATCAGTAGGATCAGTAGGATCTGTGGGGCCTGTCGTCGGGTCGCCACCGCCACCGCCACCGCCACCGCCACCGCCACCGCCACCACCACCCGCTGGTGCTCCGCCGCCGCTATCCGGCGAGGGGGACGAAACGGGTTGTGGCGCGACACCATCACTTGTGGCGGGCATGCGGTCATACGACACCTGATTCGGGGACAGGCCGCCGTCCATTTGAATACTGTTGTATGATGATGACGAGGCGGGGGGCTGGTTACTCTCGCGGTTAACCGTGGGCGAGGTGCTGTTTTGTGTAATCTGGGTGTCTGACTGATTCTGCTGTTTTAATTCATTGACCGCGTCAGCCAGTTTCGCCAGAAAGGCGCTGCCACTCTCGGTTTTTGTTAAAGCTTCATGCTCGGCTTTTTCTTTCTCTGCGGTGACCAGAGCGTTGCCGAGGATATTGCCGCTATTTTTGAATTCTGTACTGGGGTCATGTGCCTGATGCAGCTTGGCGCTAAGATCGACGGTCTGCGGGGCATTGGTGGGGGCATCAGGGGATGACTTATGAGCCATTGTTTTTCTTCTTAAATAAAAGAATTAAAAGTGATGATGGGGCGCGGGATTAAAAAGTAAAAGTCTGAAATAGAGTGTGATATGATTTTCTTACTAAGTAATTATACGATTGCACAAATTAACAAGGTCTAAATAAAATTGTGCAAAAATAGTGACAGTATTTTTTATCAAAATAATTAAGAGGCACATGTATTATGAACGCACTCAATCAGCAGTCAGTTCCCAATCTTGCAGCGCAAACGCGTATCCTTCTTGCCGAAGATGAACCCACAAATATGGCCATTCTATCAGCGTTTCTGCAAAGCGCCGACTTCGAAGTGGTCGAGGCCGTGAACGGTAAAATTGCATGGGATATTCTGGCCAAAGACCCTCATTTTGATCTTGTCGTGACAGACCATCGTATGCCTGAAATGGAAGGACTCGACCTTGCCGTCCGTATGCGCAATGACCCGCGCCTTAAAAAAATTCCTGTTATCATGCAAACCAGCGCGACAGAGCCCGAAGAGGTGCTGAAGGGAATACGTGCCGGTGTCTATTATTATCTCGCAAAACCTTATGAAGAAGAGATTCTTTTGGGTATCGTGCGCTCCGCAGTGCAGGAGCGGCGCCAGAAATCGCAAATCGAAGAGCGTATGACGCGCCAGTACGAAGCGATGAGCGTGATCGTCAATGCCGAAATGCATGTGCGCACATTGGCCGAAGTCGAGAATCTTTCTTTGTTGCTGGGCAGCATTTGCACGCGTCCCGAACTGGCGGCCAGCGGCTTTTTTGAACTACTGCTCAATGCCGTAGAGCACGGCAATCTGGGCGTCGGTTTCCGCAATAAAAATAAACTGCTTTCCAGCGGCACGTGGGAACAGGAAGTCCGCCGTTTGATCGCGCTGCCCGAAAATCTGTCAAAAAAAGTTATTGTGACCTTCAAACATACAGGCCACATGATCGAAGTGGTTATTCAGGATGAAGGGGCCGGTTTCGACTGGCGCCCGTATCTGGAGATTGACCCCGCACGCGCAACGCAGATCAACGGCCGCGGCATCGCCAAGGCTGCCTTGCTCAGCTTCGACCGTGTCGAATTCATGGGCAGCGGCAATACCGTCAAAATTACAACATCGGTCAAAACCTGACATATATAAATATAAAACGTCGATTAAAAATCTGATAGGCGTGCGCGCGGCCGACCCATCTTTGCGATATAGATAACGCAAATGAATTCCGCATGGGTTACAAAAACTTCGCCACGACCTGTAAAAAAGTCTGGCCGTATTTTTCCAGTTTTTGCTCCCCAATCCCGTGCACCAGCGCCATGCGCTGCATGTTATCGGGTTTGATCAGTGCCATGTCCAGCAGCGATTTGTCGTGAAAAATAACATACGGCGGCACGCCCTGCGCTTTGGCCAGTTCCATGCGCGCGGCTTTGAGCGCGGCCAGTAGTGCTTGCCCCTCCGGCGGCAGCATCGATGTATCAGTGCCGCCACCTTTACTGCGCGACTTGGTTAACAGGGCGTCGCGCTTGGCGGCCTTGCGCAGGCGCACGGTTTGCTTTTCACGCAGGAAGGCCTGCCCCTGCGGCGTCATGCTCAGTCCGCCATGTTCGGCGTTGACGTGCAGAAGGTTCAGGGCGATCAGCTGCCGGAATACCGCCTGCCATTCGGTTTTGTTCATGTCCGTGCCAATCCCGAAAGTGCTGACCTGGTCGTGGCCGTTGCGGGTGATACGTTCATCTGCATTGCCGCTCAGAACGTCGATCAGATAGGCTGTGCCATAGCGCTGGCCGGTGCGGTAGGCGGTGGATAATGCCTTTTGCGCGGCAATGGTACCGTCAAACGTTTCGGGCGGGGATTGGCAGGTGTCGCAATTACCGCACGGATCGCACCGGTCGCCAAAATATTCCAGCAATATCTGGCGGCGGCAACCGGCCGCTTCGCACAGCCCCAGCAGCGCATTCAGTTTTTGGTGTTCAATCCGTTTTTGCGTATCGGGCGCGTCGGATGCGTCAATGAACTGCCGCTGCATCACGGCGTCTTGCGCGCCATAAACCATCAGCGCGTTTGACGGCTGCCCGTCGCGGCCTGCGCGGCCGGTTTCCTGATAATACGCTTCGATATTTTTTGGAATGGTCATATGTGCCACAAACCGCACGTCGGGCTTGTCGATGCCCATGCCAAAGGCGATGGTGGCGACCATGATGATTTTTTCTTCTTTTAAAAAACGCTCCAGATGCTTCGCGCGTGTATCGGGCGGCATGCCGGCGTGATAGGGCAGGGCGGTGAAGCCTTCTTTGGTCAGCCACTCTGCCGTTTCTTCGGTCAGCTTGCGTGACAGGCAATACACAATACCGCTGTCTTCGGCGTGGTTTTGCCGGATAAATTTTAAAATCTGCGTGCGGCCGCTGTCTTTGGGCAAAATGGTGTAGTGGATATTGGGGCGGTCGAAACCTGCCACAAAACTGCGGCCATTTTCTAATTTCAAACTCTCGACAATATCACGCCGTGTGGGCGCATCGGCGGTGGCCGTCAGCGCAATGCGCGGCGCGTAAGGATAGCGTTCTGCCAAAATGGATAGTTGTTTGTAATGCGGCCGGAAATCATGTCCCCATTGCGATACGCAGTGTGCTTCGTCAATGGCGAACAGGGCGATGGGCACTTCGTCGAGCAGGGCCAGAAAATCATCCATCAACAAACGTTCCGGCGCGACGTACACAAGATCAATCAGCCCGCGCAGCATGGCGTCTTTGGTGCTGGCGATGCTGCCACCGTCGACGTTGGAATTGATCGCGGCGGCGCGAATGCCCAGCTGCTTCAGCGCCTCTACCTGGTTTTGCATCAGGGCAATCAAAGGTGAAATCACAATCCCCACGCCATCGCGGATCAGGGATGGTATTTGATAGCAAAGCGATTTGCCGCCGCCCGTCGGCATCAGCACAAACGCATTGCCGCCGCTGGCCACATGCGAAATAATATCCGCTTGCGCCCCGCGAAACGCGTCAAACCCGTACGTCTTTTGCAGCACGCGCAGGGCGGCGGCCGGTATCGACGTCTGGTGCTGTTTGTCGCTGGGGTGCAGGTTCATGATGTGGCGGTTATTCCGATATCTTTTTCACGAATTCGGATTTTAGCCCCATCGGGCCGATGCCGGGGATTTTGCAATCGATATCGTGGTCGCCATCGACAAGTCTGATGCCTTTCACCTTCGTGCCGACTTTCACGACCGACGATGACCCTTTTATTTTGAGGTCTTTGATGACGGTGACCGTATCGCCGTCTTGTAAAACCGTGCCATTCGCATCGCGCACCACTTTGGCCGCGGCGGTGTCTTCGCCCGTATCGCTACCACCTGCAGCTGACCATTCATGCCCGCATTCAGGGCAGACCAGCAGGCCGCGGTCTTCGTACGCATAGGTTGATTGGCATTCGGGGCAGGGGGGCAGGGCGGTCATGGCTTCCGGCTTTGGTTTGTCAGTGGGTGAATGCCTGTTTTATAACAGGCTGCCGCCCCCTTTGGCAAACGCGGCGTTACCAGTCCATCACGCTATCAAGGCCGCGGCGCAGCCCCTTGAACGTGCCCAGTTTTTCAATCGCCAGCAGGGCGCCCGCCACATATGGCTCCGCCCCTGCGCCGGCGTCGTGTCGCAACGTCAGGCGTTCGTCTTTGGCGCCAAACACAGTTTCGACCGAAATGACATGGCCAGGCAGGCGCAGCGAATGCACGCGCACGCCGTCCATATTGGCGCCGCGCGTCGTGGCTTCGCCAATAATTTGATCGTCAGGCACATGCACGTTTGGGGTGCGTACCTTCGACAGGCGATGCGCCAGTTCACGCACCGTGCCGCTGGGCGCATCAATCTTGCGTTCATGCGCGTAATCGATGATTTCAAAATCGGGAATGTATTTCGCCGCGATTTCGGCGAATTTTTGCAACAAAACAACGGTAATCGCAAAATTTCCCACGGCCAGCACGCTTAGGTTATTGGCATTCGCGGCGGCTTCAATCTCGGCATATTCCGCATGGGTCAGGCCCGATGTGCCAACCAGCACGTTTTTGCCCGCATCAAGCGCGGCCATGATATGTCCCTTGGCATAGGCGGGTTTGGTGTATTCGACCAGCACATCAAACGGGCATTCCGCCATAGCGGCATGAATATCGCCATAGGCCGGAACGGCCGCCACGCCCTGCAACCCCAGCACATCCGCCAGATTGCCGCCATCATGCGTGCGCGACAGGCCGCCGGCCAGCGTCAGGGCGGGGTGGGCGTGGACGCCGCGCGCAAGCGCCGATCCTGCCCAGCCGGTCGCGCCGGCGATAAAAACCTTGGTCATGTCTGTGCGTCTCCCGTGGCTGGTTCGGCTGTTTTTATATATCCGCACCGCCCTCAAATCCAGCCGTGCGTGTCATGCGGCGGGGCGTCATAAAAAAATATGTGCCGTCCGAGGGTTAGGATATGATTTTTACTTGCGTTACGGGGCGCGAATCTATTAATACTATGTTAATCGTACGTGCCAATGGCCCGCGGCCCCCGACCAATAGGGGCGCCCTTAAAGGATTTCCTCCCAAGGCAGGTTAAGCAACGGCGAACTTTTTTTGTGCTAAGTGTCTGTATCCGCAAGGATTTAGGCATTACTGCGAAGAGTTTTCGCTTTTGTTCAACCGCTGTTTAAGGGGAGACGGTCATGTCTTTTCATACACAAGTGCAACATAAAACCGGCATTTCCCGTAATGCTGAAGTGCGCGTTTTCGCTACCGTCTCCATCTCTTGCGTTCAGGGGGGTGTATGATGATCGATAAAATCAAGCACGCACTCGACAAAGCATTCGAACGTATTTCCAGCGAATTCGCGGCCGAGGGCGTCAGCGTCCTGATGCCGACCTATTCCCCGCCGCAGGGTCGCCTGCTGTCGGAATTCAACCGCGTGGGCGGCAAGGCCTATATTGCGGGCGGCAAGAAAAACGCCCCCGCGTTTAAAAACGTGACGCAATTCGGCCTCGAATTCGACACCACGCCGTACATCAACAGCTTCCCCAAGGGTATGTCCGAGCAGATAGTGGATGCGATTCCCTCTTCGCTGATCGAAAACAAAAAAGTCGCCGTATTCGCGTTCATCACGCCGCCCGCATCGTGGGCGAAGCATATCGCCGACCGTGGCCAGAATACCGAAATCGTTGCCACCAACGAACAAAACACCCGCCTGTTTTTTGAAAACAAAGGCAACCTGATGCACATCCTGAAGGAAGCGGGGCTGGAAGCCTATGTCATTCCGACAGAAGTCGTCGGCAGCCACAAATCGGACGCCGAACTGCGCGACGTATACAACCGCGTGAAAAGCGAAAGCGGCAAGGTTGTGGTGCAGTCCTGCGTTGAAAACTATGAGCCCACGCGCTTCATCGGCAGCGAAGAAGATTTCATCGCGCATGCCCGCAAATCCAAAACGCCGTTCAAGGTCACCCGCTTTATCGACGGTAACGAAGGCAACCTGTCTTTCTTTGTCGGCAATACCCAGCCCGCCGAAGGCACGCGCGGCGTTGCGAAATGCAGCCTGCCCGAAGGCATCGATTGCGCCCGCCCCGAAAGCCTCGCGCAGATCGAAGCGCATGCGGCCAGCAAAGGCATTGACGCATCCAACGTGTTCTCGGTCACCGGCCGCGCCACGCTGAAAGTTGTGGGCGACAGCCTGCTGGCGAATGCGCCCGGCGACAGCGTCGGCAACAACATCGGCCATGTGTACGATGCGCATATTTCGGCCCAAATCGCGGAAATTGGCGACAAACTCGGCAAGAAAATGGGCAAGTGCGGCAAGGTCGGCCATGCAGGCGCAGATCTGATTATCGACCGCACCGGCAAAATCTGGATCAACGAGATCAACGACCGCCAGCAAGGCCCGACCGACCAGATGAGCGCGGATGCCGAGAAAAACAACATCCCCGGCCTCAGCCGCATGGCGTGGTTCGCGCATTACGCGGATTTCTCGAAGCCGGAAAACATGAATGTGATGGCCGCCCTGCGCGACAATGCCGACGCGATCCACCAGCAATATGCAACGTCGTCGGGTTCGTTCTACATCAAAGTTTACGCGACGCACGACGAAAGCTTTGATGGTCAGGTCAAGGCGCAGAAAAACCTGCCCGAAGGCACCTATAGCGTTTCCAAAGACGGCGATGGCTGGAAATGGAAATATCTGGGCGAAAAAGCAGAAGTCGCCAAAGTCGACCTGAATGCAGGCGCGGTGACCGTTAAAATCAGCAGCGGCAGCCTCGGCAAAGGCGATACCCCGGCTGCTGGCGCAGAACTGTTCCGCATCACCGGCGCGGCTAATGGTAACGATGCACCGTTCCAGATCGCGGACGGTATTTCGTACCTGCACCCGCAATGGCGCCAGATGATTGTGCAGCTCTACACCGATTGCTTCGGCGAAGGCTACATCGAGAAAAACCCGCTGTACAACCAATCGTCCAGCGTGGCATCGGTGAAATCCAGCGTCAATGGCCACCTGAAGCCGCCCGCTGCGAAATAAAGAATACTAAACCCCAAAGACTAAAACGAAGACGGCACAAAAAATCCCCCTGACGCAAGCGGCAGGGGGATTTTTAATTTGGGTGTATCTTAAACTTTGCGCAGTTCATGCACCGGAATGTAATGCAGGGTTTCGTCGCCGATGCGGTAGATATGCGTGGGGGCGCGTTTGTATAGCACGCCGTCCTCGGTTGCAATTTCTGGCATCTCCACGCCCAGTTCGTGCGCGGGGTGCAGGGTGAACAGCGTGTCGCCCTTTTTAAACGTGGCGCCCATGGCGACGTCGTAGCGTACAAATCCCGCGGCGCGGGTCAAAATCTTTTTGTGGTTGCGGAAGTAATAGCATTCTTCGGGCACGGGCTTGGTCAGTGACTTGTCAATCATGCCAAGGCGCGCGAGCAGGCGCAGGATACCCTGAAAGACTTCTTCGTTTTTGGCGGCGCTATATTCGTCATGGCTGCCGCATTCGATGCACAGGTTATCAATCCCCGCCGGATCCATGGCGTAATCGAACGATCCCGCTGTTTCGGGCGTGACGATATCGTCCATGTAGTTATATTTAAACCCGACATCTTTCACCAGCGGCAGGTATTTTTCCTGCGTGAAAATCACATACGGGTTGCTGTCGCGCGCGGTGTGCAGGTCAAGGCCGAGGTCGCAGGTTTTCGAAAGCGCAAACAGTTCGTGCGCGATACGCTGGTGCAGCGAACCATCTGCCTTGCCGGGGAAATGCGAATTGCAATCCTTCCCGTCATACAAATCGAATTTGCCAAAGGTGTAAAAATACGAACGCTGATCCCACGACGCCGGATTGGCGCAGGGGATAAAAACCACTTCGCCTGCTGTCAGGTGTTCTTTCAGGAAATTATACAGGCGGTGCTGCACCCAATACGTGATCTCGCCGCCGTGCATGCCGCTTTGGATGTGCAGTTTTTTGCCCTTGGCCGGGGCGGCCAGGGTATAGGTCACGATATCAATCGGATTACCCGCGATGGTGTAGCCTACGTTGATACGGTTTTTAACGTCGTGCATGGTGAATTCCCGTAAGATATATCGTTTTTGAATGCCGCCAGTACTTTAGCCTTTTTCTACCCCCAAGGCCAGCGCGCAGGGCGGGGTGATTTATAATTCATAATATTGCCATGTATAAAAAATTTCCTGTTTGTCTTGAAATCCGCCGCAGGGGTCTTAATATTAAAGACAGCGGGCCGGGCCCCTCTGGCGTCAGCAAGACTTATATGCTGGCGCGATGTCGGACCGCATCGGAAGGAATTCCGGTGCCGGTCTTTTTTTGTTCCGGCAGCCCGTTATTCCCTCCGACCTATCAAACGGTAATCAAGGAGGATGACACATGACTTTCAAACGTATCAAATCGCTGCTCGCCCGTTTCGGCAAGATCGAACATGCGATCGAACGCGAACATAATTTGCGCCGCCCCGATTGGCTGCGCATCGCGCATCTGCAAAAAATTCGGCAGATGATGAAAGCACAAATTTTCAATTACACCCGCCGCGAGCTGGTGCGCGGCGGTGCGCGTTTGCAGCCTGCCTATGCGCCTGTGCGCGTGCGCCCGCGTTACCACTAATCCCGGAAATATTTACCCCCAAGGAGAAAACATATGCCTTTGCTTGTATCCCCCATCGACGGCGCCCCCATGC
The DNA here is from genome assembly GCA_040377425.1 of Micavibrio sp. GTDB lineage: Bacteria > Pseudomonadota > Alphaproteobacteria > Micavibrionales > UBA2020 > UBA2020. The sequence continues at coordinate 44,852 of JBEIOU010000009.1, read as the reverse complement.
GCCAGATCCACCGCTATGGTATCGAGATTGATGTCTGCCCCACATCCGGCGGTGTCTGGCTCGACAAGGGCGAGCTTGAAAAGATCTTGCTTATTCTGCAAGAAGACCTCGAAGCGGCTGCCGCGCCGCGGGTGCGCCCCGCAGAGCCGCAGGCCCAAGCCCCGCAACAGGTGCAGCAACAGCAGCCCCAGCAGCCGCCCTACGAGCAGCCCCGCTACCGCACGCGTGACGACGACGACCGCCGCGATACGCGCCAATACCGCGACCGCGACGATGACGATCACCGTTACCGCGAACGCAAATACGATGATAAATATTACAAAGATGGCCATAAATACCACGGCAAGCCGTACAAAAAAGACAAGCTGTCGCGTGTATTCGATATCTTTGATTTTTAATCAATTCCGCCCAAACGTATAAACGAGGTAACCGATGTCCGATTTTCTGATGATTGCGGCAGGACTTGTCATCCTTCTGATCGCGGGCGAGGCGCTATTGAAAGGCGCTGTGTCGATTGCGAGCCGTATGGGGCTCTCCAAATTACTGGTGGGCGCCGTCATTATCGGCTTCGGTACCTCTATGCCGGAAATGACCGTTTCGGTCGGTGCCGCGTTGAAAAACGCGCCCGAAATCGCGCTTGGCAATGTGGTTGGCAGCAATATCGCGAATATTCTGCTGATTATTGGTGTGGCGGCGGTGCTGGCACCAGTGATGGTTAACGCGCAGGCCGTGCGCCGCGATATGTGCGTGTTGCTGGGGGCTTCGCTGTTGCTCTGCCTGCTGGCGACGGCGGACATGCTGAATGCGATGTCCGGTGCGGTGATGGTGCTGATGTTGGCGGGCTATGTTGCCTATGGCTACCATGCGGACCGCCGCGCCTATGCAGCACGACCGCCAGCGGATATGAGCAGCGATGCCGATACAGGCGATACGCTGCACAACGCGGTGGCCATCGCCCTGTGTCTGGGCGGTCTTGCGGGGCTGATAGGCGGTGCGCATTTACTGGTGACGGGGGCGGTATCGCTGGCGCGCGGTTTTGGCATTTCCGAGGCCGTCATCGGCCTGACGATCGTCGCTGTCGGCACATCGCTGCCCGAACTGGCAACCGCGCTGGTCGCGTCGTTGCGCCGGCAGAATGATATGGTGCTGGGCAATATTTTGGGCAGTAATATTTTTAACATCCTATGCATCATCGGCGTAACCTGCCTTGTGAAGCCCATCGTGGCTGTCGGCCAGCTTGTCGAGGTGGATGTCTGGATTATGCTGGGCGTTGCGGTCTTTCTGTCGGTCTTTTTGTGGCGTGGCATCACGATTGGCAGGACGGCGGGTGCCTTTATGCTCGCGCTTTATACAGGCTACACGTTGTGGCTTTATCTGGGTGTGCCTGCCGCGCCGATGACTTAATGGGTTTTAGGCTTTCGCTCGTGCGTGACACCGGCATTGTCGTCGGTGTGCCATGTGCCCACGCTGTACCCGCGCCGGGTAAACAGCAGCGAAAACCAGTTGCGGCTGGCGATATAGCGGCGGCGGCCGGTCGGGTATATCCGCTCCATCCGGATCGACAGGGTGTCGCTGATATCCTGCAGGCCGCGGCTGAGCCATTCGCAGAAAAAGACCACGCCCAGGTTCATCGGCGGGTGGGCGATGCCGGATGAAATATATTGCGTGATCTTGCCGTGGCCTTCTTCGGCAATCGTGGATCGGGCGCCCATGTGGATTTCGCCGGAAATCAGGGTAACGCGGCTGTCGGTCGTGCGGCGGTGATCCAGCAGGCGGCTGATCATGCCGCGCCATTCGTCACGGTGGGCGGGGACGCGCCATTGGTCGTGAATATCATCGGCAAACCGTTTGGGGTTCAGCTTGTCAGGCAAAATACGCGCCAGCCAATCGGGGAAGTTGGTGAGAATACCATCCAGTGCCGAAAAATGTCCCGTGGCCAGCGGTACGCTGAACACGACAACGGTGTCACGCTGCGGCGCAGCGGCGGCAAGCTGTTTTTCGAACCATTGAATACCGCTGGGGCCCATCACCTGTTCACGCGTGCGTTGTGTGCGCAGGTCGGGCACGATGATGGCGCAGTCGGCGTAGCGCACGGATTTCCCCAGATGGAAATCATTTGGCACAATCCCCGCATCTACCGCGCTTTGCCCGCGCTGGAACAGGCAGAACGCATCCAGTGCCGCATCAAATATGGCCTGATACACAGGCGATGTCTGGCGCTTGCTGCTCCAGCTGCCCCAACCGTCAAAAATATCATGGTCGTCCCATATCATCAGCGATGCCACAGATGCCAGCATGGTGCGGATATCCGGCTGTGACCAGACCAGCATGTAAAGCCTGTAGTAATACGCCCTGATTTCGGCGCGAAGTTCATCCGTCACAGCAGGGGCGTGTTTGATTTTAAGTCCCCGTTTGACCCATGCCGCCAATGTGGGCACTTCGTGCCACACGCGGTCGGCATAAATCTGGTCGCCGCCGTGCAGCAGGATCAAAAACGGGCTGCGGTCATGTTCGTATACCAGATCGCTCCACAGGGCGTATTTGTCCGCGGGCGGTGTTGCCAGAGGGCTGTCTTTTTCTGATCCGTTGCATGACACATACCCGATGCGGAATTCGTTTGTGCCCGCATCGCAGCCCGGCACGTAAAAAGAAAATACCTGTCCATGCACCGTGTAATCCACATGCCGGATATGCGGGGTCGCGGCGATGGTGATATCCCAGCGGTAAAACCGCATATCGCCAAAGCTTGAAATTTCACGTGGTTCCGACACATGTGCGGTATCGGCGCAAGAAAAGACGGGGCAGGAGTGACCGCCGCAGACAATCCCGTATTTCAAATGGGTTTCATCGCCCTGTTCCGCATAAATCACGGGGCCAAAAAACGAAGAATGATCGTCAGCAGCGGGCAGGGCGGTCATGGGTACGGTCCTTGGACAATTACGGGCAAAGGTATCCAATGACCTAGGTGGCGCCGGCTGATTTGTAAAGGGGTTCTTTACATAGATATCTATTGACGTGCCAGCCGTATTAATTTGCCATCCGGCCCGTCGGTCAGGATATACAAATATCCATCCGGGGCGCTGCGTACATCACGTATACGCGATTCCAGGTCAGTCAGCAGGCGTTCTTGTTTGATGATGCGGCCGCCTTCGATATCCAGCCGGCGCAGATGTTGCCCGGCCAGCGCGCCGACGAATAAATCGCCTTTCCATTGCGGCAGCTTGTCGCCGGTGTAAAACGCCATACCGCTCGGCGCAATCGAGGGCGTCCATTGCAAGATACCGTCCTGCATGCCGTCTTTGTGGCGCAGGTCGGTAATAGCCAGGCCGCTGTATTCGCGGCCGAACGTGACGACGGGCCAGCCGTAATTGGTGCCAGCTTTCAGCACGTTCAGCTCATCCCCGCCGCGCGGGCCGTGTTCATGGAACCAGATGGTGTCTGTGCCGGGCATAACCGCGATGCCCTGCATGTTGCGATTGCCCAGGGTGTAAATTTCCCCCTTCGCGCCGGCTTTGCCGACAAAGGGGTTGTCCTTGGGCACGCTGCCATCCGGCATCAGGCGGATGATCTTGCCCAAATGTGTTTCGGTATCTTGCGCACGGTTGCGGTGGGTATAGCGGTCACCCAGCGTCAGCAGTATGTGCCCATCCTGCGCAAACAAAATGCGCCCGCCATAGTGGTTGGATCCTTTGGTTTTCGGCTCGGCCTTGAAAATGATTTTGACATCACGTAGCGCATGCGCATCCAGATCCAGCGTGGCACTGGCCAGTTCTGTATTATTCGCATCCGCCGTACCCCCTGCGAAAGCGAAATATACTTTTTTATTTTCGGCATAATCAGGGGAAAGGGCGATATCAAATAACCCCGCCTGACCGGATGCGTATAAATGCGCGGGCAATCCCGCAATCGCGTGCCGCGTTTTACCATCGTGGCTGATATGTAGTAAACGGCCGTCGCGTTCTGTGACCAGAAATCCGCCCTCATCGGGCAGGAAAGCGACCGACCACGGAAATTCCAATCCATCTGCCACAACGGTGGTTTGAATATGCGGGGTTTCGGTGATGACGGCGCGGTCTTCGGCGGGTTGAACGTCCATGACGCACCATGCCGTGACCAAACCTGCCATGGCCAGCGAAACGAAAATCAGCAGCAAGTGATTGCCGCCCGATTTGGGCTTGTTTTGCATGGCGGCACCTCCCTGTGTTACGCTGCATAGGCATAATAGCAGGAGAGGCAAAATGGCACAGCAGAAAATCCGCTGCGGATGGGTGGGCACCGGCAAACCGTTTTACGAAGAATACCACGACCGTGAATGGGGCATACCCGTGCATGACGATACAAAGCATTTCGAGATGCTGATCCTTGAAGGGGCGCAGGCGGGGCTCAGCTGGGAAACCATTCTGAAAAAGCGCGAAGGCTATCGCAAGGCGTTCAAGAATTTTGATCCCGTCCGCGTTGCCCGCATGACCGATGCCGCGCTGGAAAAACTGATGCACGACGAAGGCATCGTGCGCAACCGGCTGAAGATTTTCGGCGCCCGTAAAAACGCCATTGCCTTTCTGGCGATCCAGAAAGAATTCGGCAGTTTTGACCGCTATGTCTGGACATTCGTGGGCGGTAAGCCCCTGCAGGGAAAACGCAAAACGCTCAAAGATATTCCCGCGCAAACGCCTGAATCTGATGCGCTGTCCAAAGATCTTAAAAAGCGCGGCATGACATTTGTCGGCTCCACCATCATCTACGCCTATATGCAGGCGATTGGCATGGTAAATGATCACATCGCCGATTGCTGGCGCTGCGCCCCGCTGTCAAAGGGTAAATAGCCTGCGCGGTTATTTCGGCGTTGCGACGATGGTGATGTCGATTTTAATATCGCGGCTGACCCATTCAGCATCGCCATCCGATTTTTTGCCCAGATCAAAATCAAGCCGGTTGATCGTCAGGCTTCCTGTGGCTGTTACAGGCGATTGCGCGAGGTCGCTGAGGGTGAATGCCAGCTCTACGGGCTTGGTAATGCCGCGAATGGTCAGATCGCCATCGGCGATATAGCCGCCGCCCTCTTTATTGCGCACGGTGGTGCTGGTGAATGTTGCCTGCGGATGCTCTTTGGTATTGAACCAGTCTGTTTGCGGCAGGGTGCCGTCATACATCGCATCGCCCGTTTTGGCGCTGTCGGGTTTGAACGTGGCGATGATCTTGCTGGTTTCGATACTGGCGGGGTCGAACGTGACCGTTGCCGCCCATTCGCCGAATGTACCCTTGAAAGGGGTATCGGCATGTGTGCCGCTGAATTCGATTTTGCTGGCACTGTAATCGACAGTATAGTCCCGCGCCGCGGCCGGTGTGGTCATCATGGTAAAGGCGAAGAACCCCGCATAGGCCATTTTCTTGGCGATGCCGACAATCATCAGGCGTTTGCGCACTGCGGGTTTTTTCAGGGTGGTGATAAGATTTTGCATGGCTGGTTACTCCGGTTTGGCGGCGGTGCTGTTACGGCAGGCCTTGCATGCGGGCAGCATGCGCGGCAGCAGGTTTTCTTTATCGATCAAGGCATGCTTGACCACAGCGGCAATATGCCCGCCGATGCATAGCAGGAACGCCCATGCCAGAACCCAATGCGCGGTTTTTACTACGCCATTGATGGTATCATTGCCCGCGATACCCGGAATATGCGGCCATGTGAACCAGCCAAAAACAATAGTGGGCAGGCCGTATGAACTGGACGACACCATCGCCCAGCCCGTCAGCGGCACGGCCAGCATGCAAAGGTAAAGCGCGATATGTCCGGCCTTGGCGGCTACCGCTTCCAGCCCCTTGATAGAGGCGGGCAGGGCGGGCGGCTTGTGGAACAAACGCCAGCCAAGGCGGATCACAAAAGCCGCCAGCAGCAAAACACCCAGTGATTTGTGCCACTGGATCATGCTGAATTTTAGCTTTTTGGCGAGATCCAGATATTCAACCGCAAGGCCACTGCCCAGCATCAGGAAAAAGGCGATGGCCATGATCCAGTGCAGGGCGATGGCGACGTTGTTATATCTGTCTTGGCTGGTCGTTTGTTTCGTTGTCATGTGCATGCCTTAGCTGTTTTTGGCGAATTCGGCTTCGATGATGATGTCTACTTTATCGCCAATCATGGGCACATAGGTCGACATGCCGAAATCGCTGCGGTTCAGGCTGCCTGTCGCCGAAAAACCCATGGTGGGTTTTTTGCTAAACGGTTGCAGCGCATAGGCGCCGTTGAACGTCGCATCCAGCGTCACGGGTTTGGTCACGCCCAGAAACGTCAGGTCGCCGTGAATTTTGCCGGTGTTTTCGCCCGTCACTTCGATCTTGGTCGATTTGAACGTGATCTCGGGGAACTTGCCCGCGTTGAACCATTCTTCTTTGGTGATCAGGTTTTTGTTGAAATCTTTTTCAGCCGTGGCGACGTAATCGGTTTCCAGCGTCGCGGGGTCAATTTTTGCGCTCACACTGCTTTTGGTGATGTCGGCAGGGTCGAAGTTGATTTCGGCGTCATACGATTTGAAACGCGCCGTGTAATTCGACAGCCCTGCGTGGCTGACTTTCCAGATCAGGCTGGCGTGGGTTTTGTCGACGGTGTAAACGCCGGCGGGCATATCTTTCCACGCTGTCATATCGTTGGCGTATGCAGGGGCGGCGGCCAGCGTGGCAAACATCAGTGCGGCGGTCATCAGGGCTGTTCTGGTCATTGTTTTAATACCTCGGTTGAGAATAAGCAGGAAGACGGCGGTTGCCGCGGAAAAGCATGTCAGTAAAAGGCCATAAATTTATAACATAGATTCGTATTCTTGCGGGGCAATGCGCTGCCTTTTTTAAAACGGCTGGCGTGAAAAACTTCATCAAAAAAACATGCCTGGTATACAGATGGATATCATGTTTGCCTTTCACGCCTGCGTCTGCGGCGCATTGCAAGCAAACAACAAAACTTGCACCCGCATTGTGCCGCTCCCCGCAGCGGGCTGGGCGTGCACACCGGAAACATAATAAATAATAATTATTTTCAATTGGTTAACCGGTTTGCGGTGTTTCAGGCGAATCTTTGATTTCGCAGGGGTTTCGCCGTATGATCGGCGCACAAATCAAAAGCCCCGCGTAAGGGGCGCAGGGGTGAACGGGATGAATGAACAGGCAGGCAAGAAGCCGCATGTGGTCGTAATCGGCGCAGGCTTCGCGGGGCTGGCGGCGGTGAAGGGGCTCAAACGCGCGGATGTACGCGTCACGCTCATCGACCGCCACAATTATCATCTGTTTCAGCCGCTGCTGTATCAGGTTGCCACGGCTGCACTGTCGCCCGCGCAAATCGCGCAGCCCATCCGCGCCGTGGTACGCACACAAAAAAACTGCACTGTCGCGCTGGGCGAAGTTGTCGGTATCGATACCGCAACCAAAACCGTGCGCGGGCACAAGGGCGCAGTAGCCTATGATTATCTGGTTATCGCCACGGGCGCTACGCATGCGTATTTTGGTCATGACGATTGGGCACCTGCCGCGCCCGGTTTGAAAACGATTGACGACGCCACCAACATCCGCCGCCGTGTGCTGCACGCATTTGAACAGGCCGAAGTCACCGATGACGCCGCGCTGCGCCGCGCACTGATGACATTCGTTGTGGTCGGCGCAGGCCCCACAGGCGTTGAAATGGCCGGCGCCATTGCCGAGCTGGCACGGCATACCCTGCGCGGCGAATTCCGCAACATCAATCCCGCCGATGCGCGTATTATTCTGGCCGAAGCGGGGCCGCGCGTGCTGGCCGCATTCCCCGAAAAACTGTCAAACCGCGCGCGTAAAGATCTGGAGAAGATCGGCGTCGACGTGATCACCGGCAAATCCGTCGGCTACTGCGCTGCTGACCATGTCGTGATTGATGGCGAAACCATCCCTTGCCGCACCATCATCTGGGGCGCTGGCGTGCAGGCTTCGCCCGCCGCGCAGTGGCTGGGTGCAGAGGCTGACCGCGCCGGCCGCGTCAAAGTCGCGCCTGATTATAGTTTGCCCGCGCATAGCGATATTTTTGTTGTGGGCGATACGGCAGCGCTGACCGATAGTGCGGGGCGCAATGTGCCAGGTCTTGCGCCTGCCGCGCAGCAGGCGGGGGCATACGTTGCCCGCGTTATCCGCGCACGGCTGGTGGGGGCGGAAACCCCCGCACCCTTCAAATACCGCGATGACGGCACCATGGCCACGATTGGCCGCGGCAAGGCGATTGCGCTGATCCGCGGGTTTGGCTTTGGCGGGTTTATTGCGTGGTGGATGTGGGGCGTGATCCACGTCATGCCGCTGGTCGGTTTCCGCAACCGCGTGGTGGTGGCGATTGACTGGATGTGGTCGTATTTGACGCACGCCCGCGGTGCGCGGTTGATTACCGCGCCCAAAGACAAACACGCCGACCTGTGATATAACGACAACCAGCATTCAACCGCCCCGAAAGAAGGCCCCCGATGACCGACAAAAAAAACAACCTGCCCAAGGCCGAACATGCCGCCGAACATCTGAAAACCCTGCGCGATGTGATGCGCTATGCCATCACCCAGTTTACCCGCGCCGATTTGTTTTATGGCCATGGCACGTTCACCCCGCATGACGAAGCGGCCTATCTGGTGCTGCAGGGCCTCGACCTGCCCATCGACCAGCTGGAGCCGTATCTGGATGCAGCCCTGCTGCCCGAAGAACGCCTGCGCCTTGTCGGCTTCGTTCATGACCGTATCGAAACGCGCAAACCGCTGCCGTATATTCTGAAACGCGCATGGCTGACGGGCGTGCCGTTTTACGTCGATGAACGCGTGATTGTGCCGCGTTCTTACATCGCGGAGCTGCTCAATACGCAAATCGTATCCGCTGACGATTTTTCGATCGTGACCGATCCGTATGAAATTACATCGGTGCTTGATCTCTGCACAGGGTCGGGCTGCCTTGCCATTCTGGCGGCACATACTTTCCCCGAAGCGATCGTCGATGCTGTCGACCTGTCGCCGGAAGCGCTCGAAGTTGCCAAAATCAACGTCGAGGATTCCCTGCACAAAGACCGCCTGACCCTGTACCAAGGCGATTTGTTTGAACCGCTGAAGGGCAAAAAATACGACCTGATTATCACCAACCCGCCATATGTCGATGCCGAAGACATGACCGACATGCCGCCGGAATATCTGCACGAACCGCGCATGGCGCTGGCGGCGGGCGATGACGGGCTTGATCTGGTGCATCGCATCCTACGCGAAGCGCCGGACCACCTGAACGAAGGCGGCATCATGGTGCTGGAGCTGGGTTATAGCGCCACCGCACTGGTCGAACAGTACCCCGACATCGCATTCCAGTGGCTGGACACTGAAAACAGCACGGGCGAAGTTTTTTGGGTCACGCGTGAACAATTGCTTGAAGCCGAAAGCATCCGCGCGGCTTAAGCGAGCACAAGAGCTGGATACCGGCCTGCGCCGGTATGACGGTGTCTTTAAATAGTCACTCCGGGAATAGGTCACTCCGGCGCAAGCCGGAGTCCAGTCTTTTCAGAGGGTTCGTGCTCTCGGGCTATTTGCGCCAGCTTATTTGATCGGCTGATTTGCCAATTTCCAAAATCCGCTGTATGCTGATCTGCCGCAGGGAAGGACCCCAAAGCATGAACAAGATTGAACTGACCAACCTCGACCACGATCTGATCGCCGCCGCCAGCGCCGCCATCAAAAAACCCATCATACAGATTGAAAACCGCAAGGCGCCCGCACTGGTCTGCGCCGCGCTACGTCTGGACGATGGCGAAATCGTGACCGCCCTTAACATGACCGCCGATGTCGGCAGCCTGTCGATGTGCGCGGAGCCGCAAGCCATTGCCGAAGCGAACCGCCGCACCGACCGCAAAATTGAAACCGTGGTCGCCGTGTATTATCCGCCAGAGGGGGAGCCAAAAGTTATTCCGCCCTGTGGCCGCTGCCGCGAAATCATCACCGATTTTTCGCCCGCCGGTTTCGTCATCATGCGCGATCCGGGCACCGACCAAGTGTACAAAGTGCGCGGTGTTGACCTGCTGCCGTATAAATACGGCGATTACTGGCTGGATGGCCGTTTGATTTAATCCTGTATCATGTCTTTTCACATCGGTCATATTCCGGTCGATGATCCGGTTTTTCTTGCCCCTATGTCAGGGGTGAGTGATCTGCCGTTTCGCCGCGCCGTCAAATCGTTTGGCGCGGGGCTGGTGTTTTCTGAAATGATTGCCAGCCGCAGCGTGATCGAAGAGTGGCGCAGCAACGTCAAAGTCGATCTGGATTACGGTCAGGAATTTCCCATGGCCGTGCAGTTGGCGGGGTGCGAACCGGATGTGATGGCCGAAGCCGCGCGTATCAACGTCGGCCGCGGCGCCGCCATTATCGATATCAATTTCGGCTGCCCCGTCAAAAAAATCGTGAACAGCTATGCCGGATCGGCGTTGATGCGCGACGAAGATCTGGCCGTGCGTATTGTCGATGCGGTCGTGAAGGCCGTGGATGTACCCGTCACCGTCAAAATGCGTTTGGGCTGGGATGAAAACAGTTTGAATGCACCCAGCCTTGCCCGCCGCAGCGTGGGGGTGGGCGCTAAAATGATTACCGTGCATGGCCGCACGCGTTGCCAATTGTATAACGGCGAAGCCGACTGGCACGCCGTACGCCGCGTGCGCGAGGCGATTGATGTGCCGCTGGTCGTGAACGGCGATATCCTGACGCCTGAAGATGCAAAATCCGCGATGGACATATCCGGCGCAAACGGCGCCATGATCGGCCGCGGATGCTATGGCCGCCCGTGGATGCTACGCGACACCGCCGCGCATCTCAAAGGCGACACCAAACCCGCCGCCCCATCGCCGCAAGAATTACTGACCGTCATCGAACAGCATTACGCCGATATGCTTGTATACTACGGCACCAAATCCGGCGTACAAATCGCCCGCAAACATCTGGCCTGGTACCTGCAAGACCTACCCGGCGGGCCGGAAATGAAACCGGAGATTAACAGGCTGAACGATCCGGATATGGTGGTGCAAACGCTGCGTAATTTCTTCGCGGAGCTGCAGGGTTAAACTTCATACCAGTGAAAGCCGGTATCCATCTATCGGTGATGCCGCGTTGATGCCTACTGGATTGGCTTTCGCGGGAATGACTTTCTTTTAAATCCGCACATCCTTACCAACCATCGCCTTCTGTATCTTCGCCGTGTAGGCGGCGGCGTCGTTGGCGGGGATGCCTTGGGGTGGTTTGATCATGTCGAGCGGGTCGAGTTTTTTGCCGTCACCGCCTGCGTATACGGGGGCGCGGGCGACCGCGTTGGTCAGGGCGAAGTTGACGATTTTGGCGAATTGGCTGAGGTTTTCGTCATGCGTCACGTAATGCGGCAGTTCGTGATAGCTTTTGACAAACGTCCATGACGGGATCAGGGGGCGTATGCGTTCTTGCCATGTCTTGCCGTTCGCCATGCGCCATTCCATTTTTTGTTTGGATACGGCGGCCGAAATAAAGGCGCTGGTGGCCGACAGTTTTTTGATATTCAGGTTGCGGGCAAAACGCGCGAACATGGTTTTTAGCGGCGCCCAGATACGGTTTTTGGCCAGAATGATTTTATCGTTACTGGCGACCAGATAAATGGTCGTGAAGCGGTCTTTTTCCTTGGACGGGCGCGAGACGTTACCAGCCGAAACAAGGGCGACTTCTTGCAGTACCGATTTTGCATCGTCTTTGGTGTAGCCGAGTTTTTGCATCATTTTGAGGCTGGCGTTATAGCATTCCTGCGCGGCGATGGTGCCGGCGCTGTAGCCGAAGAGCGTGATATTGCGCAGACCCCGTTTGGCGTCATCAAGCGGCAGGGGCGTGCCCGAAATATTGCCATCGCCATCCAGTTTGAAATCGCGCGCCACCAGCGGCATGATCACGGCGCGCGCCAGGCTTTGGGCGGCGGCGCAGGCGCGGCTTTCGGGGCAAACGTTATAGGCTGCCATGTTGAATACATTCGCCAGATTGGTATGTGACCATGCATATAAATCCGCTTGCTCCGCATCGTGCGGGGCGGGGCGATGGCCCATGATTTCTTCAAGGCGTTTGAGGCCGCCCGCAATAAAGCCGGGCTGGCTGTCGAGGGTTAGAAAACCGCTCAGGTAAATCACGCTGGGACGGGTGATGTGCAGGTCGGTCAGGCTGATGTCTTGCAGCTGCGATGTACCATCTGCGCTGCGCGTGCGTTGCCAGAGTTTTGCCATGAGGGCCTACCCGTTTTGCTGTGTTTGTTGAATGGCGGCAGTTTATGGGGCGCCCCAATAGGGGTCAAGGGGTGTTATGCAAAAATCTTTTGCCATTGGGGATCATTTGTGGTAATTTTCTTTCATGATGACGAAACGTGTCCAGAATCCTGCCGTTTATTATTCCTATTCCCCCCAAGGGAATTGATCATTTTGCACGCCCGTTCGCCGGGTATTTCACATTCTATGTTTAAACGATAATATCCCCCTGCAAACGTCAGGGGCAGGACAGTCAGGCCATGAGCAATAACCGTATCGACCATATCCTCGCGCATTTCGACCGCACGTCGGATCAGTTTTTTTCCAAAGACGAATTCCGCGCTAAATTGCGATCGGGCAAGAAACTGCGCATTAAATACGGCGTGGATGTCACCGCGCCGACGCTGCATATCGGCCATGCGGTCAATTTGTGGCTGATGCGCTACCTGCAATCGCTGGGGCATCAGGTGGTTTTCCTGATTGGCGATTTCACGACGCGCATCGGCGACCCTGACGGCCGCCTTGATACACGTCCCGTCATCCCGCGCGAAGAGATTGAACGCAACGCGCAGGAATTTATCAATCAGGCCAAAATGGTGCTGCGTTTCGATGATCCTGCGCTTATCGAAGTGCGCCGCAATTCGGAATGGCTGGATAAGATGGGGCTGGATGATTTCATGAAGCTGGCGCCCATGGTGACGCATGCGCGTTTAATCTCGCGCGATATGTTCCAGCTGCGCATCGACAGCGGGCGCGAGATTTACATGCACGAGATCCTGTACCCGATGTTGCAGGGATACGATTCCGTGATGGTGCAGTCCGATGTAACAATCATCGGCTCCGACCAGCTGTTTAACGAGATGATGGGACGGTTTTTTCAGGAGCGTTTTAACCAGAAACCGCAAACTATTATCACGACCAAAATCACGCAAGGTATCGATAACAAGCATAAACAGTCGAAAAGCATCGGCAATTACATCGGTCTGGCCCATAGCCCGCGCGATAAATTCGGCCGTGTCATGAGCATTCCCGACACGTTGATCGAGGAATACTTCCGCGTATACACCGACGTACCGCTGGAAGAGGTCGAACGCATCGCCGAGCAGATCAAGACCAGCCCGCGCGAAGCCAAGGTCCGGCTGGCCTATGCTATCGTTGGCCGTTACCATGGTCACGATGCGGCCGTGCTGGAGCGCGAATGGTTTGAAAACACTGTATCGAAAGGTCTGGTGCCCGACGATATTCCGACGCTGTCGATTATTCAGCCGCGGCATGAACTGCTGGATGTCGTTGTCATGGCACGCCCGGACAAAAGCAAGAGCGACAGCCGCCGCCTGATTAAACAGGGTGGGGTGGATATCAACGGCGTACGCCATGACGATCCGGATGCCGAACTGGTTTTCAAAAGCAACGACGTTCTGAAAGTCGGCAAACGCAACTGGTTCCGCATCGATGTCGTCAAGCTGAACGAGCTGGAATCCGAACGCCTGTGGATGAAACCCATGCGCGTCGAAGATGTGGATTTGATCCAGAAATTCCTGCCGGAATGGGAAATCGTCAAATACCTGTCGCACCCGGGTTTGTCGCTGAAAGCTGTCACCGATGTCGCGCGGGAGGTTTTCCGCCGTGTCATCATGACGCCCGAACCGAAGGATGAATGGATCTGGAAGATCCAGCACAAGCAAGACCCCGATAAAATCATCGGTGTCGCCCACCTGCGCCGTGATGCGTCTCTGGGAAGCGAGAATATCTGGCTTGATCCGGACTACCGCACGCCGGAGCTGATGGAAGAGGCGCTGCATGCGGTGAACGAACACGCCTTCAGCCAGCTGGGCTTTAGTGATGTGATCTTTAAAAAGGCATTCGCCCATGCGGCCGCGCCGCAGGATCTGGATGCGCTGCGCAGGCGGTTCATGAGCATGGACCAGACCCTGCGTAACCGCGATACGCCCGAAGGCGTCTGGGGCTTCACCAAGGAAGAGTGGGAACGGCAAAAAGAATGGTGGCTGAAAAACCGTCCCGATGCCGCCCTGCAACCCAAGGCAATCAACAAACGGCGCAAGATGCAGCGTCTGGATGCGCATCTGGACGACATCGAGGAAGATGTCGAAGACGCGCTGGAAGATTTTGCCGAGGATAAAGAAGAAGCCGTGGCGGAGCGCCGCCGCGAACAGGAACTGGCGTTTGAACGCAAGCAAACCGCCGACAAAGAAGCGGCAGAGCTGGCGCGTCAGGCGGCAGAACCGAAGCAGGACGCAAAGCCAGCCAAGCCGCCAAAGCCGAAAAAGCTGGTGACGAATACGCATCCGTTCCTGCTGGGCGGGGGCATGCAAACGGGGCCCAAGAAAAAATAAGGAACGCGTATGGCGGCGGAGAGGGGAACAGCGATGGAAACAGAGCGATTGCTGCTGCGCCGCTGGTATGACAGCGATCGTGCGGCCTTCGCTGCCATGAATGCGAACCCCGATGTGATGCGGCATTTCCGAAGCACCCTGAACCATGACGAAAGCGATGCCTTTATGGCGCGTATTGAAACGCATTTTGATACGCATGGTTTTGGTTTTTGGGCTGTAGAGGAAAAACAAAGCGGGCAGCTGGTCGGCATGACAGGCCTTGCGCGCGTGACGTTCGATGCGCCGTTTGCGCCAGCTGTTGAAATCGGCTGGCGGTTTATGCCGCATGTATGGGGGCGGGGCTATGCGCCCGAAGCCGCCCGCGCGGCGTTGGGTATCGGTTTCAGCCACTTTGTGCTGGATGAAATTGTGGCCTTTACCATTCCTGCCAACACCCCGTCGCGGCGGGTGATGGAAAAACTGGGCATGACCTATGATGCGGCGGATGGTTTCGAACATCCAAACCTGCCCGCAGGCCATGCCCTGCGCCCGCATGTGCTGTACCGTATGCCGCGGGCAGTCTTTAAAAGCTTTTGACAGAATCGTTAAGCGTGGGGTATTTTAATACCCAATATCCAGACCGTACGAAAGTGAAGCGCATGCGACGAGGCACCATTATTTCGGGCTAAGCCCATTTAAACCGCCTTTGCGTCCACTTTTTTATATACGGCCATTTCCATGCATATCATCACATCGCGGCTTTGCCTGCGCCCGCTGACGCTTCAGGACGCGCCCGCCATTCAAAAACATTTTCCGCATTGGGATATCGTGCGGCATTTGTCGGCCAAGGCGATTAAATGGCCATACCCCGCCGACGGGGCGCAGAAGTTTTTGCAAAATATCGCACTGCCCGCCATGAAGCGGGGCGATGACTGGTATTTCGGTATCACACGCAAAAACGATCCGGCGGGCGAGGTGATGGGCGTGGTGCATCTGCGCCGCGATACGGCAGCCGGCAACCGCGGTGTTTGGCTGGCCTCGGCGCATCAAGGCAAAGGGTATATGCAAGAGGCCGTCAGCGCCCTCAACGATTACGCATTCGATGTGCTGGGGTTTGACAAGCTGGTCATTAAAAACGCATCCGACAACGCGGCATCGCGCAAGTTGAAACAAAAAACGGCGGCGCGTTTGATCGCCACAGTGCCTGCGTCGCATTATCTGGACGGCTGCCCCGCGCAGGATGTGTGGGAATTGACGGCGCGTGAATGGCATGCCTTCCGTGCGGCGGAACGGGCGGCTGTTTTCTGCACGGCGCGGGCGGCCCCATCGCCGCTGCTATCGCTGCAAAAGCTGGGGCGTGCTTTTGCGCGGGCGCTGCAAAGCCCTGCTGTGCAGGCCGTTTGTCTGCCCTGCGTGACGCCGCATGTGCGGCCACAGGCGGCGGCTGTATAATTAACGCCGGCGGCTGTCTAGTTAACGCTGTGTGCTAGATATTTGCGATGATCCGCACATATCGGGCGCATCTGCATTATATTCAACGCGTACATTGTCGCCGGCACGGTACATGCCAAAGGCCACGGGCGCGTGGAAAAAGCAATTCGCATGCACTTCTGGCATATAATATTCGATGCGGGCGTATAACGCGGATTGCATGCCTTGCTGCCCATCCACAATGGCGGTGACGCGGCCGATGACGCGGCGCATGTTTTGATCGCCATGCGGTACAGGGGTATCTGGCAATTCGATCTGTGTCGGTTCACGCTTCGGTACGGGAACAGGCGCAGGCGACGGTAACGGCGAGAAGGGCGTTTCGGGCAAAATATCCCCCGTGTCCAGATCCAGCGACCATTCGCTGTTGGCGCGTTCGGACAGGCTGGTGAACAGCGCATGCGCGGCAATGCCCGTACCGGCCAAAACCAGCACCAGCAGTATCAGGCCGAAATTCATGATTTTGCGTTCGTAGGCCTTGCGCTCCGACGTCGTAAAGGGTTGGTCGTGCGGCGATGCGGGCATGAAATCGCGGCCTGCGGCGGCCAGCTCCGCGGGGGACTGCTGCTTGCGGGTGCTATCGGCGGGGGCATCGACGCTCCAGTCCGGGGTGCGGGGCGAAACCGCGGCTGTTTTCGGGTCTGCGTCGGGCAAGGTGGCGACGACGGGGGAGGCGGGGTCTTGGGGTTGTTGGGTCATCCGCGCGGCGTCCTTGGGTTAAAAATTCAGTCTATGCGATTATTGCGCAGTCGCGTGAATTGGAACAGGGGAAAATCCAATCAAACGAAAGGTTTATGTTAATTATTGGCCTGAATTTTCCTGTATTTACAAAACAAGATACACAAAAGTTAACAAAGATTAAACTTGCGGGTTTTTGGAACTTATGGCAAAAACCTGCAACTCCCATTCACAGGTTTTTTGCGCACCCGCCGGTGCGGCGATTCTTGCGGGCAGGGGGCATCAATTATTTAAGCACGACAGATCTGTTTTCTCGCTTCCAACAAAAGGTAGTCACCCACATGACCAGCAAATCCGCCTCCGCCACTTCGATCGCCAGAATTCTCAACACCCGCGTACTGGCCAAACGACTGATGGCCACCAGCGCAATGACATTTGCGGGTGTTTTGGCGATGGCATCGTCCGCATATGCGGTGACCAATACCGAAACCCCGACGGGCGGTGTGGTGACGGGCGGGACGGCTAACATCGGCTACGGCGGCGCGGATAACCGAAACCTGACGGTGACACAAACGGGCACGAACCGTACCGTGATTGACTGGACAACATTTAACATCGGCACCGACGCCAGCGCGGAATTCAAACAAATCAACAATAACTCGGTGACGGTCAACCGTGTGAACGGCTCCAACGACCCGTCGCAAATTCTGGGTACACTGAAAAGCACGGTGGGCGGCGCAAAGGGCGGCACGATCCTGATCCTCGATCCGAACGGCGTGTTCTTTGGCGCGACTGCCACGATTGACGTGGGTGGCATCATGGCGTCGACGGGCAAAATGGATAACGCGAACAAAACCGAATTCCTGGCAGGCCGTACGTTTGTGCTGGCCGATCTGGATGCCGTGAATGGCGCCATGATCCAGAACCTTGCCAACATCAGCGCCAAAGATGGCGGCCTGATCGCGCTGGTAGCACCCACGGTGAAAAACGCAGGGCTGCTGCAGGCAAACCTTGGTAAAGTCGTTCTGGCATCGGGCAAGAAAGTTACGGTTGACCTGTATGGCGACAATCTGATTGCGATCGCATCTGATAAACTGGATAACTCGCTGGTTGAAAACAGCGGCACGGCACGCGCGAACGGCGGCACGGTTATCATGACCGCGGGCGCGGCCAAAAACGTGGTCGATAGCGTTGTGAACATGACCGGCGTTGTGCAAGCCAACACGATGAGCAGCAAAAACGGCAAAATCGTTTTGGGCAGCGGCGGTAAAGTTAAGGTGACAGGGACGCTGGAGGCGAAGAATACCGAAAACGGCTCCACCATTTTCACGCCCAGAACGGGCAATGGCGGTACGGTTGATATCAGCGGTAATGACGTTGAAATTACCAATACCGCAAGCATCAACGTGCGCCGCGAAGGCACCAACCTGCGCGCATACGGCAACGGCGGCAATATCAGCATTACGGGCACCGAAAGCGTATCTGTTGCGGGCGATATCCAGCTGGGTACTAGCAGCGCCATCGTGGGCGGTTCGGGTAACCTGACGCTCGGCGCGCCGATCCTCAGCATCCTGCGCAGCCTTTACATCGGCAACGGCAACCTGAACATGTCTGCGCAGACGATCAATCTGGGCGGCGGTATTTATGAAAGCGGTCTGCTGGGTAACAACCAGCTGATGGGCCAGAACAAGCTGAACACCAACGCAACCATCGTGAACATCCTGAACCCGAATGGTAGCATTCAGCAGGGTATTTATTTGGCGACGGGCAATGGCACGGGCAAAGTATACGTGGGTGCGGGGGATTACACCGAAAACCTGACGGTTGGCAAATCGATCTCTATTGAAGGTGCAAACGGCGCACGCCTGTCGGGCGCATTGCTGCCTATTACCGATAAACTGGTCGAAATCACCGCGAACAATGTGACGTTCAAGGGTTTTGAACTGGTCGCGCTCAACACGGGTGCGCCGCTGAGTACCAAAGCATATGGCGTTTTCGCGAAAAACGTTTCGGGCCTGCGTATTGAAGACAACACCATCACCGGCGGTCTGCTGGCGGGCGTCCGCCTTGAAAACGTCAATGGCGCGTCTGTCGAGGGTAATACGGTTTCGCTGGCGCTGACGGGATTCGATATCTCCGGCGGCAGCAACATCAGCCTGCTGTCCAACAGCATCATGAACACCACCACAGGTATCAACCTGACGGGCAGCAACTTCGCCAACATTTCCGGCAACACGATCGATATCGCCCTGCTGGCTGGTATTAACGCAAAAAATAGCGATGGCAGTGATATTAATAACAACACCATCACCGGCGCCCTGACGGGTATCAATGCCGATGACGTGAAAGACACCGACATCGACGGTAACGACATCACCGGCGCACTGGATGCGATTGCCGTGAATGCGTCCGAAGACGTGCGCATCAGCAACAACGAACTGAAAGTGGCAGGCCGCAATGGCGTGCGCGTGATTGATACGGTGAACGTATCGGTCGCGGGTAACAAAGTCAC
The DNA here is from genome assembly GCA_040377425.1 of Micavibrio sp. Lineage (GTDB taxonomy): Bacteria > Pseudomonadota > Alphaproteobacteria > Micavibrionales > UBA2020 > UBA2020. The sequence goes on along the minus strand of JBEIOU010000009.1, from coordinate 25,585 downwards.
AGGTTCGGCGGGTAACGGCATTTTCGTCGACCCCAGCTCGGGCAGCATTACCGGCAACACGGTAACGGGTGCACTGACGCACGGTATCGAACTGGTCGACGGTTATGATTTCACCATCAGCGGCAACACAGTTCTGCTGGCGGGTCAGGATGGTATCCACGTAACCGGCGGTACGAACGTAGATGTTCTGGGCAACACGGTTGCCGGTACGGGCGCGGACGGCATTGCCGTGACGGGTACGGACGGCTTTACGGTTGATGACAACATCGTTGGCGGCAACGCGGGCGACGGCATCAGTGTCACCACCGCCAAAAACGGCGCGGTCGATGGCAACACCGTGCTGGCGACGGCTGGTAACGGCGTGAACGTTGCGGGCAGCGAATATATTTCTATCCTCAACAATAACATCGGCCTGACGGGCAATGCGGGCATTCTCGCATCCGGCGGCATGGGGATTGGCGTTTGGGGCAACATCATTCTGGGCACAGGCACGGACGGTATCCGCCTGAGCGGTATGAGCGGTGCAACCATTAACAACAACGATGTCGGCGCGACGGGTGCAGACGGTATCGCGCTGGATGATGTATCGAACAGCGATGTCACCGACAACCTGGTCGCCCTGACGACGGGCCATGGCATTTCTGCTAATGGCGGCTTGGGGCTGTCGATTGACAGCAATACGGTTGGTGCTGCGGGTGCAAACGGTATCAATACGAACGGCACCGTTAACAGCGACATCACGGGCAACACCGTGCTGGGCACGACGGGCAACGGCATTGCTGCCGCAAATGGTAACGGCCTGACGATTGACAGCAACAACGTCGGTCTGGCCGGCGCAAATGGCATCAGCCTTGATACTGTTGACGCCACCGATGTAACGGGCAACATTGTCGCAGGCACCACCGCGAACGGTATCGCCACCAGCAATGGCAGCGATCTGCTGATCGCGGATAACACGCTCGGCCTGACAGGCGCAAACGGTATCGACCTCAACAACGTGAACCTCAGCGATATTACCGATAATATTATCGCGGGCACGACGGGTCACGGTATTGCGGCGTTCATGGGCAGCGATCTGTTGATTGACGGCAACACGGTTGGCGCAACAGGCGCGAGCGGTATCAATACTGATGGCACCGTTAACAGCAACATCGCCGATAACACTGTTCTGGTCACGTCCGGTGACGGCATCGCGGCAGCCAATGGCAGCGGCCTGACGGTTGCGGACAACACTGTCGGCCTGACGGGCGGCAATGGTATCAGCTTCGATACCGTGAATAGCTCGGCCATTTCTGACAACCTCGTCGCAGGCACGACGGCAAACGGCATTGCAGCAAGCAACAGCCTTGGCCTGAACATCGATAGCAATACGGTGGGCGCAACGGGTGCGAACGGTATTGATCTGAACGGCGTCGCACTGAGCGCGGTGTCTGATAACACCGTGCTGTTGACCAGCGGCGATGGTATCGCAGCGGCCAATTCCGCACTGATTTCGATTGACGGCAACAACGTCGGCCTGACAGGCGGTAACGGTATTGCGCTGGATACGGTTGTGGGCGCTGGCGTCACGAATAACATCGTGGCGGGTACGACGGCAAACGGTATTGCCGCCAGCAACAGCCTCGGCCTGAACATCGATAGCAACACGGTTGGCGCAACGGGCGCGAATGGTATTGATCTGAACGGCGTCGCGCTGAGCGCGGTGTCTGATAACACCGTGCTGTTGACCAGCGGCGATGGTATCGCAGCGGCCAATTCCGCACTGATTTCGGTTGACGGAAACAACGTCGGCCTGACAGGCGGTAACGGTATCGCGCTGGATACGGTTGCGGGCGCTGGCGTCACGAACAACATCGTGGCGGGTACGACGGCAAACGGTATTGCGGCGTCCAATGCTGCGCTGCTGGACATCAACGGTAACGTTGTTGGTCTGACGGGGGCAAACGGTATCGATCTGGACACGGTTGCGTTGGCGAATGTTTCGGATAATACGGTTCTGGGTACGGCGGGGCATGGTATTGCTGCGGCGAATTCGGCGCTGGTGAATATCAACAGCAACACGGTGGGCCTGACGGGTGGCAACGGCGTTGATCTGCAAACGGTTGCGGGTGTGAATGTCACCGACAACACAATCGGCCTGGTTGCCGGCAACGGCGTCGCGCTGAATGGCGGCGCATTTGTGAACGTCGCGGATAATACGATTATCGGCACGGGCGCGAATGGCGTTTCGTTTGTGAACGCGTTTGAATCTGACATCGACGGTAACCTGGTTCTGCTGTCGGGTGAAAATGGTGTGGCGGTACGTCAATCTGCGAACGTAGATGTGACGGGCAACGACATCGGTCTGTCGGCTGAAAATGGTGTACTGGTTGCTACCAGCGCAGGCGTTGATGTCGATGGCAATAACATTGCACTGTCCGGCAATAACGGCGTGGCTGTTGGCCTGTCCGCGGATGTGACGGTTTCCGATAACAATATCGCCCTCAACGGCAACAACGGCGTGGCTGTGCTGAACAGTATCGGCGTGGATGTTGATGGCAATAACGTGCTTCTGTCGGGTAACAACGGTGTGCGTGTTGTGAATGCAACGGGTTCGGTCACGAATAACAACGTGGCGCTGTCTGGCCAGTCTGGCATCAGCCTGCGCAATACGGTTGGCTACAACGTGTCTGGTAACAATGTCGCCCTGTCTGGCGCGAACGGTATCGAAAGCGCGAATGCGATCGGTCTGACGATCGATGGCAACAACGTAATCCTGAGTGCGCAAGACGGTATCAATACCTACGGCACGCTGGGCCTGTCGGTGACGAACAACAACGTGGCTCTGTCGGGTGATGATGGCGTTGATGTGCGCAATACGATTGGTGCGGTTGTGGGCGGAAATACGGTGATCGGCTCGTCCGATAATGGTATCGAAGTTGACAACGCTGTCGGCGCACTGATTGCGGCGAACGCTGTCGGCCTGAGCGGTCAAGACGGTATCAACGTGAACAACGCGGTTGGCGTAGCCATTGCAGGCAATATCGTCGCCCTGTCGGGTGATGATGGTATTGACCTGAACAACACGGTCGGTTCGGCGGTTGTGGCGAACGCGGTTATCGGCTCCGGTGATAACGGTATCGAACAAAGCAATGCAGTTGGTAGCCTGATCGCGCTGAACGTTATCGCCCTTAGCGGTGGTGATGGTATCAACGTGAACAATGCAGCAGGGCTTGCGGTTGTCGGTAACGGCATTGCGGGTTCGGGTGATGATGGCATTGATCTCAACAACACCATCGGCACGCTGGTTGCAGCGAACGGTGTTGCGGGCTCTGGTGATAACGGTATCGAAATCAGCAACGCCATCGGCACGATTGTCGCGCTGAATGGTGTCGCGTTGAGCGGTAACGATGGTATTAACATCGAAAATGCAGCGGGTCTGGTTATTCTTGGCAACGCGGTTGCAGGTTCGGGCCGTGACGGTATTGATCTGCGCGGTGCGGTCGGCTCGTTGATTGCGGGCAACAGCATTCTGGGCGCTGGCGATAACGGTATCGAGGTTTCGGATGCAATCGGCACGATCATCATCCTGAACGCAGTCAACGGTACGGGCGGCAACGGTATTGATCTGAACCGTACACTGCTGTCGCTGGTGGCGGGCAACGATATCCGGAACGGCGCAGGGGCGGGCATTAACGTGACCAGTAGTGCGTTCTCGTTCATTGGCGGTAACCGCGTTAGCAACTTCTACGATGGTATCCGCCTTGGCTATACCGCCGGTATGCTGGTGGCGGGCAACGATATCAGCAATGTTGCCAACGACGGTATCCGCGTTGATTACAGTCTGCTGACGGCGATTGCGGCCAACAACATCAGCAATTACGGTGATGATGGCGTGCAGGTGTCGAATTCGAACGGTGTTGCGATTGTGGCCAACGATATCGCCGGTAACGGCACATCGAACGCAGGTATCCGCATCGGCGATAACGAAAACCCGGCGGGCACGACCGACGCGGCCAGCGGCAGCAGCAATGTGCTGATCGCGGGTAATGATATCGCCAACAATGCGGTGGGTCTGGATGCATCGGCGCGCAACAACGGCTACATCGATATCCGCGGTAACACCTTCCGCGATAACGTGATTGGCCTGCGTGCGTACAGCGGCGCGATTGACCTGAGCCATGAAAGCAACCTGTTCGCAGGCGGCAAAACGGCGATGGAGTTCAACGGTGGTTTCTATCCGGCAGCGGGCTATACCGGCCTGCGTCTGGTGAATGACACCATCGGCACCACCGTGTTCCAGGGTCAGACGGATTATTACATCGACCTGCAAAACGGCGCGTTCCATGCACCGGGCACGCCGACGATCATCGACGGTACGCAAGCGACCTATGATGGCGTCAATGGCGGCCTGCTGACGATTGCGCAGCTACTGGCGATTGAATCCAAAATCAACGACTATGACGATAACAACAGCCTTGGCCAGATTTTCTCGGGTTATGTGTTGTTTGATGACAACCAGATCCTGCGTAAACTGAACGCCAACAGCTATCGCAGCGGCCGTGCTGCGGTTCTGGTCACGGGCATGCCCCGCACGGGCGTGAACGATGGCCCGGCGCAGCGTCCGTTCTTCAACGTGCAGGATCTGGCGAATATCGCGCCGGCAGCCGGCGGTGATGATACGGCCGAAGCCATGGCCAACATGGAACCCGCAGCAGGGGACACAACCCCGCCCGCGGTTACCAGTGGCGCATGCTGGGGTGCGGTTGGTGGCGCAAGTGCTGTGAATCTGGAGCTGGGCGGCGACGCCACAAGCATTCTGGCCGATCAGGCAGCCTGCAACGGTTAACATAACCGCTTAAAAATCGCCCGGTCTGTGTGCAAAATCACGCAGCCGGGCGATTTCTTTTGCAAAACCGTTCGCGCTATCTGGATTTTTTGTTCGTAAAATTATAGTGTTAGCGGAATTTGAATATCTATTCGGGGATCTTTTTTCATGTTTCGTCGTTTGCTTGTTGTTTCCGCGTCGCTCGCTCTTTTGGCGGGTGTTGCTCCGCAGGTCGCATCCGCTCAAGTGCCCAGCACGGCGGAGCCGTCACGCGCCAGCAACCAGTTCACTCCGCAGCAAGCGCCTGCCATGTCTGATTTCAAAGGCAAGATCAGTGCGCAGGGCGCCGCCGCTGCCGCACCCGCCGGCGCGGATAAGGTCACGCTGACGCTGAAAGAAATCTCTATCGAAGGCGCATCGGTTTATAGCGAAGCGCAATTGCAATCCGTATACGGCGACAAGCTGAACACGCAGATCACGCTGGCCGATGTATACAACATCGCCGCACAGCTGACGGCAAAATACCGCAACGACGGTTACATCCTGACGCAGGTGGTCATTCCGCCGCAAACGATTGACGGCGGCAAAGTCCAAATGCGCGTGGTCGAAGGCTTCGTCGACAAAGTCACGGTGCAGGGCGGCATGGGTATGGATACCGGCTTCCTGAACGGCTTTGCCGAAAAAATCAACGCCAGCAAGCCGCTCAACGCAAAAACGCTGGAGCGTTATATTCTGCTGATCAACGACCTGCCGGGTATTTCCGGCCGTGCCGTTCTGTCGCCGTCGCCGAATGTGGTGGGGGCGTCCGATGTGACGATTATCGTGGAGCGCAAACCGTATGATGCGTTCTTCCAGCTTGATAACCGCGGTTCGCGCTATCTTGGCCCGCTGCAAATGAACGCGGGTGCGCGCCTCAACAACATGCTCGGTTTCTATGAAGGGTTGAGCGTCCAGTTCGTCACCGCGCCCGATGGCTGGCCGGACCGTGAAATGGATTACGGTGCGGTTTCGTGGTCGCAGCCCATCAACCACGAAGGCACGCGCGTCAGCGTCGGCTATAGCATTACATCGACGGAGCCTGGGTATACCCTGTCGCCGTTCGAGATCGAAGGTCTGGCACGTGCGGCGAATATCGAGGTCATGCACCCGTTCATCCGCAGCCGCCAGCAAAACCTGTACACCACGCTGCGTTTCAACTATCTGAACACCGAGCGTGATGACAACCTGGGTCTTGGTAAAACCGAAGACCGCCTGCGCGTGCTGCGTTTGGCGGGAACGTATCAGTTCACCGACGGCTTTCTGGGTCTGAACACCGTGAACGGCGAGATCAGCAAAGGGATCGACGTTCTGAACATGAAAGACAAAGACAGCCTGAACCCGACCCGCGCCCGCGGCGAGCCGGAATTCTTCAAGGCAACGATGGAAATCAGCCGCGTGCAGCGTGTGACGAACACGGTCGAGCTGTTCGGTTCGGTACAGGGTCAGAAATCGGCACATAACCTGCTGGCGTCGGAAGAGTTTGGTGTGGGCGGTATTAGCTATGGCAGTGCCTATAACAGCTCGGAAATCACTGGCGAAGATGGTCTGGCCGGACGTCTGGAGCTGCGCCTGAACAACCCTGTGCGTACGCCCGCGCAATTTACGCAGGTGTATGGTTTCTATGACATCGGCAAAGTCTGGGACCGTGACAACACGATTGTACGTGACCGCCAGCGTTCGATCGCATCGGCCGGTATGGGCCTGCGCGTGAATATGAACGAAAATCTGGCAGGTACGGTTGAACTGGCCGTGCCGCTGACGCGCCGCGTTGAAACCGAAGACGACAAAGACGCCCGCCTGTTTGGCTCGCTTACGGCGCGTTTCTAATCTACGGATATCACGCATACAAAAAGGCCGGATTTTCATCCGGCCTTTTTTGTTTTTATCTGCCGCCGGAGGATTCAAACGGGGCGGCGGGTGGGGTGGTGCTGTAGTACATTTGGGTGCTATCCATATTGAGCATGTACATCGGCTGCAATATCGATTTTGAAAGAGGCACCAGCGTATCGACAAGGTTGTCGAGCACGTAATGTTCGCCGGCGTGATCGACCAGCAATACGGCATGGGCCAATTTTTTACCGCGGTAACGCGTGTAGCCCATCAGCAGGTGCATGTTCTCGCGCGGCCAGCCCAGATGGTGCAGGGCGACGGCTTTTAGAAGGGCGATATCTTCGCAATCGCCACCTTGCAGAATGGTTTGTATAGGGGTTTCCCAATAGTCGGATAGTGCGTGATGTGCGTAATCGCTGATGTATGTCACGCTTTTGTTTGTAATGCGGTTGACGCGCTCCAGCCCCCGCAGCGTGTCATGTCCAAGGTTTACCTGTTGTATCGACTCGCGCCACATGACGACATGCGGATGAGCGGATGTCTGGGTGGTGATTTTTTCATGTGTTGTACGATCCAGCCAGTCTTCAAATTTTTTGCGCAGCGGTTCTGCGGTCTGGGCGGTGAGGGGGAGGATTTTAAAATCTGTCGCCTTGCGGCCATTACCTTGTGCGTAAAGCGCGGCCGAAAAGACGCAAAAGAAAATAGCAATGCCGAGCAAGATAATCCGGTGTAAAACCGGCATGGGTAACTTTTGTTGCACCCGTCCCCCTATAGAAATCGTTTATCGAAAAATTTAAAAATATGAAGTGCGATCACGTTTGCAGCCCCAAAAAGATATCTGGGCGCACAGGTAAAGTCTACCCTTGGGGCGGATTCTATCTTAAGCCATTGAAAATACTTGTATAATCATAGATCATTTGAGTATCCATAACAAAAATGTTACAATGTCTTCAACGGTTTACGTATCCGCACAAGCGGGACGGGCTGTACAAAACGGGCATCAAGCCCGCATAAAAACAATCGCCGTACACGCGCAAAGACGCTGGGCGGCAAGGGGTGTGATACATGACAATAGCTGCAGAACGCGATACGCGTGTAGACGCGGATGGGCTGGAGGCTGGTGAATATCAGCTATACCGCGGTCTTGACCGCGTGTTTGCCGAAGCGCAATCACTGCCCACGACACAGGGCGTGCGCAACCATTTGGGCCTGATGGTCATTGAAATGGATCAGGCGCTGCGTGCATTTGAAGCTGGCGACAAAACCGGCGCCATCGAGCACCACGGAAAAATGCTGGGTTATTCCGCCGCTGTGATGCGGGAGTCTGAAACGCTGTCCGGCAAAAGCGAACAAGCCAAAGCCGAAGGCGCACGTAACGTCGCGCCAGATGTGCGTGTGCTTTTGACAACGCTGCTGACCACATCGGCAATTGTGACGGGTGATGAAACCATCAGCCGCGAAAAACAGCCCTGGGCCAAAACGCTGGAGGCTGTGGCCGATGCGTATAAAGCCAAACGCGCCGCAGAAGTGGCCGCCATCACATTGGCGCCCCCGGGGGCGAACCTGAGCGAAACCCCCGCCAGTATTGAAAAGATCGTATTGAGCGCGGGCAATTTCCATACCCGCTTTGCGCGTCAGGATGTGCAGGCGCCGAAAGAAACCGTGTGGTCGCGCCGCGAATATAAAAACCTGTCGATTGTGCTGGAGGGCATCAAGCAAACATCGCATGACCGTGACGCCCGCCGCGAAGCGACCGTGGCGCTGTCGTGTCTGAAGGCGGTGAACAACCGCGAGATTGATATGCTCGCCCGCATGCGTGGCCGCAGACCGGCCGAAGATGCCGAAGCCGCACGTGATGTAAAAGAATACGCGGGCCGTTTAAAAGAATACGTGGCCAAGCTGCAAGATAATGCGGGTGTGTCGGACGGTTTGAAGGCAAACCTGACACGCTTTGCCCCGCCGGCGCAATCGGCGGCGCAGGGACTTCAGCGCACATTGGGCAAGGGCACGGGCATGCTGTCCCGCGCGTTCCGCTTTGCGGTGGCGGTGGCAGGCAAACTGCTGGGGCAGGCGGGCGTGGCGCCCATTCGCCCCGCGATTACATCGCAAAACAGTGAAAAGCCGCATTCATGAAGCTGCGGCGGCAAACGCAGGTCAGGGGCGCGGTTTTATCTTCCATAAATGCGCTTGACGGGGGTGTGGCGCTCTGGTACACCCATGGCATGATTGCAAATGCAGCGATATATCTGGCCCTGATGGCCACCATGTCTCTCGCCTGGGCGGCTCCCGGTTGGTGGCGCTAAGCCATACATATTTCTATGGCGGATGTCGGCCCGCCTGACCCTGCCGGATATCTACACAAAGCCCCAAGCATTCATTCAAGACCGGAGTCTATCATGTCCCGCGTTTACCACGCCCAGAACCCGAACCATATTTTCACCAACCGTAGCGAAATCGAATCTCATCTGCTGTCCAAAGTCCATGCGTCGCAAGGCGGCAAGACGGGCACGGAACTTGAACTGTTCGTGACCACGCCCGAAGGCCACCCGCCGACGTTTGACCAGATTGAAATGCTGCTCGACCATATCGCCCTGTCCGTCCCCGGCGCGTCGCGCGCGACGGAGAAGGGGCGTATTGTCGGTCTTGATCTGCCCAATATCGGCGATATCTCGCTGGAGCCGGGCGGTCAGGTCGAACTGTCCAGCAAACCCTGCAAAGACTTGTCGGAGCTGGAAAGCAGCAACAAAACGCTGCGCATGCTGCTGGACAGCGCCGCGGGTTTCCTTGACCTGCACGTCGAAGGTACAGGCCATAAAGCCGAATTTTTGCAGGCCGACGACATGCCGCGCTCGCGCTTTCATGCGTACTATGCTTATTGCCACGAACAGTACGGCAAAAAAGCGCAGCCGCTGATCGACACCATGAAATCGTGCTGCGGTTTACAGGTCAACGTCGATCCCATGGGCGATAAATTCCATGAAATCTACCGCGCACTTTTGCTGACCGACGTGGCCGAAAGCATGGCCACGCGCAGCGAACGCCAGCAGCGTTTGCATGAAACCTATGCCAAGGTCGCACCTGAACAAATGACGCCGGTATTCGAAGCGCTGGATGCGCGCGATAACGAGGCGGTGGTGGCGCATATGGTTGACCGTTTGCTGACGCTGCGTGTGCCGTTTGTGCCCGATGCCAGCGCCGCCGAAGGCTTCCGTCCGGCACGCGAAGTGTTTGGCAAAACGATGACCGTGGGCGATTTCCTGTCGGCGGGCAAGCTGACGACAGAAATTCTGGACAACGCGCTGAGCCTGCAGCTGACCATGCCGAACCTGCGCCGCCATGGCGTGGTTGAAACGCGTGCGCCCGATAGCATGGATGATCTGCCGACATTGATGAAAACCGCTGCGCAATATCACCGCCTGACGTATGACGATGCCGCCCGCGGTGCCTTGCTGCAGGATTTTGCAGGTATTGAGCAAGACCGCCTGCGCGTTGCCTTCCTTAGCCGGTTTGAGATGGACAGCAAAAGCCTGATGGCGTTTGATCTGGGCGGCGGCAAAACGGTGGGCGATCTGGTATCGGCTGTGCGCGGGCAAGATGCAGCACCCGCGGTACAGGCAACCGCCGCGTTCAAAGCGCGTCCGCAATCGCCGCAGCAGGGGGCGTAAGCCATGAAACGGATATGTGCAGCGATGTGGGGTGCGGCGTTTATGCTGGTGGCGAATATGCCGCCCGCCTATGCGCAGAATATGCCCGCACATCCTGCGGTATCTGTTGAATCGCAAAGCTTGCTGGCCAAGCCGGACATGACCGACGAAGAGGCGATTGCATGGGCCGGACAGGCCGCGGTTGCGAGTATGACGTTCGGATACAAAGACTATCAGGCGCGCCTGAAAAACGCGGCAGGGTATTTTACGCAGGATGGCTGGCGTAAATTTTCATCGGGCATGGTCTCTGCGCAGTTTGTCGATCTGGTCGTTGCGCAAAAACGCAGCTTGATTGCAACTGTGGCCGGTCCGGGGGCGGTGGTGCAAAACGGGTTTGTCGACGGCGCCTATGCATGGCATATCGTGCTGCCCATGGCGCTTTATTACACCAGCGAAGACGGTGAAGAGGGCAGTCACCGCATGAACCTGAGCCTGATCGTCGCCCGCAGTGACGTCAACAAAGATGGCCGCGGCATCGCCGATTGGGGACAAGTCGCCACCGAAAAACCCAAACAGCAGGGCGCACCGGAGCTGGAATAACGAAGCACGAAACACCCAATAAAAAACCCCGCCGGATGTGGCGGGGTTTTTTGTGTTTGTACATCACGTGGACAATCAGCGGCGGTGGTGGTTCCAGTCGCGGCGGTGATCGTTGCGGTGGTGACGGTCGTGTCTGTCATGGCGGTGATTGCGGTCGTGGCGGTCATAACGGTGACGGTCGCGGTCATTGTCGATTGCTTCGTGCAGGATATACAGAAGGCCAACGCCGACCAACACATCGGGCACAGTCGGGCGGTATTGGGGCTGTACATGGCGGCGCACATCGTGCAGGCGGCCGTTCATGGCATTGTCCAGCTGGCGTGCCTCGGCACCGGCCATTTTAAACTGGTGCATGGCGGCGGGGTTGTCGAGGTTATAGGCACGCACGACAGATGCCGTGCCGTTGCCGTGTAGGTCGAATTCAAGGCCGATATGCTGCCCCGTGCGGTGCAAAATGCCGGAGCTGAAGCCTTTGCCTGCGCCCGGAAACGGCGTCATGACGCCGAGTGCATTGGCGACTGTCGCAATGTCGTTCTGGCTGACGTAATTGCCTGCGGGCTGTGTATGTGTATAGGTGACGCCGTTATTGCCGTAGTAGGGCACGGTCTGTGCCTGCGCCGCGGGGGTGGTCAGGCCGGCGACAGCCAGCGTGAAGGCGGCAGTAAGCGAAGCCAGTTGCTTTTTCATCCTGAAACTCCTTTAAACGATTGCCATATTTATTAGCCGAGACGGGGCATGTTGTCAATCTGGCGCGGGGTGCACAGGGGAGATTAATGCTTGACATAAAGGTCTTTCGGCTTAGAATATGGGGTACTATTTTACCGCTAACCCCTCGCGCAGGAACCGCGCCGCATGGCCAGAAGCAGAGAGCCGACGGATATCCCGACGCTGGACGAAGCCGAGCTGCTGTCCCGTGCCTTTCGCATCAAGCAGGTGTGCAAGGCCAGCGATGGGCATATGCATTTCATTTCATCGCCGCATCTGGACCGCACCGCCCCCGACAAGGGCGCCGACGTGGACGATGCCCATGTGCTGGATAAAGCCAAGGGTCTGCACCTGTTAGCCACGGTGGTGACGATTCACCGCGCCGTTATGCCGTCCCAGTTCACGCCCAGTGTGAAAGATATACTGGCGCAGGTGCCGCCCGAATATCTGGATCAGGTCACGGCCTATTCGGTCGAAAGCGATGACAGCAAACCGAATGCCGACCGCCCGAATTATCACCGCGGCATCGCCAAGTTTTATAGCGGCCCCGTGCCGGAGGGGCTGGCGCGGCAAGCTGTCATTTTGGCAGGCCGCACGCACCGTCCGCCCGAACCACCGCCGGAGCCGCAGGATATTCCCGTCCTACCCGCCATGAATATCCGTCGCCGCACCCCGCGGCCGCCGGGCATGTAGCACACCATCATTCCGCAGATATAGGAGACGCCCATGACTGCGCCATCCAGATCCGAGATTGAACAAGAACTCAAAATTTCCCTGTCCGTGCAGGATCTTGAGCGGGTTTTTAAAGAATTCGCCTTCGATGTATCCAAGGCCGATATCACGCATAAATACCTGCCGCGGGCGTATTTCGACACGCCGGATTTGCAAATGCACGCGGAGGGGATTTCGCTGCGCGTACAGTACAAACCGGGCAAGAAGGGCAAACTGGGCAGTCACGAGCAAACGGTAAAGTTCGATTTACCGCCCGATGCGGCGCGGGTGGAGGGCGCCTTGTACCGCAAGGAATGTAAAGACATGCTGCCCGCCGCGCAGCCCGACCTGTCCGCCATCAGCGATACCGAAGCCAAGGCACGCATAGAGCCGTTTAAAAACAAAAGCCTGAAGCATATTTTTACAGCCGCGATCGAACGTCGTTATTTCAACCTCGAAGCCGGCAAGGGCAAGGAGTGGGGCGAGGTCGAGGTGGCATTCGACGTCGGCGATATCAGCCTGCCCGATACAGGCGACAGCCAGAAATTTGCCGAAATTGAAATCGAAATTAAAAAGGGCAGCCCGCAGGCCATTCACAAAATCCGTGACAGGATATTGGCGATTGCGCCCACGGCACAGGTTCATACCGATGCCAAATCGGCGCAGGGCGCAAAGCTGTACCGCGCCGCGCAGCGGCGGCAGGCATAAACTAGGCGTTAAAATTTCTGTTTTAATGTTTTGTGCATCTATTTGAATAATAGAGCGTTTGTGGGTGAGTGGTTTCACGCCTTGCGATAATCTGTTATAGTCTTCTGCAGTTTTCATACGGATGTTGCGGGGCATGTTTTGGCTCAGGGTTTCCACCCCGCACGCGCAGGCATGACAGCCTGACCGGATGAGAAAAAAGAGCCGGATGTTTCACCTGGAGGAAATATGCCGGACAGTTCCGCAACATTAAGCGATGTATTCGCAGCGCATGCCGCGCCGGATCCGGATGCCGTGGTCATGACGCCGCGCCCCGATGGCGGCATGGAATGGCGCAACGCCAAGGGTAATTGGCACCGCGCAGATGGCCCAGCGGTGATTGTCGGCGATAACGAACGCATCGAATATTACCGCGATGGCCGTATGCACCGTGAAGACGGTCCGGCGCTGACCTATAACGATGGCCGCGCGTATTGGTATCAAGACGGCCTGATGCACCGCGATGGCGCACCGGCCATGACCGGTCACGGCAACAGCGAATGGCGCCAGCGCGGCAAGCTGCACCGCGACGACGGCCCCGCGATGGAAACGGCCGAGGGCAGCAAGTATTGGTATCAAAATAACGTGTATCACCGCGACGACGGCCCTGCCGCCGAAAAGGCCGACGGCACGCGTGAATATTACCGTCACGGCAAACTGCACCGCGACGACGGCCCCGCGATCGAGCGTAAAGACGGCACGCAGCTTTATTACCGCGATGGTCTATTGCACCGTGACGATGGCCCCGCCATGCTGCGCGGCCGTGGGCGGCGTCAGGAAAAGAAATGGTATAAAAACGGCGTGGAAATACCCGAGCCTGCGCCACCGCCGCCTTTGCCGCCACTGTATGGCGCGATTGCGGAAAAGGATGTTACGTTGATGACGTCCCCCAAAATCATCCGCCGCCGGATGCCCGTGCCATAATCTGGTGCGTTATTATTCGCCGAGCATGCTTTTCTTCATCAACTGGTACATCTGCTCCTGACCGGCGTTGCGCGCGCCGTCGAGGCCGAGGGCTTTGACGTTGCTGTCAAAAATCTCCTGCTTTTCCGCATCGGTCAGGCTTTTGCGGCCTTCGGGGGTGAGCAGTTTCATCTGCATGTCGTTGTGCCGCTGCAGGGCGGCATCATCATCCTTTTGTTTTTGAATAGATTTTTCGGTCTGGCGCTGGAAAGCGGCATCAAGATCGAGCATCAAGGCCTGCGCCTTGGCGCGGGTTTCGGCGCTGCATTCGGGGAAGGTCTGCATCAAATTCAGGCTGTCGCGGGCGCGGTCAATCGGCGGCGGGGCGTCGCTGTTGATGCGGGCGCCAAGGGCGTCTGCCCCTGCATCACAAAGCGCGGCCACGGCAAAGCTGGCGCCGGTCTGGTTTTCGCCATCATAGAGCAGCGATACGGCCATGGGGGCGTCGATGGATGTGAGCTTCTCCGATAACTCTTCCAGCGATTTCTGGGTAAAGCCCCAGCCGCGCGGCCCGATGGATTTGGATTTGTGAATGATCCGCTCCACCTCTGCGCGGTCTTTGGTCGCAACTTCGGCTGCGGCAGGGACGGCTAGAAAGGGGCATAATGTTATAAAGGCATAAAAGGTAATGTGAAGATATCGCATGAGGTTCTCTGGGGTTGCGTCTAACTGAAAGTTTTTTGTAAGCAAATATGTTTATCTAGCTGGTTTATTTTATTAAAACGGAAACAGGCAGAAGGGGGGTGACAATCGAAATCATAGCCAGCGCCGTCGTCAACCGCGCGCCTATCTTGCCATCAAGGGCGCATTTGCCAAAGATCCGTTTTTCACACAGTCCGTTTTTGGGCAGATATTTTCAAAAAAGCAGCGAAGGGCAACGTGCTTTTGATCCCGCGCGGTGCATGCTGCGTGGCGCGTCTTGTCGTAAAGTCAAATGTTTCACATGAAACATATTTATTAAGTTATTGATTTTATTTCTTAACCGCGCGGAGAGCTGCTGACCAGCCCCTTGCTGAGGCGTGCATAGACGGGGTCCGTCTTCAGGCGGTTGTCCATGTCCTTGCGGTCGGCGGGGGTGAGGGGTTGTTCGCCGCTGACGGTGCCGCTGGATATGCGGGTATGCATCAGCAGGCTGGCGCTTTGCAGTTTGGCGGTGCCTTCGGCGCGGCTGTGCCAGCTGAGGGTGGAGTTGCCCGTAACCTCGGCGCGGCCACCGACGCTGGCCCATTGGGAAATATTCGAATGGCCGCCAACCTTGGCGCCATCTTCGACCACGGCGCGGTAGGCGATGCGGGCATTGTCGGTCACCAGTGCGTCATCGCGCACGCGGGCCTGGCTGAACACGCGGGCGTCACCACCCACCCAGCTGTCGCCGCGGTGAGACAGGCAGCGTTCACGCTCCACATACCCGCCAATGTCGCCGGCCTTCACGCCGTGGGCGGGGATGTCGACGAGGGCCTGAATGCGAAACAGCTCCCGCTTTTCGCCAATCATGTAATCGCCGGACTGGGTGTCCTGTATGCTGTCGTTTTTCAGAAGCTGGAATTTCTTGGGGCCGCCCGGCAAAACCTCGGCGATAATGTTGAAAGTCTTTCTGAGCTGGTCGAGGCCGGACAGTGTTTTCTTATCCGCAGTGTTGTCTGTCATATGCCCCTGCCGTGTTAACGCTTTTTTTACAATATGTAAATTATAAGCCTTCTCAGAAAAGCTGTCAAATTTTCCGGCAGCGGGACAAGGGGCAGGTGCGCGGTTCTTGCTGCGGCTTTGCCGTATATTTTCGGCGATATGGCTATTTTTTCCTTTGCAAAAAATCGGCGGCACTATTATAAATCACCCATCGTTATTCTCCCCTCATGATTATATCCTCGCAAATCCGGACTTCGGAAACGAGGGGTCGCGGGAGGAAAACGGCGTGTAAGGTCAGGGCTTTAGGAGCGTAGCTCAATTGGTAGAGTACCGGTCTCCAAAACCGGGTGTTGTGGGTTCGAGTCCCTCCGCTCCTGCCATCCTTGGCTCTGACCACACCGCCGGACGGCAACATCCCCGAAAAGGGGCGCAGGTAATGTGTTCCTGTGTGAACAAGGTTTGGGCTCTATGTCGAAAAATCTCGTCCAGTTTTCTCGCGAAGTTCGTCAGGAAGCGCAAAAAGTAACCTGGCCGTCGCGCAAGGAAACCACCACCACCACATTCGTGGTGTTTTTGATGGTCGTGGCGTTTTCGCTGTTCCTGATGTTTGCGGACTGGATCATTTCCACGTCGATTGAATTTGTACTGAAACTGGCGCACTGATGCGCCGCCGCCCGCAGGGGCGCTTGAATTTTAATAAAGGCACTTGAGAAGGACACAAGACATCATGGCAAAGCGTTGGTACGTTCTGCACGTTTATTCCGGTTTCGAAAAGAAAGTGGCATCGTCCATTCTTGAAACGGCCGCCAAACGCAACCTGTCTGAATCCATCGAAGAAGTGATGGTGCCGACCGAAGAAGTCGTCGAAGTCCGCCGCGGCCAAAAAGTAAACGCCGAGCGTAAATTCTTCCCCGGTTACGTCCTCGTAAAAATGGACATGAACGACGAAGCTTGGCACCTTGTCAAAAACACGCCGAAGGTGACCGGCTTTTTGGGCGCCGCAGGTACCAGACCGCAGCCGATTTCCGAAACCGAAGCGCAGCGCCTGATGAAACAGATGGTCGATGGCGCCGAGCGTCCGCGCCCGTCCGTTTCCTATGATATCGGCGAGCAGGTCAAGGTCTGCGATGGCCCGTTCAATTCTTTCAACGGCACCGTCGAGGAAGTGGACGAAGCAAAATCCCGCCTCAAAGTTCTTGTGTCTATTTTTGGCCGTTCGACCCCGGTCGAGCTGGATTTCAGCCAGGTCGAAAAAGTCTAAACAAAACGGAAGGCATTATGGCTTTCACTTAAATGAAAGCCGAACGACATGTTAGATTTCGCATGGGTTCTTGAACCTACGGCCTGGGCCGGTTTTCTTACGCTTGTCCTCCTTGAACTTGTTCTTGGTATCGACAACCTTGTCTTCATTGCCATTCTTGCTGACAAATTGCCGCCAAAGCAGCGCGACAAGGCACGTAACCTTGGTCTGACGCTGGCGCTGGTTATGCGCGTTATTCTGCTGATGGCCATTTCGTGGATGGTCAAGCTGACCGATCCTATTTTCCATGTGGGCGAACATCCTTTTTCCGGCCGCGATTTGATTTTGCTGGGGGGCGGTTTGTTCCTGCTGTTCAAGGCGACCATGGAAATTCATGGCCGGCTGGAAGGCAAGGGCCACAAAGAAGGCGGCAGCCAATACAAAGCCAAATTCTGGATGGTGATTGCACAAATTCTGGTGCTGGATGCCGTCTTCTCGCTCGACTCTGTTATTACCGCCGTGGGCATGACCAACCACCTGTCGATGATGGTGGTTGCGGTTGTGATTGCGATGATCATCATGATTTTGACGGCGCGTCCGCTGTCGAATTTCGTGAATGCGCACCCGACGGTTGTCATGCTCTGCCTTGGTTTCCTTTTGATGGTTGGTTTTGCGCTGGTGGCCGAAGGTCTGGGCGCGAAAATTCCCAAAGGATATCTGTATGCCGCCATCGGCTTCTCGGTCGGTATCGAGGCGATCAACCAGTTCGCGCAGGTGCGGTTGAAAAAACGCGTCAAGGAAGACAACACCGACGTCAAGGCACGTACCGCCGATGCAATCCTGCGTTTGCTGGGTGCGAAGCCGACGGCTGACGCGAGCCATGACGACATGCACGAAGCCAACGTGCTGTTGCAAGAAGCCGGCAAGACCAGCGTGCTGTCTGATGCCGAAAAAGATTTGCTGCGTGGTGTGCTGAACCTGTCTGCGCGCCCTGTGCATACCATCATGACGCCGCGTATGGATCTTGAATACATCGACATTCAGGATACAACCGAAGAAATCTTCGCCGAAGTAAAAGCCATGAACCGCTCGCACATACTGGTGTCGGATGGTGAAATGGACAACGTCATGGGTATTCTGCGCCGCGACGATTTTCTGGTGGCGTGCCTGAATACAGATAACCGCGCATTGACGTCGAAAATTCTGCATGAACCGCTGCTGGTGCAAAAGCGCGCATCGGTTTTGGAGCTGCTCGAAATCTTCCGCAAGCAGGCCGTTGAAATCGCGATCGTGATTGACGAATTCGGCAGTGTCGAAGGCGTGGTGACGCACGTCGATCTGCTGGAAGCGATCGCCGGTGAATTCCCCGACATGGATTCGCCCGACGAATTGCTGATCGCCCCGCAAGAAGACGGCAGTTATTTGATTGATGGCATGACGTCCATTTATGACGTGCGTACGCGTCTCAACGTTGATTACGAACCCGATGGCCGCTTTGCAACCATCGCCGGTCTGGTGCTGCACGAGCTGGGCCGTTTCCCGCAGCAGGGCGACAGCATGCCGTGGTGCGGCTATGCGCTGCATGTCGAAAGAATGGACGGCCGCCGTATCGACAAAGTGCGTGCCGTTAAAATCGTCGATGGTGACGAGGAAGAAGACGCGGGCGGCGCGGCGTAATCTGCCGCCTGAATCATTTTCCTTTACGACTCGTGTTTTTAGGAGGGTGGAGATATTGAACCGATTTATACTTAGTGTGTTTATTTGTTTTGCATGTTTTTGTGTGGCCTCGTGCATAACGACCTCTGCGAAGTACAATTATAAGCTTATTGTCACTATAGCTACCCCGGAGGGGGATAAAGTTGGATCCGCTGTGCGCGAGGCTTCAATGTATAGAGAGCGTAGTATTATTCCGGATCAGGGGACTGGTAGCTATCGTGTTCTAAAGGGGGAAGCTCTCGTCGTTGACCTAGGAGAACGAGGCGTTTTGTTCTTCTTGATGGGGGAGTGGGAGCCTTTTACTGCATTTACCTCTATTAATCCGAAAGATAACAAGTGGGGCGCTAGCGTAGACAGTAAGATCAACAAGTACCGCTGGATCTCTCTTGTTTCTTTTAAAGATTTAGCGGATCCCAAAAGCCGATTTTCGGTTGACTGGACGAATTTGGAAAAGGATTTTGGAGATGGGGTTTTTGTGAAGTCGATTGCGTTTGTCCGAACAAAGGAACCTGCGACCCTTGGGGGGATTGACCAGTGGCTACCATGGCTTGATGAGAAAAAAGTTGAGCTTGGTAGTGACTATGGGCTTTTTAAAAAGAATGCTAATAAATAGTCCTGCTTATAGGTGTGCTGGCCATATCGGGCGCATAAAGCGCGCTGGATATTTATCAGCTATCAAATCTGCCTGCACCGGTAGGGTGGTTTTTTCTATAACAAATGCGTTTTTTCTTGCATTTCAGGGATTCGGCGGTATATTGGCGCGCCGATGAAAGCCTGAATGGGCTTCGTTGGTATTAATCTGTGGGAGGATATGGGGATAAAGTCCATCACCGTCCGTACCACAACCCTTTGAATCTTCAAGGATATATGAAATGGCAAAAAAGATCCAAGGCTATATCAAGCTGGTTGTACCGGCTGGTAAAGCAAACCCCTCTCCGCCGATCGGTCCGGCACTCGGCCAGGCCGGCGTGAACATCATGGAATTCTGCAAAGGTTTCAACGCCCAGACTCAGGGCATGGAACCCGGCATGCCGATTCCCTGCGTTATCACGGTTTACTCTGACCGCTCTTTCACTTTCGTGATGAAGACCCCGCCGGCGAGCTTCTACCTCGTCAAAGCGGCGAAGCTTGAAAAAGGTTCGGGCGCAACGGGTAAAGAAGCGAACGTGGGTAAAGTAACGACCGCACAGGTTCGTGAAATCGCAACGGCGAAACTGAAAGACATGAACGCAGCATCTGTTGAAGCTGCAATGAAGTCGATCGCCGGTACCGCACGCTCTATGGGCATCGAAGTGGTGGAGGGCTGATATCATGGCTAAAAAAGAAACCAAAACCGCACAAAAATTCACCAAGCGCCTGCGCACCGTGCGCGAGCAACTGGACCCCACCAAAGTATGGACGCTGGAAGACGCTGTTTCGTTCTTGAAAAAGAACGCAACTGCGAAATTTGACGAAACCATCGAACTGGCCGTTAACCTCGGCATCGACACCAAGCAGTCGGACCAGAACGTCCGCGGCATGGTTGTTCTGCCGCATGGTACGGGTAAAACCGTTCGTGTTGCTGTTTTCGCACGTGGCCCCAAAGCCGAAGAAGCGAAAAAAGCCGGCGCGGATGTTGTGGGTGACGAAGACCTGGCAGCAATGGTTCAAAAAGGCGACATGCCGTTTGAACGCGTCATCGCAACCCCTGACATGATGGGTGTTGTGGGTAAGCTGGGCCAGATCCTCGGTCCCAAAGGCCTGATGCCGAACCCGAAACTGGGTACGGTAACGATGGACGTGACGGCTGCTGTTAAAGCGGCTAAAGGCGGCTCCGTTGAATACCGCGCGCAAAAAGAAGGCATTGTTCACGTCGGCGTGGGCAAAGCCAGCTTTGAAGATAAACACATCGTTGAAAACATCCGCGCCCTGATGGACGCTGTTGTAAAAGCGAAGCCCGCAAACTCTAAAGGTAACTACCTGAAGAAAGCGGCGCTGTCCTCGACGATGGGCCCTGGCCTGAAGCTGGACCTGTCCAGCCTGACGGCGAAGGCTGCTTAAGGAATACCCCTGCCGCACCGTTTCGGCGGTGCGGCAGGGGCGAACTACCGTCCAAGACTACCGGTCCCCGCAAGGGGGTAAATCGGAAACCATCGCAAGATGCGACCGGGCCTGTACAGACGAAGTCGACAAGAATTTAACAGTCATCTGTTATGGCTTGAGCTTCGGGGCGGAACTAACAGCGGAATGTCGCGCGTACTTGGTACTTGGCACTATGCGGCATTCTTCGTGCAATCCCGGCTGTGTTTGCTCCTTCACCGGACAAGCTCGCCATAACTAAAAGACGGAGAACTCCGTGGATCGTACACAAAAAGCAGAAACTGTTGCTCAGCTGCAGGAATCGCTGGTCGGCGTCGAGTCCATCGTCATCACCCAGAATACGGGTCTGACGGCGGCACAGGCATCCGAGCTGCGCGTTCAAATGCGCAATGCGGGCGTCAGTTTCAAAGTATCCAAAAACCGCCTCGTTTTGCGGGCTTTGCAAGGTACGCGCTTTGAAGGTATCGGCCATATGCTGAAAGGCCCTGTTGGCATTGCAACCTCGACTGATCCGGTTGCAGCCGCCAAAATCGCCGCGACGTTTGCCAAAACCAATGACAAGCTGGTCATTGTTGGTGGCGCGCTCGGTGACAAAGTCCTCGACTTTGCGGGTGTTGATGCACTGTCGAAACTGCCGTCGCTTGACGAAATGCGTGCAACGCTGCTGGCGCTCTTCCAAACGCCCGCAACCCGCCTTGCAACGCTGTCGCAAGCACCGGCTTCGCAGCTGGCTCGTGTCCTCAAGGCGTATGCCGACAAAGGCTGATAAACAGTCGTTTCGGATACCCAATATACAAACGCTACTTGATACAAAAAACCTTTAAGGAGAACTAAAAATGGCTGATCTAGCTAAACTCGTAGAAGACCTCTCGAAACTCACCGTTCTGGAAGCTGCTGAGCTGTCCAAACTGCTGGAAGAGAAGTGGGGCGTTTCTGCTGCTGCTCCCGTAGCTGTTGCTGCTGTTGGCGCGGCTCCTGCTGCTGAAGCTAAAACCGAATTCGACGTTGTTCTGGCCGCTGCTGGCGAGAAGAAAATCGAAGTCATCAAGATCGTTCGCGAAGTGACGGGCCTGGGCCTGAAAGAAGCGAAAGATCTGGTTGAAGGCGCACCGAAGCCGATCAAGCAAGGCGCGACCAAAGCAGAAGCTGACGAGCTGAAGAAAAAGCTCGAAGACGTCGGCGCGAAAGTCGAGCTGAAGTAATCACAGAAGTGATTTCTTCGCACGCACAAGCTGCATGAAGCGTGGCGGCAGGGAATTTTTCCTGCCGCCCCTTCTGCTATCTTGAGCCAAGCAAAAGTCCGCGGCGTAAAGCCGCATAAAATCCAGCGATGTTATGCGCGCTTTTGTTTTGCTGAAGATATCTGAACTAAAAAATCTAAACGAAGCGGTTATTCGGTTGAATTGGTTTCCGCTTCGGGTCTTCGGAGGTTCTCCTCCGGTTATGTTGAGCAACGTACAAAAAGAATACGGGCACACACACAATGAGCGCAAAAAAATCCATCCGTTCCCTCACTGACAGCAAGAGCTTCACCGGACGCAAACGCATCCGCCGCAGCTTCGGTAAAATTCCCGAAGTTTGCGAAATGCCGAACCTGATCGAAGTTCAGCGCAACTCCTACGAAAAATTCCTGCAGCGCGACGTGCGCGCGGAAAACCGCCTGATGGAAGGCCTGCAAGAGGTTTTCTCCAGCGTATTCCCGATCAAGGATTTCTCCGGCCGCGCCGAAATCGATTTCGTGAAGTACGAACTGGAAGAGCCGAAATATGACGTTGAAGAATGCCAGCAGCGCTCCATGACCTACGCCGCGCCGCTGCGCGTGACGCTGCGTCTGTCGACGTTCGACATCGACGAAGATTCAGGCCTGCGCACCATCCGCGACATCAAGGAGCAGGATGTGTACATGGTCGACATGCCCCTGATGACCGACAACGGTACGTTCGTTGTGAACGGTACGGAGCGTGTGATCGTATCGCAGATGCACCGTTCTCCCGGCGTATTCTTTGACCACGACGGTGGCAAATCGCATTCGTCGGGCAAATACCTGTTCGCCGCGCGCGTTATTCCGTACCGTGGTTCCTGGCTCGATTTCGAATTCGACGCGAAAGATATTCTGTACGTGCGCATTGACCGCCGCCGCAAACTGCCGGTGACGACGTTCCTGCTCGCGCTGGATAGCGACGAGTCCGCAAAATACCGCGAACGCCAGCACAAAGCCGGCAAACCGGTGGATGTGACCAAAATCCAGGGCCTGTCGAAAGAAGACATCCTGCACAGCTTCTACGACATCATTTCCTACGAAAAAGTCAAAGAAGGCTGGAAAACCAGCTTTGTGGGCGAGCGTTTCCGTGGCGTGAAGCTGAAGTACGACCTCGTTGACGCCAAAGGCGGCAAAGTGAAAGTACCGGCTGGTACGAAAATCACGGCACGTCAGGCACGCAAGCTGGAAGAAGAGGGCCTGAAAGAGATCCTCATCCAGACCGAAGAGCTGAACGGCGCCTATGTTGCCCGCAACATCATGGACGAAAAAACCGGCGAAGTCGGCTTTGAAGCCGGCGACGAGCTGGATAACAAAGGTCTTGATAAAGTCGAGAAGCTCGGCCTCAAGACGCTCGACATCCTGTCTGTTGACCACATCAACGTGGGCGCCTACATCCGCAACACGATGGCAGCTGACAAGTGCCGCAACCGCGAAGACGCGCTGGTGGATATCTACCGCGTCATGCGTCCGGGCGAGCCGCCGACACTGGAATCTGCCGATGCGCTGTTCCGTGGCCTGTTCTTGGATTTCGCACGCTCGGACCTGTCGCCTGTGGGCCGCGTGAAAATGAACGCACGTCTGGATTTCCAGACGGACGATCAGGTTCGCGTGCTGCGCAAAGACGACATCGTGAAAATCCTCAACATCCTCGTCGACCTGAAAGACGGCCGCGGCGAAGTTGACGACATTGACCACCTGGGCAACCGCCGCGTTCGTTCGGTGGGTGAACTGATGGAAAACCAGTGCCGCGTTGGCCTGATGCGTATGGAACGTGCGATCCGCGAACGTATGTCGTCGGTTGATATCGACACGGCGATGCCGCATGATCTTATCAACGCGAAACCGGCTGCGGCCGCTGTACGTGAATTCTTCGGCTCTTCGCAGCTGTCGCAGTTCATGGACCAGACGAACCCGCTGTCCGAAATTACGCACAAACGCCGTATGTCGGCGCTGGGCCCAGGCGGTCTGACGCGCGAACGCGCTGGCTTCGAAGTCCGCGACGTTCACCCGACGCACTATGGCCGTATCTGCCCGATTGAAACCCCTGAAGGTCCGAACATCGGTCTGATCAACTCGCTGTCCACGTATGCCCGCATCAACCAGTACGGCTTCATCGAATCTCCGTACCGCAAGATCGTGAATGGCAAAGTCACCGACGAAGTCATCTACATGTCGGCCATGGAAGAGGGCAAATACACGATCGCCCAGGCGAACGCCGAACTGACGGAAAAAGGCGAGTTCGTAAGCGACCTCGTTTCTTGCCGCAAAGGTGGCGATTACATCCTGTCGCCCAAAGACCAGATCGACCTGATCGACGTTTCGCCGAAACAGATCGTATCGGTTGCCGCGGCGCTGATCCCGTTCCTCGAGAACGACGACGCGAACCGTGCGCTGATGGGCTCCAACATGCAACGTCAGGCCGTGCCGCTGCTGCGCAGCGATGCGCCGCTGGTGGGCACCGGTATGGAAGGCGCTGTGGCGCGTGACTCCGGCGCGGCCATCACGGCTGTACGCTCCGGCGTTGTGAACCAGGTGGATGCTGACCGTATCGTTATTCACGCGACGGAAGAAAAAGACAGCAGCAAATCGACGGTTGATATCTACAAACTGAAAAAGTTCTCCCGCTCCAACCAGTCGACCTGCATCACGCAGCGCCCGCTGGTGAAAGTAGGCGACCGTATCGAAGCTGGCGACATCATCGGTGACGGCCCGTCGACGGAACTGGGTGAACTCGCTCTCGGCCGTAACGTGCTGGTCGCGTTCATGCCCTGGAACGGCTACAACTTCGAGGACTCGATCCTGATTTCCGAACGCATCGCATCGGACGACGTTTTCACGTCAATCCATATCGATGAATTCGACGTCATGGCACGCGACACGAAGCTGGGTCAGGAAGAAATCACCCGCGACATTCCGAACGTCGGTGAAGAAGGCCTGAAGCATCTTGATGAAGCGGGTATCGTTTACATCGGTGCGGAAGTGAAAGCCGGCGACATCCTCGTTGGTAAAGTCACGCCGAAAGGTGAATCGCCGATGACGCCGGAAGAAAAGCTTCTGCGCGCGATCTTCGGTGAAAAAGCGTCCGACGTAAAAGACACGTCTTTGCGCGTGCCGCCCGGTATCAACGGTACGATCGTTGACGTACGCGTCTTCTCCCGCCGCGGCGTGGATAAAGACCAGCGTGCGCTGTCGATCGAACGCGCTGAAATCGAACGTCTTGCAAAAGACCGTGACGACGAACGCCGCATTTACGAGCGTGGTTTCTACAACCGCGTGAAAGAAGTGCTGATCGGCAAAACGGTTGCGAAGCCTGTTGACGGTATCAAAAAAGGCGACAAGCTGACGGCAGAACTGCTGGAGCCGGTACGCAAGGCTGAATGGCGCGACATCGTTGTCGAAGACGAAAAAACCATGTCCGACATCGAAAGCATGGGCCAGACGTTTGACCGCGCGATCGAAGACCTCAACCAGCGTTTCGAAAACAAAGTCGAAAAACTGCAGCGCGGTGATGAACTGCTGCCGGGCGTGATGAAAACCGTCAAAGTTTTCATCGCCGTCAAGCGCAAGCTGCAGCCCGGTGATAAAATGGCCGGTCGCCACGGTAACAAGGGTGTGGTCTC